>NZ_JBVJFB010000009.1:0-358053 GCF_055588065.1 Streptomyces sp. NPDC046308
CGCACCTCGGAGGCCGACAGCTTCGCGCCGTCCGTGGCGGCGGCGTTCGCGGGCTTGTCGCCCTCGTCCTTCTTGGCCTCGGAGCCGTAGCCGCAGGCGGTGAGCAGCAGGGGAAGCGTCGCGGTGACGGCGATGGCGCGCAGGGTGGTGAGCGGTCTTGCGGCAGACACGGAGGTGTCCTTTCACGGGAGGGTGTTCAAGGGGGTACGGAGAAGGGCGACGCGAGGCCGTCGACGCACACGGAACCGACGCCCGGCGGTGAGCGGTGGGCGACGGGGTTGCGGTCGCGAGCCCGAGGAACGCAGGGGTGTCGGACACCTCGGGGACGGAAGTCGAGCCCCTACGGCGCGTGCCCGCGCTCGACTCCACGCGGTACGGCGTGGGCGGCCGAGGGGGCCCGTCCGACGGTGCTCAGCGGTGACTACACGGGGAGCGGGGCCCGGCGCATGGTGTCAGCCGGACTGACAGCGGGACTGACAGATGGCGCTGGACGTGCGGAGCAGGTCGATGTGCCGGCGGGAGGTCAGAGGCAGCATCCGGCCTGCGTGATGCAGTGTTCGCACGGCCCGCCTCCTGGATTCCTAGTTTTCCCACCTGGTTGGTAGGCATATTGGCAGAGGCGGACACCCGCCCCAAGAGGGTGACCGAATGCTGGACGTCAGGATCTCGCTATGTGAGAACGTGCAGGTGGGGCAGGGGTCAGGGATTGGTCCAGGCGCCGGGGGTGTCGGCCAGGGCCGACACGTCCGCGGGCAGGTCGGCCGCTGCGACGTCGGCGAGGCTCACGCCGTCGAGGATCTCGCGGACATTGGCGCGCAGCGCGATCCACAGGGGGAGCAGGGCCTGGGCGGGGCCGGTGTAGGACAGGTCCGGTGGGCGGACCCCGCGCACCGAGACGAGCGGTCCGTCCACGACGCGGATCACGTCCGCGATGCTGATGGACCGGGCGGGCTTGGCCAGCCGGTAGCCGCCGTTGCCGCCGCGCTGGCTGAGGACGAGACCACCCCGGCGCATGTCGTTCAGGATGCCCTCGAGGAACTTGTGCGGGATGTCCTGGGCGTCCGCGATGGCCTCCGCCTTCACGGGCCCGTCGTCCTGGGACGCGGCAAGCTGCAGTGCGGCACGTACCGCGTAGTCCGCCCTGGCTGAGATCCGCATACGGACATTATCTTGCATCGATACGGCCGGTGTCCCCTCGCGGGTGGCCGGCGGCCGCCGGGCGGGTGCTCGGGCTCGCGTCAGCGGAACGCCGCCACCACGGGGTGGGAGCCGTTGAGGTAGTGCTCGCCGATGGAACGCAGGCGGTGGGCGGCCGGACGGTGGGCCGTCAGGACGCGGGCGTTGCGCCAGAACCGGTCCAAGCCGGGCGCGTCGGCGAGTTCCAGCACCCGGGCCGTGATGCGCAGGGCCGCCTTCGACGTCACGGTCTCGGCCGTGGCGACCAGGGCCGCGACGCCCGCGGCTCCCTCCGCGTCGAGGTGCGGACCCGTGTCGAGGGCCCGCGCCATCACCTCCGTCGCCCGGTCGACCACGGCGGTGGCCGTCTGGGCGGCCGAGGCGAGCTCCCCGTACGTCAGGAAGAGGTCCGGATCCTCACCGGGCAGCCGGTGCGCGCGGCCGCCCCTGCTGAGGTCGCGCGCCTCGGTGAGGGCGCCCTCCGCGATGCCGAGGCCGACGTGACAGAGGGCGAGCCGGAGCGCGGGCTCCGCGAGCGCGGTGAAGGGCGCGGTCGACTCCTCGTCGTGCGGCAGCCGCCCCAGCACCTGTTCGGGCGTGAGGGCGACCCGGTCCAGGACGACCTCGCCCGCGCCGGCGACGCGCTGCCCGAGGCGGTCGTGGGCGGACTCGACGCTCACGCCCCGTGCGCCCGGTGGGATCCGTACGACCAGGACGTCACCGGTGGCCGCGCACACCGCGTCGACCACGATCTGGTCGGCCGCGGCCGCCGCCGTGTCCACGGACCGGCGCCCGCTGAGCACGTAGCCGGGGGTGCGCCGCCTCAGCGTGAGCCCCGGCTCGTCGCCGTCGTCGTGGGGTACGGGAGGGCGGACCGCACCGGTCCACAGCCACTGCTCGCCCACCGACTCCTCCTCGAGGGCGGTCGCGTGGTCATGACCGGCGTAGAAGCGTCCGCTCCAGGTGTGTACGTAGTGGCGGGCGAGCACGTCGCCGACGGAGCTGTCCGCCGCGGCGATCTCGCGTATGACGGCGCATCCGGTGCGCCAGTCCGCCCCGCGGTCGGGCCCGGGCGGGGTCAGGGCCGCCGGCAGGCCCGCCTCGCGCAGCCGGGCGGTCTCGTCGGCCGGCGGCTTGCCCGCCTGGTCGCGGGCGATGGCGTCCGCGGCGAGGTCGTCCGCCACGTCGCGGGCGGTGCGCAGGAGCGTGCGGCGCTGCTCGTCGGCGGATCGGCGGCCGGTGGTGCCACGGGGGATGGCGGTGGTCATGTCGGCTACTCCGGAACGTTGTTGGGTGGTGCCGGCCGGCCGCTTCACCGAATCCCCACCTTTCCCATCGGATTGATAGGGATACTCGCCCGAAGCCGCCCGCCCGGCAAGAGCGTGACCGAATGGCGGACGATGTGATCTCGAGATGAGAGACCGCGCAGGTCAGAGCCATTTCCTAGTCAATCGGTAGGGAAGTATTGACGCGCACCCGCCACGCACCTCACGATGTGACCATGTCCCCGTCGCAGCCGTTGCTCGTACGCCGCAGGCACGTTGACCTCCGTCGCGTCGCCAGCGCCGTCTGCCGACCCGTCTAGGGCTTCTTCGACCGGGCATTTCCTCGACGCGTGCCGGTGTTCCGGCCGTCGCTCCTGTCCGTGCGCCGCACTTCCCCGTGACCCCGGCCCCCGAGCCGTGGCCGTACGGGTCTGCCCGACGTGCGGCGGTCCGGCTCTCCCGTCGGATCCGTCACGGAACCCCTGCCCCGTCGTCGCCCAACACCCGGCGTCCGTACCTCGTTTCGAGCAGCCGAAGGGGCTCACCGTGACCACCGCACTTCCCGCACCGGTACCCACCACCGCCGTCCGCCGTCCCCCGGCCCCACGCCTCCAACTGGTCGGAGACCACCCGTCCGCCGCCCCCGCGGGCGGGATCGGCGTCGACCGCGTCGGATACCTCGTGTTCCTGCCGGCGGACGTCGACCCGGTCGCGGTGATGACCGCGCACGGCATCCGCCCGGAGATCCTTCCCCTCGACGCCAGGACGCTCCCGGCGCCCGAGCCGGCACCGGCAGCCCCGCACCCCGCCACCGTCCGGCCGGGCGATGCCATCCGGATCGACGGCGCACGTCGGCTCGCCGAGGTCGACGGACGCGAACTCGACCTCACCTACCTGGAGTTCGACCTCCTGGCCCACCTGGTGGCCCATCCGTACACGGTCCACAGGCGTGACGCCCTCATCACGGACATCTGGGGATACGGACACATCGGCGACGGCCGTACGGTCGACGTCCACGTGGCCAGGCTGCGCCGCAAGCTCGGTCCCGCCCACCGGGGCCGCATCACCACCGTGCGCCGCGTCGGCTACAAGTACGTTCCCGACCACCAGTAGCCCCGGAACCGGGCCGGTGCAACAGCCCGAACATTTCACCGGAAGGCGTTGTGTGTACGGCGGATGAAATTGCCGCACGCTTCCGCGGATATCGATATCGGGACCGTTGACAGCCCTTCTCCGGGCTGCCTAGCTTACGCCGCAGAAAACGACATCAGCGGCCTCTTTCTTTCCGGCATGACGGCTGCTTTTCGATTCTTCGACTTGTCGAATGCTGCTGGAGTGTCCTTGACCGAATCGCTTGTCCTCACCGCGCCCCCGGGACCGCCGGCGCCGGTCGAGCGGGTCCTCCCGCTCCGCCGGCCCGGGCGGTGGGTCGCCACCGCCCTCGTGCTGGTGCTGCTCTCCCAGGCCGCCCACGGGCTGCTGACCAATCCCTTCTACCAATGGGACCGGTTCACCTACTGGTTCGTCCGGCCGGCCGTCCTGGACGGCCTGCTCATCACCCTCCAGGTGGCCGCGTACAGCGCGGTCCTCGGCCTCGCGGGCGGCATCCTGCTCGCCCTCGGCAGGCTTTCCGCGAACCCCGTACTGCGCTCGGTGAGCTGGGCGTACATCTGGCTGCTGCGCTCGGTACCGCTGATCGTGGTCCTGCTCTTCCTCTACAACCTCAGCGCCCTCTACCCCGCCCTCAGCATCGGGGTGCCCTTCGGACCCGCCTTCTTCACCTTCGACGAGTCGAGGCTGGCCACCGACATCGTCGTCGCGGTCGTGGGCCTGAGCCTGAGCGAAGCGGCGTACGCGGCCGAAGTGGTACGGGCCGGTGTGCTCTCCGTCGACCAGGGCCAGCACGAGGCGGCGGCCGCGCTGGGACTGCCCAAGCGCTACCAGTTCGCCCGGATCGTCTTCCCGCAGGCGCTGCGCTCCATCGTCCCCGCCTACGTCAACCAGCTGATCGGGCTGGTCAAGGCCACCTCGCTGGTCTTCTACGTATCGCTGCTCGACCTGTTCGGCACGGTGCAGAGCCTCGGCAGCACCTACTCCGGCGACATCGTGCCGCTGCTGCTGGTGGCCACCTTCTGGTACGTGGTCCTCACCAGCGTCCTCTCGGTCGTCCAGTTCTACGTCGAGCGGTACTACGCGCGCGGCGCGCTGCGCACCATGCCGCCCACCCCCTTGCAGCGGGCCCGGACGGGCCTGCGCGAACTCCGGAACCGCCTCCCGGACCGCCTCCCGGACATCTCCCGGAAGGAGACGGCGCGATGACCACCGCCGCGCGGCCCGCCGCGATCGAGGTCCACGGCGTGCACAAGTCGTTCGGCGGCCGGCAGGTCCTGGACGGGGTGAGCCTGCGGCTCCGGCCGGGCACGGTCACCGCGGTCCTGGGCCGCTCCGGCTCCGGCAAGTCCACCCTGCTGAGGGTCATCAACCACCTGGAGAAGCCCGAGGCCGGATACGTCAGCGTCGGCGGCGAGCTGATCGGCGTACAGCGGCACGGCGGACGGCTGAAGGAGCTGAGCGAGCGGGCGATCCTCGCCCAGCGCGGCCGCATCGGATTCGTCTTCCAGAACTTCAACCTCTTCCCGCACCTGACCGTGCTGGACAACGTCGCGGCCGCCCCGGTGGCCACCGGCAGGCTGCCTCGGCCGCAGGCCCGGGCCCTGGCACGCGAACTCCTCGAACGCGTCGGGCTCGGCGAGCGGACCGGCGCCTATCCGCGGCAGCTGTCCGGCGGCCAGCAGCAGCGCGTGGCCATCGCCCGGGCCCTCGCGCTGCGGCCCGGCGTCATCCTCTTCGACGAACCCACCTCGGCGCTCGACCCCGAACTCGTCGGCGAGGTGCTGTCCGTGATCAAGGACCTCGCCACCGGCGGCACCACGCTCGTCATCGTCACCCACGAGATCGGCTTCGCCCGCGAGGTCGCCGACGAGGTCGTCTTCCTCGACGGCGGCCGCATCGTCGAACAGGGCCCGCCCGAGCAGGTGCTGGACCGGCCCGCCCACCCCCGTACGCGGGAGTTCCTGAGCAAGGTGCTCTGACCCGCCCCTCCCGACCCGAAAGGCAACACCATGCAACGCCGACACTCCCTGCGCGCCAGACTCACCCGCGGCCTCGGAGCCGCCACCGCCACCGTGGCGCTCGCCTCCGGCCTCACCGCGTGCGGCGGTGACGCCGAGGCCACCGGACCGGACTCCGGCAAGGTCACCGTCGGCGCGGTGTCCAACGGCGCCGCCCGGGAGACCGAGCTGTCCGTCCCCGCGGTCGAGTCCCTGCGCGCCCAGCTGCCCGCCGACGTGCGCGAGCGCGGCGAACTCGTCATCGGGGTCGGCGCGCTGCCCGCCGGCTACCCGCCCCTGGCGTACGCGGGCACCGACCAGAAGACCCTGACCGGCGCCGAACCGGACCTCGGCCGCCTGGTGGCCGCGACGCTCGGGCTCAAACCGGTCGTGAAGAACTCCACCTGGGAGAACCTCTTCGTCGGCATCGACAGCGGCAAGGTGGACGTGGCCTTCACGAACGTCACGGTCACGGAGGAGCGCAAGAAGAAGTACGAGTTCGCCTCCTACCGGCAGGACAACCTGGCCTTCGAGACGCTGAAGGACAACCCCTGGAACTACGGCGGCGACTACCGCAACCTCGCGGGCAGGACGGTCGCGGTCGGCTCGGGCACCAACCAGGAGAAGATCCTGCTGGAGTGGCAGAAGAAGCTCCAGGCCGAGGGCAAGGACATCACCGTCAAGTACTTCCCCGATGCCAACAGCACCTACCTGGCCCTCAGCGGCAAGAAGATCGACATCAATTTCGGCCCGAACCCGTCCATCGCCTACCACATCACCCAGACGGCGAGCGGCACCGCCCCCACCCGCAACGCGGGTTCCTTCTCCGGCGCGGGCGAGTCGCTCCAGGGCCTGATCGCCGCGACCGCGAAGAAGGACAGCGGGCTCGCCAAGCCGGTGTCCGAAGCCATCAACCATCTCATCAAGAACGGCCAGTACGCGCAGCTGCTCGCCGCCTGGAACCTGTCCAACGAGGCCGTCACCACCTCGGAGGTTGACCCGCCGGGCCTGCCGGTGACCAACTCCTGAATCCCCGGCCCCCGGGCCGCGCCACGGACGGAGAGCCCGCCGCATGACCACGAACGCAGGCCCCACCACGCACGTCCTCGACAACCCGGCCTGGGCCTCCCTGTCCGGCGCGCACGCCGCCCTCGCCGAGCGGGCCGCCCGTCCCGAGGCCCACCCCTGCGCCGTCCCCCGCGCCGCCCGCTACCCGTCGGACGTCTCGCCCTTCGCCGCCCTCGCGGACCCGGCCGACCCGGACTCCTGGGCCGACCTGCGCAGACTGGTCGGTGACGGCGGGACCGCCGCGCTCGCCGGCGTGTTCACCCCACCCGACGGCTGGGAGACCGTCGGCTCGGTCGCCGGCGTGCAGCTGGTCGACACCTCGCTGCGCGCCGAACCCGCCCCCGAGGCGGTCAGGCTCGGCCCCCGCGACGTACCCGAGATCCTCGGCCTGATCGAGCTCACGAAGCCCGGTCCGTTCCTGCCCCGCACCATCGAGCTGGGCACGTACCTCGGCATCCGGCACCGGGGCCGGCTGATCGCCATGGCCGGAGAGCGGCTGCGGCCACCCGGCTGGACCGAGATCAGCGCGGTGTGCACCCACCCCGACCACCGGGGCGGCGGGCTGGCGACGCGGCTGGTCCGCGCCGTCGCCGCGGGCATCCGGGAGCGCGGCGACGTACCGTTCCTCCACACCGCCGCGAGCAACACGACGGCGATCCGGCTGTACGAGTCGATCGGCTTCACCCTGCGCCGCCGCCCGTCCTTCACGGCGGTCCGCGCGCCCGGCAACACCGCTGCCAACTTCTCTTAATATGCGAGTCATTGTATGGCACCGCTATAGGGCATAGCGTTTCGAAGAGATATTGATGGCGGGCCTCACGGGCCTCTTTTCCGCCCTCTCGTACGCCCTCACATTCGCGACGCACATCGGCCTTTTCCTCGCCCGGCCGATCAGGAAGGCGTAATCCGACGTGTCCTCATCCCCGCCCGCATCCGTATTTCCCCTCGCATCGGAATCCTCCGCACCACTGCACCTGGCCGTCGCGCTCGACGGCGCGGGCCGGCACCCGGCCGCCTGGCGCGAGCCGGGCGCCCGGCCCGGTGAGATCTTCACGGCCCGCTACTGGGCCGACGCCGTGGCCGAGGCCGAAGCCGGACTGCTCGACTTCGTCTCCATCGAGGACTCCCTCACCCTCCAGTCCTCCTCGGCCGACGGGCCCGACGGACGCACGGACCGGGTCCGGGGGCGGCTGGACGCGGTGCTCACCGCCGCCCGCGTCGCACCGCTGACCCGGCACATCGGGCTGGTCCCGGCGGTGACGGCCACCCACACCGAGCCCTTCCACATCTCCAAGGCGATCGCCACCCTCGACCACGTGAGCCGCGGCCGGGCCGGCCTGTGGATCCAGGTGTCCGGACTCCTCCACGAGACACGGCACTTCGGCCGCCGGCCGGTCCCGCTCCCGGAGGCGGAGTCCTACGCCGAGGCCGCCGACCACATCGAGGTCGTCCGGCGGCTGTGGGACAGCTGGGAGGACGACGCGGAGATCCGGGACGTGGCCACGGGCCGGTTCGTCGACCGCGACAAGCTGCACTACATCGACTTCGAGGGCCGGCACTTCAGTGTGCGGGGGCCTTCGATCACCCCGCGCCCGCCGCAGGGACAGCCCGTGGTCGGCGCGTCCGGCGACGGCGAAGCCTCGTACGCGCTCGTCGCCCGGTCCACGGACATCGGGTACGTGGCCGCGCACGACCCGGACGGTACGAGGGCCGCCGTCGAGGCGATCCGGCGGGCCCGGGAGACCACCGGGCTCGCGGCGCAGCCACTGCACCTGTTCGGGGACCTCACCGTGTTCCTGGACGAGGACGCCCCGGCCGCCGTCGCCCGTCTGGAGCGCCTGGACGCGCTCTCGGGTACCTCGTACGCCGACGGGGGCGCGGTCTTCGCCGGGAGCCCCGGGCAGCTGGCGGACCTGCTGCTGGAGCGCCGGGAGGCGGGCCTGTCGGGCTTCCTGCTGCGGCCCGGGGCGATCGCCCACGACCTGCCCGCGATCACCCGCGGCCTGGTACCGGAACTCCAGCGGCGCGGGGTCTTCCGCCGGGCGTACGAGGCGGACACCCTGCGCGGACTGCTGGGCCTGGAACGCCCGGCAAGCCGCTACGCCGCCCACCCCGCCGCCTGATCCCGGACCCGGAAGGCCCCGTCATGAGCAGCAAGCCGCTCAAGCAGATCCATCTCGCAGCCCACTTCCCGGGCGTCAACAACACCACCGTGTGGAGTGACCCGGCGGCCGGCAGCCACATCGACTTCGACTCGTTCGTCCACTTCGCGCGCACCGCCGAACGCGCCAAGTTCGACTTCCTCTTCCTCGCGGAGGGACTGAGACTGAGGGAACAGGGCGGCCAGATCTACGACTTGGACGTCGTCGGCCGCCCCGACACCTTCACGGTGCTGGCCGCGCTCGCGGCGGTCACCTCGCGCCTCGGACTGACCGGCACCATCAACTCCACCTTCAACGAGCCCTACGAGGTGGCCCGCCAGTTCGCCTCGCTCGACCACCTGTCCGAGGGCCGGGCCGCCTGGAACGTCGTCACCTCCTGGGACGCCTTCACCGGCGAGAACTTCCGGCGCGGCGGGTTCCTGCCGCGCGAGGAGCGCTACTCCCGGGCTCAGGAGTTCCTGGCCACCGCCAACGAGCTGTTCGACTCCTGGGACGGCTCCGAGATCCTCGCCGACGCCGGATCGGGCGCCTTCCTGCGGGACGCGCGGGCCGGCTCCTTCGCCCACCGGGGACAGCACTTCGACATCGAGGGCCACTTCAACGTGCCGCGCAGCCCGCAGGGCCGGCCGGTGATCTTCCAGGCGGGCGACTCCGACGAGGGGCGCGAGTTCGCCGCCGCCGGCGCCGACGCGATCTTCGGCCGGTACGGGACGCTCGACGCGGGCCGGGAGTTCTACGCCGACGTCAAGGGCCGCCTCGCCAAGTACGGCCGCACCCCGGACCAGTTGAAGATCCTGCCCGCAGCCACCTTCGTCCTCGGCGACACCGACGCCGAGGCCCGCGAGGCGGCTCACGAGGTGCGCCGCCTCCAGGTCAGCGGGCAGACCGCGATCAAGTTCCTGGAGCACGTCTGGAACCGGGACCTGTCCGGCTACGACCCCGATGGCCCGCTGCCCGACATCGACCCCGAGGTCGGGGAGAACACCATCGCCCTCGGACGGGCGAGCGTACGGGAGTACCGTGACCAGCTCGCCACCGCACGGCAGTGGCGCGCGCTCGCCGAAGCCAAGAACCTGTCGATCCGCGAACTCGTCATCTCCACCACGGCCGACCAGACCTTCGTCGGCTCCGCCGCCACCGTCGCCGCGCAGATCGACACGCTGGTGCAGGCGGACGCCGCCGACGGATTCATCCTCGTCCCCCACATCACCCCGGGCGGCCTGGACGTCTTCGCCGACACCGTCGTCCCGCTGCTCCAGGAGCGGGGGGTCTTCCGCACCGAGTACGCGGGCACCACCCTGCGCGACCACCTCGGGCTCGCGGTGCCGCAGACGGCTTCCGACCCGCTGGCCGCGCGCTCGTGAAGTTCCTGGCCATCACCCTCATCACGGACTCCGCGGATCCGGTGACGGGCGCCCTCACCCCCACCCGTGAGCGGTTCCGCGAGGTGGTCGACGCCGCACTGCTCGCGGAGGAGCTCGGCTTCGACGGCTTCGGGGTCGGCGAGCGCCACGAGCGGCCCTTCCTGTCGTCCTCGCCGCCCGTGGTCCTCAGCCACATCGCCGCCCTGACCCGCCGGATCCGGCTGTTCACGGCCGTGACCACCCTGAGCCTGCTCGACCCGGTGCGGGCGTACGAGGACTACGCGACGCTCGACCACCTCTGCGACGGCCGCCTGGAGCTGATGATCGGCAAGGGCAACGGCACCGCCCAGCGCGAGCTGTTCCACGTGACCCCCGAGGACCAGTGGGAGCGCAACGCCGAGGCCTACGAGCTGTTCCGGCGGATCTGGCGCGAGGACAAGGTGAGCGCCGAGCCGCGCTTCCGCCCCGCCCTGGCCGGCGCCGAGGTGCTGCCGAGGCCCTTCCAGCCGGCCCTGCGGGTCTGGCACGGCAGCGCGACCAGCCGGGAGTCCGTCGATCTCGCGGCGCGCTACGGGGACCCGCTCTTCTCGGCGAACGTCACCCACCCGATCGGCCCGTACGCCGAGCTGGTGCGCCACTACCGCGAGCGCTGGGAGCACTACGGGCACGACCCCGCGCACGCCGTCGTCGGCGCGGGGACGGCCGGCTACCACGCGGCCCCCACCTCGCAGCAGGCGGTGGCGGCGTACCGGCCCGCCTTCGCCCGGTACCTCGCCTTCCACGCACAACAGGGGCTGGCTCCGGCCTTCCCGACGCTGGAGGACTTCGTCGAGCGGAGCTCGGCACTGGTCGGCAGCCCCCAACAGGTGATCGAGAAGGTCCACCGCTACCACGAGGCCCTCGGCCACACCGCCCTGCACCTCCAGGCGGAGCCGGGCGGGCTCACCCCCGCGGAGCACCGGGCCTCCCTCGAGCTCTTCCAGTCGCAGATCGCCCCGGTGCTGCGCCGCGAGATCCCCGACCCTCCCTTTCCCGACCTGTAAGGAGCCCGGCCATGTCCGGCATCCCCCTCGGGGTCCTCGACCTCGTCCCGGTCCCGTCCGGTTCCACGGCGGCCGAGGCCCTGCACCACAGCATCGACCTGGCCCGGCAGACGGAGGCCTTCGGCTACGCCCGCTACTGGTTCGCCGAGCACCACCTCAACCCGGGGGTCGCCGGGACCTCACCGGCGGTCGTACTCGCGCTGACCGCCTCCGCGACCTCGACCATCCGGATCGGCTCCGGCGCCGTCCAGCTCGGGCACCGCACCGCCCTGTCCACGGTCGAGGAGTTCGGCCTGATCGACGCGCTGCACCCCGGGCGCCTCGACCTGGGCCTGGGGCGCTCGGCGGGCCGGCCGCAGCCGGGAGCCGCGCAGGACCCTCCGTTCGAGGGGTACGCCCCGAACGGACTGCGCATCCCCGCCCGGTTCTCCTTCGCGCATCTGCTGGGGCATCCGCGGGTCGCGCTCCAGCAGAAGCTGCTGAACCTGCCCGGTGCCCAGCCCCAGGACTACGCCGAGCAGATCGACGACGTCCTCGCGCTGCTCCGGGGCGATTACCGCTCCCCGGAGGGGGTGGAGGCACATGCCGTCCCCGGGGAGGGGGCCGACGTACAGGTGTGGATCCTGGGCAGCAGCGGGGGAGTCAGTGCGGAGACCGCGGGTCGCAACGGGCTGCGGTTCGCGGCCAATTACCACGTCAGCCCGGCTTCGGTGCTGGAGGCGGCCGAGGGCTACCGGGCCGCCTTCAAGCCCTCGGCCGAGCTGGACCGGCCGTACCTGACGGTCTCCGCCGACGTCGTCGTCGCCGAGGACGACGCGACCGCCCGCGAACTGGCCACCGGGTACGCGCCCTGGGTGCGCAGCATCCGTACCGCCGAGGGCGCCATCCCCTTCCCCACGCCCGCCGAGGCGCGCGCCCTGCCCTGGACGGAGGCGGACCGGGAACTCGTCGCGGACCGGGTGGAGACCCAGTTCGTCGGCTCGGCGCGGACCGTCGCCGATCACCTGGAGCGGCTCCAGGAGGCCACCGGCGCCGACGAGTTGCTGATCACCACCATCACGCACGACCACGCGGACCGGGTCCGTTCCTACCGGCTGCTGGCCGAGGAGTGGCGCAGTCGCTGACGGAGCCCCCGGCGGTCGGCTCAGTGCCCGAAGTCGAACCAGTTGACGTTCACGAAGTCGGCGGGCTGGCCGCTGGTGAAGGTCAGGTAGACGTCGTGCGTGCCCGTGACCGCGGTGATGTTCGCCGGTACCGTGCGCCAGCTCTGCCACCCGCCGGTGCCCGCGATCGAGAAGCTGCCGACCGGCGCCGAGGTACGGCTGTCCAGGCGCACCTCGACGAGCCCGCTGACCCCGCCGGCCGCGCCGCTCGCCACCCGTCCGTGGAACTGCCTCGCCGGGGTGGAGCCGAAGTCGACGCCCCTGAACAGGGCCCAGTCGCCGTTGCCCAGCGACGCGAGGTTCTCGCCGCCGCCGGAGTCCGTGGTGGCCTCCTTGGCGACCCCCGCCTGGCCGTCGTACGACTCGGCCTGGATCGCGGAGTACGCGTCACGGTTGCCGGCCGGCGGGGTGGTCGGGGGAGTGGTGGGCGGGGTCGTGCCCCCGGTCGAGCGGAGGACGGACACGTAGTCGACGACCATGGCGTGACCGGGCTGGGTGCCCGCGTCGGGTCCGCCGCCGAAGGCATCGGGGAAACCGCCGCCCATGGCGACGTTCAGGATGATGAAGTAGCCGTGGTTCGTGGCGTTGGTCCAGGTGGTCGCGTCCACCTGGTTCGCCCGTACGGTGTGGAAGTTGACCCCGTCGACGTAGAAGCGCATCTCCTCGACCGCGGTCGCGCGGTCCCACTCCACGGCGTAGGTGTGGAAGCCGCCCTGGCAGCTCGTACCCGGGCACACGTGCTGGCCGCCGATGCCGGACGTCTCGTTGCACGGTCCGCCGGGGCTCGTGCCGCAGTGCACGGTGGCCCAGACGTTGTTGATGCCCTGGACGTTCTCCAGGATGTCGATCTCACCGATGCCCGGCCAGTTCCACCAGTTGCCGCGGTACGGGGCTCCGAGCATCCAGAAGGCCGGCCAGTAGCCCTTGGCCGCCGGACCCGTGACGTTCGGCATCTGGATGCGCGCCTCGGTGCGGAGCGTGCCGCCGGCCGGAGGCTGGAAGTCGGACCGCTTGGTCTCGATCCGGCCGGACGTCCAGTTGCCCGCCGCGTCGCGCCTCGGCGTGATGCGCAGGTTGCCCGTGCCGTCGAGGGAGACGTTGGAGGGGTCGGCGGTCATCGTCTCGATCTCACCGGTACCGAAGTTGGCGGGTCCGCCGGGATAACTGGTGCCGGTGGTGTACTGCCAGTCGGCGGTGTTCACGCCGGACCCCGCGGGTCCGTCGAAGTCGTCCAGGAACACCCGCGACCAGCCGGTCGGGGTGGGGGGAGCGGCGGCGCTCGCGGGCAGCACCACGCCCGCGGCGGTCGCCGCGACCAGGCCGATCGTGCCGAGCGCGGCCAGGACGGCCCGCCGGACCGTCGGTCGTGTCCTGCCGGATGTCTCACGCATGGGTGCCCTCTCTGAAGCGCGATGAGGCGCGGTGCGGGGGGAAGAGCGTGGCCACCGTTTTGAGAGCGCTCTCAGAACGGCGCCGCTGGACACTGTGCTCCCCGCCCTCACGGCCGTCAAGAGATTGAACCGGGAAAGCGCTTGCGTGCAGAGGGAGTTCAAAGAGTGAACGCATGCCTCGTCGACGGCCGCCGCTGGGCCGCCGGCGGTGCATGCGGCGTACGGAGCTCACCCGTGCGGCTCAACCCGCCCCGCTCAGAAGGGCGGACCGAGCACCTCCTCCGCCCCCGGCAGGTCGTGGACGTCGACCGCCGTCCCGGTCAGGGGCAACAGCCCGGCCAGCGGGCACTCCCCGGGCATCTCGTGGTCGACCTCCCACTGGCCGGCGGTGTTCCCGCCGGAGTGGTCCGTGATGCAGACGGCGTACAGCCGGCCGGCGCAGCCCCGGCACAACAGGGGCCCGTGGCCGGTCACGACCGGCCCCGCGGCGGCGCCGCTGCCGCGCGGGCGGCGCGGGCGGCCGGCCCCGGACGGCACGTGCCCGGACCGCACGTGTCCGGACCGCTCGTGCGCCGACTGCACGCCACCGGACCGCGCGTTCCCGGAGTGCCGGGTCCGCCGCGCGCTTGTAGCGTCGGTCGGGACAGGACTCCTGGTGATCCGGCAGGAGTCCGCAGGCCGGTTCGCACCCGCGGAACACGTCCCGTCAGCGCACCGAGCCACCCGTGTGCCGCCCGTGTCGGCGCCGATCCGGTCCGCCCCTCGTGCCGCGGCCGGGCGCACGCGCAGCCCCCGTGAGAGAGGCCGTGCCGATGTCGAACGATGTCCCGATAGCGAGCCTGCTGCGTGTGGAGAGGGGCGTTGCCGCCCCGGAGGAACTGGCCGCGCTCGCGGTCGTCATCGCGTGTTACGCGCACCGCAACTCCCTTGACCGTGACCGGGACACAGGCCGGGCCCGCGCCCGCGCCCGCGGTGCGGCGGGCGGAGGCATCGGCGCCGAAGCGGGCCGCCGGCGTGGCGTGCGGCCCGACCCCGGCTGCTGGGCGGGTTGCTGGGCCTGCCGCTGAACCCCTTCCGCCGGCCGCGTGCACGGCCGGCGGGAGGGGGGACGAGGTGGTCACGCCCGGCGCAGCACCGTCGAGAGGACCTCGTGCAGCGTCGCCCGGGGGTCGGCGACCGCGCCCTCCGAGCGCCAGGCCACGAACCCGTCCGGCCGTACGAGCACCGCGCCCTCGGCGCTCATCGCGTGGACCTCGCTCCAGTCGGAGCCGCCGCCCTCCTGGATCAGGTCGGCGGCCGGCCCGGAGCCGATGGTGTAGGCGTCC
Organism: Streptomyces sp. NPDC046308; assembly: GCF_055588065.1. Lineage (NCBI taxonomy): Bacteria > Bacillati > Actinomycetota > Actinomycetes > Kitasatosporales > Streptomycetaceae > Streptomyces > Streptomyces sp. NPDC046308. The sequence goes on from NZ_JBVJFB010000009.1 coordinate 15,068, forward strand.
AGCCGTACCGGGAGCTCCGCGGCGACCTGCTCCGCGGCCGTCCGCCACGGCGAGCCGACGCCGCTGAGCAGCACGAAGGAGCGCTCGTAGAGGTCCAGCGTGGAGATCCGCTCACCCGCCCGGGTCAGCCACATGTGCGGGGCCCGGGTCCCGGTGTCCCCGACCATGCGCAACCTCTCGGGGATGACGGGCCGGCCGGGCTCGCCGCCGACGAGCGCGCCGCTCGGGTAGCAGTAGCCCATGGCCGTGGTGAGCACCCCGCTGCCGGGCCCGCCGCCCATGGTGGGCGGCGGCGCGTACCCGGGGTGGCTGTGCTCCGCCGAACGGGCCGAGGCCCGCTCGCTGGTGGCCCTGGCCACCGGCAGCCGCTCGGCCTCGTACGTCTCGAGCAGCCCCATGCCCGCCGAACCGTCCAGCACCGCGGCGATCTTCCACGCCAGGTTGTGCGCGTCCTGGATGCCGGTGTTGGAGCCGAAGGCGCCGGTGGGGGACATCTCGTGGGCCGCGTCGCCGGCGAGGAACACCCGACCGGACGAGTACCGCTCGGCCACCCGTTCGGCGGCATGCCAGGGCGCCTTGCCGCCGATCTCCACGTCCAGGTCGGGTACGCCGATCGCGTCCCGGATCTGGTCCACGCACCGCTCGTCGGTGAAGTCCTCCAGGGTCTCGCCCTGCTCCGGGTGCCACGGGGCGTGGAAGACCCACTGGGTCTGGTTGTCCACCGGCAGCAGGGCCCCGTCCGCCCCCGGGCGCATCAGATAGCAGACGATGAACCGCAGGTCGCCCAGCACCTGGACCAGCCGCTCCGAGCGGAAGGTGACGCTGACGTTGTGGAACAGCTCGCCGTTACCCGTCTGGGGGATCCGCAGCTGTTCCCTCACGGGGCTGCGCGGCCCGTCGGCCGCGATCAAGAAGTCCGCGCGCACGGTGCTGTGCTCGCCCGTCAACCGGTCCTTCACCACGGCGTTCACTCCGGTGGCGTCCTGGTCGAAGCTCATCAGCTCGGTGGAGAACCGCACGTCCGCGCCCTGCGCACGGCTCTGTGCGGCCAGTACCGGCTCGATGTTGTTCTGGCTGCACAGGCACCAGCCGGTCGGGCTGAAACGGGCGATGGCCCCCGACGGATCGATCGACTTGATCAGCCAGTTGTGGTCGCTGCGGTCGGTCAGCGACCGCGCCTGCAGAATGCCCTGAATGCCCTCCAGTACGGACGCCGCCTGGCGGATCGCGCGCTCCGCCCCTGCCGTGCGGAACAGCTCCATCGTCCGGGCGTTGATCCCGCGGCCGCGCGGGTGCGGGGACGTACCGGAGTGCTTCTCGACGAGCAGGTGCCTCACTCCGTGGCGGCTCAGGAAAAGCGAGGTGGACAGGCCCACGAGGGAGCCGCCCACGACGAGAACCGGTACGCGAACATCGGCGTTGTCTTCCATCAGCTGCGGGCTCCTGTTTTCTGTGTGGGGGAGTGGAGTCTTTATGCCCCCGATCCGGGATCAGGCCCAGTTGATTCGCCGGTTGTCACCCGCTTGATCCGGACATGTAGCGGTACGTCGCCACCCGGATGACGATGAGCGACAGCGGCTCCCCCTGAGACGCGCCGGCCTGCCCGTTCCCCACGGGGGCGGCCGCCGGCCCGGGCGGACGCCACCGGTGACGGACGAGGAATCCGTACGCGATGGATCTCCACCCCCTCATGAAGGAGTGAGTAGATGACAACCACCCTGTCCGAACGGGTGTCGCAGTCAGCCTTCGACGGCTCCATGCTCCGGGTCGTCCTGCTGATGGATCTCCACGAGGGGACCCAGCAGCAGTTCTTCGAGGCGTACGAACAGCTCCGCCACGACATCGCGTCGGTCCCGGGCCACATCAGCGACCAGCTGTGCCAATCCTTCGAGGACCCCTCGCAATGGCTCATCACCAGTGAGTGGGAGAGCGCCCCGCAGTACCTCGCATGGGTCAACAGCGAGCACCACGCCGAACAGGTCAAGCCGCTCGGCGCCTGCGCGCGCAACATGCGCCCGCTCAAGTTCACCGTCCTGCGGGAGACCGGCCGCGGCTACGACCAGGCGGCCCGCCCGACCACGGCGCGCCTGCAGACCACACCCCGGCTGGGCGCCGGAATCGTGCGCCACGCCCTCACCTTCACCGTCAAGCCGGGCAGCGAGAAGGAGGTCGCGGCCATCCTCGCCAGCTACGCCTCCCCGGCGGCCCGCGTCGACGCCCACACCCGCCTGTGCCGCACCTCGCTCTTCATGCACGGCAACCGGGTCGTCCGCACGGTGGAGGTCCAAGGCGACCTGGTCACGGCCCTGCGCCACGTCTCGGAGCAGCCCGAGGTGCGCGCCGTGGAGGAGGCGATCAACCCCTACCTCGAACAGGACCGGAACCTGAACGACCCGGAATCCGCGCGCATGTTCTTCATGCGCGCGGCGCTCCCGGCGGTCCACCACATCGCCGCGACGGAGGCCGACCCCGCCGACGTACAGCGGCACGCGCTGTTCTACCCGGCCAAGCCCGGCTGCGGCGCGGCGCTCGCCAAGTTCCTCGCCCGGCAGGACGAGGCGGCCGCGCACCACCCCGAGAGCCCCGTACGGAGCAGCAGCATCTTCCAGCGTGACGACATCGTCGTCCGCCTCATCGACGTGCGCGGCCCGCTCGACGCCCAGCCCGACATCACCTCCGGCGTCTCGGGCCCGCGCAAGGCGGCCGTGCTCGCCCGGCTGACGGCCGCGCCCGGCGGGCGCGTTCGCCCCACGCACCACACCATGAACCTGATCACCGACCGCCGGGCACCCGCGCAGTCCTGATCCCCGCCGGGGAATCCATCCGGAGCACCACCCCTCACCACCCCTCGCTCCACCCCCGTCTCGACCCCCATCCCCGTCCAGGCTCTCCCCACACGCCAGGAGGCACCCGCCATGACCAGACAGCGCCCACGCATCGTGGACCTCAGCGAGACGCCGCCCAACCGCCGGCGCGGCGGCGACCTGAGGGCCGTGCTCACCCCGACGTCGGTGGGCTCCACCAGCGGCTTCATGGGTATGGCGATCATGGCCCCCGGGGAGTCCATCGCCGAGCACTACCACCCGTACTCCGAGGAGTTCGTGTACGTGGTCGCCGGCCGCCTGGAGGTCGACCTCGACGGCGAGGCCCACCCCCTGCGCACCGACCAGGGCCTGCTCGTCCCCCTCAACGTGCGCCACCGGTTCCGCAACGTCGGGGACGTCGAGGCCCGCATGGTCTTCCACCTCGGCCCGCTCGCCCCGCGTCCCGAACTGGGCCACGTCGACACCGAGGAGGCCCCGCACCCGGAGAGCACCGCCTGGGAGCAGCCTCCGGACCGATCGGGAGTGGTCTCGTGACCCCCCGGCGGGTGGCCGTCACCGGAGTCGGCGTCGTCGCGCCCGGCGGGATCGGCGTCCGCGACTTCTGGGACCTGCTGTCCAACGGCCGGACGGCGACACGGGGCATCAGCCTTTTCGACCCGACCGGGTTCCGCTCCCGGATAGCCGCCGAGGTCGACTTCGACCCCGCCGCGCACGGCCTCGGGGAGGATGAAACGGCCCGGGCGGACCGGTACATCCAGTTCGCCCTGGTCGCCGCCCGCGAGGCCGTACGCGACGCGGCACTCGACCTGGACACGGACGAGGCCTGGCGCACCGGCGTCTCCCTCGGCACGGCCGTCGGAGGCACCACCCGGCTGGAGCACGACTACGTCGCCGTGAGCCAGTCCGGCTCCTGGTGGGACGTGGACCACAAGCTGTCCGGCCCGTACCTCCACCGCGCGTTCACCCCCGCCACCCTCGCCTCCGCCGTCGCGGAGGAGGTCGGGGCGCGGGGCCCGGTGCAGACGGTCTCCACCGGCTGCACCTCGGGACTCGACGCCATCGGGTACGCCGTCCACTCCATCGCGGAGGGCCGGATGGACGTCTGCATCGCAGGCGCCTCCGACTCGCCCATATCGCCCATCACCGTGGCCTGCTTCGACGCCATCAAGGCCACCTCGCCGAACAACGACGACCCGGCCCACGCCTCCCGGCCGTTCGACGCCGACCGGGACGGGTTCGTGCTCGGCGAAGGCGGCGCCGTCCTCGTGCTCGAAGAGCTGGAACACGCCCGCGCCCGCGGTGCGACCGTCTACTGCGAGATCGGCGGCTACGCCACCTTCGGCAACGCCCACCACATGACGGGCCTGACCGCCGAGGGCCTGGAGATGGCCCGGGCCATCGAAACCGCCCTGGCCCAGGCCGGAGTCGCCGCCGACGAGATCGACTACGTCAACGCGCACGGCTCCGGGACCAAGCAGAACGACCGCCACGAGACCGCGGCGGTCAAGCGGGTCCTGGGCGACCACGCCTACAAGACGCCGATGACCTCCATCAAATCCATGGTGGGTCACTCCCTCGGAGCCATCGGCGCCATCGAACTCGCGGCCTGCGTACTCGCCATGACCCACCAGGTGGTACCGCCGACCGCGAACTACGAGACGCCCGACCCCGAGTGCGACCTGGACTACGTGCCCAAGGTCGCCCGAGGCCGGAAACTGCGCAACGTGCTCTCCGTGGGCAGCGGCTTCGGCGGCTTCCAGTCCGCCGTCGTCATGACCCGGCCGAAGGAGGAAGTCTCGTGACCAGCCGTACGGTCATCACGGGCATCGGGGTCATCGCCCCCAACGGCGTGGGCGCGGCCGCCTTCTGGAAGGCGACCCAGTCCGGACTCAGCGTGCTCGACCGCGTCACCCGGGCCGGCTGCGAGCACCTGCCGCTGCGCGTGGCGGGCGAGGTCCGGGGCTTCGACCCCGGCGCCATGGTCGAGGACCGCTTCCTCGTCCAGACCGACCGCTTCACCCACCACGCCCTGGCCGCCGCCGACCTCGCCCTGGAGGACGCCCGGCTCGGCCGGGCCGACTACGAGGGCGATCCCTTCTCCGTCGGCGTCGTCACCGCCGCCGGCTCCGGCGGCGGCGAGTTCGGCCAGCGCGAGCTCCAGCACCTCTGGGAGCAGGGGCCGCGGTTCGTGGGCCCGTACCAGTCGATCGCCTGGTTCTACGCCGCCAGCACCGGCCAGATCTCCATCCGCCGAGGGCTGAAGGGCCCCTGCGGGGTCGTGTGCAGCGACGAGGCGGGCGGGCTGGACGCCTTCGCGCACGCCGCCCGCGCGATCCGCCAGGGCAGCCGGGCCATGCTGGTCGGGGCGACGGAGGCGCCGCTGGCGCCGTACTCCATCGTCTGCCAGCTGGAGTACGAGGGGCTGAGCACCTCGGACGACCCCGAGCGCGCCTACCGGCCGTTCACCGACAAGGCCTGCGGATTCGTCCCCGCCGAGGGCGGCGCGATGTTCGTCGTCGAGGACGAGGAGGAGGCCGGCCGCCGCGGCGCCACCGTCCGGGCCGTTCTGGCCGGTCACGCCGCCACCTTCACCGGCACCCGGCGGCGGGACGACTCCGGCGAGGGACTGGCCCACGCCATCCGGGGCGCGCTCCGGGAGGCCGACTGCGCGCCGGAGGAGATCGACGTGGTCTTCGCCGACGCCCTGGGCACCGCGGAGGCGGACGCGGCCGAGGCCGCGGCCCTCACCGCCGCCCTCGGCGCGTACGGCCGGAAGGTGCCGGTCACGGCCCCCAAGTCCGGTACGGGCCGGGCGTACTGCGCCGCCCCCGCCCTCGACACCGCGGCCGCGGTGCTGGCCCTGGAGCACGACGTCGTCCCGCCGACCCCGAACGTCTACGACGTGTGCCACGACCTCGACGTGGTGACCGGCAGCGCCCGCCCCGCGGAGCTGCGCACCGCGCTCGTGCTGAGCCGCGGCCGGATGGGGTCGAACTCCGCGCTCGTCCTGCGCAAGGGCGCGTCGGCGACCGCGTAGCCGCCTCGTAGGAAGAGAGAACCGAGATGTCCGACCGACTGACCATGGAGGAGCTGGCGGTGCTGATGAAGACCGCCGGAATCACCGTCGATCCCGCCGAGATGGCACGCCGTCCGGACTCCGCCTTCGACGAGTACGGCCTCGATTCGCTGGGCCTGCTCGGCATCGTCGGCGAACTGGAGAACCGGCGCGGGCGGGCCCTGCCCGCCGACGCCGACCGCTGCAAGACCCCCGGGGAATTCCTCGACCTCGTCAACAACAGCCTGATGACCGGAGCCTGATATGCCAGGACACACCGAGAACGAGATCACCGTCAACGCGCCCGTGGACGTCGTGTGGGAGATGACCAACGACCTCCCGAACTGGCCGCAGCTGTTCAGCGAGTACGCCTCGCTGGAGATCCTCGACCAGCAGGGCGACACCACGCGGTTCCGCCTGACCATGCACCCCGACGAGAACGGCAAGGTCTGGAGCTGGGTCTCGGAGCGCACCGTCGACCGCAAGAACCTCACGGTCCGGGCCCGACGCGTGGAAACGGGTCCCTTCGCGCACATGGACATCCACTGGCAGTACTTCAAGGTGCCCGGCGGCACCCGGATGAAGTGGACCCAGGACTTCGCGATGAAGCCGGACGCACCCGTCGACGACGCGTGGATGACCGACAACATCAACCGCAACTCCCCGATCCAGATGGCCCTCATCCGGGACAAGATCGAGCAGCGCGAGCGCGAGAACCGCACTCCTGCCGTCAGCCGTCTCTGAAACGAAAGGCAGGCACCCGGATGAACCAGCCGCACCGCGCCCTCATCGTGGCCCGCATGGCACCGGGGTCGGCGCCCGACATCGCCGAGCTCTTCGCGGGCTCCGACGCGGGCGAACTGCCGCACCTCGTAGGGGTCACGCGCCGCAGCCTCTTCCAGTTCGGCGACGTCTACCTGCACCTGATCGAGTCGGACCGGCCGCCCGGCCCGGCCATCGCGAAGGTCACCGACCACCCCGAGTTCCGGGACCTCAGCGACCGGCTCACGGCCTACATCAGCCCGCACAACCCGGAGACCTGGCGCAGCCCGAAGGACGCGATGGCCCACGAGTTCTACCGCTGGGAGAACCCCCGCGCGAAGTGACCCGGCGGTCCGGACGGGACCCGCACACCCGTGTGTGCGGGTCCCGCCGCGCGTGGCCGGTCCACGCGTCCGTTCCGGCGTCGGAGCAGCCGACCGCGCCGACAGAGCCGACAACGCCGACAACAGGGAGAGGGCATGAACCCGACAGACACCGACCGCTTCCCGGCGGACCCGGCCCGCCCGCACGAGGACGCGTTCTCCCGTTCCTCACTGCGCGTGCTCGTGCTGTCCGGGTCGTCTCGCACCGGCTCGGTCAACGCCCGGCTCGCGTCCCTGGCCGCCGCCCTCGTGACCAGGGCCGGCGCCGTCGCGGACGCCGCCACGCTCGCCGACTTCCCCATGCCGCTGTACGACGGCGACGTGGAGGCCGACGAGGGCGTGCCGCCGGGCGCCCTGGCCCTGTGCGATCGGCTCGACGCCGCGCAGGCGCTGGTGATCGCCTCGCCCGAGTACAACGCCTCCTTCCCGGGCACGCTGAAGAACGCCGTCGACTGGGTCTCGCGCCGCCGCCCGCAGCCCTTCAAGGACAAGCAGACCCTGCTCCTCTCGGCCTCACCCTCGATGGTCGGCGGCAACCGCGGGCTGTGGGCCCTGCGGGTCCCGCTGGAGCACCTCGGCGCCCGCGTCTACCCCGACATGTTCAGCCTGGCAGGCGCCCACCACGCGTTCTCCGAGAACGGCGCCCTCGCCGACCGGGACCTCGCCGAGCGGCTGACCTCGACGATCGGCTCCTTCCTCGCCCTCACCGAGGCGGACACCCGCTACGTGCACCTGCGGCACTGCTGGTACGAGTTCCTCGGCGACCGCACCGACGCCCCGGTCACCGCCCGGGCCGAGGACTGATCATCTACGGCCACGGGGCGTGAGCTATGTTGGAACGCGAGTGACGTGAGAAGGAGGCCCTCCGGTGTCATCGGGGCAGCAGGCACGGGCGCAGGCGGCCGCAATCAAGCCGAGCGGCCAGTCGTCGGAAGAGGTCCGCCCGCCGGCCGACCGGCTCCTCGCCCTGTTCGACGGCCGGCGCCTCTCGCCGGGCCAGCGCCGCATCGCCCAGTACCTGATCGACCACCTCACCGAGGCCGCGTTCCTGTCGATCACCGAGCTCGCCGAGCGGGTGGGCGTGAGCCAGCCCTCCGTGACCCGCTTCGCCTCCTCCCTCGGCTTCAGCGGCTACCCCGCCCTGCGCGACGTGCTCCAGCCGATCGCGCTCAGCGCGGTCGCCGGCGTCACGGACACCCGCGAGCAGATCCGCCGCAACGAACTGCAGGCGGCCGTGGACGCCGAGATCGAGAACCTGGAGAACGTGCGCCGGCTGCTCGCCGACACCAACCAGGTGCTGGACATCGGCCGTGAGCTGGCCGCCTCGGTGCCGCTGACCGTCCTCGGGCTGCGCATCTCGGTCTCCCTGGCGGAGTACTTCGCGTACGCGGCCCGGCGCATCCACCCCGACGTCCGGCTGGTGACCCGAGGCGGCAGCGTCGCCTTCGACGCGCTGCTCCAGTCCAGGGCGGCCGGCGGCACCTGGGTCCTCGCCTTCGCCATGCCGCGGCACGCCAAGGAGACCCTGGCTGCCATCCGGGCCGCCCGCAGTACGGGGCTGCGCGTGGTCCTGATCACGGACCCCACCCTGGGGCCGCTGGTGGACGAGGCGGACGTGGCCCTGACCGCCGGGACCGGCTCCCGCCTGGTCTTCGACTCGTACGCGGCGCCCGGCATGCTCTCGGCGGCCCTGCTGCAGTCGATGGCCGACGCGGACCCCGAGCGGACGCAGGCGCGTCTGGAGGACTACGAGCAGGTCGCCCACCACCACGGTTTCTTCCTGTAGGGCGGTTCGTCCCGATTGGGTGCCCGCTGGCCCGCTCCACCAGGGGATATTCAGCCTTGGGCATGCATGAAATTTTTCATACTCTTGCTTACTCGACGGTATATATGTTTACTGACGACGGCGCTCCGGATCCACCAGATGCCAAGGAGGGCGACCCCACGTCCTCTCGAACGCACGCACGGCACGACGAACCTCCTCACGTCGCGGCCGCGCGGTCGAGTCCAGGCTTTCGGATCCCGCAGAGCGCCCATGGCGGCCTCGGTCAACCCCTGGGCCGAGGCCGCCCCCAGAACGTCTCGATCAGAGCTTCGACACCATTCGGAAGTGACGAGAATGCCCCAGACGGCCACGTTTACGCTCAGCCCGGACTGGCCCTTGCAGGTCAAGGCGCCCGGAACGCACGACTGGGAGCGCACGGCCACGCGCTGGCTGCGGGACCTGCTTCCGGCCCGCTACGGCGGATACCTCACGCTCACCCGCCACCACGCGCTCCTCGCCCGCCACGTCCAGCTCCAGCTGCAGCACGAGATGCGCGCCGTACGCGCGGCCCTGCAGACCAGCCGGGCCGAGCTGCCCACGATGGGCATAGCCGAGACGGTCATCGAGAACTCGATCAGGATGTACGCCCTGGAGCTCGAGCAGCTGAGCCGGCTCGCCCGCGGCGCGCGCCTGGTCTCCGACGCCCTCCTCGTGGGCACGCCCGCCCAGCGCAGGCGCTGACGGCCCCGCCCGGGGTCAGGCGGGCTGCCAGGACCTCAGCCGCGCCGCCACGTCGTAGACGCTCACCCGGAGCGTGCGGATGTCGGTGATCAGGTCGCGCCACTGCTCGTAGGAGGCCTCCACGGCCTTGCCGGAGGCCTCGATGTACGCGACGGCGACCCCGTAGGCGAAGTACTCGTTGGAGTCGGGCAGCGGCCGGAGCAGGACGATCGCGTCGAGCAGCGCGGCCGCGCGCCAGTAGGCGTCGGGGTCGTCCACTTCCAGGCTGGGCGTGTTCACCCGGTGCCGGGCGACGGCGGCGACCAGGGCGGAGTGGTCGGCCACCTCCACGTACTTGAACAGCGCCTCCTGCCGCTCCAGCAGCCAGCGGTGATCGATGTGCAGTTCCACGCGTCCGAGTATCCCCGCCCGGAGCCCGGCCGTGGGGCTTTTCGGGACGGGCGGGGACGTGCTCCGGTTACGGCTTGGGCAGCAGGCAGCCGGGGCGGCTCAGGTCGATCTTGTTGCCGGGGGCGATGCAGGGGACGATGATGTACGTCTCCTGGGCGTAGTTGATGCCCTGGCGGACCGTCACGGTGCCGTTCTCGTCCACCTCGCACGGGTTGTTCACGGTGCAGCGCCCGCCGTCCTCATTGCCCGTGTTGTTGACGGCGACGACCTTGCCGGTCGTCGTGTCGATGACCGGCGAGCCGGAGGTGCCGCCGATGGTGTTGCACGACGAGGTGTAGCGGACCGAGTCCTTCCAGGTCCAGTCGCCCTCCTTGAGGCGGTAGGCGAAGCCGTCCACGTTGCAGCTGTAGATCCGCTTCCAGTAGCCGGAGACCACCTTGATCGCCGAACCCTGCGCCGGGCGCGTGTCGTTCAGGGTCAGCGCGGTGATGCCGTACTGGCTCTGGATCTGGGCGTAGGTCTTGGTGAGCTGGTAGATCGAGACGTCCGTGTCGGTCATCGTCCCGTACGCGATCTTGCTGGCCCGCAGGGTCGCGACCTTCGAACCCGACGCGTTGAGCAGGGAGAAGGAGCGCGAGGACGGCCGGTCCTTGACGACCTCGCCGGCGGCCGGGAACCCGGTCTCCAGGCAGTGCCCGTTGGACAGGACGAGCGCGGGGTCGTTCGGCTGGGAGGCGGGCGCGCGGACGACGGAGCCGGAACAGTTGCTGAGCGCCACGGTGCCGGCGTAGTTGACGGCGACGGCGGTCGCCGGGGGCGCCGCCTGGGTGTTCGGCGCGGCGACGGCCGGGGCGACCGCTGCTCCCATCAGGAACAGCGAGAGTAAGGCGCCGGCGAGAGGCTTCTTCATGTGGGGGTTCCCCTCTGATGACAATGCGACCGAAGATCCTTCGGTTGTCATGTGCATTGTTGAGACACTTGCCTCAAGTCACAAGAGGGCATGGAGAGTTGGAGCCACGGCCGGGGGAGGGGCCCCGAGGGGCTCCGGAGGCTTCCGGATCTGACCGCCGCACGGGTGTTCCGCAGCGGACGCTTTGCCTCCTACGGTCTGTGCACCATGGGTTCCGGATCGGGAGGCAGCGTGAAGCGCGAGATCGACATCGACCAGCTGGTGACGGCGATGAAGGCGGTCGACGAGGCGGGGCGGCTCTTCGAGGAGGCGCGCGCCGTGTACGAGGCGCGCGGCCTCAAGCGGAACAGCGACGACTTCAAGGTCGCGGGCGGCTCCGTGCAGACACTGCAGGGCGCCGAGGAGATGGCCCTCGGCACCCGGAGGTTCCTCACCGAGCTGGCGCTGGTCGTCGGCTACGCGACCGCCGGCTTCGAGGAACGCGTGGGCGGGAGATCGGCGACGGCCCGCACCGGCTTCTCCGGCATCTCCGGCGGCGGTGCCCGGATGGCCCGCCCGCTGCTCGACCCGACCGTGCGGGGGCTGCGGCTGCTGCTGGACGTCGACTTCTTCGAGCCCGTCTTCAGGGCCGAGATAGAAGAGGTCCTCCTGGCCGAAAAGGCGACCTACCCCGATCCCTCGATGTTCCGCATCCCCGCGGCGGCGGACGGCGCCGCCCCGGTCGGCCGTACGTCCTGAGCCCCCGGGGTGCCGGGCCGCCGCCCGGGGGCGAGGCTGGGGGTATGCGTCATGCGCCCGTCGTCGTACACCGGATCTTCCCGTCGGGAGGCCGGCAGGTGACCCTGCGGACCGCGAGCGGAGAGCAGTCCCTCGGGCTGGCCCACTCGGACGAGGACGTCATCGAGTTCCTGAGGCGGGCCGGCATGCCGGACCCCGACGAGGTGGTCCTCGGCGGCACCGAACTGGTGGAGTGGGCCGCGGACACCCCCCACGTCTACGAGGCCGACCCCCCGACGGAGGACCTCCCGTAAGGCAGCCCTCCCCCTTGGCCGCAGCCGCACCGCGCGGCGGAGGCCGAACGGCGCGCCTCAAAGCCCGGGGCTCCGCCCCGCACCCCGCTCCTCAATCGCCGGAGGGGCTGAATGGGTGCGGCGGAGGCCGGATGGTGCGGCGTGCCCAGCTGGAAGGTGCGGCTCAAAGATCGGGGCTCCGCCCCGCACCCCGCTCCTCAATCGCCGGAGGGGCTGAATTTGGCGCGGCGTAGCCGAAGGGTGCGGCTCGGCTGCCGCTGCGGCTCAAGGATCGGGGCTCCGCCCCGGACCCCGCTCCTCAAACGCCGGAGGGGCTGGATTTGTGCGGCGGAGGCTGGATGGTGCGGCACGGCTGGCCGGTGCGGCACGGCTGGCCGGTGCGGCGTAGCCGAAGGGGGCGGGGGTTGGGGGTAGCAGCCGGGTCGGTTGGGGTGGGGGTGGGTGTGTGTCGGGGTGATCCCCGCAGGGTGCCGAACGCACTGCCGCCGAGCTGTCCGACCTCCCGTCACGTTCGGCGCCCGAGGAGACGCCCCGGCGCGCGCCCGCCCCCACCCCAACCGACCCCCACACCCGCTCGGCCGCGCCACGACAGGCCCCCCACACCGCCCCAAGCGGCGCAGCCAACCCGCCCGAGCGGCGCAGCCAATCTCACGCCCCCGGCGGTGAACGGCGTCCAGTGCGGCCACCTCCTCCGGGGCCAAGCGCACCGCGCCCGCCGCCACGTTCGCCTCCAGGTGCGCCCGGTTGCCCGTGCCGGGGATGGTCAGGACGTGGGGCCCCTGCCGCAGGGTCCATGCCAGCCGCACCTGCGCCGGGCTCGCGCCGTGCGCCCGGGCGACGGCGCGTACCTCCTCGTGCTCGGTGCCGCTCGCGCCCGCCTCCCGCCCGTCGCCGGCGATGGAGTAGAAGGGGACGAAGGCGACCCCCAGTTCGCCGCAGGTGCGCAGGAACGCGTCGTGGTCGGGCCGCACCCCGATGCCATACATGTTCTGCACGCAGACGACCGGCGCGATGGCCCGCGCCTCCTCCAGGTGTTCGGGGGTGACGTTGGAGATGCCCAGGTGGCGGATGAGCCCCGCCTCGCGCAGCTCGGCGAGTGCTCCGAACCGCTCGGCGATGGAATCGCTCCCGACGACCCGCAGGTTCACCACGTCGAGGTGGTCGCGGCCCAGCTGGCGCAGGTTCTCCTCGACCTGGCCGCGCAGCTGCCGGGCCGTGGCATGGGGGATCCACGCCCCGGACGGATCCCGGCCGGGACCGACCTTGGTGGTGATGACGAGGTCTTCCGGGTAGGGGGCCAGCGCCCGGTTGATCAGTTCGTTGGCGGAGCGCAGCGGCGAGAAGTAGAACGCGGCGGTGTCTATGTGGTTCACCCCGAGCTCGACGGCCCGGCGCAGCACGCCGATCGCCCGGCCCCGGTCGCTGGGCACGGCACCGTCCGCGAACGCCTCCCCGCTCTGCGTCAGCCGCATCGCGCCGAAACCGATCCGGTTGATCTCCAGGTCGCCGAGTGTCCAGGTTCCCGCGGCCGCCGCCGTGATCGTCTGTGAGGTCATGGCCGGATGCTCTCCGCTGTGTATGCTGCCGGGCCATTGATTAAGGCATGTGTGAATCCTCGGGGGAGGCCGGCCGTGCGGGCGGAGCTGACGTTCTCGGTGGGCGATCTGGCGCAGATGCGGTTCGCCGTCTCGCCGATGTGGGAGGTCGGCCCGAGCTTCCGGTTGCTGCGCTCCGGCGCCGCGTCCCCCGTGCACGGGCCGTGGGCCGCGCAGGTGAGGCCGCGACTGGCGGCCGCCGGTCTCGACCGGGGCTGGCTGGCCGAACTGATCCCACCCTCGGGATACGTACCCGACTTCCTCAATCCGGCGCCGAGCGGCCCGGCTCCCGCCCTGACGGAGGAACTGGCCGGGATCCGGGCCTCTCCCGCCGACCGGGTCCGCCGGGACCTCGACCGCCTGCGGCACGAACAAGGGGGCCTCGGCCCCCGGACGCGGAGCCTGTACGCCGAACCGCGGGCCCGGCTGGAGCGGGTCGCGGAGGAGATCGAGACCTACTGGGAGCTGGCGCTGGCGCCGTACTGGGCGCGGATCCGCGCCGTACTCGACGCCGATGTGTTCCACCGGGCCCGGCACGTCGCCGAGCACGGCGCGGGCCGGCTCTTCAACGATCTGCACCCGTCGGTGAGCTGGGACGACAACGCGCTCCGGCTGGCGCGCCGGCACCGGCCCCTGTCCCGCCGAACCGCGGGCGCGGGGCTGCTGCTGATCCCCTCGGTCTTCACCGGGCCGGTCCCGTTCACCCGTGTCACGCCTCCGGAACCGCCGCAGCTCGCCTATCCGGCGCGCGGCACGGGTGCGCTGTGGGAATCCCGGCCCGTCCCCCGGAGCGAGGCCCTGGCCGCCGTGCTCGGCCGCTCCCGGACGCTGCTGCTGACCGAACTGGACTCACCGGCCTCCACCACCGAACTGGCCCGGCGCACCGGCCTCTCGGCCGCCGGGGTGTCCCAGAACCTGACCGCCCTGCGCGCCGCGGGTCTGGTCAGCGCCCACCGGGCCGGCCGCTCGGTGCTGTACGCCCGCACCGCGGTCGCCGACTCCGTCCTCCGCGCACCCTCCGAGCAGGGGCCTCCGCGGGCGTGCCCACCCCACTCGTCCGGGTGATCACCTTTCGCCACCCTCGATCCGTGCGGGGACATGTCGCTATAAAGGGGGCCGTCATGTTGATCAACTGATGGGCACTCACCATGCTGAAGGCCGCCCTGCGGGTCCTCGCCGCCGCTTCGCTCGCCTCCGCCGCCGCCATCTCCCCGGCCGCCGCCGCACCTACCCTCCCCGCGCCCGCCCCGGACACCGGCCCCTGCGGGCCCGTTTCCGAGTTCGACTCGTGGGACTGGTTCAGCACCACCACCAACCCCTTCATCGCCTACGCCGTGGAGGCCGCCGCGAAGGCCGAGAACTGGCACTGGCGCGTCGACGACAACACCCTGTGGCGCGGCGACACCCGCGAGAACGTCGAGGAGCTCTTCCAGACGGGCTTCACTCCGCGCGGAGACCAACTGACCCCGCTGGCCGAGTACATCGTCAAGGGCGGCGGGCAGACCAGCGCCCACCTCAGCACCAGCTGCGAGAAGTGGGTGGCCGAGAAGTTCGCCACCTACGGCGCGGCCAAGACGGGATGGGTCTACGAGATCGAGGCGCCGGGCGGCATCGACGTGAACTCCACCGCCTGGGCCAACAACTACGAGTCCCCCTACCTGTGGAACAAGGAGATCGACTTCCCCGGCGGGGTCGAGGGGCGGTTCATCAAGCAGGCCTGCAAGATCCGCCTGGTCGGCACCGACCCGGTGACCAAGGTCAACACCTACGAGAACCTCGGCTGCAAGGACAACCGGCGGTTCGCACCCTTCCGCACCGTCGAGGAACCGGCGCTCAGCCGCTGACGCCCGGCGTCCGGCGTCCGGCGTCCGGGAGTTCGTGACGGTGGTGGGACCACCTCGGGTGGTCCCACCGACGACCGGCCACCGACCGCGCTCGCGGTCAGAGCGGGCCGTCCTTGAGGGAGCGGCCGAACTGCTCGTCCAGGACGGACAGTCGCCGCCAGTACTCGTCCTCGTCGATCTCGCCCGACGCGAAGCGTCGCCCCAGGACGGCGATCGGCGAGTGTTCGCCGTACGCCGCGGCCCGGTTCTGCCACGGCGCACGGCGGCCGCGCCACACGGTGCGGCGCAGGACGGTCACGACGCCGATGACGACCGCCGCCCAGATCAGCGGGAAGAACAGGACCCAGGGTCCCGGCCCGTCGTAGGCGAGGGTGGTGAAGGTGTTCATCTCGGTTCAGCTCCTCGGGATCGTGGACTTTTCGTCTCGCTCCGAGGGTGGCTCCGGGAGGGGTGCCGGGTCGTCGTACGGCCGGCTGCACCGTGGGTACTTCAGCGGGAGTACGGCCCCGGGCGCACGGCCGGACCGGCTCAGCCGAGCCAGCCGGGCCGGACCAGCCCCGACTCGTAGGCCAGGACGACGAGCTGCGCGCGGTCCCGGGCGCCGAGCTTGACCATGGTCCGGCTGACGTGCGTCTTCGCGGTGAGCGGGCTGACGACGAGCCGACGGGCGATCTCCTCATTGGACAGGCCCAGGCCGACCAGCGCCATCACCTCCCGCTCCCGCTCGGTGAGCCGGCCCAGGTCCGCCGCCGCGGCGGGCTGCTTCGAACGCACCGCGAACTCCGCGATCAGGCGGCGCGTGACCCCGGGAGACAGCAGGGCGTCGCCCCCGACCACGGCCCGCACCGCACGCAGCAGTTCCTCCGGCTCGGTGTCCTTGACCAGGAAGCCGGAGGCACCGGACCGGATCGCCTCGAAGACGTACTCGTCAAGCTCGAAGGTGGTCAGCATGACCACCCGCACGGCCGTCAGGCCCCCGTCCTCGGTGATCCTGCGGGTGGCCTCGAGCCCGTCCAGCACCGGCATCCGGATGTCCATGAGCACGACGTCGGGCCGCAGCTCCCGCGCCAGCCGCACGGCCTCCTCGCCGTTCGCGGCCTCGCCCGCCACCTCGATGTCGGGCTGGGCGTCGAGCAGCGCCCGGAACCCGGCCCGGACGAGCAGCTGGTCGTCGGCCAGCAGCACCCGGATCACGGATCCCCCTCGGCGGCCGCGGCCGTCAGCGGGAGCCGCGCGACCACCCGGAAACCACCGTCAGCACGTGGTCCGGCCTCGATGCCGCCGCCCAGGGCCGAGGCCCGCTCCCGCATCCCGACGAGACCCTTGCCACTGCCGTCCGAGGCTCCGCCCGTGGCCGGGCCGTCGTCGTCCACCCGGAGCTCCAGGGCGCCCGGAAGCCAGGCCAGCCGGATACGGGCCGTGCGCGCACCGGAGTGCCGTACGACATTGGTCAGCGCCTCCTGCAGGATCCGGAAGGCGGCCAGGTCCACTCCGGGCGCCAGCGCCCGGGCCTCTCCCTCGTCCGTGACCTCCACGGTGAGCCCCGCGGCCGCCGCCTGCTCCACGAGCTCGCCGAGCCGGTCGAGGCCCGGAGCCGGGGTGCGCGGCGCCTCGCCGGGGGCGCGCAGGGTGTCGAGGACCTGCCGGACCTCGCCCAGGGCCTCCTTGCTCGCCGCCTTGATGGTGGTCAGCGCCGTACGCGCCTGCTCGGGGTCGGAGTCGAGCAGGGCCAGCCCCACCCCCGCCTGGACATTGATCACCGAGATGCTGTGGGCGAGGACGTCGTGCAGCTCGCGGGCGATCCGCAGCCGCTCCTCGTCCACCCGGCGTCTCTCCGCCGCCCTGCGCTCGTCCCGCTCACGGGCCCACTGCTCCCGGCGCATCCGGACCAGCTCGGAGACGGCGAGGATCGCGAGGACCCACGCGGTGACGGCCAGCTCCTGTGACCAGGGCGCAGGCCCGTCCCCGGCGGGCGGGAGCCATCGGTACAGCCAGTGACCGATCAGCAGGTGCCCGGCCCAGAGCAGGCCGACGGCCCCCCACGCGGCCCGCCGGCGGCCCGCGACCACGGCGGCGAAGCACGCCACCGCCAGGCTGAGGAAGACGGGGCCGTAGGGGTACCCGGCGCCGACGTAGACCAGGGTCACCGCACTGACCGCGTACACCACGGCCACCGGATGGCGGTGCCGCGCCACGAGGAGCGCGGGCCCGAGCAGCAGCAGGAGCCGCGCGAAGCCGTCCAGGGCCACCCGCCCGCTCTGCGCGTGCGCGGCCCATCCGGCGCCGACCTGCGCGAAGACGGCGACGAGCAGCGCGGAGCGCCAGGCCGGGCCCCGCCCGGTCCGCTCCACCCATCTGCGCCACGGGGGACCCGGGCGCTCGCGCAGCTCGTCCATACGGCCACGCTAGACGGCGCCCGCTCTCACCCGCGTCACCCCGGCGTAGCGTCTCCGGCGTACTCCCCAGGTAGTACGCCGACCAGGCCCTCGCGGTGCCCCCGCAGCCGGTACGCGCACCGCACCCCCGCCCCGTCCGCCTCCCGGCCCTGCGGATGCGAGGCTCGCCCGGATGGGGGAAGCTGGGCATGATCTCGGCGCCGAAGCCGGGACCGACGGGCGAGGAGGACGTCGTGGACGCATCAGGAGACGGCCGGCGCGTCCGAGGCCCCTGGGCCAGGATGCGGACCGCCACTCTGCTCTGTGCGGCCGCGGCGCTTGCGGCGGGCACCGTACCGGCCTCGGCGCAGCCCCGGGCCGTGCCGGTTCCCGCGCCGGATCCGGTGGTGGTCGTCGACTGCTTCTCGAAGCCCCAGGTGCGCCCCGAGGAGTACCTGCTGGCCTGCGGCGACGGCAACAACCGTCTCGTGAGGCTCCGATGGGACACGTGGGGCCCGCGGACCGCGACGGCCACGGGCACCGACATGGTGAACGACTGCAAGCCCTACTGCGCGGCGGGCCGTTTCCGGTCCTACCCGGTGACGGTGACCCTGAGCAGCCCGGAACCCTGGCCGGACCGTCCCGACGTCCAGCGCTTCACGATGATCAGGCTCCTCTACACGGACACCGCCCCGGCGCCGGTTGCCAAGGACGTGAGCTACAAGCTCGTGTACTGACGCGGTCAGCCCGGTCAGCCCGGTCAGCCCGGTCCCCGGCCCCCGGTCAGCCCAGGCAGTCCGCGACGAGCTCGGCGAAGGCCTCCGGGGTGAGGACCGTGACCCCCAGCTCCGCCGCCTTCACCGCCTTGGAGCTCGGCTTCCCGTTCGCGGACGGCGCGCAGACCAGGTAGGTGGTCTTGGAGTTGACGCTGCTGCCCGCCCGGCCGCCGGCCTTCTCGACCAGCGCGTTCATCTCCGAGCGCCCCATGTCCGCCAGCGGGCCGCTCATCTTGCCGGTGACGACGACCGTCCGGCCCGCCAGCGGGCCCTGCGCGGCAGCCTGGGGCTGCCGCGGCTCCGTCATCCCGACCCCGGCGGCCGCCAGTTTGTCGATGACCCGGGCCAGCGAGGCCACCTGCTCCACGATCACCGGGGCCTTCTCCGGCCCGATGCCCTCGACTTCCTGCATCGCGGAGGCGTCGGCCCGCCGGATGGCGTCCATGGTCCCGAAGTGCGCCGCGATGCGGCGGGACATGCTGCGCCCCGTGCCGAGCACGCCCAGGGCGCAGAAGACGCGGCTGAGCGGGCGGGACCTGGCGGCGGCGATCTGCTCGGCCAGCTTCGCCCCCCGCTTGGCACTGCCGGAGGCGGCGGTGAGCTGCTCCTCGGTGAGGGTGAACAGATCGGCGACGTCGGTGACGTCACCGGACTCGATCAGGGCGTTGACGTACGTCCTGCCCAGGCCGTCGATGTCGAGCATGTCGCGGCCGGCGGCGTACTCGATCAGCGCGGGCAGCGCGCACCCGGTGCCCTTCGCGCAGCGCCACCGCTCCTGGTCCTTGTTGATCTCCCCGCCGCAGTTCGGACACGCCGTGGGCAGTGGCACCTCCTGCGCCCCGGCCGGCCGGAGCCCGATGACCGCGGCCTGGACGCGGGGGATGATGTCGCCCGCCTTGTAGACGGTCACGGTGTCGCCGATGTGGAGGTCGCGGCGGCGGATGTCCGCGGGGTTGTGCAGCGTGGCCCTGGTGACCGTGGATCCGTCGATGTCCACCGGTTCGAGTACGGCCGTCGGGGCCAGTACGCCGGTCCGGCCCACGTCCCAGACCACCTCCTTCAGCACCGTCTGCCGCTCGACCGCCGGGAGCTTGAAGGCGATCGCCCAGTACGGGAACCTGCTGCCGAATCCGGCCGCGGCCTGCTCGGCCGCGTCGTTCGCCTTGATCACCACCCCGTCGATGCCGAACGGCAGGGCGGGCCGCAGCGCGGCGATCGCGTCGACCTTCCGCTGCGCCTCGGCGAGGGTCGCGACCACGTGCAGACCGGCGGGGGTGCCGGCCGTCGTCTGGACTCCGGCCTCTTCGACCGCGGCCAGGACCTCGGCGTGCGTGGCCCCCGAGGGGACGAAGGCGACCCCGTCGAGCTCGACCGCCCCGTACGCCCAGAACGACATCGCGAGCCGGTACGGACGGTCCTTCGCGCGCAGGGTGCCGGCCGTGCCGTTGCGCGGGTTCGCGAAGACCTGCGCGCCGTGCGCACTGCGGACCTCGTTCGCGGTCTCGAACTGCGCCTGGGTGAACAGGACTTCGCCGCGCACCTCGAACGTGGCCGGCACGGGCAGCCGCTCGGGCAGGCCCTCGATGGTGCCGATGACGTGGCTGACGTCCTCGCCGTGCGTGCCGTTGCCGCGGGTGATGATCTGCTTCAGCCGCCCGGCGCGGTACCGGGCGGCGACGGCCGCTCCGTCCATCTTCGGCTCGACCGTGAACCCGCCGGCGGCCGGACGCCCCAGGCGGCGCTGGAGCGAGGCCTCCCAGGCCACCAGGCCGGCCGGGTCGAAGACGTTGTCGAGGCTGAGCAGCCGGGTGGTGTGCGCGATGTCGCCGACCGGGGCGGCGCCGTCACCGACCAGACCCGTCGGGGATTCCTGGTCGGCCTCGTCCGGGTGCTCCGCCTCCCACGCGAGCACGGACAGCCGCAGCCGGTCGTAAGCGGCGTCGTCCAGCGGGGTGTTCTCGCCGCCGTAGTAGGCGTGGGACGCCTCGCGCAACTGCCGTATCGCGGCACGGTAGCCGGCATGGCCGGACAGGCCGGACACATCGGAGATACCGGGCGTGCTGGGCACGTTGGGCATGCTGGACAACGCCTCGTCGGCGGGAAGGATCGTCATGAGAATGATCCTCTCGCAGGGGTCTGACAACGCCCCTCGGCCGGGACCGCGGGCCTTGCAAGGGCGGGCGAAGCCGCCCGAAACCGACGGGCCGACGACGGAATCAACGGGTCCGCCTCTGGGGTGACGGCGCGGACAGGCTAGATTGCACCGGGCCGGGAGCCGCCCCGGACGTCCGCCGCCGGCGGCGACAGGACGGCGCCCTGCCGTGGATTGCCCCACGCTCGCAGGACCGAGCCGGGCAAATGGGACGAGAACGGGCAGGAGTGGGCTGGACATGGCGCGACGCGAACGCGCGGAAACGGGCCGGGGTGTCACCTCCGCCACGCCCGCGGTTCCGGGCTCCGAGATAGCCGCGGCGGCCGACGGCGGGCTCGCGGCCCGGAACTGGCTCCGCCTCGGGCGGGACGGCCGGCTGACCGCCTACGCGAGCTGCGCCGAGGGCCTGGTGCGCTGGACCGAGTCGGCCCCCGGCTCGGACGAATGGCACGGGCCCGACCTGTTCCCCGTGGAGGGATGGGCCGGCCGGCTCACGCTGGCCCAGGACGCGGGCGGTTTCGTCTGGTTCGCCGGCACCCGCTACCGCGACGACGCGCCGGGCGGCCGCGAACTGGTCATCGCCGCCCAGTACCAGACCGGCCGCCCGCTCAGCGACTGGCGCGGTCTGGGCAATCCGTTCCCGGAGCGGGAGCGGGAGGGCGAGCCCCCGGCGCCGACGGGAGACCCGATGGTGCTGCCGGACGGCGCCGGATCGCTCCACGTCGTCGCCACCCGGTTCGGGGTCGGTGTACGGGGCCGCACCCGGGGCGCCGACGGCAAATGGGGCACTTGGGCGGACTATCAGGGCAAATGGGCACGAGGTGCCGTCGTCCCCCTGGTCACGGCCCAGGGAAGGGCCGAGTTCCTGGCGCCCTTCCGGGGCGGGGCCTCGTACTGGGGTCAGGACGGGCCCGGCCACGGCTTCCGGTGGCTCGGGCGCATGCAGGCCGATGCCATCGAAGGGACGTTCAGCGCTCACGAGACGGGCCCCGGCACCGGCACGTACTTCTGGCGCCATCCGGCGGACGGCGGCGTGATCGCCTACCGCCCGATGGCCCCCGCCGGAGCGTCCCGCGTGCCGATGTCGCTGGGCGGGGCGGGCGGCGCCGGCCCGGTGGGCATCGCCCGTACGCGCATCAACGGCTACGACTGCACCGTACTGCTGCAGCGGGGTGCCGAGGGATGCCCCGAGATCGCCGCCTATCCCACGGAGGGTGAGCAGTACGGCGCCTGGTGGGCCCCCGTGGGAGACCGGTGTGCCGGGTTGCCGGCCATCGCCCTCGACGCCCGTGGTGCGGTCACGATCGCGATGATCGACACGAACGGCGCGCTGCGGATCGCCCGCCAGGACCTCATGGACGCGGGTCTCGCCTTCCATTCCTGGTGTCGCGTGGGGTGACCTAGCTCACCGGGCGCGCGGGCGTTCCGGCCGGTAACGATCCGCGTCTCCACGCGTCGCCCCGAACCGGAGGGGAGTTGGCCCGTTCGGCGCGCTTTGCGTACCGCTGCTCCTTCGCAAGCGTGAAGCTTCGGACGGCTTGCGCGCTTGTGAATACTTGCTCGCCGTTGCGCAGTTGCCCTACGCTGCGCACACCCTGTGAGGGTCGCATAAGTGTGCGGGTCGAGGGGTGGGGAGGGCGAGTGCGTGGGGAGCGGTGGGTGACCAGATTCAGGGGCGGGTCTGGCAGCGCGCCGTTGCGATTCCCGGCGCGCTGTGAGAAGTGTGTCTACCGAGGAGTTTTCTGAGTGGCAGGTATGCCCCGCCTGAGCGTCGTCGTGCCCTTCCAGGACGTCGAGATCTACCTCGAGGAGTGCCTCGAGTCGATAGCCAGGCAGACGTTCCGCGACCTTGAAGTGATCATGGTCGACGACGGCTCGACCGACTCCTCGACCGCGATCGCCGCGGACTTCGCCCGCCGGGACCCGCGGTTCCGGCTGCTGCGGCAGGAGTCGATGGGACCGGGCCACGCCAGGAACGTCGGCATCCGCGCCGCCCACCCCCAGGCGGAGTTCCTCGCGTTCGTCGACGGTGACGACGTGATACCCGAGTACGCCTACGAGTTGCTCGTGCGGACCCTCGAATCCTCCGGCTCCGACTTCGTCTCCGGCAACGTGCAGATGATGAACTCCACCAAGAGGTGGCAGTCCCCGCTGCACAAGGCGCCCATGCGCAGCAGCAAGCGCGGCACGCACATCACCAAGCTGCCCGACCTCATCTATGACCGCACGGTGTGGAACAAGGTGTTCCGGCGGTCTTTCTGGGACTACCACTACATCGCGTTCCCCGAGGGCGTGATGTACGAGGACTCCTGGGTCAACATGTTCGCCCACTTCCGGGCCGCCAAGGTCGACATCCTCACGGACATCGTCTACTTCTGGCGCCGGCGCGAGGGTGGCGCCGCGCCCTCCATCACCCAGCGGCACACGGAGTTCAGCAACCTCCAAGACCGTGTCGCCGCGGTGCAGTCGGTCAGCCGCTTCCTCGCCGGACACCGTGCCCGCTCCTACTCCGACCACAAGCGCAAGTACGATCTCGCCTGTCTGAAGTCGGACTTGATGCTGCATCTGAAAGTGCTGCCGGACGCCGACGAGGAGTACCGCGAGGCCTTCATGCAGTGGGCGAACGAGTTCCTGGACGAGGCCGACGCCGACATCATCCACGAACTGCCCGCCGACGCCCGCGTGAAGTGGCTCCTGGTACGCGAGGGGCGGCTCAAAGAGCTGCTCGACGTCGTCGAGTTCGAGCGCAAGGGCGGCCCCCTGCCCGTGCAGCGGCGCTTCCACCGTTACCTCAACTATCCCTACCTCGGCGACCGTTCGATCGGGATAGACAAGAGCGCCTATCGGCTCGACAAGGAACTCTCGCTGCACGGCTCGCTGTCGTCCGCGCGCTGGGACGACTCCGACCACCTGACCCTCGAAGGGTCCGCGTACGTCCGATTCATCAACGTGCACAAGCGGCACATGTCGATGAAGGCGATCGCGCTGCGGAACAAGAAGCAGGGCCGGGTGGTCGTCGCCAAGGCGAAGAGCACCTACTACCCGCAGGCCACGGAGTACTCCCAGCAGAACCGCTACTGCTACGACTGGTCCGGATTCCAGGTCCGCTTCGACGTGTCCCGCCTCAAGCGCAAGGGCGAGTGGGTGGAGGGGACGTGGGATGTCGCGGCCGGCGTCCTGAGCCGCGGACTCTTCCGCTACAAGGGCATAGCCCGGGGCGGGGCGGGCAGTGCGGCCAATCCGCCCTATCGGTATGTGGACAAGAACATCCGGGTGGTTCCGCTCTTCCTGCAGGGAAAGCTCAAGCTCCGCGTGGAGACCGTGCGTTGCCGCATCACCCGGCACCGCATGGTCGGCGACAACCTGGAACTCGGAGGGGTCTACCTCGGTCCGAAGCTCCCCGAGTGGGGCAAGTTCCGGGTCACCAGCCTGGCCGGCGCCGGCCGGCACGACGCGTGGGTCAACTTTCAGCCGGGCGGCGAGGGCTGGTACACCTTTGTCACCCGCATTCCGGCCAAGGCGCTCGTTCCCGGCCACCGCACCAACGGTTCGGAGGGAGTGCCGGAGTCCTGGAACACCGGCGCAAACGGCTGGAAGACCACCCTGCACGTCGAGGGGCGCAAGGCGGCCATCTACCCCGTCATGGCGGAGGACGCCACCGACGGCCACTACCGGATGCCGGCCGGACTGCAGACCGAGCGCGGGGACCGCGAGGTCTTCGTGCACCGCAACGGCTCCGGCTACGTCGTGCTGTTCGAGCGCGACACCCTGCCGCTGGCCAAGTCCGCCACCTGGCGCCCCGACGGCTCCCTGGAGGTCGTCGTCGGCTACGCCGCGCAGGACAGGCTCGACTCCGCCGAGTTCGCCGCCGCGCACATCGTCGTACGCTCCCGGGCCCACGGCGCGGAGCGAACGGTCCCCATCACCTGGTCCGGCGAGGAGTTCCGTTTCGTCGTCACCCCCGCGGCGATGCGCAACCTGGCCGGAGAGGTTCCGCTGGCCGCCGGCCGCTGGGACTTCTTCTTGCGTCGCCAGGACCCGTCCGCCGTCACCGCGGAGAACCGTTCCAACGACCTCATGGTCAAGATGACACAGGAGCTGATCCCCGCCCTCCCCAGTGAGATGACCAGCAACGAGCGGCGCTACGAGCTCCAGGCGGAGGCCTACGACAGGCTCTCGCTCCTGGTCCACTCGGCGATGCCGGAGGAGGCCCGCGGCCCGTACCGGCAGAAGCTGATGCGCACCAAGACGTACCCGGAGGCTCGCCGCAAGTCCGTAAGGCCGGCGGTGCTGTTCGACGCCTTCAAGGGGACCCAGTACTCCGACAGCCCCCGCGCCCTGCACGAGGAGATGGTCCGCCGCGGCGTGGACCTCGAGCACCTGTGGGTGGTGCGCGACGACCAGGTGGCCGTACCGCCCACCGCACGCCCCGTCCGCATGTGGTCCCCCGACTGGTACGAGGCCCTGGGCCGCGCTCGGTACATCGTCGCCAACAACCACCTGCCCGACTGGTTCCAGAAGCGTGACGGCCAGATCGTCGTGCAGACCTGGCACGGCACCCCGCTCAAGCGCATCGGCCACGACATCGAAGCCGTGCACTTCGCGGACAAGCGGTACCTGGAACGCGTGGAGAAGGAGGTGCAGAACTGGGACATGCTGGTGTCCCCGAACAGCTTCAGCACCCCGATCCTCAAGCGGGCCTTCCAGTTCCCGGGCGAGATGGTCGAGAGCGGCTATCCGCGCAACGACGTCCTGCGCCGGGCGGACTCCGGCCACCGGGCGGCGGAGGTGCGCCGCCGCATCGGGCTCCCGCCGGGCAAGAAGGTCATCATGTACGCGCCGACCTGGCGCGACGACCAGTTCTACGCACCCGGAAAGTACAAGCTCGACTTCCGCATCGACCTCGACGATGCCAAGGCGCAGCTGAGCCACGACCACGTCCTGCTCGTGCGGCGCCACCCCAACGTGGTGGACCCGGTGCCCGGCGCCGGCGACGGCTTCGTCTACGACGTGTCCGACTACCCGGACATGGCGGACCTCTCGCTCATCACCGACGTGATGATCACGGACTACTCCTCCCTGATGTTCGACTTCGTCAACACCGGGCGGCCGATCCTCTTCTTCACGTACGACCTGGACCACTACCGGGACACCCTGCGCGGCTTCTACTTCGACTTCGAGCAGTCCGCACCCGGCCCGCTCGTGTACACCTCCCCGGAGCTGATCGGGGCGATCCGCAACATCGACCGCATCCAGCACGGCTACGCCGCCCGCTACCGCTGGTTCCAGCAGGAGTTCTGCGATCTGGACGACGGCTACGCCTCGGCCAGGCTGACCGACCGCATCCTGATCGCCGGAGGAGACCTCGACCCCGCGCGGGCCCAGGCACCGGCCGTCGGCGCGGCGGGCGGCCGGGCCGCAGGCGCGGCGGGCCATGCGGGTCAGCCAGGCCCTTGGAACGGAGGCACCCTCGGCCAGGTGCCGCGCCAGCCGGTGAGAAGAATGGA
Source organism: Streptomyces sp. NPDC046308 (assembly GCF_055588065.1). Classification (NCBI taxonomy): domain Bacteria; kingdom Bacillati; phylum Actinomycetota; class Actinomycetes; order Kitasatosporales; family Streptomycetaceae; genus Streptomyces; species Streptomyces sp. NPDC046308. The sequence continues at coordinate 41,179 of NZ_JBVJFB010000009.1, forward strand.
TTCCGAGCATGTCTAAGGCAGCAGCCCAGAACGCGCGCCGCGTCTTCACCGGCGTGGACACCTCCGGGGCGGTGCCCATCGAGTACAAGTTCTCCCACGCCCGGAAGGGCAACCGTCACCTGGTCGTGGTCTTCGCGAACCGTTACGCGCCCGGTGAGTGGGGCTGGGCGACCGGAAAGCTCGACCTGCTCCGGTCGAACATCCTGTGGGTCCGCGACCTCTTCGACGGCGCGAACACCTACTACCTCTGCAAGGGGATGGACTTCTCCCTGGAGCAGTCCGTCGCGGGGCTCATCTCCCGTGTCATGCACGCCCTCTCCCTCTCGCCGAACGAAGTGACCATGTTCGGCAGCTCGAAGGGCGGCAGCGCGGCCCTCTTCTTCGGGCTGAAGTACGGCTTCAGGAACATCGTGGCCAGCGTGCCGCAGTTCCAGATCGGAACCCGCGTCAAAGAGGGCAACCCCGACGCGGTCCGGGTGATGATGGGTGAGGCGACGGAGCAGAACGTCCACATCCTCGACTCGATCCTCCCGGACCTGGTGCGCAGCGGCGCCAATCCCTCGGCGAACATCTACGTGATCACCTCGCCCCAGGACGAGCAATACGCACGTCAAGTGGAACCGTTCATCCCGTTGTTCCAGGGGCGCGAGAGCTTCAACTTCGTCTACAACGACTCTCCCCTCATCACCGACCACGGGAAGGTCACGCTGCGCAACCTCCCCACCCTGATCGGCCTGCTGAACCTCCTGGTCGAGGGGATCGCCCCACGGTTCGGCATGGTCCGCAACGGCTACGAACAGCCGGAGCGCGATACGTCGGCCATCGACGCGTACCTCGCGCAGACCTCCCTGGTCCAGAGCAGCGACGCCTTCCCCAAGCCGGTGGTGCTGTCGCCGAGGTCGGAGGACCGGGTCCCCGCGAACGCCGTTCGCTTCTCCGGAACCGCCGCGGGCGCCGTCCGCGTCAGCTTCTGGCAGGACGGCAAGCACAAGGGCTCCGCGCCCGTCGCCGCCGACGGCACCTGGGTCTGGGAGCGCACCAGCCCGTGGCCCAAGGGCCGGCACGTCGTCAGGCTCTTCGGCGCGGACGCGAACAACTACCAGACCGAGCGCACCGAAGTGGTCTTCACCGCCGTGGAGCACGCTTCCGAGCCCCTGCCCGAGTACGTACCGGCGCCTGCGCCGCCGCCGAGGCCCGCCCAGCCCCTCGCGCTCACGGTGACGGCCCCGGCCGCGCACCAGCAGGTGCAGGGCCCCGCCGTCGGCTTCGCAGGCTACGCCCCCGGCGCCGTGCGCGTGGACTTCCAGGAGGGCGGCGTGACCCTGGGCACCTGCGAGGTGCGGGCCGACGGCAGCTGGGTGTGGGAGTCGGGCTGGGCCTGGAACGAGGGCGACCACTTCGTCGAGGCCATCGCGGTGGACGCCGTCGGCAACGCCTCCCCGTGGACGGCCGTCCCCTTCACCTCGGTGAACGGCTACTCCGTCCCCGCGCAGCAGGGCAACTACTTCAACTCGCGCTACTGACGCCGGGACCGGCCGAGGGAGCGGAGGGCGTGGGCGACTGATCGGCGGCGGGGCGGCTCACCCGCATCACCAGCGGCCGGTGGTCGGAGGCCTTGGTCTCCACCACCTCGCAGCCGGTGCGGGGCAGCTGCGTGAAGAGGTAGTCGATCTTCGTGCCGTCCTTGTGCGTGGCGCGCCCCTTGCGGGAGTCGCCCTTCTGATCGCACTCCCGGTAGGTGTCGTAGGCCTCCGACGGCCAGATCCAGGCGGAGGTGTTCCGGCCGCCCACCGGCGGCGGAGCGTTGAAGTCCCCGCCGAAGACCGTACGGACGTCGGTCGCCGCGGTGGCGACCAGCGAGCTCAGCTGGTCGTCGCGGAAGTCCCAGTCGGGGTGCTCGCCGTCGCTCTCCCGCAGCGAGAGGTGCGCGTTGCACACCCGCAGCCCCTGGGCGGGCACCCGCGCGCACAGGATCCCGCGGTGCAGGCCCACCGTCGGCTGCTCGGTCGGGACGACCTCCACATCGGTGAGCCGGGAGGCGGCCAGCAGCCCGTAGCCGGCCTGTCCGCGCCCCTGCCCGGTGCAGTCGACGGAGGTGCGCCGGCCCGCCGCGTCCACGTCGGCGTACGGTTCGAAGACCGAGTGCCACTCCGGGCCCAGGCGCACGGCCGAGGACAGCAGGTCCTCCGAGCACACCTCCTGCAGGAGCAGGACGCGTACGCCGGAGTCGCCGACCAGGTCGCGCAGCTGCTGGAACTTGTCCTTCGGGCTGCCGGTCTCCTCGCAGCTCCACTGCCGCACCCCGCACATGTTCCAGGTGGCCACGGAGACCTGGTCCCCGCTCGCGGCGCCCGGAACCGGAGCCGGAGCCTGCGCGGACGTGCACGCCACCGCCGAGGTCAGCAGGCTCAGGGTCGCCACCGCGCGGCCGAACCGGCGGCCGGACGACCGCCCGGTCTCCATATGTCTTTCCATGCGGACATCATTGAGTATCCGCCGGTCAGACCGTGCATCGGCCCGGGTGTGAAGGGCTCCGGGGCGCGGAGAGCTCGCGCACCGTGGACATGTCGCTGAAGGGGAGCAGCTCCTCGCCCACGATCTGGTACGGCTCGCTGCCCTTCCCGGCGATCAGGACGACGTCGTCGGGACCCGCGGCCGACAGGGCGAACTCGATCGCCCGGCGGCGGTCGGCGAAGCGCTCGAAGGGGGTGCCGGTCGCCACGAGGCCCGGGGCGACCTCGTCAAGGATGGCCTCGGGGTCTTCGTTGCGGGGGTTGTCCGAGGTGAGGACGCACAGGTCGGAGTGGGTTCCGGCGATCCTCCCCATGTCGGCCCGCTTGGTGGTGTCGCGGTCCCCGCCACAGCCGAAGACGGTGACGACCCGGCCCCGCGCGAAGCCGCGGATGGTGGTCAGGACCTTGTCCAGGGAATCCGGCGAGTGGGCGTAGTCCACGATCACGGAGGTGCCGAGCGGGGTCCGGAAGCGTTCGAACCGGCCTGGTACGGGAGGCATCCGGTCGAGCGCGTCGACCAGGGCGCCCAGGTCGTGGCCCAGGACGTGACAGGCGGCCACGGTGGCCAGCGCGTTGGCCACCGAGAACTTCCCGGGAACGGGGATCGACGCCGGATACGCCCGCCCGCCGTGGTGGAGGGTGAACCGCGTGCCGGAAGCGCTCACGGCCAGTCCGGTGGCCCGGTAGTCCGCCGGGGCGTCGATCGCGTAGGTGGTCACGGCCCCGGGCATCATCGACCGGATGCCGGCGCCCACGGGATCGTCCGCATTGACGACCGCGTGCCGGCACAGGCCCTGGAACAGGCGGAGCTTGGCGTCCCGGTAGTTCTCCATCGTGCCGTGGTCGTCGAGATGGTCCTGCGTCAGGTTGGTGAAGACGCCGACGTCGATGAAGGTCTGGTCGACGCGATGGGTCAGCAGGGCCATCGAGGTGGCCTCCAGCACCACGCTGCCGGCGCCGCGGTCGCGCATGCACCCCAGCAGGTACTGGAGGTCCGGCGACTCCGGAGTGGTCAGCACCGAACGCGGCATCGGGATCAGCTCGTCGCCGATGCGGCTGCCGGCGGTCCCGATGACCCCCACCTTCGCGCCCTCGGAGATCCGCAGGGCGGACTCGACCATGTACGACACGGACGTCTTGCCGTTGGTACCGGTGATCGCGACCATGTCCATCTGCCGTCCGGGCTCGCCGAAGTAGCGCGAGGTCACGACCGCGGCCGCCGTCCGGGTGTCGGGGACCCTGACGGCGCAGGCGCCCGGCGGCCACACCGACGGCGGAAGGGCCGGTTCCCGGCCGTCGACGAGCACCGCGGCCGCGCCGCGGGCGAGTGCGGGCGACACGGCGTCCGGCCCGCCCTCCCGGTGCCCCGGGACGGCGATGAACAGCGAGCCCGGCATCACCCGATCCGCGTCGAACGTCGTCGCCGCGGTGATCGACGTCGTCTCCGGGTCACCCCGGAGTACGTGGTGCTCCTGCCCGGCCAGCAACTCGCTCAGCTTCACAATGATCCCTTCGAGGGGGCTCGGCCCGGGCGTGCGGCCGTAGCCAGGCGGCAGCGCCGGCGGCATGCCGGAAAGCTGCGGTGGTGACGTGGAGCGGGGCGGGCGATCGTCCGACGACCACAGGACGACGAGGTGGCTCGGCCCGGCAGGAGAGCCACGGCCACCGCGTGGAGCAGTGGCACGCCGGGCGGAGGAGGGTGGAAGGGAGGCGAGCGCTAGCCGTGGCCGTGCAGGGCGACCCGAAGGGGCTCGGGCGCCTCGACGCCGGCCGCGGCGGCGGTGTGCCGTGCGCACCGCCCCGTCGAACCCGTGTGACCCATGGCCCGAGTGTACGGCCGATCGGACGGCGCGAAGCCCACGTAGGACACGCCTGGACGAGGGCCTAGGGTGGGGGAGTGGTGACGGACGGGAGTGCGGGCGTGAGCGGTGACCGGGTGCTGTACGGGTGCATGGGCCTCGGCGGGAGCTGGGAGCCGGGTGCGTACGGGCCCGGCGACATCGACGCCGCCGAGGCGGCGATCTCCGCCGCGCTCGACAGCGGGATCACCGCCTTCGACCACGCCGACATCTACCGGCACGGCAAGGCCGAGGCCGTCTTCGGCGAGGTGCTCGCCCGCACGCCGGGCCTGCGCGAACGCATCACGCTCCAGACCAAGTGCGGGATCCGGCTCGGCGACGCGGACCGCCCGGGGATCTACGACCTCCGCGGGGAGAGCATCACGCGGCGGGTCGAGGAGAGCCTGACCCGGCTGCGCACCGACGTGCTCGACGTCCTGCTGCTGCACCGTCCCGATCCGCTGGCGGACGTGGACTCGATCGCGTCGGCGCTGACGTCCCTGCACCGGCAGGGCCTCGTACGGGGCTTCGGCGTGTCCAACATGGGGGCCGCGCAGATCGCCCGTCTCCAGGCGCGCCTCGACGTGCCCCTGGTGGCCAACCAGCTGGAGATGAGCCTGCACAGCCGCGACTGGGTCGAGGCCGGGGTCCTGCTCAACACGCCCGGGTCCGCGGCCAACGGCTTCCCGTTCGGCACGCTGGAGCACTGCCACGACCACGGCATCCGCCTCCAGGCCTGGGGCGCGCTGGCGCAGGGCCGGTTCACGGGCCGCGAGCAGACGCCCGCCGAACGGGCGACCGCGGAGCTGCTGGCCGAGCTGGCCCGGCGCAAGGGCACGACGCCGGAGACGGTGCTGCTGTGGTGGCTGATCCGGCACCCCGCCGGGATCGCGCCCGTCATCGGCACCGCCCGGCCCGACCGGATCCGCGCCTGCCGCGACGCGGCCGTACGGGAGCCCGACCTCACGCACGAGGAGTGGTACGAGCTCTGGATCGCGGCCCGCGGGGTCCCGCTGCCCTGATCTCCGTACGCCGGCGCGGGGGTTATCCCCACCGGGGGCCGACATGCCCGCTGGATGGGACGCCGACGCGAGAGCAACAAGGCTTGCGTCATGACGACTTACCCGAAGAAGGCCCTGCTCCTCACCCTCGCCGCGGCCTCCGTGGCCGCCGGCCTGACCACCGCGGGCGCCGCGAGCGCCGCGCCGGGAGCCAACCGGGCCACGCCGGCCGCCCCGCGGCTGCGCTGGCACGCCTGCCCCGATCCGGCGGTCCCCGCCGGCCAGGAGTGCGCCGAGCTGCCGGTACCGCTCGACTACGAGGACCCCGACGGCCCGCAGCTCACCGTCGCCGTCTCCCGCATCCGCAGCGACCGCCCCGAGGCCCGCCGCGGCACGCTCGTCGTGTTGCCCGGCGGCCCGGGCGGATCCGGCGTACAGCGCCTGAAGCAGAAGGGAGACGCGCTGCGCCGGGAGCTGGGCGGGGCGTACGACCTCGTCGCCTTCGATCCGCGCGGCGTGGGCGCCAGCACCACCGCGACCTGCGGCCTCGCCCCCGAGGACCGGTACCTCACCAGCCTGCGGTCCTGGCCGGGCCCGAACGGCGAGATCACCGAGAACGTCGCCCGCTCCCGGCGCATCGCCGAGGCCTGCGCCCGCAACGGCGGTCCCGAGCTGCGCAGTTTCACCACCGCCAACCAGGTGAGCGACATGGACCGCTTCCGCGAGGCGCTCGACGAGCGCAAGCTCTCCGCCTGGGGCACCTCGTACGGGACCTACGTGGGGGCCGTGTACGCGCAGAAGTACCCGCAGCGCACCGACCGCTGGGTCCTCGACAGCAGCGGCGACCCCGACCCGAAGCGGGTCGCCCGCGGCTGGCTGGCGAACATGTCGCGGGGCGCCGAGGACCGCTTCCCCGACTTCGCGGCCTGGGCGGCCCACCCGGACCGGGACCGGGACGGCCTGCGACTGGCCGCGCGGCCGGAGGAGGTCGAGCCGCTCGTCGTCTCCCTCGCAGCCGCGCTGGACCGCGCGCCGAGGGAGTCGACCACCCCGGGCGTGCCCCTGACCGGCAACGGCCTGCGGCAGGCCCTGCAGAACGCCCTCTACAGCGACTCCGCCTTCGGCCCCTTCGCCCGGCTGGTCAAGGAGGCCGCGGACCCGGCGAAGCAGCCCGTCCTCCCGCGCGAGCTCGCCCAGCCGATCCCGGACCCGGACGCCGCGCTCATGGTCGCCGTCATCTGCAACGACGTGGCGTGGCCGCAGGCGTCCACGGCCTCGTACCAGCGCGCGGTCGACGCGGACCGCGCCCGCCACCCGCTCACGGCCGGCATGCCGGTGAACGTGCTGCCCTGCTCCTTCTGGAAGGACGCACCGGCACAGAAGCCGACCCGGATCACCGACGAGGGACCGTCCGACATCCTGATGCTCCAGAGCCGCCGCGATCCGGCGACCCCGCTCTTCGGAGGCCTGAGGATGCGCGAGGCCCTGGGCGACCGAGCCCGGCTCGTCACCGTCGAGCAGGGCGGCCACGGGCTGTACCTCGGCAACGGCAACGCGTGCGGCGACCGCGCCGTCACGGTGTTCCTCACCACCGGCAGGCGTCCTGCCCGGGACACGGACTGCGCGAACTGAGGGCGGCGGTCCGGCACGGCTACCGCCTCCCGCGCGCGGTCGCAACCCGACGGCGCCACGATGGAGGAAGAGCCCGTACGCAGGGGGGTGGAGGCCGCCATGACGACGCACAAGCTGGGACCCGACATCACCGTTCTCGCGGACAGCCTGGAGGTTCCGGGCATCGGCTTCCTTCCCGTCAACTCCTTCGTCCTGCACTCCGAGCAACCGGTGGTCGTCGACACCGGCCTCGGACTGCCGGACCGGGACTTCGTCGACGCCCTGGGTTCCGTGGTCGATCCCGCCGACGTGCGGTGGATCTGGCTGACCCACCCCGACCGCGACCACACGGGAGGCCTCTTCGCCCTGCTCGAAGCCGCTCCCCGGGCGCGGCTGGTCACCACGTTCCTGGCCGCCGGGATCATGTCCACGGAGCGGCCGCTGCCCCTGGACCGGGTGTACTTCCTCAATCCGGGCCAGACCCTGGACGTGGGCGACCGGACGCTGCACGCGTTCCGGCCGCCGCTGTTCGACAACCCGGCCACCGTCGGCTTCTACGAGGACCGTTCGCGGACCTGCTTCAGTTCCGACTGCTTCGGCGGCCCGATGCCGTCCGCTGACGTGGCCACGGGCACCGACGTCGGGGCGGTGCCGGCCGAGGACGTGCGGGCGTCCCAGCGGCTCTGGGCGAGCGTGGACAGCCCCTGGGTCCAAGTGGTGGATCCGGACCGGTTCCTCGCCACCGTCGAGCCGCTGCGGGCGATGGACCCGCAGACCATCCTGTGTACGCACCTGCCGCCGGCGGTGGGACAGACCGCGCAGTTCATCGACACCCTCGCCGCGCTGCCCGGCATCGATGCCTTCACCGGGCCGGACCAGGCCGCGCTGGAACAGATGCTCGCCAACTTCGAACCCGGAGGTCATGGATAGCCTTTGAATCGTAGGGATATGGACGGCTGCACCCCGCTGACCATCAGCTGAACATCTGTTACTGTGCCCGCGCTTGGTGTTCATCCATCGATCCGTCCTCCCCTCGCGCGCCACGCGTCCGAGGATGCTGCGAGGTGTCGCGTCCGTGCACAGCACTCCGTTCTCCCCGACCGAGGCCAGGTCCGCACGAGCCCGCATGGGCCTGTCCCCGACCCAGGTGGCCCACTTCATGGCCACCTGCGGCGCACCCGTCCACCCGCAGCTGGTCCTGGCCTGGGAGCACGGCTCCGAGATTCCCACCGACCGTCAGCTCTTCGCCCTGGCGGACGTCTTGTGGTGCGAGGCGACGACGCTGATGGGCATCGAACCGCGCACCCTCGCCGAGCACCGGCTGGCCCGCCGGCTCACCGTGGAGCGGCTGGCGTACCGCATAGGCATGGACCCGACTGAGTACCGTGCGGCCGAAGCGGCGCAGCAGTGGCACGGCGACGCGTGGCAGACCAGGGCGCTCGTGGACGCCCTGGATCTGTCGCTGCGCAAGCTCATCGGGATCATGGGCCGGGTGGACGAGCTGGCGGACCACCTGAGATCGGCCGTCTCCGGGCGGTGGAAGGCGTACGTGGACCCGGTGGCGGAGATCGTCGTGGTGGACGCCACCAGCGTGGGGGACGCGCTGCGCACGATGCACGGGGAGTTCTCGCGGTTCTCGGAGCGGTACATGGGACACCTCGTGGCGCGCAACGACGACGCCCGGCTGAAGGAGATCGCGGCCGAGCGCGCCGCCTACCTGCGCCGACTCGTCGACCACTTCTGGGAGTTGATCGGCGAGGAGGGCGAGGCCCCGCCGTTCCCGCTGGGCGGCCGCTGACGGACCGCCCGCCGGCCGCAGGCAGGCCGGAGCGGACGGGGAAGGGCGCACTCGTCCCCTCCCCGTCCCCGCCGTGCCCGGTGCCGGGAGCCCGCCTCAGCGGGCCGGGTACGCCCCGAACTCCGCCTCAGGCGCCTCGTGTTCCCCCACGCCGTCCCAGTCGATCTCCGTCGTGGTGCGGCGCGTGAAGACGTTGAAGAGCAGGTTCAGCGCGATGGCGGTGAGGGCGCCCAGCGTGATCCCGCTGTCGAGGACCGCCCGGAGGCCGTCCGGCATCCGGGCGAAGAACGGCGCGACCGTGGTGGGCAGCAGGGCGGCGCCCAGACTGACCGCCAGGATCAGGGTGTTGCGCTCCTCGCGCAGATCGGCCTTCCCCAGGATCTGCACCCCGACCGCGGCGACGATGCCGAACATGGAGACCGCCGCTCCGCCCAGCACCGGGTGCGGAACCGAGGCGACGAGGCTGCCCGCCTTCGGCAGCAGCCCCAGCACGACCATGAACGCGCCGGCCGCGACGACCACGTACCGGCTCATCACCTTGGACATGCGCACGAGCCCGATGTTCTCGGCGAACGCCACGTACGGGAACGAGTTGAGGACGCCGCCGAGGACCGTCGCCGCACCGTCGGCGCGCAGCGCCCGGGCCACCGTGTCGGCGTCGACCCTCTTGCGGGTGATCTCGCCGATCGCGTAGACGTCCCCGGTGGTCTCCACCATGGTGATCAGGACGACGACGAGCATGGCGACGATCGGGAGCAGCTCGAACCGCGGCATCCCGTAGTGGAAGGGGGCGGTGACCCCGAACCAGTCGCTCTCCCGCACCGCCGCGAAATCGGCGTCGCCGAAGAGCCAGGCGACCGCCGTGCCGACGACGAGCCCGAGCAGGACCGCCAGGCTGCTCAGGAACGGCTTGCCGATCCGGACCACGGCCAGGATGAACAGCAGGGTGCCCAGTGCGTAGGCGAGGTTCTTGGGGGCCCCGTACGCGGGAGTGCCGATGAGGTGCGCGCCGCCGGCGGCGTCCTGGAGGGCCACCGGGATCAGCGTGATGCCGATGATCGTGAGGATCGTGCCGATGACGAGCGGCGGGAAGTACTTCACGAGCTTGCCGAAGAGCGGCGCGAAGAGGAAGGTCGCCATGCCCGCCGTGATCACCGCCCCGTAGACGACGAGGAGGCCGGCGGTGCCGCCGCCCGCGCCGGTGCCTATGGCGATCATGGGGGAGACCGCGGTGAAGGTGACGCCCTGGACCAGGGGCAGCCGGGCGCCGACCTTCCAGAAGCCGAGGGCCTGGATGATCGAGGCCACGCCGCAGGTCAGGAGGTCCGCGTTGATGAGGTGGACGAGTTCCTGGCGGGAGAGGCCCAGCGCGTTGCCGAGCAGGACCGGGACGATGACGGCCGCGGCGTAGAACGCGAGGACGTGCTGGAAGCCGTACAGGGCGAGCCGGGGGATCGGGAGCAGTTCGTCGACCGGGTGCGTGTGCGTACGCGTCTGCGCGTGCGGTCGGCGGGGGGACTGACGGGGCATTCGTGCCATCTCTGCCTTGCCTTCGCGAGGTAGGTGAATGAGAAGACAGCCGCCCTCCAGTCCTGGGTGACAGGACGAGGGCAGGCCGGCTCGTACCGATCCGACGCCGGGCGGTGTTACCGACGCCGCGTCGCTCAGCACTGCGTATTCATGTCCCGGGTGGGGGAGTGTCCTTCGATCGACGCATCGGATCCGTCTTTGATCTTTGGATCCGAAGGGGGGATCGACCGAGGGCGCTCACCATAGCCAAAGGCGGTGTTTCCTCGCGAGTAACCTCCGGCCGGTCGGGAGGAGTAGATCCGCGGGCCCGCTGCGTCATCGCCGTGGCGCTGCGCAACCCTTATGGCGTCGTGCGACTTCCCGAGGTGACGGCGAGCCTGCCCGCTGCTCGGGGAGCGACACCGAACTCCGGGCCGCAGCCCGGGTTCTCGCCGGCGCGGCAGCCGCCCGGGGACGACCCCCGGTCGCCGTTCCACCGCTCTTCCCGCTCGGTCACGGCCTCCAATACCCATCCGTACTTGTGGGTACTGGGGCCGAATGGCGCCGGATTTGATAGTTCTGGACTGGTCCGGTGTGAGAATGCTGCGGGAAGGACACGGCATGTTCGATCTACTGCGCCCGGAGACCGTCGTGTGCCCCTTCTGTAAGGCCACCGCCGCCGACGGCGCGGTGCGGACCCTGCGGACCGGTGCCTGTTCGCTCTCGGTGACCTGGCACGCCGGCAACTGCCCGCACTACGCGGCCGACCGGATCCTCGCCGAGAAGGAGAGCTGAGCCCCGGCGGGCGTCAGGCCGCCGCCCGCCTCGGTTCCGCCTCCGCCTCCCGTGCCGCCCGCCGGCGCAGGGCGTCCTCGTCCGTGTCGGCGTCGTAGGAGACCAGCTTCGGCAGCAGCGCGGCCAGCACCGCCACCGAGGCCACGCAGGCCAGACCGCCGCTCCAGAAGGCCGGCCGGGTACCGGTCCATCCGGCCATCGTGCCCGCCCGGACCTGGCCCAGCTGCGGGCCCACGCTGTACGAGAGCACCTCGATCCCCGCGAGCCGGCCGCGCAGTTCCTCGGGGATCGTCTGGTTCCAGATCGTGGCGCGCGCCAGCCCGCTCAGCATGTCTCCGGCGCCCGCCACGGCGAGGCACAGCAGGACGACCCAGATGCCGCCGGACGCGCCCGCGCCCGCGATCGCCAGCCCCCAGACCGCCGCCCCGGACACCACCAGCAGCCCGTGCCGCCGGATCCGGGACACCCAGCCGCTGGTAAGCCCCAGCACCAGGGAACCCACCGCCCCCGCCGCGTACATCAGCCCCAGCGCCCACACCGCGTCCAGCTCGTCCGCCAGGAAGGGGAAGATCGCGTTCGGGAAGGCGAAGAGCATCGCCGCCAGGTCGACGGCGTACGTCCCCAGCAGCACGGGCCGGCTCCACGCGTACCGCGCGCCCTCGGCGATCCCGCGCAGCGACGGGCGCTCGGCACCCCGGACCGGCGGCGCCGGACTGAGCCGCAGACACAGCAGCACGGAGACGAGGAAGCCCACGACGGTGACGGAGTAGGCCGAGGCGTACCCGGCGTACGCGACGACCAGACCGGCCAGCGCCGGACCCGCGATCGCGCCGAACTGGTAGCGCAGCCCGTTGAGCGCGGCGGCCGCGGTCAGCTGGTCGTGCGGCACGATCCGCGCCATCAGCGAGTCCAGGGCCGGCCGCTGGAGCCCGGCCAGCGCGGACACCCCCGCCGCGACCACGTACAGCGGCCACAGCAGCGGATCCGGCAGGGCCGCGTTCACCAGCAGCACCAGCGCGAGCACTCCGAGCCCGGCCTCGGTCAGCAGGATGATCCGCCGCCGGTCGACCGCGTCGGCGAGCGCGCCCCCGTACAGCCCGCAGACCACCAGCGGAACCAGCTCCACCGCACCCATCGCGCCGACGGCCAGCGGCGAGTCCGTCAGGTGCTTGATCTGCAGCGGCAGCGCGATCATGGCCATGAAGGAGCCGAAGAACGTCACCGTCCCCTGGTAGAACAGCAGCCGGAAATCACGGCCGGACCGGAACGGGGCGAGGTCGGGCAAAAGGGCGGCCAGGCGGGAGGTGCTCACGAGAGGTCATCGTCGACGGGCGCCCGCACCCGCGCAAAGGGTTTTCCCCGCTCGGGCGCCGGAAATCGGCCGCCGCAGAGCCCGCGGACCGCCCCGGACGGGCGAATCCGAGGCCCCGCCCGTGGCAAGGCCGGCCCGCGGTGGCATCCATGGACCATGCCGCCGGTGTCACCGTTCCTGCGTACGGCCGCGTCGTACGCCTGGCGCCTGCTGGTCGTCGGCGCCGCCGTCTACGCGGTCTTCGCCGTGCTGGGCCGCTTCCACGAGATCGCCGTGGCCCTCTTCCTCGGTCTCGTCGTCGCGGCCCTGCTGTGGTCGCCCACCGGGCGCCTCGCCCGCAGGGTCCCCCGCACGCTCGCCGTCGCCGTGACCCTCGTCGGCAGCGCGCTGCTGGTCCTGGGAGTGCTGACGTTCGTCGGCGAGGCCGTGGCGGGGGAGAGCACGACCTTGGCCCGGGAGTTCCGCCAGGGACTCGCCGGCATCGAGGCGTGGCTGGAGCGGCCGCCCTTCCGGCTGAACCCGCGCGCGCTCTCCGACGTACAGTCGCGCATCGGTGCCTTCCTCTCCAGCCACCGCTCCACGGTGCTCAGCCAGGCGGTCAGCGGCGCCGGGCGGCTGGTGCACGTCCTGACCGTCCTCGCCCTCGGCGTCTTCTGCTCGGTCTTCTTCCTGCACGGCGGCGACCGGCAGTGGTCGTGGTTCTGCGCGCAGCTGCCCGAGCCGGCGCGCGAGCGGGTGGCGATCGGCGGGCGGGCGGCCTGGCGCACCTTCACCGGCTACACCCACGGCATCCTGCTGGTCGCGGCGACGAACGCCGTCCTCGTCGGGGTGGCGCTGTATTTCCTCGGGGTCCCGCTGGCCGTTCCGCTGGCGGTACTGGAGTTCTTCGCGGCCTTCATCCCCCTCATCGGCTCGCCGGTCGCGCTGGCGGTCGCCGCGGTGGTCGCGCTGGCCGCGCAGGGGCCGCTCGTCGCGGCGATCGTGGTGGCGCTGATCGTGGTCATCGGCCAGATCGAGGGCCATGTGCTGCACCCGCTGGTGATGAGCCGGGCGGTGCGGCTGCACCCCCTCGTGGTGGCCATCTCGGTGGTCGCGGGGGCCATCGCCGCCGGAGTGGTCGGCGCGGTGGTCGCGGTCCCGCTGGTCTCGGTGGTCTGGTCGGTGCACTCGGCCCTGCGCACGGCCCGTCTTCCTGCACAATCGCCTGATGAGCCATGAAGACCCCTACCTGTGGTTGGAAGACGTATCCGGCGAGGCCGCCCTCGACTGGGTCCGGGAGCGCAACGCCGAGACCGTGGAGGCGCTGACCGGCGCCCCCGGGTTCAAAGTGCTCGAACAGGAGATGCGGGAGGTGCTGGACGACGACGGCCGGATCCCGTACGTCGTCCGCCGGGGCCGCCACCTCTACAACTTCTGGCAGGACGCCGATCACGTACGCGGCCTGTGGCGGCGGACCACGCTCGAGGAGTACCGCACGCAGCGGCCGGCCTGGGAGGTGCTCCTGGACCTGGACGCACTGGCCGGGGCCGAGGACGAGAAGTGGGCCTGGGCGGGCAGCAGCGTCCTCGCCCCCGAACACCGGCACGCCCTCGTCATGCTGTCACGGGACGGCGCCGACGCCTGCGTCGTGCGCGAGTTCGACCTGGAGACCCTGGCCTTCGTCGAGGACGGGTTCACCGTCGAGGAGGCCAAGACCCGGGTCGGATGGATCGACCACGACCGGATCTGGATCGGGACCGACTTCGGCCCCGGCTCGATGTCCGCGTCCGGCTATCCGCTCCAGGTCCGCCGCTGGCGCCGCGGCACCCCCCTCGAAGACGCGGAGCAGGTCTACGAGGGCCGGCCCTCGGACCTGTCCGCCACCGGATGGCACGACGACACCCCCGGCTTCGCACGTGACTTCGTCCACCGCCAGATCGACTTCTGGAACAAGGAGCTCTTCCTCCTCCCCGAGGACCCCGCAGACCCGCCGGTGAAGATCGACGTGCCGGACGACGCGGGCGCCTCCGTCCACCGGGAGTGGCTGACCGTCACCACGAAAACGCCGTGGCTCGGCCACCCCGCGGGAAGCCTGCTCGCCTTCGACTTCGATGCCTTCCAGGCGGGGGAACGGGACGCCGAGGTGCTGTTCACCCCGGACGAGCGCACCGCGCTCGCCGGATACAGCTGGACCCGCAACCACCTCATCCTCAGCACCCGCGCCGACGTCTCCTCGCGGATGGAGCTCCTCACCCCCGCGCCCGGCGGCTGGCAGCGGGCCCCGCTGCCGGGCGTACCGCCGCTGTCCACCGCCTCGGTCACCTCCACCGACCCGGACGTGAGCGACGAGTACTTCCATCTCGTCTCCGGCTTCCTCCAGCCGTCCACCCTCTACCGGGGCACGGCCGGCGGCGACGGCGAGAGCGTCAAGCAGAGCCCGGCGCTCTTCGACACCACCGGACTCGGCGTGCGCCAGTACTTCGCGACCTCCGCGGACGGCACGCGGGTCCCGTACTTCGTGGTGGGACCCGAGGACCGGCCCGGCCCGGGCCCCACCCTGCTCTACGGGTACGGCGGCTTCGAGATCTCCATGGTCCCGCAGTACAGCGCGCTCACCGGACGGGCCTGGCTCGCGCGGGGCGGCACCTACGTCGTCGCGGGCATCCGGGGCGGCCACGAGTACGGGCCGGACTGGCACCGGGCCGCCCTCGGCGCGAACCGGGTCCGGGCGTACGAGGACTTCGCCGCCGTCGCCCGGGACCTCGCCGCCCGGGACATCACCACCCCCGCCCAGCTGGGCATCGAGGGCGGCAGCAACGGCGGACTGCTGATGGGCGCGATGCTCACCCGGGACCCGGAACTGTTCGGCGCGGTCGTCGCCCACGTGCCGCTGCTGGACATGCTCCGCTTCCACAAGCTGCTCGCCGGCGCCAGCTGGATCGCCGAGTACGGGGACCCCGACAGCCCGGCGGACCGGCCCCACCTGGAGCGGATCTCCCCGTACCACCAGGTCCGGGAGGGCGGGCCGGCGTACCCGCCGCTGCTCCTGCTCACCTCCACCCGCGACGACCGCGTCCACCCGGGCCACGCCCGCAAGATGGCCGCCCGGCTGCGCGAGTTCGGGCATCCGGTCCTCTTCCACGAGCACCTCGGCGGGGGCCACGCGGGCGCCACCGACCACCGGCAGACCGCCTTCAACGAGGCACTCGTCCACACGTTCCTGTGGGAGCGGCTGACCCCGTCGAGCTGATGCGGGGCCGTCGCCGGGGCCGTGCCGGAAAACGCCGTACGGCGCCCCGGGGGCCGGACCACTGGGGTCCGCGCGCGGGGCGCCGTACGACGGTTCAGCCGACAGGTCCTGCCGGTGGGCCGGGCGTCAGTTCTTGGCGTAGAAGCCGAAGGTGTCGACGAGCAGGTCCGTGGACTGCCAGCCCATGTTCCAGAAGTCGATCACGTTGTTGACGCCGGAGCTCGCCTGGACCAGGTTCGGGACGGTCTTGCGATAGGTCCAGTTGAGGTTGGAGGAGTTCGGCGGCGTAGGCCAGGTCTCCCAACCACCCTCGTAGGCGGCCCACGAGTTGGGGTCCGGGGAGACCGTCAGGAAGCCGGTGCCCTCGGGGTTGGTGACGGTGGCGTTGGTGACGAGCGCGGTGACGTTCGTGTCCCCGCCCGCGACCCGGCCGTAGATGTAGGAGCGACCGTCGAGCGGGTTGCCCCACTCACGGGTGTCGAACCAGCGGCTCGGGGCGGTGCGGATCAGCGCGCTCTCGCTCTCGGGGCTGTAGTAGCCCACGACGTCGACGATCACGTGGGTCCCGGCTCCGGCGCCGTTGCGGATGCTGATCTTGCCGTCGGGGCCGATCGGGACGATGACCGAGTTGGCGATGGTCTGGCCCTGGCCGAAGTTCAGGTTCGACGAGGTGGGGGCCGCGCCGCCGGGGTAGACGGTCAGGTGGCCTTCCATGTTCGGCTCGTGGACGGTCACGTTGAGCGCGACGGCCTTGGCGCTCGCCGGGACGCCACCGCGGCCGTGCACCTGGGTGCTGAAGCTGCCGTAGCCCGGGACCTTGCCGGTGCCGGTGCCGAGGCCCTCGCGGGTGTCGACGATACGGCTCGGGGTGAGCGAGGTGTAGCCGCTGGCGGCGGACTTGGAGAAGTAGCCGGTGACGTCGGCGATGAGGTCGAGCTCGCCCGCGCCGTGGTTGTAGATGTCCACGTAGCCGTTTTGGCCGACCGACGCGATCACCATGTTCGGAACGGTCTGCCCCGGGGTGTAGTTGACGTTCGACGTGGTGGGCACCTCGCCGCCGTCGGCGTACACGCGGACGTGTCCGTCCTTCGAGGGGTTGGTGACGGTGACGTTCAGGGCCACGGCGGTCACACCGGCCGGGATCTGCGCGGCGCCGCCGACCTTGATACGGGCGGTCCCGAAGGCGGGCACCTTCTTCGCGGGCGCGCCGATGCCCGCGCGGGTGTCGAGCAGACGGGTCGGGGCGTGCGGGGTGAACTCGTTGCCCGCGGTCGGCAGGACGATCTGGTTGGTGCCGCGGACTCCGCTGCCGTCGACCAGGGAGACCTTCACGGTGTAGACGCCGGCCTTGGCGTACACGTGGTTCTCGGTCAGGTTGGTGGGGCCGTTGGCGCCCACCTGGATCTGGCTGCCATCGCCCCATTCGACGAGCACGCCGAGCGCGGTGCCCGGGTCGCTCGTGACGGCGAGCCTCAGCTCCACGCCGTGCGCGCTGATGGTGTCGGCCTCCAGGGAGACCGTCGGCTCGGCGGCGGCGTCCGCGGCCTTCTGGCCGGCCTTGGCGGCCGGGTGGACCGTCTTGGCGGCAGGGCTGGAGACGGTCCCTTCCTTGTACGCCTTGGCCGCGATCTTGCTCAGATCGAGATCGGGAACGGACACCCCCCGGTGGTCCGTCCCCTTGGCCCCGTCCTGGCCCGTCGCGTTGGCGACACCAGGGACGAGACCGACACCGGCCGCGACGATTGCGGCGGTGGAAAGCACGAGTCGGCGATTACGCACCGGCCCCCCCATTTTTGTATTTTTGAACGCGCTCAGGTTTGACGCGTGCTCAGAGTACATATGTGCGATGTTTCTGGCCAGCGCTTTCCGGCGTGAGGTGATCAAGGCGGGTGGTGCGCCTTCCGACGGCTTGGGCCGTTCGCGCGTCCTCGCGCGGGGCCCCGATACTTCCGAACGCCGCGCCCGGGCAGTCCTATCGGGCGCGGAGGTCCTCCACCCGCTTCTCGATCGCCGTGATCAGCGCCTCCACCCTGGCCAGGAAGATCTGCTCGTCCGTCACCTCGGCGAGCTGCGTGCTCAGCCGGGTGATGTTCGGGAACCCCTCCGCGTCGACCAGGCGGTACTCCCGGCTCCAGGAGGACTCGTCGGCCGCCCTGACCTCCGGGTCGAACAGCAGGTAGGCGGCGCGCTGGCCGACGTACGCGAGGAGCGAGTCGCCGACCATCCGGTAGTGGACGGCCGCCTCCGCGCCGTCGAGCCCGGCCTCCATGACGGCGCCCAGGATGAGCTCGACCACCCGGAGCTCGTTGGGCCGCCGCGTGGTCCGGCTGGCCATGGTCGAACCGACCACCGGGTACTTCAGCGCCACTTCCAGCGAGCCGTCGGCGAGCGCCCGCAGTCGGCCCTTCCAGTCGAGCCCGTCGGGGATGCTGTCGAGCACCTCGCCGAGCGTGCGGTCGGCGACGGACAGCAGCAGCTCGTCCTTGTCGCGGAAGTGCCGGTAGATCGCGGTCGGGTCGGCGCCTAGCTCCTCGCCGAGGCGCCGGACGGTGAACGCGTCCGCGCTGCCGCGAGCCGCGATGCGAAGGCTCGCCTCGATGATCGCGTCGGGTGTGAGCTGGCTGCCCGCGCGCTTGGACCGGGCGGGTGCGTCGGATGACTTCGGCATGGTGGGGCCAGTGTAACGATGTGGAACAGAGGCCGCGCAACACCGTTGACAACAATGTTGCGCTCCCGTTCACTCCTCCTCAACAAACAAGCCGTGCGGGTCCGCCCGCCGAGCCGGAGGATGCGTCGATGTCCAACAACAGGCAGCGGGCCGAGACCGTATTCGTGGGCGGGAAGGTCTTCACCGCGACCGGGCCGGCCCCGATCGACGCCGCGGTCGCCATCGGCGGCGGACGGATCCTCGCCGTCGCCGACGAGGCCACCGTCCGCTCCCTCGCGGACGCGGACACCGAGGTGGTCGACCTCGCGGGCGGCCTCCTCGTCCCGGGGTTCCAGGACGCCCACGTCCACCCCGCCGTGGCCGGCGTCCAGATGCTCAGCTGTGACCTGAGCGAGGAGCGCTCCATCGAGGGCTACCTCGCGGTCGTCGCCGCGTACGCCCAGGAACACCCCGAGGCGGCCTGGATCCGCGGCGGCGGCTGGTCCATGGACGTCTTCCCCGGGGGCACGCCGACCCGCGCCATGCTCGACGCGGTGGTGCCGGACCGGCCCGTCATGCTCACCAACCGGGACGGCCACGGAGCCTGGGTCAACACCCGCGCGCTCGAACTCTCGGGCGTCGACCGCACCACCCCCGACCCGGTGGACGGCCGGATCGAGCGGGAGACCGACGGCACCCCGGCCGGCACCCTCCAGGAGGGCGCGGTGGACCTGGTGGCCCGCCACGTGCCCCTCGCGACTCCGGACGAGGCGCACGCCGGCCTGCTCGCCGCACAGGAGCACCTCTTCTCCCTCGGTGTCACCAGCTGGCAGGACGCCATGATCGGGGCCTTCCCCAGCAACCCCGACAACTACGGCGTCTACCTGCGGGCGGCACGGGAGGGGTCCCTGCGCGCACGCGTCGTCGGCGCCCTGTGGTGGGACCGCGAACGCGGCCTGGAGCAGATACCCGAACTGGAGGAGCGCCGCCGCACCGGCCAGGTGGGCCGCTTCCACGCCACCAGCATCAAGATCATGCAGGACGGCATCGCGGAGAACTTCACGGCCGGCCTGCTGGAGCCCTACCTCGACGGCTGCGGCTGCGCCACCGCGAACTCCGGACTCAGCTTCATCGACCCGGAACTGCTCACCGAGGCGGTGACCCGGCTCGACCGCTCCGGTTTCCAGCTCCACTTCCACGCGCTCGGGGACCGCGCCGTACGCGAGGTGCTCGACGCACTCACCGCGGCCCGGGCGGCCAACGGCGCCAACGACAACCGCCACCACCTCGCCCACCTGCAGATCGTCCACCCCGACGACATCGGACGCTTCGCGGACCTGGGAGCGGCCGCGAACATCCAGGCACTGTGGGCCGCGCACGAACCGCAGATGGACGAGCTGACCATCCCCTTCCTGGGACCCGAACGGGCCGCCCTCCAGTACCCCTTCGGCGACCTCCAGCGGGCCGGCACCCGCCTCGTCGCCGGCAGCGACTGGTCGGTGAGCAGCCCCAACCCGCTGTGGGGCATCCACGTCGCCGTCAACCGCGCGGTACCCGACGAGGCCCCCCACCCGTCCGGGACCTTCGAACCCCTGCCGGCCTTCTTCCCCGAGCAGGCCCTGACCCTCGCCCAGGCCCTCACCGCCTACACCGCGGGCAGCGCCTGGGTGAACCACCTCGACGAGGTCACCGGAACCGTCGAGGCGGGCAAGTACGCGGACCTCGTCGTCCTCGACCGGGATCCCTTCGCCCACCCCGACGAGGAGATCGCCGACACCCGGGTGCTCCGGACCTACCTCGACGGCGAACTCGTCTTCGCCGCGACGCACTGAGCCGGCACACCGCTCACGCACTGAGCCGGCACAGAGACCGCCGACTGGGCCGGCCCAGCGATCACGGACTGCCGGCGGACCGGGCAGTCACCGGCCGGGCCGCCACCGGCCGAGCAGCACGAACCCCACCACGCTCACCCCTCAGGGAGCCAGACGATGTCCTCAGCCACATCGGGATCGCCGCACCACCGAAGCAGCCGGATCCGCCACCTCCTCGCGACCGCCCTCGCGGCAGGCGCGTTGCTCGTCACCACCGCGTGCAGCGGCACCACGGGCGGACAGGAGGACGGAGCCACCGCCTTCGAGCTCACCGACGCGACGCCGGCCGCCGCCGGCACCGTCGACTCCTTCACCTGGTCGATCTTCGCGGAGCCGACCACCATCGACTACGCCTACTCCTTCGACTACCCGCCCAACCAGATCCTCGCCAACGTCTGCGAGAGCCTGCTCCGCTGGAACCCCGATCTGACGACCTCGCCGAACCTGGCCTCCTCGTACATCAACCCCACGCCCACCACCTGGGTCTACCAGATCCGCCCCGGCGTGCGCTTCCACGACGGGACGCCGCTCACCGCCGACGACGTCGTGGCCTCGCTGCGCCGCAACCTCGACCCCGAGACGGCCAGCGTCTGGGCCAACACCTTCCGGAACGTGAAGTCGGTCGACCGCACCGGGCCGATGGAGGTCACCGTCACGCTGGCGCGGCCCGACTCCACCTTCAACAAGTACCTCGCCGCCAGCCCGGGCACCGTGGAGTCCGCCGCCACCCTCGCCAAGTCCGGCAAGGACTACGGCAATCCGCAGACCGGCGTGAACTGCACCGGCCCGTTCTCCTTCGGCTCCTGGACCTCGGGCCAGTCCCTCACCCTCAAGCGGTTCGACGACTACTGGAACCCCGCCCTCAAGGCCAAGTCCGGGCAGGTGAAGTTCGTCTTCCTGGCCGACGCGACCACCCGCGTCAACGCCTTCCAGAGCGGTGAGGTCGACGGCGGCTGGATGGTCCCGCCGAACGCCTACTCCCAACTGCGCGACACCCGGGCCGGAACGCTCTACTTCGGCCGCAACACCACCGTCGCCGACGAGGTGGTCGGCAACCTCAAGGGCCCGCTCGGCGACGCCCGGGTCCGTCGGGCCCTGTTGATGGCCATCGACCGCGAGGGCATCGTCAAGGCCGGCGCCGGCGGGGTCGGCGAGGTCGCCGACTCGCTCATCACCGAGAACCTCTGGAACGAGGGGCCCGTCGCGTCCCGCGACGCCATCCTCAAGGAACTCCCCGCGTACCCCTACGACCCGGCCAAGGCCAAGGCGCTCGCCGCCGAGGCCGGAGTGAACGGCCAGAAGGTCGTGATCGCGACCAGCCCGCTGGACTCCCAGACGACCATCATCACGCAGGCCGTCGCCCAGGCCGCCACCGCCATCGGACTGAAACCGCAGATCGACTCCGTCTCCGCGGAGAAGTACACGACGCTCTTCACCGACCCGGCCGCGCGCGAGGGCATCGACCTCTTCCTCACCTTCTGGTACACCTCCATCACCGACCCGCTGGACATGTACGGCTCCCTGCAGACCGGCGCGTTCGGCAACTACGGCAACTGGTCCGACCCCGCCTTCGACCGGGCCGTCGACAAGGCGATCGCGAGCCACGACCCCGTCGAGCACATGGCCGCCAACGCCGACGCCCAGCGGATCGCGATGCGCGAACTGCCCTGGCTGCCCCTCTACACCCAGCCCGTGAGCGTGTTCCTCGGCAAGCGGATCACCGGCGTCAAGCCGTCCATCGCCTACCTCTACCACCCGTGGGCGGCCGAGATCGGGGCGAAGGGATGACCGTCGCGCCGGCACCGGCCGGACGCGTGCTGCGCAAGCTGGCCGGCATGGCGGCGACCCTCCTCGTCACCTCGTTCCTCGTCTTCTCCTCGCTGTTCCTGGCGCCCGGCGACCCCGCCGCCTTCCTCGTCAAGGGGCGCAGCCCGAGCCCGCAGGAACTCGCCGAGATCCGCCGCCAGTACGGCTTCGACGAGCCGTTCCTGGTCCGCTACTGGAACTGGCTGGAGGGCGTCCTGCACGGCGACCTCGGCCGCTCCCACCTCTTCCACCAGGACGTCTCC
This sequence comes from Streptomyces sp. NPDC046308, assembly GCF_055588065.1. Lineage (NCBI taxonomy): Bacteria > Bacillati > Actinomycetota > Actinomycetes > Kitasatosporales > Streptomycetaceae > Streptomyces > Streptomyces sp. NPDC046308. Next base: position 63,372 of record NZ_JBVJFB010000009.1, read on the forward strand.
TCGGTCATCTGGTCGCGGCTGCCCGCGTCCCTGCTGCTCATCGGCGTAGCGGCCCTGATGATCGCGGTCGTGGGCATCGGATCCGGTGTGGTGGGCGCGCTGCGCCGGGGCACGCGGACCGACCGCACCCTGATGCTCCTGGTCACCGTGGGCGCCGCGGCGCCCGCCTTCGTCGCCGCGCTCCTGCTCAGATCGGTGCTGGGCGTGCAACTGGGCTGGTTCCCGACGATCGGCAACGGCGCCGGTGTCCTCGACCGCCTCCACCACGTGGTGCTCCCGGCCGCCGCCCTGTCCGTGACCTTCGTGGCGCTGGTGACCCGCGTGACCCGCTCGGCCATGCTCGACGAACTGCGCCGCGAGCACGTCGAAGTGGCCCTCAGCCGGGGGACACCCCGCCGGACCGTCATCCGGCGGCACGTCCTGCGCAACGCCCTGGGACCGATCGTGACCGTCTCCGGGCTCCTGGTCTCGGGAATGCTGGTCAGCACCGCGATCGTGGAGACCGCCTTCGGGATGTCCGGGGTGGGCTCCCTGCTGGTGCAGGCGGTGGACCAGCTGGACTTCCAGGTCGTCCAGGCGGTCGTCCTGTTGGTGGTGGCCGCGTTCGTCGTGGTCAACGCACTCGTCGACCTGGTGCACCCGCTGATCGATCCGCGGATGGCGGCGGGGAGCGCACGATGACCCCACCCACCACGAACCCCGGACCGGCCGCACCGACCGCCCGGCCCGCCACGGCGACGCCGGCGGCCGAGGGCCGTCGCGCGCTGACCCGGCTCCGCAGCCTCGGCGGCAGCCGGCTCCAGCGGACCTGCCTGCTGCTCCTCGTCGTCTTCGTCCTGGTGGCGCTGCTCGCGCCCTGGCTCGCCCCCCAGGACCCGACCTTCGGCCGCCTCGGCGACACCCTCCTGGGGCCGGGCGCCGACCACTGGCTGGGCACCGACCAGGGCGGCCACGACACCTTCTCGGCCCTGATCGCCGGTACCCGCACCAGCCTCGCCGGACCCCTCGCCGTGGTGCTCTTCTCCACCCTCCTCGGCACGGCGGTCGGCCTGGTCACCGCCTGGCGCGGCGGCTGGACCGACGCCGTCACCGGACGGGTCCTCGACGTCGTCTTCGCCTTCCCCGCGCTGCTCCTGGCGATCCTCGCGGTGGCCCTCTTCGGCAAGGGGATGACGGCGCCGGTCCTCGCCATGGCGATCGCCTACACGCCGTACACCGCCCGCCTCGTCCGCGGACTCGCCGTCCAGGAAAAGGCCCGCCCCTACATCGCCGCCTACCAAGTGCAGGGCCACTCCGCCCTGTTCGTGACGGTCCGCAGGATGCTGCCCAACATCGCCCCGACCCTGCTCGCCCAGTCGACGGTCAACTTCGGCTACGCCCTGCTCGACCTCGCCGCCCTCTCGTTCCTGGGGCTCGGCGTACAGCCGCCGACACCCGACTGGGGCGCCATGATCAACCAGGGGCAGGCGGCCGTCCTCGAAGGACGGCCACTGTCCGCGATCGCGCCGGCCGTGGCGGTCGTCCTGGTGGTCGTCGCCTTCAACGTGGTCGGGGAAAACCTCGGCGACCGGCTCGCGGGGAGGGACTCCTGATGACACTGCTCGCCTACGAAGGCCTCAGCGTCACCCTGCCCGCCATGGCCCGCCCCCTCCTCGACGGCGTCGACCTGCGGGTCCGCGCAGGGGAGGTCGTCGCCCTGGTCGGCGAATCCGGCTCGGGCAAGTCCGTCACCGCCCGCGCCGCCCTCGGCCTGTTCCCGGCGGGCGCCGAAGTCGGCGGTCGGGTACGGGTCGACGGGACCGACCTCGTCGGCGCCGACGCCGCCGCCCTGCGCGACGTACGGACCAACAAGGCGGCGATGATCTACCAGGACCCGCGGGCCGCCATCAACCCGGTACGCCGCGTCGGGGACTTCCTCACCGAACCGCTGCGCCAGGTCCACGGCTGGTCCAAGGCCCAAGCCGACGCCAGGGCCGCCGAACTCCTCGACGCGGTGGGCCTGCCCGACCCCGCCCGGCACCTGAACCAGTACCCGCACGAGCTCTCCGGCGGAATGCTCCAGCGCGTCGTGATCGCCGCCGCCCTCACCACCGAACCGCGGCTGCTGCTCTGCGACGAGCCGACCACCGCACTCGACGTCAGCACCCAGGCCGAGATCCTCGCCATCCTGGGACGCCTCCAGCGCGAACGCGGCCTCGGCCTCCTCCTGATCACGCACGACATCGAACTCGCGGCCGCGGTCAGCGACCGGATCTACGTCATGTACGCGGGCCGGATCGTCGAGACCGCGCCCGTGGGGGAGCTCTTCACCTCACCCCGCCACCCCTACACCGCAGGCCTGCTCGGCTCCTCACCGCCGCTCCACGGCCCGCTCGCCCGGCTCACCCCCATCCCGGGCGCCCCGATGGGCCTGCTGGAGTCCGCTCCCGGCTGCGCCTTCGCACCCCGGTGCCGCTTCGCCGAACCCGGCCGCTGCGACCAGTCCGCGCCCCTGCTCGGGCGGCACGGCCCGGCCGAGGTCGCGTGCCACCGCACGGCCGAACTGGCCGCGGCCCCGCCCGCGCCTTCCCCCGCACCCTGCACGGAGGACAGTTGACCACCGCCCCCACCGCCCCGCTCCTCCAGGTGAGCGGCCTGCGCAAGACCTACCGGACCGGCGGCGCCGAGGTCGTCGCGGTCGACGACCTGTCGTTCACCCTCCGGGCGGGCGGGGCCCTCGGCATCGTCGGAGAGTCCGGTTCCGGGAAGACCACCACGGCCCGGATGCTGATCGGCCTCGAACGCCCCGACGCGGGCCGGATCCTCGTCCAGGGCGAGCCGCTGGCCGCGTCCGTACGGGGCAGACCGGCGCGGCTGGCCCGGGCCAAGGCCGTACAGATCGTCTTCCAGGACCCCTACCTCTCGCTGGACGCCCGGATCAGCATCGGCGCGACGATCGACGACGTGCTCCGCCTGCACGGAACCCTTGACCGTGCGGCGCGGGCGGGCCGGGTCCGGGAGCTGCTGGCCCAGGTCGGCCTCGGCGACCGCGAGGCAGCCGCCCTGCCCCGCCGCCTCTCGGGCGGGCAGCGCCAACGCGCGGCGATCGCCCGGGCGCTGGCGGTGGAACCCGCCGTCCTGGTGCTCGACGAGGCGGTGTCGGCCCTGGACGTCTCCGTGCAGGCGCAGGTGCTCAACCTGCTGTCGGACATCCGGCGCGACACCGGCATCGGGCTGGTCTTCGTCAGCCACGACCTGGCCGTCGTCCGCTACGTCTGCGACGAGGCCCTGGTCATGTACCGGGGGCGGACCATGGAACACCGCCCGGTTTCCGAGCTCCTCACCTCGCCCCGGGATCCCTACACCAAGCTGTTGCTGGCCTCCGTACCCCGGCCGGGCTGGGACCCGGATTCGATCAGCCGGCGCCGCCGCCGCCTCGATCCGTTCACGAACGGAGGCCACCGGCCGGCCGCGGCGGGGTAGCCGAACCGTTCGGCAGGGGCGGCCGGGGAATCCGTACGGGGGATTTCCGGTGCCGGTCGCCGCCGGAGGCCGGGTTGTGCCCCACCATCGGCGGATCGACCCCGGCCCGGGAGGACCTCATGAGCACCCCGTACGCGTCCGCAGCTCCGTACTACGCCCGCTACCGGCCCCCGTACCCGGCGGAGTTCCACGAGCTGCTCGCGGACCGGTTCGCGCTCGACGGGTCGCAGACCGTACTGGACCTCGGCGCCGGGCCCGGCCCGATCACCCTGGCCCTGGCACCGCTGGCCGACCAGGTCTACGCCGTCGACCCGGATCCGGCCATGCTCGCCGAGGGATCCCGGCTCGCCGAGGAGCGGGGCCTCGCGAACACCTCCTGGCTGGTGGGTGACGCCGCCGGCATCGGCCGGCTCTGCCTGCCCCGGATCGACCTGTGCGTCATCGGCGGGGCCTTCCACCTGATGGACCGGGAACGGGTGCCGGCCGATCTGGACGCCGTGCTCGCGCCCCGGGGCGGGATCGTCCTCGTCGACTCCGTGCCCCGGCCCGGCGCCCCGCGGCCGCCCTGGGCGGCGGTCGTCGAGGAGGTGTCCGCGCGGTACCTCGGAGCCGGTCCCGGCGGGGCGGACGAGTGGGACGACGCGGACCGGTCGGGCGGGCCGCAGGACACCGAGGACCTGCTCGCCAAGTCGCCCTTCTCCCGCGTCGAGACGGTCACGTGGGACCAGACGCTGCGTCACACCGTGGACGAGGTGATCGGCCTCCGGTACTCATGCCCCTCCTCCTGCCCGGCCCTCTTCGGCGACCGCAGGGCCGCCTTCGAGTCCGAGCTGCGGCAGGCCCTGCTGGACCACGACCCCGGTGGTCTCCACAGCCGGACCGTCCGCGTCCGGGCCGTCATCGCGACGAGGCGCCGGCCGTGACCGCGGGGCCGGCTCACGGGGAGGGCCGGCGCTGCCCTGGCAGCGCGTCTCGACGGGGCGACGCCCCTTCCCGTTGGCGAGAACAGGCTGGTCAGAGCGGGTACCGGTGCAGCGGACAGGAGCGAGAGGCCGTTCTGCTCACCTTTCTGTAACGCTTGATCAGATCCGGGTGCGTCATGCGTTGTTCTGTCCGTTTTGGAATCGAAGACTCCAGTTAGGTTCTGATCCGCACCGGCCACTTTCGGCCATGTGTCTCGTGGTTCTCTCTCTGGAGAAGCAGTGAAATTCAGTAGTAGACCGGGCTCCCGCTGGTGGGGTGGCCGGGCATTGACAGGTGGTCCCGCGCGGCTGGGGGCCACTGCGGCGACCATGGCCCTGGTGGTGGCGGCCTCGGCGCTTCAGGGCTCCGGGACCGCCTTCGCCGCGGGCGCCCCGCAGGTGCCCGTCGGCCGGCCGGGGACCGCCGCGGCGACCGCCGCCGCCGACATACCCTCGGCCCGCGTGGCCGCACGCCTTTCGGGCCAACGGGTCGAAGCGCTTTCGGAGCGTTCGGAAACGTCGACGACGTGGGTCAACAAGGACGGCTCGCTGACCTCCGAGGTTGCGGCCGGCCCGATCCGCCTCAAGGACGCGGCGGGCCAGTGGCGTGATGTGGACGTCGACCTCACCACGGCGCCCGACGGCTCCGTGACGTCGAAGGCGCACCCGCAGGGGCTGCGGCTCTCCGGTAAGAAGGGGTCGAAGGCCCAGTCGCTCGACGCCGCCCAGTCCATGCCGGGCACCGACCTGGTGACGCTGGGCCAGGGAGACGAGGCCATCACCCTCCAGTGGCGCGGTGGACTGCCCGCCCCGGTGCTGGACGGCACCCGCGCGACCTACCGGGACGCGGTGCCGGGTGCGGACGTGGTGGTCGAGGCGACGCGTACCGGCTTCGAGCAGTTCGTCGAGGTCAAGACGAAGCCCGCGGCCGGCTTCTCCTACACGCTGCCACTGAGGTCCAAGGGCCTCAAGGTCGAGCAGCAGCCCGACGGCAGCGTGCTCTTCACCGACAAGAAGTCGAAGAAGACCGCGACGATGCCCGCCCCCGTCATGTGGGACTCGGCGGTCGACGCGGCCTCGGGTGAGCACACCCGCCGCGCGAAGGTCGGCCTCAAGGTCGTCAAGAACAAGGACGGCGCGGACCTCGTCGTCACCCCCGACGCGGGCTTCCTCGCCGATCCGGCCACCAAGTACCCCGTGACGGTCGATCCTTCGACGTCCACGCTGGGCAACCTGTTCGACACCTACGTCCAGCAGGGCGAGACGGTCGACTGGTCAGGCGACACCGAACTGGACCTCGGCAACCCGGGCACCAAGAACGCCGACGGCACCTTCCGTACGGCCCGTTCCTTCATCACCTGGAACACCGCACCGGTCGCGGACGCGCTGATCTCCGACGCCAAGCTGTCGCTGTGGAACTTCCACTCCGGGAACACCGACTGCTCGGCCCAGCCCTGGGAGGTGTGGACCTCCAACGGGCCCACCACGGCCTCCCGCTGGACCAACCAGCCGGCCATGGTCACCAAGATGGCCACCTCCACCGAGACCAAGGGCAACCCGGGCTGTGCCTCCCAGCCCGACGGCTGGGTCACCGCGGACGTCAAGAACCTGGTCCAGCACTGGGCCAACAACAAGTGGACGTTCTCCAGCATGGGCCTGCGCGCCACGGACGAGAACAACACCAAACAGTGGAAGCGCGTCAACTCCGCCAACGCCTCCGCCAACGTCCCGAAGCTGACCGTCACCTACAACTACCGGCCGCGTACGGGCACGAACCAGGAGGCGGGACCGCCGTTCTTCTCCTACGGCGGCGCCTACACCGTCAACACGGTGACGCCGGTCCTGCGTGACACCTTCGTCGACGCGAACGGGGACAAGGTCAACGGCAGCTTCCAGATCTTCGACGCGGCCACCGACACCCAGGTCGGCAACGTGATCGTCTCCCCGTTCGTCCCGTCCGGCCAGGTCGCCTCGGTGACCGTCCCGGCCGGCGTGCTGACCGACGGCAAGACGTACAAATTCCGCACCTCCCCCTACGACGGCACCCACTACAACCTGGGCTGGTCGGCCTGGAAGACCTTCACGGTCGACACCACGGTCCCGCAGCCCCCGGCCCGCGTGGTCTCCACGGACTACCCGACGAGCGGCTGGGTCAAGGGAGCCGGACAGGCCGGCACCTTCACCGTCACACCGCCGTCGGGCTCCGACCACCAGTGGATGGAGTGGTCCCTGGACGGCGTGACGTGGACGAAGGCCGCGACCAACGGCGGCTCCGCCGACGTGGCCCTGTCCGTCATCCCGCCCAACAACGGCACGCACGTCATCGAGGTGCGCTCCGTGGACAAGGCCGACAACAAGTCCCCGGCCATCGATTACACCTTCCACGCCGGGCCGGGCGGTTTCCTGCAGCCCGCGGACGACGAGAGCACCGCGCGCCGCGTCACCCTCGCTGCCGAGGGTGACGCCGCCCGCTACGACAAGGTCTCCTTCTCCTGGCGCCGTTCCGAGGCGGATGCCTGGACGCAGATCCCGGTCGCCCACGTCACGTCGGGCGGAGCACCGCTGGCCGCATGGCCCGTACCGCTGACGGGGGGCAAGAACGCGCCCCTCGTATGGGAGGCCACGAGCACGGTCGACCCCGACGGCAGCATCCAGATCAAGGCGGACTACACCGGTCCCGCCTCCGCATCCGGCAGCACCGCGCCCCTCTCCGTCATCGTCGACCGGGACGGCGAAGGAGCCGCGGCGACCCCGGTCGGCCCCGGTTCGCTGAACCTCCTCACCGGGGACCACCGCCTCTCCCAGACGGACGCCGCGTACTTCGGCATCACCGTCGGCCGCACCTCCTCCTCGCGCAACCCGCAGGCGGGAGGACAGGCCGGCCAGGCGCCCGTCTTCGGCAACGAGTGGATCTCCGGCGTCAAGGCGGACGCGGCCGCCTCCGCGTTCAGCCACGTCCGGCGGATCTCGGACACCGCCGTCGCGGCGGTCGGCTCCGACGGTGGCGAAACCCACTTCACCGCCAACGCGGCACGCAACGGGTGGATACCCCAGGCCGGAGCCCAGCAGCTCAGCCTCCAGGGATCGGTCACCACCGACTTCACGCTGTCGGAGCCCGACGGCACCATCACGAAGTTCACCAAGCCCACCCCCGCTTCACCGACCTGGCAGGTCTCCAGCACCCAGATCGAGGGGATCTCGGACTCGACCACCACGGTCGTCTCCGAGACGATCACCGTCGGCACGGACCAGCTCGCCCGGCCGGCGAAGGTCATCGCACCGACCTCGGCGGTCACCGCGAGCACCTGCAACGCCACCCCCTCCACCAAGGGCTGCCGCGTCGTCGAGTTCGTCTACGCCACGAGCACCACGGCGACCACGCTGGCCCTCGGTGACTTCACCGGCCGGGTCAAGGAGCTCCGGCTCTGGTCGACCGTCCCGGGTGCGGCGGGGGCCACCGCCAAGACCGTCGCGACCTACCGGTACGACAACGGCGGCCGTCTGCGCCAGGAATGGAACCCGAACCTGCCGGAGACCGCCAAGACGCAGTACGCCTACGACGCGGCCGGCCGCGTCACCTCACTCACGCCGGGCTCCGACCTGCCCTGGACCCTCACCTACGGCAAGGCCGGCACGGGGAGCGCGGCCAGCGACGGCATGCTCCTCAAGGCGTCTCGACCCGCCCTCAAGCAGGGCACCGCGGACGTGCAGGAGGGCACGGCGACCACCTCGGCCGTCTACGAGGTGCCCCTCACGGGCGGCTCCGCACCCCACAAGATGGGCGCGAACGACGTCAAGGCCTGGGGCCAGTCCGAGGGGCCGACCGACGCGACCGCGGTCTTCCAGGCCGACGCCGTCCCGGCCTCACACGTGGGCACCGGCCTCGGCGCCGGCGACTACGGCCGCGCCACCGTCCACTACCTGGACGCATCGGCCCGCAAGGTGAACACCGCCCAGCCGGGCGGCCACATCGAATCCACCGAGTTCGACCGGTTCGGCAACACCGTGCGCGAGCTGTCCGCGGGCAACCGCGCCATCGCGCTCGGCATCGGATCCCAGGCCGCCGCCGTCAACGTCGACCTCGGCATCGGATCGCTCCCCACCGCGGAGCGCGCCGAACTGCTCTCCACCCGCACGGTCCGCAACAGCGCCGGAACCCGTGAACTTGCCGGCTTCGGACCGCTGCACCGAGCAACCCTCGCGCAGGACCTGAAGAGCGGCGCCACCACGCTGGTCGCGGCGGGCACATCGGTCATCGCCCGCGCCTGGACCGTGTCCGAATACGACGAGGGACGCCCCACCGACGGGTCCGCGGTCGTCTCGGACCGGATCACCCGGCGCACGGCCGGCGCTCAGGTGCGTGAACACCCGTCGGTGCACGCCGACACGCGCGTCTCGCGGACCGTCTACGACTGGACTCGCGGTCTGGCCGTCCAGGAGATCCAGGACCCCTCTGGTCTCGCGATCACCACGACCACCGAATACGACGCGCAGGGACGGGTGACCAAGAAGATCGCTCCCGGTGGCACCGGGAACGACGCGGCCACCACGGTGACCACCTACTGGTCCGCCTCCGGCGCCGGCTCCTGCCAGGGCCGTCCCGAGTGGGCTGACCTGGTGTGCTCCACCGGCCCCGGCGGCGCCATCACCGGTGGTGGTTCCAACCCCACCGCGCGGGCCACCCGTACGAGCGAGTACAACTGGTGGGGCAACACGGCCAAGATCACGGAGAGTGCGAACGGCGCCACGCGCACCATCACCACCGCGCACGACGCCGCCGGCAGGCCCACCACGGTGACGGTCACCGGAAACGGCGGTCAGGCCGTGCCCGACGTGACCACCGAGTACGACGCCGTGTCCGGCCGTGCAACCAGGACCACGTCGCCCACCGGCGGCACCGTCACCAAGACGTACGACAAGCTGGGCCGCCAGATCTCGTACGCGGACGCCGACGGCGGCACCACGAGCGTCTCCTACGACGTCCTCGGCCGTCCCGTCCAGGTCTCCGACAGCGTTCCCAGTACGCGGACCTTCACCTACGACCACGCCGCCGAGCCGCGCGGCCTGGCCACCAAGGTCGTCGACTCCGTGGCGGGCGCCTTCACGGCGACCTACACCCCCGACGGCAGCGTGGACGGCGAGACGCTGCCCGGCGGCTACCGGGTGAAGACCGTGGAGGACCCCTCGGGCGGCCGCACCCAGCGGACGTACACCCGCGACAGTGACGGTGAGATCGTCTACTCCGACACCGTGACCAACACCGTGCACGGACAGGCTGCGACCCGCTCTGGCTGGTCCGAGCAGGAGTACGGTTACGACGCGGTCGGGCGGCTCACCGCCGTGGCGGACACCGCCGAGACCGTCTGCACGACGCGGTCGTACACCTTCGACGCGCGCAGCAACCGCACGGCACTGGCCACCGCCTCCGCCCCGCCGGGCGCGGCCTGCCCCACATCGGGCGGGACCGTGCAGAGCCAGTCGTACGACACCGCGGACCGTCTCGTCTCCGGCGGCCGCACCTACGACGCCTTCGGCCGCATCACCACGCAGCCCGGCGGCACGGGCGTCGAATACCACGCCAACGACCTGGTCTACCGCGAGACCGTGCCCGGCAAGCGCCAGACCTGGCAGCTGGACGCCGCGCACCGCTTCCGGTCCTGGACGGTCGAGTCGGGCAGCGGGTCGACGTGGGTGCAGAACTCCGCCCGCGTCAACCACTACGCCGGCGACTCCGACAGCCCGAGCTGGATCGTCGAGGACGCGGCCACGGGCCAGGTGACCCGCAACGTGGACTCGCTCGGCGGCGGCCTCGCGGCGACCACGGGCAAGACCGGTCAGGTCGTGCTCCAGCTGTCCTCGCTCCACGGGGACGTCGCGCTCCAGCTCCCGCTGGACGCCGCGGTCGCCCCGGTGGCCCTCGACACGGACGAGTACGGGCAGCGCCGGGCCGGGATCCCGGCGGCCCGCTACGGCTGGGTCGGCACCGACCAGCGCTCGGCTGAGACGCAGTCCGGCCTGGTCCTGATGGGGGCGCGGCTCTATGATCCGGTCACCGGACGGTTCACCTCGGTCGACCCGGTCGAAGGCGGCAACGCCAATGCCTACGACTACTGCTCCGGCGATCCGGTCGGCTGCAAGGACGTCAGCGGGAATTTCGGCATCAACGACATCTGGCACGAGGGCAAGGCGTGTGCCAGGTACTGGTGGGCCTGCTGGGGTGTGGCGGACGTGAGCTGGTGGGCGTCCCAGACGGCCAAGGCCGCCTACAAGGACTCCAACAAGCAGAACGCCTACCGGCACTGCATCTGGCAGGCGATGCTGGTGTGGGACCTCGGCTACACGATCGCCAAGGCGTTCGGCGACGCCCACGAGGTCAAGCACCGGTACACCAAGAACAAGTATGACCGGGCCGACTCCATGGCGGACTTCCACAACAACAGGGTGGGACGCAGCATCGGTTCGCAGATCACGGCGTGGACGCGCTGGGGTGCCCAGAGTGCCGCCTGCAGCCGCTGCCAGCGGGCATGGAACACGGGGAGGATGGCCAACCGCGGCGATTACATGTGACCGACCGCGGGGGGGGGGGGGGGGGGGGGGGGGGGGGGGGGGGGGGGGGGGGGGGGGGGGGAGAAGAGGGGGGGGGGGTGGGGGGGGGGGGTGGGGGGGGTCCTCCCCCCCCCCCCCCCCCCCCCCCCCCCCCCGCGCCCACCTCGTCCTCACGGAGAAACGCATGCCGGTGAACCAGATGCCGCGCCCGTCCCGTCGACTGCCCGTCGGCTGGGCCATCACCCTTGCCTTCGATTTCCTGGCCACGATCCTGGCATCCCTCGTGCTGTGTGCCGTAGGCCTGCTGCTGCCCGGGATCACGGAGGACTACGGCCCCACCACCGAGCCCACCTCACCCAAGGCCCTGGCCTTCTTCCTGACCGCCCTCCTGCTGGTCCTGTCCCTGCCTGCGACGGCGGTCCTCCGCTCGCGGGCCGGGACCGAGCGCCTGCGCGCCCTCGCCCTGTGGCTCTCGGCCGTTCGTCTCGCGCTTGTCGTGCTCCCGGCCGCCGCCTTCGTCGTGTACGGCATCGTCACCATCGAGCTCGCCTGACGCGACCCCGGTACCACAGCGCCGGTGCCCGGTAGCGGGCGCCGGCGCCGCCGTGGGGGCGACGAGGATCAGCCCAGCGAGAGCGCCCGCACCCGCTCCTAGCGTCTGGCCGGCAACCCTCTGGCCGCCGGGCCGCTGACCGCCTTCGAACTCGTCCGGCCGCGTCCCCGATTGCGGCGGTGGGGGGTGGACGTGTCGGCTATGCACCCTGACCGGGGGAGCGTGGTGGAGCCATGACGACCGCCGTCCGCGCAAGCACTGTGCCGGTACGGGGCGGAGTGGACCGCGACCCAGCCCCGTTGGTGCCGCGCGGTGGATGAGCTGACCGGGTAGGACTCGGAACGTACCGCCATCACGTTCCGCAATTATCGCATCATCCTATGTAACTTCATGGTTGCTCCCATTCCCCCGCCGCGGCAGCCCTCGCCGAGGCATGCCCGGAGAGAGGTGCCCGATGAGGCGCGTCCCGCGAAGCGAACACGAGGCATCCCCGCCCGCCCGACGCAAACGCTCGCTCTGGCGCCGGCTCGCCGTCATGTCGCTCGCCCCGACGCTGGCGTTGGCGGCCACCGCGGCCACCGCCCAGGGCGTGTGGGTGACGCTCCCGGACATGCCGGGGCCGTTTTACAGCGTCGTGTCGAGTGCGGCTGCGAAATGTCCGGAAGGGCTCCACGGCACCTGCGTCTACGCCGTCAGCGCCGTCGACGTGGGCGACCGACAGAAGCTCGAGGCGTACAGCCCCGCCTCCGGAGCTTGGGTCACGCTGCCGGCCCACAGGTTCCCCCGCTACGACCCCGCGACCACGACGGCGCCGTGTCCCGGTGGGGTGAAGGGCGACTGCGTCTACGTCATCGGCGGCGTCGGCGGGGGCGGCGCGACCCTGGACACCGTGGAGGCCTACAGCACGGAGACCAACGTGTGGCTGACCGTGCGGTCCATGCCCACCGGGCGCGCGGAGACCGCTGCCGCCACCGCCCCCTGCCCCGTCGAACTGGGCCTGCGGGGAACCTGCGTGTACGTCTTCGGAGGCCGCGCCGGCACCCCGCTCGCCACGGTCGAGGCGTTCAGCCCGACCACCAACACCTGGGCCACCCTGCCACCCCTCCAGGTCGCCCGCCAAACCCACGGCGGCGCGGCCGCGCCCTGCCCCGGCGACCTGAAACTTCACGGCACCTGCGTGTACGCCATCAGCGGTACCGGCGTCGCCGGCCTGCTCCCCTCGGTGGAGGTGTTCAGCCCCGCCCTCGGCCAATGGCAGTACGCGGCCGACATCCCGACCCCCCGCGTCAACTTCGGCGCGGCGGCGGCCCCCTGCCCCGTGGGCATGAGCAACGGCTGCGTCTACACCGTGGGCGGCAGCACGGCCGGCGACCCCGTTGTGAACACCTTCGAGGCCTACACCCCGGCCACGAACGCCTGGGCGACTCTGCCCCCGCTCCCCACGGCGCGCGTCAACCTGGGCGCGGCCACGGCTCCCTGCCTCAGGAACAAGCACAGCCACTGCGTCTACGCTCTCGGCGGCACCAGCGCGACGGCTAGCTCGGCGATCGCCGAGGCCTTCGCGATCGAAGGCCGCCACTCCGAGCCCAAGCCGAAGGCCGACCCCAAGCACGACCCCAAGCCCGGGGAGAGGCCGAACCCGGAGGTCAAGACCGGCGACGAGCACCCCACCCACCCCGGAACCCAGCCCGGCCACCAGCCCGCGCCTCCGCACGCCTCGCCCGACGACCCGCCGCTCGACCCGCAGGCCGATGCCCCGCTGGAGCCGCTGCGGCCCCAGGGGCCGCCGCACCAGCGGGAGCAGGAGCACCGACAGGAACCGCAGACCGCCCCCGCGCCCTGAGACGCACATGGCACCCGCCCGAGCGCGCGCCGAAGGGGGCGGACGATGCCGCCGCGAAGGCCTGCTCCTGGCCGTTCTGATGGAGGGCGAACTGGACGACAGGCCGCCGTTACGGGGACGTCGACGACTAGTCGGAAGTGGGGACAGCGCGGGGCTGCGTCTCCTTCTGGAAGCCTTTCGCACCAGGACCGTCGTTCGCAAGCCTTGCGGAAGGCCCTCGGCGTACCTCGCTCGGGCAAAGACCAGGAAGGCAGTCGGTCCTCGAAGCCAGGGGCTTCTCGCGTTCCATGGTTCCCGCGGTCAGAAGAGGGATGGAGCGTTCGGATTTCGGTAGGGAGAGATCGGCTTCCCAGGCCCCCGTCTGCCTGTCCACATCCGCGTAGGCGAAAGCGTATCGGCCTGAGGCGGACGTCCGTTTCGTCGCGACAACGACGACAGTGCGGTCCTGCGCCAGATTGACCACCTTGCCCTTGACCGAAACGAGAAGACCGCTGTCAGGGGAATCGGGATCAGACTGCGGCGCTGAGATCGAGGTGATGCCTACAACGGTCTCTTGAGTCGAGTTCGGCGTTTCTGGAAGCACTTGTTCCGACCGTTCGGGTTCGCCGCCTTCGTCGTTAGGGCCGGAGAGGACCGCTACGACGATCGCGGCGGCAGCAGCGATCAGCGCGGCCCAAAGTGTCTGCCAGCGATACGCCCCAGACATCCACCGGGTCGCACGGCTGCGGGCGCCTGCTCGGGAATCGCTCCTATCCCGTGCGGACGGTTCTTGGTGGCCGCCGCTTGGGCTGTCGTCTGGTGGCTCTGATGGCAGTGTGGGCATTCCATGACCATCCCGCATGAATACGCCAAACATACGTTGGCCTGAAGCGGATGTCTGCGAACCGAGCTGATTGACGCCCCAAGGTTCAGCCGTTGGGCGAGCCAGTATCACCACAGCAGCAAAGACGTCGCCTGCCCCGTCACACATCGGCTCGCCCTGCGCTGGCCTGGTCACAGATATGGAAGGCGTCGAAAGCCGATCGCTGCGGTCGTCCATCAAGTGCGGCGCCAGAATCCGGCCGGCTCTACCCAGAGCGGGGCGGGCAAGGCCTACTGCGAGCACAAGACCGACAAGCCCGCCCTGGCCCCGAGACCACCACGTCCGAGGGCGCTGAGGTGGAACCCGTGTCCGCCCTATCGGGGTCCGTGAAGCAAGAACGAGGGGGCACTGGGCCCGGCTGGTGGCGCGTTCGCCGACGACGCGGTGGTGGTCGGTCTGCGCCCCGGCGACCCGGCGGGCCCTTCGCGTGTGCCGGGCCGGGAACTGCCGGTCCGTTGTGCTTCTAGAATTGCGAGGGTGACGGCAAGTACCAGTGACATCGAGAAGGCGGCCGGTGTGTTGCGCGCGGGCGGCTTGGTGGCTCTCCCGACCGAGACCGTCTACGGTCTGGGCGCCAACGCCGAGGATCCCGCTGCCGTAGCGCGCATCTTCAAGGTCAAAGGACGCCCGCCTTCCCACCCGCTGATCGTGCACATCGGCAGCGCGGAGCTGTTGGACGACTGGGTCCAGGACGTGCCCGAGACGGCTCGCCTGCTGGCTGAACATTTCTGGCCGGGGCCGCTCACACTGGTCCTGCGGCGTGGTTCCCGGGTGCCGTTGGAAGCGACCGGTGGCCTGGAGACGGTGGCTGTGCGGGTGCCCGACCACCCTGTCGCACTCGAACTGCTGTCGACCTTCGGCGGAGGTGTTACGGCCCCGTCCGCCAATCGTTTCGGCTCGGTCAGCCCGACAACTGCGGACCACGTGCGTGCGGAGCTCGGGGATGCCGTCGACTTCGTGTTGGACGGCGGCTCCTGTGCCGTTGGCGTCGAGTCGACCATCGTGGACGCCACGGGCGATGCCCCGACCATCCTTCGGCCTGGCGGAGTGACCCGTGAGGACCTCGAAGCGTTACTGGGTGGTCCGCTGGCGGCCCCTTCGACAAGCCGGGTCAGGGTGCCTGGCCAGCATCCTTCCCACTATGCACCGCGTGCGAGGGTCGTCCTCGTCGAACCGGAGAAGGTCGTCGCCGAAGCGGAAATCGCTCAGGAGTCGGGGTATCGGGTGGGCGTCCTGTTGCCTGCCTGCGTTGCCGACCCTCAGGTGAAGGCGCACGCCGTGGTGGCAGTCCCCGACTCGATGACCGCGTACGCGCACGGGCTGTACGGGGTCCTGCGCGAACTTGACCAGCAGGGCTGCGACCTCATCATCGCGTCCCTGCCCTCGGAGGAGGGTCTGGGACTGGCGATCGCCAACCGGCTCCGCCGCGCTGCGGGGCCTCGCCCCACTGTGTGACCAGCCCCGACGTCGCCCTGCACTTCTTCGGCTTGTTCGGTCTGTGCCGTCCGGGCCGGGGCGCTGCACTTCGGCAGGCACAGGGGCCTGCGGGAACCACTCGGATGCAACGCCTTCGCGAAAACCCCGCGGCGGCAACCCGGGTGGGCAGGACGCACCCGCGGCGGGGCAAAACGATCGGCGGCGCGAGGGTGTCCCGCCCCGCACGCGATGATCGTGGAACGTGATGGTTGCACGTTCCAAGTCCTACCCGGCCAGCCGACCCGCTCCGGCGCGTCGCAGCGCCGACAGGGCGAGGCATCTCGCCGACGGCAGCCGTGTGCGGTCGCGCCACTTGTGACCTGATCATCCGGCTGTCTCTCGACCACGTGGGCAGCGCCCGCCCGGTCACTCGTCCGGGGCGCTCAGTGGCGCGGACGTGATGTGTGCCATGGGGGCACAGCGGATCTGGTAGCGGCCGTTGCGGACATGCTCGGCCGCGGTGAGCCGCACGGTGAGCAGCCCGGCCCATTCGTAGCCTTCGCGCTCGCCGTGGCGCTCCAACCGGTCCGTCAGCTCCTGCCCCACCTCGGTGAGGTGTGGTCCGATCTCGGCGTACACGGGCGGAGGCAGCTCGACGGTGTACATGTTCGGCACCACGGTGCGGTGAGCGCTGCACACGACGGCCTGCTCGTCGCAGGTTCGGAGCAGCGCCTCGAGGACTTCTGTCTTCACCGCATCAGTGCCGAACAGCTTCTCCGCAAGAGCTTGCTCGGCCTGCTCGATCGCCCGTTCCCAGTCCTTTAGTGTGCCCATGAACCGCGCCTGCCCGGGTTCCGCGATGTCACACGACGGCGAACTGCGGGGTGCCCGTGCAGCGCTTCAACGAGGAACATGCCGGGACGCCGGTCGATGGTCGTCGCAGATCTGGCGTTCCGATGCTCGCCGCGGACCACGAACTGGAGCGGACGAACGCCCGGGTCATCGCCGCGCAGATCACCGCAACCGGCTTCGTGGGGCCACCTGTCGGGGCCGCGTTGTGGGCGGTGTGGCACCCCTTGCCGTTCCTCCTGGACGGCGTGCCGTTCCTGGCCTCGGCGCTGCTGCTCATGGGCTACCGGGCTCGACGCCCCCTGGGCCCTGGCAGGCCTGCTCCTGCTGGCCCGCCTTCCCCTCCTGCGCAAAGTGCCGTCCGTGAGGCCGGGATCGGCATCGGGGCCGGGGAACGCGGACACCGCCCTCAGGCCGCCCGCAGGCCCCGCCGTTCCATGACGGCCGCCTGCGCCCGGAGCAGCGCTCCCCGCCGGCTGAGCAGACGCAATGGTCCGCAACTGCCGCCTCCCCTAGGAGCAAGTCCGACAAGGGCCAGACGGAGTGGCCGCCGTCGGACGGTTCCTACCGCTGCACGTACGCCGCGACGCATGGCGCGCCGCCGGCGCGGTGTCGGCCCGCGGGCTCAGGCGATGGCGGCGGCCAGCAGCGCGAAGGCGGCGATGATGACGGCGACGCGGACGTAGTGGAAGCGGTCCCAGCGGTTCATCTGCTCCTTCCAGTCGGCGGGCCGGTTCTCGGGGGTCCACGTCTTGCTCCGGTTGTTGATCGGGACGAGCAGCAGGATCGACATGATCACGCTGAGGATCAGCAGCGCGCCGGCGGTGACGACGAGGGCGGCGCCGGGGCGGTGCCACCCGGCGATGGCCCAGACGGCGGTGAGGACGAGCGAGGTGATGTACCAGAGCGGCATCGCGGCGCCGAGCATCCGGCCCCCGTGGGCGCGGCCGAGTTGGCCACTGTCCTCGGGAAGGGCGTTGAGGATCGGGTTGATGACGAAGGCGACGGAGAACTCCACCCCCACCATCACGCCGACGACCACGGTGGTGAACACCTCGAGTGCGTTGAGCATGATGCCCCCTCCAGGGATCTAGCGTTGCTAGCTGATGAGGCAATGCTAGATCTGCTGCCGCTCGAATGTCTAGCGATGCTAGGATCGCGTCATGTCGGTACAGGAACGCAAGCAGCGCGAACGGGCGGACCGTGAGCGCCTCATCGTGGCGACGGCCCGCGAACTCGCCGAGCGGCAAGGGTGGGACGCGGTCACCACCCGTCGGCTCGCCGAGCGCATCGAATACAGTCAGCCCGTCCTCTACAGCCACTTCCGCGGCAAGCGCGAGATCATCGGCGCCGTCGCCCTCGAGGGCGCCGCCGAGATGGCCGCGGAGCTGCGGGCCACGGCCTCCGCGGCAGACGGCCTCCGCCCCCGGGTCACCGCTCTCGCCCGCACCTACCTCGACTTCGCCGAGCGCAACCCGGCGGTCTACGACGCCATGTTCCAGCTCGACGGCGGCCTGGCGTTCGCGAGCGAGGACACCCCGGAGCCGCTGAAGGACGCCTTCGCCGCCCTGTTGGAGACTCTCGGCGAGGTCGCCGGGGAAGGCGTCGACCCGGGGCTGTTCACCGAGGTGTTCTGGGCGGCCCTGCACGGGCTGGCCACCTTGACCCGGGCGGGACGGTTGCCGCCGGGAGACGCCGAGCGGAGGGTGGAACTCCTGGTGGACCGGCTGGCCGTGCTCTGACACGCCGTCCCGGTGGCCACGCCGACGCCGGCGGCAGCCGCCTCCAGTTCATGGTGGCCGTCGAGGAGGAAGTGGGTACCGGCGTGGATACCGCCACCGCCGTGGGGACCGTTCCCTGCCTCATGTGCGCGACGTAGTCCTCGCGCGGGGGCCTGTGCCCAAGACGCGTCGAGTGCTCACCACAACAGTCGCCTCCGCCAGCCGTAGGGGCA
Source organism: Streptomyces sp. NPDC046308 (assembly GCF_055588065.1). Lineage (NCBI taxonomy): Bacteria > Bacillati > Actinomycetota > Actinomycetes > Kitasatosporales > Streptomycetaceae > Streptomyces > Streptomyces sp. NPDC046308. Next base: position 81,819 of record NZ_JBVJFB010000009.1, read on the forward strand.
ATTGGCAAGGGCCGCCTCGCGCACGGCCAACGGTTTCTCGCGCTGGTACCGGGGGCCTCCTGGGTGCGCATACAGGCCACACCCCCTGCCCGTCGATGCGGGGGTTGCGCCGCTCACCCATGGCTCCCGCACTGCGGCGTCAGCCCCTCACCGGGGTTCGCGGACTGCAACTTCCGGACGGCGTGCAGCGCCGTGTTCGGTCGGACGTTCGCGTCCACATCGCCTGCCCTCAGTGAACGCAGTTCGAGACCTTCCCGCACGTCACCGACGAGGCGGACAGGATCACGCCGACTGCCTCCAGCGCGCTGAGGCAGTAGTGGCGTCCGAGCATGGGCAAGCCGCCACCGGTGAGACCAACGCCCAGTTCGCCGCGACGCTCGCGCAATAGACTGGCCGGCGAGAGATGGAGCCCCCACCCAGGCCGGAAGGAATCCACATGACCCGCACCGGCAGCGACTCCGACGGGGCTGGCCGGCCGCGCTCCTCCTGGGCGGTCGCACCCGACGGAGGACGCCCTGAGGGGCGCACCTGCTCCCACTTGACGGCGCTGCCCGAAAGTCCCAGCACGCCAAGCCAGGTCTGCGAGCACTGCCGAAACCGCGGTTGGACCTGGACCCGGCTGAGGTGGTGCTCCACGTGCGGGCACGTCGGCTGCTGCGACAGCTCCCCAGGCCGGCACGCCTACGCCCATCATGCGCGGACAGGACACCCTGTGGTGGTCTCGCTGGCCCCGGACGAGTCCTGGGCCTGGTGCTACGTCGATGAGGTCTTCCTCCTCCGGGAGGCAGCCGAGTCGAGCACACCCCGCTGAAGACTTCGGCCCTCACACCGCCCTCCACTCGCCCGGGCTGGGGACTGCATCCGCCGGCGCTGCACACCGGGAAGAGCAGGGGGAGGTGAGTGCGATGACTGAGTTTTGGTCCGCGGACGGTCCACTGCCCCCCGAGTCGGTCTGGGACTATCCGCGACCCCCGCGGGTGGAGCCTGATGCGCGGCGCGTGGTGATCGTGTATCGCGGAGTGGTGCTAGCCGATTCACGGGCTTGCCGACGTGTGCTGGAGACCAGTCACCCGCCGGTCTTCTACGTACCGCCCGGCGACGTCCGCACCGACCTGTTGTCGAAGTCGCAGGTGGGGACCTTCTGCGAATGGAAGGGACGCGCCACCCACTGGAACCTGGCCGTCGGCGGGTGGACCGTCTCAGACGCGGCCTGGAGCTATGAGGTTCCGTCTCCGGCCTACGCGAGCATCGCCGGCCACCTGGCCTTCTACGCGGGAAAAGTTGATCTCTGTACCGTGGCCGGCGAGCGAGTGCTGGCCCAGCCCGGTGACTTCTACGGCGGCTGGATCACCGCCGAGATCCGGGGCCCCTTCAAGGGCGGTGTGGGAACCGCAGGCTGGTGAGGCGCGGTAGCCAGGGGAGTGGCGTCCGTCAGGGCGTGCCGGTGCCTTTGAGGTCGGTGATCACCTCGCGGGCCGCCCTCGCTCCCGAGGCGAGTGCTCCCTGCAGCGAGCCCGTTGCCCGGTGGTCCCCGCAGACGTAGCGGCCCGGGGCGAAACGGGTGGTGCGGGTCAAGAGCAGGGGCGGGGGCATGACAGGCAGGGCGTTCCGTACGGTCACACGGTGCACCGGTTCCCAGGTTCTGGTGTCCGCTCCATACGCCTCGGCGAGGGCAGTGAGCACAGCCGCCTCTTCCACCGGGCCCGGCGTGCCGAGCACGGAGGTCGACACCAGAGCCCTGCCGTCGCTGGAGTAGCCGGGCTGGACCTCGGTGAGGACACACGTGTTCAGGAATCTGCGGCGGGCGTCGACCAGAAGGGTGGGCTCGGGCAGGGGCGAGCTGCCGACAGCGTGGTAAAGCGTCGTAACGGTCCGGCCCGCAGACGGCGCGAGGCCGGGCAGCAGGCGTGCCGCAGCGCCGGCACCGGTGGCCACTACGACGGTCCGCGCACGCACCTCCTCGCCGGCGAGCACCACTCCCGTCTGCGTCAGCTCCGTCACCGGCGACGACGTACGCAGCAGCCCCGAGGGCAGCCCGCCGGCGAGTTGTTCCGGCACGGCGCCGATGCCGTCGCGCGGCAGACAGAGCGTGCCGCGCAGCATGCTGCGCCAGACCAGGTGGAAGAAGCGGGCTGAGGTCTCCAGCGAGTCCTCCAGGAAAACCCCTGACAGGAACGGCCGGAAGAACGTCTCGACGAAGTCCTCGGAGAACCCCGCATCGGCCAGGGCCGCCCGGGTGGTGACATCAGGCCGGGCCCGGACACGGGAGGCGGGTTCTAGTACGGCGCGTGCCGACAGGACACCGAAGGCCAGCAGATCGCGTGGTTTGACCTGCCCGCCCGTGAGCAGAGTGATGCCGTCGCGCGGGCGCCGCGTGGGATCAGCGAGGCGGATCCGCCCCCGGTCGGTGTGGATCAACACCCCGGGAGTGAACGCCCGCAGGAAAAGGGCGGGCAGGTCGAGGCGGCGCCTGACCTGAGGGTAGGAGGTGTTGAAGACCTGGAACCCGCGGTCGGTGGTGAAGCCCGCGACGCGGTCGGTGCGGATGCGGCCACCCACTGTGTCCTCCGCCTCCACCAGGCGCACCCGCAGGCCGGCCTTGGCGAGGTCGGATGCGCATGCCAGCCCGGCGGCCCCCGCACCGATGACCACCACGTCGTGCCCGTCGTCCTGCGTCTTGGCCATGAATGTCCTCACATTCCTTGCCCGACTGGGGTTCTGGCGGCTGCCGCCAGGCTACGCGCGGACGCGTGAGCGACGCGTCGGACGCGCCGCCGTGTGCCGGAGCAGGCGCAACCCGTCGAGCGCTCGCCGAACCGCGTGGTCGCGGCCCAAGCCCTGTCGGTAGCGCACCGTCCGCCGGATTCAATGCACAAACATTGCGAGTTTCCGCCAGGGCGGGCCCTGGTCATGCTGGTCTCCTCGGGACGAGACCTCGCGATCGTGGGAGGGCCCATGCGCCTTCGAGACGAATTGCCCGTGGACCACAGGCTCAACCAGGTGTATCGGGTCGGTTCCGCACTGTGCGGGTTGCTGCTTCTGGTATTCGGCTGTCTCGGCTTCGCCGACGGCCTGTCCTCTTTCGGTACGGATGGGCAGCACATCGCAGGTCTGTCCACGAACGGCCTGCTGAGCGGCATCTCTGTGGTTTTCGGGCTGCTTCTGGTCGTCGCTTCGGCAGTGGGAGGCAACGTCGCCTCGACGGTCAACATCACTGTCGGCGTCCTCTTCGTGGTGAGCGGATTCGTCCACCTGTTCCTCATCGGGCATGGGGGCAACATTCTGGACTTCGGCCTGTCGAACGTCGTCTTCAGCTTCCTGATGGGCCTGCTGGTCATGACCTTCGGGATGTACGGCCGGGTCAGCGGCGGGCTGACCCGGGACAATCCGTACTGGCGGCGCCGACACCCTGAGCTCGCGGCGCGCGAGGCGGCACTCTCCCTCCCTCAGACCGGCCCCGCGGCTGCCGCTCACGACAGGCTCGTGGAGCGCCGAGATGACCACGTGTGAGTCCGCGGCACGAGTACTGGTGGTCGGTGCGACGGGGGAGGTGGGCCGTCTCGCGGCAATGGAGCTGATCGGTCGCGGCGCCCACCTCGCTCTGGCCGGGCGCAACGAGCGGAGGCTGGCCGAGCTGGCCGCGAGCTCAGGCTGTCCCACCCGTCGGCTGGACGCCTACGACCTGGATGGCTGCGCCGATGCGGGACCGTGGGCGCGGGCGAAGCTGGGCGGCCTTGACGGTGTCCTCGTGACGATCGGGGTCGCGGGCTTCGGATCGGCCGCGGAGGTCCCGAACGCCGCCGCCGAGCACCTCATGACCGTCAACGCCCTGTGCCCGATGGCCGTGCTGAGAGGTGCGGTGCCCGCAGTACGCGACGGCGGTTTCCTGGCCGCCGTGAGCGGGGCGATCGTCAACGCCCCGCTCACCGGCACTGCGGACTACGCGGCGTCGAAAGCCGCCTTGGCCTGCTGGCTCGGCGTCCTGGCGCGAGAGGAGCGCAGGCGGCGCATCGTTGTGGTGGACGCCCGGCTTCGCCACCTGGACACCGGCTTCGCCTCACGCGCGGTGGTGGGAAGCCCGCCGCCCCTTCGGAGGGGCAGGGATCCCGGTCCTGAGGTGCGGGCGTTGGTCGACGATCTCATGGCGCACCTCGAGGATCTCGCCCCCCGAGGGCCCGCGACCCAACCACGGCAGGCGGGAACCGAGCCTGCCGGACGCTGATGAGGGCAACAGGAGGAATCATGTCCGCACCGAAGGTCCCGCCGGAGGAGACACCCGAGGTGGAGGGCTCGACGGCATCCGCCCACCAGGAACGTCCGGACGGAGGGCTGTGGGAGCACCCCTGGGCCATCCTGGGCCTCATCGCCGCCGGGGCAGTCCTGGTCGCCGCTTTCTTCGTCGTCCGAATCGCGGGCTGGTGAGAACCAGGCGCGCATGCGAAGGCCGCCGGATGACGGTGATGCGCTGACGGGCGCCGTGCCGGGCGGGACTCAGCCGCCCAGGCGGGCGAGGATGAGGTTGGGGTCCTCGGCGGTGAGGTATGCGGCGCTCATGACGTGGACGGTGTCGCCGCGCAGCGCGATGGAGGTCGGGCCCTGGAGGCCGTCGGCGGCGGTCAGGAGGGTGGTGCGGGTGCCGTCGGGCCGGACCAAGGCGACCTGGTTGACGGTGTTGAGGGCGGCGATGATCTGGTCGCCGTGACCGGTGAAGACGAAGTCGTCGATCCCGGCCAGGCCGGTGGCAGTGACCCTGGCGGTGCCGGACCGCCCGTCGGCGAGGATCGGGATGCGAAGGACGGTGCCCTTGTCGAGGTTGGTGGCCCAGAGAGCTCCGTTGTGGATCTTCAGGCCGTTGGCGCCGAGGAACCCCGCGGGAGCCAGCGCGGGGTCGGTGGACCAGGCGGTGGCTGCGCCGCCGGAGGCGGGCACGCGCCAGACGGTGCCGAGGGTGGAGTCGGTGACGTAAAGGGTTCGGGTACGGGTGTCCAGGGCGAGGCCGTTGGGCAGGCCCGAGGCAGGCAACGCGGAGATGCGCTGCGGCCGGCCGCCCGGGCGCAGGCGCCATACGCCCGTCAGGTCCGCGGTGCCGGTCGCGTAGAGGAAGAACAGGGTGCCGTCGTCGGCGCGGACGATTCCGGTGGTCAGAGGGAAGCCAAGGGCCGGGGTGTGGACGCCCCCGTCGGCGGGTTCGGGCAGGGTGGCCAGGATGCGTACGCTGCCGCCGCGGGAGACGGCGGCGACCTGGCGGGCCCGGGCGAAGGTGACGTACGCGGTGCCGCCCGGGGCCAGGGCGATGTTCTCCGGCGTTTGGCCCTCGGCCAGGTCGAAGTGCACGGCGGTGCGTGCGCACCTGAGCGGGGCGGAGGCGGCCGACGCGGGAGCCGAGGTGGCCATCGTGACCGCGGCGGCGGCCAGGGCGGCTGCGGACACGGCGGTCTTGGAGAGCTTGGTGAACACGCTGTTCCTTCACTGGTTTCGGGCATGCGGCAGCGACACGCCGACGCATGAGGGTGGAGGGATGCACGGCCGGTACACGCGCGGGTGCGGGCCGACAGGGGGGAAGGGAGACGGACGTTACCGGGATCAGCCTGTGGCGAGCCGGTTGTCCGAACGAGCAGGGAGGGACCGGGTGATGGCCTGGGCGAGGAGGTCCAGGGCGGCGCGCGAGGTCGAGCCCGCCGAGGTGGTGGCGACCACGATGCTGGGGCCCAACCCCTGGCTCAGGGTCTGCTGCATGACGGTCAGTGGACCGACCAACGGGTGCCGCATCTCGTAACTGGCGGCCGTGCAGGCCTGGACCCGGTGGTCGGCCCACATGGACGCGAAGTCCTCACTCCTCGCGCTCAGTTCACCCAGCAGTGTGTGCAGGGCGGCGTCCTGCGGGTACTGGCCCGCCACCAGGCGCAGATTTCCCACCACCGCCCTGGCCTTGCTCGGCCAGTTCTCGTACAGGTCGCGGGTATGGGCATCGAGGAACACCAGGCGGGCCATGTTGGGGCGCTCCGCCGGGACATCCGGGGCGCCGAGGTCGAGGTGTCGGCGAACAGCGCGTGGCCCATCCGGTTCCAGGCCAGAACGTCACTGCGCCGGCCGATCACGATCGCGGGGACGTCCCCGAGCGCGGCCAGCAGCTGGGCATTCGGCTCCGTCACCCGCTCTGGCGCGGGGCCCCTTCGGCCGCGGGGCTTGGCCGATCGGGCCAGGTCGTGCAGGTGCCGACGCTCGGACTCGTCCAGCCGCAGGGCCTGGGCGATCGCGTCCAGCACCTCGGGTGAGGCGCCCAGCGAGTGCCCCTGTTCCAGGCGGGTGTAGTAGGAGGCGCTCACCCCCGCCAGCAGCGCCAGCTCCTCGCGGCGAAGACCCGGCACGCGCCGGCGTTCCCCGTAGGTGGGTACCCCGGCCGCATCGGGTCGCAGCTGGGAGCGCCGCGTCCGCAGGAAGTCCCCGAGCTGTGATGTCCCGTTCATGACTCCGAGTATGGGTCGGTCCGCGACGCACAGCCTCTCCCTGCCCGGGATACGCACCAGCGGGTCTGGCACCCGGGGCCGGGCGGCGATGAGCTGTGCCCTATCGCATCCCGCACTCTTCATCCAGGAGGACGCCTTGAGCACCGCCCCTCGCGAGCACGACCCCTTCGACACCCTGAACGCAGCGGACTTCGCCTTCACCAGGGGCGCATGGGTCGACTCCAGCCCCCTGCGGGTCTACGGCCTGATCAGCGACGTGTCCGCGATCGGCCGGTGGAGCCCCGACGCCACCGACGTCGTATTCGACCGCGATGCCGGCCCCCGAGTCGGCGCGTGGTTCAGCGGCCGCAACCACAGGGACGGCAGACAGTGGACCACCCGGTCCCAGATCACGCAGGCAGAACCCGGCACCGCCTTCACCTTCGTCGTCGGCGGCGCCGAGGACGGCATCGTGCGATGGAGCTGGAGCTTGCGCCCCAAGGGACGCGGAACGGTCGTACGGCAGTCCTGGCAACTCCTGCGCCTCGACCCGGTGCTGGGCACCAGCCGCGGCGACCTCGACGCACTGCGCGCCTACATGGCGGACAGCGCCGAAACCACCCTGACCTCCCTCGCGCAATGGGTCGCCGAATCCGAAGTGCCCCACCCCGCACCACCCTCAGCCAGCGCCTGATCTCCGGCTGATCCGCGGGTGCGGCCGTGGAGAGCAGACCGACGCCGAGGCCGGCACGGTGCTCGCGCTCGCGCCCCACGGAGCCGGTGGTTACGCGTAGGTCCGACCTGCGCACGATCAAAAAATCCGAACGTTTGGAAACCCTGGCGTGGTGCAAACGGTGTTTGACACCAAGTTCATACATCGAGGTAGGAGAAGCGCATGGGCATCATTGCCTGGATCTTGATCGGATTGCTCGCGGGCTTCATTGCCAAGGCGCTGATGCCGGGCAAGGACCCGGGCGGCATCATCATCACGATGCTGATCGGCATCGCCGGCGGCCTGCTCGGTGGCTTCCTCGGCAAGGTCATCTTCGGCGTCGACTCCATCGACGGGTTCTTCGACCTGTCCACCTGGATCGCCGCCATCATCGGCTCGGTCATCCTCCTCGCCCTCTACCGACTGGTCACCGGCAACAAGCGCCACCACAGCCACGCCTGAACGACGTCGTCACACGTGGACGGAAACGGCTCCCCCTCTCTGCTGAGGGCGGAGCCGTTCCGCTGCTACGAGCGCAGCCCGGGCCGCGCCTCGCTCAGTTGAGGCACTTCCGGCAGGCCATGGGTGACCTGACGGCCGGCAGTGGGGCTGTGCGTACCGGTGCGGGCTGCCGGAGACGAGGCGTAGGGCGAGCCCCAAGGGGTAGGCGCGCGGCACTGCCCGCGAGTGGAGGAGGACTCCGTATGCCGACCCGGTCCGTCCCCGAGCAGGGAGCAGCGCCTGAACGCGACGCCATCCTGGGCGGTCGCTACCGGCTCCAGGGCCTCATAGGGTCCGGCGGTACGGCGGATGTCTTCCGCGGCATCGACGAGACGCTGGGCCGCGAGGTCGCCGTCAAGGTGTTCCGCGCGGGCACCGACACGGTCACTGCCGACCGTTTCTGCGACGAAGCCCGCACACTGGCCCGCCTGTCGCACCGTGCCCTCGTCACCGTCTACGACGCCGGCCGACACGGCCAAGGCGCGTACATGGTGACGGAGTTGATCCGTGGCGTCACCTTGCGCACCTGGATGGACGCCGGCCCCCTCGGCGCCCTCCAGGTCACGCGGATCGGCGCCGACATCTCCTCAGCCCTTGACCACGTTCACGCCCACGGCGTCATCCACCACGACGTGAAACCCTCCAACATCCTCCTGGGCGAGGAGGGCTCCCCACACCTGGCCGACTTCGGGCTCTCCCGTACCGTCCACGAGGACTCCCACAGCGCCCCCGACACCCTGGTCGGCACCCTCGCCTACATGGCCCCGGAACAGTTCCTCGGCCAAGGCGCGAGCACCGCCAGCGACATATACGCCCTGGGAATGACCCTCCTCGAAGCACTCACCGGCCACCGCGAATACCAGGGCACGCCCGTGGAAATCGGCACCGCCCACCTCCTGCGCCAACCCCGGATACCCGAAGGGCTGCCGGACGACCTGGACCGCCTCCTCAGGACGATGACCGCCCCGGCCCCCTCGGCTCGCCCCGACGCCGCCACCGTCCACCAGCGCCTGCAGGACATGGCACAGGCGCCCCGGCCTCGCACCACAGCCCGGGCGCCGCTCACCAGTACCTCCACCCACCGCTCAGCTCCGCCACCCCCTGCCGCTCACCCCATGCGAACGCCCGCACGAACGCAGAGCAGGGCCATCAGCCGCCGACAGGCGGCCGCATGGAGCCTTGCGGCCGCGAGTGTCGCGGCCGGCTGCGCGTTGGTGGTGGGCGGCATCACAGCAGGGAAGAGCACACCGAACACAGCTCCCTCGCCCGAGCGACCCTCGGCGTCGGAGAACACCGAGATGGCCGGCCCGGCAGGCTCCCACCCGCTGCCCGCGTCGCCTCCCGCCGCCCCGGCATCAGCCCCGCAGCTGCCTGCCGCGGCACCTTCCCTCACAGGACCCGAGGCGTCCCCCAGCCCGACCGATTCATCCTCTGCTCCAACCGGCAGAGACCGTCCGACGAAGGCTCCGGAGGCAACGAAGATCCCCGGGAAGGCCAAGGGAAAGAAGGACAAGGGACGGTGAACGAACCACGCCGGCCTGGTAGAGGGCGTTGCGGAAGCGCGTCTTACTGCATGCGCCGCGTGAGGCGGCCGTTTCGTCTCCTCCTCGGGGGCCCGGGCGCCGGGGCAGCCGCGACGCGGTCGGCCTGAGCCTTGGTGTGAGCGGGGCGGTGAGGCCCGGTTCCGGTCCCGCTCCGCGGTGTGCCTCTGCTTCGGCGGCGCTTCCGGATCCGCCTCGAGGAAGCCGTCGATGTTCCGCTGGTACGGGTCCAGCCGGGTGGTCCGCGGACGGTGCTTCTCGCGCGGCTCCGGCTCCTGGGCATCCAGGGCCCTGCGAACGGTCCGCCGGGTCGCGCCGTACTTGTGCTCCGGCGCACGCATCGCGATGCCGCCCTGACGGTGGTCTCGGCGGATCACCGCGTACGGCTCGACCTTCGACTTCGGCACTCGGCCCTCGGCATAGCCACGGGCTCGACGGATACGGCGACCAGGGCGCGGTTCCGGGGCGTGGCGTTGGGCGGCGAGCCGGGCGAGGTGTGCGTCGCGCAGCTCTTCCCAGGGCGTGCCTCCCTCGACCGATGGCATGCCGTTGGTGGAGACGGCCAGTGGGGCGCACCCCGCGGCAGCCGAGCAGAGGAGCAAGTCAGCACCAAGTCCACGGCAAGGCCCGGGGGACACCGTGTCGTATCCGCTGTCGGCATTCGATCCTGGAGTAAGCGAGCGTGTCACCCAGCAGTTCCTCCGAGCGGCCCCGCCCCCACGAGATGATCGCGGCCTACCGCGTCTTCTCCCGCGAGCGGACGCCCCTGTCACCCCTGATTCAAGCCGTCCCACACGGCGCGACGGGTCGGGCGGCCGCGGCCGCGGCCGCGGACCGTTCGACCGCACACAGGTTGTCGCACCGCCACCCCAACGGTGCCGACGAGTCCATCCGGCCGCCGCTTCGCGACCGCACCGCGGAGCGGATGCCGCCCGTACCGGGGGATCGCTCCCTCCGTACCCCGTTCGTCTGCGGAGCGACGCGATGACGGTACTCGACTCGGCTCCCCACGACGTCCTGGACGCCTACCGCACCTGCGAGTTCGTCACCCTCGGCAAGAACGGAACCCCGTTGGCCTGGCCGACGGCCGTAGCCCGGCGCGAGGACGGGACTCTCCTGCTGACCACGTCCCTCGCCTTCGCGCAGAAGGCGCTGAACGTACGCCGCGACGGCCGGGTCGCACTGCTCTTCTCCGACCCGACGGGCAGCGGGATGGACCGGGCCCCGCAGGTGTTCGTCAGCGGCCGCGCCCGCTGCCCTGACACGATCATGGCGAGCCCGGAAGGGGCCGAGGAATACTGGCGCAGGCTGTTCGAACGCCAGCCGCACAGCCGCTCCTACCTCAAGCGCCCCTTGAGGCCCATGATGTCCTGGTACTACCTGCGCCTCCTCATCACCGTCGAGCCCGAGCGGGTGAGCGTTCGGCCGAGTCTGGCGGAACTGCTCCAGGAAGGGGCACCGGCTCCCGCAACGACCACGCAGACGCTGCCCGGAGCCGCGCAACTCGGCGGCCACCCCACGGCGGTACTCGCCGGCCGGGACGCCTCGGGTGCTCCGCTGCTCGCCCGTACCCGCCCGAGGCCGACACCGCTGGGCTACCTCGTCGAGGTGCCTTCGGACTGTCCTGTCGAGCCGGGCCCGGCCAGTCTGCTGGTGCACCGGCACGACGAACAGCTCAACCACATGTACAACGCACTCGTACGCGGAGACCTGCGACGGTCCGACTCGGGCTGGCTCCTCACGCCGTCCACCGTGATCGAACCCATGGGGTCGGGCCGGGTCAGTGACGCCCTGCGGGTGCTGCGCCAGACGAAGCGGTCCACCGACCGCTACCTCGAGCGGCGCGGTCTGCACCGCCCGAAGGTGCAATGGGATCAGTTCCGTGCCCTGGCCGCGCCCGCGCACACAGGGCGCGCCGTCATGAAGTCTCCACACCATTGACCACCGGTCCGGATCATCGGGTCACGAGGCTGGACGGCGCGGCCGGGGAAACGGAAAAGACGACGTTCTCCCCGCTCCCGGCACCGCCGCCGGAGATCTTCCACGGCGCTGCGCCGTCTACGATGTGGTTGTCATGGTCACTTTGAAGGTGCTCGGCCCGTTCCGGGTAGAGGTCGGCGGCCGCCCGGTTGACACGCCGGGCCGGCTCGCTCGGATGGTTCTGGCTCAACTGGTCCTCGCACGTGGAGAGTTCGTCCCCACCGAGCGGATCATCGAGAGGCTGTGGCCCACCCGCGTCCCCTCGAGCGCGCCGGCGTCGCTGCACGCCTACATCGCACGCCTGCGGCGCGTCCTCGAACCGGAACGAGCACCGCGCAGCCCCGCCCGGCTCCTGCTCAGCGCGCGCTACGGCTACGCCCTCGCCCTGGAGCGGGACGCGGTGGACGCCTGGATGTTCGAGGACCGGGTCACGGCCTACTCGGCCGTGGGTCTGCCGTCCCACGCAGCGGCCGAGGGCTTGGCCGAAGCGCTCGCCTCGTGGGGCGGCCAGCCGTACGCCGAATTCGGCGACGAGCCGTGGACGGCCGGTGAACGTACCCGCCTGGAGGAACTGCACCGCGCTGCCCGTGAACGGCTCGCCGCCGTGCGGCTGCGCCACGGGCAGGCGGCGCAGGCTCTCGCCGACGCGGGCGCGCTGACCCGTGAACAGCCTTTGCACGAGGAGGGATGGCGGCTGCTGGCGCTGGCACTGTGGGCCCGCGACCGCCAAGGCGACGCCCTGGCCGCACTGCGGCAGGCCCGGCACGTCCTCGCGGAAGAACTCGGCGTCGAACCCGGGCCGGCCCTGCTGGAGCTGGAACAGGCCCTGCTGCACCAGCGCCTCGACGTCCTCCACCAGGCAACCGGGACACCCGTCACGGCCACCGCCGGAGCCGGGGCAGCCAGCACCCCCACGGCGGTACGCGGTTTCATCGCTGCTGCCGGACATACGGCACCGGCGGCGCAGACCGGACCGACGGCGTCCACGGTGCTGACGGCGTCGACGGTGCTGACGGCCGGCCCCCTCGTGGGCCGTGACGAGGAGCTGGCAGCGATCGCCGCCGCTGCGGACCGGGCACGCGACGGCCGAGCACAGGTGGTCCTGGTCTCCGGCGAAGCCGGAATCGGCAAGTCCACCATCCTGCAAGCCACCCTGCGCCAACTGCCGGCCCAGGGCTGGCTGGTCGGCTCAGGACACTGCCCGGAGACCGAGGGCGCCCCGCCCGGCCGGGCCTGGTTCGACCTCCTCCCCGACCTCGCCGAGAACGCCCCACCGGGACCGTACGCCGACGAGCTGGCCCCCCTGCTCACCCCGGGCACGGCAAGCGGGTCCGCCCAGCCGGACGGCAGCCCGGCCCGGCGTTTTCGCCTGCACCGGGCGCTGCTCGGCTGGCTCCGCGACACAGCCGCGCGGCAGCCGCTGACGATCATGCTGGACGACTTGCACCGGGCCGATCAGGAGAGCGTCGAGCTGTTCCTGCTGTGCGCCGAGCACCTGCGCGACGTACCACTGGTCCTGATCGGCTCGTACCGCACCGGCGAGGGCGACCTGACCGGCGCACTGGCACGCCTGGCCGCCTGCTCGCCCGTACGAATCAACCTCGCCGGCCTGTCGGACGCCCAGGCGAGGGAACTCCTGCGCCGCTCCGCGACCGACATCAGCGACCAGGCGGCGACGGCCCTGGCCGAACGGGCCGGAGGCAATCCCTTCTACCTCCGGGAAAGCTCCCTCCTGCTGGCCGGCGAGGGCGAACAGCAGGCACTGGCCCGCATCCCCCAAGGTGTCCAGGACGTACTGCGGCGCAGGCTCGCCCTGCTCGCACCGACCGTCACCGCAGGACTGCGGCTCGCCGCCGTCGCCGGACGGGAGGCTCCGGTCGCCCTCCTCGTGCACGCCGCGGACAGCGACCCCGACCAACTCCTCGACGCCCTGGACACCGGCATCACCGCCGGACTGCTCACCGAACCGCGCCCGGGTACCGTGCGCTTCAGCCACGCCCTCGTCCGCGACGCCCTGGAGGCGGACCTCACCCGTCTGCGGCTGGCCCGGATGCACTCCCGACTCGGCAGGAGCCTGATCGCCCTCGGCTCGGACGACGTCGCCGCCACCGCCCATCACCTCCTGCGGGCAGCCGCGGTCGTGACCGCCGACGCCGGCCCCGCCGTCCACCATGCCCGGCTCGCATGCGAACAAGCCGTGCGCCGCTACGCCCCGCAGAACGCCGAAGCCCTGCTGAACACGGCCCTCGGCCTCCTGGACGACCAACCGGCAGCCTTCGCCGACCAGGACGCGGCCCTGCTGCGGGTCATGCTGCTGGGCCAGCTCGTCGACTGCCGGATCCGTATGGGAGCCGTCGTACCGGCCCGCGACGCACAGCAGCAGGCCGTCCGGGTGGCCCGTGCCGAGGGCCGGGCAGACCTGCTGACCGCCGCCTACACGACATGGACCGAACCGACACCCTGGCGCGTCCGCCCGTACGCGGCCTGCGACCCCGAAGCCGTCGCGGAGCTCACGAACCTGCTGGAGAACCACCACCCGGACGACCGGCAGCGGTGCCTGCTCCTCGACCAGCTCGCCGACGCACTCGACGACACCGACCCCCGCGCCGTGACCGCGGCACGCCAGGCCCTGGAGATCGCCAGGACCTTGGGCGATCCCCGGCTACACGGCCTGGCCCTCACCTCCCTGCTGCGCCGCATCGACGGCGAACTGGAACCCGCCGCCTACCGCGAACTCCACGAGGAGCTCACCGAGGTCGCCGCCTCCCAGGACAGCCCCGAGTACTCCTGGATGAGTTCCTACATCGCCGCCCGGATCGCCGCCGCCGACAACGACCCGGCGCAGATGGAGCGGTGTCTCGTACGCGCCGACGAGATCGCCCGCACCTACGAGCTGAGCGGCGCCTTCGCGATCGCCCAGCTGCGCCGCCCCATGGCCGCCATGGCCCAGGGCCGGTTCGGCGAGGCGGAGCGGGACCTGGCGTCCGCAGTGGCGGAACTGCGCGCGCGTGGGGCGGTGGACCTCAGCGGACTGGCAGCCCTCGCGGCCGGATGCATCCGCCTGCAGCAGAACCGGCTCGCCGAAATCCTGCCGGTGGTGCTCGCGGTGTGGGAGCAGTACCAGCCGCTCAACGAAGCCCTCACCGCCCTCGCCCTGCTGGCCGCGGACCGCGCCGAAGAGGCCCGCGAGGTCTTCGCCCGCAGGGTGCCGATCCGCCGCGACTTCGTCTACTCCATCCTCACCGCCCTGCGCGGCATCGCCGCCATCGCCTTCGAAGACGGGCAAGCGGCCGCCGAGGTCTACCGCGATCTCCTTCCCTTTCAGGGGCTGGCAGGCGGAGCGAGCAGCCTCAGCCTCGTCTTCCGGCCCGTCGCGCAGACCTTGGGCGAACTCGCCCAGTTCCTGGGCCGAGCGCAGGACGCGCAGCGCCACTACCAGGAGGCCGCCCGCGTGGCAGCCGCATGGGACTCCCCGCACTGGTCGGAAGCCGCCCGGGCGGCCCTGGCCCGCCTCGGGCCGGCGTGTGAGGAGAACGCGACGGTCACGGCGGCGGAGCCGGGACCGTCGCGTCACTGAAGGTCGTTTCACAAGGCAGACCGGTCCTGCATCGAGTCCGCTATGTGGCGGTTCAGGCCAGCTCGGCCATGAACTCCGCCGCCAGCTCGAGGAACCGGCCCGGCGCGTCCGTCGTCAACTGGAGGTCCACGAGCACCTCGTCGGTCTCCGCCGTGCACATCGTGCGCAGGTGGTCGCAGATCTGGCGCACGGTCCCACGGTGGTGGCCTTCCGCCAGGTCGGCCGAGGACGTGGTGACGTCGGGGTTCACCCGCAGCACCCGCCGCAGTCCTGCGGGGTCCCGTCCCGCCCGTTCGGCCGCCGCGGAAGCCACGGTCCACAGACCGTGGAGGTACTCCAGCGGCATCGAGGCCGCGAGCCAGCCGTCGGCACGCCGGCCCACCCGCTCCAGGGCAGGTGGGGTGAATCCGCCCAGCAGCAGCGGTGGCCGCGGCTTCTGGAGGGGCTTGGGCAGGACGGTCGACTCGGGGATCGTCCACAGCGGGCCGGTGTGGACCACCGACCCGGGCCGCCATACGGCGTCGAGGATGTCAAGCGTCTCCTCCAACCGGGCGCCGCGGCCTTCCCAAGGCACTCCGGCAGCCTCGTACTCCTCCCGCATCCAGCCCAGCCCGAGGCCCACGTCCAGACGCCCGCGGCTGAGCAGGTCCAGTGTCGTCAGCGCCCGGGCGAGCACGAGGGGCGGCTGCCACAGGGCGTTGAGCGTACTGCTGCCCAGCCGTACCCGTTCGGTCGCCATGGCCGCCACGCCCAGCGCGAGCAGCGGGTCGAGGTGGGTGCCGTACCGGACGGGCATCTTCCCGCCCGGGTACCCCTCGGGCGGGGTGAGCGGGGCCAGGAGACGGTCGGCCACCCAGAGACTGTGGCAGCCCAGCGCCTCCAGCGCCGTGCACATGCCGGCGGACAGGCGGGGGTCGGCGAACGGACCGAACTGGGGGACGGCGAATCCGATGCGCATTGGCGAGATTCCTCGATCGGTGAGGGGTGGACAACGGGGCCGGACGCACGGGCGCGCATCCGGCCCGGTCGGCGGGGGCGGCGGTCACGCGGTCGTACGCCGCCCCCGGATCCGGTCGGTCTCGCGCCGGTACTGCCGCTGCCCGAGCAGCTTCCACAGCACCCGCGCCGGAACGGGCAGCCGGGCGAGGAACTCCGTGCGCTCCTCGGGAGAGGTGTCCTCCAGGATGGCGCCCAGCGCGATCATCAGCCGGTTGCGGGGCGTCTCGGCGAGGCCCCGCTCCCCGACCGCGTGCCAGTCCTTCTCGTTGACGTGGAGGGCGACAAGAGGCATGACCTGCCGCTCCTCCTCGTCGAGGTGGGCGCACAGCTGCCGGTGATGCCGGCGCAGCGCCTCGGCCAGCTCGTCACGGTCCTCGGACAGGGCCTTCGCCTGCCACCGGTCCATGAGCACCTGGACCTCGCCGATCCCGTCGGAGAGCTCCCGGTGCTGCGCCTCCATCGCCGGCACCTGCTCGGCATCGAGGTCCAGGTGGGGCAGCAGGACCGGCCAGAGCATCTCGTCCTCCCCGGTGTGGTGGGCGTGCAGGCCGATCGAGTAGAGCCGCCAGTGCTCGGCGAGGATCCGGGACCGCGCGGTGTCGGCGGGCTGAACGTCCTGAACGAGTTCGGCCAGCAGCCGCGACTCGCGGCGGAACACCTGGTGAATCATCGCCATCTCGCGGGTGTAGGGGTGAACGGCGGAGTCCGAAGCGTTGCTCGTAGTCATGCCCCCCAGTCTTCGCACCCCGATTGCCAGGCACTTGCACCCGACTTGCCGTCCGCAGCCCAGGCGGACCTGACCCGACGCCTGAGCTCATACGCCCGAACCCGGCCACGGCACCTCAAGCCCCGCGCCGACCACTGCGGGAAGGGCTTGCCGAACGGTGCCCCGGCGGATCGCCCGCACCACGAACGGGGCCGAGTCGGTGAACCTCCCAACGCTGGCGGGCCGTTGGGCTCCGCAGCCGTGTCTCCGGTTGGAACTGCGGCATGTGCGGCCGATTCCCTCGGCGCAGGAGACACCTGAGCCAAGGCGTCCACCGCTCGGGTCCGCCGAGTTCCGCCCGAAGGGGGCCGCACCTGCGGTGCGTCGGCCCCCCGACCGACGCACCGCTTCCCGCTCGACGGCAGGTGGGCTCCCCACTCAAACGCTCACCTGCCCGGGACCGTCCACGGCGGCTGCGGCCGTCGACGTCCCTATATTTGCACTTCGAGTGCAGTTATAAATCGCCAACGAATCGGGCGTCCACAGACAATCACGATGAAAGGCTCAAACGCGCCCGGCGGTCACTCCTCGTCGGGGAGCGCCCGGTGAATCCCTGTGTCGAAAGGGAGTTGGCGGGTGGGGGTCGGGTCGGCGGCGCGGCGGCGGCACTCCTGACCCTGGGTGCACTTTGTCTATCTTTTACCTTCACGTTTCCCAGGCGACCCGGGGAGCCGTGTGGCCGAATGGCTCGAAATCGCCGGTGGGTCGCCCCGGGCCCCGGGCTACGGTGCTCACCGCTGATCGGCCGCCGTGCGTGAACGCGGCCGGCGCGCCCCCGTCCGTGCGGCCCCCGAATGGAGTCCCCATGTCGTTTCAGGCGCCCAGAGCGAGCACGCGTCGTCCCTGGGGCCCACCCGCCCTCGCCGTACTCCTCGCGGCATGGATGGCGTGCGGCCCACAGCAGGCATCGGCCGCCACTCCGGGTGCCGAGGACCTGAAGCTCGACCGGATCACCCTCTCCGGCAATCACAACGCGTACGAGAAGGCCACGTACGGGC
Source organism: Streptomyces sp. NPDC046308 (assembly GCF_055588065.1). NCBI lineage: Bacteria > Bacillati > Actinomycetota > Actinomycetes > Kitasatosporales > Streptomycetaceae > Streptomyces > Streptomyces sp. NPDC046308. The sequence goes on from NZ_JBVJFB010000009.1 coordinate 99,339, forward strand.
GGCTGACCGATGGGCTCGACGCCGGGTCGAGGCTCTTGGAGATCGACGTGTACACCGCCCCGGTCTCCGGGTGGGTCGTCAGCCACAGCAACCCCTTCTCCAGCGACAGCAACTGCACGCGCAAGAACATCTTCGGCAAGCAGGTCAGGAACGGCGACCTCGCCGACTGCCTCACGGACATGCGGCGCTGGAGCGAGGCGCACCCCGGCCACGACCCGGTCTACGTGAAGCTGGAGATGAAGTGGGGCTTCTACGGCCGCTCGGGCATGGCTCCGGGGGATCTGGACCGGCTGATCGCGAATCGGCTCGGTTCCTCCCGGGTGTTCAAGCCCGGGGATCTGACGGGCTCCGTGTACTCCGACGCGGACGCCGCCGCCCGGGCCGGGGCCTGGCCCACCCTGGCCCAGGCGCGGGACAAGTTCCTGTTCTACGTGTGGCCCGGGACCGTCGAGGGCGAGGTCTTCGAGGACAACGTGCCGACCGACGTGGAGTACGGCCGCCACGTTCGCGACCGCGCCGCCGCGGGCAGGTTGCCGGAGGTGATGGCCTGGCCGGCCACTCGGTCGCTGGGCACCCGCGCCGCGTACGAGACTTCGATCGCGCCGTGGTTCGTCCTCTTCAACGACTCGGCGGGCACCTGGCTGAACGGCGATCCGCTCGCGTACTGCCGCAGTCACTACCTGCTGGCCGCCACCGGCGCCCAGAGCGTGGCGCCGCCCGGCCATACGGATCCCACGCCCGGCCAACGGCTCGACTACCTCGGCGAGCGCGTGCAACCCTCCGTCATGACCCACGACTGGACGGGCGGCGCCGGGGTCTTCGGTACCCGGGCCCGCAGCTGCTGACGAGGGGTCCGATCGGCAGGCACTTCGGTCATTCGTCGTCCACGAGCGTGAAGCTACAGCTGGAGCGTGCGGTGCAGTCCATCTCGGACTGCTCCTGCTCCTGCTCCTGCGAAAGCAGCTCCAGGGCGTTGTTCTCAGTCATTTCCTAGGGCCGTCTCGTCGGTTTTCTCGGGTCATTACGACTCGATACGAGGTAGATACCCACTCAAACCGCCCAGATGTGCGGCTTGGCGAAGTCTTTGCACTTGGAGTGCAAGAACGCGCTCCGGGTGTCCGCCCTCGCTCCCGACAGGGAAGTCCTGCTCCCACCCCACATGTTCCTCGGACCGCACGCTTCTCCATTGCTACCAGGCTGTCGCGTTCTTGGAAGTAGACGCTCCCCGCCAGTCGGGGCGTCGGCACGGACCGCGGCGCGGCGGGAGGCATACGCGAACGACCAGGGCAGCCGCCCTCCCCGGTCGCGGTGACGGCCGCATCACTGCTGCCTGCGGCGGCACTGACGTGGAGTTCATCCCCGCCCCGTAGGAGGGCCGGCCGGCATCGCGTGCCGTGGGCTGAACCGGGCGGGGGAGTCAGGCTGTCACGGTGTCCGCGTGCCGGTGCGCCACTCTCCAGGTGCCGCCTTCCTTGCGGTACACCTGGGTGACCCGCAGGGTGTAGGTGCGGGGCTGCCCGTCCACAGAGGCGGACGTGTGCTCCAGTCCGACCGTGTACGCCATGTCGACGCTGACGTCGTAAGCCAGTAGCTCGTACGCGTACGAGGTGCAGTTGCTGAACGTCTTCGCCAGGCCGGTGAAGAGGGCGTCGAGCTCATCGTGGCCAACCGCGCTGCGCCAGGCACCGAGGACACTCACGGGCTCGGTGTGCGACCAGAGGGCACGTCGGGGCGCCGCGTCGCCGTTGTGCAGCGCGACCTCCGCCTCGTACAGAGTGGTGCGGATCCACGCCAGGAAGTCGTCTCGATCAGTCATGCTTTCATCATCGCCCTGCCCACCGGTTGTGGCCCGCACCAGGTGGCGGGCCGCGCTGGGTGCGCTGGATCGGGTGCTCCTTATGCTGACGAGCCGTTCGACCATGCGTACGTCTGGTTCGGGCCGTATGGGTCAGTGGCTGAGGTGCCGGTTGCGTCCGTGAAGCGGTCACGCTTAGCGATCAGTGGGTGTGTCCAGACCTGTCGCACCTGACCTGAGCCTCGCCTACTCACACTGGTCAAGGTCTGCGACAGGGCCAGGCCGTTGTCATCGCGCTCGAACGGCGGTCTTCAGGCCAGGTGGGCGGTGATGAGCTCTTCCCAGGAGCGGATGAAGGACGGGTACTCGGCGGCGAACTCGTCGAGAGCCTTGGCTGCGGCCGGGGTGAGGGGCGTCATGTCGTAGGTGACCGTCGCCTCGCTGCCGGCCTCGGTCGCTTTCAGGGTGACGGTGACCGTCCCCGCCCGGACGCCCGGGGTGATCCGGGCGTAGGAGACCGACTGGGGGAAGTCTCGGGAGGCGACCAGCCATGTCGTCTCCTCATCGTGCGAGGCGGTGAGCCAGACGGTTCCCGGCGCGGTGTCGTCTGGCGTGTCGACAGGAAAGACGGGTTCTCAGCCCGGCACCCAGTCGCGCTCACCCCGGGCGGTGAAGAGCCGGAAGGCAGCTTCAGGGGGAAGCGGGACGTTCAGCGCGGCGCTCAAGATGCGACGGTTCATTGAGTCTCCAGTGCGTGGGTGTCAGCGACGGCCGCGTACGCTCTGCCGGCCACGACGTGGCGGGCCGGCTGCGTTTCACCGACTCCTACGACGAGGCCGCGGCGCACGTGCGAGGTGTTCTTCCGCGCGGTGCCGACGCCGCAGCGCCAGGGTGCCAAGAGTAGCTGGGGGAGGGCTGGAGCCCGGGCTTCCTGCGCGAGGCGCTGTCCATGGAGACCACGCAGCACCCCGCACGACTCGTCCTGGGATCGTCATCCGCAGCGTGTGGCCGAACCGAACCGAACAGACTGACACCCGCCCGCGTCCACAGGACTTCAGAAACCAGCACGCGAAGAACCGCCGCCAAGCCACACGTCAGACGTGGGCAGAGTCCTCGCCGCCGGCGAGGCATACAGCCGACCCGCCCACCCCAAGGTCGACACCAAACCTCGCAGGACAGGCTGACAAGCGACTTCGAGGATCAGCGCATTGAGCGGCCATCCTCGTCGCCTCGCCAGTGCTGTTGCTAGCCGGAGCGTCGGTCCGTCGCCTATACCTCCGCTACGTCTACCGGGATGAAGCCCTACCGATCCTGGACAAGAAGCAGGGCCGAATCAGTGGAGGTCTGGAGGTCGGCCTTCTGCCCTTTCGGCGCCCGCGCTTCGGTGAACAGCTCCAGGCCGCCGACTTAGGCGCGTCCGGCCACCCGGCGATCGACGGGGTCCGCCAGCAGCACCTGGACCCCGTCGCGCAGCCGCAGACGCAGCCGCATCGTGCGACCGAGGCGACGTGGGTCGTACGGTTCCGCTGTGGGGGCGACGTCCTCCCTGGCCGAGAAACTGCCGACCGTTCGGGGCCCCCGTGAACAAGCGTGTGTTCCACCTCGACCGGCCTTTCGACCATGCCGTGCCTGCTGCAGCCGGGCGGGTCGAGTTCGGGGCCGGCTCCCCACAGGTGCAGGTGCGCGGCGGCCGCCGTGACGGCGGTGGCCTCCTCGACGAGCACCAAAGTCCAACTCGCCGCGGACGGCTGGGCACGCCCCAGCGCCCTGTCCGCTAGCCGGTGACCGCCGCGGCGGCGAACAGCAGGGCCAAAGCGCCGCAGGCGTCGAAGACGCCGCACCATTCGGACCACTGCCGGGGCGCGACCCGGGCCCTTGCGTAATGGACGGCGTCCCAAACGGCGTGGCCCAGCCAGCCAGCCGGCCGCGAGGACGAGCAGGGCGAGGGTGCCGTTCAGGAAAACGGTCGACAGGGCGACGGCGGCGAAGCCGACGAAGCCGGTGAGCTGTCCTGCGAGGACGCCCGGGCGGCGCAGTTCACCCCGAAACACGCCGAAGAGTAGATAGAACAGCGGCATCGCGGCGAGGACTCCCGCGAGGAACTCCGGCGCCGGCTGGCCGTCGAGGAAGGTCAGAGCCGCCAGGGCCAGGGCGATCAAAGTGGGCCAGCGGCGCGCGATCGTATGCATCCGGGTGCCTCCCGCGTGCGGGCGTAGGGACGAATGTGGGCGAGAACCACGGTCCGGGGCGTCCGGGCCGGCGGGAAGCGGCGCCCGGCCACCATGTCCTTTCCCTTGGGGTACCCGTCCTTCCGGCATAGGGTCGGCGCATGGCGGAGAGGCTCATGGTGGTGGTCGGCTACGAGGCGGCCGAGTTGCTGGACATCGCGTGCGTGACCACGACCCTGGCCATGGCCAACGGGATCGGTGCGCCCGAGGTCCCGTACCGGGTGCTCCTCGCCGGTCCGGGCGGCGGTCCCCTCGTCTGCGGCTCGGGGCTCGTCCTGGGCAGTGAGCGGTCGCTGGAGCGGCTGAGCGGCCCCCTCGACACGCTGATCGTCTCCGGCGGTACGGGGTTCGAGCGGGCGGCGTCAGACACGCGGCTCGTCGGGCACGTGCGCCGGCTGGCGCGGGAGAGCCGGCGGGTGGCGTCGGTGTGCACGGGTGCGGGGGTATTGGCGGCCGCCGGGCTCCTAGACGGCCGTCGTGCCACCACCCATTGGCGCTTCGCCCGTTTGCTCGCCGATCGGCACCCGAAGGTGGCAGTGGACCCGGACCCGATCTACGTCCGCGACGGTCACGTTTACACGGCGGCCGGGGTGACGAGCGCGCTGGACCTCACCCTCGCGTTCGTCGAGGAGGACCACGGCCCCGAACTGGCCCGCCAGGTGGCCCGGGACCTCGTGGTGTATCTGCAACGGCCCGGGAACCAGGCGCAGATGAGCCTGTTCACCGCGACCCCGTCAGCCCCTGACGACGGGCTTCGCGCCCTCGTCGAGCACATCGCGGCCCACCCGGACGGCGACCTGAGCACGGCGGCGCTGGCCGCGCGGGCTGGGGTGACGCCCCGCCACCTCACCCGTCTCTTCACGGAGCAGCTGGGCCGGCCGCCGGGCCGTTACGTCCGGCAGGCTCGCACCGAGGCCGCTGCGCACCTGCTCGCCTCGACGACTCTGCCGATGGCGGGCGTGGCGGCGCGCTGCGGCTTCGGCAGCGCCGAGGCGCTGCGGCAGGCGTTCACGGAGCGGTTCGGGATCGCCCCGTCCCGCTACCGGGCGGCGATGCGCCCGGCCTCCGCCGGGCGGGGCGAGCTACAGGACCCAGGGCTTCTCCAGACAGCTCCGCAGCGAGATCAGCAGCCTTCCCGGCCACCCACCCCGACCCCGCCAGAGGTGGCACACATTCCGTGAGGACGATCACCGGCGCTCTGCCACGGTACGTCGCGAATTGCCCTCGCCGGCCGTGCCGGGGCCCGTCTGGCAGCCGTTTTGCAGACGAGGGTGTGCCGGACAACGCGCCGCGGGCAATCTGGGGCGTGCCTGACCCTCTCTGGGCCGTTCGGACGAGCCAGGCTCCCCCCGCTCCGCAGACGCGTCCTTCTCACAGCCGCAGCGAACTGGTGACGCGGAGCCAGGACTGTCAGACCACTGCGGCATGCTCGCCGGCATGAACGAAGACGCCTTCTGGCAGCTCATCGAAGACTGCAGGCCCACGGAACCTGACCCGGACGCCGAACTCCTTGCAGCAATGCTGACCGAGCGGCTTGCCCAGTCCCCGTTGTCACTGGTCATCGGCTTTGCCGAACAACTGTCATGGGCGCTCTACCGGCTGGACCGTAAGGAGTACGGACACGACCTGGGCGGAGATGCCTTCCTCTACACCCGTGCCGCGGTCGTAGCCGCCGGCCGCACCGAATTCGACAGCGTCCTCCAGGACCCTTCGGCCTTCACTCCTTACGCCACCGACCTCATCTGGGCCGAGCCCCTGCTCTACACACCGGACCGGGCATACGAACGCATCACCGGGGAAGAGTGGGACCGCGATACCCGCTACTCCTACGAATCCTGCTCCAACGCCGAGGGCTGGGCTGATTGAGGCATGCCCGCGGGTGGCGAACTGCAGCGCCATTGATCGTCCTCACACGGCCTCACCCCGGTACACGGCGATGGGGGAGTCCTCGCCCTGCCACCAGGTGTCGGTCACTGACCGACCTTCGGCCACGGGCTCGAAGCCGCCGAGGTCCAGGCCTCGATTGCCCTGCCCTTGATCCTTGTGACGGTGGGCGATACAGGGCTGCCGGCCGTCACAGCTGCGCGTCGTCGCCTGCGTGGAGCACAGTCGCTGGGATCTCCCGCACGCGGTCCAGGCTGATTCCTGTGCGCTGCTCGACGGCGACGGGGTGGTCGGTGGGCTCAAGCTCGACGAAGGGGCGCTCACCGACTGGGCGGGTGTGGACGTAGGTCTTCAGGTTGAGGGTCGTGGACGGGTAGACCGGCAGGTCGGTGGTGAGCCAGCCGAAGCACTGCTTCTCGCACTCTCGGCCGGGGGCGTCCCACAGATCCGCAGCCCTGGAGAAGCTAACGCGGCTGAGGGAGACCCAAACGCCCAGGAGAACACGTCTCGGTCAGGCCAGTCACCTGTTCCACTTTTGTCCGGCGCCGCTCTGATCACAGAAGAACCGGCGAACACGGAGACGGACGATCATCTGGCGGCCGCCAGCGGGTAGCCCGTTAACGTGACGCCAGTACCGGCTGTGGACGCGTGCCGCAGGAGCTGACACTGGGGACAGGGCCCTGGCGGTCCGCAGCAAGCCGCATCGACCATCAAGCTTTCCCCTACGACCGTGAACCTGGCGCCCTACGAGATGCAGGCCAGGGAAGAGAACGCCTTCATGTGATTCCGTCTCCAGCCATCACGGAAGCATGGTCAGAGCCAAGTATCGCGCGGCTCAGTCTCAACAGGCGCTCGTTCACACATAGGGCGGTGTCACCGATGCGTTCGGTTCGATTTACGTTCGATATCTTGGAGGGGTGACCAGGCCATCGGGGCTGTCGATTTTCGTTTGTGGGGGGTGGGGCATGGGCTGTGAATGCACCCGCACGTCGCCAGCGGAGCTTCTCCGCCCGCTACGGCGCTTCCCACCCCACGACCTGGTCCGCCGCGAGGCCGAGCGCGGTGTCGACACGCTCGCGCTGACCGACCGCGACACCGTGACCGGCGCCGTGCGCTTCGCGAAGGCGGCTATCGACGGGGGGATCCGGCCCAGTCTTCGGCGTCGACGTCGCCGTTGCCCCTCGCGCTCCGGCCCCCGCCGGGGCCCGCGCCGGGGCCGGGATGAGGATCGAGCACGCACGTCGGCCCGGAGTCTTGTACCCGCTCTGGACGGTGCCGGACGCCGAAGGGAGCGCCCGATTCCGCGGAGCGAGGGCAAGCCGGCCGGTAGCAGACCCCGACGATATGAACGAAGCGGGTGAGGTTCTACACCGGGAGCCGGATGAGCGGCCGGTTACGAAGCCGGCCGGCCGGCGCCGCCGGTCGACAGGGGCAGGCGCTGTGCCGCGAGGGCGGCGTGGGGCCCGTACCCGCGAGGTACTCAACGGCGGGGAGCGAACGCAAGTTCACGTGTGGTTCTGAGGGTGCGGGCACATGTGATGGACTGGGGCATGGGACGCTCGAGGGTTGGGGGCGTGCCGTGGGCAGAATGAGAGATGGGGACAGACTGCGATGGCCAAGACGGCTGCTTCGTCACGCGCGGAGGCAACAGGGGCAGGGGCGGTCGGTGAGCCGGAGCTGCGGCAGCTGCTGGCCGGGCTGACGGCCGTACGCGACGGCGACTTCGGTACTCGGCTGCCCGACGAGGCCGACGGCCTTCTGGGGGAGATCGCGACGGTCTTCAACGGGATGGTAGACCAGCTGTCGCTGTTCACGTCCGAGGTGACCCGGGTCGCCCGCGAGGTCGGCACCGAGGGAACGCTGGGCGGCCAGGCCGAGGTCCCGGGGGTGTCCGGTACGTGGGCGGATCTCACGGACTCCGTGAACGCGATGGCCGGCAACCTCACCACCCAGGTCCGCGACATCGCCCAGGTGGCCACCGCAGTGGCGCGCGGCGACCTGTCGCAGAAGATCGACGTCGCAGCCCGCGGCGAAATCCTGGAGCTGAAGGACACCGTCAACACGATGGTGGACCAGCTGTCCTCGTTCGCCGCCGAGGTCACCCGCGTGGCACGTGAGGTGGGTAGCGAGGGACGCCTGGGGGGCCAGGCCGAGGTGCCCGGAGTGGGCGGCGTGTGGCGTGACCTCACCGATTCGGTGAACTTCATGGCCGGTAACCTCACCGACCAAGTCCGCAACATCGCGCAGGTGACCACCGCCGTCGCGAAGGGCGACCTCTCCCAGAAGATCGCTGTTGACGCCCGGGGCGAGATCCTCGAGCTGAAGAACACCATCAACACGATGGTCGACCAGCTGTCCGCGTTCGCGGGCGAGGTCACCCGCATGGCCCGCGAGGTGGGCACGGAGGGCATCCTCGGCGGCCAGGCGGACGTGAAGGGGGTCTCCGGCACGTGGCGTGACCTGACCGACTCGGTGAACTTCATGGCCGGGAACCTGACCTCCCAGGTCCGCTCCATCGCCCAGGTCGCCACCGCCGTGGCCCAGGGCGACCTCTCGCAAAAGGTCCGCGTCGACGCCCGGGGCGAGATCCTGGAACTCAAGACCACGATCAACACGATGGTCGACCAGCTCTCCGCGTTCGCCGACGAGGTCACCCGCGTCGCCCGCGAGGTGGGCACGGACGGACGGCTCGGCGGCCAGGCGGACGTCAAGGGGGTCTCCGGCACGTGGCGTGACCTGACCGACTCCGTGAACTTCATGGCCGACAACCTGACCGCTCAGGTCCGCTCCATCGCCGAGGTCACCACCGCCGTGGCCCAGGGCGATCTGACGCAGAAGATCCGGGTGGACGCGCGCGGGGAGATCCTGGAGCTGAAGGAGACCATCAACACGATGGTCGACCAGCTGTCCGCGTTCGCCGACGAGGTGACCCGGGTGGCCCGCGAGGTCGGTACGGAAGGCAATCTCGGCGGCCAGGCCACCGTCCGTGGCGTGTCGGGCACCTGGAAGGACCTCACCGACAACGTCAACGTCATGGCGTCCAACCTGACCGGTCAGGTGCGGTCGATCGCCCAGGTCGCCACCGCCGTCGCCCGCGGCGACCTGTCACAGAAGATCACGGTGGAGGCGAAGGGCGAGGTCGCCGCGCTGGCCGGCGTCATCAACACGATGGTCGACACGCTGTCCGCCTTCGCCGACGAGGTCACGCGCGTGGCCCGCGAAGTGGGCACCGAGGGCCGGCTCGGTGGCCAGGCCCGGGTCCCCAACGTGGCGGGAACGTGGAAGGACCTCACGGACAACGTCAACTCCATGGCCAACAACCTCACCGGCCAGGTCCGCAACATCGCCCTCGTCACGACCGCCGTCGCCAACGGCGACCTGTCCAAGAAGATCGACGTGGACGCCCGCGGCGAGATCCTGGAGCTGAAGACCACCATCAACACGATGGTCGACCAGCTGTCCTCCTTCGCCGCCGAGGTCACCCGCGTCGCCCGAGAGGTCGGCAGCGAGGGCCGGCTCGGCGGCCAGGCCGAGGTCGAAGGCGTCTCCGGCACCTGGAAGCGGCTCACCGAGAACGTCAACGAGCTGGCCGGGAACCTCACCCGCCAGGTCCGGGCCATCGCCGAGGTCGCCAGCGCGGTCGCCGAGGGCGACCTGACCCGCTCGATCACCGTCGACGCCTCCGGCGAGGTCGCCGAACTCAAGGACAACATCAACTCCATGGTCGGCTCGCTGCGCGAGACCACCCGGGCCAACCAGGAGCAGGACTGGCTCAAGTCCAACCTCGCCCAGATCTCCAGCCTGATGCAGGGCCACCGCGACCTCGCCGTCGTCGCCGAACTCGTCATGGACGAACTCACCCCCCTCGTCGATGCCAGCTACGGAGCCTTCTACCTCGGCGAGGAGATCGACGGCCAGGCGGGGCTCACCCTGATCGGCTCCTTCGGGCGCCCGGTCGAAAGTCCGGCCGCCACCCGGGTGCGGCATGGAGAAACCTTGGTGGGGCAGGCGGCGCGCAGCCGCCGCATCCTCACCACCGACAACGTGCCGGCCGGGTACCTGATCTCCTCCGGCCTCGGGCAAGCGGCGCCGGCTCACCTGATCGTCCTGCCCATCGTCGTCGAGGACCAGGTCCTCGGCGTCATCGAACTTGCCTCCTTCGCCCCCTTCACCGCGGTGCACCGCGACTTCCTGGGCCGGCTGATGGAGACGATCGGCGTCAACGTCAACACGATCGTCGCCAACGCGCGGACCGACGAGCTCCTCGGCGAGTCCCAGCGGCTCACGACGGAGCTGCAGGCCCGATCGGAGGAACTCCAGGTCCAGCAGGAGGAACTCCAGCGCTCCAACGCCGAGTTGGAGGAGAAGGCCGCCCTCCTCGCCAGCCAGAACAGCGACATCGAGGCCAAGAACCTGGAGATCGAACAGGCCCGGCAGGAACTGGAGGACCGGGCGCAGCAGCTGTCGCTGGCCTCCAAGTACAAGTCGGAGTTCCTGGCGAACATGAGCCACGAGCTGCGCACCCCGCTCAACAGCCTCCTGATCCTCGCCCAGCTGCTCGCCCAGAACCCCACCCGCAACCTCACCCCCAAGCAGGTCGAGTACGCGGGCATCATCCACTCCGCCGGCTCCGACCTGCTCCAGCTGATCAACGACATCCTCGACCTCTCCAAGGTTGAGGCGGGCAAGATGGACGTGAACCTGGAGCGGGTCTCCCTCAAGCAGCTCCTCACCTACCTGGAGGCTTCCTTCCGGCCGCTGACGAGCCAGAAGGGCCTGGAATTCGACATCACGACGGCCCCTGGTGTGCCGGTGGACCTTCTCACCGACGATGCCCGCCTGCAGCAGATCCTGCGCAACCTGCTGTCCAACGCGGTGAAGTTCACCGAGCACGGCCGGGTCCACGTCAAGATCGAACCCGCCACGTCGGCAGAGCTCCCCGACGAGCTGGCCCAGGCCGGATCGGTGGTCGCCTTCCGCGTCATCGACAGCGGCATCGGGATCGCCGAGCAGCATCTGGAAGCCATCTTCGCCGCGTTCCAGCAGGCCGACGGCACCACCAGCCGCAAGTACGGCGGCACCGGCCTCGGCCTCTCCATCACCCGCGAGATCGCCCGACTCCTCGGCGGCGCCGTCACCGCAGAGAGCAGCCCGGGCCAGGGCAGCACCTTCACCCTCTACCTCCCCGTCTCGGGAATCGCCGAAGGCGGTACGGCCGCCCTCGAGAGCGCGGAGTCCGCCGGCGCGGAGTCGGCCCAGTCGGACGCCGCTGCCCAGCCGGTCCTCGAAGAGGAGCGGCACCCCCGGCGCATTCTGGTCATCGAGCAGCGCAGCAACGGTCTGCTCAGCCTCGTCGCCGAAAGCGCGGCCGGGGACCTGACCGCAGGACGTGCCGTTACCGTGCCGGCAGACCGTGCCGAGGTCGTCACCGCCGTCACAGCCGCCGACGCAGCGGCTGTCCTGGCGCAGGCACCCTTGCACTGCGTGGTCCTCGAACTCGGATCCGATGGGGAAGGACTGCGCTTCCTCCAGGCCCTCGAAGGGGACAGTGCGCTGGCCTCCCTGCCGGTCCTCGCCCACGACAACCGGCGCATGACCCGGGAGCAGCAGGCGGAGGTCGCCTCGCGCGCCGCCGTCCTGCCGCTGGAAGTGCTCTCCAGCCTGGACGAGCTCCGCGAACGGATCGCCCTGCACCTGTCGGCGGAGCGCCCGGGCGACGTCCCGACCCTCGTGCACGCCGCCGACCACCCCGCCGTCTCCGAGCACGCCGTCGTCGATGCGAGCCTCGCCGGCCGATCGGTCCTCGTCGTCGACGACGACCCGCGCAACCTCTACGCCATCAGCGGGATCCTGGAACTGCACGGGATGCACGTCCTGCATGCCGAGAACGGCCGCAGGGGCATCGAAACCCTGACCGCAACGCCGGGAATCGACTTGATCCTGATGGACGTGATGATGCCGGAACTCGACGGCTACGCGGCCACCACCGAGATCAGGCGCATGCCCGAATACAGCACGCTTCCGATCATCTCGGTCACGGCGAAGGCCATGCCCGGCGACCGCGAGAAGAGCCTGGCCTCCGGCGCGAACGACTACGTCACCAAGCCCGTCGACGCCAACGACCTCATCGCCCGCCTCCGCCGGTGGCTACCGGCCCAGAACACCTCAGGCACCACTTCCGCCTGATACCCCTGGCCACCTACGGAGGAATAGCGACACACACGGTGAACACCACTCCTGACGAAAACCAAGCGACTGCGCCCCACGCCACACCCGCCCCTGCCTCGGCCCCGGCGGCAGTCCATGCCCCAGTCGAGTCAGCCATGGCAGCCGTACAGGGCGACCTCCAGCCGGACCGACGCCCCGGGCCGAGCACTCCCTCTGCCCAGGAGGCCGGCCGGCTCGCGGCGACCGTGGAGCGACTGCGCGAGGAGGCGTTGGAAGCCCAGTCAGCCGCCGATGGCCGTGCTCTCGTGGAACTCGCGAAGGGCATTCTCGTCGGACAACTCGGCTGCGGGCCCGCCGAGGCATCACGGCAGCTGGCCAAGCTCGCCGAACAGTCCGGCACCACCCTGCTCGCTCTCGCCGTCGACGTCATCAACCAAGCCGCCCGTGACCGTGTCAGCGAAGTCGCGCAGCAGTTCCTCGCCACCGCTGTCGCCGAGCCGGCTTCCGCCGCGGCGCCGGCCGTCCGGTTGCGGGCAGCGGAAAGCCGGGTTCTGGCGGCGGGGGACACGCAGGCCGTCGCTGCGGCGCTCCTCGACAACGCGCTCGCCCCTCTCGGTGCTCACGGCGTCGCGATCTGGGTCACCGGAGCCGATTCCTCGCTCACCCTGGCCGGACAGGCGGGCTTCACCCAGGAGGACGCCGACCGCTGGCGCTACGTCCCACCCGAGGTCGCCACCTGCGCCCGGCTCGCCCTCACCCACCGCGAGCTCTCCATCGTCACCAGCCTCTCGCAAGCCAGTCTGCCGACCATCGGCCGACGCCGGCACCCCGACGGCGGCCGCGTCGTCATCCCGGCAGGGACCGGCGGCCGCATCCACGGCGTCCTGGAAATCGGCTGGCCCCAGCCCCTGCCCCCACAGCCCGTACAGATCATCCGCCAGCTCGAGGCGCTCGCCGAACTCTGCGCTCACACCCTCGAAGAGCAGTACCCTCACAGCACCCCGGGCACTCCAGGCGCCGCGCACCATGCGGCCCTGGCGGAACTCACCGACCTCGCCGGGCACCTTGACGACACGGCTCTCGTCCTCGCCCCCGTCCTGGACACCGACGGCCGCCTCGCCGACTTCCGCATCCACCACGTCAACAACAGCTTCATCGACCCTGCCGGCCGGCCCCGCTCCATGGTCACCGGCCGCCACTTCCTCGAGATCTACCCGGCAGCGGGTGAGGGCGGGGGACTCTTCGACAAACTGGAGAGGACCTTCGCCACCGGCGAAGCCTGCCAGGCCCTGCGCACCGTACTGACCACCTTCGTGGGAGAAGTCCCCCTCACCACCGTCGCCGACGTGCGCATCAGCCGGCACGGTTCCGCCCTCCTCCTCATCTGGAAGATCGAGGACGAGAAGGCCCGGCTCGCCAACCTGCTGCAGCACGCCCAGCGCCTCGGCCGGGTCGGCGGCTTCGAACAGAACATGCACACCGGGGCGATCAGCTGGAACGAGCAGCTGTTCACCTTGTTCGGGCTGCCGCTGACCGCCACCCCCGTCCCCCTCGAGGACCTCGCCGCTTACGTACACGCCCACGACGTCAACTCCATCGGACGGTTCCTGCGCACCCTCCTGCACAGCCAGCGCGAATCATCCGTGGAGTTCCGCCTCCAACGGCCCGACGGCATCACCCGGCACATCCGCATGGTTGCCGAACCCGTACTCGATGACCACGGCCGCCTCTACTCGGTGCGCGGTGCCTGCCAGGACGTCTCGTCCCAGCACTGGACCGAGGTCGCGCTCGCCGCTACCCGCGACCAGCTCGCCGACACCGAGGCCGAATCAGCCGACCGCAGCCGCCTCGCCCTCCAACTGCAGCACGCCATCATGCCGCCGGCCCCCGCAGCACTTGAGGTACCCGGCATCCGGATCGCGGTGCGCTACCGACCGGCCGAATCCGAGTCGCTCGTCGGCGGCGACTGGTACGACTCCGTCGTCCTCCCCAACGGCAGGATCCTTCTGAGCGTCGGCGACGTCGCCGGACACGGCATCCAGGCCGCCACCGGCATGGTCGTCCTACGCAACGCCCTCCGCGGACTGGCCGTCACCGGCGCAGGCCCCGCACAACTCCTCGCCTGGCTCAACAGCGTCGCCTTCCACCTCACCAGTAACCTCACGGCCACCGCCGTGTGCGCCGTCTACGACCCCCAGACCCGCACCCTGCGTTGGGCCCGAGCCGGCCACCTGCCCCCGGTCCTCGTGCGCGGAGCGGACGCCCAGCCCTTCCCGCTCACCTCAGGACTCCTGCTCGGAGCACTGCCCGACGCGACCTTCGCGGAGGAAGAGGTGCAACTCGAAGCGGAGGACATCCTCCTCATGTACACCGACGGACTCGTCGAGCGTCGTGACATCGCGGTCACCGACTCCCTCGCCCAGCTGCTCACTGTCGCGTCGCGGTCCGCTGAGACGCTGGAGAAGCGACTGGACACAGTACTGACGTACAGCGCGTCCGACACCGATGACGACACCTGCCTCATCGGAATCGAGGTCCGCTGAGGGGAGTCGGCGGGGAGCGCCGTACGGCCGCACCGCGGAACTGACGCGGCAAGGCTGCGCGACACCAGCATCCGCAACCCTGCCGCAGGGCCGCGCGCAGGCGGTGATCCGGATCGGCGCAGCTGTTCCCGGTCGAGGCTGAGGAGGGCGTGATCGGGGTGGGGGCCCAGGCGCAGCCACAGCCGGCCGTCGCAGCCTCGTGGGCGCCATCGACGTCACCCTGGCCACAGGCCCACGATTTCGGCAACATCGCCGCGGATGATCGAGAGCGAGTCACCCTGGATCAGCACCCCCGGGAAGCGACGTGGAGGCAGACGGACGACCGCGTCGTTGCCCGGGTCCGTGTCACGGAAGCGCGGGCACAGCCAAAATTCGAGAGCCGCATTAGAGAAACAGTCACTTACGCCGCGGCTCCTCATGAGGGAGGTCGAGAAGTACTAGCCGGGGTGGGTGGGGAGGGTGGCGACGATGGTTTTTCCGGTGCGGTGGAAGCGGGTGAAGGTGCTGGGGGCGAGGGTTTTCACGACCCGCCATCCGAAGCCGCCGGGGGTGTTCGGGGAGGGCGGGCGCAGGTGTGGTTGGGCGGCCGAGCCGTCGGAGACCTCGATGGTGACCTGCCCGGCCCGGACGGTGATGTGGAAGCCGGTGACGCCGCCTGCGTGGCGGATCGCGTTGGAGACGAGTTCGCTGACCACGGTCAGCACGTCGGCGACCAGGGCATCGGAAGCGTGGTGTTCGGCGAGGACATGGCGGGCGGACTCCCGTGCCTGCGCGCAGTTCATCTTCGCCGGCAGACCGGTCCTGCCTGATCGGGGCTTCATGCGAAGCGCCTGCCCCAGGCGGTGCCAGAGATGCCGGCTGCCCGCTGCCAGCGGCTCACCCGGCATGGCCGGGAGTCTCGCGGATCTCGAACAGCGCCAGGGTTCCGGTCATCTCCATCATCCTGCGCAGCTGGGAGGGGAGCGGGCCCTGGAGGCAGTCCGGCGGTGTCGAGGTCGAACTCGCCGGAGCAGACGACCACGCGCACACCGTCGGCCTCGGGCTTGACTGTCACCTGGGGCGCCTTCACGCGTCCTCCCGGAGATACGAGCGGATGGGCACCCGGTGACGGTAGTGGATGTCTCTCGCGCCCCGGTACTCAGCCCGGGGAAGCGGAGCAGGACTCGGCGCGGAGGGTGAAGAGGTCGCGGGTGCCGGTGAGGTCCAGCAAGTTGCAGGGCCTGCTCGCAGGGACCGAGGAGTTCCAGCGTTCCACCCGCCAGGCTGACGCGGTGGCGCAGGGCCAGCCGCATCACCAACCTGCCCGGACGACACACGATCCGGAAGAGACGACCTGGTGCACGCTCTGACGCCGATGTTCCTCAGGCCCCTACCCGAACCGTGCGCGGGTCTCGACAGGGCGGTGGCGGCGGTCTGATTGCGCCGCCGGTTACGTACGACAGGCTGCCAGCGGGAGCGGACCGAGGCGTCGATGCGGTCGTTGATGGGATTCGGCGGGTCTTCTGCTCGCCCGTGCGCTAGCGCTCCGCCGAGCGCCGACTCACGCCCGGCTCCTGCGCGATGGCTTTGGTCGCCTTCAGCTTGCCCGTCAGGAAGTTGATGCGGCCCTTCAGCGTAGAGAGGGATGGGCCGCTCCGGACGGGTCTCCTGGCTGCCCTCGGGCAGGGTGGGGTCGGGCCGAATGTCCCGGCGGGCCCGGCGATGGGTGTCCGGGCAGGGACCCATCGCCGGGAGAGCGCCACACGAGGTGCGGGGCAGGCGACAGGTGCGGCAGACGGGTAGCGCCGCGTCGCGACGGCGGTCACGAACAGGGTTGTTCGATGTTGACGAGGCGCCGCCCCTCGGCCCGGGGGACCGAGGGCGGGCGCTCTTGGAGCAGTTGGGCTGCACCCGGAAGGCGGGGATGGCGGGATCGGCGGGTGAAGGATCCCTTTGGATGCGACCCGGCCCTCCCGGCCTCTTCCGGGACAGCGGACCGTGCGGCGGCGCGCCGCGCTGTTGTTTCTCGCGCCGTCGACGCAAGAGATCTGGCGTTCCTGCTGGACATGCTTGGCCTGCGGCCCGGCACCGGCCCCCGAGCGATCACGCCCACCGGGGTGGAGGGCTGACCCCCTCGGTGATGCCCGGGGGCCCGGCGCCCGGGCACGTTTCCCCAGCTCGGCCGGGAGAGCCGGCAGAGCGGGCGCGGGCCCCAGTGCCCAGAGCGCGCGTCAGACTTCGCCGCGCCAGGATCCCGTCTCGCTGCCGCGGTCCTCGATGTACTGCTTGAACCGCTTCAGGTCGCCGGTGATCTGCCGCTTGACGAAGCCGAGCTTGTCGCCGACGTTCTCCGCGAAGCCGTCCGGGTCGTAGTCGAGCTGCAGCATCACCTTGGTCTTGTTGTCGCCGAGGTGATGGAAGGTGACGACGCCAGCCTGCTTCACGTCGCCGCCCAGGGTGGTCCAGGCGACGCGTTCGTCGGGAATCTGCTCGGTGATCTCCGCCTCGAACTCCTTGGTCACCCCGCCGACCTTCGTCACCCAGTGCGTCATGGTGTCGGTGCGCTGATCGATGCGCTCCACACCCTCCATGAAGTGCGGGAACGACTCGAACTGCGTCCACTGGTTGTATGCGGTGCGTACGGGGACATCGACCTCGACGGACTCTTCGACCTGCGACATCAGAGCGACCTTTCCTGTTCTCGGGCCGGGCGGTTGACCCGGCCGTACGCGGGGAGCCCTTCCCCTGGACACGCTCCTGCCCGCGCTGAGCCCCTTCATCACCCCCGAACAGGCGCACTAATTCTCGAATCCGCCTAGCCCCCTGTTCTGACGAGAGCGCAGACCTCACGTGAAGTCGCGTGGATGCGCGTACACCGGCGGCTACGCACGCCGGCGTTTGCCGGTGACGGGCTGGGGACCCGCCCGCCGGCGGGCCAGGCGGGATGCAGAGCGGAAGTCGGGAGCAAACAGCGCAGCCATCGGGGGTAGCGGCCCGATCCTGGGAAGGGGAACCCATGCGCCGCATCACGCCACCTGCACCGGCAGGACACAATGGGCCCGATCGCACCGACCCGGTCAAGAGGACCCGCCGACGTCCCTGGGGGAGGGGCGGTCAGAAGCTCCAGCTGTAGAGGCCGCCACCCGTATTCACCGCAGACGCTGCGAGGCGGGCAACGCCTTGCAGGACTGCCAGCAGGTCATCGTCGGTCATCTCGTCTCCGTCCTCGGATCGGAGGCGCGTGGTCCAGCGGCCTGCAAGCTCTTCCAGCTCGGCGGAGCTCGCGTTGGCCAGCGCCCGGGTCAAACGCTGCGGCAGAGCGAACACCTCAACGCCGTCGTTCAACGGGGCAGTGACCCACTCCGGCCACGCCCATCCAAGGTGCCGCTCGACAGGTAGGGCCTCGGCCGAAGGCTCCTGGAAGTACGTGTCCCATTCGGCGATGGCACTATCCGGCTCAATGAAACGGCAGGTCACTGACTCAAAGGCCTCACCAGGTCCCCGCAGGCGCGTCGCAGCAGCTGTCTCGTCGTCGGCGGCGAGGAAGAACACTATGTCGTGGGCCATCTGAGCATGATGGCCGGGTGGCATCTGTCTCGACCAGTCACATGCGACTGAAGCCCCGCTCTGGACTGCGCGGCTTCTGTCAGTGGCCTCTGTCAGGATGCCCCGGTCAACATCGTGATCAGGAGAGAGCATGGGCACTTGGGACGTCGGCCCTTTCGACAACGACACCGCAGCGGACTTTGGCGGTGACCTTGATGAGGCAGCTGCAGGCGAACGTGAGGGCATCGTCCGTAGTGCTCTCACACGTGTGATCGACACCGCGGCTTACCTCGAAGCACCCGAATCCGAGGTAGCCGTCGCCGCGGCCGCGCTCGTCGCGGCGCAGTGCCCCGGGGGCGAGCCGGCCGATCCAATCTACGGGCCTGAGGAGTCCCTGCCGGATCTCACTGGCCTGCGCGATCTCGCCCTTCAGGCCCTCGACCGCATCATGACCGAACCGTCCGAACTGATGGATCTATGGGCCGAGTCGGATGGCGAACCCTGGCGTGCGAACATCCGCCGCCTGCGGAACGTGCTCCTGCCACGGCCATCGGAGAACAGCTCAGCCTGATCTGACCCACCCCGACGCGCACCCGTCCTACCCGGAAGGTCACTACGAGCGCAGCGTACGACGGCCGACGCCCTCGGCAGCGGGTCCTCCCGCGCGCCGCCCGCCTGCGGGAGCTGCGGGAATGCGGCGTCGAGGGCGTCAGGGGTCCGGCATGCCTCCGCTGCGGACGGATCCGCCGGTTGTGCGGCCTGGTGCCCGGCGGCCGGGTGGGCCGCGGCTCTGAGGAAGTCCTCGCAGCCCACGCCAACTCCTGCTAGTACTCCGCTGGTCGGTGCTGCCCCGTGCCCGCACCCGCGCCGCCCGACGAGGTCCAGGAGGACTACGTCGGGTGTGCATGCGGCCGCTCCGAGTTCCAACGTGCCGGTGTCCGTGCCGGCTTCGTGGGCCTGGAACTTGCGGGCGTGGAGAACCCGCTTCAGGGGTCGGGTGCGGGGCCGTGGGGCCGTGGGGTCAGTTGCCTACGGTCGGTAGATCAGCTCCGTCACGAACGCCACGATCATGGTCCACACGCCGATGCCGAGCAGCCACCACCACTCGGTGGCTGCGCCCGCCACGATCATGGCGATCGCGCCCAGTGTGAGGATGGTGATCCTGAGCCGCATTCGGCGGTCCGGCGTGGGGGCCATGGTCTGGCATGCCTTTCGGTCTCCGGCCTCGGTACTTTCGCGAGTGGCGGCGTACGGCTGGGGTCGTCAGCCTCCGACGTGGATGCCGGGGCGGCGCGCGGGGTCGGGTTCGTGGCTGCGGATGATCTCGCGGGTGACCGGGGCGGTGTCGCCGCGTCCGAGGAGGAAGTAGCGGACCATGTGTACGAGCGGGCTGCCCTCCGCCCAGGCGAAGTGGCAGTGCGGCTGCACTCCGGTGGCATCTCGCAGGGCCAGCAGGATGGCGGCGATGGCGTTCGGTGCGGCCGGGGCGGCCGCGCGCAGGATCCGGTAGCCGCCTACCTCGGCCCCGTGGACGGTGAGGGTCTCGCTGAAGTCGGAGGGGTCGACCACGTCGATCTCGAGGAAGATGACGTCGGCGCGGCCGGGGACGGGGTTGACCCCGCGCTGTTCGCGTTCCTTGTCGCGGTACTCGGCGACGTCGCCGGCCTGCCGGCGGTTGGCGATGAGGTTGATCGCGTTGTCGTGGGCGAGGGTGTCGTCGATGAACCGGCGGGCGTCGGCGTCGAAGACGATGCGGTCGGCGCGCAGCTCGGTGGTGCGGGAGACGCGGGAGATCAGCGAGACGACGATGATGCCGGCGATGAAGAACGCGGAGATGACGATGCCGTCGGGCTTGTCGATGATGTTGGCGATCAGGGCGTAGAGCAGGACGGCGGTGAGCAGGGCGAAGCCGACGGTCGCGGCCCGGCGCCGCCGGCGCGCGACGGAGACGGTGACGGCGAAGGCGCCGGAGACCATCATGGCGAGGATGCCGGTGGCGTACGCGCCGGCCTGCTCGTCGACGTCGGCGTCGAAGGCGATCGTGATGAGGATGCACAGGAGCGTGTAGACGATCACGACCGGCCGGACGGCGCGTCCCCACTCGGGCGCCATGCCGTAGTCCGGCAGGTAGCGCGGGACGATGTTGACCAGTCCCGCCATGGCGGAGGCTCCGGCGAACCACAGGATCAGGATGGTGCTGATGTCGTAGACCGTGCCGAACGCCTCGCCGACCTGCTCGTGGGCCAGCCACGCCAGGGCACGGCCGTTCGCGGCGCCCCCTGGTTCGAACAGTTCGTGGGGGATGAGGAGGGTGGTGACGAAACTCGCGGCCAGCAGGTAGACGCTCATGATGAGCGCGGCGGTGGTCAGCAGCCTGCGGGTGTTGCGGATCCGCGAGCGCAGTCGCTGTTCGGCGTCGGCGCCTTCGGCGGCGACGAGCGGCATCATGCTCACGCCGGTCTCGAAGCCCGACAGACCGAGCACCAGCAGCGGGAAGGCGAGCAGCGCCGGGCCCATGAGGTCACCGAAGCCGCCTCCGCCCGACGCGAGGGCGTCGGTCCACGCGGACCAGGCCCCGGGGGTGGTGAACACGTGGACCAGCCCGACGCCGATGACGACCGCGTTCAGTGCGAGGAAGACCGCGACCAGGGGGATGGCCACGCTGACCGCCTCGCTGAACCCCAGCAGGAACACCCCGCCGAGCACGAGCAGCAGCACCACCGTCAGGGCGACCTCGTGGCCGTGCAGGGCCGCGGGGAAGAAGGGGTTCTCCACGACGTGCACGGACGCGTCCGCGGTGGACAGCGTGATGGTGATGATCCACGAGGTGGCCACGAAGCCGAGCAGGACCAGGACGAACAGCTTGCCCCACCAGAACGGCAGCAGGTCCTCCAGCATCGCCACCGACCCGGCGCCGTGCGGGCTCTCCTTCGCCACCCGCCGGTACATCGGCAGCATGCCCAGCAGCGTCAACGCCACGATCAGCAGCGTCGCCAGCGGTGAGACCGCCCCTGCGGCGAGCGCGGCGATCGCGGGTACGTAGGCCAGGCTGGAGAAGTAGTCGACACCGGTCAGGCACATCACCTTCCACCACGGGTGCGGCTTGGCATGCCCCTCGTCGGCCGCCGGTCCCACCGGCTGCACCTGGTGCCGCAGCATCCACCGCCCCAGCCCGCCCGACGGCTGGGGCCGAAGGGCTGGGCTCTCCACCACCTCGGGCATACCCATGCGATCCGCGTCCCTCATATCCCCCATCAACCCTTTCCGGTCACTCACATCACGTCACCGGCCACCAGCGCGGAGGCCTCACGGCGATCATCGAGTATGGGCCCGCCGCCGACGCGGCCCCGCACCGGACGGACCAGTGCCCTCACCCGCCCTGCCCTTGTGCCCAGCGGACCATCCACCATCCCGACCGCCCGCCCCGGCCTGAACAAGCCGCGTCGTCAGGGGGAAAAGCCCCGCTCAGCGCGATGCCGTGACCCCCGTGCTGTGCCCGCCCGGAGGCGACCACAGGCCCTCGTGCGGCGTCCTGCGTCGCGAAATCCATACGAATCCCTAACGCCGCTCGAGGGCGCGCAGAAGCGCCGGGCGGCGGGCCGCGCGGCCGGTGGCCGGTGGCCGGAGGCGCTGGTTCGGTGGCGGCGCAGCGGGGTCTCAGCCGGAGGTGAGCGTGCAGGTGTAGGGCGCCGAGCCCGACCCGCGATATGCCTCGAGCTCCACGTAGTAGGTGCCGGAACCGGCGGCTGTCCTGGTGAAGGAGAGGGACTCCGCGATGCCGGCGCCGTTGTTCACGGACCGTTCCAGGGTGCTGCCGGCGGAGTCGAGGAGGTAGAGGTCGGCGTCGTAGGCGGCGGGCACCTGGCACTGCACGCCGAGGCGCTGCCCCGAGGCGAGTGCGACGCGGAAGTAGTCGCGGTCGGTGGTCGTCTGCATGCTGCCGCCGAGGGAGAGGACGGAGGAAAGGCCGCCGGCGTCGTCGGCGTCGGCCCGGGTGTCGTTCGGCTCGGACTCCTGGAGCGCGGAGCCGCTGCAGGAGGTCTGGGGGGTGCCGCTGTAGGGGGCTGCGTCGATGACTCCAGCAGTGACGCCGCGCAGGTAGTAGCCGCAGGTGGGCCGGTTTCGGAAGTCGTAGGTCTGGCCGGGGCCCAGGCGCCAGATCTTGTAGCCGGAGAAGGTCAGGGGCTTGCCGGAGACGGCCTTCTCCGGCTGGTGGTCGCCGAGGACCACGTACGCCTCCTTGCCGTAGAGGGTGGCCAGGCCGTTCCTGTCGAGGTACAGCGAGCTGCCCTCCTCCACGCCGACGCCCCAGGCCTTGCCGCCGGAGGTCCGGCCGTCCTTGATCGCGCGGGCCACGAAGGCCATGGTGCGGCCCATTCGGTCGCGGGTGGTGAAGTGCGAGTCGTTGATCACGTCCGCGTAGTCGGGCCACCCGAACATGCCGGTGGTGAAGGTGATGTAACCGTCGTAGGGGTTCGCCAGTGCCTCGGCGCTGGTGACGCTGCCCTTGCACGCGTCGTACACCACGGGGCTGTTGATGTGGTGCCCCGCGCTGCCGCCGCCCGAGCCGCCGCCCTTGGCGACGACGGACTCCACCGAGGCCTCCAGCGCGGTGCCCTTCCAGGCGGCGTAGCGGCACTGGTCCCCGCCCGCGAAGTACACGAACTCCGCGTTGCGGATGTCGGTGTTGACCTGGCTGTCGTTGCCGTCGGAGGCGGTAGTGAGGGTCCAGCTGGTACAGGAGTTGACGCCCGGCAGCGCCATGACCGCGTCGCACTCGGGGGTGGGGCTGCCCGAGGCGGGGGCGGAGCCGGCCAGCACCACGACGTCCAGGCTGCCGGTGCCGCCGCGGATGGCGTCGACGGCTGCGGACATCGAGCCGGGGACGATCTTGCCGTCGCCGTTCATGGTGAAGGCGGGGCCCTGCCAGGAGGCGCGGCCGGCATCGGAGGAACTGCCCAGGCGGATACGGGAGGCCGCCGCCTGGGCGTTCCCGGTGGAGACGAGCGCGCCGGACAGCGTGAGCAGTGCGACGGCGGCCGAGGTCAGCGCGGCGCGGCGGGAACGTGAGCCCATGGATGCTCCGAGGGGTGGGGGAGGGGATCCGCCCGGGCGCACGGCATGGCGATGCCGTGCACGCAGTGCGGTGGACACCGCGGCGAGCGCCAGGGCGGGCTTGGTGGTAGCGGAACTTACAAGTCGGTGCGGAATCGCGATAGATGTACGGCGGAATCTCGTCCGCCGACGCGCCGGACGGCGCTCCTGACGGGCCAGAGAGCAGGTGTGGCGGCCCGCCCGCAGAGCTTTCGGCCCGTTACGCGAATGTAACGGGCGATACATCTAGCTAATCGAAACGCGGTTCTGTAACTTCCGGGGTGCAGTCGACTGGCGAACCGAACACCGAACGCCCCCCTACGGCCCCACACGAGAGGCCCATCCATCCATGTACTCCCTTGTGTCCCGCAACCTGCTCACGGCGGCCGCGGCCGCCGCCGCGCTCGCCACCCTCACCTCCTGCTCCGGCTCCGGCCCCGATTCCGCAGGCGCCGCCTCTGCCGAGCAGACCACCGTCGCCGGGGTGACGATCTCCCGGGACAAGGCGCTGTACGACGCGCTGCCCGAGGCGGTCCGGAAGTCCGGCACCGTACGGGTGGCCACCGATGTGCCGTACGCGCCGTTCGAGATGTTCGTCGCGGAGGGCAAGCCGGAACTGACCGGGCTCGACTACGACCTGGGCCAGGCGCTGGGCGCGAAGCTCGGCGTGAAGTTCGCCTTCACCCCGCAGAAGTTCGACGGGATCGTGCCCGCCATTCAGGCCGGGAAGTTCGACGCGGCGATGTCCGCCATGACCGACAACAAGGAGCGCCGGCAGGTCGTCGACTTCGTCGACTACTCCGTCTCGGGCTCGGGGATCATGGTCGCCAAGGGCAACCCGGAGAAGATAGCCACCCTGGACGATCTGTGCGGGAAGAAGGCCGCCGTCCAGGCCGCCACCAACCAGCTCGACCTCCTCAAGGAACACCAGGCCGCCTGCAAGGCAGCCGGCCGGGCCGAGATCGACATCCAGACCTTCCCCAAGGACTCCGACGCGCAGCTCGCCCTTCGCTCCGGCAAGGCCGTCGCCCAGGTGCAGACGAAGCCGGCGGCGGGCTGGACCGCCAAGACCGCCGACGGCGGCACCACCTTCGAGGTCGTGGACGACCCCCAGGCCGCGGGCGGCTACGGCGCCTCACCGAACGGCATCGCGGTGTCCAAGAAGCTCCCGCAGCTCAGCGACGCCATCCACAAGGCGCTCCAGGCCCTCATCGACGACGGCACCGTCACCAAGATCTTCGACAAGTACGGCGTCGCCTCCATCGCCGTCAAGGAAGCCACCAAGAACGGCGGGGACAACTAGCCGTGGCCGCCGCGACCACCTCCGCACCCCCCGACCGCAACCCGGCCCCCGCCCCTTCCGACCTGCACGTCGTACCCGTACGCCACTGGAGCCGCTGGGTCGCCGCCGTGGCCGCCGTCACCGCCCTGGCCGGGCTGGCCGATTCCCTCGCCAAGAACGACAACCTGCACTGGGACGTCGTCGGCCGCTACCTCTTCGCCGATCTCGTCTTCGACGGCCTGGCCACCACCCTGTGGCTGACGGCCGCCGCCATGGCGCTGGGACTCGGTCTGGGCACACTCGTCGCCGTCATGCGGCTCTCCGAGAGCCCCGTCCTGTCCTGGCTGGCCGGCCTGTTCGTCTGGGTCTTCCGCGGCACACCGCTGCTGGTGCAGATCATCTTCTGGGGCTACGCCGGCGCCCTCTACAAGTACCTGAAGATCGGTGTCCCCTTCACCGACATCACCTTCTTCAGCATCGAGACCAACTCCCTGCTCACCCCCACCGTCGCGGCCCTGCTCGCCCTCGGACTGAACGAGGCCGCATACGCCTCGGAGATCGTCCGCGCCGGCATCCAGTCCGTCGACCCCGGCCAGAGCGAGGCCGCCCACTCCCTCGGCATGCGCCCGGCCCTGACCATGCGCCGGATCGTGCTGCCCCAGGCCATGCGCGTCATCATCCCGCCCATGGGCAACGAGACCATCAACATGCTCAAGATGACCGCGCTGGTCTCCGTCATCTCCGCGCACGACCTGATGTCCAACATCCAGGACGTCTACGCCCAGAACTACCAGGTCATCCCGATGCTCGTGGTCGCCAGCCTCTGGTACCTGGCCCTGGTGTCCCTGCTCGGCATCCCCCAGTCCTGGCTGGAGCGCCGCTACGGCCGCGGCACCGCGCGGGCCGTGCACCTCTCCCCGCTGCGCCGCATGCTCGGCGGCGCAGCCGGTCTCATCCGAACGATCCCCAAGGAGGCCGGCCGGTGACCGCGACCGCGTCCGACACCGCGCCCATGCTGCACGCCGACGGGGTGCGCAAGCACTTCGGCAGGCTGGAGGTGCTCAAGGGCATCGACCTGACGGTCGAGCGCGGCCAGGTGTGCTGCCTGCTGGGCCCCTCCGGCTCCGGCAAGTCCACCTTCCTGCGCTGCATCAACCACCTGGAGAAGATCGACGGCGGCCTGCTCTCCGTCGAGGGCGACCTCGTCGGCTACCGCCGCCAGGGCGAGAGGCTGCTCGAACTGCGCGAGCGGGAGGTCGCCGACCGCCGCCGGGAGATCGGCATGGTCTTCCAGCGGTTCAACCTCTTCCCCCACATGACGGCCCTGGAGAACGTCATGGAGGCACCCCTCAAGGTGACCGGCGTGCCGCGGTCGCAGGCCCGCCAGGAAGCCGAGCAACTCCTCTCGGATGTCGGCCTCGCCGACCGGGCCGGACACTACCCGGCGCAGCTCTCCGGCGGCCAGCAGCAACGGGTGGCCATCGCGCGGGCGCTGGCGATGAAGCCCAAGCTGATGCTCTTCGACGAGCCCACCTCCGCGCTCGACCCCGAACTGGTCGGCGACGTCCTCGACGTGATGCGCCGGCTCGCCGACGACGGCATGACGATGATCGTCGTCACCCACGAGATCGGCTTCGCTCGCGAGGTCGCCGACACGGCCGTCTTCATGGACGACGGGATCGTGGTCGAAGCGGGCGACCCCCGCCTGGTCCTCGTCGACCCGGAGCAGGAACGCACCCGCGCCTTCCTCTCCAAGGTCCTGTGACCGCCCCCGCCGGCCGGCGGCCCCCGCCGGCCCCCGCCCTCCTCACCCACGCCAGGCACCACCTGCCCGCCTACCTGCGCCGCCTGTCCCACCTGGTCTCCATCGACTCCGGCTCCCACAGCCCCGACGGCGTCAACCAGGTCGCGGACTGGCTTCAGGGGCGTCTCGAACGGCTCGGCTTCACCACCGAGCGGTTCACCCCCGCCCCGAGTCCGGGTCCGGCGCTGGGGGACACCCTCGTCGCCCGCCGGACCGGCCGGCTGACCACCGCGGAAGGCGGGCGGCGGATCCTGCTCGCCGCCCACATGGACACCGTCTTCGAGGACGGCACCGCCGCCGAGCGCCCCTTCACCCTCCGCGGATCGATCGCCCACGGACCAGGCGTCAGCGACGACAAGGGCGGACTCCTCGCCGGCCTGACAGCGCTGGAAATCCTCCACGAGACGGGCCACGACGACTACGCCGAGATCGTCTTCCTCGCCACCCCGGACGAGGAGATCGGCGCGCCGGCCAGCCGCCCCTTCACCGAAGCAGCCGCCCGGGGCATGGACTACGCCCTCGCCCTGGAATGCGCCCGCGAGAACGGCGACCTGGTCATCGCCCGCAAGGGAGTGGCCGACTACCGCCTCACCGTCACCGGCCGCGCCGCCCACTCCGGCATCGAACCCGAACGCGGAGCCAACGCCGCCCTGGCAGCAGCCCACCTCGTGGTCGCCCTCCAGAACCTCAACGGCCGGTGGGACGACGTCACCGTCAACGTCGGCAGCATCCACGGCGGCAACCGCCCCAACATCGTCTGCCCGAGCGCCGAACTCCTCGTCGAAGTACGCTCCGCCACACTCGACGGCATCCGCCTCGTCAAACAGGCCATCAACCACGCCGCCGCCAACCCGACGGTTCCCGGCACCCGCGTCCACGTCGACCTCCTCGACCTGTGTGCCCCGATGGAGGACACCGCCGCCTCGCGCACCATGCTCCGCCACGCACAGCGGGCCGCCACCTCCCTGGGCCTCGACATCGACGCCGTCGCCACCGGGGGAGTCGGCGACGCCAACCTGATCGCCGGAGTCGGCGTACCCGTCCTCGACGGCCTCGGACCTGTCGGCGGCGCCGACCACAGCCCCGGCGAATGGCTCGACACCACCACCGTCGCGCCCCGCATCGCCCTCCTCGCCACCCTGATCACCCAACTGGGCGCCGCCCCCGACCCCCAGGCCGCCTGACCGTCCCGTCCATCGCTCCTGCCACGCAGCCCAGCCAACCGGAGGCACCCGCATGAACCGCACCAGCACCGCAACCGGCGTCCGGAATCGGGCCTCGGTCACCCGCCGGGCGGCCCTCGCCGGGGCCACGGCCCTCGCGCTGGCCTTGACGGCGGCCCCCGCCACCGCGGCCACCGCCCACCCGGCCCGGCAGCCCGGACACACGGGCTCCCTCGTCCTGGTCGGCGGCGGCCTCAAGGACGACAACTCCCAGGTCTACGGGGAGATCATCAAGCGCGCCGGTGGAACCGCGGCCCGCATCGGCATCCTCACCGCCGCGTCCGTCCCCGCCAGCCAGGACCCCGACGCCACCGACCCGGACAAGTGCTCCAACTCGGCCTGCAACGGCGCCTACTACGCCGAGCTCTTCAAGCGGCACGGCGCCGGCGACGCCGAATGGATCCCCGTCGACCTCGACCACATCGACAACGCCGACTCCGCCCAGGTCGTCGCCCGCATCAACGCCATGACCGGATTCTTCTTCGGCGGCGGCGACCAGTACCGCTACGTCACCACCCTCCTCCACGGCGACGCCCACACCGATTCCCGCGTCCTGGCCGCCATCCGCGCCAAACTGGCCGCCGGCGCCGTGGTCGCCGGCTCCTCCGCCGGCGCGCAGATCGCCTCCGGCGCGGACATGGTCACCGGCGGCGACTCCTACGAGGCCCTCCGCGACGGCAGCAGCCCCGGCTACTTCGAGGACCCCGCCCGCCTCGGCTACCTGCCCGCCGGCGGCTTCGGCTTCCTGCGCTCCGGACTCATCGACACCCACACCGGAACCAGCGGCCGCGAGGGCCGCTCCCTGCGGCTGGCCGCCGACACCGGACACGACCGCGTCTACGCCCTGGACGAGAACACCGCCCTCGTCGTCGACGCCCCCGGCACCCCGCGCGAGACCCTGTCCGTGCGCGGCCCGCAGGGCGTCACCGTCCTCGACCTGCGCGAGGCCCGCACCCGCCGAACCGACCGCGGCTGGTCCCTCGCCGGCGCACGCTACAGCTACCTCACCGACGGCGACCGCTATGACCCCCGCACGTGGCGCGCCGCACCCGCCCCGGGCAAGCGCCCCGCCTTCCCCACCAGTACGCAGCCGGTCCCCGCCAACACCGACGCCTTCCACTCCTTCGCCAACCCGGACGGCACCGGCTATTCACTGCGCACCACCGCCCGCGCCCTCGCCGAGTCCCGCACCCAGCGCACCGCCACCGCGACCACCTTCGAAGGCGGCCCGCACTTCACCGTCACCCTCACCAAACCGTTCGGCGCCGCGCTGCCCACGGCCTGGACCACCGAGCCGGGCCGCGCCCAGACCCTCCTCTCCCTCGGCCTGTCCGTCACCCCCAGCTGACCACGCCCCAGCCACGGGGGCCGCATCCTCCGAGCCGGGCCAGGCGATACGCTCGGCGGATGCGGCCCGCACGCACGCGAAAGGACCCCCATGGCAGCCGGCACCCTCGCCGACGACATCCGCAACAAACTCGGCGACCTCAGCCCCGCCGAACGCAAGGTCGCCCGCGTCGTGCTGGCCGGCTACCCGGCCTCCGGCTTCGAGACCGTCGCCACCATCGCCGAACGGGCCGCCGTCTCCGCCCCCACCGTCCTGCGCTTCGCGAACCGCCTCGGCTACCGGGGCTTCCCCGACTTCCAGGCCGCCCTGCGCGCCGAGCTGGACGAGCGCAACGCCTCCCCCCTCTCCCTCTACGAGTCGGGCAGCTACAACCGGCAGCCCGGCCAAGATCCAGCCTCCGGCCCCGGCGGCACTGCGGGTCCCGGCGGCACCACGGATCCCGGCAGCACCGCGGGTCCCGTCGGCACCGACGGCCTCCTCGCCCACGCCGGTTCCGTCTTCACCTCCGCCGTCGGGCAGACCCTCGCCGAGCTTCCCCCGCACGACCTGGACCAGGCCGTTCGGATCCTCAGCGACCGCAAACGCCGCATCACGCTGGCCGGCGGCCGCTTCACCCACCTGCTGGCCCAGTACCTGGCGATGCACCTGATGCAACTGCGCGACGACGTAAGGATCCTGCCGGACCGCGCGGTCGAACGCACCGCCCACCTCTCCCACCTGACGCGCCGGGACGCCGTCATCCTCTTCGACTACCGGCGCTACGAGGAGGACAAGACCGCCATCGCCCAGATGACCCGGGAACAGGGAGGGAAGAGCATCGTCTTCACCGACGCCTGGCTGTCACCGGCAGCCGCCCACGCCGACGTCGTCCTCCCGAGCCAGGTCGCCACCCTGTCCCCGTACGACAGCCTGGTGCCGACCCTCGCCGTTATCGAAACCGTCATCGCGGGCGTGCTGCAATCCCTCGGCGAGCACGCCCACACCCACCTCCGCACCTCGGAAGCGACGGCCCGCCGGATAGGAGTCGTCTGACCACAGCCGGCACGCTCGGCGACCCGGGGGACTGTGGGCGAACTCGGCGTCGGAGTCGTTGCGGCAGCCCTCGGCTCTCGAGGCGATGGCCGACCGGATCTCTCCGCAGTCCCCGGCCGACGCCGGCACTCCCACCGCATGCCGGTGGCCCCGCGTCCTTGGGAGGAAGGACGCGGGGCCGCCAGCCGGTCACCGGAATTTCTGCCGGATGGGGCCTACTTGGGCATCAGTACGGTGTCGACGATGTAGACGTTGGCGTTGGAGGTCTTGACGTTGCCGCAGACCACGTTGGAGGTGCCGTTGACCTTGTAGGACTCGCCGGAGCCGTTTGTGGTGACCTTGCCCTTCTCGAGGGTTTCGAAGCTGCCGTTCTCCAGCTGCTCGGGGGTGAGCTTCTGGCCCACCACGTGGTAGGTGAGGATCTTCGTCAGCGTGGCCTTGTCGGCGAGGACCTTGTCGAGGTCGGCCTTCGGGATCTTGGCGAAGGCGTCGTTGGTCGGGGCGAAGACGGTGATGTCCTTGGCGTTGTTGAGCGTGTCGACGAGGCCGGCCTGCTTGACCGCGGCGACCAGGGTGGACAGGGCCGGGTTGTTGGAGGCGGCGGTGGCGACGGGGTCCTTGGCCATGCCGTCGAAGGAGCCGGCGCCTTCCTTGGGCACGCCGGCGCAGGCCGGTCCGAAGGGGGCCCCGCCGGTCATCGAGTCGCCTGCGGGAGTGCTCTCGCCGGTCTTGGCCTGGTCACCGGCGGCTGCGGTGGGGGCGGCGGCCTTGGTGTCGCTGCCGGAGTCGGAGCACGCGGCCAGGGAGAACGGCAGCAGGGCGGCTGCGGCGACGGCGATCGCGGTACGGCGGATCTTCAGGCTGTTCATGATCTGTTGCTCCTCGGGGGTTTTCCATGGGGTGTTGAGATGGCTGGTCGTGCTGCCGGAGTCGGCCCGCGGGCCGGTCCGGTGGTCTAGGGGACGGTGACGAAGACGCTGTGCCAGCCGCTCGCTCCGTCGGGGATGGTCCGCGTGCGCTGTTCGGCCTGTACCTGACCGGTGCCGTCGGTGGCGCGGACGGTGAGGGCGTGCCCGCCGGGCGTGGCCTTCCAGGGGTAGGACCACAGGCGCCATGTGTCGGTGCCGGCCTGGTGTGCGAGGTCGGCGTCCTGCCAGGGGCCGTCGTCCACGCGGACTTCTACGCGGGTGATGCCGCGGTGCTGGGCCCAGGCGACCCCGGCAACGACGAGGGTGCCGGCGGCAGGGCGTGCGAAGGGCCTGGGGGTGTCGATGCGGGCCTGCGTCTTGATCCGGGCCTTGCGGGCCCACTTCCGCGTGACCCAGTAGGGGTCGTAGGCGTCGAAGGTGGTGAGCTCGATGTCGGTGATCCACTTGCAGGCCGACACGTAGCCGTACAGGCCGGGTACGAGCATGCGGACGGGGAAGCCGTGGTCGAAGGGCAGCGGCTCGCCGTTCATGCCGACCGCGAGCATCGCGTCCCGGCCGTCCATCACGTCCTCGACCGGGGATCCGAGCGTCATCCCGTCCACCGAGCGGGCCACCAACTGGTCCGCTTTGCCTCCCCGGGACGGTGGCCGCACACCCGCCTCCTCGAGGAGGTCGCCGAGGCGGACGCCGAGCCAGCGGGCGGTGCCGACGTAGGGGCCGCCGACCTCGTTGGAGACACAGGTCAAAGTGATGTCACGTTCGATGAGGGGACGTGCCAAGAGCTGGTCGAGGGTGTAGGTGGCCGGACGGGTCAGCCCGCTGCCGTGGATCCGCAGCCGCCAGGTGCCGGCGTCGACCTTGGGAACGCTCAGGGCGGTGTCGACTCGGTAGAAGTCGGCGTTGGGGGTGGTGAAGGGGCTGATGCCGGCGACCTTCGGCTGGACGCCGGCCGGGACCGCGGGCGCCGGGGAGGAAGGAGCCGGCAGGACAAGGCTGTCGCGGGAGGCGACGGCACCTTGGCCCTGGCGGCCCGTGAAGAAGCGGCCCAGGGCACCGGCCGAGGCGGCCGCCACAGCGGTACCACCGGCCGCGGCGAGGAAACCGCGCCGGCTCCACCCCCGTGCGGCGTCCTGTCCGCCCCCACCGGCCGTCACGGGGACGGGTACGGCTTTCGCCGCCAGGACGTACAGGACGACCGCCCCTGCCAGGGCTCCGGCGATCGAGGGCAGCGCATCGCCGATGCCGGTGGAATCCGGGCGGCCGAGGGCCGCGGCGGAGCCGACGACCCCGAACAGCAGCACCCCGGCCGCGCCGGCCCACCGACGGGACAGGGCCAGGACGCCCAGCCCGACGGCGAGGACGGCGAGCAGCGCGAGGATCCCCACCTGCAGGACGGCCTTGTCGCTCTCCCCGAACGTGCGGATCGCGAAGTCCTTCACCGCGGCGGGCGTCCGGTCGATCACCGCGCCCCCGACGACCGTCACCGGCCCGGCCGCCGGACGCACCAGTCCGGCCACCAGCTCGGCCACGGCCAGGGCGGTGAACGCGGCCAGGACTCCGGCCAGTGCGCCCCGTGCGGCGCGGTTGAGGATGGTGCGGAAGCTGCTCACACCCGGCATTCGGCGGCACCCGCCCGGCGGATTGGCCCCACCCCCAAAGAGTGAACGGGTCACGGATGTTGTCTTCACGGCACAGGAGTGAAGACGCCGGATCGTCCCGGGTCGCGCCCGTGAGGGCGGGCCGACCCGGGGGCGGGAGAGACCTGCACGGAGCGGCTGGTCTACCCGGTGCGCGGGCTCAGTCGACTGGGTTCAAGGGAGGCCAGTGCGATGTCCGCATCCGTGAACACGCGCAGGCTGGTAGCCGCAGTGGCCTCCCATCCGCGGGCCCGTCGGCTACGAAGAACAGACGACACACGCCCAGGTTCGCAAGGCCGGAGCGTCCCCGGGGACGGTCCGGCGCGGTACCCAGACGAGACCAGGACCGGCATGCGATGGACGCCCCGCCCTCCGACGGCCACCCCGGGCCGCCTCTTCGCCTTCTCTCCATGGCCGGAGCCCCGCAGGTGAACCAACCGCTCCCCTTCAACGCCGGCCGTCCCTCCGACCCGGCCAGCCGCGACCTCACCGACGTCATGCAGAAGGTCGCCCACGGCGACAAGGAGGCCTTCTCCGTCCTCTATGACGCCCTCGCGCCGACGGTTTTCGGGATCGTCGTCAAAGTCGTGCGTGACGGGCCCAGTCCGAGGAGGTCGCCCAGGAGGTCATGATCGACCTGTGGCGCCAGGCCGCCCGCTACCGCCCCGACGCCGGCTCCGTCACCACCTGGGCCGCGACGATCGCCCACCGGCGGGCCGTGGACCGGGTCCGCTCCGCCCAGGCCGCGACGGACCGCGAACACGCCCAGGCCGCCCGCGAACACACCACCGCCTTCGATGAAGTCGCCGAGCAGGTCGAGACCCGGCTGGAATCCGAGCAGGTACGCCGTTGCCTGCGCGGTCTGACAGAGCTCCAGCGCCAAGCGGTGACGCTGGCCTACTACCAGGGGCTGACCTACCGTGAAGTCGCCGAAGCCCTGCGCACCCCGCTTCCCACCATCAAGACGCGCATGCGTGACGGGCTCATCCGGCTCCGCGACTGCATGGGGGTGACCACATGAAAGACCACGCCCCCGACGACGTCCACACCCTCGCCGCCGCCCACGCCCTCGGTTCACTCGAGGACGGCGAACGCCAAGCCTTCGAGGCCCACCTGCAAACCTGCGAGGTCTGCCGACAGGAAGCCGCGGAATTCGAAGCGACCACCGCCCGCCTGGCGGCCGCCGTCTGCGAGCCGCCGCCCACCTCGGCCAAGGCGCAGGTCATGGCCGCTGTCGACGGGGTGCGCCAACTGCCGCCGCGCGTGCCCGCCCCCACCGCCGTGCCGGCGCTCGGCGGCATCCTGCGCCGCCGAGCCGTGCCCCTGGCGCTGGCCGCCGGCGTGGCCGCCGCCGCATTCGGCGCAATCGCCGTATGGCAGACGCAGAACGGACGGCAACTGGAGCAGCAGGCCCGCCAGGCCCAGCAGCAACTCGACCAGGTGGGCGCCGTCCTGGCAGCACCCGACGCGCGCACGGTCCACGGGCGGACCGCAAACGGTGCGCTGGCCACCGTGGTCGCCTCCGGCCGGCAGAACAAGGCCGTCTTCACCGCCGCCAACCTGCCGGCCCCCGGAGCCGGGATGACCTACCAGCTGTGGCTCGACCACGACGGCACCATGCGCCCCGCCGGACTCATCGACCACGACGGCACCGTCATCCTCACCGGCAACCCCGCCGACGCCGGCGCCGTCGGGCTCACCCTCGAACCCGCCGGAGGCTCCCCTCAGCCCACCACCGACCCGTTGCTCCTGATGAGCCTTCCCGCCTGATCCGCTGACGCTCCTGACGCTCGGATCGCCGCACACACTTCTCCCACCCGCTCACGACGAGCCGTGGCACCACCGTGAATCTCCTCCAATCCGCTCGCCGGGCCGCTGCGAAGTACGGGTGAAACACAGCAGTCGGACAGCGTGTCGAGTGGCGGGAGCACCTGGAGTGGAACAGCGCAAAGCGGCCGTCGTGGGAAGCGGGGTAGCGGGCCTGACCGCCGCCTACATGCTCACGTCCTCGTACGAGGTCACCCTGTACGAGGCGGACGGGCGGCTCGGCGGTCACGCCCACACCCGCGAACTGCCCGGCCCGGGAGGGCGGACGGTAGCGGTGGACTCGGGGTTCATCGTGCACAACGAGCGTACCTACCCCACCCTGCTGCGGCTGTTCCGGGAACTCGGGATCGGCACGCAGGACGCCGAGATGAGCATGTCCGTGCGGTGCGACGGCTGCGGTCTGGAGTACGCGGGCGCCCGCGGCCCGGCCGCCCTGTTCGCGTCGCGGGCAGCGCTGCGGGGCCGCCACCTGCGGCTGCTGGCCGAGGTACCGGTCTTCCACCGTGGCGCCCGCCGTCTCCTGGCCCGCGGGGCCCACGCGGGCATCACGTTCGGGGACTTCCTGCGCGAGGGCGGATTCTCCCCTTACTTCATCAGCCACTTCGCCCTGCCGCTGGTCGCCGCGGTGTGGTCCTGCCCCGCACGGACGGCCCTCTCCTATCCGGCCGCCTACCTGTTCGCCTTCCTGCACCACCACGGTCTGCTGTCCGTCACGGGCTCCCCGCAGTGGAAGACCGTCACCGGCGGCTCGGTCGCCTACGTCAGCGCCGCCGCCAAGCACATCCAGCGCGTCCGCACCTCCAGCCCGGTGGAGGCCGTCCGGCGCACCGGCCGGGGCGCACGGGTCACCACCGGCGACGGTCACACCGAAGCCTTCGACGCCGTCGTCATCGCCACGCACCCCGACCAGGCGCTGCGCATGCTCGCGGACCCCACCGAGGACGAGAAGCGGCTTCTGGGCGCCTTCACGTACGCGCGCAACCCCACCGTGCTGCACACCGACACCGCCGTCCTGCCGCGCTCCGCACGCGCCCGAGCCTGCTGGAACTACCGGATGGCCGACTGCGACCCCGCCACGGCACCGGTGCGCGTCAGCTACGACATGCGGCGACTGCAGCACCTGCCGGAGGGGGCCGACTACGTCGTGACCCTGGGCGGGGAGGACGGCATCGACGCCGACCGGGTGGTGGAGCGGATGGTGTACGAGCACCCGGTCTACACCCCCGCCTCCGTCACGGCGCAAAAGGAGCTGCCCCGCCTGAACGACGGGGTCACCGCGTACGCGGGGGCCTGGCACGGCTGGGGCTTCCACGAGGACGGCTGCCGCTCCGGCGCCGCTGCCGCCCGCTCCCTGGGAGCGGTCCGGTGACCCGGCCCGGGGAACCCGCCGCACGCACGACCACGGCCGAGGCCACGGCGACCACCGGGGCCACCGACGCGGCGCTCTACGACTGCGTGATCACCCACACGCGCAGCACGCCGCTGCGCCGTTCCTTCCGGCACCGCACCTACCTGTGGTGCGTGGACCTGGACCGCCTGCCGGTGTTGCCGCGACCGGTGCGCCCGCTCGCCCGGTTCGACGCCCGAGACCACTTCACCGGCGACCGCGCCACCATCCGTGCCGGACTCGACGCCCACCTCGCGCTCCACGGCATCGACCTGGACGGCGGGCACGTGACGATGCTGGCGCACGCACGGGTGTTCGGCTTCGTCT
Source organism: Streptomyces sp. NPDC046308 (assembly GCF_055588065.1). Taxonomy (NCBI): domain Bacteria; kingdom Bacillati; phylum Actinomycetota; class Actinomycetes; order Kitasatosporales; family Streptomycetaceae; genus Streptomyces; species Streptomyces sp. NPDC046308. The sequence goes on from NZ_JBVJFB010000009.1 coordinate 135,372, forward strand.
TCAACCCGCTGAGCGTGTACTGGTGCCACGACCGCTCCGGCGCCCTCGTCTGCGTCGTGGCCGAGGTCCACAACACCTACGGGCAGCGCCACTGCTACCTGCTGCGCCCGGACGGCTCCGATGAGGCGGAGACCGACAAGGAGCTGTACGTCTCGCCCTTTTTCGCGGTCGAGGGCCGCTACCGGATGCGGCTGCCGCTGCCCGGCGAACAGCTGCGGCTGACCGTGCACCTCGACCACGCGCAGGGCCGGGCGTTCACCGCCGTCGTCCGGGGCCGCCGGCGCCCCGCCACCGTCCCCGCCCTGTTGTCCGCCGCCGTCCGAAGGCCGTGGTCGACCGCCGCCGTCTGGGCCGGCATCCGCCGCCACGGCATCGCCCTGCTGCTGCGCGGCCTGCCCGTACACCCCCGTCCCCGGTCCACCCCGCAGGAAGGCACGCCGTCGTGACCCAGCCCGCCACCACCTCCGCCGACCGCACCCGGCTGCCCGGCCACGCCGTCAAGATCCCCCCGCGGACCGAGCCCCGCCGCCGAACGGCCCGCACCACCGTTGCCGGCGTGCCCGCTGTCAGCCGTACCGAGGTCGACGCGGAGCGCTGGCCGGACGTGGCCCGCCCGCCGTCGGCCGGAGCCGCCCGGACCGCCGTGGCCCGGTACTTCGTGGGCCGCGCCCTGGAGCGGCTGGGTTTGACCGACCCCTCTGGCGATGCCACCGGGCCGTCGCTGACCCTCCATGACCCGGACGCCTTCCACCAGCGCATCGGCCGCGACGGCCTGATCGGCTTCGGCGAGTCCTACATGGCCGGGGAATGGGACAGCGACGACCTGGCCGGCGTACTGACCGTCCTCGCGCGTCATGTCGACGAGCTGGTCCCCGCCCCGCTACGGCCCCTGCGCGGCCTGTGGGTCTCCCGCCGTCCGGCCGCCGACCGCAACACCCGGGCCGGGGCCCGAGACAACATCCAGCGCCACTACGACCTGTCCAACGACCTCTTCTCCGCTTTCCTCGACCCCACCCTCTCCTACTCCTCCGCCCTCTTCACCGGCTTCCCCGCCCGCCCTGCCGCCCTCCCCGAAGCCCAGCACCGCAAGATCGACCGCCTCCTGGACCTCGCCCGGGTGGGCGACGGCACCCGGCTGCTGGAAATCGGTACCGGCTGGGGCGAACTCGCCCTGAGAGCCGCCGCCCGTGGCGCCCGTGTCACCACCCTGACCCTCTCCGCCGAACAGGCCGACCTGGCCCGCGCCCGCATCGCCGCCGCCGGGCTCTCCGACCGGGTGGAGGTGCAACTGCGCGACTACCGCGACGCCGAGGGCCGCCACGACGCCGTGATCAGCGTCGAGATGATCGAGGCGGTCGGCGCCGAGTACTGGCCCTCCTACTTCACCGCGCTTCGCCGCGCCCTCGCCCCCGGCGGCCGGATCGCCCTGCAGTCCATCACCATGGGCCACCGGCAGATGCTGCACACCGCCGCCACCCACACCTTCATCAGCAAATACGTCTTCCCCGGCGGCCTGATCCCCTCCCGCCGGGCCATCGCCCAGCACTCGGCCGCCGCCGGGCTGACCACCGCCACCGACCACGGCTACGGCGAGCACTACGCGGAAACCCTGCGCCTTTGGCGCGAACAGTTCACCGCCGCCCGGCACACCGTCACCGCCCTCGGCTTCGACACCGTCTTCCGGCGCATGTGGGAGTTCTACCTCGCCTACTCGGAAGCCGGATTCCGCTCCGGCTACCTCGACGTACGCCAGCTCCTCTTCACCGAAGGAACCCGCGCATGAGGCCCGCCGCCGACAAACTCGCCCAACTCCTCGGCCACTTCCTCCCCGGCCCCCTCCCCGTACGCGTCCGCGCCTGGGACGGCAGCCAGACGGGCCCGGCCGACGCACCACTGGTCACGCTCCGCTCACCCCAAGCGCTGCGCCGTCTGCTGTGGCAGCCGGGCGAACTCGGCCTCGCCGAGGCGTACGTCACCGGCGACCTCGACGTCGAAGGCGACCTCGCCGACGCCCTGTCCCGGGCCGGCCGCACCGTCCGCGACCGCCCCGCCACCCGCCCCCGCCCGGCGGGCATGGCCGCGGCCGCCGCCCTCGCCGTACGCCTCGGTGCCGCCGGTCCGCCCCCGGCCCGCCCGCACGGGCGGGCCCGGCTGACCGGCCCCTTGCACAGCGCATCCCGGGACCGGGCCGCGATCAGTCACCACTACGACCTGTCCACCGACTTCTACGCTCTCCTGCTCGACGAGTCGATGGCGTACTCCTGCGCCTACTGGACCCGGCCCGACGACCCCGACTACACCCTCGCCGACGCCCAGCGCGACAAGCTCGAACTGATCTGCCGCAAACTCGGCCTGCGCGCCGGGGACCGGCTGCTCGACGTCGGCTGCGGCTGGGGCTCCCTCACCGTGCACGCCGCCCGCGAGCACAAGGCGCGCGTCACCGCCGTCACCCTCTCCCGAGCGCAGCGCGACTTCGTCGCCGAGCGAGCCGCACGCGAAGGAGTGGCCGACCTGGTCGACGTCACCCTCACGCACTGGCGGCACATCGACGGCGGCGGTTACGACGCGGCCGCCGCCGTCGAGATGGGCGAACACGTCGGCGACCCCGAATACCCCGCCTTCACCACGAAGCTCCACGACGCCCTGCGTCCCGCGGGCCGGCTGCTGATCCAGCAGATGTCCCGCAGCGCCCACGCACCCGGCGGCGGAGCCTTCATCGAGACGTACATCGCCCCGGACATGCACATGCGCCCCGTCGGCCGGACCGTCGACCTGCTGGAGAACGCCGGGCTCGAGGTCCGCTCCACCGAATCCCTCCGCGAGCACTACACCACCACCATCGACGCCTGGCGGACCACCCTCGAAGACCGCTGGGACGAGGCCCGAGCCCTCGTCGGGGAGACCACCGGCCGGGTCTGGCGCCTCTACCTGGCCGGCGCGTCCCTCGCCTTCGCCGAGCGCCGCATGGGTGTCGATCAGATCCTCGCCGTACGCCCCACCCGCGAGGGAACATCCGCCATGCCGGCCACGCCCACCGACTGGTACGCCACCGGGAGCACGGCGTGACCGGCACCGACTGGGGGCCCCTGGGCCTCAACCTCGCCGTCACCGCGGCCGCGGCGGGGACGGTACTCCTCGCCACCTTCGCCGTGGCCGTGCGCCGCGGGCTGCACCGGATCGTCGACATCGCCTGGGGACTCGCCTTCGCCGCTGTCGCCCTGGCCACCTGGCTGCTCTCCGCCGGACACGGCGACGACGGACGGCGCCTGATCGTGGCCGCCGCCACCGCCGTCTGGGGGCTGCGGCTGGCCGCGCACATCGCCTGGCGTTCCCGCGGCCACGGCGAGGACCCGCGCTACACCGCCCTCCTGGACAAGGCCCCCGGCAACCGGACCCTGTACGCCCTGCGTACCGTCTACCTCGCCCAGGCCGCCCTGGTCTGGCTGATCTCCCTGCCCGTCCAGGCCGCCGCCTACAGCTCCGTACCCCTGGACCTGCCGGCCGGCTGCGGGATCGCGGTGTGGGTGCTCGGGCTCGGCTTCGAGGGCGTCGGCGACCACCAGCTGGCACGTTTCAAGCAGCATCCCGCCAACCGGGGCCGGATCATGGACCGGGGCCTGTGGGCCTGGACCCGGCACCCCAACTACTTCGGGGACAGCCTCGTCTGGTGGGGGCTGTACCTGCTGGCCTGCACTGCCTGGCAGCCCGCTCTTGCCGTGCTGATCTCCCCGGTGCTCATGACGCTGCTGCTGACCGTCGGCAGCGGCAAACGCCTCCTGGAGAAGCAGATGGCCCACCGCCCGGGCTACGCCGCGTACATGGCCCGCACCAGCGGCTTCCTGCCGCTGCCCCCGAAGAAGCCCGCGCAGGGTGCGGCAGGGGGCCCGAGGTGAGCGGTCACGGCATCGACGGCGCACGGGGGCATCGTGCTCTCGAACTGCCGCAGCCGTCGCTGCTGCCGGCGACCGCGGCGGTGCTCGTCCTGCACGGCGGTCGCGCCGACTCCGACGCGCCACTGCCGCTGCTCAACCTGCCCGGCCTGCGGATGTGGCCGGTCGCCCGCGCGCTGGACCAGGACCCGCTGCTCGCGGACGTCCTGATCGCCTCCGTCCGCTACCGGCTGCGCGGTTGGAACGGCCTCAGGGCCGACCCCCTCCAGGACACCAGACGTGCTTTGACGGAACTACGGGATGTCGCGGGACCGCTTCCCGTGGTGCTGGTCGGGCACTCCATGGGCGCGAGGGCGGCCCTGCGCGCCGCGGACGATCCACAGGTCCGGGGTGTCGTCGCGCTCGCCCCCTGGTGCCCGCCCGGCGAGCCGGTCGCCCACCTCGCGGGCCGCACGGTCATGGCCCTCCACGACGAGGCCGACCGGATCACCTCCGCCACGGACACCTGGAACTACCTCGGACGCGCTCACGCGGCCGGTGCGCATGTCCGGGGCATCCGTATGCCCCGCGGCCGCCACGCCATGATCCGCGACGCCCGCCGGTGGCACCGTCTCACCACATCCTGCGCCGCGGCCGCCCTCGGCCTGGCGTCGTCTCCCGGAGCTGGACCGCGCGATGCGACCGCCTGGAGCACCGACCCGGTCGATGCCGCCGACATCACCCTGCCCGTCAGACGAGCGCCGGCTTGACGACGTTGCCTGAGCAGTGGCCGATCAACCTAGTCGGCCAGCTCCGCGACCTCCGCCGTCGCATCCCCGTACCGATCACCAACTGACGCGGCTGGAGTCGGCGGGATAGTCGGGCAGAGCCATAGTGCTGCTGACTTTCTCGCCCAGCTTGAGCATTCCCTTCAGGAACAGGGGGCGGGACAGCAGGGCGTTGCGGACGCGTATGCCGGTGGCGGTGCCGGGGGCCAGGAACTTCCCCGTACGGTCGCCGCCTGCCTGGCAGCCCTCGGCGTACTTCCGGAGTCTGTGCTCGTATCGGGTGAAAGCCGTCCGGTGGTCGCCCATGGCTCCCGCGAGTTCACCGGCTAGCACGTAAGCGGCGACCATTGCGGTTCCCGTGCCCATACCACCGATGGTGGCCCCGCAGGCGGCGTCGCCGACGAGGCACACTCGCCCCCTGGACCAGGTGTCCACGTCCACCCGGCTGATCGAATCGAAGTACAGCTCGGGTGTGTGCTGAAGAGAGGCGAGCAGGCGGGGCACCCCCCAGCCGAGACCGGAGAAGGCGTTGGCGATCAAGTTCTTCTGCTGTTCTGGGTCATGTCGGTCATACGGCAGCTCAGGCGCGGAGAAGACGAAGAATGCCCCTGCCCGTGCCGAGTCCCAGTGGTCGGCGCGGACGGAGGCGAGCCGTCCCGGCACGTTGTAGCCGACCGAGCCCTTTTCGAGCCCGGGGTAGTCGGCGTGGGGTAACTGCCAAGTGGCGGCGTAGTAGCCGAGATGGCTGACGTAGTTCTCCTCCGGCCCGAAGGCGAGGCGGCGGACGTTGGAGTGCAGACCGTCCGCTCCTATCACAAGATCGAAGTCGCGTGAGACACCGCTTTGAAAGCCGACCCGCATGCCGGACGAGGTCTCGTTCAGGCTGATGATCGAGTCGCCGAAGATGTACTCGGTGGAGGGGACGCTGTGCTCGTAGAGGATCCGGGCCAGGTCTCCTCGGAGGACCTCTATCTCGCCGCCGGCGAACTCGGCGGGCAGTTGCAGCAGCGTTCGGCCGTCTTCGTCGACGAAGCGCATCGGACTGCCGCCGGTCTGGATGCGGCGCAGTTCGGGAAGCAGGCCCATGCGTTCCAGGACGGTCAGGTGGGTCTCGCCGCGAAAGTCGACGGCCTGACCGCCCTCGCGCAGGGTCGGGGAGAGTTCGACGACGGTGGGGGTGAAGCCGTGGCGTCCCAGCCAGTAGGCCAGCGCCGGACCGGCGATACTCGCGCCGGAGATGAGGACGTTCCTGGTCATGGCTCCTCTTTTCAAAACTGTGTCCACTGGACACTGATGACTACTGTGTACCATAGACACAGTGGGATGGGCTCGACAAGGCAGGGCGGGAGGGAAGCGTGGGCGACGACCGCGCCGAGACGATGCGGTTGCTGTGGGGGCCGCACCCCAAGCCCGCGCGGGGCCCCAGGCCGACCCTCGACCTGGACCGCATCGCGCGGGCCGGCATCGAGATCGCCGACTCGGACGGGTTGTCCGATGTCTCCATGCAGCGGGTCGCCGCGCAACTTGGCGTCACCAAGATGGCGCTGTACCGGTACGTGCCCGGCAAGGCTGAGCTGGTCGCGCTGATGGTCGACGCGGCGATCGGCCCCCACCCGACGGCAGAGGGGACGCGTGGCGGCTGGCGGGAGCAACTGGAGCACTGGGCCCGCCACTTGATCGCCGTCTTTCTGCAACACTCCTGGGTGCTCGAGGCCACCATCGGGCCGCGGGTCATGGGCCCCGGGGAGTTGTCCTGGCTGGAGCGTGCCGTCTCCGCACTGGACGGTACGGGGCTGAGCGGTGCTGAGCGGATGGACGCGGCCGTCCTGCTGGTCGGCCACGTACGCGGGATCACTCAGCAGGCCCGTGCAGCCGGCCCAGCGGGCAACCCCGAGGCCCAGCTGGGTGCCGTCCTCGGTGAACTGATGGAGGCGCACGGCGAGCGGTTCCCCGCGCTTGCCTCGGCCCTGACCTCGGCAGCCCAATCCGACGGGCAGGATCAGGCATGGGAGTTCGGCCTCCAGCGCATCTTGGACGGCTTGGCCGCACTCATCGACCGGCGCAATCCATGACAGCGGTTCGAAGAGGGCTGCTCGCGCAGTAGTGAGAGGTTGACGTCCGGCTTCGGGTCGTACGCGCCGGCGCGCGGGCCCGGGCGGGTGGGATCCGCAGGTCAGACCGCTTCGGCCCGCTCGGCTTGAGCTTTGGTGCGCGCCCGTGATGAAGGAGCGCCGGCCGCCGCGGCGCCAGTGATGTGCCGTTCGCCGCGCTTCGTGGCCGGGCTCTCGCACGCGGGCGGCGTGGCTCGCCGGGGCTGCGCGAGAGTGTCCGGTGCGGTTCCCGACACGCGTCTGTCGATCCGTCATGCATGCGGGCAGCAGGAGCGGGCAGGCGAACGTGAGTCCACACGGCGCTGGAGTTCGACTGCAGAGCCGTCGTCCATGCCTCACAGGCGGGAACATGAGCGCGACAGACGACGAGACACAAAAGACGTCCAAAAGACTCGACATCCCTACGGCGATGCGCCTCGCCACCGAGCAGCTCGCGGAGCTCCTGCGGTGCGAACCCGCTTCCGTTTCCGCGGTGAAGGCCACCGAGGACGGGTGGACGGCAGAGGTGGAGATCGTCGAACTGGAGAAGGTCCCGGACACCATGAGCGTGATGGCTTCCTATCACGTGGCCCTCGACGCCGAGGGCCGGATCGTGGCGTATGAGCGCACACGGCGCTACGCCCGGGGCCAGATCGACCGCCGCTGAGGCGGTGGCGGCGCCCGCGCTCCCCGAGAGGAGCCGTGCGCCCGTACGCGTCGACAGACGCCGAACCGAAAGGAGTTCACCGTGACACTCGTCCAACAGAGCAGCGCAACGAGCGGCGGAAGCGGCTCGGGCAATCTCTACGACGTACTGGAACTCATCCTCGACAGGGGCCTCGTGATCGACGCGTTCGTGCGCGTCTCCCTGGTCGGGATCGAGATCCTCAAGATCGATGTCCGCGTGGTCGTCGCCAGCGTGGACACCTACCTCCGCTTCGCCGAGGCGTGCAACCGCCTCGACCTGGAATCCGGGCGCAAGGCGCCCACGCAGCTCACCGACATCGTGGGCGAGATGACCGAGAACGGCGCCAAGGGAAAGTCCAAGGGCGCCCTGACCGGCGCCGTCGAGGCGATAACCGATTCCCTGCAGAGCAAGCGTGAGGAATCCGAGGAAGAGCCCCGTAAGCGGCCGGCGCGCAAGTCGACGTCCAGCCGCTCGTCCGCCGCCCGCCGGGAGGAGTAGCAGGTGCCCACCTACATCTACGCCATCACCACCAACGACCACCCCTTGCGCCTGGACGAACTCCAGGGCGTGGGCGAGGAGGCCACGCCCCTGCGGGCGGTGCGTGCCGGCGAGGTCGCCGCGGTCGTCAGCGATGCCCCCGAAGGCCTGCGCGCCAAGCGCCGCGACGTGCTGGCGCACGAGGCCGTCCTGGAGTCCCTGATGGCGGACGGGGCGACGCTGCCCATGCGCTTCGGGCTGCTCGGCCCGGACGACGACCAGGTGGCACGAGTGCTGGAGCAGGACGGCGCCGCGTACCGCAGCCGCCTGGCCGAGCTCGCCGGGCACGTCGAGTTCAACCTCAAGGCAGCCCGCGACGAGCAGGACCTGCTGCTCGAAATCGTGTCGGAATCCGACCAGATCCGGGAGCTCAACGAACGCACCCGGTCGGGATCGGCGGGGCAGGACGACCGCATCGCCCTCGGCGAGCTCGTCGCGGGCCAAGTGGCCGAACGCAACAACGAGCAGGCCCAGAAGACCCTGGAGAAGCTCGAGCCGGCGGCGGCCCGTGTCTCGCGCGCCGAGCCCGGCGCCAGTCACTTCCTCAACGCCTCGTTCCTGGTGCCGGCGGCGACCGCCGACGACTTCGTGAAGGTGGTGCGTGAGGAGGCGGACCGCCGAGGCGAGAGCTACACCCTCACCCTGACCGGACCGCTGCCCCCGTACAGCTTCGTCTGACCGGTACGCCGGCACCCGCGGGCGCCCGGCGGACCCTGAAAGGAGGCCGGCCCATGGGGCTCCTCACCACGATCCTGACCCTGCCGATGGCACCGCTGCGCGGCACGGCCTGGGTGGTCGACCAAGTGCTGCTCGCCGCGGAGCGGGAGTACTACGACCCCGCTCCCGTCCGGGAGCAGCTGGCGGCGCTCGTGGAGGACCTGGCCGAAGGCCGCGTGGACGCGGCCGAGTTCGACCGGCTCGAGGACGCTCTCCTGGACCGACTCGAAGAGATCGAGGCCTACCGAAGCCAGACGGGAAGCGGGTCATGACGAATCAGAGTGATCAAGCGAGGCGGAACGAGGTACACCGGTGATACCGAAGAACACCACGACGGCAGCCGCCCTCGTCGGGGGTTATCTCTTGGGGCGGACGAAGAAGGCCAAGATGGCCATCGGGGTGGGGATGTTCCTCGCCGGCCGCAGGCTGGACCTCGACCCACGCCGTCTCGGAAAGCTGCTGGCCGCCTCACCGGTGACGGGCGCCCTGAGCGAACAGATCCGCCGAGAGCTGTTCGAGGCCACGAAGTCGGCCGCGGCGCAGGCCCTCACCCAGCGTGCCGCAGGCCTCGCCGATTCACTGCAGCAGCGCACGCGGGCGCTGGGCCGCGACGACGCTTCCGAGGCCGACGAAGATGACGGACCCGAAACACGGAAGCGGGACGCCGAAGCCGACGACGGCTCGGGTGTAGCCGCGGACGACGGCGGGGAGCCGGACGACGCGGGCGACGACAGCCGGCGCAAGCGGTCGCGCTCGACGGCTGCGGCCAAGACCGCGGGAAAGAAGACCAGCAGCCGTGCCTCCTCGTCCAGCGGCACCTCCGGCCGCGGCACCGGTAAGTCGACGGCAGCCCGCAAGCGTACGAGCGCCCCCAAGAAGTCCACGGCCTCCCGTACGCGCAAGAGCAGGGGGGACAGCGATGAGTGACTCCGCACTCAGCAAGATCAAGAACGACGTGGTGGGAAACCCCGCCACCGACCGGCTGAAGGAGGAGCTCCGGCACTACCTCACGGCCCGTGCCGAGGACGCCGTCACCCGGCTCGGGGAGCGCATCGGCGACCGTGTGGCCCGGCTGGCCGAGCCCGGTGCCGCGAAGGGGAGCTTGCAGAAGGGCATCGCCGAAGGAGGCAAGGCCCTCGGTGAAGGGAAGTCCCCCGCGCGGGCCGCGCTCGCAGCGGGGACGTCCGCCTTCAAGGACACCCTGAAGGAAAAGGCCAAAAGCCTGGTCGGCGGTGGCCGCACGTCCGGAGGTGGCGCACCGAAGAGCGTGACGATCGTCGAGGACATCGACGTCGGCGTCCCCGTCCGCGAGGCGTACGACCAGTGGACGCAGTTCCAGGAGTTCAGCACGTTCGCCAAGGGAGTCGTCAGCGTCGAGACGGCGGACGACACCACCACCAACTGGAAGGTGAAGGTCGCCAAGTCGACCCGCAGCTGGCAGGCGAACGTAACCGAGCAGATCCCCGACGAGCGCATCGCCTGGACCACCCAGGGCGCGAAGGGGACGGTCCGCGGGGTGGTGACCTTCCACCGTCTCACCGATGACCTCACCCGCGTTCTGCTCGTCCTGGAGTACTTCCCGAAGGGCCTGTTCGAGAAGACGGGGAACATCTGGCGGGCGCAGGGCAGGCGGGCCCGGCTGGATCTCAAGCTCTACCGCAAATTCATCATGCTGCGCGGAGAGGCCACCGACGGCTGGCGGGGCGAGATCCGCGACGGCGAGGTCGTCGTCGGCCACGACGAAGCGGTCAGGGAGGAGGACCACGCCGACGGCGAGGCGGAGGGCTTCCAGGACGAGGACGCAGACGCCGAAGGCGCATTCGAGGACGACGAAGACGACGAGACCGCCGGCGAAGAACCGGACGAGGAAGACGAGTTCGACGACGAGGCCGAGGAGGATTCGGAGTACGAGGCTGAGACCTCCGACGAGGCCGCCTCGGACGAACCGGACGCCGAGGTCGACGACGCCGAGGTCGACGACGCCGCGTACGACGACGCCGAGTCCGACGAGGCCGAGGACGAGCCGGAGGCAGAGGAGGATCCCCGGCCGCGCGGATCCGGACGCCGCACCCGGCGTCGTACTCCCGTCGGCCGCTGACCGGTAAGAGCAGAGCACACGACAGAACAGGGGCGCCAACGTGTCCGAGTCCTTCGCAGGACGCCTTCCGGCCGCACCACACGCCGCAATGCCCAGTCACCACCAGGGCTCGTCCGCGAACCTCGCGGACATCCTGGAACGCGTGCTCGACAAGGGCATCGTGATCGCCGGAGACATCCAGATCAACCTGCTCGACATCGAGCTGCTGACCATCAAGCTCCGCCTGCTGGTCGCCTCGGTCGACAAGGCGAAGGAGATGGGCATCGACTGGTGGGAGCACGACCCCTCCCTCTCCTCCCGCGCCCGCCCCTCCCGTCCCGTGGACAGCGGTGGCGGGGGCGGCAGCCGGGAGGAGCTGCTGGCCGGCGAGAACGAACGCCTGCGCGCCGAGCTCGAGGGCCTGCGCTCCCGCGCCTCCCACGACCAGCAGCCACAGACGGAGATCCGCGAGCGGACGGAGGAGACGCGGTGAGAACACCGGACCAGACCTGGAAGGCCGCCGACGCCCCTCCCCGCGAGACCGGGACCGAGACAGAGGCCGAGGCCGTCGCCCGGCCGGTGGGGGAGTGGGCCGGCGCCCACGCCCCCATGGCCTACGTGTACGGCGTCGGCCGGGACGGGGAGAAGCTTCACGCTCTCGCCCGCTCGGCGACCGGCGTTGACGGCCACGCCGTCGCAATCGTCTCCGCGGGCGGCCTCGTCGCCCTGGTGTCGGCCGTGCCGGCCGACGCCTTCGACGAGAGCGCCCTGTCGCACCGCCTGGGGGACCTCGGCAGGCTGGAGGAGCTGGCCCGAGCCCACCACGCCGTGGTGGACGCAGCTTTCGCCGAGGCGGTGTTCCTCCCGCTCCGGCTGGCCACCGTCTACCTCGACGAGCGCCGGGTTGCCGACATGCTCCTCGAACACCGTGACCGGTTCGCCCAACTGCTGGCGTGGCTCGACGGCCACGTCGAGCTCGGAGTGAAGGTCCACGTCGATCCGGCCGCCGCCGCGGCGCAGGCCACCCCCGCAGAGACCGCAGAGGCTGCAAAGACCGCAGAGACCGCAGAGCCGCCGGCGCCGAGCCCGGGCCGCGCCTACCTGCAGCAGCGCAGGCGGAAACGGCACAGCACCGAGGACCTGTACCGTGCCGCCGGCGCGGTCGCGGAGGAGGTCGCGCACGCCGCGCGGACCCTCGCGACGGCGTCCGTCGTGCACCGCCCGCAGCAGGGCGAGCTGTCCGGCCGACGCGAGACCAACATCGCCAACTGCGCCTATCTCGTGCCCGCCGACGCCGAAGAGCGCTTCCGCCAGGCAGTGCACGCGGCAGCGCGGCCTGCCGCCGGGGTGCAGGTGGAGGTAACCGGACCCTGGGCTCCGTACTCGTTCGCGACTCCCGCCCCGGACCCACGGGCGGAGGGGGCGTCGCGATGAGCACACCGTTCCCGAGCCACGGCTCCCCCGAGTCGCCAGAACGACTGTCCGGCCCGCCGGTGGCCCTCATCGACCTCCTGGACCGCCTACTGACCGGCGGCGCCGTCCTGACCGGGGACCTCGTCCTCTCCATCGCCGATGTGGACCTGGTCCACATCAACCTACGCGCGGTCATCAGGTCGATCACCGCAGACGAGCCCGCCCCCTGGGCGCTCACCCCCGGCGCCGACGCCTCCTTCGTCGCCCGCACGCCAGTGCCCAGGAGGTGAGCACAGTGGAAGACCCGCAAACGACCCACGGCGGCAACGCCGTGGCGCAACGGCTTTCGGTCGACCCCGACACGGTCGAACGCGACCTGATCAAGCTCGTACTCACCATCGTCGAGCTGCTGCGCCAGCTGATGGAACGCACGGCCGTACACCGCGTCGATCAGGGTGATCTCGCCGAGGACGAGGAAGAGCGCATCGGCATGACGCTGATGATCCTGCATGAACGGATGGAAGAACTGTGCGACCGGTACGGCCTGACCATGGACGATCTCAACCTGGATCTGGGCCCCTTGGGCTCACTTCTCCCGCGTGCTTTCCCCAGCCAGTGAAAAGCGGTCCGCGGACGCTTTCAACGGAACACCCCCCGTTTCATCGGCCCACCACAGGAAAGAAGGAATGTCATGACTGAATCGAACGGAAGCGCCAAGACTTCCAGCAATAACACCACCCGGAAATCGCCCGCCAAGCGTGCCGCATCGACCGCGAAACGCGCCGAGTCGCAGGCCACCAAGACGGCGACCGACACCGCGGCCTCTGCCCGAGATGCCCAGGAGGCGGCGACCACAGGCCTCCAGTCCGCGGGCGAGGCGACGAAAAACGCCGGCCGAGCGGTCGCCGGCGGTCTGCAGACCGGCCAGAAGGCCGTAGCGGCGCACGCCGCCAAGGCAGCCACGGCGGCCACGGCCGCATGGACAGTCGTCAAGAACAGGAAGGTGATCGCCGCGAGCGCGGCCGCGGGTCTCGTCGGCGTGGCCGGCACTGCGTTCGCCCTCGGGCGCTCGACGGCCAAGCCCCCGGTCGGGCCGCTGACCAAGCTCATGGGCGGCCGGATCTGACCAGGCCACAGACCGGCGCACGGGCCAACGCCTACCGATCCGCTCCGTCCCTCGGAGCGGATCGGCGTCGTCTGCCCAGCTGCTTCCCAGCAGCCTCCGCCGGCCCGGGCCCTCAGGGGGCGTGGTGCCGCTCAGCAGGGTCCGGCCTTCCAGTAGTACTGCACGATGTCCTCCCGGTACTCCGGGTCCCCGCGGTGGTGGTCGGGCAGGAACTGAGGCGCGTCCTCCACCTGCCCCCTGCTCAGGCTCAGATGGAGCGTGCGCCTCTCACGGTCGATCCGCGTCACCGCGCCCGCCGGAATCAACAGTCTGCCGAGAATCCATCCGCCCGCGTCCACCACCAGGAACGCGTTTCCCGTCTCATCGGAATGCTCGTCCACTTCGCCGATGTGCCCATCAGCCGCATCGACCCCCCATCCGGTCAGGTCGATGCCGGCCAGCTCACCGCACGACGAGTCAAAACTCCACCGATCGTCCGTCATTGCCGAAACTCCTCTATGTCTCGAAAAGCCGCTGCCGTTCTCCGAATGGGCACGCAGGACAGGGCCTCCGGAATCGGCGGTACGGCGCGCCCCTCGTCTGCCCTTTCCCACCCTGCTCACGCCGGAGCCACGGCTCAAATCGTCGAGTGGCGCGCTGGCTCGGGCAGGAGGCGGAGGGATCACTGGCGGCGGCTCCGGCTGTTCAGCAACCGTTCGATCGGCCAGCTCGTGATGAGGCGGTCGGCGCCCAGGCCGATGCGTGCCGCGCGGGCGTAGCCCGTGCTCTGCCAGTGCAGTTGGTCGGGGGCGTGGGCGTCGGTGTCCACGGCGAAGCGGCAGCCTGCGGCGGCGGCCTGCTCGAGGAGGTCGTCCGGGGGGTCGCGGCGTTCGGGCCGGCAGTTGATCTCCACCGCCGTATCGGCTTCCGCGCACGCGGCGAACACGGCCTGGGCGTCGAAGCGGGACTGCGGGCGTCCCCGGCCGGTGATGATGCGTCCTGTGCAGTGGCCCAGGACGTCGACGTGCGGGTTGCGGACCGCGGCCACCATGCGGGCGGTCATGGCTTCGGGTTCCGAGCGGAGCTTGGAGTGCACGGACGCCACGACGATGTCGAGCCGGCCGAGGAGGCCGTCGTCCTGGTCGAGTGAGCCGTCGTCGAGGATGTCGCACTCGATACCGGTGAGCAGGCGAAAATCCGGGCCCAGTCTGGAATTCACGGCGGCCACGGCCTCCAGTTGACTTTCAAGCCGCTCGCGGCTCAGTCCGTGGGCGATGGTCAGCCGTGGCGAGTGATCGGTCAGAACGGCCCACTGGTGCCCCAGGGAGCGCGCGGCATCGGCCATGTCCTCGAGCGGGCTGCCGCCGTCCGACCAGTCGGAGTGCAGGTGACAGTCCCCGGTACTTCCCGCCGCGAGGTCCCACCCGGCGCGGGCGCCCGGATCGGCTTCGGCCTCCAGGCGGGCCAGGTAGCGCGGCACTGATCCGGTCGAGGCCTGGGCGATCACCTCGGCGGTCACCGGCCCCACCCCGGGTAGCCGTCGGGCGCGGTCGGCGTCCACCGCGCCCGGTGGCAGCTCGCGGACGGCGTCGGCCGCCGTGTGGAAGGCCCGCACCCGGTACGGGGACGCACCGCGCCATTCGAGGAGGAAGGCGATCCGGCGCAGCGCTTCGTCGGGATCCATGCCTCCAGTCTCGTCCCGTACGGGGGAAGCGCACCCACGCGGCCCGACGGGACGCGCGTGCCCGCGCCGACCGGAGCCGTATGCGCCGGGGACGTACTCGGCCCCCCCTCCGGCCTCGTCGGCACCGACTACAGCGCCGTACGGTGGAAGCAGGCGGCAGAGGACGGCCCCGCCGCCTGACAGCCCCCGTCCTCCCCCTGCGGGGCCCGCATGCTGCTCCTCCCGCTCGGGGCTGCAGCCCCCAAGCCCACGCGGACGAGGACCGCCTTGCCGCACCGCCCCTGTACTGGGCACGGGCGGCCCACCTGCCACCCGTCCCGCTCCGAGGCACGCAGGGCCGACGGCCCCGGCCCCACCGAACCGTCCGGAAACGGCCCACCCCGACCAGCCGAAGAACGCGTGGGGGGTGGGAGATGGGGCAGGCGCTCCGTGAAGGAACCTTCTCCGAGATGAAAGGTGGCTGTGATGACCACCGCGCGCGACATCATGACTCCGGAACCCGAATGCATCGACGCCGAGTCAACCGTCCTGGAGGCGGCGCAGAAGCTGGCACGCCTCGACGTCGGCGCACTGCCCATCTGCGGCACCGACCACAAGCTGAAGGGCATGCTCACCGACCGGGACATCGTCATCAAGGTCCTCGCCGCAGGGAAGGACCCCGCCACCTGCACAGCGGGCGAACTCGCGCAGGGTGAGGCCGTCACGATCGGCGCCGACGACGACGCCTCCGAGATCCTCCACACCATGACCGAGCACCATGTGCGCCGACTGCCCGTCATCGACGGCCACAACCTCGTCGGCATCGTCGCCCAAGCCGACGTGGCCCGAGCCCTTCCCGACCCCCAGGTCGGCGACCTCCTGGAAGCCATCTCCAGCTGACCACCGCGGCAAGAGCACCGTGTGATGTAGACGCAGAGGATCGGAGCGAGATGAGCAGGCAGAGCAAGCAGCACGGCCGGACCACGACCCCTCCCTCGCAGGCGCCCGGCGAGAGCGGCGACGAGGAAGCCCGCAAGGAAGCGGACGAGGCGGCGCTCGCCGAGACGAACGAGGGCGAGGCCGGAGACGCACTCACCCCGAACAGCGGTGCGCAGCGCCGTGCTGCCGAGAAGACCGGAGATGCCGGGATGCCCGAATAGCGGAGCCGGGTACGACGGGACGCGGAGCCAGGTGTCCCGCTCGGCGCGCCTGCGCCAGCCCCCGCTGCCGCCCTGCTGGGAACTGCAAGCGGGGGAGGCGCAGGTGGCCTCTAACCTCCTGGCCCACCTACAGAAGCACCTCCGTCTCCGGGAAGGTGCGGGCTGCTCTCAGAGCCGGCGACACCCCGTAACGGTGTGGCCGATCGATAAGGGGCCGGTCCTCACGACCATGATCGCGATGCCCTACTGAGCGGTCCGACTGAGCGACGACGCCCGCTCGCCGTCTGGGGTCGGCAAGCCCATCCGAACGGCTCCCGGCAGGGAACCGCGCGCTCGAAGCGGCGGATCGGCGCAGGGTATGACGCCAACGGGCTCGGGGTAGGCGCCCGGCATGTACGACGAAAGCCCTTCGAAGCTCATGCCACAGGTCGGCTCGCTCGATGAGCTGACCGGCCTGCTCGCGGGACGGTCCGGCGCATACGTGCGGTGGTCGATGGGCCCCGCGGCGGACCTGCCCTCGGTCAGCAGCCGCGACGACCTCACCGGCATCGCGATGCCGGGGCTGTCGGCGAGCGCCCTGGACGTCGAGCCCTGGTGGGGAGAGCGTCCGCTACGCCTGTGGATCGCACGCCGCCTGTACGACTACGCCCATCTGCCCGAGGTCAAGGACAGGCGGGTCCGCCCATGGCTGCTGCTCGGCACCGAGACCGGCCGCGGCCCCGACAACGAGCCTCTGGTGACCGACGTCGTGCCGCTGGGATGGGTGGACCAGGCGGTGATCGAGGAAGCCACCCGCGAGGTCGAGGCGCAGCCCGGCGGCTGGGGGCCTCTGGACCGCACCGGGCACCGGGTTTGAGGCAGCCCGCAGCCAGGGCGACCTACAGAAGGAACCGCCGGGTGGCATCCGCAACGAGCCCCTGATCATGGGCTCGGAAGATCACGCGGCGGGTTCACCAGAAGCTCGCAGACACCGCGCTGTCGCCACACGATACGACAAGCTCGCCGTCCGCTACGAGGCGACCGTGCTGTCGCGGCTCTCAACGCGGGGCTTTGACCAGCGGGGGCTTCCCCTCGTTCACCAGTCCCGGCCTGCGGTCAACTTCTCCGCATCCGCGTCCGTGAACCCATAAGCCGACGCGACGAAGCAAAACTCGTCACAGATCCACTCCCGCGCAACCGTCTCGATCCCGCTCCGGGCTGCTACGAACTCCCCGTCCAGCAGGTTGAACTTCTCCGTCGCAGACTCGGTGAGCACATACAAGGTATCCAGGTCCGACGGCTGCTCATCCTCGATGCGCTCGCACAGCCGCAGCAGGATCGCCTTCCCCCGATCGACCACGTGATCAGGGAAGTACGAATCGTCGTACATCTGCCGCAGGAAGTCGTGTCCCGCTACCTGTTGGTTTGTGATCGGCATGGTGCTTTGTCAGATCTTGGGGGTGGGCAGTGCTTGGTGGAGGAGAGTGGGCTGCCGTTCCGCGATGAGGCTCGGCAGCTGGCGCATGTCGGAGAAGATGACGGTGTTGTGGCCTTCGAGGCGTTCGGCCAAGGTGAGTCCGCCGGCGTAGCCGAAGGCTCGCATGCCGGCGGCGCGGGCAGCGTGGATGCCGGGCTGGCTGTCCTCGACCACCACGCAGGTTTCAGGATCGACGCCCATCTGCTGGGCGGCGTACAGGAACAGGTCGGGGGCGGGCTTGCCGCGGGAGACTTCAGTGGAACTGTAGATGCGGCCTGCGAAGCGTTCGTAGAGCCCGGTGCGGCCCAGGGTGTGCCGCATCTTGTCGTGGGAGCCGCTGGAGGCGACGCACGTCGGCAGCGTGAGCGCGTCGAGTGCTTCCGGCAGGCCGTCGACCGGGGCAAGCCCGGCGTCCACGGCCTCCCGGTGGAGTTGCTCGAACCTCTCCGACCAGATCGCGGCCGTGTCCGGGCCGAGCTTGGCGGCCACCTGCTCACGAATGGCGGCGTGTGAGCGCCCGATGAACCGGTCCACGACCTCGTCCTCGGTCAGCGGCCACCCGAGCTCGGCTCCGAGGGCGACCTGGACACGGGCGGCGATGCGCTCGCTGTCGACCAACACGCCGTCGCAGTCGAATATGACGAGTTCAATCGGCTTGATCATTCCCGCAGCATAGGCCCTGCCGCTCACGCTGCGACGGCATCCTGGCGCTCGCCCAGGACGCCGTCATTGAACCGGCGCCGGAGCCGCCCAGGGCGACGAGGGAGCACCCCTCAGGTCGGGAAGGCCGGCCCGGCGGCCGGGCGCTGGTGCGGCCCGCCGCGGGCGCTGGTTCGGGATCGGTGGCGGGACCTGGTGACGGCCGCGGCCGCACGGCACAGGCCGCCGGGGTTCGGCCGGGGCCCTCGATATCGCATATGAGTCATTTCGGATTAATTCGGGCGGATGGGGTGCCCGAAGCAGGGCAGGCGCTCCGTGAAACGTCGGAACGCGATGCACCAGGAGGAGCCTTGAGTGACTTCCAGAACGCGAGCCGCCCGGACGGGAGCGGGACGGCGGCCGCAGCAGCACAGACCGTTCAGGACAAGGCCGGTGAGGGAGCCTCGCTGGTCGGTGAAAAGGCCGCCGAGGTAGGCGGTACGGCCAGGGAACAGGCGGCCCATGTCGTGGGCGAGGCCACCACGCAGGCCCGTGACCTCGTAGGGGAGCTGCGTACACAGCTCACCGGCCAGGCCGAGACGCAGACGCAACGGCTGGCGGAGAACGTGCGCCGGCTTTCGGACGAACTTCGGGAGCTGGGTGAGAACGGCAAGCCGGAGTCGACCATGGCGGGCGTCGCCCGGCAAATTGCCGACGGTGGACGCCAGATGGCCGATCACGTGGAGAAGCGGGGCCCCGACGGGCTGGTCACCGACCTGCAGAACTTCGCCCGCCGACGCCCCGGGGTCTTCCTCGCCGGCGCGGCCGTGGCCGGGTTCGTCGTCGCGCGGGCCGGCAAGGGGGTGAGCGCGGCAGCCTCGACGCAGAGCCCCGGCGGCTCGGACAACGGCCGCGGTGCGGATACCGCCGCCATGGTCACCAGGCCCTCCACGGGGCAGGGTGAACCCCCGGGGGCCATGCCGACGCCGCCGTCCTACCCGCCGAACGGAGCCCCCGTCCGAGGCACCGGCTCGACGGGGCCTGAGGAAGGGTTCTGACATGGCCCTCTCCTCCCACGAACGGCCCGTGGCGCCCGCCCGGCCCCCCGCTCCGCCCCCCTTCCCGCCCGCGACGCCGACCGAGCCGTCGCTCGGAGACCTCGTCGGTGAGATCGGCCAGGACCTGTCCCAGCTGGTCCGGGATGAGATCGAGCTGGCCAAGGCCGAGATGAAGCAGGAGTCCGCCAAGGCGGGCAAGGCGGTCGGCATGCTGGGCGGAGCGGGTTACGCCGGGCACGCGGTGCTGCTGTTCGGCAGCCTGACCGTGGTCTTCGCCCTGGCCAACGTCATGGATCCAGCTTGGGCCGCGCTGATCGTCACCGCCGTGTGGGCGGTCGTCGGCGCCGTGCTGTACACGAAGGGGCGCGAGCGACTGCGCACGGTCAACCTCAAACCCGAGCAGACGGTGGACACCTTGAAGGAGGACGCCCGATGGGCACGACACCTGAAGAGCTGAGGCTCGACATGGAGTACCGGCGAGCACACCTCTCGCGCAATGTGGACCGCCTGGCGGACCGGATGACGCCGAGCAGGGTGGCCCGCCGCAAGGTCGGCTCCATGCGCGACCACGTGAGCGGAGTGAAGGAGCGCGTGATGGGTACTGCACAGGACGCCGCGCACGGCACCTCCGCGAGCCTGCACCAGGCCGCGGACAGCGCGACGGAAACGGCCAAGGAGATCGGCAGCGACGTACAGCAGGCCGTCCAGCAAGCCCCGGCCCAGGTGAAGCGCCAGACGCAGGGCAGTCCGCTCGCGGCCGGCCTGATGGCCTTCGGTGCCGGGATGCTCGCGGCTGCCCTCCTTCCGACCACCGAGATCGAAGAACAGGCCGGCCGGCATCTGCGCGAGCACCCGGACGCACTGCTGGAACCGGTCAAGCAGACCGCCCTTGATGCCGCCCAGGAAGTCCGGGAGGAGATGAAGGAGCCGGTCCAGGAAGCCATGGAATCCGTCAAGGACACGGCACAGGAGGCAGTGGCCACGACCACCGAGCACGCACAGAGCGCCAGCCGGGAAACGGCCGACGAACTGCGCGAGGTCGGTCGGGAGACCGCCGCCGAGATGCGCACGGACCCTGGCGCCCCGGGCGCCCAGCGCCCGCCCGCTTAGCAAGGTGCCCAGCGACGGCGCCGTCATCGCCGAGAGCAGGACCGTGCCGACCGCCGGGAGGGGGAGGCCCGCGCACTCGCCTCGGACTTCCCTCGCACCCGGTTCGGTCCTGTGCCGCCCGCCCGATACATGGCGTCGGCACGGGGCGGGCGGTCGTTGTAGGCGTCGTCGACCTGCCGACCAGCGCGCGTACCACTTAGCGGGGGTGCTCGGAGGGGGTCTTACGCAGGAGGCCGGGGAGGCGACATCGAGGGAGTCCACAGGGCGGCGGCCTCGGCCGCCGCCTCACCGATCGCCGAGCGGACCCCACCAAGGACGCGTGATCCGGCAGCGCGGCCGAGGCCGACCGACGCCCGTGCGGGCGCACATCGGTTGCATTGCGTGAGCCAACCGGGTCACTGACCAGCCTCCTCGTAGTCAGTCGTCACTTTCCGTAGTACATGTGGAAGTCGCGCGTAAGAGGCTGCGCGAGTAGCGACGCGTGATCCGACCATGCCCGCGAACAAGGGAACCGTCCGTGGCGACATCGACCGAGCCCGTCACTCCGATCCCCGTACGGGGCCGCTCGTGGGGGAGCGTGGTCGTCACCTGGGTGACGACCACCGACCACAAGAAGATCGGCCACCTGTACCTGATCGCCTCGTTCGGCTTCTTCGTCATCGGCGGTGTGCTGGCGCTGTTGCTGCGCGCGGAGCTCGCCCGGCCGGGCATGCAGATCGTTTCCAACGAGCAGTACAACCAGGTGTTCACGCTGCACGGCACGATCATGCTGCTGTTCTTCGCGACGCCGACCTTCGCCGGGTTCGCCAACGCGATCATGCCGTTGCAGATCGGGGCTCCCGACGTGGCGTTCCCGCGGCTGAACATGCTGTCGTTCTGGCTGTTCCTGTTCGGCGGGACCATCGTCGTGGCCAGCCTGTTCACCACGCAGGGGGCGGCAGACTTCGGCTGGACCGCGTACACGCCGCTCAGCGGGGGCGAGCGCACCCCTTACGTGGGTGGCGATATGTGGATCATGGGCTTGGCGCTGTCCGGCTTCGGCACGATCCTCGGCTCGGTCAACTTCGCCACGACCATCATCTGCATGCGCATGCCCGGCATGACGATGTTCCGGATGCCGATCTTCACCTGGAACATCCTGCTCACCTCGGTGCTGGTGCTCTTCGCCTTCCCCGTCCTCGCCGCGGCCCTGCTCGTCCTGGAGGCCGACCGCCGTTTCGGCGCGCAGGTGTTCGATCCGGACAACGGCGGCGCGCTGCTGTGGCAGCACCTCTTCTGGTTCTTCGGGCACCCCGAGGTCTACATCATCGCCCTGCCGTTCTTCGGCATCGTCACCGAGATCTTCCCCGTCTTCTCCCGCAAGCCGCTCTTCGGCTACCTCGGTCTGATCGGGGCGACGATCGCGATCTCCGGGCTCTCGCTGACCGTGTGGGCGCACCACATGTTCGCGACCGGCGCCGTACTGCTGCCGTTCTTCTCCTTCATGACGTTCCTGATCGCGGTGCCCACCGGGGTGAAGTTCTTCAACTGGATCGGCACGATGTGGAAGGGATCCATCTCGTTCGAGACACCGATGCTCTGGTCCATCGGCTTCCTGGTGACGTTCCTCTTCGGCGGCCTGACCGGCATCATCCTGGCCTCCCCGCCCATGGACTTCCACGTCACCGACTCCTACTTCGTGGTGGCGCACTTCCACTACGTGGTCTTCGGGACGGTCGTCTTCGCCATGTTCGCCGGGTTCTACTTCTGGTGGCCCAAGATGACCGGCACCATGCTCGACGAGCGCCTCGGGAAGATCCACTTCTGGACCCTCTTCATCGGCTTCCACATGACCTTCCTGGTCCAGCACTGGCTCGGCGCCGAAGGCATGCCCCGCCGTTACGCCGACTACCTCGCCGCCGACGGCTTCACCCTGCTCAACAGCCTCTCCTCGATCGGCGCCTTCGTCCTGGGCCTGTCCACCCTGCCCTTCTTCTACAACGTGTGGAAGACGGCCAAGTTCGCGCCCCGCGTGGACGTGGACGACCCGTGGGGCTACGGCCGCTCCCTGGAATGGGCCACCTCCTGCCCCCCGCCCCGGCACAACTTCGTCACCCTGCCGCGCGTGCGGTCGGAGTCCCCGGCCTTCGACCTCCACCACCCGGAAATCGCCGCCTTCGACTACTCCGGCGACCACAAACGCGACGTCGTGGACCAGGACAAGGCCTCCGCCCCTCGCGGGTCCGTGCGCGGCAAGGGCCCGGAGCAGCCCCAGTAGGAGGCGGCCATGAACGAACGCCAGGAAGAAGCGGCGGCCGGGCTCGCCCGGATCGAGGGGTACCTGATGAGCCAGGCCGCCCTACGGGAGGCACGCGAGGAGGGGCTCGCGTTCGCCGGCGGCCTCACCTGGCTCGGCCCCCGCGAACAGGAGGAGATCAGCGACCGCTTCGCTCAGCATCATCTGCGCCTACGCCGGGAAATGCTGACCGCCACAGTGGCGAGAGCGGCAGAACTCCGAGACGAGTACGCCCACCACTACGCCCACCTGCGCCGCCGCGTCATCGGCCTGACGCTGGCGGCCTTCGGACTCTGTTCGTTCGCCCTGGTCCTCCTCACCCGGCCCTGACCTCCGCACGGAGGACCTGGGCAGCTGCCGGGCGTGATTCCCGCTGGCCCAACGGGGTGAGTCGGCGCGGCGCAGGGCGGATCTGACCGGGCGGGTCGTGCTTCGCCTGAGACCGTGAGATGCCTGGCCCGTTGTGTCTGGATTCCTCGGTTTCGGCCATGCATCCGGGGCATGCGCGGTCCCAGGTCTGCAGCCGTGCTCCATCCGGAGCCCGGGCCCACCCTCCTGGGAAGCCGGTGACCCCTCATGACCTTCAACCCGCTGGAACAGCGCGGTATCCCACTGGACCGCCAACTGCGCAGCTGGCGTGAGCTGAACGTCGCTCCGATCGACCCCGACGCAGGTGACCCGTACACCCGCTGCCGCATCATCACGATGAACGGCATCGAGGTCGAGGCCATCCTCTTCGGCCACAATCTGGCCCGCAACTGTGTGGATCCCGAGGTCAAACGGCAGCTGGCCCGCACCCGGTACATCGAGGCACAGCAGCAGAAGGTCGTCAACTGGCTCCTGCCGGGCGTGTCCTCGGTGCTGGAGACGACGATCGCCTACGAGCAGGTCGCGGTGGACCTGACGTCGTGGGTGGCGCGCATGGAGCCGGATCCGTACCTGCAGCAGGCGTACCAGTTCGGTGTGCTGGAGGACTTCGACCACCTGTACCGCTACGCGAACCTGTACGAGATGATCGAGCATCGCAAGGCCGAGGCGATCGTGGACGGCCTGACCGAGGTGATGCCCGGCCGCCCCACCCGGATGCACCACCGCAACCCGGTCGACAACGTGCGCGACGCCTACGACAAGACGCAGACGGACCCGCTGTCGAAGCTCCACGCCCTGACGATCCTGTCGGCGGAGCAGCAGACGATGAACTTCTACATGAACACCGGGCCCACCTACATGGAGCCCATCGCCCGACAGCTGTACCAGGAGATCGGCCTCATCGAGGAGGAGCACGTCACCCACTACGAGTCCCTCGTCGACCCCGGCGAGACGTGGTGGGAGCAACTCGTCACCCACGAGTACAACGAGTGCTACCTCTACCACTCCTTCATGGAGCAGGAGAGCCACCCCAAGGTCAAGGCCGTGTGGGAGCTGCACCTGAACATGGAGCTGGAGCACCTGCGGATCGCCTGCGACCTCATGCGGCGCCACGACGGGCGCGAACCGGAGGAGATCCTCGCGCCGGAACTGCCGAACGTGCTCACCTTCGAGCCGAACAAGGCCTACCTGCGAGAGCTGCTGGCCACCCAGATCGACTTGACCACCCTCGGGGCCGGCTACGTACGCGAGGCGCACGAGCGGTTCGAAGAGATGCAAGCGGCGATCCACGGCGGGGAGGCCCCACCGAGCGACCGGGTCGTGGAGCAGCACCGGGAAATGTTCGGAAGGGACTACCGCGTCGAGACCGAGGGGCCCCACCCCGACGCCACGCAGCGCGCATGAACTCGCCCCGCAGGCACCACCGGCCCCTGCCGGCCCCCCACCCCATTGCCCGGAGGATCCCGTGAAGGACGTAAAGGACGACGAGAAGCAGGTCGGGGACCCGGCGGCCGGCGAGGACGTGGTCGCCCTCCTCATGCGCCAGCACGGACAGATCCATGGCCTCTTCGACGAAGTGCGGCTGAGCGAGGGGGAAGCCCGCAGAGACGCCTTCCAGCGGCTGGTGCGGCTCCTGGCCGTCCACGAGACGGCGGAGGAAGAGGTCGTGCACCCCCACGCCCGCAGGGCCTTCGAGGGCGGTGACGACGTCGTTCAGGAGCGTCTCGCCGAGGAAAACGCCGCCAAAGAACAGCTCGCGACCCTTGAGGACCTTGACACCGGCGACCCGAAGTTCATGCCGACACTGCTCTCCCTACGAGACGCCGTCCTCGCACACGCCCGCGCCGAGGAACGCTACGAATTCGCCCAGCTACGGCGCAACAGCTCCCAGACTCGGCTGATGGCCATGGCCAAAGCCGTCAAGGCGGCGGAGGCCCTGGCACCGACCCGCCCCCACCCCGGGATGGAGAGCGCCACCGCCAACATGGCGGTGGGGCCCGTGGCCGCGCTCATCGACCGAACCCGCGACGCGATCCGGGAAGCCGCACAGAAGGACGCGGACGACGACTGAGCGCAGCCCGTGGTGCATCCAAGACGCCGACCGTACCTGTGTGCGGTCGGCGTCTCCGCTGTGCCCGCTCGAAGAGGCTGCGGCTGCACGTGACGGCCGAGGAGGTGGTGGCGTCGGCACGATCGCCCTCGGCGCGCTGTCGAGCCGACGCCCGCCTCCCGCTGCCGGAACGGCAGCTCACCTTCGGCACGCCGTCGCCGAAGAAACCGTCGATCAACGACCCGGCCGTCGCATCCAGGCCACGACCCCGGCGAGGCGCGGTACGACCGGCTCGTGACCACCGCTTTCGCCCTCATCCGACAGGGGTTCGGGTGCGCCGGGACCGGTGATGCCGATTACGGGCGCGCGGAGATCCGGGTAGTACTTACCTTCCCGGGTACGGGGTGGCCCGAGCGGGCGTGCCCCGCCGGGGGTGGGGCGCCAGGTGGCGACCAGCGCCAGGGCGAGAAGCAGTTCGGCGATGTCGCCGCCGTAGTACATCGCCTCCGCTCCCGCCTGGACCTGGGTCACGGGCGCGTGGATGTTGATGAGGTAGCCGGCGTACATGGCCTGGGAGATCAGCGCGTGTGCCGCGATTGCCACACCGAGCACCACCAGCCGTGTCGGGACGCCCGGTCGCGCGGGCGCCGGGTCGGGTCCGGCGATCACGAAGACGAACAGGCAGCCGGAGAGCAGGAAGTGCAGGTGGACCAGTCCGTGCAGCAGGTCATTGCTGTGGGAGGCGTTGTACAGGCCCGTGGAGTACAGCACTGGCAGGCCGCCTACGCTCAGGACCAGCGCGGTGGCGGGGTTCGCGATCAGGTGGGCGGGCCTGCTGCGTAGCACCGCGGTGAGCCGGCGCGCCCGGCGCACCGGCAAGGTCCGCAGCAGCAGCGTGATCGGCGCTCCCAGCATCAAGCCGAGCGGCGCGTACATGCCGATCAGCAGGTGCTGCAGCATGTGCCCGAGGAAGTCGCCGTGCGCTGCCGTCGCCAGGGGCGGCAAAAGCGCCAAGGCGAGCAGCGCAGTGCCCGCCAGGAAGAAGCCGGTGCGCCACCGGCTCCAGCCGACTTGCGGATTCGACCGCCTGGCTCGCGCCGCCAGCAGCACATACCCGAGCGCGACGACACAGAGCACAAGGGCTGCGAGCAGCACCTCCCAGGGCAGCCCGACCGCCTGCTGCTCGTGGTCGGGGACGTGCCCCGTCATGGCATCCCGGCGGATCGCGCCCCGGGCGGCGCCGGGCCCGTCTCCGCGTCGAAGGGCCGGGCACGATTCTGAATCCTCCAGCCGACCGCCACCAACAGCGCGCCCAACAGCAGGAAAACCAGGTCCCACCAGATTTGCTGATCACCGGCGTAGACGTGGTGGATGCCCAGGATGTGATGGTCCAAGAAGCCCTCGATGAGGTTGAACAGGCCCCAGCCGACCAGGATCCAACCCCACAGCTTTCCCGATGTCCACACGCGCCGCCGCCCCTGCGTCACCCGCGCGTAGAGCACAGCCAGGCCGAGCAGGACCGCCAGCCAGCACACCGCGTGGAAAATGCCGTCCCACAGCGTGTTCATCTGCAGACCGGGCACCGTGTTCGCCGGGTAGTACTTCACCCCGATGCGATCGGTGTCCGTGCTGGTCAGCATGTGATGCCAACGCAGCAGCTGGTGCAGCAGGATCCCGTCGACGAAGCCGCCCAGCCCCACCCCCAGGACGATACCCGGCAGCTGAAGACCGCCGGCGCTGGCCTGTGGGCCGCTGCGGGCCGTTCCCCGGGTCGTTGCCATCAACTACTCCGTTTCCTAGCCCCTCCGCATGTGCCCACCCAGGCGCCGCATACAACAAGAGTCGGTGCTTCATCCCGGCGGGCACTCCTATGCCAGTCGTCCCTCTGCCGGTCGTCCATAACGTTTCGTCCGCCAGGGCCGGACTTCCCACATCGACTCCCCGGTGGGCGACATCGGAGCGTAGGGCGGGCGCGACGGCCTCGACTCCGGCTTTGGACGCGCAATAGGCGGTGAGGAGCGGGATGGGTGCCAGAGTCGTGAGGGAGGCGACTTGGAGGCAGTAGCCGGGGCTGGAGAGCAGGTCGGGCAGGAAGCAGCGAGCGATGAGCGCGCTCTTGACGAGATCGATCTCGACCACCCGGCGCCAGTCCTCAGGGTCGCGGTCCCGGAAGGTGCCGCCAATGGCGACGCCGGCGTGCGCGACGACGACGGAGGGTGTGCCGCAGGCGGAACGGACAGCTTCGGCGGTGCCCATGAGGGCTTTCGCATCGGTTACGTCGTCGACCGGCCATGCGGTAGCCAGACCCGGACGTCTTGCCGCCTGTCGGCGCAGCCGCTCCTCTTCCCGGCCGAGCCGAGCCACCCGGGCGCCGCGTCGGGGCGTAGGCGGTGCGCGCGCCGATACACCGCGGGCGGCGGGGGTGACTACGGCGACGCGGCCCTGAAGGGGGCTGGCGTACGTCGTGCCGCACAACCGCGGTGGGCGGGGCCTCATGGCAGGCGCCTGCCCGACATCCCGGGGCCCACACGGTAAAAGCCGCTTCAGCCGAGGCGTTCGCCGGCCGAGGCCGGGTAGACGTCCCCTCGACGGTGATCCTGCCGATGGCGACGTGGCCCGCAGCTTGCACGGGTTCAGCGAGGAACGGTTATGGACATACTCCGAGGTCTCCAGCCCCACGGCGGGCACCTGGGCGCGATGGCCGGCTTCGCCGGGTACGCGGCCGGCTGGACGGTGTTGCAGCGGCGGACCGGAAAGTCCCGCCCCGCCTCGCCCGGTCCCTGGGAACTCGCTCTCATCGCCACCGCCACCTTCAAGCTCAGTCGCCTGATCACCAAGGCCACGGTGACGCGACCGCTGCGCGCCCCGTTCACCCACGTGGACGGAGCCGGCGCGCCGGCAGAACTGAACGAAACCCCCCGCGACGAGCTCGGCCGCAAAACGGTCGGTGAACTGATCAGCTGCCCGTTCTGCCTGAGCGTGTGGGTCGTGACCACCTTCACCGGGGCCCGCGCCATCTGGCCGGAAGGCACTCGCACGGTTGCGGCCGCCCTGACCGCTCTCACTCTCTCGGACGCCCTGCAGCTCGGGCACTCCGCTCTCGCGAAACGAGCGGATCACTAGCGGGCGGTGGACGCCACCTCGGTCGATCACGGTGTCGGCGCTGAACTTGGCGACGGGTTCCGCTCGAACCAGGGTCACGATTGGCCACGTTGCGTAGGGTCAGCGGCGGTGAGGTTTTCCACGACCAGCCGGGCGGTTTCGGGGCGAAGGGGTGCGGTGCGGCCGGGGGCCACCATGGGCTTTGGCAATGACCTCCTTCACCGCTCCGACCTGACGTCCATGATCGCCGACGTGCACTTCACCGGATGCTGTGCGCTTGGAGCCAGATCTCCAGCGTCGCCACCTGCCAGGGGTGGGCCCCGCGCTCGGCGCGGTGACGGTTGGGTGCCGCGCCGGCGCGCTGCGGGAGCCATGAGGGTGTCCCGGAACCCGGCCGGCACGGGGCCGGGCCATGTTGCGCACCTCCGGGACGGAGAAGTATCCCTGCGGTGGGTCGACTACCTCGCCGGGGCAGTACCGTACGGCCGACGTCCTTGAGGATGGCCTTGCCGCCCTGCGCGAGCTTCAGCCCAGGCGGGCAGGCCGCGGCCCCCAAGCCCCCAGGGCATCGTCGTGTTGTCGACCCGTTTGGCGGCATCGTCCGGCATGAGGGCGTGGCCATCCATGCGCAGGGCGGCGTCGAGAGCGGTATCGGCTCCGGGGGTGGCCATGTGACGTCGGACGAAGTCCGTCGAAGCGTCGTGGCCGACGGCGAGGTCCGGGTGGATCATCGCAGTGAGTCGGGCGTGCGTCCGGTCGAAGTACGCGCGGGGTAGGCGATCTGCGGATACCAGTGGTACCGGGCGAAAACCTCGTCCGCGCCCTGGCCGCACCGGACGACCTTCACGTCTTTCGAGACCTGTTCGGAGAGCAAGTGGAACGCCACGGCGTCGTGGCTGACCATGGGCTCACAGAGGCCCCGACCGCCCTCTCCAGGGCATCCCGCTTCGACCCGGAGGTTGAGTCCTCGCCGTCGGCGGCGAGCCGCCGCAGGGCAGGCCCCAGGGCGGCTTTGTCCGGGAAGGCGTGCCTAAACCCAGACCGGGCCACTCGTGTTCCGTCAGGTGACGGCTTGAGCAGGGCAGCTGCCACCCAACGCCTGGTCTGGACAGAGCGGACGCGGAGTGGCAACAAAATCAGCTGGGATGTTCGACATTGGCGTCCGCCGCTCTGCGGTCGGCGCGCAGGATCAGCAGGGAGATCAGCGCGGTCGCCACGAGGACGGCTCCGACGGCGATGTCGAGGACTTGGCTGCCGTTGTCGACGGCGGCGTTCTGCAGCCCCAGTACGAACGGGGAGACGAGCATCCACAGGCCAGCCAGGCCGACGATGACGTCGGAGCGCCAGCTGCTGCCCCGGTAGATCCTGTGTCCGACGACGATCATCAGGAGCGTCCCGATCACGGCCTCGTTGACCTGGGCGTCCTTCGCTCCGTCGTGGGTCGCCATCGGATAGATCCACAGGGCGGCAGAGGCGGCGAACATGATGAGCCCGATCACCTGGTCGTGCAGGCCCTGACGGTAGTCATGAGCCCGGGCCGCCGGAACCGGGGCGTGGTGTGAGTGGTAGATGGCCATGGCATCCTCCTGCACATCGCCTACCCCGATCACCGACAGCAACCCCCTCCAAGGGAATACGGAAAATACCCTGCGCCTCCGGCTCCCCCCACGGGGGCGGCCTGTGCTCGGCTGCTGTGCGGCGCGAAGCGAAGGGTTCGGAGAGGCCGCATCAGTCAATCCGCTGCGTGAGTCGAGCGGGTCGCCGTCCGGCCTCTTTGTAGCGAGCCGTCACTTTCCGCAGCACACGACTTAGCCGCGCGTAGAAAGGCTGTGTAGACAGCGACGCGTGATTCGACCATGTGCCCGCCGCGGAGGGATCCGGTCGGCGGGCTGACCGGCATCGGCGGCGCGCTGCTGCGGAGGAGTACGCGCACCGCTACGCCCACCTGCGCCGGCGCGTCATCGGCCTGGCGCTGGCCGCCTCCGGACTCTGTTCGTTCGCCCTCATCCTCCTCACCCGCCCCCTGACCTCCACCCGGAGGCCAGCCCCGGGCATCTCCCGTCGCTCACCGCGGGCCCCTGTCGTCGGCCGGGTCAAACTCCCGGCTCGTCTCCGAACCACCTGCCGGCGCCGGGAGGTCGTCGTGTGGGCGGAGCCAGTTCATTCAGTGGCCCGACCCACCCCGGCAATCCGCCCCCACCTCAGCCGGCAGCACCCGGTCCTCGCCCCGGACCACCGGGGTGAGGCCGGGTGCCTCGCACCTCCAAGAGGTTGTAGCCCCCGCATCGTTCAGTCGGAGCCGTGGGAGCCGGGGGAGCCGTGGGTCTGCGTCTGGTGCCAGGCGGGGGACATGACGGGGCGGCGGGCCCGCTGCCGCCTTTTGGCTTCGTCGGCAGCTGCGGCGATGACAGCCCATGACATCAGAGCGCCGAGTGATGCCAAGGTGACAGAAGGCAGCGCCAACCACCACAAGGACACACCCAGGGCGAGCACGGTAATGACGATCCGCGCAGGCACGGGCAGTTGACGGGTCAGCTCGGTGGCGGCCCAGACGGCGGCGACGGGCGCTCCGACGGTAAGAGCCAACGCGATCGGTAGCCACAAGATCATTTGTCATGCCTCTCACGCCCGCTCTGGGGCCGGGTCGGCTCCAGAGGGACAGTCAGGTCTTGCCGACGGCTGTGGTGTCGGCGGCGAGGCCGGCGCTATGTCGCGCAGCCTTCGCCGGTCATGCTCACACATGACTTGAACATGTTCAAGTGATGCGCCGGGTGATGCGGCCCGCAATATTGAACAGGTTCAAGCGGTGGGGTCGGACCGATCGATCAGGACGGCGATGACACGGCAAGAGATGTCAACCGCTCGAACGCTCGGAGGAGCGCTGCCCGCACCGCTCAGGACCTGCCGCACGGCTGCCAGTACCTCGGCCGCGTGCGTACTGGCGGCGAGCAGAGCAAGAGCGAGGGCAAGAGCGGCGGCGGTCACCAGACCGATGACCGCCGCCGTTTCCCGCCCGGGCCGTGCCGGCCGGCCCGCTCGAAGGGGAGGTTCACGCGACCTCGGCCTCCACTGGTCGCAGTAGAAGACCGGGACGGCTGGGCGGGCTGGCATTCCGCAACCCGTAAGCAGCCAGCGGCTTGGCCTTCGATGCAAGCCCGTTGAGCCCCTGGGCAGTCAGTTCGCTGAACAGCCGGACCACGTCCGGGCTGCGCGGGCCCGGGCGGTGAATGACCTCCAACGTGAGATGTGACGGAGCAAGCGTGACGGTGTTGTCGCTGCCGTGGGTCACCAGCGGTCGGTGATCGCCGCCGCGTCCGGGAGGGTTGGCGTACCCGCTGCGTCAGCTGAGGAGCCTGTGCATCAGCTGCGGCGGGTCTTGCGCCAGCCGAAGGGACCGGGCAGGTCCATCGAGGTGGTGCGGCGTCCGGTGCTGCTGTGGGTGCGGCGGGGGCCGTGCTTGCCGCCGGTGGTGATCGACCACGACTTGCGGTTGATGTTGAGCCGGACGCCAGGCAGGATCCTGAAGCTCTTGCGGAATGTCAGCGGCATGACGTCTCTCCTCGGTGCGCGTAGGGGTCGCCTGGCCGGACGAACTGTTCTTGTGTGCAGGCCAGTTGACATACGTGTGTCCGGCGCAGCCCGTTCCATGCGCCCGCGGAGCGCCGCGCGGCAGGCCCGCATCGGCCGCCAGGCCACATCGCAACCGCTCACAGGCGGGGGCAGAGTGGTCTGCCCGGTCGGCGCGACCGCTCCGGGTGTCCGCCAGTTCCTTCTGCTGACTTCGCTCGCCTATGAGGCAGCCGCCTGCGGAAAGTTCGGGTCCGGCACCCTCTTGCTACTGCCGCGACTGAACGCGCGGAGCGGTGCCGGATCGACGGCGGCTTCGGCTCGGCTTCGGCTTCGGCGCCGGGTTCGGCACCGCTCGGAGCCGGCGTGCGTCGGTGAGTTGCTTCAGGCATGCCGTGCTCGCGAGGTGGGGGGGCCCAACCATGCGGGCCTCCGGGCTCCGGCCCTCAGCGGTCGGGGGCCGCTCCTTTCCCCCTGACCGGTCCGGGGCGCCGGTGCCGGTGCC
Source organism: Streptomyces sp. NPDC046308 (assembly GCF_055588065.1). Taxonomy (NCBI): domain Bacteria; kingdom Bacillati; phylum Actinomycetota; class Actinomycetes; order Kitasatosporales; family Streptomycetaceae; genus Streptomyces; species Streptomyces sp. NPDC046308. The sequence goes on from NZ_JBVJFB010000009.1 coordinate 167,610, forward strand.
GGCTGGCGAGACTGGCCACGTCGACCCGCGACGGCGCGCCGGCGGGCATCACGTCGATCTCGGCCGAGGGCGGCTTTCACTAAACCCGCTCCCCGGCTCCCGTGCCTCGCCGCGGCTGTGAGCCGCACGCGCCGCCGCAGGAGGGGGCGCGTGCGGGCATCCGTCGGTGCGCACCTGGCCGAAGTCGTCGGCAGGCGACATGCCGCGGGAACAGCACGGGTCTATCTGGCGACGATCACCGGCTCGCAGCGACGGTTCCTCCACTTCCTCACGGAAGACCCCACCCGCTCCATCGCCTGCATGGAGTGAGCAACCTCATTGTCAGCCGCTCCACGTGTCAACCCGACGGAAGGAGAGGATGTCGTCCATACGGCGTGCGCGGGTCGGCCCCGGTGCCCGCACGTTGGGGGGCGGTACCGCCGGGCCGATACATCCGACGCCGGCCGTACGAAGTCAGAACGCGTACACCGGGTTCCCGTTCAGGGTCGCGGACATCATGCACGCGTTGGAGAAGGTGTGTTTCCAGGCGACGCGCCTGCCGTTCAGTACGCCGTCTGCGGTGATCGTAACGGGGTCGTAGTACTTGGGGCAGGTCCGCGATGTGTTCGGTGTTGCCAGCAGGCGGTTGAGTTCGCCGTCCGTGGCGTTGAGGGCGTCGCACGCGGCCCTCGGGGCGGGGTGTGTCCCCTCGGCGGTGTAGGCGCAGCTGAGGGTGGCCGCACGCATGACGGTGTCCAGGGGTGCGCCGCGGCCCTGGGTAACGGTGAAGACCATCGCGGACGGGCTGTGCACACCGGTGGGTTGAGCCTCCGCGAGACCCGTGGTGCCTGCAAGGCAGAGGAGGCTGAAGGCGGATACTGCGATGATGTGGTGACGCATGACAATTTTCACCTTCGAGTCAAGGGTGATTACGGTTCAGTGCCTGCGATCTGTCGCTCCGTGAAGACGAGCCTGGCAGGTCCGAAGGAGGGCCGCCAACGGGCGGTCGATTTACGGACAGATGCTGTGACCGGATCATCGGCCGGTGTTCGCCCAGTTGGCGCGGCACGTCCCAGGCTTCCGAGTGGCTCGTGGGCGTGGGGCTGCCCCGCCGCTCCGTGTGCCTCCCTGGTGACGGCGGTGCGCGGTTTGCCGAATCACTGTGCAGGGTGACGGGATGAATGCGGTCAACCCAGGTCTCCGGCGCGGAGCTCCCGAGTGAACGGTCCCGCGGAGCGCGGCGACACCAAACGCGCGTGCCGTGCTGCACGGGCAGCGGGCCGGAGACTTGTCCGGCGTGGCCAGGAGTGCGGACGCCTCCCGGGTCGGCTGCCAGGCCAGCGCCCACGCCGCAGGGGCGACGGGACAGGGGCGACGGGGCAGGGGGAGAAGCCCTCGCGGACCCGCCGCAGCGACAGGTTGTAGGCGCGCGTCGAGCCGTCGAGCCGTCGAACCGGCGAGCCCGCGAGCCACACCGGATGGGTACCGCCGTCCGCGCGTCGTCGGGGTACGCGGCGGCGTACCCGACGAGCACGCCGTCGTCGCCGAAGCCCTCGCGTATGCGCAGTCGGGCGTCCGGGAGCCGCCCAGGAAAGCCGTGTCGCCGTCGGCGAGCGCGGTCGTGGTCCGGACGGTGCGCGGCAGCGACTCGCGGGCGGTCTACGGCAGGCCGACGCGCGCGGCCTTATCCACCACGTCGGTGACCGGGTGACGGCGCGCGGGGCGGTCCAGCGGGGACATCGGGGAGAGGCCCCAGGCGGCTTCGAAGCGCCGGCCGCGGTGGGCACAGCGTGCGGATGCCGCCGCGCAGGCGGGTGCGCCGGCCGTCCTGGCGGGCGAGGGTCGCGAGGATGTGGAGCTGGTCGGAGGCACGCCGCACGGCGATGTACCGGCAGGCCTGATCGTCGCGTACTCGGCGATGCCCGTGGCCACGACCATGGCGGCGGCGACCCGCGCCCCGGCTTGCCCCGGGAGCATGCGGGGTGCCGTAGACCCTCGGCAGGGCGCCCGGTAACAAAGCGCTTCACACGCCTATCGCAAGGGCGTCCCTCACTGCTAGAAGAGTGACTCTTCAACAACTCCTGTTCCCCACAACACGCCAAGGAGTGAATTGTCATGCACGGGACAAAACTGAGACGGGTCCTGCCCGTCCTGTCGGCCCTGGTGGCCGCGAGCCTGGGACTGGCCCAGCAGGCCTCCGCTGCCCCGGCTGCGGGGGAGCGCTTCGTCGCTCTCGGCGACTCCTACTCCTCAGGAGTGGGCGCCGGAAGCTACCTGTCCGACAGCGGCAGCTGCCAGCGCAGCAGCAAGGCCTACCCGTACCTGTGGGCGGCTGCCAACGCCCCGGCCTCGTTCACCTTCACCGCCTGTTCGGGGGCGACGACCAGTACGGTCAAGAGCAGCCAGCTGACCCCGCTCAACAGTTCCACCACGCTCGTCAGCGTCACCGCCGGGGGCAACGACGTCGAGTTCGCGAACGTCATGCAGACCTGCGTCCTCCAGAGCGAGGCGACGTGCGTGAGCGCCGTGAACAACGCCATCGCACAGGTCAACAACACCCTGCCCGGAAGCCTGTCGTCCCTCTACGGCACCATCCGCAGCAAGGCGCCGCAGGCTCATGTCGTCGTGCTCGGCTACCCGCGCTTCTACCAGCTGGACGGCAATTGCGTCGCCGGCCTGAGCGAGACGGAGCGTGCGGCGATCAACCGGGGCAGTGACGCCCTCAACGGGATGCTCGCGAAGCAGGCCGCCAACGCGGGATTCTCCTACTCCAGCGTCGTGGACGAGTTCACCGGCCACGAGATCTGCTCCGGCAACGCCTGGCTGCACAGCGTCTCGGTGCCCGTCTCCAACAGCTACCACCCCACGGCCGCGGGCCACTCCGGCGGATACCTGCCGGCCTTCCGCTCCGCCGTGTGATCTCCCCGGGCCGTACCCCGGGGCCTTCCGCACCCCGAAAGTCGACGCGGGTAGACCCGCTGGTCCACCGCTCCGCATCCGCGATCCGCACCAGGAGGAACAAGGCTCATGAAGTCCCCCGTATCCGCAGGTCCGCGGCCCGGCTACGCCGCCCCGAGCCGCGCCCGAGGAAACACACTCCGCTCCGTCCTCACCGCCCTCGCCCTCGTCCTCGGCGCGCTCTTCGCCCCGGGCATCGGCGCCGGGGAGGCTCAGGCGGCCACCAAGATCAGCCACGCCACCGCGACGTCGATGTTCCGCGGCTCCGGGATCACATGGTCCTCGTCCGGCGGCTGCTCGGACCGCAACAACCCGACCTGTACGTCCTTCGAGCAGCTCAACCTCGCCACGGCGAAGGGAGCGCAGACCCTCAAGAGCGCCAGCGGCTGCTCTCTGAACATCACCGGCGGCACCGAGACGGGCCACGCCGGCGGCACCTACTCCCACTGGAACGGCTACAAGCTCGACTTCAGCAAGTACACGTGCGTCGGCAGCTACATCAAGAACACGTTCACCTACATCGGGGTGCGCGGTGACGGCGCCCCGCAGTGGAAGTCCGGCGCCGGCAACATCTACGCCGACGAGGGCAGCCACTGGGACGTGACGTTCTACAACTGCGGCGGCTGCTGAGCCGGAGCCCGCTGCGTAAGGGGTGCGGTCCGCCCGGACTTCCGGTTCGGGCAGACCGCACGACGGGTGCCCGCGCGGTGCTGCGGGTGACGGACACCGTGTGGTCGGTGGCCGGTGAGGCGGACCGTCCAGGCGCCCCGGCACGCGCGATCCGCGCATCAGTCACGTGGGGGGCGTCGTCCGTGCTGCTACGGGCTGGCGTTCCTGTCCGACGAATTGCGGCGATACGTCAGTTGCGCCCTCCGCTGCCAACTCGGTCGCGCCCTCCCGGCCGTAGTTACCCGACTGGAACGACGCGAGTCGTACCCGCCACCGGCAGCGGCCGGGCACCGGCCCAGTCGGCGCCCGGCCGAAAATGGCGGTCGGCGCCGCTTGGGTACCGCACTCTGCCGGACCGACGCGGGGTGGAGCAGCTCGGTGGCTCGCTGGACTCATAACCCAAAGGTCGTAGGTTCACATCCCGCCCCCGCTACCGGAGGCGGACGCAGCCGAGCGCAGCAGACGAACACCGCCACGGCGGGGGCGGTCACGATGTGAAGGCAGCTCGGCGCGCCGCTTCTGTGCCGCGGCCTCCCGCTCGGCGAGCAACCCGACGGACGCCCTCGACCACGTCGTCAGCATCGAGGTGGTGGACCAGCCACCACTGGCGGGCATCGTGGTTGGCGACTCCCTCCCACGGCCACACCAGCCACACCAGCCGGTTCCACGCCTGCTTTTGGGCCTTGAGCGTCTCGATGCCCTCGTCTTCGAAGCACTCGTTGCGGGCGTCGATGTGCCGGCCGAGCGCTTCCTTCAGGGTGCGACCGGGCAGGCGCCGAGCTTGTTGCCATCGTCTTGCCCGACTCGACGAGAATCTGCGGCTTCCGGTCCGAGACGTAACGCCGGACCCTCTCCTAGGAGACCTCCGCGGTGTGCTCCTCGACAGGTGCCCTGGTCGCGACGACGCGCCGACCGTACGGCCGTGCACCCGAGCGAGGGCTGGACGCGCCCTTGCCCCGGCAAAACTCGGCGAGTCTGCCGGGGCGAGGGCGACCACGGGTGGTTCCGGTGCGGTCGTCGGGTCGTGGGTCCTGCACCGACGACCGCACGACGGCACGGAACGTCGCGGTCAGGAGGCGGCGCTCGGGTCAGCGGATCTCGGTGACCCGGTGCTCCTTGCGCGCACCACAGTTGGAGTTGTACACCTGCACGTGCACGTTGCTGATGCCTCCGCCCCAGTCGACGCAGTGGCCCTTGCCGTACACGTAGGCCGGGCCCGCGTACGACGTGTACCGGCCGTAGTCCTCGCCCCGCGCCGAGGTGTCGGGGACTTCGATCCAGAGGGCCATGTCCACGGCCGCACCCGGGTTGTTGCGGATGGTGGCGACGCAGTTCTTGCCGTTCGAGGCGTTGTACGTCAGGTAGACGGTGCCCAGCGAGCCGATGGCGGCCGAGTTCACGGTCTTGTAGGCGCTTCCGCAGACCTTCTGCGGCGTGGTGTTGGGCGCGGCGGTGGCGGGCGTCGCCAGCGCGGTCGTGGCCCCTAGGGCGAGGGCGGCGAATGCGGTGGTGGTGAGGACGGGACGGGTGAATTTCATGTTTCCCCCTGGTCGTCATTGGAGTTGGTCGCTCCTGCATGGTGTGACATGCAGGAGTGGCGGAGTGGTTGCGCATCGTAGGCAAAAGATGCAAACCGCCACCTGATTGGCGCATTCTCGGCGCTCCCGGGCCTGGGACGCTTCGAGAGTGAGCAGCCCTTTCCCCGAGACAGGGCGACCTGATTGGACCCGGGGGCGCAATGCCGGTGCCCCGCGTCGATCCGGCCGAGCCCGGCGGTGGGTGTCCGGCGGCCGCTGGGAGATTGCGCGGGTCCGGGTAAGGGACCCGCGACACGACGACAACGTCCACGGCCCCGGGACGGTCATGACGCGCGCGGTGGGCGGTGACGACGCCCCTTCTCACGCAGCCGGCCCGGCGGCCGTAGCCAACCCCCTCAACCGCCCTCGAGTCGTCGCCCCGGGTTTCGACTACCAGGACGGATGAGCTCCGAGCGGAACGGGAACGATGCCGTCGGCGCCGGTGGTGACCTCGCCTGCCGTTCGTCGACGGGCGGAACGCCGCCCGTCGAAGCAGGAGCGCCGGCGCGCCCGGGACCGGCCGACCGCCCCCGAATACTTCGATCTCCCTCAGGACGTCGGCCGAGCCAACTACGCCAAGCTGTGGGGCTGATCGTGAACGTGAAGACGTGGGGGACCGCAGGGACCGCGGCCGCCGTGCTCCTCGGCAGCGATTGGTATGCCCGGGAGAGCAGCGGCACCTCCCACACGGAGGGCCCGCGCGGGACACCGGCGCGGGACACCGATGCCGAGGTGGCGACGAGCGCGCGGGACATCGCCGGGGTGGAGGCCGCCGGCGAGGCCGCGCACGACCCGCAGGCCGTCGGCGCGGACCCCGACCTCGTCACAACGCCGGTACGGATCGTGCAGACGGTGAAAGGTCCACCGACATCGACGCCGACGCGCTCGCCGCCCTGGCGGCAAGCACGTTCGGGTGGTGCTGGCGCCGCCGGCACGGGCGTACGGCGAGGCCCCCGACCCGGGGAAGTGGGGTCGGGGGCCTCGCCGTGATGGGACCTGTCCGCGGGTCAGTGGCGGAAGGCGTCCTTGGTCTTCTCCTTGGCCTCGCGGGCGTCGCCCTTGGCCTGCTCGGCACGGCCTTCGGCGGTCATCCGCTCGTTGCCGACGGCGCGGCCGAGGGCTTCCTTGCCCTTGCCCTTGGCCTGCTCGGCATGGGCCTTGCTCTTCTCGGTGCCCGACATCGGGGACCTCCTCGTCGTTGTACGGATCGGTCGTGAACGCTCTTCTGCTCCCATCCGCTGCCTGTAAACGCGGTGGGTCTTTGAGTTGTCGCGCCCTGCTCCGAGCGGGGCCTGCATTCCGATGCGGGCCGGCCGGGCCGGACCGTGGCAGGCTCAGGGCGGCCGTGGCGTTCGCCCGCCCTGGAGGGGGCTGCCAGCCGGTACGAAGGGCCCGGCCCGGCGGCAGCCGCGCCGCACGCCATCGACCACCTGGGCCGGAACGCTTCCTCACCCCGCGTCAGCGAGCCGGAGGGGCGCACGACTACGACGAGCGGGGACTACCGGACCGGACATGGAGAGGTCTCCGGCCCGGACGGCAGCGTCGGCCCCGGTAGCCGGACCGATGCCTGGCCCGCCGCTGTCACCAGAGCAGCCTTGCCGACCACACCCGGTGCATCGTTGCTTGATGAACCTGGAGGCTCCTTCTGTCCGCATGTCAGAGATGGCAGGGCTGTCTCGTCTCAGGCTGTGAAGACGGGTTCCGAGAAGAACCCGCCTCGACAACAAGGAGCAGGTCATGAGCGAGAAGAAGAGCACGCACCGGGAGATCGCGCTGGTCACCGGGGCGAACAAAGGGATCGGGCGTGGCGTTGCCGGAGAACTCGCCGCGCGGGGCATGACGGTCGTGATCGGGGCCCGAGACCCGCAGCGCGGCGAGGAGGCCGCTGCGGCGCTGCGCGTGACCGGCGCCGATGCGCACGCGGTCAGCTTGGACGTCACCGACCGGGCCACCGTCCAGGAAGCCGCGCGACGCATCGAGGAGTGCTTCGGACGGCTCGACGTACTGGTCAACAACGCCGGCATCACCGGCTCCGGACAGGTGTCACCCGAAGACGCCTACGATCAACTCCCCAGCTCCGTCGATCTGGACATGGTCCGTGGGGTGTTCGAGACCAATGTCTTCGGGGTGATCGCGGTGACCAACGCCATGCTGCCGCTGCTGCGGCGGTCACCGACGCCACGCGTGGTCAACGTGAGCAGTCACGCCGCGTCGCTGACTCTCACGAGCGATCCGGACGGCCCCTTCACGGCCCTGCTGCCCTCGGCCGCGTACGCGCCGTCCAAGACCGCGCTGACCGCTCTGACCGTGCAGTACGCCAACGAACTGCGCAAGGACGGCATCCTGGTCAACGCGGTCGCCCCCGGCTTCGTCGACACGGACAGCAACAACCACACCGGGTTCCTCACGATCGCGCAGGGAGCCGCGGTCGTGGTGCGCCTGGCCACGCTCGGCGCGGAGGGGCCGACCGGCGGGTTCTTCGGTGCGGAGGGCCCGCTGCCCTGGTGAGGGCGGCCCCGGGCAACCGCGTTGCACCGGGGCCGGGCAGCAAGCAGTGGTAACGGAGTGCCGAGGGGCCCGGCTTCTGCCACGAGGAGCCCTGCCGCCCCTCGTGGCAGTGTGACTTCAAGGAGGATCGGCCGATGACAAAGACCCAAGAGTTCCAGGAGCTGCGGCCGCTGCTCTTCTCGATCGCCTACCGGATCCTGGGCAGTGTGAGCGAGGCAGAGGACGCGGTCCAGGAGACATGGCTGCGTTACGAGGCCACATCCACCCGGCCCGGATCGGCCAAGGCCTTTCTGTCGAGGGTGGTCACCCGGATCTCGATCGACGTGCTGCGCTCGGCCCGCGTCCGGCGGGAGGAGTATGCCGGACCGTGGCTGCCCGAGCCGCTGCTGACCGATCCGTACGAGGATCCGGCCCGGTCGGCGGAGCTTGCCGACTCGCTGTCGATGGCGGCCCTGCTCCTGCTGGAGCGGCTCACCCCGCTCGAGCGCGCGGTCTTCGTGCTGAGGGAGGTGTTCGCCTTCGGCTTCGCGGACATCGCGTCGGCTGTGGGGCGGTCGGAGGCGGCCTGCCACCAGCTCGCCGTACGGGCACGCCGTCACATGGACGCGGGCCGGGTCCGGTTCGAGGCCGATCGGAAGGAACGCGAGAACCTAGCCGAACGGTTCTTCGACGCTTTCCGGGAGGGAGACGTCGACGGGCTGGCCGCGCTGCTGGCCGCCGATGTCCACATGATCGGCGACAGCGGCGGCAAGGCCCCGCAGTTCAAGCCCGTCATCTTTGGTGCCGAAAACGTGCTCCGGGCGCTGGCGACGTTCGGCCCGCTGGTGATCAGGAGCGGGGGCCTTGTGGAGCCGCACCAGGTGAACTGCCAGCCCGGCTCGGTCTTCCGCGACAGGGAGGGCCAGGTCCTCAGCACCTGGGCGCTTGACGTGCTCGACGGGCGGATCCAGACGATCCGCACGGTGAACAACCCCGACAAGCTCGGCCACATCGGTCCTGTAGGGGATGCCTGGGAGGCTCTCCGCAAGGTGAGCCAGGCACACCGACCCGCGGATTGACTGATGAGCCGCCCGCGCTCACGGGTGGGGAGAGCAGTGGTTCGCCCGCGGAAGGCGACTGCGAGTAGCGGGCGCGAGCTGAGAAGGGAGAGAGCCGAGCGCGTGGGCACGTCATGGCTGGCGGGTGCCGGCGCCGATCCCGATCCGAGCGGCTGACCTCGCAGTTGCGGCGGCAGCCGCTCCAACCCGCCTTGATCTGGCCGGCGGAGACGGCGTGGAGGTTCGGGTCCGTGACCTGGTGGAGGCGAAAGCGTCTGCTGCTGGTTCAGAGAGTGGGTCGCGCAAGGCATTTCCGAGGCCGTCCACGCCATCGCCCTCCAGGCGTACGACCGCATGATCGGCCTGAAACTGTCCGAGACATCCGTCGACGGCTGCATCACCAAGGCCCCGGGCGGCGGCGAGTGCCCAGGCCGGTCCCCGGTCGACCGCGGGAAGCAGGGCTTGAGGCGCTCGCTCGCCTCCAACGCGTGCGGCGTCCCGCTCGGCCTGGTATCGCCGCAGGGGCCACCGCCACGACTCGCCTCTTCTCGGCCCGACCCTCGAAGCGGCCATCGGACAGGTGGGACCCCTGCCCGAGATGTGAACGTCAACCTCGACCGAGGCTACGACAACGACAAGTCGCGCACCCTGCTCCGGGAGTTGGGCTTCACCGGTGAGATCGCCCGCAAGGGTGTAGCCGCCCCGATCCAGGTCGGCAAGCGGTGGACCGTGAAACGGACGACCCCGTGGATGATCGGCTACGGCAAGCTCCGGCGCTGCACCGAGAGGCCGGTCGGTCTTAATCGAGTGCGAGAGGGCCGGTACGGGTGGTACAAGGACCGCGTGACTGATCATCTTTCCTTCCCCACCCTGCTGCGCATGATCGACGAGCGTTCCGCAGCGTTCCGCGCCGCCGTCGCCGCGGCCCCCAGCCTCGACGCCGACGTCCCGTCCTGCCCGGGCTGGACGCTGTACGACCTGGCGAACCACCTCAGCGAGGGGGACCGCTTCTGGGCCCACATCGCGCTGAACACCGCGCCGGGCGACGAACGGCCGAGCAAGGACGGGCTGGCGGCGCCCAGGGAGCGCGAGGCGCTCATCACCTGGCTGGCCGACTCGACGCAGCAGCTGCTCACTGCTCTGCGCGAGGCCGGCCCGGACCGGGGCTGCTGGGCCTGGTGGGAGCCGCTGGCCTCGCCGCACACGGTGGCCGCCGTGGCCCGCCGCCGCGTCCCGGAATCGCTGATCCACACGTACGACGCCCAGCTGGCCTCCGGTACCCCGCAGGAGCTGCCGACGACCGAGGCGGTCGACGCCATCGAGGAGTTCCTCGCCACCGTCTGCACCGGCACGGTCCCGTGGCCGGGCGAACCCGCCACCATGGACTACCACGCAGCCGAGGCCGGCTCCTGGCGCCAGACGGTGGACGCCGCCGGTTCCCGCTTCACCCGCCTCACCGCGGCGGAGGCCGCCGAGAGCAAGCCCACCGCCGCCATCTACGGCACGGCGAGCGAGATGGCCCTGCTCATGTACATGCGCATCCCGGCCGGCTCGCTGCGGATCGAGGGCGACGCCGACCTGCTCCGACAGCTGCAGGACTGGGGCTGAGGCCGACCGGCAGATGGATCACTTGAGGCGTCGGGTGATGGGGCGGCCGTCCTCGCGGTAGCGGCTCGTCGAGCGTCGGATGAGCATGCGGAGCCTGATGAGAGTGGCGGCGGCGAGATAGAGGCGGAAGTGCACGACGCATAGCCGGAGCCGTGGACCAGCGCGAGCAGGATGTACTCGAAGACGGTCCGGTCTGGAATCCGTCTCCGGTGGCAACCCAGCGGAGGGCTCTCGGCGTATCCCTTCGGCACGGCAGCAGAGCGGCGAAGTGGCCCTGCAGGGGTTCCGTAAGGCATGCGGGCACCGCAGGCACGAGCCCTCCGGTGATCACAGAGGGTCAAGAACCCCAGATCCCTCAGGCTCGCCCCTGCCTTGCGTTCGGGCCCGCCTGGGCTGCCCCCACACACCATTTGCCAGTCAGTCTAAGCTCGTTGTAGAAGTCGCCCAGGAACTCGCGGTCGGAGTCGAAGGGTGCGTCGGCGAACACGAGTGCCGCGTGTGGGGGTGCCGGCTTGTAGGCGAAGCGGTCGCTCACCACAGTGCGGAAGATCTCGCGGATTCGTGGTCCGGGGCCTGGTCCGGTGTTCCCGGGCGGCTGGGTGGGCATGTTACAGACCCTAGTGCCAGGGCTCGGTGCCCTGGCTGGCGGGACCCGCTGGTCAGCCAGCTTCGACCCTGTCGGACTGGGGCGGCAAGGTCGAGGAACTCGGCCGATCGCTCACCGCTCAGAGCAGGCCAGCCCAGGGGTCATCATCCGGTTCGGGCTCTTCGGGGTGGAGCATGCGGCGAACGCAGCGCAGGAGTCCCGGTTCACCGGATCCGGCGGCGACGGTCATCCACGGCAGGGCGTCCATGGTCTGCGCGCGTTCCTCGTTGGCCAAGGTGTCAAAGAGGTGGTGCAGGTCCCCGGGGGCGGGTTCGTCTGTAAGGCAGAGCCAGGCAATCGCCGCGGCCAGGCGGGCTTCAGGGCCTTCTGTTCGGTTCTGCCACTGCTCGCGGAACCACGAGGCGGTCGGCTGGTGTGTGTGGGCCCGGGTGGTCTCGGCTGCGGCGAGGAGCAGTGCGGCGCGGACCGTAGCGTCGCGTTCCGTGGCGAGCCTGGTGGCGAAGGCGTTTCGGACCGTGCGGTCCGGGTCGACTGCGGTGGCCAGCGCGTAGGTGGCGTCGATGCGGAGGGTGGGTCTGGGTCGTCGAGAAGGGGCAGGAGTGTGGGTGTTTCGGCAGTGATCGCGGCTCGGGCAGCGGCGACCGACCAGCCCGCGGGGTAGCCGGTCACCTCAACGCCGTAGTCGTCATAGTCGTCTGGGGCGTGGCGCCGAGGGTCAGTGCGGTGGAGAAGGAACTCCTCGCGGGAGGCGACGCCGAAGTACCGGGCGCGGGCCGGGGCGGAGAGTACACCGAGGGCGTCGGCACGGTATGGGTGACGGAGATCGGTGGCGATGTGGATCAGGAACGGTACGGCGAGGGCTGCTGCCGCCCGGCTGTCGTTGGCACACAGACCGTCAAGCACGCCCGTCGCGCGGCAAGGGGGGCTGTCGCCGGTGTGCAGCAGGTGAGCAGCCTCCCGGGCACGGTCCCCGTGGGGGAAGTTCCCCCACGGGACGGCGTCGAGGAGGAAGGCGCGCTTGGCCTCGGGCCGGATGACGGCCACCACCGCCCTCACATCGAACACGCCTCCCACAAACGAGGCCAGATCCGCTCCGTCCACCAGCGCACGGCACATCGCGAACGTCGGATCGGTCCGCCAATCCCCCACACCACACCCCCACCAGGATTCCCAGAAACTCGATCATGCACTCCCTTCCCCGATGGCCGACGGCCGGGCGTCCAGAGCACCTCCCGACCCACCACGAACCGCCGCGAATCCGGAGAGCACCCTGCTCAGGGAAAACCTTCCGCAATCTATTTGGCCGACTAGCGTGCTCAAGCACCAACCATCTCGGTCAGTCTCACCAATCCGCACAAGGCACTGCCCAGCCAGGTCCACGCTCACTGGCCAGCAGAACACTCCGGGCCAACGAGAACGCACAGTCACAGCTGCGGCCGATCGACGGAGCAGTGCCATTGGCCCTTGTATTCGAACATTTGGTTGAATTAGCGGATGACGTCCATCCGCTTCCCTGACGACCTGCTCGCGACCTTCAGGCCGCGTGGCTGCGCACCTACGCCTACCTGGCCCGTCGGCCCGCGCAGGCCGGCACCACGACGCTCCGACGTCGGCTAATCACGCTCTCCTGCCGCATCGAGGCGCACCTTTTCTGGGTGGTTCCGGGCCGCTCCCGGGCTGCCCGGGTCGACCTGCGCCGGCGCGCCCTGGCCCGCGCGTGGGTGGCTGCGGCGTGAGCGGTGAACTGGGCGGCCCGAGACCGGTGCCCGGGTTCCCCGACGACGTGGTCGCGCTGCAGCAGCGGCGGACTCGGATTTTTAACCGGCTGGCTGGAGATCCTCCGGGAGACGGGCACGCGCTGCGCATGGCACGGCTCGGGCTCAGCTCCGGGTAGACGCTCACCCGCACTGGGCTGTCACCGAGGCCGGCTAGAGCGGTCCCGCCCGGCGAAGCCGAGCCGGCCACGGTCGCGTCCCGGCGGTGGAGCGGTGAGCGCCCCGGCACCCGTGGCTCCGCACTGGCCGACCACCCTGGTCCTGGTCGACGGCCGGGCTCTCCAGGTACGGCTGTACGAAGGTCAGGACCTTCCCGACCGCTGGGTCCACAAGATCGGCATGCCCACGTACGTCACCCTCGGAGGCGGACCGGCCCAGCCGTCGGAGTACACGGTGCGGGTGACAGCCGACCTGCGGAGTCGGGCTGGACGCTCCAGATCCTCCCGGCGGCCAGGACATGGGCACCCTGGAAGCGCTTGGCGCCCTGCATGCGGCCCAGGGTCGACGCGCCGTGACTGCACGGCCGCCGAGGTGCCGGTCCAGGCGCTGGCGGCCGGCTCGGGAGGCGCATAGCGGCCCGTCACTGGCCCCGGGACGTCTTCGGACCCTGGTCACCTGGCTCCCGCACTCCGAAGGGCTGCAGGTCAGAGCCCTTGGTCTCGGGCCGGTGCCGCTCGGGCGGGGGCTTGTCACGTGCCTGTGACAGTCGGCGGACTGCGTCGTGAAGTGCGGCGGTCAGTCTTTTAACCAGACGGACAAAACAGACATTTCACCACTGTCCTTCGATTCTTACCCCCACCCCCTCTTTTTGGAGTAATTCTCATGGCTCGCACTTCTCGGAAGCAGCGTTTCTCGATGTTCGCCGTCTCGGCCGCGATCGTCGGGGGAGGCGTGCTGCTGCCCACCAGTGCATTCGCCGCGCCGGCCAAGCCGCAGGTCGGCGAGTCGGTCACGCTGGTCGCCGAGCACGCCAAGAGCGGCCACGAGAGCAAGGGCAAGAAGGACAACCGCAACCACAAGGGCAAGAAGCACGGCAAGAAGAACCAGGGCAAGGGCAAGAAGCACGGCAAGATCAAGGACGTCGAGAACATGCCGGGCTGCAAGTTCTACCAGGGCACCGTCTACTGCGAGCACAAGCCCGAAAAGCCCGCCCCCACCCCGGAGACCCCGGGCACGGAGACCCCCACGACGGAGACCCCGGGCACGGAGACGCCCACCCCGGAGACGCCGACCACCGAGGAGGCTCCCGCCGCGGAGCAGACCCCGGCCGCGGAGGAAGCTCCGGTACAGGAGTCCGAGTCCTCCCCTGAGACCGGCGAGGCCCCGGCGGAAGCAAGCCCAGGCGCTGCCGGCTGAACCGGAGACCCGCCGGCGTAGCTTCCCGCGCCAGACCGGTTCAACCGGTGCAACGTTCGTGCAGCGGATCAGCCCCTCCGTGCCCGTCGGGGCACGGCAGGGGCTTTGGTCTGCCCTGCCGCCCGGATGCCGCTCCTACCCGAATCGGACCGCAAGCGCCGGATCGGCCAAGGTGACGCGATGGGAAGTCCGGCGTTGTCCTGCATGGATGCGCTCCTCAACAGGTCACAGAGCCGCGCCTGAATTGATCAGCGGGGGCGAGGCCTCCCCGGGGCGCTGACCGCGACGCGCAGCCCACGTAAGCGCAGTGGTGGGTGGCGGTCGGGGGCAGCCGTTCGGCCGGGTCCATGTCGGCCTTGGATAGGTTTGACTTCGCGGTGACGAGAACGGCCACCTGGTGCTCAGGGGTGAACCTCCTCCCGCTGAGTGGATCTCCCGACTTCATAGATGGCCTGACGTGCGGATGGAGCCCCGCAGGGCAGAGGAACCCCCCGTTGGCAGCCGAATCCATGGACGTGGCGGGAGGGGGCGGTCAGCGTCGGGAGCGGCTGCGGGTGATCAGCCAGGTGCCGCCGACGATGAGCAGGGCGAAGACGGCCAGCCCCGCGCCCAGAGCAGTGAGCAGCCACAGGCGCTCGCGCAGCTTCAGGGTGCCGCTGAGGGTGACTTGGAGGGAGCCGACCGCGAAGGCGATCGCCGAGGTGAATACGGCGACGAGTTCGACGGCCCGTACGCCGGAGCGATGCATGGCGCGCTCCAGGTCGGCGTTGGCGGTGTCCTGGCGCCGCCAGCGGGCCTCGTGCTCTGCCTCGCGTGCCGCCCGTAGCCGGGCCTCCTGGATGGCGTCCCGCTTGACGAGGTATTGCTCCAAGAGCAGTTCGCGACTGAAGGCCCCATGGCGGGCGAGCATGGCCAGAGCGGCGTCGACGTGTGACAGGGCCTGCTCGTGGTCGGCGCACAGGTGGTGGGCGGTCGCGAGGCGGAAGCGGAACATGTGGTTGTCGGGGTAGGTGTCCACCGCCTCCTGCGCGAGCCTGCGAAGGATTTCGCCCTGCCCGTCGAAGGGCACCGAGAACGCCAGCCCGTTCAGGCACACGTCCACCACGTGCCGCGAGCGGTGCGGAGCCGTCCACGCCCGGTCGAGGAGGTCGCGCGCGTGTTCGGTGGTCAGGGCGCGGCTGCCGAACGCCGCGAAGGAGCGCAGCGCCAGGACCACAGGCTCGTCGCGGCGGGGGCCGGCTGTGGTGGCGAGGGCGGAGGTGGTGAGAACGGCGTTCAGGTCGTCGAAGGCGAAGTTCGCGCGGAGTTTGCCCGCGTGGTAGAGCAGCACGGTCAGGGCCAGGTCGGCGGCCTCAGGGGTTCCGGCTATGTCTCGGGCCGCTTCGTCGAGCTGTTCGCGGGTCTCCAAGTGGGACCGGTTGATGAACCCGTTGCCCAAGGTCCACTGCTCGCGGACGGCGGAGCGGCATCCGGCCGTGGTGTGCACGGCGATCCAGCGTGCGCAGGCCAGCGCGGTGTTCGAGGACGGACTGTCCGCGAAGCGCCGCCGCCAGTAACGGTCGGCGCAAACGAACAACGGATCGGTCGCGAAGTCCGCGGACCGCACCTCGAAGTCGGGTTCCTGCCCGCTCTCGTGCAACTGGAGGGCGGCCTCCTCGGCGATGCGACCGAGCTCGGCGGCATCGGCGCCCACCACCTGCGCCAGCCGGACCCGGATCTGCTCGTGCACCTGTTCCTGAGCGGCCGACGTGTCCATCACTTCCCCCTGTGTGATCGTTCTCCCACGGGAAAACCTACAGGTGCAGGTCAACGCGGCTCCACCAATGGGCGCGGCGTTCCCGGCCACCCCGAACGGGCCGGGCTGGTCGCGTCCGCCCTGCGTGGTCGGGCGAGCCTGACCGGACTGGAGGCCGACCGCCGGGCCGCGCGGGAGCAGGCGGAGCGGATGAGTCGGCGACCGGGTGTTGCCCCCGAGCCCCACGTGGAGACCTTGAGGCCGCGCACGACGCGCTGTCCCGCGTGCAGTGGTCGGCGGGCGGTCCACGTCGATTCGCCCCTGGTTGAGGCCGGCGTACATCGTCCGTGTTCACGTTGATGTTCCGGCAGGAGCGTCAGCTCGACCGCGAGTGCACCGCACCCGGCGCACACAGCACCGCGTCCGCCCACTCGAACAGCACGTTCGCCGCGCACGGCCAGACACACGTACAGCTCTCCCCGGAGCGGCTTCAGGCAGCACGTGATCAGACCAAGGTCGCCTCTGCCGCCGCCAAATCCACAGGCCCGCCGCCCCGTTTGAGTCATTTCCGCCGCCGGACCCCACAGGGCGGGGTCAGGCTCCCTCGGGGGTGATCAGGCAGAAGGGATGGCCGACGGGGTCCTCGTACACGCGGTATCCGATCGGCTTGTCCGAACCATCCAGCAGCGTCGCGCCGAGGGCGAGCACCTGGGCCTCAGCCGTGTCGAGGTCCGGGACCATCACGTCGATGTGCATTTGCTGAGGACGCGCGGAATCCGTCCAACGCGGCGCGCGAAAATCGTCCACCCGCTGGAAGAGGACCACCGGGGTGCCAGCCGCGTTCTGGAGCACGACGAAGTCGCCGGTGTCGGGCTGTCTTGAGAGCGACAGCAACTTCTCGTAGAAACCGGCGAGTTCATCCGGGTCGGGACAGTCGATGACAACGGTGTACAGGTGTCCGATCATCCGGCTCAGTCTGCCACTGCTCGCGAGCGGGCCGAACGGCAGGGAGCTTGTGGCTGGACTTTCGGTGACCTTGAGCAGAATCGAGCTCGCAGACTGGCGAGGGGAAGTCGCGGCGGAAGCCGGGCGGTGCGATCGGCTGTGTGCCTGCAAGGTCACTCACCTGGGGTCGACAGCCGGTCGGTCAGCGCGGTGAGCAGTTCGCGCTCGCGGGTCGTGCTCAGGCCGGCTCGGCGGGAGCGGTCCAGCCCCTCGGCGCGCTCCCACCGCAGGAGATCCTCCAGCATCTCCACGCGCGGGCGGTGGCGCAGGCCGGCCGCGCGCGCGGCGGCCCCGCTGCGTGCGGAGAAGCCCGCCCATTGCGGATCCGTCATCCACATGGCCAGCGACTCGGGACCCATGAACTGCCCCACCCCCTGATCCAGGAGCCACTGCGGGTCCGCCGTCGCCACCGGGCCGTCGTGGCCGGCCACGCGCCGCGACAGGTCGACCCACTCGTCGAAGGGGACGACGGGCCCGACGGCGTCGAAGGTCCCGGTGGATCCCCGCTGGGCGAGGTCCAGCAGCCAGCCCGCGAGGTCGCGCACGTCGACCGTCTGTGTCGGCAGTCCGGGGGAGTGCGGTACGAGCATGGGCTGGTCCACCTCGCGGGCGGAGCGGGCCACCCAGTACCCCGTACGCCCGCTGTGGTCGCCGGGTCCGCCGATCAGGCCGGCCCGGGCGACGACGAGCCGCTCCCCGACCGCGGCGCGCGAAGCCGCTTCGCAGGCGACCTTCGCCTCCCCGTACTCGTCCCGTTCGACGTACTGCCCCTCGGTCGGCGCCAGCAGCGCGGCCGACTCGTCGGCACCGACCGTGCCGTGGTCGGCGTAGGCGCTGACGGAGGAGACGTAGGTCCAGTGCCGGGCCCGCCCCGCCAGGGCGCGGAGCGCCCCGTGGACGAAGGCCGGCTGCCACGACACCTCGATCACGGCGTCCCAGTCGCGGTCGACCAGGCCGGCGTAGGCGCAGTCCTGCTTCCGGTCCGCCGCCACCAGGCGTGCTCCGGGGACGACCGTCCCGCTCTCGCCGCGCGCCAGGCACGTCACGGCGTGCCCGCGCCCCAGCGCCTGCCCTGCGATCTCACGGCCCAGCCACGCGGTTCCGCCCAGTATCAAGAGGTCCATCCGCCCACTTCAGCAGATCGGGAGCGCCGGAAGCCCCGCGGTTCGCGCTCGGCGAAGGGTCGTCACAGGTCGCGCCGCATGCAGGCGCGGGGCCACCGGTCCAGGCCGTGTTCCGACTCGCGGGCGCGGATCTCCCGCAGGCCGGGGGTGAGGGCGCCGTCGTCCAGTAGCCGGAAGCCGCAGCGCGCGTAGTACGGGGCGTTCCACGGCACTTCGGTGAAGGTGGTGAGCGTCAGGGCGGGCACCCCCTCGCGCGCCGCGAGGCCGGCCAGGTGTTCCAGCAGGGACCGGCCGATTCCGCGGCGCGCACGCTCCGGACGTACGGACACCTGCTCGACGTGGAAATTGCCGTCGACGCGATCGGCGATCAGGTACGCGACCGGGACGCCGGGGTCCGGGTCGACGCCGGCACCGTCGACCCAGACCCAGGCCATCGCAGCCCGCTGGTAGCGGCCGAGCTCGTCGAGCGTCAGCGGTTCGTCGTCGGCTATCTCCGCCATGCCGATGTCCCGGAAGGACATCCCGGCGGCCCTCTCGATGTCCTGGAGGGCGGTCAGTTCGTCCATGTGTGCTGCGCGAAGGGGCATGGGCGCATTGTCGGGGGCAGGGCCGTCCGCGGTCACCCGGATATCGCCGCCCCGACACGCCCCTAACCGGTCGGTCCGGCCGGGCGGTTGTGCTCCGTACGAGTTCTCTTGGGGTGCCCGTTCGGCCCCAGAGCCGAGTCCATGATCATCATTTTGGCCCTCCATTGGTTTGATACGGCTATGCCACGAATGCGACGGACGCGACCGACCAGGACGTGGGGCGCCGTTGCTGCGGTGACGGGGGCCATGCTGGTCGTCGCCGCAGCGCCGGGCCGGGCGCCCGATACGGACACGACGGAGCGGACCCTCGCCGGTCCGCAGCGGGAAGCAGCGGTCACGCTGCTGGTGGGGAGGGTGCTGGAGGAAGGCCACGAGGCCGACGGAGGGCGGTGCGCGGTACGGATGTTCCGGCCCGGACTGTGCAGCGGCTGGCAGGAGCAGCGGGTGCTCGCCACCGCCCGCGGGGTGGGGTCCGTACTGAAGGAGCCCGCCCTGTACGAGGGCTACGCGGCGCGCGCCGCCCGGCAGCAGGTGCTTCCCACGGACGCCGGCGGGCCGCTCGAGATCGCCCTCGCCGATTCCGGCCGCATCACGGACGTGACCGTGCAGGACGGACACGGGCGCCGGCTGGCCGGGGAGCTCGGCCCGCACAGCGAGCGGTGGCTGAACACCGAGCCGCTGCGGGCGGGGGAGACGTACACCGTGCAGGTCGGCGCCCAGGACGCGGACGGCACCCCGGTCGGCGTGACCATGGCCTTCCGGACCGCCCCGCCCGCCGACGGCGGCAGGCTGACGGCCGAGTTCGGGCCGGGCCCAGGCACGTACGGGGCCGGGGAGATCGTGACGGCGTCCCTCAGCCGGCCGGTGCCCGCCGAGGACCTTCCGGCCCGCGCCCGCCTGGAGCAGGCCCTGCAGGTGACCTCGGAGCCGCACGTCGAGGGGGCCTGGCACTGGGTCGACGACTCCACCCTGCACTACCGGCCCCGTACGTACTGGCCCGCGCACACCGTGGTGCGCGTGCGCAGCGGCCTCGACGGGGTCGAGCTCGGGGACCACGACTACGGAGGCCCTTCCGACGACGTGCAGTTCACCATCGCGGACCGGATCGAGGCCGTCACCGACTCCGCCACCCACCGCATGACCGTACGCCGCAACGGCCGGGTCGTCAGGACGATCCCCGTGACCACAGGAAAGGCCGGCTTCCGGACCCGCAGCGGAATCAAGGTCGTCCTGGGCAAGGAGCCCAAGGTCCGGATGCGCGGGGACACCGTCGGCATCCAGCGCGGCACCAAGGAGTTCTACGACCTGCCCGTCCTCTA
Source organism: Streptomyces sp. NPDC046308 (assembly GCF_055588065.1). Classification (NCBI taxonomy): domain Bacteria; kingdom Bacillati; phylum Actinomycetota; class Actinomycetes; order Kitasatosporales; family Streptomycetaceae; genus Streptomyces; species Streptomyces sp. NPDC046308. The sequence goes on from NZ_JBVJFB010000009.1 coordinate 187,454, forward strand.
CGCGACGCGCGTGACCTGGAGCGGCGAGTACATCCACGCCGCGCCCTGGTCGGTCGAGGCGCAGGGTGAGGAGAACGTCAGTCACGGCTGCACGGGCATGAGCACCGAGGACGCCGCCTGGTTCTTCGACACGGTCCGCGAAGGCGACATCGTGGAGGTGGTCAACAGCGGCGGGGCGAAGATGGCCCCCTTCGACAACGGCTTCGGCGACTGGAACATGGACTGGCGGACCTGGCTCGCGGGCAGCGCCCTCGCGGACGGGGCGGGAGACACGCACGGTTCACCGCCCTCCCCGTCCCGGCTGCACCCGACCACCTGACGCCCCGCCACCGGTCCCCGCCCGGCCCGGCCGGCCCGGCCGGCCCGGCCGGCCCGGCCGGCCCGGCCGACCCTGGCCTACGATCACCACATGATCAAAGGAGTGATGTTCGACTTCTCCGGCACGCTGCTGCGCATCGAGTCGACCGGCGAGTGGCTCGCCGCCGCCCTCGCGGCGACGGGCGTGTCCCTGGCCGAGGGGGAGTTCGACGAGACGGTGCGGCGGCTGACGGAGTACGGCGCACTGCCGGGCGGGCCGGCGCCCCGGCAGGTGCCCGCGCACCTCGAAACGCTCTGGCGCGAACGGGACATGAGCGCCGACCAGCACCGGGCCGCCTACGGCGGACTGGCCCGGGAGGCCGGCCTGCCGGCACCGGAACTGCTGACTGCCCTCTACGACCGCCACATGAGCCCCGCCGCCTGGCGCCCCTACCCTGACACCGGGCCGACGCTGCGCGAACTGCGCCGGCGGGGGCTGCCGGTGGCCGTGGTCAGCAACATCGGCTGGGACCTCCGGCCGGTCTTCCGCGCGCACGGGCTGGACCAGCTGGTCGACGCCTACGTGCTCTCCTTCGAGCTCGGCGCGCAGAAGCCCGACCCGGAGATCTTCCGGGTCGCCTGCGGCCGGCTCGGACTGGCGCCCGCTGACGTCCTCATGGTCGGCGACGACCGCCACGCGGACGGCGGCGCGCGGGCCCTCGGCTGCCCGGTCCACTTCGTGGACCACCTGCCGGTCGACCAGCGCCCCGCCGGGCTGGAGCCGGTCCTCGGCCTGCTCGCATCGCCTTAGCCGAGGCGGACGAGGGGTCGGCCTCAGACCGCGGCGCCGGCCTCAGGCCGCGGCGCCGGCTCAGGCCGCGCCGTCGTCCACGTTCCACTGCCGCGGCAGCGCCCCGTCGCAGAACACGCAGAAGAAGTCGTCCTCCCGCACGATGTTCAGCTCCCGGCAGGCGGGGCACCTGCGGAACACCACCTCGTGGGTGAAGCCGGGCGGGTGCGCGAGCCCCAACCGCGTCCAGCGCGTCCGCGACGGCCGGCCAGGAGCCGGGGTCGGGGCAGTAGCCCGTCGACTGGTTGCTGACCTCGTGGACCGCCCAGCGACCGGACTCCCGGCGGAAACCGATCTCACCGGCGCCGAGGACCGGCAGGCCGCCGGCGCACACCACGTGCTCACTGCGGCGCGGCGCCAGCCGGAGGACACCGGTGGTGTCGACGACGAAGGTGAAGGGCTCGGCCCGTTCCGTCGGCGTCCGGGCCGACACCGACGCCCAGGCGTCGAAGTCCGCCGCCGAGCGGATCGACCGCCCCTCGCTCCCCGGCCCGACCAGCGCCCGTAGTTCGGCCGGCCCGACGTACCGGTAGCGTCTTCCCCGCCCCTCCATGTCCGGCACCCTAAACCGGCAGGCGGAAAGCCCGCCGCCTGTGCCATCCTCGGGGCCATGCCCGATACCGGCTCCGACACCGACGGCGGACTCGCCCTCAACCGAGCGCTGTGGGACGAACGTGCCCGGATCCACGGCTCGACGCCCACCGACCGGTTCTACGACGTCGAGTCGTTCGTCGCCGGGCGCGAGACCCTGTACGCCCTCGAACGGGAGCTGGCCGGCGACGTGGCCGGCAAGGACCTGCTGCACCTGCAGTGCCATTTCGGGATGGACACGCTGAGCTGGGCCCGTCTCGGAGCCCGCGTCACCGGCGTCGACTTCGCGCCGACGGCGGTCGAGCGGGCCCGGCTGCTGGCCGACCGGACCGGTCTCGACGCCACGTTCGTCGAAGCCGACACCCAGCGCCTGCCCGCCACCCTGGCCGCCCGCTTCGACCTGGTCGTCGCCACCTACGGGGTCCTCTGCTGGATCGCCGACCTCGACGGCTGGATGCGCGGTGCGGCGATGGCGCTGCGCCCCGGGGGCAGCCTGGTCGTCGTCGATCTGCATCCGGCATTCCAGGCGGTCGCCGCCCTCGATCCGCTGGTCGTCGACTGGCCCTACGGCGGCGGCGCGCCCCACCTCGAGACGGTGACCAGCACCTACGCCGACCCAGGCCTGAGCCTGCCGGCGCAGGACTCCGTCCAGTACCCGTACTCGATCGGGGAGATCGTCACCGCGGCCGCGTCCGCCGGCCTCACGGTGAAGCACCTGGGCGAACACGTCGCCGCCGAGCTCGACCCGCGCGGCTTCCTGCCCCAGGGCCAGGACGGCCTGTACCGGCTCCCGTTCGGGGACTCCCACCTCCCCGTCCTGTACTCACTGCGCGCCGAGTCGCCGCCCCCGCACTCCTCCTAGTACGCCGCCTGGTGCGGCGGGAAGGGGTGGACCCCGGGGGCCTCAACTGTGGAACTGGCTGTAGTGCCGGGCGAACTCGTCCAGGTAGCCCGCCTGGCCCCGGTACTTGATCTCGTCGAAGTCCGGGGCTGCCTTGATCTGGTCCTTGGTCCGGTCGACGTAGACCTTCCGCTCGGCCGTGTCGATGCGCTGGATGGTGCCGGCCGGGAGGAGCACGTGCTTGCCGAAGATCCAGACGCCCGTGTCGACGACGAGATGGGCGGCGTCGACGGCATCGGAGTGCTTGTCGACCTTCCCGATGCCGCCATCGGTGGCCTCGACCTTGAACCCGACGAGGTCGAGGCCCGGCTCGTGTCCCGAGGCCGGGTCGTAGCCCCAGATCTCTTTCTCGGTCATGGTTCATCCCTCTCCGTACGAGGTGACCGTCCCTGGCGGGCACGCGTCACCGCCCCGCACCACCGGCTCCCGGGCGCCTCCACGGATACGGCCGGCCCATGCGCGGGCGGCAGGCACCCGGTCGGCCGTCCCTTTCAGTCCCAGGATGCGCCTCGGTTGAAGCTTTGCCTGCGGCAGGTGCACGGCGAGTAAGCGAGGGTAAACCCTTCATGACCCCGTTGAGGCCCCCGTTTGCCTTCGGTTGAAGGGATGATTCCGTATGGCTCCTCGTATTCGTCGATCCTCGGCCGGAAATCCCTCCGATGTCACTACGGGGAGAGCGTCCGGCGGCGGCCCTCTGGCCGGCGATCCGGAGGTGGCGCGGGCCGTGGGGATGATCATGGCGTTGACGCCGTGCTCCGCCCGGGACGCCCGCGTCGTCCTCGCGGCGGCGGCCCAGGCCGCCCACGTCACACCCGCCGAACTGGCCCGGGTCATCGTCGCCGCGCCGCACGGTACGGCGCTTCCGGCCCACGTCGAGCGGGCCCTGCGCCACGCGGTGGAATCCGCCCGCAGCCCGGTGCGTCCGGCGCCCGCACCGGCTCCACCGGTGGCCATGCTCGCCAACCGCGCCCTCACCGAGAAGCTCCTGGCCCGGTTCCGGGCCTGTCAGGCGAGCCTGGCCGCGGAGCCCGGCAGCGAGGAGGCGCGCCGCGAGATGGACGACGTGACGTACACGCTGTGCGTGCTGATGGGCCGACTCCGCGCGTACGACGCCGTCATGGCGGCACAGGACCGCCTCGACCTGTCCGCGTAACGCCGACACGGGGACAGCCGTTTTCGGCCAGGGAGAGTTCTCTGCCCCAGGGGGTCGGTGTGTTGTCTCCAGCATCTCCTCCACGCGGGCGCCGGTGTGCCGCAGGAACTCCACGGTGGCACAGGCCCAGAAGGCGCGGTGCTCGACGCGGTCGCCTTGGCCCGGGTAAGCCGTTTGCGGTCGGCGGTCTCGGCCGCCTTGGGCGGCAGGGCGCCACCCACGGGCCCCAGCGGCCATCCCGGCCGCTGCGGCATGACCCGCGACGGACTGCCGGCGGCCCTGGCCGGCACTTGCAACGCGGCGTAGGGGTGCCGCATGGGCCGCGCCCTTCGGGGCAGGCGCCGACGAGTGGATCCGGGCGACCGCCCGGACGGATCCGAATCGGAGGTAATCATGGGACACGGCGGAGACGTGGTGCGCGAACTGACCTTTGACCACGACGAGGTGAAGGAGTACTTCGCGCAGCTGCGCGCCACCACCGACGGGAAGCGCCGGCGCGAGCTGGCCGATCTGCTGACCATCGAGCTGGTCCGCCACTCGGTCGCGGAGGAGGAGTACCTCTATCCGGCCATCCGCGAACACCTCGACGGCGGCGACCGGATCGCGGACAAGGAGATCGCGGACCATGCCCGGACGGAGAAGCTGCTCAAGGAGCTGGAGCAACTCGATGCGGAGGCAGCCGAGTTCGCCGACCTGGTGGAGGAACTGCGCACCGAGGTGCTCGCCCACATCAAGGACGAGGAGGAGAACCTCTTCCCGGCGCTGCAGCACAACTGCCGGCAGAGCGAACTGGACCGCCTGGGCGACAGCATCCGCCGCGCGAAGAAGCTGGCGCCCACCCGCCCGCACCCGGGCACTCCGTCGACGCCGCCGGCCAACAAGCTGCTCGCCCCCGGCATCGGCCTGGTCGACCGCGCCCGTGACCTCGTCACCGGACGGGGCAAGGGAGCCTGACCGGCCCGGCCGGCCCTGAGGGGCTGACCGTCACTCAGGGCCGGCCACGGGGGCCGATGACGCGCAGCCGCTCCAGGAGGTACAGGAACGCGTCGGCCAAGGGCGCCGACCGGTGGTCGTCGTCCAGCCGCCGCCAGTCGATCTGCTCCCGCAGCATCCGCGCCATCGGCAGCAGGTCCCCGAAGTCGCAGTAGTGCTCGCACAGGGCCGCGAGCTTGCTGTCCATGAGGTCCGTGGGCGACAGCACCGGCATCCAGACCGAGTCCACCGGCACAAGCACCGCCCGGTCCAGCAGCTCCCTGCTCACCGGACGCCGGGCGAGCTCGAAGATCAGGTCGATCTCCTCCCCTCCGGACCGGCCCTTCACCAGCCAGTCCTCGGGGGCACGGCGCATCGCGATGCCGCCGTCCTCCAGGGCCTTGATCACGGCCTCGGAGTCCTCGGGACGCACGCAGAAGTCCGTGTCGTGCTGGAAGTGGGCCGGGACGCCGTGCGCGAACGCGGCGACGCTGCCGGCGAGCGCGAAGGGCTGGTCCGAGGCCTTGAGGAGCGCCGCCACGCGCTTGGTGGTCTCCAGAATGGCCTGCGTGTGGTCCTGTGGCAGCCGGGCCCGGTCCTCGGCCTGAAGATCCCGGTCTGTGCTGGGACGTGCCTTCATGCGGCGCGCCTTACCGTTCGGATGCCGGGCAAACCCGCCTTGCCGCCCGCGCGGCCACCACCGGGCGCGAGCGGCGTCTGCCGGGCGGGACACGCGGCACACCCATCGGTAGACAGCCGACACACGGCGAACGGCCGCCTTCCTGTACTGGGGGCGGCCTCATCGGCTTCGCCGGCGGGACCGGCGTGGATCCGTCCCCCTGCCGGCGGCGAAACTGGTCCGCCCCGGGTTCGTGACCACGGGGCGGCAGCCGAAATCTGCCCGGCCCGTACGTCCTCAAACCACCCGGCCTCAAACCACCCCGCGGGGCATCACCGGAGCCCGCGCCCCCACGAGCCGGCCGAAGGCCAGGGCGTCCGCGACGGCCGCCCCGCCCGCGTCGTTGTTGAAGTAGGCGAAGACGTCGGCCTCCGGAGGCCAGGCGTCCGCGATCCGCCCGGCCCATGACGTCAGCGCGGTCCGGCCGTACCGGGGGAAGGGCCGGGCGCGGCCCTCGTGGAGGCGTACGTATCCCCATGCGGCCGTCCGCCACAGCGGCGTGACGGGCCGTGAACCGCGGTCCGCCCAGCACAAGGCGGCCCGGCGCGCGACGAGCACGGAGCGCACCTCGGCGGTCCACCACGAGTCGTGCCGCGGCTCGACGGCCACGCGCGTGCCGCGCGGGAAGCAGGCGAGACAGGTGTCCAGGGCCTGCGGGTCCGCGCGCAGGGTCGGCGGCAGTTGCAGCAGCACCGGCCCCAGGCGGTCGCCGAGCGCACCGCTGTGGTCCATCAGGCGCCGGACGGGCTCCTCCGGGTCCCGGAGCCGCTTGATGTGCGTCAGGAAGCGGCTCGCCTTCACGGCCATGAGGAAGCCGGGCGGCGTGCGCTCCCGCCAGGCGGCGAAGGTCGCGGGGTCCGGCAGCCGGTAGAACGCGTTGTTGCTCTCGACCGTGCCGAAGTGCCGGACGTACTCCTCCAGCCACAGCCGTTGCGGCACGCCCGGGTACAGGACCCCCGCCCAGTCCTTGTACTGCCACCCCGAGGTGCCCACATACACCGGCATGACGCCGTTCACCCCTCGCCGCCCGCAGGGACCTCCCATCCGAGGCCCTGCTCCTGCACGGCTGCTGCCCGCTGCGCCGGTGGCCATGCCTGCCCGGGCCCGGTGCCTGCCCGGCTCCGGCACCGGGGTGTACCGGGGTGTACGGCAGTGGGGTATGCGGCAGGCGAAAACCGGGCGATTGGGCGAGTCGACAGCCGCGCAAGGGGTATAAATCGGGGTGAAGCCGACTGAACGGTCCGGTTTCCCGTCGGAGGCGGAGGCCCCCTCTCATGACTCCGAATACGTCCAGTGCCACCCCGCACCCCTCCCGCGCCCACCCGTCGTACACGGCGTGCCGCGACCCGGCCGATCCGCTGGCCGAGCCGCGGAAGGCCAGCACGGCCGACGCGCGGACCCTGTCCGTGGTCCTCTTCCGGAGACTGAGCACCCTGACGGAGGGAACCGCGGAGTACTCGTACGTCCGCAACACCCTCATCGAGCTCAATCTCAGCCTGGTCAAGTTCGCGGCCCGCCGCTTCCGCGGCCGCAGCGAACCCATGGAGGACATCGTCCAGGTCGGCACCGTGGGCCTGATCAAGGCCATCAACCGGTACGACGTGACGCGCGGGGTGGAGTTCACCTCGTTCGCCCTCCCCACCATCACCGGCGAGATCAAGCGCTTCTTCCGCGACACCAGCTGGGCCGTGAAGGTACCCCGCCGCCTCCAGGAGCTCCGCCAGGGGCTGGCCAGGGCCTCGGACGAGCTGGAACAGACCCTGGGCCGGCTCCCCACCGACGCCGAACTGACGGCACACCTCGGGATCAGCGACGCCGAGCTGGCGGAGGGCCGGCAGGCCGCACAGGCCTACTCCTCCCGCTCCCTCGACATGACCGTGCAGGACGACGCCGACCCCGGCACGGCCCAGCGCGCACTGGGGCGGGAGGAACCGGCCTACGAGCGGATCGAGGACCTGACGGCCCTCAAACCGCTGATCGAGCGGCTGCCCGAGCGGGACCGGGAGATCCTCTCGTTGCGCTTCGGGCAGGAGATGACGCAGTCCGAGATCGGAGAGGTCCTCGGCATCTCGCAGATGCACGTGTCGCGCCTGCTCAACCGCACCCTGCGGAGCCTGCGCAGCGGACTCCTGGCGGACGCCCCACCGGCCGACGAGCCGGAGGCGGAGCCGTCGTCGGGCCCCGTACGGGAGCCCTCGGCGTCAGGCTGACGGCGTAGGAGGGGGGCGCGAAGGCGCGAGGGCACGGGCCGGCACCGTACGTGACGAGATGCGCGAGACGCGGCAGGAGACGGCGCCAAGCCGTCCCGGCCAGGGCGGAGGACCCGTGGATGAGCCGGTGGAGTACCGCATAGAGCGCCTGAGGCGACGGCTCGCCGCGGCGGACATCGCCGAACTCGGCGTCCGCGTGGAGCTGCGCGGGAGCACCGTCGTCCTGTCCGGGACCGTGGGGTCGCCCGAATGCCTGGCGACGGTACGGGAGATGGCGGAGGCCGAACTGGCGGGCGTACCCCTGCTGACCGACCTCGTGGTGGGCCACACGGACCCCCCGGAGCACTCGGAGGTGCTGAGGTGATCCGGGTGGCCGCCGTCGGGGACATCCACCTCGGGCCGGACAGCCAAGGACTGCTGCGGCCCGCCTTCGAGACGCTGCCCCGCCACGCGGACGTCCTGCTGCTCGCCGGGGACCTCACCCGCCACGGCACGGCCGCCGAGGCCCGTGTGGTCGCCGCCGAGGTGGCCGAACTGCCCGTGCCGGTCGTGGCCGTGCTCGGCAACCACGACTACCAGAGCGACGAGCAGGAGACGGTGACCCGGGTCCTGGTGGAGTCTGGGGTGAGCGTGCTGGAGGGCGAGGGCGTGGTCCTCGACTTGGACGGCGTCAAGGTGGGGGTGGCGGGGACCAAGGGGTTCTGCGGCGGCTTCGTGGGGCGCAGCGGAAGCGAGTTCGGCGAGCCCGAGATGAAGTCCTTCATCGGCTACACCCGCCGGTGCGCCCAGGGGCTGTCGCGCGCGCTGCACGAGGTGACGGACGCGGGCTGCGACGTACGGATCGCCCTCACCCACTTCTCCCCGGTGCCGGACACCCTCGCAGGGGAGCCGCCGGAGATCTACCCCTTCCTCGGGAGCTATCTGCTCGCCGAGGCGATGGACGAGGTCGGGGCCGACCTCGCCGTGCACGGCCACGCCCACCGGGGCACGGAACACGGCGTGACGGCGGGCGGCGTACGGGTCCGCAACGTCGCGATGCCGGTCATCGACCGCGCCTTCGCCGTCTATCACCTGGGCGGAGGGGTTTGAGGGACCGTGCGCGGGTCAGACGCCGGGCATGGTTGCCATCGGATACACCATGATGACGGAGCAGGCCGGCCCGCGGGAGCTCGTGGAGCACGTGGTGGGGGCGGAGGCCGCCGGATTCGACTTCTCGGTCATCTCCGACCACTTCTTCCCCTGGCTGGACGAGCAGGGCCATTCGCCCTACGCCTGGAGCGTGCTCGGAGCCGCCGCGCAGGCGACCGAGCGGATTCCCCTGATGACCTTCGTGACCTGCCCGACGTACCGGTACCACCCGGCCGTCGTCGCCCAGAAGGCCGCGACGATGCAAATCCTCTCGCAGGGACGGTTCAGGCTGGGCCTCGGCTCCGGCGAGAACCTCAACGAGCACATCGTGGGTGCGGGCTGGCCCTCCCCCCGCGAGCGCCTGGAGCGGCTGGAGGAAGCCGTCGTCATCATCCGCAGGCTGCTCGCCGGCGAGACCGTCGACCACGACGGGCCCCACTTCCGCGTCGACCACGCCACCCTGTGGGACCTGCCCGAGGAGCCCCCGGAGATCGGCATCGCCGTGTCCGGCCCCCGGTCCTGCGCGGTCGCCGGCCGGCAGGCGGACCTCCTCGTCGCCATCGAGCCCAAGCAGTCCCTGCTGGACGACTTCGACCGGCACGGGGGAGCGGGCAAACCCCGCGTCGGCCAGGTCGCGGTCTGCTACGACCCGGACCGCGATGCCGCGGTGGCCCGCGCCCACGAGCAGTTCCGCTGGTCGCTCGGCGGCTGGGAGGTCAACGCCCAGCTGCGCGGGCCCGCCGCCTTCGCCCAGGCCAGCGAGGCCCTCGGCCCGGAGGACGTCGCCAAGGCCATCCCCTGCGGAGCCGACGTCGAGGAGTTCGTCGAGGCCGTGCGCCCCTACGCCGAAGCCGGCTTCACCGAGGTCGCCCTCGTCCAGATCGGCGGCGACCACCAGCGGCCCTTCCTCGACTGGGCCGAGAAGGAGCTGCTGCCCGCCCTGCGCCGGCTGCGGTGACTCAGGAGCAAGCGGGGAGCAAACCCAGGAGCAACCCAGCAGCAGACCAGGAGCAACCCCGGAGCAACCCAGGAGCACGACAGGACCCGCGGGAGCAGTCATGAACACCGTCCACAACACCCGTAGGCGCGAGGGCCGGCCCGGCCGGAAGGCGCGGGGGACGTCATGAGGGTCGTGGTGACCGGCGCGACCGGCAACGCGGGCACCAGCGTCGTGCGGGCCCTGGCGGAGGACCCGGCGGTCACGGACGTCCTCGGCGTCGCACGTCGCCTGCCGGGCCTGCGGATCCCCGGGGTGCGGTGGGCGGCCGCCGACATCGATCCCGGCCGAAGCGACCTCACCGAGCTCTTCGCGGGCGCCGACGCCGTCGTGCACCTCGCCTGGCGGTTCCAGCCCACCCACGATCCCGTGACGACGTGGCGCACCAACGTCCTGGGCAGCATCAGGGTCTTCGAGGCGTGTGCCCGCGCGGGCGTCGACACCCTCGTCCACGCCTCCTCGGTCGGCGCCTACTCGCCCGGCCCCGAGGACGGGCGACCCGTCGACGAGTCCTGGCCGACCCACGGCTGGCCGGGCGCCGCCTACACGCGGGAGAAGGCCTACCTGGAGCGCTACCTCGACGGCTTCCAGTCGGCCCACCCGGGGCTGCGCGTCGTACGGATGCGGCCCGCCTTCCTGTTCAAGGAAGTGGCGGCGAGCGAACAGCGGCGCATCTTCGCGGGCCCGCTCCTGCCCTGGCGCCTGATCCGCCCCGGTCTCGTCCCGGCCGTGCCCGCCGTCAGCGGCCTGCGCTTCCAGGCCCTGCACACCGAGGACGCCGCCGAGGCCTACCGGGCGGCCGTCGTCCGCCCGGTCCGCGGGCCGTTCAACCTGGTGGCGGATCCGGTGGTCGACATGGCTTCCATAGCGCGCCTTCTGCACGCCCCTACGGTGCCACTGCCCGCCGCGGCCGCCCGGGCCGCGCTCGCCGCCGCCTGGCGGATGTATCTGGTTCCGGCCGCGCCGGGCCTCTTCGACGCCGTCCTGCGACTGCCGCTCCTCGACGCGGGCCGTGCCCGCGAGGAGCTCGGCTGGATCCCCACGCGCACCGCCACCGAGGCCGTGGGCGCGTTCCTGACGGGACTGCGGCGCGGGGAGGGACTGGACACGCCGCCCCTCGCCGGACCGGGCCCCCGGGCGGGTGCGCGAGCATGACGGTCCGGCCGTCGTGAGGATGAGGGGAGACGGTCCTCGTGTCGATGACCAGCGACGAGGTGTTCGGAGCGCCCTGCTGGGTCAGCCTGGCCACGCACGACCTCGGTGCGGCACAGGATTTCTACGGAGCCGTCTTCGGCTGGTCGTTCCGCAGGACCAGGCTCGGGGAGGGCTTCCGCGTGGCCTCCCTGGACGGGCTCCCGGTCGCGGGCCTGGGCACGGCGAACGGGCAGGCGATCATACCGGTGGCCTGGACGCCCTACTTCGCCGTCCCGGACGCCGACGTCACCGCCGCCCGCATCCGCGAGCGCGGCGCCACGGTCGCGGTCGGCCCGCTCGCCCTCGGCACGGGACGGGCGGTGATCGCCGCCGACCCCGCCGGAGCGGTGTTCGGCGTCTGGGAAGGCGAGGTCATGTCCGACTGGATCGGCGACCCGGCCGGCTCGCAGGCCTGGCTGCGGCTGCGCACGCAGGACGCGTTCGCCGCCGCCGTCTTCTACGGGGAGGTCCTGGACTGGGCCTGCGAGCGCCCGGGCTGCTGCGACGTGGCCTACGAGCACGACCACGTGGTGGTTCGCAGGGGAGGCGCCACCGTGGCCCGGATCGACGTCGGCGCCGCGAAGGGCGCGGTCGACGCTCTGGCCCGCCCGCGCTGGGTCGTCCACTTCGCCGTCGCCGACCTGGACGCGGCCGTCGGAACCGCTGTCCACCGCGGGGCCGCCGTCGTGTCCCCCGTGGAGGCCTCCCCCTTCGGCCGGCGGGTCACGCTGCGCGATCCCGAGGGCGCGCTCTTCTCGGTCAGCGAGGAGACCACATAGCCCGGCCCGGCCCGGCTCAGGCCGGGCGGGAGAAGACCCGCCGGGTCAGGCGGTGCAGCCGGGGGTAGCGCTCGCGCCGCATGCGGGAGTGCCGGTCCAGTTCCTCGATGAGCCGTTCCGAGCGCTTGTCCACCCCCAGTTCGTCGAGCACCCGGTCCGCCTCGGCGAGCAGCGCCCCGTACAGCTGCCACGCCGCCGGATGGGCACCCGCCTCGTGCGGGAGCAGCACGGCGAGGCGGTCCCGGCTGACGCGGGCCGTCGACAGCTCCCGGGTGAGCTTCTCCTCGGCCTGCTCGGCGTTGGCGCTGACCTGCGCGGTGATCAGCTCGGCGAAGCTCTCCACGGCGATGGCCAGGTGCCCGTACAGGTCGCGCAGGGCATCGGCGATGGGCGGCGGAAACAGCGCCTCCGCCTGGCGCGCCTTCGCGAGGTCCGTCAGGGTCCGGCAGGAGACCCGCAGCACCACCGCGCAGATCTCCAGCGTGTCCAGTCCCGTACGCAGCACCAGGCGGAACAGGAGTCCCTCACGGACCCGCGGGTTCAGCCGCAGACTGTCCTCCGCCTGCCGCAGGGACGCGTCGACCAGCGCGATGTCGTTGTCGAGCCGACGGGCCTCGTGGAGGTGCGCGGCGGCCGTCTCGACCGGCGTGTGTTCGGCGAGCTGGTCGCCGATGTGACCGAGCAGGGCGCGCATGCGCCGGGCGAGGTCCGTGATGGCCTCGCTCGCCGGCCCGATCCACACGGGCGGTACGAACAGGAAGTTGAACAGCAGGCCGACCGCCGCGCCGATCAGTGTCTCCAGCACCCGGTCCCAGGCGGTGTCCGTCACGCTGGTCACGCCCAGCACCAGCATCGCGCTGATCGCGACCTCGGGTACGAACTCCCCGGCCTTCACCAGCGGCCCGATGGCGAGCGAGACCAGGATGATCAGCCCGAGGCTCCACCAGGTGAGGCCCACGAGCGCGCTGAAGCCGATCGCGAGCAGCACCCCGGCCACGACGGAGTTGACCCGCCGGATCCCGGTGGTGAGCGTGGAGTAGAGGGTGACCTGGACGACGAGCAGTGCGGTGAGCGGAGCCGTCAGGGGCGCTGGTTCGTCGCTGAGCCTGAGGGCGACGACGTACGAGATGACGGCGGCCGCGGTCGAGCGCACCGTCTGCACGACCGCGGGCTCCCGGTGGCGGCGGACGAGGGCGCGCAGGGGGTCAATGGCTTGTGGCATATTCCGCCCCTTCCCCGCCGAGGGGAAGATCAACGGGGTGTCGACGCGCCTCTTGCGGCGCCCGGTCCGCCGCGGCCGTCGCCGCCCTCGCCGCCGAACCAGTAGTCGCCCGCGGCCAGCGGCCACGAGGGCACCGCCCGGTCCCGGGGCTCGCCGCCGCCCCGGGGGTGGCGGACCTCGGCCTCTTCGTCAGGACGCTCGAATTCCAGCACAGGAAGACTCCCTTCAGCGGGGTGGGGGACTGGTTCCATCCTCGGGGCCCGCACCCGATGCCGCACGACGAGAGCCGGCCCGGCGGCTTCCGGGCCGGCGCAGCGCGGCCCCTCAGGGAGCGGTGCTCTGGGTCGTGATCAGGTCGATCAGTGCCGGCAGGCCGCCGTCGCGCAGCGACCGGCGCTGCCGTTCGGCCGCGGCGCCCTCCCGCAGCAGCCGGTGGACGAGGGAGGTCACCTCACGGACGTCCCCGGCCTCCTCCAGTGCGGGCAGGATGTGCCGGACGAGCAGGGCCACGGCCGCGCGGGCCTCCAGGCGGGCGCCGTCCGGTCCGACCAGAGGCCCCGCCACGCCGTGCCGGGCGGCCTGCCAGGTCGCGGCCTGCAGCATCTCCGGCGTGCAGAGCGGCGCGGGCACCCCGCGGGCGGCGTCCTGGAGGGCGGTGGCGACCAGCGCCCGCACGATGCCCGCGAACATCACCGCGTCGTCGGCCCGCAACTGCACGTCGGCGCACCTGATCTCGACGGTCGGATACTTCTCCGACAGCCTGGCGTGCCAGTACAGCTGGCCGATGTCCGCGATGACGCCGGATTCCACCAGTTCGGCCGCACGCAGGTCGTAGTCGGCGTCGTCACGGAAGACGGGCGTGGGGCCGCTCACCGGCCAGCGTCCGAAGACGACGGTGCGCCAGCTCGCGAAGCCGGTGTCGTGTCCCTCCCACAGCGGGGAGTTCGCCGACATGGCCAGCACGGTCGGCAGCCATACGCGGATCCGGTTCAGCACGTCGACGCCGTGCGCCCGGTCCGGGACTCCCACATGCACGTGCATGCCCGTGATCAGCTGCTCGTCGACGAGGCGGGCGGCGTGCGTGCGCATGGCCAGGTAGCGGCTGACGGGGGTGACGGGCACCGGCGTGACGCCCTTGACCGGCGCGGTTCCGGTCAGCGCCGCCTTGCAGCCGCTCTTCTCGGCGGCGGAGCCCACGGCGTGCCGCAGGCGCAGCAGGTGGCCGCCGATCTCCCCCAGGTCGGTGCAGACGGGCGTGGCGACCTCGACCTGGGCCTGGAGGAGCTCGGCCTGCACCTGGTCCCCGGCGGAGACCGGATCGAGGCCGGCCGCGACCCGAACCGCGGCACCGTGGGGGACCGGCAGGCCCGTCTCCGGATCCACCAGCAGATACTCTTCCTCGACCCCGACAGTGATCATCTGTGTGCGTACCCTGCCGTCGTCCGATGTGTGCGAGCGATGTGTGCGTCCGTTTGCCCGCCACGGCCGTTCCGCAAACCGGCCGTCACCTGGGGCGAGCCGGTGCCGCCCCCCGTTCCGACCTCTCGCGGAAGCCGGTGTTCCGCGTCTGCCCGCCGCACGGACCCCGGCGTGTACCCGACGGGAAGCCGGCTCGGGTGGCAGGGTGGACGGTATGTGCGGCCGTTACGCCTCCACCCGCAGCCCCGAGGACCTGTCCGGCCTCTTCGGAACCGCGCCCCCGGACCCCGGTCACCTGCTGGAGCCGAGCTGGAACGTCGCCCCCACCGACGCGGTGTGGGCGGTGCTGGAGCGCGCCGACCGCGAGACCGGGCTCCTGGAGCGCAAGCTGCGCCCCCTGCGGTGGGGGCTGGTGCCGTCGTGGTCCAAGAGCGCGACGGGCGGCGCGAAGATGATCAACGCGCGCGTGGAGACGGTGCACGAGAAGCCGGCCTACCGGCGCGCCTTCGCCAAGCGCCGGTGCCTGCTCCCGGCGGACGGGTTCTACGAGTGGGAGCCCGTGCCCGCCTCCGGCACGGCCAAGGCGTACAAGCAGCCGTACTTCATCCGCCCCGAGGACGGCGAGGTGATGGCGATGGCCGGGCTGTACGAGTTCTGGCGCGACCCCGCCGTCGCCGACGACGACGCCGCCGCGGCGTGGTGGGCCACCTGCACCATCCTCACCACCGAGGCCACCGACGCGGCCGGCCGCGTGCACCCCCGCATGCCGCTCGCCCTCGCCCCGGCCGACTACGCGGCCTGGCTCGACCCGTCCCACCAGGACGCGGACGAGCTGCGCGCCCTCCTCGCCGCACCGGCGGGCGGCCGGCTGGACGTCCGCGCGGTGTCGACCGCGGTCAACAACGTCCGCAACAACGGCCCCGAGCTCCTCGAAGCGCCGTAGCACGTACGGGCCGTACCGAGAGCCGTACCCAGAGACGGCCGAGGGCTCCGGCCGTCGAAGCGTGTACAGAATTCTTGACATCGTGTTGTGTCTGCTTGACACTCCAGGTGTCGGGTTTTCTTTACATGGGGAGTGGGCGTGGCAGTCGAGGAGAAACGCGCGTGGATCATGATCGTGGTGACGGTCGTGTCCTACGGGGCGTACCTGGCCGTGGTCCTGGGGCGGTCCGGGGACAGCCCGCTCGCCCAGGCGCCGTACGTCGCCGCGCTGCTCTGGAGCGTCGGCGCGGCGATCGTCGCGTCGATCGCCCTGCACATCACCGTGGCGCTGCTCGCCCCCGAGGGGGACAACACCAGGGACCAGCGCGACCGGGAGATCCACCACTTCGGTGAGTACATCGGCCAGTCCTTCGTCGTGATCGGCGGTGTGGCCGGACTCGTCCTGGCCATGGCCGAGGCCGCCCCGTTCTGGATCGCCAACGCCATCTACCTGGCGTTCGTCCTGTCGGCGCTCCTCGGATCCACGGCGAAGATCACCGCCTACCGGTTCGGCTTCCAGCCGTGGTGAGGCCCACGAAGGTCACCAACAGCATCCGCGCCCTCCGCTTCGCCAAGGGCGAGATGACGCAGGCCGAGCTCGCCCGCCGCATCGGCGTGACCCGGCAGACCGTCATCGCCATCGAGCAGGGCCGCTACTCGCCCTCCCTGGAGAAGGCCTTCCAGATCGCCCGCGTGTTCGCCGTACCGCTCGACGCAGTGTTCCAGTACTCCGTGACCGAGGCAGAGGAAGACGACTCATGAAGGCCATGGTCCAGGACACCTACGGATCGCCCTCGGTGCTGCGGCTGGAGGAGACGGACCGGCCGGAGCCGGGCCCCGGCGACGTGCTCGTACGGGTCCACGCCGCGGGCGTGGACCAGGGCGTCTGGCACCTCATGGCGGGCATGCCGTACGCACTGCGCGCCATGGGCTTCGGCCTCCGGGCGCCCAAGGCACGCATCCGCGGCATGGACCTCGCGGGGCGGGTGGAGGCGGTCGGCGCGGACGTCACCCGCTTCCGCCCGGGCGACGAGGTGTACGGCAGCTGCGACGGGTCGTTCGCCGAGTACGCCTGCGCCAAGGAGGACGCGCTCGCACCGAAACCGCGCAACGTCGGCTTCGAACAGGCCGCCGCCGTACCGGTCTCCGCCTGTACCGCGCTCAAGGCCCTGCGCGACGTCGGACGGGTGAAGGCCGGGCAGTCCGTCCTCGTCCTCGGCGCGTCGGGCGGGGTCGGCACGTACGCCGTGCAGCTGGCCAAGGCCTTCGGCGCCGCCCACGTCACCGGAGTCTGCAGCGCCGCCAAGGCGGACCTGGTCCGTTCCATCGGCGCCGACGAGGTCGTCGACTACGCGCGGCGGGACCCGGCCGACGGCAGCCGGCGCTACGACCTCGTCCTCGACATCGCCGGCAACCGGCCCGTCTCCCGGCTCCGCCGCGCCCTCACCCCGCGCGGGACCCTCGTCATCGTCGGCGGCGAAGGAGGCGGCCGGTGGCTCGGCGGGAACGAGCGGCAGCTCGGCGCGCTCCTGCTGTCCCCGTTCGTCGGCCACCGCCTGCGCTCCGTCGCCGCCATGGAGCACCACCACAGCGACCTCCGGGTGCTCACCGAGCTCATCGAGGCCGGCTCGGTGACCCCCGTCGTCGACCGGAGCTACCCGCTGGCCGAAGTACCCGATGCCATCCGCTACCTGAGGGAGGGCCACGTCCGCGGGAAGGTCGTGATCCGGCTATGAGCCGCCGAGCGTGATGCGGGCGGCGACCGGCAGGTGGTCGCTGCCGGTCGCGGGCAGCGTCCGGACGTCGGCCACCGTCGCCGAACGGGTCAGGACCTGGTCGATCCGGGACACCGGCAGGGCAGCGGGCCAGCTGAAGGCGACACCCCGGCGGGCCGCCCGCAGCCGCGAGGTCAGCGGGGCGAGACCGCGGTCGTCCACCGTGCCGTTGAGGTCGCCCAGCAGGATCACCGTGTCCAGCCGCTCCGCGGCGACGGCCGCACCCAGCAGATCCGCGCTCTCGTCCCGCGGACCGGAGCTGAAACCGCTCGGCCGGATGCGCACCGAGGGCAGGTGGGCCACGTACACGGCGATCTCACCCCGGGGCGTGCGCACCCCCGCCCGCAGACCACGGCTCCAGCCCTCCCCGATCCCGGCCGGCCTGATGTCCACGGGCCGGACCTCCGTCAGCGGATGCCGCGACCAGAGTCCGACCGTTCCCTCGACCGCGTGGTGGGGGAACTCCGTCGCCAGGGCCGATGCGTAGACCGGCAGTGCGGCGGGCGTCAGCTCCTCCAGGGCGACGAGGTCCGGCGCGGCCCGCAGCAGCGCCGCCGCGGTGCCCGCGGGATCGGCGTTCTCGTCGCTGACGTTGTGCTGCACCGCCGTCAGGTCGTGGGGGCCGCCGCCGGAGGGCAGCAGCAGCCCGCCGAACAGCACCGCCCACGCGGTGGCGGGAAGCAGCAGGGCCGACAGGGCGGTGGCCGAGCGGCGCACCACGGCCGCCACGAGCAGGACCGGAACCGCGAGGCCCAGCCAGGGCAGGAAGGCCTCCAGCAGACTGCCGAGGCGGCCGACGCCGTTGGGCACGGCCCGGTGGAAGGCCAGGAGCCCGGCGGTCAGGACGGCGAGGGAGGCCGTCACCCGCCCCCGCGTCCAGGCCGAGCGGCCCCGCGCGTCCCTGCCGTGCCACCGGACGCTGCCGCGCCACCGGCCACTGCCGAGCCGCCGTACGGCCGCCCGGCGCCACCGGCCGCCGCGCACACCGCTGTCGACCTGCTCCACCAACGCCGCCCCGCCCCTCCGCCTTCTCACCCGGTTCCCGTCCCGCAGCCATGAGCACGACGTCGCCCCGTACGACGCACCAGCCACCGGCCGGGTTCCCTCCCGCCGGCGGATCGTGCGTGCAAGAGTGATCGCCGGCACGTGACGAGGGGAGAGCCGCATGAGTGCTGCAAGGATCGCGATCGTGACGAGCGAGACCGGCGTCGACGAGGACCCGGACCTCTCACTGGTCCTGGCGGCCCTGCGCGCCGCGGGCCTGTCCGCGGAGGCCGTGGCCTGGGACGCCGACCCGAAGGTGTGGGACGGCTTCGACCTGGCGGTCATCCGCTCGACCTGGGACTACGTGGGACGGCTCGAGGAGTTCCTGGCCTGGGCCGAGGCGACGGCCGAGGTCACCAGGCTGTGGAACCCGGCGCCGCTGGTGCGCTGGAACAGCGACAAACGCTATCTGCGGGAGCTCGCCGAGCGCGGGGTCCCCGTGGTGCCGACGTGCTTCGTCGAACCGGGCGGGCCCTGCGCGGAGGAGGACTTCGACGGGCCTCACGGAGTGGTGGTCAAGCCCACGGTCTCCGCGGGCGCCCGCGACACCGCACGGTACGAACCCGGCCGCCGGGCCGATGCCGTGGCCCATGCCCGGCTGTTGCTGGACCAGGGCCGTGCCGCCATGGTCCAGCCCTACCTGCGCCGCGTGGAGGAGGGGGAACGCGCCCTGGTCTTCTTCTCCGGCACCTTCAGCCACGCCATCCGCAAGCAGCCGGTGCTCACCGAGGCGGGGGTGACGGACAACTTCCGGGTGCCGCACCCGGGAGCCACCCCGTACCGGCCCTCCGAGGCGGAGCTCCGTACGGCGCGGCAGGCGCTGGCCGCGGTCCCGGCACCGGGCGACCTGCTGTTCGCCCGAGTGGACCTGGCCCTGGACGAGAGCGGGCAGCCGGTGGTCATGGAGCTGGAACTCATCGAGCCGAACCTGTTCCTCCGCCTCGACCCGCAGGGGCTGGAACGTTTCGTCGAAGCCGTGGCGGCCGAAGTCCGGCACGCCACGGCTTAGTTCGTCTTCAGCCGCCCCCTAGCCCAGCCCGAGGCGGATCCGGCGGCGCCGGCGCAGGAAGAGGCCGACGGCCGCCCCGGCCAGGGCGGTCGCCGCGACACCCGCCGTCGTCCACCAGAGGGCGTCCCCCTCGGCGTCGGAGTCGGCGGCCGGCACCTGCGCCGCGGACGCGGCCGGGGCGGCGGCCGACGGGGAAGCGGGCGACGGCTGCGCGGCGGACGGCGTGCCCGGAGCCGCGGCGGAGGCGGTCGGCGCACCGGTGGCCGGCGCCGGGTCCACTACGGGTACGGCGACTTCCAGGTCTCCGTGCCCGAGGGACGGGAACCCCACGTCGACGCTGACCTTCCACGAACCCGGCGGCAGGGCCTCGGCCGTGGTCCAGCCGGCCGGCGCCGCGGCCGGATCGCGCACCAGGCGCCAGGGGCCCTGGGTGCGGGTGCCGTCGACGCTGACCGCGTTCACGGTGGCGGCGACCGCCTCGTCGACGGCGTCCCCGTCGTTCTCCCAGGTGATGTCGGCGGTGACGTGGCCCGCCCGCTGCCCGGTCACCACCACCTTCACGGTGTCTCCGTGGGCGTGGGCCGCAACAGGGGTCAGCAACATGAGGCCGAGTGCGGTCAGGACGGCCGAGAAAGCGATTCGTATGCGCATCGTCGGAGTGCTCCGGTCGAGATGAGGGATACCGGCGGACGGCCGCGCGGGGCGGCCGTCCGCCGGGGCGGGTTCACGGCGTCAGGGCCGCGAGGGCCCGCCCGGCCGTGGCGTCGCGTCGCGACAGGGCTCAGCCGGCCTTCTGGAGGGTCCAGGCCTGAGCCGCGCGGCCGTCCGCACGCTGGAGGTCGAGCAGCCAGTTCCCGTAGTAGGGGCGGTTGCTGACGGTGAGGGCGAAGCCGCCGCTCGGGTCGGTGACGGTGACCGCGCCACCGCGGGAGGTCAGCTTCCAGGCCTGTGCGCCGTTGCCCTTGTCGCAGGGCTGCTGCGCGACCCACATGCCCGCGGCGGGCGTGCCGCCCGGCTGCAGGCACTTGCCGGAGACCGCGGACCGCATGCGGACCTGGCCGTTGCCGGCGTCGTCGAAGAACCACTGCTGCTGGGCGTACCCGTTGGCGCGGCCGCCGACGAGCACGGTGCCGTCGGCGGTGCGGCCGCCCCATACCTCGGCCGCCATGCCGGTGCTGCCGTTGCCGAGCGTGTACTTGGTGCCCGGGGTGGTCGCCCCGCCGCCCGTTCCCGGCGTCTTGAAGGACGCGGCCTTGCCGGGTCCGCTGTCACGCCCGGAGCTGTCGCGGACGGAGACGGTGACCGAGTACGAGGTGTTGGGCTGCAGGTTGTAGATGCGCAGCGCCTGCGACTGGACCCAGGTCAGGTGCTTGCCGTTCAGGAGGACCTGGTACCAGGAGGCACCCTCGACCTTGGGCCAGCTCACCACGACGGAGTCGGACTGGATCTGGGCCGCCGTCGCGGCCGGGCCGCCGCCGGGCTTCTTCGTCGGCGTGGGCGTCGGCTTCTTCGTCGGGGTCGGCGTCGGGTTCGGGTTCGGGTCGGTACCGCCACCGCCCTTCGTGCGCATCAGGAACTGGTTGTCGGCGATGTTCCAGTGCGTGGCCAGGTAGCTTCCGGCCTTGGGGCTGGTGTGGAAGTAGTCGTCGTGGTTGCAGTCCAGGATGTTCTCGGACGCCTGGTTGGTGCAGACGTTGCGCATCTGCGGGTAGTACGGGGTGTCCGAGTAGCACATGACGTCGTACTCGTCGGTGCAGTGGGCGCCACGGCTGGTGTTCGGGGCGCTGTTGTTGACCGCGCCCAGGTTGTGCCCGAGCTCGTGGGCCGCGGTGTGGCCGCCCCAGCAGCCGGAGTCCGTACGGCCGTAGGACGGGCCGAAGTTGCTCTGGTTGGCCTGGCCGGGCCGCTCGTCGCCCGCGAAGGTGCCGATGCCGCAGTAGACCTGGGTGTCCGCGAAGATCATGTACTTGCGGTCGCGGCGGTCGAGGCCCTTGCCGGCGAGCGCGTTGTTGGTCGCGCTGAACTCGGCCAGCGCCGAGGCCGGGAGCTCGATGTTGAGCACCGTGGGGGTGCAGTCCGCGGCGGTGACGTAGCGGATGTGGCGTACGCCGCCGGTCTCCTGGGCGCTCGCCGCGTAGATGAGGTCGGCGTCGGCCGCCCACTTGCGGAACGAGGCGACGTACTCGGAGTAGCGGTCCTTGCCGGGGGCGTGGACGTACACGACCTGCACGCGGTTGCCGGTGCTGCCGTCGCCGTCGCACTGGACGGTCTGGCCCGCGGGGCCCGCGGCGACGGCCTGGCTGCCGCCCGCGGCGGCCGGTTCGGGCGCCTTCGCCTTGGTCGCCGAGGCGTCGGCGGCGGGCGCGTCCTGAGGACGCCCGCCCCCTTCCTTGGAGGCGGGGTCCTCGGCGGCGGGGCGGGAGGGATCGGCCGCCGGAGCGGTCTCCTTGACGGCCGGGGCTATGTCCTTGGTGATGTCGACGCCCTTGGGCGGTGCGTCGGGGCCGTGGGTGCACAGGCCGGTGTCGGTGCGGTAGACACCGACGCACCGGTCGCCCTTCGGCGCGGCCTGGAGGCCGTCGTAGACCATGCCGCGCTCGTTCTCGTTGGCGGGCGCGGCGGCGATCGGATCGGGCTCCTGGTCCCGGGCGGGCGCGGCGGCCGGTGCGGCGGCCTCCGCGGCCTGAACGGGCGACACCGCCTGGGCGCCGTCGCCGAGTCCGGAGTAGGCGATGCCGGCGGCTATCACCGCCGCCGTTGCCGTGGCGGCGGTGACGAGTATCAACCTCCGCGGTTTGCGGCGGTGGTCGGCGGCGGCGCGACGTCTGCGTCGTCCTGTCATGGGCACCTCAAATCGTTGTCGGAAGACTGGGTGCGCGGAAGCCTGCCAGACGAATGCCGCGGAGAATTCGGACAAACGGGAGCGCGCTGCGGGAAATCATTCCGTTACCCGTCGGCTTGATTTGACGAACACTCAACTCTCGTTAAAGCAAGGCGAGTTACGCGCGTCGCAAGCCAATGGTCCAGGCCATTCGAGACGGGTTGTTATCAAATCGAGATACTATGTGGAGGCTTATTGACGGGAATTCAGTCAGGAATTCACCCAATTACTACCTGCCGAATTCCCTCCGTCACGACCCGTGAGGACCCGTCAGCGTGCGTGCCCCGCACCGCCGTCGACCCACACGGCCCGCAGCCCGAGGGCGGCTGGGTCCGGCACCCCCGCCGCCCCTCGGACCTTCACCCCCCCCGTTGGCTTCACCCCGGGAACCGGCCTGTGGATCGCAGACGCCAGCGGCGCTCGGCGTAGGCCAGGTCATCCCTCCACAGCCGCGCCGCCGCCGTACGCATCAATGGGCGCAGGGCCGGGGCGGCCCATCGCGCGAACGCGAAGCCGGCCCGGTCGGAGACCGCCACCACGGCCTCGGTCACCGCCGTGCGCGGCCGACCTCGTTCGTCCGGCTCGAGGGGAGTCGCGTGCGTCTCCACCACCGAGCCCACGCCTTCCCCCTCGGTGATGTGCATGACGACGGTGCGTGGTTCAGGAGCGGTGAAGACCGCCTGCACCGGTACGACCAGCCGACCGGCCAACTTGAACGAGACCTTGACGGTGAAACCGTCCTCGGTCTCGCCCAGCCCGGGCGCGCCGACGACCGTGAGATCCACGAACGAGTACGGGTGGAACCAGGCCCCGTGCCACGGATCCAGACGATTGGCCACGACGTCCTCGGGTTCGCAGAACCCGCGGGCCTCGTACACTGCGGCCACCCCGCGGGCGAGAGCCGGCCGAGCCGGCACGACGGGGGCGTCCAGCGGCGCCTCGCCGCCGACCTCGTCGAGCCTCACCCACAACAGGATGCCGTCGTCGAAGGCCGGCAACGGTTCCCAGCCCGCGAACGACGTGCCGTCCAGGGCGAGTCCGTGCCAACGGCACACCAGCGTTCCGCACCGGACCCGGCTGTCCGCGAGAGGCGCTCCGAGGTGCGGGCAGAGACCGGGGCCGGCGTGGAGACGGCCGTCGGCGCCGCGCCAGAGCACGACCTCACGGTCGGCCACGGTCCGGGCGACCGGGCGCTCGCCACCCAGTGACGAGGACGCCCCCACGACGTACCAGTTCCCCGACGGACGCGCCTGCGCCCGCTTCAACGCCTGCGCGATCAGGCTCGGCCTGGCGTCCCGCCAGGTCGGGGCCTGCCGCTCCCACGGAACGTGCTTGCCGCGCAGCGAAAGGGGCAGCCGGGTGGGCCGTGCCCACCGTCCGCGATTCACACGACCTCCTCGGAGACCGGCCCGGCCGGGTCGGAGGGCCGGACCAAAGGCGCCCGGTCGTACACCGGCATGGAGCGCCGACGGTGACACAACCTGATCGCCGCCACCTGGGACAGCGCGCCCGCCGCGACCCTCGCGCGTCTACGGCGCGGCACCACGGCACGGCGGTGCAGCACGGCATACCCGTCCCGCACGACGGCGTCCAGGATGCTCCCGTACAAGACGTAAGCGGTGCGGATGCAGGGCACGGAGACCGGATCGAGCAGGGCGAGTCCGGGCCGCGCTTCCCGGTAGACGCTGCGGGTGAGTGCCTCGAATTCCCGCAGGGCGGCCAGCACCCGACGGTCCTGGCGGCCCGAGCTCCGGCACCAGTGCATCAGCTCCCGCTCGACGCCGTGCCCGGCCAGCAGATCGGACGGCACGTACACGCGTCCGCGGTCGAGATCCTCCCCGACGTCCCGCAGAAAGTTGGTGAGCTGGAAGGCGACCCCGAGCGCTGCCGCGTGCGGCTCGGCTTCCTCCCGCGCCACCACCGTGCCCAACACCGGCAGCATCTGCAGACCGATCACGGCCGCCGAGCCGTGCATGTACCCGCGCAGGTCGGCATAGGTGGGATAGTCCGTCACGACGAGGTCCGACCGCATCGCCGCCATGAAGTCCTGGAAGTGACGGTGATCGATGGCGTAACGGCGCGCGGTGTCGGCGAGGGCCGCCACCACCGGGCCGCCGCCGTCACCCCCTCGCAGCCCCTCGTCCAGACACCGCTGCAGCGCCGCCAGCCGGGTACCGCGCAGCCCGTCGTCCGCACCGGGATCCGGCACGTCGACGATGTCATCGGCCCACCGGGCGAACCCGTACAGTGCGTGCACGGCGGGCCTGCGTCCGGCCGGCAGCAGCCGGGTGGCCAGGAAGTACGTCTTTCCGTGCGCCGCGTTGAGCTCGCGGCAGCGGCGGTACGCCGCCCGTAGCGCCGGGTCGGTGATGCCCGCCGCGTCGAGTTCACGTCTCGTCATCGCGCGACCCCGGTGGTGCGCGCGGGAGTCGGCCGGGCGACGCCGGTGATCCTGGCCGCCGCCAGCTTCCCCGACACCAGAGCGATCGGCACACCCACGCCGGGAGTGGTGCCGCAGCCGGCCAAGACGGCGTTCTGCGTGCCTCGCACCAGGTTGCGGGGCCGGAAGGGGCCCGTCTGCAGGAACGTGTGGGCGGCCGAGAAGGGGGTGCCCGCCGCATGTCCCTGGCCGGCCCAGTCCGCCGGGGTGACGAGGCATTCCTCCTCGATGGCCGTCTCGATGCCGTCGAGGCCGCGCCGGTCCAGCTCGCGCAGCAGGTCGGCGCGGTAGCGGGGGCCGAGCTCGCCCCAAGCAGCCCCTTCGGGTCCGATCTCGGTGTTGGGGCAGGGGGCGAGGATGTAATGCAGATGACGGCCTGGTGGGGCGAGAGCGGGGTCGGTGGCAGTGGGCCGGGTGATGAGGAGGGACGGATCGCTCATCAGCTTCCCCTGCCGGGTGAGTTCGTCGAACGTGGTGCGCCAGGCCGAGCCGAAGGAGATCGTGTGGTGGGCCAGTTGCGGCCAGGTGCGGTCGGTGCCCGCGTGCAGGACGACGGCGGAGGGGGAGTGCCGCAGCCGCACCGGCCTTCGGGGCCGGCGCCCGAGGAGCCGGTAGCTGCAGGGCAGGTCCGGGGTGAGGACGACCGCGTCGCAGGAGATGCGGTCCTTCGCCGTGACGACGGCGGTGATCCGCTCGCCGACGCGTTCCAGTGCGGTCACCGGCTCGCCGAACCGCAGCTCGGCGCCCGCGTCGGCGGCGGCGTCCGCCATGCCCTGAGGCAGGGCGTGCATGCCGCCGCGCGGGAAGTACACCCCGGCCACCGTGTCCATGTAGGCGATGACGGCGTAGGCGGCGAGTGCTCGGGACGGCGGGACGCCCGCGTACAGGGCCTGGAAGGAGAAGATGCGCTGCAACCGCTCGTCCTTCAAGAAGCCGGCGATGCGGCGCTCCAGCCGCCCGAAACCGCCGAGTGCCGCCAGCCGGGCGAGGTCACCGGTGATCAGGTCCAGTGGCGAGTCGAAGTTCACGTCGATGAAGCGGCGCATCTGAGCCAGGTAGAGCTGTTCCAGCCATGCGCGAAGCCGCCGGTAGCCTGCCGCCTCGCGGGCTCCGGCGAACCGCTCGACCGCCGAGGCCATTTCCTCGCCGTCGGTGTGCACGTCCAAGGTGCTGCCGTCCGCGAACGACGCGCGGTAGGCCGGGTGCAGCGGGATCAGCTCCACCCGCCCGGCCAGGCTGTCCCCGACCGCCGCGAAGGCTTCATCGGCGAGGTCCGGCATGGTGAGCACGGTCGGGCCGGTATCGATCCGGTAGCCGCCCCGAAGAACGCGGCCGGCCCGCCCGCCCGGCAGGTCGTCCCGTTCGACGACGGTGACCCTGCGCCCCGCACCCAGTAGGTGCAGAGCCGCCGACAGGCCGGCGAGGCCCGCCCCGACGATCACCACGTGGTCCGTACGGCCGCTCACGGTACGAGTCATCGCCCGCCTTCCCGCACGCCGGAGCGGACCGGCAGTTCAGGGAACTCGGGATGCGAGCGGGCGGGTGGCCGCTCTGCGGTGCGGCCGGCCTGCGCGGTCAGCAGGCCGCGCAAACGGCCCGCCGGGCCCGCGTCGGGCAGGGCGCCGTCGAAGTGACGCAGCCCTTGGGTCGACAGGCGCTCGATCTTCGCCTCGACAGCCGCCCGGGCGCCCGTTCGTACCATCACCTCCCGCACCTCGTCGAGACCGTCACATGTCAGATCCTCGTTACCCAGAGCCCGTTCGAGCACCTCCAGCGCCGCCCGGTCGCCCGTCGCTTCGGCGCGCGCCACCGCCAAGGCGGCCAGATAGGTCGGTTTCCCCTCGCGAATGTCCCCTCCGCAGTCCTTGCCGGTGTGCCGCGGGTCGCCGAAGACGGCCTCCAGGTCGTCGCGCAACTGGAAGGCCGTGCCCACGTAGCGCCCCGCCGAGCACAGTGCCCGCATGGTCCGGCCGTCCGCGCCGGCCACCGCCGCACCCAGCGCCAGGGGCCGCACGACCGAATAGAGGGCGCTCTTGAGCTGGGCGGCGCGCAGCGCCTGCGACGGGGAGCGCGACCGGGACAGCTGGCCGCTGAGGTCGAGGAACTGGCCCGCCACCATCTCCGTGCGCATGTCGCTCCACACCTCGCGCACCACGGTCGCCGTCCACGGGTCGAGCGCGGTGTCCGCTACGACATCGTCCGCCCACGCGAGTGCCAGGTCCCCGGCCAGGACCGCGGCTGCCTCCCCGAACCGGGCGGCGCGGGCCGGCGATGTGTCACCGTCGTACGCCTCCCGCACGTCGGCGTGGAATGCCGCTCGGCCGCGCCGCAAAGCCGATCCGTCCATCACGTCGTCGTGGATCAGGGCACAGGTCTGGATCAGTTCGAGCGCCGCGCCGATCTGCAGGGCGGCCACGGCCGTCGCCTCGTCGTCGCCGCCGCAGGCGCGCATCGACCACCAGACGAGCTGCGAGCGGGTGCGCTTGCCGCCCTCTCTCGTGAAGCGCGCGAGCCGCTCACCCAGAACACCGGCGAACTCGGCATCCAGCAGACCGGCCCGGGTGAGCCGGTCTGCGAGCACCTGATCCAGCGCGTGCCCGATCGCGGCGGGCACGTCTGCGTCCACGACCTCGGGATCGACGGGCACAGGGGCACCGTCCGGGGTGTGTTGCGCGCCGTGCCCGGGGCCCGCGGCCGCCCGGCCGGCCCGACGGCGCCGCACAGCGGACCCCGCAGGGGCCACCAGGCGGGGGACGGGCGACGGTGCGGCTGCGGGCTGGTCCTTCGCCTGGGGCCGGCGCATCCTGGCTCCTCTCGTCGTGGTGTCGATCACTCGGCATGTGTGTCTTCGGTCCCTTCCCGTGATACGGATGCGATTCGGAGCGGATACCCGAACGCGCGGGAATGCCATCGTCCGGACGCAGCTGACCAGGTGATCCGGCACGAGACCGCATCCGATTCCGTGTCGTGGCAGGAAACCTCTCCCATGAACTTCGATGCGGGACGGAGGCGGCAGCCGTGCTGAAGGCGGATGTGGCGGTCATCGGGGCGGGCGCCGCCGGCCTGTCCCTCGCCCACCGGCTGAACGGACACGTGCCCGGAGCCCCGGCCCCGTCCGTGATCCTCCTCGACGCGCCGCCCGGCCCGCTGCGCCCCGCCGCGCGCACGTGGTGCTTCTGGGAGTCCGGCCCCGGCCGGTTCGACGCGGCGGTGCGATCACAATGGCGCCACCTTCGGGTACGGCCGCCCGCCGGCCCCGCGATCGAAGGGGACATCGCACCGCTGCGGTACAAGATGATCCGCTCCGACGACTTCGAGTCCCTGGTCGCCCGGGACCTCGCGCCCAGCCGCAACATCCGGCGCCTGGTCGCGACCGTGAACACCGTGGAAGAGACCCCCTGTGGGCCCCGGGTGCAGATGACCCGGCCCGACGGCACCCAGGAGGTACTCGAGGCCCGCTGGGTGTTCGACTCGCGTCCCCTGGGAAGCCTGCCGGCCGCCCGCACCACCTTGCTCCAGCACTTCCACGGATGGTTCGTCCGTACGGCCCGGCCCGCGTTCGACCGCGGGACCGCCGAATTGATGGACTTCCGTACGCCACAGCCCGCCCACGGGCTCTCCTTCGGCTACGTCCTGCCCACCGGCCCGCGCGAAGCCCTCGTCGAGTACACCGAGTTCTCCCCCCACCTGCTGACGGCCGGCGGCTACGAGGCGGCACTGCGGCACTACGCCGAAGACATCCTGGCCCTCGGCGACCTGGAGATCATCGCGACGGAGACCGGGGTGATCCCCATGACGGACGCCCCCATGCCGCAGCGGGTCGGCGCGTCGGTGTTCCGGATCGGCGCCGCCGGCGGCGCGACCCGCCCGTCCACCGGATACACCTTCGCCGGACTCCAGCGCCAGACCCGGTCGGTCGCCGCCGCGCTGCGGCAGGGCCGCGAACCGCTGCCCCCACCCGCCCATTCCGTGCGGGCCCGCACCATGGACGCGGTGCTCCTGCGCGCCCTGGACAGCGGGCGGGTCGACGGCCCCGACCTGTTCTGCCGACTCTTCTCCCGCGTCCCACCGACCCGGCTGCTGCGCTTCCTCGACGGGCGCACGAACCTCCTCGAAGATCTCCGCATCGGCCGCCACGCCCCAATTGGCCCCATGCTGCGCACCGCCTTCGAGCTGCCCGGCCTGCCACGCCGGCCCTTTCCCTGACTCCCTCCACCGCGATCCCACCCAGTCCCTGGAGACCGTATGACCCTGCTGCGCGACGAGGACCTCGCCGCCGCGTTCGACCACGCCTCCCGCACCTACGACGCACTGGTCGCCGCGAACCCCGGCTACCACGCGCATCTGCGGCGCTCGGTACGACGCCTCGGTCGGCCCCCACAGGCGAAGGGGCTGCGCATCCTGGACCTCGGCTGCGGCACCGGAGCCTCCACAGCCGCGATCCGCTCCGTCCTCCCGGCCGCCGACATCACCGCCGTCGACGCCTCGGCCGGCATGCTGGCGAGAGCCGCCGCCAAGCCGTGGGCCAAGGACGTGCGCTTCGTCCACGCCCCGGCCGAGCACCTGACCGACGCGGGCGTCCACGGACCCTTCGACGCGGTATTCGCCGCCTACCTCTTCCGCAACCTCGCCGATCCCGACGCCGTCCTCGCCGCCGTCCGCAGCCTGCTGCGCCCGGGTGGCAGGCTCGCCGTGCACGAATACAGCCTCAGCGGCCGCCGCGCCGACCGGGCGGTGTGGACACTGGTGTGCCGCGGCATCGTCCAGCCCGCCGCGACCCTGCTGGGCGACGGACCCCTGTACCGCCACCTGTGGCGCAGCGTCGTCGACTTCGACACGGCCGGCAGGTTCGCCGTCCGGCTCCGCCGAGCCGGCTTCGACGAGGTCCGCGCCCTGCCTCTGCCGGGCTGGCAGACGGGCGTCACCCACACCTTCGTCGCCGCGCGCCCGGGAGCCACCCGATGACCGGCCCCGCCACCCGGCAGCCTCCCGCGCGCCGCGGCCGGGACCGACGGGCCCACATCGTGCCGGCCCATCCCGGAGCCCGCCACGCACACGGCCGGTACACGGCAGCCGTGATCGGCGGCGGGATCGCCGGCCTCGCCGCCGCCACGGCACTGGCCGAGCGAGGCGTGAAGGTGACGGTGTACGAGCGCGAGGCGTACCTCGGCGGCCGGGCAGGCGGCTGGCCGACCCGGTTGCGCGACGGCAGCACCGTGACGATGAGCCGCGGCTTCCACGCCTTCTTCCGGCAGTACTACAACCTGCGGGGCCTGCTCCGTCGTACGGACCCCGCCCTGGCCCGTCTCACCCGACTCCCCGACTACCCGCTGCTGCACGCGGACGGCCCGCGTGACAGCTTCCGGCACGTGCCGCGCACCCCACCGTGGAGCGCGCTGGGCTTCGCCGCCCTCAGCCCGTCCTTCCGGGCGGGGGACCTGCGCGCCATGAACGTCGTCGCGGCCCTGCCGCTGCTCGACGTCCGTGTGCCCGACGTGTACCACCGCCTCGACGGCATCAGCGCCCACCACCTCCTGGAGGCCATCGGCTTCCCGGAACAAGCCCGCCACCTGGCCTTCGAGGTCTTCTCGCGGAGCTTCTTCGCCGACCCGCGGCAGTTGTCCGCAGCCGAGATGGCGCTCATGTTCCACATCTACTTCCTCGGCTCGGCCGAAGGCCTGCTCTTCGACGTGCCCCGTTCGCCCTACCCGGCCGCGCTGTGGGATCCCCTGGCCGCGTACCTGGAAGGGCACGGCGCCGAGGTCCGCACCGGTTGCCCCGTCGAGTACGTCGCCCCCGCCCGCGCCGGCGGGTTCGAGGTGGCCGGGGACGGTGAGGAACAGCGCTACGACGCCGTGGTGCTCGCCCTGGACGCCACCGGCCTGCGGTCCCTGGCAGCCCGCTCGGACCGCCTGGGCGACTCCGCGTGGCGGGAGCGCGTGGCGCGCCTGCGCCCGGCGCCGCCCTTCCTCGTCACCCGCCTCTGGCTGGACCGGCCCGTCGCCCCGGACCGACCCGGCTTCCTCGGGACCAGCGGCTTCCCGGGCCTCGACAACATCAGTGTGCTGAACCGGTGGGAAGACGAAGCCGCCCACTGGGCGGCACGCACCGGGGGCTCCGTGGTGGAACTCCACGCCTACGCCGTCGACCCGGGCGCTCCGCGCCCCGCCCAGGAGCGGCAACTCCTCGATCAGCTCCACCGCGTGTACCCGGAGACCCGCGCCGCCGAGGTCGTCGACGTCCGCCACACATGGCGCGAAGACTGCCCACTGTTCGCCACCGACGGCTACGCCGACCGCCCCACCGTCCACACCTCCGATCCCGGCTTGGTGGTCGCCGGAGACGTCGTGCGCAGCGACCTCCCGGTCGCGCTGATGGAACGGGCCGCCACGACCGGCTTCCAGGCGGCGAACATCCTGCTCCGACGCTGGGGTCTCCACGGACAGACGCTGTGGACGGTACCGAACCGCGGTCGCACCGCCGTTCTGCGCGAGGCGGCCGCCCGGGTGACACACCGAGCCATGTGATCCACCATGTGATCCACCGGCACCCGCTCCCGGGTCAACTGCGGATGCGTGCGAGCTGCTCGTTCATCTCGCTCAGGAACCGCACCACGGTGTGCAGTTCGTCCGGGCTGAAGCGGGCGCGCGCCGCATCGGTGGACTGGGCCAGCGGCCGGAAGTACTCGCGTGCGGCCTCCCGGCCTGCCTTCGCGTAGTGCACGTGCACCACTCTGCGGTCGTCGGCCGCACGAACCCTGCGGATGTGGCCGGCCCTCTCCAGCCGGTCCAGGCAGGCCGTCACCGCACCGGACGTGAGGTTCATGCGTGCGCCCAGCCGCCCAGGGGTCATGGGTCCGGCCTCTTGGTCGCGGTCGGCGTCCAGCACGGCGATCAGGGCCTGGACATCGGTCACATGCAGACCTTGCGCCTGTGCGAACTCCTGGGCGATGCGGTTGAACTCCGCGTTCATCGCGCGCAACAACACGGCGAAGGACTGCAACCCGATCGGGTCGTCGCACGGAAGTACGGGAGGTGGAGTACTGGGCATCTCTCCAGCATATGATCTCTCGACCATTGAGATACTTTATGATTGAGTAAAAGGAGGGCGTGCGGATGAAGCACGCTTGGCGGTGGGCCCGCAGGCTGGTGCCCGTGGTCCTGGTCATGGTCTGGCTGGGGATCGGCGGGACGCTGGGCCCCTACGCGGGCAAGCTGGGTGAGGTCGCGACGAACGACCAGGCCGCCTTCCTGCCCCGGAGCGCGGAGTCCACCGGGGTGCTCGAGGCGCGCAAGGCCTTCGAACGCTCCGAATCGGTGCCCGCGATCATCGTCTGGCAGGCGGAGGGCGGCGGCGACGTCACCGGTGCCCAGCAGGAGAAGGCCACGCGCACCATCGCCTCCCTGGCCGGGGCGAAGGGGATCAGCGGAACGCCGTCGCCCGCCCTGCCCTCGCAGGACGGCAGGGCACTCCAGGCGGTCGCCCCGCTCGCTCCGGACCTGGGGGACGAACTGCCGGCCGTCCTGGACCGGGTGCGCTCCGCGGCGGGCTCGGTACCCGGCCTGAGTGCCCGGATCGCCGGACCGGCAGCCACCCAGGCCGACCTCGGTGACGCCTTCGCCGGCATCGACGGCCTCCTGCTCGGCGCGGCGCTCGGCGCGGTGCTGCTCATCCTCCTGCTGGTCTACCGCAGCCTGTTGCTCCCCCTGCTGATCATCATCAGTGCGGTGTTCGCCCTCGGCCTGGCCTGCGCCGTCGTCTACGCGCTGGCCGACAGGGACATCGTGCGTGTCGACGGCCAGGTGCAGGGGATCCTGTCCATCCTGGTCATCGGAGCGGCGACCGACTACGCCCTGCTGCTGGCCGCACGGTTCCGGGAGGAATACACCGCCCACGGCGACCGGACGGCCGCGGCGCTGGCCGCCGTCCGCCGGTCGGCCGGCGCGATCACCGCCAGCGCCGCGACGGTCGCCCTGGGCCTGCTCGCCCTGCTCGCCAGCGACCTGACCAACAACCGGGCCCTGGGACCGGTCGGTGCCATCGGCATCATCTGCTCCGTGCTGGCGACCCTCACCTTCCTTCCCGCCGTACTGGCCCTGCTCGGCCGGGCCGCGTTCTGGCCCGCCGTACCGCAGCCCGGCGACGAACCGGCAGAAGGCCACCGGGTGTGGCGCCGCGTCGCGGCCGTCATCGACCGCGCCCCCCGCCGGGTCTGGCTGTCGACGGCACTGCTCATGCTCGTCCTGGCCGCGTTCTCGCCGGGCCTGACCTCCAAGGGCGTCCCGCTGGACGAGATCTTCGTCAATGACGCTCCCTCCGTCGCGGCGCAGGAGACGCTGAGCCGGCATTTCCCCGGCGGCTCGGGCCAGCCCGCAGTGATCATCGCCAACGCCTCCGAGGCGGACGAGGTGCTGGCCGCCACCCGCGCGACGGCGGGTGTCGCCTCGGCGACCCCGGTGACGGTCTCCGGCGTGCCCGGCGACAGCGGCCCGCTGGTCGTCGACGGCCGCATCCGCGTCGACGCCACCCTCGAGGCCGCCGCCGACAGCGACGCCGCGAGGAAGACGGTCGCCGCACTGCGCAGCGCTCTGCACGCCCTGCCGCAGGCGGACGCCCTCGTCGGCGGTTACACCGCCCAGCAGTACGACACCGGACAGACCGCGGCCCGGGACCGCACAGTGATCGTCCCCGTCGTCCTCGGCATCATCCTGCTCATCCTGATCCTGCTGCTGCGCTCCTTCCTCGTACCGGTGCTGCTCGTCGCGACCGTGGCGCTGAACTTCCTGGCCACCCTGGGAGTCTCCGCACTCGTCTTCGAGCACCTGCTCGGGTTCAGCGGCACGGACGCGTCCGTGCCCCTGTACGGCTTCGTCTTCCTCGTGGCGCTCGGCGTCGACTACAACATCTTCCTCATGTCACGCGTCCGGGAGGAGTCCCTCGTCCACGGAGTACGCCAAGGGGTGCTGCGCGGCCTGACCACGACGGGCGGCGTCATCACCTCGGCCGGTGTGGTGCTCGCGGCGACCTTCGCGGCGCTCATGGTCATCCCACTCGCCTTCCTCGTCCAGATCGCGTTCATCGTCGCCTTCGGAGTCCTCCTCGACACGCTCGTCGTGCGCTCCCTCCTGGTTCCGGCACTCGTGATCGACATCGGCCCGCGCAGCTGGTGGCCCAGCGCGTTGGCCCGCGCACCACGCCCCGCCGCCAGCGACACCAAGCCGTAGCGGCACCAAGCCGTAGCGGATACCGGCCTCCGGGCGTCCACACCCGGAGGCAGGTACCCGCCCACGTCAGACGCCGCAGAGCGCGGAGGTCAGGCGGCGGGCCTCGGTGACCAGCCGGGACGATCTGGTGCGGGCCGCGACGTCCGCCACCTCCGCGGGAAGCGGGCCCGTGGCTCCGCAGCGCTCCGCGCAGTCGGCGGCGACGGCCAGCACCTCGCCCGCACCCCGTGTCGACGGCAGCAGGGCCGGCAGGACCTCGGCGAGCACGGCCCACACCGTGGCGTACGCGCCCGCCGCGGCGGCCGAGCGGGCCGCGTCCGCCAGCCGGTTGGGCTTGACCGTCCCGAGGGCCGCCATCGAGGCCAGCTCCCGGCCCAGCAGCGCAGCGTCCAGCTCACCCCGGCCCGCCAGCACCAGCAGGGCCTCGATCGCCGGGCGGCGGCTCGCCGGGTGCCGTCCGCCCAGCCCCGCCGCGATGGCGGAGTGCAGCCCGGGCCCCGCGGGGCCGCCCAGCAGGGCGAGGTGGGGCAGCATCCAGGAGTCGCCGTGATCGCCGGTGGTCGCGGCCAGCGTCACGCCCGGCAGCAGCCACCGGGCCTGGACGTCCCGGTCCTCGGGCAGTACCGCGGCCCGCACGGCGTGCCCGGCATGCCAGTGATAGCAGCGGGTGAAGCCCTCGTGGGGCCGGCCCAGCCAGTGGAACGCCTCGGGGAACTCCCTTCGCAGAGCGGGCCGTTCACCGCTCGCGAAAGCGACCTGCGGCTCGGCCGCGCCGGCCCGAGACCAGGCCCGGTGCGCCCCGGGATCGGGCATGACGACCCGGCGCCGCCCCGTGCCCGGTTCACCGTCGGGGCCGAGCCAGGCGGCGAGCCGATCGCCCTCGGCGGTCCCGAGCCGGGCCGCGGCCTCGGCGGCCGCCGGCGCCGCCGGATCGTCCCGCCGGACGCGCAGCAGGGCCTGCCCGAAGTCGGCGGGACGGGGACGGGCACCCAACCTCCGGTACTCCGCGAGCCGTTCGACGAGCTCGGCCGCCTCCAGCGAGCCGGTGTCCCAACTGGGTGTGGCCAGCAGGAACGGCTGCGGGGCACCGGAGCGCAGCGCGTAGCCGATCTCCCGCACCCGCGCCGCGATCACCATCTCCAGCCCGCCCTGCGCGCACTCCTCGTGCCCCCGCTGCCGGCGCAGGTACTCGGGCTTGAGGCTGTACCCCGTGACCCGCCACAGCGCCGAGGCCACCACCACGTCCACCGGGGTGAGCCGGTCCGCCTCGGTCTCCTCCTCGGCGTAGCGGTGCCCCAACGCCGCGGAGAGGGCCGACGCGAGCGCGTGGCGGTCGCGGTGCGCCTGCCGCACGAGTCCGTCGAGGACGCGCTCGAACACCGCCACGGTGTGGACGCGGGGCTCGAAATGCTCGAGGTGATCGGCCGTCAGCTCGACGGTCTCGGCGAGCCCGGAGGGCGCGGCGTCGAACCGTCGCGCGGGGGGCACGGGCGGGAGGGTGTCCTGAGCGGTGGTCCAGATCATGCCGCAACGCTAGAGGTGCCCACTGACATCGCCCGCGCGGATCCGCAGCCCTGCGGGGACCGTCTCCTCCCGGCACTTTCGCAGCTCTTCCCGCAGGTCGGCCAGACAGGACGCCGCGTCGCGGACCTCGCCGAACCTCGGGAAGATCCTCCGTACGGCGAACTCGTGCTCGTCCGCGGCGAAGGCGGACATCGCGTCCTCGACGAACTCCACCTCGTACCCGTGGTCGCTCGCCGCGCGGGCGGTGGACTCCACTCCCATCGTCGTCACCAGCCCGGCCAGGACCAGCCGTTCCACCCCGAGGCCGAGCAGCCGCTCGTGCAGGCCCGTCCCGTGGAAGGCGCCGACCGTACGCTTGACGATCTCGATGTCGCCGGGGCGGACGAGCCCTTCGACGAAGCCGCTGCCGGGCGGCTGTTCCGCGACGTTCGGCCGCTCGACGCGCACCACGACCACCGGGCGGCCGCTCGCCCGGAACGCCTCGGCCAGCCGGGCGCACCTCCCGGCCACCTCCTCGCCGGTGTGGGGGGCCAGCGACAGGGCGACGATACGGGGCATCAGGTCGATCAGGACCAGGGCGGTGCCGGGGGTGGTGCCCGGCTCGGGCTTCGAAGTCTCCATCACCGAATGATCGTAGAGCGCGTGGGGCCGGTACGGACGAGGGTTCTCGCCGTGCGGTGCGCGGGGCACGGCGGGCCCGGCGCACCGCACGACAGGCGGTGGTGACGGTGGCTCAGCCCACCAGGAGGCTCAGGTCGACGCGTGCGAGGCGTTCGGGGTCGGTGAGGATGTCGAGTGCGGTGATCCGGCCGTCCTGGACGGTGAACGCCATGACCGAGATGGCCCGGCCGTCCGCTACCGCGACCACCCCGGGCAGCCCGTTGACCAGCACTGGATGGGCCGCCGCGGCGAACCGCGCGAAGGTGATCGCCTGGGAGGCGACCTCGGCCGCGCCACGGCGGACCAGGCCGGGGCGCAGCGTGCCGCCGTCGGAGCGGGCCACGACGTCCGGGTCGAGGACGGCGACCAGCGCTTCGAAGTCCCCGCCGCGCGAGGCGGCGAGGAAGCCGTCGACGACCTCCCGCAGGCCATGCCGACCGAGTCGGCCAGAAGGACCTCCTGCTCGGGGTCGAGGCCGTCCGCCCGGCTGACGACCGGGTCGGGGAGGCGCACCGCACCCGCGTCGGAGCGGCTCAGCTTGAGCCAGTGCCGATCCGTCGGTCGAGGATCAGGCGGGCTGCCACAGCTCGATCCGATTTCCCTCGGGATCGGTGACCCAGCCGAACCGGCCGACGCCCTCCATGTCCTGCGTCTCCACGTCCACGTCCGCGCCCTTGCCGCGCAGCTGCGCGAGCATCGCGTCCAGGTCGCGGACCCGGAAGTTGAGCATGGACTGCTGGGCGCGGGAGCCGAAGTAGTCGGTCCCGGACTCGAACGTGGCGAACACCGTCGGCCCGGCTGCCGGATGCCACAGGCCGTGCTCGTCGGCGTCCAGGCCCAGGCAGTCGCGGTACCAAGCGCCCAGGGCGACGGGGTCGGCGGCTCGCATGAAGTACCCACCGATTCCAAGTACACGTTCCATTCCGCCATCCTGCCACGGGGGCCGTTCAATGGTGGCCGCGCACACGTCGGTTGAACAGCACTCCCTCGCACTGACGTGAAACCGAACGGAACGACGTCCACCCCGCACAACGAGTGGAAGTGATCCGGCATGACAGCGATCGACACCATCCGGCTGCTGGCGGCCCTCACCGTGATCTGCGCCGTCGCACATGGATGCGGGTTCCTCTTCGGCGCCCTGCGCCAGCCCCCCGTCCTCGGCGAGGTCGTCGGCGGCATCCTCCTGGGCCCCTCGCTCCTCGGACTTCTCGCCCCCGCCGCCCGGGCCGCGCTGTTCCCCGCCGCCGGTGCGGTGACCAGCGCCCTGGACGCCATCTACCAGCTCGGCCAGCTGCTCCTGATGTTCCTGGCCGGCGCGGAACTGCGCATCAGGGCGGGCGGCAGGGAACGCCGCACCGGGGCGATCGTGGCCGCGGCCGGACTCGTGGTGCCCTTCGCGGCCGGCGTCGGCATCGCGGCGCTGGTCCCCGCCTTCTTCGCGGGGCCGGCCGGCTCCACGGCGACGACCGCCCTCGTCGTGGGGCTCGCCATGGCGGTCGCGGCCATTCCGGTCATCTCGCGGATCATGATGGACCTGGAGATCATGGACACCGCCTTCGGCCGGATCGTCCTGATGGTCGCCGTGATCGAGGACGTCATCCTCTACGTCGTCCTCGCCGTGGTCCTCGGCCTCGCCCGATCCGGCACCGGCCACTCCGTCGGCCTCTGGGACCTGATCGGCACCACCGCGCCCGTGCCGACGGCCGCGTACTTCACCGTCGTCAGCCTGCTGTTCTTCCCCGTGAGCCTGACCTGGGGAGCCCGGCTCTTCCACCGGCTGGCCCGGCACCGCGCCAACATCGTGGCCCGGCAGAGCCCGGTGGCCTTCCGCCTGATCTTCCTGTGCGCCATGGTGCTGCTGTGCCTCGGCCTCGGCGTCAACGCCGTGTTCGGCGCCCTGATGGCGGGCATCTGCGCCGCCCGCGGCGACCAGAGCGCCGACGACGGCACCTCCCGGGGGACAGAACGGGAAGCGGCGGTCTGGGGCGCCATCCGCCAGTTCTCGATGGCCTTCTTCGTTCCCGTGTTCTTCGTCCTGGTCGGCATGCGCCTCGACCTGGTGCGCGCCTTCGACCCGTTGTTCTTCCTGTGGTTCCTGACGCTCGCCTGCGCCGTCAAGACGGCCGGCATCTGGGCGGGGGCGCGCCTGGCGGGGGAGGACCGGGTGTTCTCCTCGTCCCTCGCGTTCGCCCTCAACGCCCGGGGCACCATCGGCATCGTCCTGGCGGGCGTCACCCGTCAGGCGGAACTCATCAACGACCGCTTCTTCGTGGTGCTGGTCCTCGTCTCCCTCGTCACCTGCCAGATCGCGGGGTTCCGGCTGGCGAGGGCGGCGGACCGGCTCCGGGACACGGCCGGGCCGGACCCTACCGGCCCCCGCCGGCAGCGGGGGAGGCCGACGCGCTCAGGAACGCGCGCAGGTCGATGACCTCGTAGCCGTCGGCCTGCGCCGCGTCGACGATCAGCGGCAGGGCTTCGGCGTCGAGGACGACGCCGTCGCCGTCGCTGCCCACGTGCATCTGGATGATCGCTCCGGGGGTGAAGGCGTCGACGGCCCGCTCGACCGCCTCGTCCACCGTCATGCCGCCGTCCGGCCCGAGGTAGCCGTTGGTGTCCGCGGTGAACTCGATCGCCGCGTAGCCCAGGTCGTTGACGTCGGCTACGGACTGCCGGGTGGTGGAGCTGTAGGGGAAACGGAAGAACGGCAGCGGCTCGGTCCCCGACGCCGTCCGGATCGCCGCGTCGGCGCGGCGCACCTCCTCGGCCCGTTCCGCCGTACTGATCTCGTCGAAGTACGGGTGGCTGTACGAGTGGTTGCCGAGGCCGTGCGCGGCGCCCATGGCCCGCACCGCCGCGGGATGCGCCTGCGCGAACCGTCCGGTCGGGAAGAAGGTGGCGGGCAGTTTCCGCCACCGCAGTTCGGCGAGCACGGTGTCGATCCCGGCCTCGTCCCACGCGGCGTTGAAGGTGAGCGCGATGACCTTGCGCGAGGTGGGCAGCCGGCGGATCTCGCTGCCGAGGAGCGAGGCGGGCGGGCGCGGACCGGCCCCCCGATCACCCGCGGCCGGCGCGGTGGGCTGAGCGCCGGTCCGCGCCGCCGCGGAGCCGGAGCCGGGTACGAGTCCTGCGGCCAGCAGCGCCGCCAGCGCGGCGCGACGTCCGAGCTCCACCACCATCACTCCTCCGGTACGCCGCCGCCGTCACGGGGCCTGCCACGACTATGCGACGGCGCGTACGGGAGCACCCGCAGCCCGTGCCGGGCACGCGGGTGATCTCGCGGCGGGTTTCCGGGCCGTGCGCCGGACTCAGCGGTCCCGGGAGGGGCGTCGGCGCAGGTGCGTCGTGAGGTGGTGCTGCAGCGGCTGCCCCACCGCGGCCATGTCGTGGAGGACCGTCATCTCCTCGCCCTCGACGGTGTAGTGGCGCCGCGTGCCGGTGACCTCCTTGGCCAGCGGGGTCAGCGACACGTCCTTGGTCTCGATCTCGATCTCCGAACCCGACACCCGGCCCACGTAGGTCTCGACGATCCCGGTGGGGTGGGCGAGCACGACCTCCAGGGAGGCGTCGGGCGTCACCCGCCACCACCCCGCCTCGCGTCCCGCCGGACGGATCGGGGCCCCGGAGTCGTCGACCAGCCACGCCCGTGCCTCGTACCGCAGGAAAGGGCGGCCGTCGTGGCTGAAGGTGATCTCCTGCTCGTAGCGGAAGTCCCTCTCCAGCGTCGGGTACTCGCCCCGCCCCTGACCGTGCCAGCGCCCGAGCAGGGGCAGCACGGGCCGCAGCAGCGGGTGCGGCTCCGGGCCCTCGCCCAGGACGTCGCTGTCAGGGTAGGGATTCTCCTGCACCGGCTCGAACATGTTCACCTTGCCTGTCTGCGTGGACCCGAGGGGGTCCACGCAGACTAGCGCGAGGCGGTCAGCGGGCCGGCAGGGTCGCCGCCACCGAGGCCGGGACCGGTGCGAGACCGGCCGGCCGGGTGGTGAACGTGCCCCGGCCCCGGGTGCGGCCGCGCAGCCGCGACGCGTAGCCGAACAGCTCGGCCAGCGGCACGGTGGCCGTGATCACCGCGGTCCCGGACCCCGCCGTGGACCCCGATACCCGGCCGCGGCGAACCGCCAGATCACCGAGCACACCGCCCACCCCGTCCTCCGGAACGGTCACCGTCACCTCCACGACGGGCTCCAGCAGTTCCACCGCGCTCAGCCGCAGTGCCTCGCGCAGCGCGAACCGGCCCGCCGCCCGGAACGCCATCTCCGAGGAGTCCTTGGAGTGGGTCGCCCCGTCGGTGAGCGTGACCCGGAGCCCCGTCACCGGATGGCCGCCCAGCGGGCCCTCGGCGAGGGCGTCGCGGCAGCCGGCCTCGACGGCGCGCGCGTACTCCTGCGGCACGCGCCCGCCGACGACCGTCGACCGGAACTCGAAGGCGGCCTCCTCCAGCGGCTCGACATCGACGACGACGTGCGCGAACTGGCCCGCCCCGCCGTCCTGTTTGACGTGCCGGTAGACCAGGCCCGTCACCC
The DNA here is from genome assembly GCF_055588065.1 of Streptomyces sp. NPDC046308. Classification (NCBI taxonomy): domain Bacteria; kingdom Bacillati; phylum Actinomycetota; class Actinomycetes; order Kitasatosporales; family Streptomycetaceae; genus Streptomyces; species Streptomyces sp. NPDC046308. The sequence continues at coordinate 227,904 of NZ_JBVJFB010000009.1, forward strand.
CGCGCACGACGGTCTCCCGGTAGGAGACCTGCGGCCGGCCGACGACGACCTCCACCCCGTGGCCGCTGCGGATCTTCTCCGCCGCGACCTCAAGGTGCAGTTCACCCAGCCCCGACAGCACCGTCTGCCCGGTCTCCGGGTCGGACCGGACCACCAGCGACGGGTCCTCCTCGGCGAGCCGCGCGAGGGCCGCCGAGAGCCGCCCGGTGTCGCCGGCGAACCGCGCCTCGACCGCCACCGACACCACCGGCTCGGCCACCGAGGGCGGTTCGAGGACCAGCCCGGCCCCCGGCGCGCACAGGGTCGTGCCCGCGCGCGCGGCCTTGAGCCCGATCACGGCGACGATGTCACCGGCCACCGCCTCCTCCCGTTCCTCGTGCCGGTCCGCCTGGACCCGCAGGATCCGGCCGACCCGCTCCGTCCGGCCCGTGGCCGCGTCCAGTACGGTCGCGCCCTTGCGCAAGGTGCCCGCGTACACCCGCAGGTAGGTGAGCCGCCCCGTCGGGGTCGCCGTCACCTTGAAGGCGAGGGCCGTGAACGGCCCCGCCGGATCGGGCGCGCGCTCCTGCTCCGCGCCGTCCGCCATCCCCCGTACGGGCGGCATGTCGGCGGGCGAGGGCAGGTACGCCAGGACCGCGTCCAGCAACGGCTCGATCCCGCGGTTGCGGTACGCCGAGCCGCACAGCACCACGACACCGTCCCCGCGCAGCGTCAGCTCGCGCAGGGCGCGGGCCAGCGTCGGCCCGGCCAGCGCCGAGGTGGCGCAGAACTCCTCCAGCGCGTCGGCGTGCAGCTCCGCCACCGTCTCCTCCAGGAGCCGGCGCCGCCGGTCGGCCTCCTCGCGCAGCGGCTCGGGGACCGGCCCCGTCTCGTACGTGCCGGAGCCGGCGTGCCAGTGCAGCGCGCGCATCGCCAGCAGGTCGACGACGCCGGTGAACGCGTCCTCCCGTCCGATGGGCAGCTGCACCACGAGGGGTACGGCGCCCAGCCGTTCGCGGATCGACGCGACCGCCGTGTCGAGGTCGGCGCCGGCCCGGTCCAGCTTGTTGACGAACGCGATCCGCGGCACACCGTGCCGGTCGGCCTGCCGCCACACCGACTCGCTCTGCGGCTCGACCCCGGCGACGGCGTCGAACACCGCGACCGCCCCGTCCAGCACCCGCAGGGACCGCTCGACCTCGTCGGAGAAGTCGACGTGCCCCGGGGTGTCGATCAGGTTGACGCGATGTCCGTCCCAGGTGCAGCTCACGGCCGCGGCGAAGATGGTGATGCCGCGGTCGCGTTCCTGGGGGTCGTAGTCGGTGATGGTCGTTCCGGCATGGACCTCGCCCCGTTTGTGGGTGGCACCGGTCGCGAACAGGACGCGTTCGGTGAGCGTGGTCTTGCCGGCGTCGACGTGGGCGAGGATGCCCAGATTGCGGACGGCGTCGAGGGAAGTGGTGGTGAGGGGACGCCCGTTGGCGCGCATGGCCCTAGGCCTTTCGAGTGAGGAGAGAAAGGGGCGGCGCGATTCCCGTACGCGGTCCTCGGGGCCCCGCAGGCGGCCGCCGCGTCGGCGCCGCCGCGCCCGGAGGAGGTCCGGGCAGGCGGCGGCGTACGGGAAGCGGCGAGCGGGAAGCGGAGGGATCCCGAAAGGATCTAGAAGTGCGTCACGGGGGTACGGTGACGGCCGCGCGGCCGGCACCGCGCGCCGAGAGACACCGGGATCACGTCGTACCGGGACGGGGGAGCGAAGACGGCGGTGCGGTGCGTACGCATGGCCGGACTCCCCTTCTCTTCACTCGGCATGAGGCGCGCGGTGCCCTTTCGGCAGCGCGTACGGCGAGTCTAGATCGCGGGCCCGCCCGGGGGCACCGCATTTTCCGCTTGCCGCGTACCGCATGTACGAACTGCTGCTGAAACTGCGGCAGTTGTTCCTGGTCGGAGGCCCCGTGCCGGGCGGGGAGCGGATCGGTCAGGGCCGGCGCGTCACCGGCAGCCGCAGCACCAGCCGTGCCCCGCGCAGGGAGCCCTCGGCCGTCAGCGTGCCGCCGTGGTGGGCGCTCAGGTCGCGCGCGATCGCCAGCCCCAGCCCCGCCCCGCCGTGGTCACGGCTGCGCGAGTCATCGAGCCGGGTGAAGCGCTCGAAGACCCGCTCCCGGTCCGCCGCGGGGATGCCGGGACCGTCGTCGACGACCTCCAGCACCGCACCGCTCGCGGTGGTGCGCAGGGTGACGTCCACGCTCTGGTCGGCGAAGCGCTGCGCGTTGTCGACGAGGTTGGTGACCACCCGGCCGAGCCACAGCGCGCTCGCGGTGACCTCGACGTCCGCTTCGAGGTCCGTCCGTACGGGCACCCGGTCACCGAGGCGGCCCTCCACCACCTCGCGCACCAGCGCGGTCAGGTCCAGCGGGACGGCCGCCACGGGCTGGGCCGCGTCGATGCGCGCGAGCAGCAGCAGATCGGCGGCGAGGTGCTGGAGCCGTTCGATGTCCTCCAGGGCTCCGCCGATCAGCTCGGGCCACAGCTCCGGGTCCCGGACGGCCAGGGCCACTTCCAGCTGCGTACGCAGGACGGTGATGGGACTGCGCAGTTCGTGGGAGGCGTCGGCGATGAACTGCCGCTGGCGGATGCCGGAGGCCTCCAGCCGGTCGAGGGTGGCGTTCATCGTCTCCGCCAGGCGTGCGACCTCGTCGCGGGTGCCCGGCACCGGCACCCTGCGGTGCAGGTCGCGGTCGGAGATCGCGGCGACCTCGGCGCGGATCTCCTCCACCGGCCTCAGCGCGTGACCGGTGACCCTCCAGGTCACCAGGGCGACCATGGCCAGCAGCAGGGGCATGCCGATGACGAGGGCGGCGGTCGTGGTGTCGTCGGCCGCGTCCGCGTCCCGCAGCGAGGCGCCGGCGTAGACGGTGGCCGGCCCGTCCGGGGTGTCCGTGATGACCTGGGCGACCCGCTGACGGTGTTCGCCGCCGAACGGGCGGACCTTCCAGGTGTGGACGCGCGGCCCCGGCAGCCCGGGGACGGCCGGCGGGAGCGGGGGCGCGTCCAGCAGGTTCGGGCTGGCGAACAGCACCCGCCCGTCGGCGCTCACCACCTGGACGAACTCGACGCCGCGGGCGGGCGCGCGGACGCGCCCCAGCTTGCCGGTGGCGGCGAGCTGGGCCACCGTCTCCGCCTGCCGCCGGGCGTCGTTCTCCGCGTTGCGCAGCAGGTTGGCCTCGAGCAGCCCGAGCAGGGCGAACGAGGCGAGTGACAGCGCCGCGGCCACCACCACGCTGGCGCCCACGGTGGCCCGGGCCCGCACGGTGGTGGGCCACAACCGCCGCAGCGCCGGCCAACGCCCCACGGCCGCGGCCGACAGCGCCCGCAGGGCGCCGCCCGCCCGGCGGCGGAGGCGGGGAAGCGGTCGGGGGCGTGCCCCGGGGCGCTCAGCCACCGTCGACCGCCAGCCGGTACCCGGCTCCGCGTACGGTCTCCAGCGCGGCGCGACCGAACGGAGCGTCGATCTTGCGGCGCACGGCGCTGACGTGGACCTCCACGACATTGGGATCGCCGTCGAAGGCGCTGTCCCACACCTGTTCCAGAATGTCCCGCTTGGGCACCACCTCGCCGGAGCGCCGGGCCAGGTACTCCAGCACCGCGAACTCCCGCGCGGTCAGCCGGATCTCCGCCGCGCCACGGGCACAGGAGTGCCGGGCCGGGTCGATCACCAGGTCGCCGAAGCGCATCACCTGGGGGCGCCTGCGCCCCGTGCGCCGCCCGAGCGCGCGCAGCCGGGCGACCAGGACGAGGTAGGAGAACGGCTTGGACAGGAAGTCGTCGGCGCCGGTGTCCAGGGCCTCCGCCTCGTCGTACTCGCCGTCCTTCGCCGTGAGCATCAGGATCCCCGACTCGTTGCCGGCGGCGCGCAGCTTCGAGCAGACCCGGTAGCCGTTCAGCCCGGGCAGCATGATGTCGAGCACGATCAGGTCGTAATCGTGCTCGGTGGCCATCCACAGGCCCTGGGGCCCGTCGTGGGCCACGTCCACCGAGAACCCCTCCGACTGGAGCCCCCGCTGCAGGGCCACGGCCAGCCGTCGTTCGTCCTCCACCACCAGTACGCGCATGCGGGACAGGATCTCAGGCGCTGTCCACCGCAGGCTGAAGAGGTCTTCAGGTGGCTTCAGCGGGGCTTCAGCAAGCGCTCAGCATGCTCGGGACCGAGCCGGGCGTGGTGCCCGGTTGTTCTGAGGAGTGCCTGTATGTCTGATTCTGTCCCGCCGCCGTCCCAGCAGCCCGAGACCGCGCCGGAGACCGGAGCCCGCAAGCGAGCGGCTCTGGGCCGCCTGGTGCCGCGTACCACGACCGCCCGCTGGGTGGCGGCGGGCGCGGCCGTGGTGGTCGTCGGCGGGGGATTGGCGGCCGTCGCCGTGGCCGAACACCACGACGGGCCCGGGGGCCGGGGTCCGCGCCTGGTGTGGGCCGAGCCCGGGGAGAAGGGCGGGTTCAAGCACGGCCCGCAGGGCGTGGAACCGCCCCACGAGCGCAAGGGCGGCCGCGGCGGTCCCGAGGCGTCCGAGCGCCGCGCGGAGCTCTTCGGCCCCGGCGCGCCGGACGCACCCGGGGTTCCCGGGGTTCCCGGTGGTCCCGGTGGAAAGGGGGGACCGCACAAGGCCGCCCCGGCGCCCCTGCCCTCCCTGGCCATCGGGGAGGCGGCCGACAAGGCCGCCGCGGCCGTGACGGGCGGGAAGGTGGAGAGCCTGCGCGTGATCGCGCAGGAAGGCGGCGGCAGCGCCTGGCTGGCCGTGGTCCTCGGACCGGACGGCGTCCGCCACGCGGTCACGGTCTCCGGTGCGGACGGCGCGATCACCGGCAACACCGTCATCAACGGCCGGTAACCGGTTGGCGGTTGGCGGTCGGCGGTCGGCGGCGGGCGGCCGGTGGCCGAGCCCGGCCGGGTCTACGGAGCCATCGCCCGGCCCCCGATGCCCGGCGCCCCCGCCAGCTGGCCCTGCCACCACGCCGCCATCCCGCCGCCGTCCATGGCCGCCCAGGCCGGGGTCTCCTCGACCTGGGCCCGCCCCAGCCGGCGGGCCAGCGCGACCAGTTCCCGTCCGGCCGTGCCGCGGGACGCCTCGTAGCCGTGCAGCAGCTCCTCGAAGGACCCGGCGCGGCGCCACCCCTCGGCGAGGGCGGTGGCGTCCTGCAGGGCCTTGGCGGCCCCGCTCGTGTTGTGCGGACGTACGACGGTGGCCGCGTCGCCCGCGAGCAGCAGCCGGCCCGCGGCGGTGCGGGCCGTCTCCAGGTCGTAGATGGGCTGCACGAAGGTGTCCGCCGCAGGAGTCAGCGCCAGCGCCCGCCCCCAGTACGGCGGGAACTCCCGGTCGAGCAGCGTGCCGAGGTGCTCCGCCAGTTCGGGTGTCAGCCCACCCGGCGGGAAACTCGTCGGGTCGTCGAAGCGCAGCCCGCCGCCGCGCGGCGGCGGGGCGTAGAGCACCCAGTTCACCCGCGGCCCGTCCGGCCCGGGGATGCGGTAGACCACGCAGGTGCCGCCCGCGAAGCAGACGGTGGTCACCGCCTCCGGCACCGGGTCCGCACCGCTGCCGAGCCCCGCGAGCAGCGCCGCGTCGACGTTCCCGCGCCAGCACACGTACCCGGCGTAGTGCGGCCGGGAGCGAGGGCAGAGGGCTTCGCGCACCACCGAGCGGTACCCGTCGGCGCCGACGACCAGGTCGTACCGCTCGACGGAGCCGCCCGCGAGCCGCACCTCGGCGCCCCCGGTCCCGGCAGCCGCCCCCACGCCCGTCACCGTGTCGCCCTGCCGGTAGACCACCGAGGCCGGAACCGACTCCCGGAGCCCGCGCCACAGCAGACCCCAGTGGTAGGAGTGGAAGGGGAACGGCTGCTCCCACACCACCCTCCCGCCCGGGCCGGCCGCGTCGTCCCGCACCACCCACCGGCGCCGCTCCAGCCGGTGCGCCGCGATCCCCGCGGGCAGCGCCCCGCTCGCGCCGAGCTCCCCGGCCCGCTCGTCGTGGATGCACAGGCCCACGCCCCGGTCCTCGAGCCGCCCGCGCGTGCGCTCCAGCACCACGACCTCGCCGGCACCCGCCCGCGCCGCCGCCGTGGCGACGGCGCAGCCCGCGATGCTCCCGCCGACCACCGCAACCGTTCCGCCCCGCATGTCCGCCTCCCGACGAAGCACCCTGCGCGTGAACCGCGTTCAGAGGCGCATCACGTTACTGAATCCGGGGCGGCGCCACCGGCTCCGTGCGTCGGATTCCCGCCAAGCCCGCCGCCGCCCCGGACCGACCGCGCCGGAGGGGCCGGCGGGGTCGGCTGCGGAGATCCCTGCAGGGCCAGCGCGACCAACACGACCAGCGAGTCCGTCCAGCCCAGGGGCGCGACCGAGGACGGCAGGCCGGCACCGTTCACCGTTTCGGGGAGCTCGCCCAGCCCGTTGCGCTTGGACAGCACCCAGTCGAGCACCCGGCCGGCCCTGGCCTGCTCGCCCGTACCGGACCAGGCGAGGGCGAAGAAGGAGGTGCTGGCCGTCCACGCGTACGACCCCCAGCTGAAGGAGGGGTCGTTGCCGGGCGAGACGCCGCCGTTGGGCAGCAGCAGCGCCCGGTACGTGGAGTCCAGAGCGTCACCGAGACCGGGCGGGGCGGTATTGAATGGGGGCGCCATGAAGGCCACCGCGCTGTCCCGGCCGTGCCGGCCGTCCACGGTCCGCTGGTACCCCAGCGGGGCGAAGCGGGCGGCGATCCCGGCGGACAGCCGCCGCGCCGCGTCCCTCCAGCGCTCCGCGTCCCCGGCCGTGCCCAGCCGGGCGGCCAGGTCGGCGGCGGCGTTGAGACCGGCCAGCAGGGGCGCGGCCGTACCGATATTGGCGGTCGTCGTGTCCAGTTCCCAGTAGTCCGGGGACGCCGGGGGCAGCCCGTCCGGTCCCAGGGAGCCCGCCGCGTAGTCGGCCGCCTTCCGCACCATCGGGTAGAGCCGGCGCAGCCGTTCGTCCCGGTCGCCGGCCGGCGCGGCCCGGTACCACTGCCACGTCGCCCACGGCACCCAGCCGTTGCCGTCCAACTGCCACTTCCGCCCGTCCGGCGGCCCGCTGCCGTCCAGCTTGGTACGGGCCTCCCAGGTCCCGTCGGCCCGCTGGGTGAGCGCGTCGTAGTCCAGGATCCGGTACGCCTCCTCGTCGTGCCCGGTCGCGGCGAAGGCGGCCGCGGCGAAGGCGCCGTCACGCGGCCAGGAGTACTCCCACGGCGGCGACCAGCCCGCCGCGAACGCGCCGTTGGGCTTCAGCAGCGCCCGCATCGACAGCAGGGCGCGCTGCGCCGCGGCCCGCTGTGCGGCGGTGGTTCCCGGCACCTTGCCCGCGGCCAGCCACGCGCGGCTCTCGGTGACCTGCGCGACGGCGCCCGGGTCGTCGGCCTCCACGACCGCCGACGCCGTGGCCCCGTCGGGCAGGTACCGCCACCGGCCGGAGGGCAGGCGCAGCACGTTGCTCCCGTCGACGTACGAGGCGCCCACGGCGAAGGAGGGCGGGACGGCCTCGGTGTCCACCCGATTGGTCAGCAGGCCCGAGGTGCGGGCCGCGAGCGCGGAGGTCGGTACGTAGCAGGGCTCGGTCTCGCCGCACCGCTCGTTGCCGACGGGATTGACGTGGAAGGCCAGCCGGGAGGTGTAGGCGTGCCAGCCGCCCCAGTACGCCCGGTCGTAGTTCCAGCTGGTCAGCGAGCCGGGCACGGAACGCGTGGTGCCGTACCAGGCGATCGGCTTGTTCTCCGTGGTGGTCGCCTGGAGGAACAGGTAGTAGGTGGTGCCCGGGGTGACGGCCGCGTCGACCGGGAATTCGACCCACCCGGCGCCGGCGCCGCCGAGGGCGGAGAGGTTCAGGGTCCGTGAGGCGATGGCCGACCCCGCGTCGGAGCGCACCCGGCGGATCTGGGCGGTCACGGTGCCCGTCGCCGCCCCGCTGCCCAGCCAGACGCTCACCCGGGAGAGCCGGCTGCCGGTCACCGTGAACTCCTGGGCGGCCGCGTTGGTGGTGGCCTTCACGCTGAACAGCGCGGTCTCGTGGCGGACCTGACCGTCGTACAGCGCGGCGGCCGCGGCTTGCGCGGTCTCCGGGAGCGCGGCCGGCAGACCGGTCAGCGCCAGGGAGAGCACGGTGGGCAGCAGACTCCTCGCGAACGCCATGCGGATGCGGGCCCTTCCTCTTCGACGGGCGCGCGGGGAGTGCCGGCGCGCCGGGAGCCTCACCATGCAGGTATCCGGCCCCGGTGACGGGGTAGTCGGGACGTGTCCCACCGGATGGGGCCGCAGCAACATCCGATCGTGTGAAAGAAACAGCGGCGGAGCCCGTACGGGCGCACGTCGGCGGAGGCGGCGCGGCCGGGTGTGCCGGGGGCGTGCGCGGGCAGGCCGGGGCGTGCGGCGAGGCGGATGCGCTTCCTTCCGAAGATTTTCCGGGACCGGCTTGCACGATCCGGCTCGTTTTTCGATGGGGTGGTGAGTGGGAGCGCGTCTGGCGTTCCGCGGCTGCTGGTCCGGGGGCAGGCACGCCGGTTTCGCATGGTCCATTTGGAAGGTTTCGCGCCGAAGTGAATGTTCCCGAGACGGTCGCCCTCGCGCTGTTAGCCGCCATCGCGGTCCGTCGTCGTGAGTTTTCCGTAGTCGATTGTCCCGTAGTCGCCGCGGCCGATGTGGCCGCCCCCGCCGCCCCGGCGGGGAGCGATGAACAGCCGTGGGGGAGCGTATGAGCGAAGGCGAATTCGATCCATCGGGGGACCAGGCGGTCTCCAGCGAGCTGGCCGGAGTGCTTCCGGTGGAGTTCACCGCGTTCCACTCCCAGCAGCACCGCGCCTATCTGCGCTACGCACACCTGCAGCTCGGGAACCCCAAGGACGCCGAGGAAGTCGTCGACGACGTGTTCACCTTCCTGCTGAAGGTGTGGCGCCAGGCGCTGAAGGAGGCGAGCCTGCACGGCTTCGCGTGGGCGGTGCTGCGGGAGCACGTCGAACGGCGGCTGGCGGTCCTGGGCCGTCAGGTGGCCATGGTGGAGACGGCGTGGTTCGCCGCCCTGCGCCGGTCCTCGAGAGAGCGGCTGGAACTGCTGGAGTCGAAGCTCGGACTGTACGCGGCGATCGCGGGCCTCTCCGAACGACAGTACGACGTCGTGCTGTTGGCCTTCCTCCTCGGCAACGACTCCGACACCGTCGCCCGGATGATGGGGATCACTCCCGCGACGGTCCGCTCGCACATCCGCGGCGCGCGCCGAACCCTGTCCCGCAAGCTCGGGGTGGACTGGATCCCCGGAGAGGAGAAGGACCAGTGAGCGACATGCCCTGCAACCGTGACATGCCGCTGTGCGACCTGGACGCGGCCCTGGAGGACGCGACGGTACTCGCGGAGGAGTACGCCGGATACGACGAGGGAGCGGCGCGGCGCCGGATCGCCCGCCGGATCGTCGCCGACCGTGCCCGCTCGGCGAGCGGTGCCACCGCCGGCGGCGCCCTGCCCGCCCGGGGGCAGCCGGCCCGGGCCGCCACCGACGACCTCGTACTGGACGCCGCCTGCCACGTGCGGGCCGCCCGCGGCCTGGACGACCTCACGTGGTCGCTCGTGGAGAGCCGGGACTTCGCCGAACTCGCCCTGGACGCCGGCTCCTGGCCGTACGGCGCGGACTCGGCGCTGCTCTTCGGGTGCCTGCTGCACCTGGCCGACCGGACGGACGGGGCGCAGTTCTGGTTCCAGTACGCGGCCGGGGCGGGCTCGCAGACCGCGGCCCGCTGCCTCTACCTCCACCACCTCGCCCGCGCCGAGGTCGCGACCGCCCGCTACTGGAACCGCCAAGCCCAGACCCTGCCCCCCGACGCACACCTGCCGACCCTGCCGCCGGCCCCGGAACACCTCGAAGAGGCCCTCGAAGCCTCGGTCATCTGGACCTCACCACCCATCACCACCCAGGACCTCACCACCCTCACCGCCGGCCCGGGCCGGGCGGGCCGGCCTCCGCTGCGGCTGCCCGCCCGACTGCGCCAGGCCCTCATGGCCCGCCCGTACGAGGAGCACCCGGACCTGGGCGAGGTCTTCACCCCCGGCCCACAGGTCGCGGTCGCCGTCGCCCAGAACGCCCGGCTCAACCCCCTCCACCTGACGGAGGAAGCGAACGCATGGGCCCTCGAAGCACTCAAACAGCCACACCTGACCCACGCGGCCCGTGGGACCCGCGAAGGGCGCCCGGCGCCCGCCGCACTGGAATCCGTCCACCAGGCGCTGCGCGTCCTGGAAGTCGTCAACCGCTATTCGGGCGGCGTGAACCTGACCCAGATCGCCCGCGAGACGAAGCTGCCGCAGCTGGTCCTCGCCCGGGCCGTGGAGCAACTGATCCGCGCCGACCTGGCCACACCGATCGGACCGGACGCCTACCTCGCCGGCCACGCCCTGCTGCTGGCCGACTCGGTCGACGGTGAGGGCCGCGGGCATCTGCGCGAGACCCTCGCATGGGTGCGGGACGCCGTCGGCGCCGCCGTCTACGTCGCCCGCTACACCGACGGGGAGGTCTCCATCACCCAGTACGCCGACGGCCCCGGCACCCCCGTCGTCGACGAGTGGGTCGACTTCCGCGCCGCCGCCCACGCCTCCGCGGTGGGCAAGGCCCTGCTGACCCAGCTCGACTACGACGACAGGAAGGACCACCTGGCCCGCCACCGGCTCACCCGGTTCACCGCCCACACCCTCACCAGCCAGCAGGCCCTCTTCCACCAGCTCGACGCCCGCCCGCCCAACGCCCCCCTCCTCGACCTGCAGGAGTACGCGCTCGGCACGGTGTGCGCGGCCGTACCGATCACCGCGGGCCCGAACGCGGAGTGCGTGGCCCTGTCCATCCCGGTCCCCGACCCCGGCCGGCTGAAGCAGGCCGCCCGGATCCTGCAGAGCGAGGCGGCCGCGGTCTTACTCGCGCTGATCGTCGCCGGGAGCACCCAGCCCACGGCACGCAAACCGGAGGACACCGTCCTCTCCCCGACCGCCTAGCGGCGCAGGACGCGGGCCCGCCGCCCGACGGGGGCGGCGGGCCCGTTCATTGCGCCGAGCCCGGCCACCCTCCACGGCGCGCCGGACCGTTGCGCCCGGCCCGCCCCCGCTCTGTTCGCGCGCCTCTGTTCGCGCGCCGTCCCCACCGGTTGACCACCAGCGGCTACCTATCGGTAACTTCAGGGTGGCCCAGGAGAGTCGACCGAAGGAGCAGGCACGTGCCAGACCACGACCTGACCGGCTTCACCCCGTCCACGTTCACCCACGACGGCGCCACCCGCCGGGTCCTGCGCAAGGGCACGGGCCCCGCGGTGATCATCATGGCGGAGATCCCGGGCATCACCCCCAAGGTCCTCGAGTTCGCGGAACGCGTGGCGGCGACCGGCTGCACGGCCGTGCTCCCCGTCCTGTTCGGCGTGCCCGGCCGGGAGGCGAGCCCCGGCGCCGCCGGCTGGCCGACCGTGGGCCGCGCCATGGCCTCGGCGTTCTGGCAGGTGTGCGTGAGCCGTGAGTTCACCCTGCTGGCCACGGGACGCAGTTCACGCGTCGTACGGTGGCTGCGGGCCCTGGCCGCCGCCGAGCACGAGCGCTGTGGCGGCCCCGGGGTCGGCGCCGTCGGCATGTGCCTGACCGGCGGATTCGCCCTGGCCATGGCCACGGACGAGCGGCTGGTCGCCCCGGTGCTGTCCCAGCCGTCGCTTCCGCTGGCGTGCACCGCGAGCCGGGCCGGCTCCATCGACATCAGCCCTGAGGAGCTCGCGGTCGTCCGCGGACGCTGCGAGCGCGAGGGGCTGCGGGTGCTGGGCCTGCGCTTCCGCGGGGACCGGCTCGTTCCGGGCGACCGCTTCGCGTACCTGCGGCGCGAGCTCGGCGACGCCTTCGTTGCCGTCGAACTCGAAGACGCCGCCGCGAATCCGGACAGCGCCCTGCCCCCGCACTCCGTCCTGACGGAGCACCTCGTCGACGAGCCGGGACAGCCCACACGGCAGGCGCTCGACACCGTCCTCGACCTGTTCCGCGCCCGGCTGCTCGGTGAGGAGCCCGCCGTCACGAAGTGACGTTCCCCCCAGGACCGCCGGGCCGGGGGCCTCTTGCCCACCCGTCACCGCGTCGAGCTCCGCCTCGACGGCGTGTGGGGCCCTCGGGTGGGGGCCCGCGGCCGGTGGGCGCGGCGCGTAGGCCCACGGCGCACCCGGTGGCAATCTGGTCGATATCGCTAAAATGCCCACACTTTCGGACCCTCCGTACTCGGTCCTGTACGAGAGCAAGGAAGCTCATGCCGCACACGGATCTCTCCGCAGTCGAGGCGGACGCCAGGGCCTGGTTCGACCAGTACGTCAGTACCTTCATCGGCCTGGCCGCCGCCGGCCGTACCGACCCGGCGCCGCTGCTCGACTACTTCGCCGTACCGATCACGATGACCACCGACGCCGTGCACGTGGTGCTCGCCTCCGACGACACGCTCGCGGCGGCGCTCACCAACGAGTTGCAGATGCTGCGCGACGCCGACTACGGCGGCAGTACGGCGCTCGATCCCCAAGTCCGGCCCCTGAACGAGCGGTCGGTCCTCATCGAGGTGACCTGGGTGCGCAACGACAGGGCCGGACGCGAGTTCCAGCGCGTGCGCGTGCTGTACCTCGCGGCCAGGACGGTCGCCGGGTGGCGGACCACGGCCTCGGCGATCCTCTCTCCCTGACCGCACGGATACGGAGTGCTCATGGCCACCAGGAAGAACCTCACCGCCAACCGGGAGTCCCTCGTCCACAAGGTCCGCTACGCGGCGAGCCGCCCCCACCGCATCGCGCCGTACCTGAAGCGGGCCGCCCGAGACCGGTGGCTGGCCTTCAGGCACCCCGACCACGTGAGCTACTACCGGGCCGTGATGGCCTCGGACACCCGCCGCAACCCGGAGGCGGCCGTCGGCAGCCGGACGCACGAACGCTGGCTCGCGCTCGGCCAGATGCAGTTCGACTACCTGCTCGGGCACGGTCTGAAGCCCGGATCGCGCATGCTGGACATCGGCTGCGGAAACCTCCGCGCCGGCTGGCGTTTCATCGACTACCTCGATGCGGGCCACTACTACGGCATCGACATCTCGCCGGACATCCTCATCGCGGCGAAGCGCACCGTGACCGAACGCGGGCTCCAGGCCAAACTTCCGTACCTGACGATCACCAGGAACCTGACACTGGACTTCCTGCCCGAGGGGTACTTCGACGTCGTCCACGCCCACAGCGTGTTCTCGCACTCACCGATCGAGGTCATCGACGAATGCCTCGCCCACGTGGGCCGCGTCCTGGCGCCCGGGGGCCACTTCGACTTCACCTTCGACCGCACGACCGGCGTCGAACACCAGGTGCTGCGCGAGGACTTCTACTACCGCACCCAGACCCTCGTCGACCTCGCCGCCCGGCACGGGCTGGCGGCACGCTTCATGGACGACTGGGAGGAGCTCGGCCACGGCCAGTCCAAGATCCGCGTCAACGTGAGCACGATCGACGCCTGACGGCCGCCGCCCCGCCGTCACGCCGCCCCGGCCCGCCTGACGCCGTCACGCCGAGGGCTCAGGAAATCGCGTACCACTGGCTGGCCCAGCCGGTGTTGATGGTGCTCGTGGACTGCTCGGCTAGGTTCACGGCGGCCGGCAGCGAGGTCTGCCCGGTCAGGAGGGTGCTGTAGCGGAGGCTGGGCGGTGTCAGACCGGCATTGACCGAGATCCCGGCGCCCGTGGACTTCAGGGTGAGGGCGTTGGTCGCCCAGTTCCCGTTGAGGAGGAGCGCGATGAAATAGGTGCCGGGCGCGGCGGTGAACGGCTTGGCGAGGGCCAGCGGCTTGGCGATGGCGTCGGTCATCAGCTGGGGCGAGATGTCCGGGGTGGCCGCGACGAGCTTGCCGGTGGCGTCGTACACGCCGAGGTAGCAGTTGGAGAGCTGGGCGTTCGGGTCGATGCCGGCCAGGCCGAGCCAGATGTTCGACCAGGTGATCTGCTCGCGCAGGACGATCCGCACCAGGGTGATCCGCCCGCCGACCCCGGCGGCCGACTGGGCGGTGACGTGACCCGCGTCGTTGGGATCACCGGTCCACGCCAGGAGGTTCTGATCCTGCGGCCGGGGCCCCTCGAACCCGGCCCCCGCCCCCGTACCCGACCCGGCCGCGGACCCCGACGTGCTGCTCTGCGGGGGGACGGGGGCCGCGGAGCTCACCGCCGTGCCGCGGTTCTCCTTCGGCGCGGTGCAGCCGCCCAGGACGAGCAGCGCCGCGAGCGCGGCGACGAGGCCGGTCGTGGCCGTGGTGGTGCGGGTGCGCATGGTCCCCCCATGAGGTGCGTATGTGCGGACGGACATGATCACACGGTCCACGATCCGGAGCGCACCGCACCGGCCTTGACCGAGGCACCCGGCTGGGGGGGCGAAAAACACAAAGGCGAGGAGAAAACTCTCCTCGCCACTCTCAACTTATAGCGCACCGGGGGGCTTGCGGCAAGACCCGGGGCGTGCCGCAGAATCGGCGGCTCACAGCCTGAAACGGCGGAAACGGGGAGTGCGAAGTGCGTGTGTTGTTGTCGACCTGGGGGTCGCGCGGGGATGTGGAACCGCTGGCGGGACTGGCGGTGGCGGTACGGGAACTCGGCGCGGAGGCGGTGGTGTGCGCGCCGCCGGACGAGGAGTTCGCGACACTGCTGACACGCGTCGGCGTACCGCTGGTGCCGCTCGGCCCGACGGTGCACTCGGTGGTGGCCGGTGCGAAGCCACCCACGGCGCAGGACGCGTTCCGGCTCGCCCCCGAGCTGGTCGCGGCCCGGTTCGACACGCTCACCGCGGCGGCCGAGGAATGTGACGTCCTGCTCGCGACCGGGCTGATGCCGGCCGGCGCACGGGACGTGGCCGAGAAACTGGGCATCCCGTACGTCTACGCGTGCTTCCACGTCTTCGGACTGCCGTCGCGGCACTTCCCGCCGGGCGCGCGGCCGGGCGATCCGTCCCCGCAGGGCGAGACCGACCACCGGGTGCTGTGGGAGCAGGACGCCCGGCGGGTGGACGCGTTGTACGGGGACGCGCTGGCCGGCCACCGGGCGGCGATCGGCCTGCCGCCGGTGGACGGCGTCCGCGACCACGTCTTCACCGGCCGGCCGTGGCTGGCGGCCGACGCGACGCTGTGCCCCTCGCAGGGCATGACGGAGCTCGACCTGGTGCAGACCGGGGCGTGGATCCTGCCCGACGACCGCCCGCTGCCGGACGAGTTGGAGGCGTTCCTGGACGCGGGCACCCCGCCGGTGTACGTGGGCTTCGGCAGCATGGCCGCGCACGCCCCGAAGGACATCGCCCGCGTGGCCATCGAGGCGAGCCGCGCGCAAGGCCGCCGCGTACTCCTCGCCCGCGGCTGGGCGGGCCTGGTCCCGATCGACGACGGCGACGACTGCTTCGTCGTCGGTGAGGTCAACCAGCAGGCGTTGTTCCCCCGGGTGGCCGCCGTGGTGCACCACGGCGGCGCGGGCACCACGACCACGGCGGCGCGGGCCGGCGCGCCCCAGGTGGTGGTCCCCCGGATCGCGGACCAGCCCTACTGGGCCGCCCGCGTGGCCGAGCTCGGCATCGGCGCGGCGCACTACGGGCCGACGCCGACCTTCGACTCCGTGTCCGCCGCGCTCGCCACGGCCCTGAGCCCGCAGACGGCAGCGCGGGCGCACACCGTGGCCGGCGCGATCCGCACCGACGGGGCGACGGTGGCCGCGAAACTGCTGCTCGCCACGGCCGGCCGGCCACAGGACTAGGGGGCCACCGGCCCGGGGCGCCTGCGGCACCGACCAGAACGGGTGGAACCGGTCCGGTTCCGGAACCCCTTGTGGCGGCCTCAGCGAGGCCTCCGTACGCCGGCGATCCGCTGACCGGCGGGAGACGAGTCACGGCGCCGCCGGCTGTTCCTCGCAGGCGGGGATGTCGTGGATCGCGCGGAGGGAGAGGACGGGCGTTCCGCTCGGGGTCTCGGCGGTGACGACCAGGTTCCGGGCGCCCTTGTGGAGTGCCACCGCCGCCGGGGCCCTCCGGCGCTGGGTGACGCGCCAGCCGCGGTCGGCCGGCCGGTCCACGATCACGGTCATCCGGGTGCCGGTCGCCTCGACGGAGTGATTCCGGGCGGCGACGCACCCGGACGCGTTCACCACGCCGTCTCCGGCCATCGCGGCCCACACCTGCCGACTCGGTCGCGGCCCCGAGGTCCTGGAGCACCTCCGCCCGGACGGGTTCCGGACCCGTGTACCCCGGCCCGCGCCCGGCCCCGGGGTATTCGAAGGCGGCCCCGTCGTGCGGATGCGTAGGCTCCCCTCATGTCCGGATCGGAACTTCAGCAGATCAACACCTTTCTGACGGCCTTCGCCCGTCGCCAAGCGGCGCGCTCCGTCGAGCTGCCGGGCGGGTTCGCCGTGTACGACGACGCCCTCGCACACTCCCGCGCGAACAACCAGGTGGTCATCGACGCGCCCGTCGGCGAGGTCGGCTCCGAGGCGCTGCCCGCCATCGCGGAGGAGGCGCTGGGGCACCTGCCGCACCGGCTGGTCTCCGTCCTGGACGACGCCGCCGGAAGGGCGTGCGCCGAGCCGCTGATCCGGGCCGGGTACACGCATTCCACGTACCTGGTCATGCTGCACACCGGACCGGTGCCACCCGTCGCCGGCACCGCGGAGGAAGTGGACCTCGACGCCCTGCGCATCCCGCTCACCCGGCGCTGGCGGAGCTTCCTCCCGACCGTCGACGACGAGGTCCTGCTCCACCTCGTCGACCGACGGGAGGTGCGCCGCCGCGGGGCCGACGCGGTCCACTTCATCGGTGCCCGCGCGGCGGACGGCGAGGTCGCCTCGTGGGCCGACCTCTACCTCGACAGGACGACCGGCACGGCCCAGATCGAGGACCTGATGACCTCGGAGGCCCACCTCGGGCAGGGCCACGCCGACGCCGTCCTCCGCACCGCCCTGCGCCTCGCAGCCGACCAGGGCTGCGCCACCCGCTTCCTGACGGCCGACGCGACGGACTGGCCGCGCCACTGGTACGAGCGCCGGGGCTTCTCCGTGATCGGCCACGCGCACGGATTCGAACGCGGCTGAGCGCGAAACGGCTCGGCCGCCCGACGCGTGGCCGGAATGGTCGCGGCCCCGTCCGGGAAGCGGCCATCCGGAATGCGCCATCGACCGCCGCGCCGATTCCGTCCCCCCTTTGCCGGCAGGGTGGGGGCCGGTGTCAACAAGGCGTGATCGGGCCATTGGTGAGGGAACCGCTTGGCGGTGCCACGCAATACCTCGAGAATCCTTTGCATGACAATTCTGCGTAGCACTACACGTGTCGCCGCTGTTGCCGCAGCGGCCGCCGGCATGTTCGTCTTCGCGGCGTCCCCCGCGAGTGCCTTCTCGCAGTCCTGGGGGGCGGGCTCCTATCACGCGAGCGCGGATTTCGTGCCCTCCTCCGGCAGTATCCGGATCGGTGGCAGCGGCTGCTCGGGCGGCGCCGCCCGCAGCTTCTACACCCAGCTCGTCAAGACCAACGGAAGCACGAAGGTCTTCTCCAGCTACAGCTACGGGGCGGACGGGCAGACCCAGACCGATCCGCGCGGCATCGGCGTGAGCACCAGCACGGCCTACTACCTGCGCTGGTACGGGAAGAACAACAGCGGCGGCGACGCCTCGGCCCCCTGCGCCTCGGCCCACACCGCCTAGCCAGGCACAACGGGCAGCGTTCGGCCGGCCGGTCCCGGGCCGCCGCCCGGGGCCGGCCGTGCCCCACGGATACGGGAGGGTACGCAGTGACTCCGCAGTGGCGCCGCCTCGCCGGCTCGCTCTGTCTCGTGACGGCCCTCACGGGATGCGCGGACGCCGGGCCGGCATCCGACCGGCCCCCCTCCCGCACGGCCTTGGACCAGCGGCACGTCGCCGTCATCGGCCAGGGCGCGATGGAGGGCACCAGCTGGCGGGTGGACCTCGTCTCCGCGGACGGGAAACTGTGCACGCGGGCCACCGTCGGGGGTAACCCGGCCGGCAGCGGCTGCGAACCTCCGGTTTCGAAGGAGGTTCCCGTCAACATTGCCCTGGACGGACTGAATTCCCATGTGCTCTTGGTTTATGGAGCGGCGGATCCCAGTGTCACCCGCCTCGTGGCGCGCACCACGTCGGGTGAAACTCGGGCCATCGACATCGCCGCGCACGAGGGGAAATCGTTCTTCGCCTATGCGATGAAGCCGGGGACCGCGGAAGACCTGATGGCTTTTGACTCCGGCGGGCAACAGGTATTCTCCGCCGCCGAAAAGATTCGCGAGTTCCACACCCCGGCGGGGTGACCCGACCCCCGGTGCACCGGGGGGTTGTCCCTACCAGGGGCCGGGCAGGTAGCAGGATCGTCTTGGGCGTCCGTGCCGGACAGGCTGGGGACCGGTAGAGACCACTGGTTCCCCGGCGATTCCACAGGAGTTGACTCGTGCACGACGCATCAAGGCCCAGGATCCGTTTCTCCGGCCGGCGGCGGAGCGGCCGGCGCAGAGCCGTCGCGGCCGCGATGGTCGTCGGTGTCCTGGCGACCGGTGTCCTGGTGCCGCCCGCGGCCTCCGCCGCCGCCGGACCGGACACCGTCCAGCAGGGTATGAACGCGTTGGTGCGCTCCGACGGCCTGCCCGCCGCGCTGGCGAGCGTCAAGGACGCGGAGGGCCACACCCGCACCTACACGGCAGGAGTGGGCGATCTCGCCACGGGTGCGAAGGTGCCCCGAGACGGTCAGGTGCGGATCGGCAGCAGCACCAAGACGTTCACCGCCGTGGTCGCGCTGCAACTGGTCGGCGAAGGGAGGATCGACCTCGACGCCACGGTCGACACGTACCTGCCGGGGGTCGTCCGCGGCGAGGGCATCGACGGGGGCCGCATCAAGGTCCGCGAACTCCTCCAGCACACCAGCGGACTTCCCGACTACGAACACCTCGTCGAGAACGACATCCTCGCGCGCCGGTACTTCGAACCCCGCGATCTCCTCGACATCGCCTTCCGGCAGGCGTCCGCCTTCGACCCCGGGACGAAGTGGGCGTACAGCAACACGAACTACGTCGTCGCCGGACTGATCATCCAGAAGGTCACCGGCCGACCCCTCGCCGAGGTAATCGACCAGCGCGTCCTCAAGCCCATCGGGCTGCGCCACACCTACTTCCCCGCCTCCGGCGACATGTCCATCCGAGAAGCCCACCCGAAGGGCTACCACCGGGACTCGGCGGACGCCCCGCTGCGCGACATGACGGAGATCGACCCCTCCGTGGCCTGGGCGGCGGGCCAGATGATCTCCACCAACTCCGACCTCAACCGGTTCCTCACCGCGCTCCTCGAAGGGCGCCTCCTCCCCGAGGCCCAGCTCGCCCAGATGCGTACCACCGTCCCCATCGGGGACACCGGCGCCGGCTACGGACTGGGGATCATGAGCAGGCCGCTGTCGTGCGGCGGTGTCTACTGGGGCCACGGCGGTGACATCCCGGGGTACGAGTCCCGGGGCGGGGTCACCGACGACGGCCGCGCCGTCAGCATCGCGGTGACCGCCGTCCCGACCGGCGGGGCGGGTACCCGGCATCTCGAGAGCCTCGTGGACACGGCCCTCTGCCGCTGACGTCCCCTCCCGGGGGCCGTCAGCTCGTCATCGAGGCGGATGGAGGGCGAGGGTCCAGTGGTGGGCCGTGTACTTGCCGGGTCGGTCGGGGTGTCGTTCGGTCAGGGACACCGTGAGCTTGTCACCGGCCTGGTGGAGCCGGCCGTGGTAGCGCCACGTCTCTTCGGGGGCCACCGGCAGCAGTTCGGCGAGCACGGTGTCCTCCAGCCGCCGGCTGACGGCCCGTAGCACCCCGGCGTCGAGGAGCAGGATGGTGCCGTCCGACAGGACGAGCGGCCGCGGGGTCAGCGGGTCGGTGAGCCGTGGTCCGCGTTCGACGGTGCCACCCGGCAGGAGCCTGACCACCCGGCTGTGGGTGGGCAGCCGGCGGTCGGTCTCGACGACGCGGATGCCCGTACCGATGACGTAGTGGCCGTAGCTGCGCCACGAGTCGACCAGGGTGCCGTCGCGGTCGTACTCCCAGGTGTCGTAGACGTCGTAGCCCTCCAGCCCGAGGAGGAAACGGCCGCCGCCCAAGGCCGCGCCGCGTTCCCCGCGCAGCTCGGTGATGATCGTGCCGTCCGCGAGGTCGAGCAGCAGGGCGGGGCCGAGGTTGCCCCACGCGGTGTACGCCAGGGAGTCCGTGGTGACCAGGACCCGGCCGCGGGATATGTGGGCGGCGTTGGGCCTGCCGGAACAGGACGTGGTCCAGAGGGTGCGGCCCGAGGCGTCGATGCAGCTGATCTTGCCCGCGGTGCCGTGGACGCGGAGGTCGTCCCGGCGGGCGAGCGGCTGACCCGGGCGCTGCGAAGGCTCGTACGCCGGCGGGCCCGCCTTGCGCCGTTCCTGCTTCAGCACCGTGACGCGCCAGGCGCCGGAAGCCGCCCCTGGGGTACGGCCGTTCTCCTCGGGTCTCACCATGGACGCAGATGCTAGTGCTGTGACCGGAAAGGTTCACCGGCTCGCGACGCCCGGCAAACCTTCCCGGCCACAGCACTGGCCCGCGCCGGAGGCGGGACGCGCCGGGGCGATCGTGGTGGACTCGGCAAGACACCGTCACCAAGCTGTGAAGGTTCTGCGGGACGCTGGTGCTCGGCTCGGCTCCTCAAGCCCGGCCCACACCCAGCCCAGCCCGGCGCACTTCGCGCGCCTCTCATCGGGGGGACCACACCATGAGCACCGTACGCAGAGCCGCAGTCGTCCTCGTCTCCGTGTCCGCACTGGCCGCACTGACCGCCTGCGGGCCCACCGAAGACGGCGCGGGCGGCGGGGCCGGCGGGTCGAGCGCGAGCCCGGCGAAGTCCGCGACGCCGTCCGCACCGTCGACGCCGACCACGCCGGCCGCTTCGGCCAAGCCGTCGTCGACCTCGAAGCCGACGAAGCCGACGAAGCCGCCGAAGCTCTCCACCGACCCCGACTTCGACGTCTTCCCGTGCAGCACCTTCGACGTGAAGTTCACCGCGAGCCTGGCGGAGCCCACGACGAGCAGCTACCTGCTGAAGATCACCAACAAGGGCACCAAGGCGTGCAGGGCGCTGGGGCACCCGATCGTGACCTTCGGGGACCTGGACGGCCAGGCCACGGAGCGCGGAACGGCTCCCGGAATCGAGGACGCGATCAGGCTCGAACCGGGGGAGTCGGCGTACGCCGGACTGATGGGCGGCGCCAACGACGGCAAGGGGAAGACCGTCAACTCGATCGAGCTGACCATGAACACTGAGTCGGACCTGAAGCAGACCCCGCTGAAGGCGTCGACTCCCGGCCTGTACGTCTCGCCCGACAAGAACTCCGTGACGGCCTGGATGAACAACGCCGAGGACGCCCTCAGCCTCTGATCCGCGTATCGCCCGCGCCCCGTCCGGCCCGCCCCGGCACCTGACCTCAGGCGAAGCGCCAGCGGGTCTGGCTGTACGGGGCCTTGCCGAAGCCGAAGACCGTGCGCGGGGCGACGGCGAAGACCACCGCCTCCCCGGCGCCGGGGTTGACGAAGACGCCGTCGCGGACGTCGAAGCGCCATTGCGCGCCGTACTTCGCCTCCCAGGTCTCGGCGAGCGCACGCAGCCGCCCGGCGTCGGTCACCCGCACCGCCTCGCCCTCGACGACCAGGTCCAGGCCCCCGTGAAGGGAGTTGCTGCCGGTGGTGAGCACGACGTTCGGATTGCCGCGGAGGTTCTCGGCCTTGCGCTCGTGCGGACCCGTGCAGAAGTGCAGCGCGCCGTCCGCCCAGACGCCGATGAGCGGCGTGACGTGCGGGCGCCCGTCGGGACGTACGGTCGTGAGCCAGAACAGCTCGGCCGTGGTCAGCTCCGCCACGGCCGTCGGCCACGGGACGGCGGCCGCCTCCTCGTCGCTGTAGCGCTCGTCCAACCGGGTGCGGGGCATGGGTGACGTGTCCATGGTCCTCCAGCCTCGGCCGCGGGCGCCGGGAGTGCACGGCCGACACACCCCTGTCTCCGGACGTCACCCGATCGGTCAAGCGGGCGCCGGCCGGCGGCCGCGACCGCGGAATCGGGTGGGAGGGATGGCCCCGAGGAGCGGCTTCGGACGATGATCGGTCCGTGAACGCCTTCCACGACGCCGCCCCCCTGCGGCCCGCCCACGGCAGGCTGCACCACGTCGAGCTGTGGGTCCCGGACCTCGACCGCGCGGTCGCCTCGTTCGGCTGGCTCCTCGGGGCACTGGGACACACGCCCCACCAGCACTGGAGCACCGGACGCAGCTGGCGGCTCGGGCCGACCTACCTGGTCATCGAGCGGTCGCCGGCCCTCACCGCCGACGAGCACGACCGCTGCCGGCCGGGACTGAACCACCTGGCCTTTCACGTCGAGGACGACACCGAGGTCGAGCGGCTGGCTCGGGAAGCGCCCCGGCACGGCTGGCGGCTCATGTTCCCGGACCGGCATCCGCACGCGGGCGGCCCCGGGCAGCACGCCGCCTACCTGGAGAACGAGGACGGTTTCGAGGTCGAACTCGTCGCGATCGAGGCAGCGGCCCGCACCTGAGAAGGCGATCTCCGCGGGTACGTCCGGCTCGCCGGGGCGAGGCCCTTGAGCGGCTCGCGGACCTGCGGACTCACCGGCCGTCCGCCCGCGCCTTCACCTTCGTCTCCTCCTGCACCGCCGCGGCGGCCGACGGGGTCCGAACGGCCCAAGCCCGGGGGCCGTGACAGGCCCGCCCCACCCGCTCGCGCCTATCGTGGGAACAGGCCCACGAGGGTACGGACGCGTGCGGACAGGTGGATCGTGAAGGGACCCGGGATCGACTACGAGGCGGTCTTCCAAGCGCTGCCCGGCGCGGTCGCGCTGCTGACCCCCGATCTCGTCTACGTGGACGCCAACGACGCCTTCCTGGCCATGTCCGGCCGCACCCGCGAGCAGCTGATCGGCCGCTACCTGTTCGACGTCTTCCCCGACAACCCCGCCGATCCGGCCGCCACCGGCATGCGGAACCTGCGGGCCTCCCTGGAGCGGGTCGCCACCACCGGGGAACGCGACACCATGGCGCTGCAGCGCTACGACGTGGAGCCCGCCGGCCGGCCCGGGGTGTGGGAGGAGCGGTACTGGAGCCCCGTCAACGTCCCCGTCCTCGCCCCCGACGGCAGCGTGGCGCTCCTCCTCCACCGTGTGGAGGAGGTCACCGAACTCATCCGGGCCCGCGGTGGCACCCGTACCGACACGGTCCGGTCCCAGAAGGTGGCGGCCGACCTCTACATGCGCGCCCGGGAGCTGCAGGAGATCAACGCACGCCTGCGGCAGGCCCACGCCCGCGAACGCGAGGTGGCCCTGCACCTCCAGGAGGCGATGCTGCCCGCGCCCCGGCCCCTCGGCCACCACGTGGCCGCCGTCCGCTACCGGCCCGCCACCGCCGCCCTGAACGTGTGCGGCGACTGGTACGACCTCGTCGACCTGCCCGGCCGCACCGCCGTCGCGGTGGGGGACGTCGTCGGCCACGGACTCCGGGCCGCCGGGGTCATGGGGCAGCTCCGCAGCGCCCTGTCGGCCGCCTCCCGCGTCGTCGGCGGTCCCGCCCAGGCCCTCGAAGTCCTCGGGCTGTACGCCCGCTCCGTCGACGGCGCCGAATCCACCACCGTGGTGTCCGTCTTCATCGACTGGAGCGACCGCGTCCTCACCTACAGCAGCGCCGGACACCCGCCGCCCGCGCTCTGCCACCCCGACGGCACGGTCGCCTTCCTCGACCAGGCGACCGACCCCCCGCTCGGCGCCCGGCCCGAACACACCCGCCGCCCCGAGGCCCGGACCGCCTTCGCCGAAGGATCGGTCCTCGTCCTCTACACCGACGGCCTCATCGAACGCCGCCGCGAGGACATCGACATCGGCCTCCAACGGCTCGCCGACGCCCTCGCCCGCCACCGCGCCGCCGACCCCGAGACCCTCGCGGACGCCCTGTTGAGCGATCTGGTCCCGCCGGTGGGCGTCACCGACGACGCGGCGCTGGTCATCATCCGCCTCTGACGCGGCCGGCCCGCGCCGCCCCCGCCTGTCGCCGCCCCCGCTCCTCGCCGCGGCGCGAGGCCTCGCCGGTCAGCGCGGGAGCTCGACCGACACGTACGGGGACAGCGCCCGGAGGAAGTCCGCCGCGTCGAACATCGCACCGGCCGAAGCCACGCCCGTGGTCCGCGTCCGCCCGGCCAGGATGCGCTCGACCGCCTCCACGGCCAGTGGAGCGGTGACCGCGTAGATGTCCCGGCCACGGGCCGAGGCCCGGCGCTCGACGCCACCCGCGCTCACCACGACCTCGACGACGAAGGTCTGGTCCGACCGCCCCAGGGCGTCGGCCGGCTCCGGCGCCGGCGTCTCCTCGTCGGCGAGGTCCCGCGCGGCCTCGACCGTCATGTAGGTACGGACCTCGGGCACGGCCACATGGCTGGGAACGGTGACCACATCGGCCATCGTGAACTCGGCGATCACCGCCCGCCGGCCCACGGGCTCCGGGAAGACCCAGTCCTGCTCCCACGGCTTGTCGTCGTGGTACCGCAGCGCGCCCTCCGCGAACCGCACCCGGCGGCCCGCTCGCCGCTCCTGGGACACCCGGCCCGCCACCCGGGTGCCCGGCGTGGGATGCCAGCCGTTGAGTCCGTACGCGACGTGCACCGCGTCCGCGGCGGTCCACTCGCCCATCGCCGCGGTCACCAACAGGTCGCCCAGCCCACCGTAGAACGCCATCGCCGGCACCACGGGCGTGTCCGCGGCGCGCGCCGCCTCCGCACGGTCGGCGAACATCGAGGCGTTCGCCTCGATCTCCGCCGCGACGTCGACGTACGGGATCCCCGCGCGCAGGGCCGCCTCGACGACCGGACCCGCCGTCACCGCGAACGGTCCCGCGCAGTTGACGACGGCCGCCGCGCCGGCGAGGGCCCGGTCCAGCGCGCCCGGGTCGTCCACGGTGGCCGGCCGCACCTCCACGTCCCCCCATTCGGCGGCCAGCGCCTCCAACCGGGCCGCGTCACGGCCGGAGACAACGGTGGCGAAACCACGCCTCCGCAGTTCCGCGACGACGAACCGGCCCGTGTGCCCCGTCGCCCCGAAAACCACCACTGCTGCTGTCGCGCCCATCGTTCCCCGCTCTCGACGTCCTGGTGGATCCAGTCTCGGTGCGGCCGCCACCCGACCGTGATGGTCCGGAACGACGTCATGCGTACACTTTCGGACATGCCCACTGTCGCGCTGCCGGCCGCCGGACACCTGCTGCACTTCGAACTGGCCGTGGCCTACGAGATCTTCGGCAATCCCCCGCGCGAGGCCATGGAGGGGTGGTACGACGTACTGCTCTGCGGGCCCGGGCCGGTGCGGGTCGGACCGTTCACGGTCGAGCCCGACCACGGGCTGGAGCGCCTGGCCGAGGCGGACACCGTGATCGTGCCCGCCTGCGCCGACATCGACGAACCGCCGCCGCCGGAGCTCGTCGAGGCGGTGCGCGCGGCCCACGTGGCGGGCGCCCGGGTCGCCTCCCTGTGCACCGGAGCCTTCGTACTCGGCGCCGCGGGCCTGCTGGACGGGCGGCGGGCCACCACCCACTGGGCGCACGCCGAGGAGTTGAGGGCACGTCACCCGCTGGCCGTCGTCGACCCGGACGTGCTCTACACGGACAACGGCAGCGTCCTGACGGCAGCGGGCAAGGCCGCCGCCGTGGACCTCTGCCTCCACCTGATCCACCTCGACCACGGCGCCACCATCGCCAACTCCGTCGCCCGGCGTCTCGTCATGCCACCCCATCGGCCGGGCGGCCAGGCCCAGTTCGTGGCCACGCCGGTGCAGGCCGGGGGAGACCACGCACTGGCGCACCTGCTCGCCTGGGCGCGTCAGCGGCTGGACCAGCCGCTGACGGTCACCGACATGGCGCGCAAGGCGAACACGAGCCCGCGCCATCTCGGACGGCAGTTCCGGTCGGTGATCGGCCAGACACCGCTCCAGTGGCTCCTGATCCAGCGCGTACGCCGCGCCCAGGAACTGCTGGAGGCCACCGACGAGACCATCGAGGCCGTCGCCCTCGCCACCGGCATGGGGACCGCCACGACGCTTCGGCGCCAGTTCAAACGGATCGTGGGGGTACCACCGGACAGCTACCGCCGCTCGTTCCGCAGCGCGGCCCCCGGTCCGGTCTAATGCTGTGACCGGCAAGGTTCACCGGGTTGCGACCCCCGGCACGGCGCCTCGCCGCGTTGTCGGACCGCGCACGTACGTCCAGTACGAGCCGCGGCCCTCCGCCTTGCGATCCACCGCACCGGACGCCGCAACCCGGCAAACCTTTCCGGCCAGAGCACCAGGCCGTCTCTTTCGGATGATGCCGGGGCGCGCGGGGCCCTGCACACCCCGGCCCCCCGGCCGGGGGACCCGGGACTCCGTCACCCACCGGGGCCACTGGCGTTCCGGTACCGAGACGCGGCCAACGGCCGACGTCGGGCGCAGGTCAGCGCCGGCATGTTCCTGCACTTTCACCATCGGCCCGGGCCGTACCGGGCATCCGCGGCAGCCGCCCCGAACGCCGCCACCGCGACCGACCCCGGTCGCCTGGTCTCCACCCAGGCCACGCCCTGACCGCCGGAGACCTGCGGACCCTGCCTGGCCTGCGTACGCGCCGCCCTGGAGCCAGGCGCCACGTCCACGAGCCGGTGCCCGCCGCGGGGGAGGGCGGGACTCGCATGGATGCGCCCGGCCGTCAGCCGGGCGCATCCATTCACTCGGTCGAGCGGGCGCGTGCGCCGCCTCAGTTGCCGATACCGGCGGTGCCCACACCGGAGTTGCCGATGCCGTGGCTGCCGACGCCGGAGTTCGCGATGCCGGCGGTGCCCAGGCCCCAGTTGGCGATACCGGCGTTGCCCACGCCGTGGTTGAAGGCGCCGGCGTTTCCTACACCGTCGTTGAAGACACCGGCGTTCCCGACACCGTGGTTGCCGATACCCGAGCTGCCCACCCCGTCGGCGCCGGCCGCGCCGGCGCCGACGGCGGCCAGCACTGCCGCGCTACCCAGCACGGTCGCCACACGAAGAAGAGTCACACGCATCCTGACATACCTCCTGCTTAGTGGATCTTTTCGCCCATATACCTAACATATGGTCAGGCCTACCGGGGGGACGCCCGAATCCGGCGTGCCATCCCCAGCCTGCGCCCGACGGCGCGGCACGGAGTGGGACGAGAGGGGCGTCGACCGCGCTCCGATGCTGCGAAGGGTGTCCTTCCGCGATACCGCCTGGGCAGGTCCATCCACGGCGGGGCCGTCGCATATCCGCGTGGGCCGGGGATCCGGGTGGTCGCCGCCCGCGGTACGGCCGTACGCCTCGACGGGCTGCACGGGGAAGCCCGGTTTCACGGCGTAGGAGAGGGTCGGGGTCGTGTACCGAGCCGCGCCTGTCGGCTGGCCGGCCGGCCGTCGGGCGGGGACGGCGAGGGCAGTCGCTCGTCGAGCGTGACGGATGACGGACGACAGGTCCACCGCCCAACTGCCGGGCTGGGACGTGTCGAAGACGGGCCGCTTGACGCAGACGGGTGTCCCCGGTCTCACCCGGCGCCGGCTCGCCGGCGCGGTGAGCGGCAGGGGCACCCGGATCGCGACCACGTACGCCATGAGGCATTGGGCACCGGTCAGCGGACGCCGTCAGCGGGTGCACACCGGCGCGGGCCGGCCCCCTCACATGATCGAGGCGTCGGCCGGTTCGTCCCTGCGACCCCATCCGCCCCCGGCTTCACCCCACTTGACCCGCCGGGGTTTCAACTCCCCTCCCCCTGGGGTGCGGTGATCCGGCGCACGGCCTCCACCACTGCCGCCCGGTGCCGGGCGAGCCGGTCGGGGGCCCACTCGGAACCGTTCTCGCCCGCCGCCGTGCCCCCGGGGGCCGTGCCCCCCGCCGCGGGACCGCCGACCGCGCCGAACCAGGCCTGCGACAGGGCCACCACCAGCGTCAGTACGTCGGCGGCGTCCATCCCGGCGTCGATCCGGCCGGCGTCCTGCGCCTGCCGGACGGCCCCGATCTTGCCCTGGTAGGACGCCGCCTCGGTGTCCGTGCTGCCCGGACGCTCCAGCTGCTTCCACAGCACCAGACGCATCAGCGACGGCCGCTCGACCAGGTGGTCGAAGATGGCGCCCGCGTAGCCGGGGAGATCGTCGACGTCGAACGGCACGGACTCCGAGCCCGTCTCCAGCGCCCGCTGGAGCACGGCGTCGAAAAGCTGCTCCTTGTTGCCGTAGTAGACGTAGATGAGCCGTTTGTTCGCCTGTGCGTTCTCGGCGATGCGGTCGATCCGCGCGCCGGCGATGCCGTGCGTCGCGAACTCGGAGAAGGCCGCGTCGAGCAGGCGTGCCTTGGTCGCGCTGGAGTCCCTTGCCATGTCCCGCAGCGTAGCAAGTAACTATCTGGTTATTGACATCCGGCGCAGGTGTGGTGCACGCTCTATCTATCCAGTTAGTTACTTATTGAGGAGAGCACGATGGACACGGCGATGGAGATCCGCGCACTGGGCCGTCAGGGCCTGGAGGTCGGCGCCGAGGGCCTTGGCCTGATGGGGATGAGCGCCCACTACGGAGCCACGGACGAGACCGAGTCACTGGCCACGATCGACCGGGCCCTCGCACTCGGCGTCACCCTGC
This sequence comes from Streptomyces sp. NPDC046308, assembly GCF_055588065.1. Lineage (NCBI taxonomy): Bacteria > Bacillati > Actinomycetota > Actinomycetes > Kitasatosporales > Streptomycetaceae > Streptomyces > Streptomyces sp. NPDC046308. The sequence goes on from NZ_JBVJFB010000009.1 coordinate 256,610, forward strand.
TCGACACCGCCGAAGGCTACGGCCCCTTCCTCAACGAGCAGCTGCTCGGCAAGGCCCTCGCCGGCCGCCGCGAAGCCGCCGTGATCGCCACGAAGACCGGCATCGAGTTCACCGACGAGGGCGCCTTCCTCGGCCACAACGGGAGCCCCGAGTACATCCGCCGCTCGGCCGACCGCTCCCTGCGCCACCTGGGCACCGACCACATCGACCTCTACTACCTGCACCGCATCGACCCGAACGTGCCCGTCGAGGAGAGCGTCGGCGCCCTGGCCGAGCTCGTGGCCGCCGGCAAGGTCCGCCACATCGGCCTCTGCGAGGCCGCGCCCGCCACCATCGCCCGCGCGCACGCCGTCCACCCGCTGGCCGCCGTGCAGACCGAGTACAGCCTCTTCGAGCGCGGCATCGAGCACGACGGGGTCCTCGACACCCTGCGCGAGCTCGGCATCGGACTCGTCGCGTACTCCCCGCTCGGCCGGGGCTTCCTCTCCGGCGCGATCACCAGCCCGGACGACTTCGCCGCCGACGACTTCCGCCGCACCGACCCCCGCTTCCAGGGCGAGAACTTCGGCCGCAACCTGGCCGTCGTCGACCAGGTACGCCGTCTCGCCGCCGAGAAGGGCGTCACGCCTTCGCAGCTCGCGCTGGCCTGGACCCTGCGCCAGGGCGCGGTGCCGATCCCGGGCACCAAGCGCCGCCGCTACCTGGAGGAGAACATCGCCGCCACCGCGGTGACGATCACCGACGCCGACCTGGCGGCCATCGACGCCGTGGCCCCCCACGGTGTGGCCTCGGGCGACCGCTACGCCCCGGAGCTGATGCGGTCGCTGAACGGCTGAACGGCGGGTGGGTGGGCAAGTGGGCGGATGCCTTGGACACCGTGACCCGCGGCTTCGAGGAGAAGTACGGGTACAGCCCGGGGGAGAACGCGATCCACCCTCCGGAGGCGGCCGACCTGGCCGCAGCCGGGCGGCTCGCAGCGGAATCCGCGGCCTTCGCCGAGCTCGCTCTGTACTACGGCGAGATCGGCGCCGTGCACATGAGCGATGTCGGCAACGCCTACTTCCTGCACTCCGGAGCCGCGGCGCTCGACGAACGCATCCCCCTGCCCGACGCGGGCGGAACCGCACCCGCCGTTCTGATCGGCTCCGACGGCGGCGGAATCCTGTACGCCGTCGGCGCGGACGGGGCCGTCTGGCGCTCGCGCAACGCTTCCGAGGAAGCCGAGTTCGACCGGATCACGAACGGCCTCGCCGAGTTCCTGGACCTCCTGCGACGCTCGGTCCACCGCTTCCACGAGACCGGAGAGCCCGGCTGCGTATAGCCGCCCACGCAGGTCTCGCGGGCGCCCGTCCCGTACGGCAGGGGAGGATGGGGGCGTGCTCCCCTACGTCTACTGCGTCACCGCGTACGATCCCGCCGACCGTGACGAACTCGGCTCCTACACCGGAGCCCAGGACAGCGTCAGCGATCACGGTGTGGTCGAGGCGGCTTACCTCCGGGCGGTCGAGGCGTTCGCCGTCGAGTCCGGGATCGACCGCCTCTCCGTACGCGAGCCGGCCATCCCGTCCTTCGTGCACTTCGGTGCCGAGCCGCCCAGGGACGGGTTCGGGCTGGCCGGACTCTTCCCACGCGACAGCGCCGACAACGCCGACAACGCCAGTACGGTCGACACGGCCACCCCGAAGGGCTTCCACGACGGTGCCGAGGTCTCGCTCGACACGGCGCTCGAACTGGTGCGGATCATGCTGCGTGACGGCGGTGCCTGGTGCCGGCTGGAGGCGGAGGGCGCCTTCGCCGTGCACGTGGGCTGGGACCAGTACCTGTATATCGGCAGCAGCTCGCCGTGCGAGGAGGCGCAGGCCCGGGCCCGCGCGCTCGGGCTGTTCCCGGAACGCGTGGACGCGTCCCCGTACGACATGGAGAACGACGACGCTGAGGTTCAGCGGCCGGGTGACGACGCGTTCTGGGCCCGCTTGCGTTGGGCCGTCGCCGCCCGCCAAGGGGGACTCCTGGAGGAGACGCCCGTCGAAGGCGCTTCCCGCTGGCACCGCCTCGACCCCGAGACCCTGGACGCGGTTCGCGCCGGGCTCGCTCCCCGCGCCCGGCTGGCCATATGGCCGGACCTGTCCTCGGACACCGCCGCCGTCCTCGGCACATTCCCCGCCGACGGCCTCGTCGAGGGGGTCTGGCAGGACGGGGACGGCCGGATCCACAGCGCCGTAGTCGACGAGGACGACTACGCGGAGCTGGCCGCGCGGATCGCCCGCGCCCGGGCGGCAGCACTCTTGCCCGTGTACGCCGACGCACGCGTGCCCTTCATGACCGCCGTCATGCCGGACGCCGACGGAGTGGTACGGGCCCGCTGGCGCACCGAGCCCACCCCGAGCGACCGGAACTGGGCGTTCCTTGAGTCCCAGGCCCTTCGGCGGGGCCAGGTCGTCACCGGCACCGTGATCCACATCGCCCACTTCGGCGTCACGTTCGTGGACATCGGCGGCTTCACCGCGATGATCAACATCCCCGAGCTGTCATGGCTCCCCTTCGACTACCCCTCCGAGGTCGTCTCCGTGGGCCAGGAGGTCACCGCGAAGGTCCTCGACGTGGACCCGGTGCGAGAACGCGTGTCCCTCTCCCTCAAGGCTTTGCAGGAAGATCCGAGGGCGACGGCCGAAGCGGCGGACTAGCCCGGGCGGTCGGATGTGTCGGCCGGGTGCGCCGGGGCGGTCGTGGCCCGGTCGAGTTCCGAGTCGAGGGCGAGCGCCGCCGCGACGAGGGCGAGATGGGTGAAGGCCTGCGGGAAGTTGCCCAGTTGCTCGCCCGTCGGTCCGATCTCCTCGGCGAACAGCCCGACGTGGTTCGCGTAGGTGAGCATCTTGTCGAAGGCGTACCGGGCCTGTCCGACCCGGCCGGCGCGCGCGAGGGCGTAGACGTAGAGGAAGGAGCACAGCGAGAACGTGCCCTCCGAGCCCCGCAGGCCGTCGGGGGAGGCGGCGGGGTCGTAGCGGTAGACGAGGCTGTCGGAGACGAGTTCGGCGTCCATCGCCTCCAGCGTGGACAGCCAGCGCGGGTCCTTGGGCGTGATGAAGTCGACCATCGGCATCATCAGCAGGGAGGCGTCCAGTACGTCGCTGCCGTAGTGCTGGACGAACGCCCGGCGCTCCTCGCTCCACCCGCGCGTCATGATCTGCGTCAGGATGGCGTCGCGGGCGGCGGTCCACCGGGGTACGTCGGCCGGGCGGGCCAGGGCGGTGGCCTGGCGGATGCCGTGGTCGAGGGCGACCCAGCACATGAGGCGGCTGTAGGTGAAGTCCTTCTGGCCGCCGCGAGTTTCCCAGATGCCCTCGTCGGGGCGGTCCCAGTGGTCGCACAGCCAGTCCAGTACGGCGGCGGAGCGCCGCCAGCCGTCGTGGCCCATGAAGTTGTCGACCCGGCCGGTCTGGGCGAGGGCGTAGACGGCTTCCCCGTAGATGTCCAGCTGCAGCTGCCCGGCGGCCCCGTTGCCCGCCCGCACCGGGGCGGAGCCCCGCCAGCCGGTGAGGTGGCCGAGTACCTCCTCGGTCAGGAACGGGTCCCCGTCGACGCGGTACATGATCTGCAAGGGCTCGCCGTTGGGTGCGCCTCCGTCGTGCAGCCGCTGCTGGAGCCAGTTGCGGAAGGCGTCGGCCTCGTCGGTGAAGCCGAGATCGCGCATGGCGCGCACCGAGAGGGAGGCGTCGCGGATCCAGGTGTAGCGGTAGTCCCAGTTGCGCTCGCCGCCCTCCTGCTCGGGCAGGCCCATGGTGGCGGCGGCGATCGGCGCGCCCGTGGGCGCGTACGTCATGAGCTTGAGGGTGATCGCGGAGCGGTTGACGATCTGCTGCCAGCGGCCGCGGTAGGTGCAGTGTCCGATCCATTCGTGCCAGTAGTGGCGTACGGCGCTGAACGCCTCGGCCAGGTCGTCCGCGTTCAGGAGCGGTGGGGGAGCGCTGCGGGCGTCGCACACGGTCAGGACGACGGCAGCCCGCTCGCCCGCCGTCAGGGTCGCCGTGGCGCGCACGTCGTCCCCGTCGGCTTCCAGCGGAAGGGGGCCGAGGGCCTGCAGGTGTGCGGTGATGCCCGGCCCCTCGAAGCGCGCGAGGGCGCCGTCCAGGGCGAGTCGGTGGCGCGCGCGGCCGTAGTCGAAGCGCGGCCGGCACTCCAGGGCGAAGCGCACGGAGCCGCGCACCGCCCGCAGCACCCGCACCACCTGGTGGCGGTCGGTGACGGTGTGCGGATCGTGGACGGGCATGAAGTCGGCGACCTCGCCGACGCCCTCGCGGGTGAGGAACCGGGTGATGAGTACGGCCGTGTCGGCCAGGTAGAGCTGGCGGGTGACGACGCCCGCCCCGTCCGAGGGTCTGCCGGCCCTGGTCCCCGGCCCTCCCGCTCCCGCGGCCTTGCCGTCAGCGACGTCGGGCGCGGCCTCCGCGGTGATGGCGAAGTATCCGCCGTGCTCGTGGTCGAAGAGTCCCGCGAAGACGCTGGGCGAGTCGAAGCGGGGCGAGCAGAACCAGTCCAGCACGCCTTCGGAGGAGACGAGCGCGCACGTCTGCAGGTCTCCGATGAGACCGTGCTCGGCGATCGGCGGATAGGGACGCATCAGCCCTCCACGTCGTGGCGGCAGCTGCCCGGCGGGCAGCGGCGGGCAGCGGCGGGTGCGCGGCCGACGACGATCGGCCGATGCGCCGGGCCCTCCGGGGCCACGGGGCACTCGTCCGGGGACGTCTCATTCTCGGCTCCTGCCCTGGTGATCGCCATGCGGGCAGGGGCGGGCGGTCACCGGGCCTCCCCGGGGGTCCTCGCTCAGGTCTCGACGCCGGAGTGGTACGTGGCGGAGTCGTCGCCGTCGGCTGCGGAGCGCCGCGACGAGGGCTTCGCGGTCGAAGGGCCTGTCCGCGGCCGTGGAGGGGGACCGTCAGGTCAGCGGGCCGTGCGGGTTCGCGCCGATGCGGGCGGCCAGGAGGGCGATGTCGTCGTCCGCGGACGCCGGTACCAGGTGGGTGATGAGGGTGTCGCAGAGGTGGTCCAGGGGCTGCTCCGGTTCGGTGAGCAGGCTGGTGAGTTCGCCCAGGCGTTCGTCGATGTCGCGGCTGCGGGCCTCGATCAGGCCGTCGGTGTAGAGGACGAGCAGGCTGCCCGGGGGGAGGGTGATGTCGGTGGTGGTGAAGGTGACGCCGCCGACGCCCAAGGGGACGCCGGGCGGTGTCCTGACGAGGTACACGGTGCCGTCGGGCTCGGCCACGGCCGGAGGGGGGTGTCCGGCGCGCGTCACGGTGCAGTGGCCGGTGGCGGGGTCGCAGACCACGTAGAGAAAGGTGGCGAGCATCGGTTCGGCGAGGTCGGCGAGGGTCGCCTCCAACTGGTGCAGCAGCGCCGTCGGGGACATGTCCAGGCGCGCGAGGGCGCGTACGGTCGCGGAGAGGCGCCCCATGACCGCCGCGGCCGCGATGCCGTGACCCATGACGTCCCCGATGAGCAGGGCGGCACGGCCTCCCGTGAGGGGGAGGACGTCGTACCAGTCGCCGCCGACCTCGTTGACGTCACTGGCCGCCAGATAGCGGTGGGCGATCTCGATGCCCCGGGGAGGCGTGACGTGCTGGGGGAGCATGCTGCGCTGGAGGACGACGGCGGTCTCGTGCTCGTGGTGGTACAGGCGCGCGTTGTCGATGCTGATGGCGGCCCGGGCGGCCAGTTCGGCGGCGAGCGTGACGTCGTCGGACCCGAAGGGGGCCCCGCCGGGCTGCGCGCGGTAGAACGTGGCGACGCCGAGGACCACGTCCCGCGCGACGAGCGGGATCATCATGAACGAGTGCACGCCCGTTTCGAGCAGTTGGGCCGGCTTGGGCGTGTGGCGGGCGGCCGTGGCGACGACCCGTTCGTCGACGTGGGCGATCAGGAAGGGCTGCCGGGCCGCGAGGGCCTGGGTGTACGGCGCGGCCGCGGGGAAGGTGAGGGTGCGGCCGAGCGGCGCCAGGATCTGGGTGACGGGGGAGCCGGTCAGCGGTGCCTTGCCCAGGCGCCGCAGGCCGACGCCCCCCGCCAGCCCCGGGCCCGGCTCGTTGCCGCTCGCGAGGGAGTCGAGGACGTCGACGGTCACGGCGTTGGCGAGGTGCGGGACGGCGAGGTCGGCCAGCTCCTGGGCCGTGCGCTCCAGATCCAGGCTGGCGCCGATACGGGCGCTGGCCTCGCTCAGCAGCGCGAGCCTGCGGCGGCCCGCCTCGACCTCGGTCTGATCGCGCTGCTGCCGGGTGATGTCGAGCAGGGAGGCGATGACACCGATCGGCCGGCCACCGGGGTCCTCCACGCGCACGTACGAGCACGACCACACGTGGTCGTGCTCCGGGTCGGCCGGGGTCCGGCCGGTGCGGCGCCGGTCGAGGACCGGTGCACCCGTGTCCAGGACCTGGCGCATCGCCTCCTCCATCTGGTCGGCGTTCACCTGGGGCAGGATCTCGGCCAGGCGCCGGCCCACGTGGGCGGATTCCGCGAGCCCGTTCATCTCCTCGAGCGCCGGGTTGACCTGCAGGAACCGCAGCTGTGTGTCGAGTATGGCGATGCCGACGGGGGAGCGGGCGAACAAGCCGTCCCACACCGCCGAGGACCCCCGGATGCGGCGGGCGGCGTGGGCGTCGGCGGCGAAGACCAGAACGGCCGAGGCGCCGTGCCGCCGGTCGGGGACGGGACAGGCCCAGATCTCCAGCTCCAGCGGATGCCCGCTGCGGTGCCAGGCCGTGACCGTACCCATGACCCCGCGCCCGGTGGCGGCCGTCTCCCACAGAGAGCGGCCCAGGCTGCGGTCGGCCCCCGGATGCAGCAGATCGGCGATGTGCCGGCCGAGCACCTGGGGCGGGGTGTAGCCGAGCAGTTCCTGCGCGCCCTGGTTCCAGCGCACGACGACCCCGTCGCTGCTCGTGGCCACCAGTGCCACCGGCAGCGCGCCCAGCCACCCCCCGGCGTCCTGGGCGGCGCCGCTGATCAGGTCCTCGAACGGCATCTCCTCATGCATCGTGTACCCGTTCCTCCCGCGAGGCCCCGGTCCCCGAGGGGTGCCTCGGACAGCGGCAGGCGCCACCGCCGTCCACGGACGCGAAGGGGGCCACGGTCAGCTCCTGCGGCCACCCGCCCGGTGCGTGCCGCGGCTGCGCTTCGTCCACACTCCTCATCGTCGCCCTGGCGGCTCCGCCCCGCCCCCCGGCCGCCCGCTCCTACGGCCGATCGGAGGCCGCCCCGGCCGCCCCGGGCGCGGGCCCGTCGGCGCAGCGGAGGCGGTCGGCGGTCACGGGGGCGCCATCGGCGGTGTTGCGGTCGTAGGTGACGGTCTTCACCACGACGGGCCGCGTGCCCACGGCGACGTCGAAGACCGCGCCGTGATCCGGTCGGGGCTCCAGGCGGGAGCCGGGCAGCGCGGCCGCGAGGGTGGCCGCCTTCTCCTCCTGGCCGGCGGTGAACCGGATGACCGGGGGACCGTCGGGGCGTTCGGCCGGTGCGGACGACGAGGTGTCGACGACGGCGAACCCGTTGCGGCGCAGGGCCGCGGCGACGGCGGCGTCGTCCACGCGGACCGCGATCCCGGCGGGATCGGCCGGCGCCGGGGTCTGCGCGACGGGCTGGATGCGGGAGTCGCCCGTGATGGGGCGGTCCGCGCCCAGGGCCGCCCACAACGCGGCGGAGCGGGCCTCGTCCCACACCAGGCTGGAGCCCACCCCCGGTACGCGGTGGTCGAAGAGCCGGATGGGGACGGTCGCGAACTCGGTCCGGTCCGCCCGGAGGCGGCCGAGCGCCCACGCGATGCGGATCAGGTCGCCCGGCCCGGTCCGGGCGTCGGTGCGTACGGTCTTCAGCAGTGTGTGCACGGTCCGCGCCGTGCGCAGGGGACTGGCCAGGGCGCCTTCCACGGTGAGGCGGGCCAGCAGGTCGTTGACCACGCGCTGCTGGCGGCGGACGCGGCCGAGGTCGCCGGGCCGCAGGTTGACGTGCCGGGCCCGGACGTAGCGCAGTGTTTCGTTGCCGTTGGTGTGGTGGCGGCCGGCGCCGATGTCGAGGCCGGAGTTCTCGTCCGTGAGCGGCCGGTCCGTGCACACGGTCGCGCCGCCGAGGTTGTCGATCGTCCGCTCGAAGCCGCGGAAATCGGTCTCCAGGTAGTGGTCGACGTGGAGGCCGGTGGCCTTCTCGACGGTAGCCACCGTGAGGGCCCCGCCGCCGAGCTTGTACGCGCCGTTGATCTTGCCGCTGCGGGCGGTGGTGGTGTCGCCGGCGTATTCGACGTAGGAGTCGCGCGGGATGGAGACCACGCTCGCCCGCTGCCGGTTCCCCGAGAGGTGTACGAGCATCATGACGTCCGTGCAGTTGCACGCCTGGCCGCCCACGTGGAGCCGGTTCTTCTCGGCGGCGGAGAGGCCGGCCCGGCTGTCGATGCCGACGATCAGGATGTTCGTCCCCCGGCTGCCGCCGCCCCCCGGACCGCTCCCGGAGACGGCCGCCGAGACGGCCTGAGGGCCCAGGAGGGAGCCGCAGGAAAGGGCGGTGAGCAGCGAGAGGGCAACAGTGAGGCGACGCATGCACATCCCCGAAATAGGACGAACCGGCTCAAATTGCGACTCTAAGCGGCCTCCGCACGCCCAGCGGACCTGTACGCGCCGCTTTCACCCCTGCGGTGGGACGTTCCTGCGCCCTGCGGTGAGACGTCGGCGTCGGCCGAACGCACGCGTTGACGTGCGGTCGGCCGACGCTATGGATGAACGGATTACGGACGGGCCCGAAGCCCTACCAGTAATGGCGCCTTCCGCCGACCTCGTGTCCGACGGCCCCGAGGATCCACAGGATGGCGCCGATGACGAGCAGGATGATGCCGATCGTCCAGAGGATCGAGATGCCGAGCAGCCACCCGACGATCAGGAGGATGATTCCGAGCACGATCATGAGGGTCTCCCATCTCCCTTGCCGCCCCTTGCCCGTGTCGGGCGCGCGGTACGTGCACGACTGCGGGTCCAACGGAACGCGGCGCACCAGGCGTCTCACCGATTTCCACCAGCGCAAACCTGGTGGGGTTCGGGTGTTCGCCGAGCAGGAAACCCGCTTGTGGGAGCCGTTCCGGCCGTCTACCTTGCCGATCATGCTGCCCCTGGTGGAAACGGACGAGGAGTGGGACGCGGTCGTCCCCGACGAAACGATCATGCGGCCGGGCGCGGAGGACCTCTGCCGCCGCCTGGGGCTGGGCGGCGCGCCCCTCGTCCGCTTCCCGGACGGTTCCCAACCGGTCTACGCGGTCGGTGACGAACACGTCCTGAAGCTCTTCCCGGCCGCCGCGGCCCGGGACGGCGTCGCCGAAGGACGGGTGCTCGCCCACGTGCAGGGACGGCTGCCGGTGGCGACACCGCGCGTCCGGGAGTCCGGCACCTACGAGAACGGCTGGGGCTATGTCCTGATGTCCAGGCTCGGCGGCGAGAGCCTGGCGCACGCCTGGCCGCGGATACCGCAAGCCGATCGGGAACGGCTGGTGGCCGAGGTCGGCGAGGCGCTGGCGGTCCTGCACGCCCTGGACCCCGAACCGCTCGCGGACGTCCTCGGCCCCGGAGACTGGGGCGCCTTCCTCGACCGTCAGCGGGAGGGGGCCGTGGAACAGCAGCGCGGCCACGGACTGGCCGACGCGTGGCTGGAACAGATCCCCGACTTCCTCGCCTCCGTCCCGCTCCCGCGCGAGCCCCGGCGCGCCCTGCTGCACACCGAGGTGATGCGGCAGCACCTCCTGGTGGACCCCGACGGCTGGCGGCTGACCGGAATCTTCGACTTCGAGCCCGCCATGATCGGTCACCGGGCGTACGACTTCGTCGGCGTCGGACTGTTCGTCACCCGCGCCGACCGCCACCTGCTGCGCGGGCTCCTGGCGTCCTACGGCACCGGATCCGGCCCCGGCACGGGACCGGGCCCCGGGTTCGAGCCGGCCGAACTGCTCGCCTACGCACTGCTGCACGTGTACAGCAACCTGTCCTGGTACCTGCGGGAACTGGGTGCGCCGTCGGACGGGAAACTGACCTCCCTCGCCGACCACTGGTTCGGCCGGGACTGACAGCCGGCCCGCGCACCTCGCTCACTCGCCGTTGGCGGAGAAGTGCTGGTAGTCCCGGTTGGCCCAGCGGCCGCCCCAGCGCCAGCCGGCCTCGCGGAACGCCGCCGTGACGGCGTCGCCCGGGTGGATCTGGCCCGGGCGGGTCAGGGAGCGCCGCAGGTGCGGGCGCGCCTGCGGCGGGTGGACGACGCCGTGGACGTCGACGTACGGGTTCTCGACGGGGTTGATGTCCACCGCGTCGCCCCAGGCGTGCTGCGACAGGCGCCGGGGATCGCCGGTGACCGGGCGACAGTTGAAGGCGGACGTGTTGTCGTCGGCCATGGCCTCGGAGTCGTCGCGGTACTCGGCCATGACCCGCATCCTGCGGATCGGGAACCGGGCGTCGAACGCCCGCTGGAAGACGTGCACGACGGGGCGGACGGCGTCCTCGTGGACGACCATCTCGCCCGTGTGGGTCCGGCCGTCGAAACCCCAGTGGTTCATCCGGATCAGTCTCAGCCGCTCGGGCGGGACCGGGCAGCCCTCGTGGTAGGAGGCGCCCAGCTTCTCCGCCGGTACGGCCGTGACCCGCGCGGAGAGACGGGCCGGCGGCTCGGCCGGCCGGGCCTGGAGGCGCGGTGCACCGGCCTGGGTGGAGCAGGCCAGCGCGGCCACGCACAGTGTGGCCGTCACGGCCGCGGCCGCGGTGGTGTGGCGCACGGGACACACGTTACGGCGATCACCGCAGGCGGGCATGCCGGGCGTGGCCGGTCGGGCGGCGCTGGACCCGGGCCGCCGCCCGGGCCACACCCGGCCGCCCCTGGTCGCGGTCAGGGGAGGGTGGTGACCGGCAGGTCCTGCAGGGCGCGGAATCGGAAGGTGCTGTTCCAGCGGAGCGGGTCCCCGGGCCGGGCGAGCCTGAGGTTCGGGAGCCGTTCGACGAGCGCGCCGAGGGCCAGGGTGAGCTGGAGCCGGGCCAGCGGGGCTCCGAGGCAGTAGTGCATGCCGTGGCCGCGGGCGAGGTGGGCCTTGTCGGCGCGGTCGATGTCGAACCGGTCGGGGTCCGGGTAGCGGGCCGGGTCCCGGTGTGCGGAGGCCAGGGCGAACAGGACCGTGTCCCCGGCCGGTATCCGTACGCCGCCGATCTCGACGGCTTCGGTGGGGAAGCGGCGGATCGCGGTCTGGTTGGGGCAGGTGTACCGCAGGAGTTCCTCGACCGCGTCCGCCATGCGCGCGGGCCGGGCCCGCAGCTCGGCCAGCTGCTCCGGGTGCTCGAGGAGCGTGAGCGCGCCGGCGCTGATGACGTGCTGGACGTTCTCGCCGGCGGCCCCGAGGATCAGGAAGGCGAGCGAGACAAGCTCGTCCTCGGTGAGCCGGTCCTCCTCGTCGCGCGCCGCGATCAGGCTCGACAGCATGTCGTCGCCGGGGGCCGCGCGCCGCAGGGCCACGAGGTCCACGAGGAACCGGTGGATCTCGCCGAGGGCCTCGACGAGCGCCTCGCGGGAGCGCGGGCTCAGCATGGTCGCGACCCAGCCGGAGAAGCGCTCCTGGTCGGCGGCCGGGATGTCGAGCAGGGCGGCGATGACCCGAACCGGCAGCGGTTTGGCGAAGCCGGCGACCAGATCGGTCTCGCCGTCGCTCGCGATCTCCGCGGTGAGCCGCGCGACCAGGGCGTCGACGGCTGCCCCGATGCCGGCGCGGAGCGATTCGACGTGCCGCGGGGTGAACCCCTGCGCGACCAGCCGGCGAAGGCGCAGGTGGTCGTCCGGGTCGATGTTGAGCAGATTGCGGTCGAGCGCGGGCGGGAGCGAGAAGCCGCTGAATCCCGTCGACGAATGCCTCTTGTTGACCGACAGGCGCTGGTCGGTCAATCCCGCGCGCACGTCCGCCTCGTGGGTCACCAGCCACACCGGTGAACCGTCGGGCAGTGCCACCCTGTGCACCGACCCTTCGGCGCGCAGGCCCGCGTAGACCGCGTGTGGGTCGCGCGAGAACGCCTCTCCGAAGGGCTGGGGCAGGGTGACGTCTTGTGAGGTCGGGGTCCGGGTCATGCGCATTCCCTACGTGCTGAGTGGCCGGTCGTCGCCGGGCAGGTGGTCGAGGATGAGGGCAATGGTCCGGGCCGTGCCCGTGGTGTCGTGCAGCAGTCCCTCGGACGTCCGTACGCGGTAGCGGCCGTTCCCGGTCGCCCGGACCATCGGAAGGTCGGTACACAGGGGAGCGGTGGCGCGACGGCTGAAGCGGAGCCAGTCGTGGCTGGTGCGCGGGGCCAGGGCCCGCAGGCGCGGTTCGGCGAAGGCGGCTTCGACGAGCTCGTACAGCGATGCGTACGGCGGGGAGGCAGCCGACGTACGCAGCTGCCGCCACCTGACGGACACCGCGTCGCCGGGGTCATCGGCGCCTGAGGGCTCGCCGGATCCGAGGAAGGGCCAACGGGCGACGAGTCCGGGCACGTCCTGCCCTCGCAGCCAGGACCGCGTCGCGCCGGCGGCCTCGGACAGGTCCGTGGTGCCGCCGTGGGCCGTCCGGGCCCCGTCGTCGCGGCAGTTGACGGCGAAACTGCGCCGGCCGAGGGTCATCGAGACGATCACGGACCGGTCGCCGCTCCGGGCGCGCGCGACCACGTACCGCCGGCGCGGCGGTGGCATCAGTTCGATCGTGAGTCCGGGACCCGTACGGTCCGCTGCCGCCTGCAGCGCGTCCCGCAGGGATCCGGCCCGGACGACGTCGGGATAGAACTCCGCGTACGCGCGCAGCGGTTCCTCCGGTCCTGCGTCGGTGTGTTCCTCGGGCATGGGCCGAGTCTGCCACCGCCCGGAAACGCTCTAGCAGGCGCCCGTCCCCTTGTGCGTCGCCTCGCACTCGGCGGCGCTCCGGGTGAGCTCGGCGCACAGGGAGGACTCCACCTTGCCCAGCAGGCGCGCCAGTTCGGTGCGTTCGGCGTCCTCCAGGCCTTCCAGGGTCTGGTGTTCCAGCTCGCCCCAAGCCCTGCGGACCTCCACCAGGAGCCCGCAACTGGCGTCCGTCGCCTCGACGAGGGAGGCGCGCCGGTCCGACGGGTCGGGACGGCGCCGTACGTGGCCGGACTGTTCGAGGCGCTGGAGCATCTTGGTCACGGTGGACGGGTCGAGGCCGACCGCCTTGATGAGCTCGGACTGGCGCACGGCCCCGCTGTCCCACAGATGCATCATCAGGAACTCCTGTCCCGGGTGCAGGCCCAGGTCGCGCAGGGCGCGGCCGGCCGCGATCCGGTGGAGGCGGGCGACCCGGCTGATCGCATGGCTCACCGGCCCGTCCAGCACGGCGCTGGGCGCCGCCGGGCACTGCCGGGCGGTGCGCGGTTCCTGAGCGGCTTCCGCGGCCATGGCGGCGCTCCTCCTGGGTCGGGTGCGGCGGGTCCCGATGGCGGTCCCGTGGGGGGCCTGTGGGGGTCCCGAGGGTGGATCTTACCCTCCCTCCAGATTTTACCTTGGCCGACCAAGTAATGGGGTACGCTGCATCCCGAAGTCGATGCTTGGCCGACCAATTATCTCAGTGAGGCACATATGACCAGCGCTTTCGAACCGGTGCGCATCGCCGGCTCCACCCTCTCCAACCGGATCGCCCTGGCGCCGATGACACGCAGCCGCGCGGCCGAGGGCGGCATCGCGACCGCCCTCGTCGCCGAGTACTACACCCAGCGCGCCTCGGCCGGTCTGATCATCAGCGAGGGGATCCAGCCCTCCGTCGTCGGCCAGGGCTACCCCTTCACCCCCGGCCTGCACAGCGCCGAGCAGGTCGCGGCCTGGCGTGAGGTCACCGACTCCGTGCACGCGGCCGGCGGCCGGATCTTCGCCCAGCTGATGCACTCCGGCCGGATCGGCCACCCGTCGCTGCTGCCCGACGGTCTCGTCCCGGTGGCCCCGTCGGCCGTCGCCGCCCGGGGGCAGCTGTTCACCGGTGAGGGCATGAAGGACTTCGTGACCCCGCACGAGCTGACCGGAGCCGAGGTGCGCGCGACCGTCGCCGCCTACGCCGAGGCCGCCCGCAACGCGGTGGAGGCCGGCTTCGACGGGGTGGAGCTGCACGGGGCCAACGGTTACCTGATCCACCAGTTCCTGGCCCCCGGCACGAACCTGCGCACCGACGAGTGGGGCGGCCCGGTCGAGAACCGCATCCGCTTCGCGGTGGAGGTGGTCAAGGCCGTCGCCGCCGCGATCGGCGCCGAGCGGACGGCTCTGCGCATCTCGCCCGGCAACACGTACAACGACATCTCCGAGCCCGACCCGCAGCCCGCCTACGAGGCTCTGGTCAAGGAGATCGACGGGCTCGGCCTGGCCTACCTGCACGTCCTGGAGCACGCCCCCGAGGCCCGTGCGACCACCCTCGCCCTGCGCGAGCAGTTCTCCGGGCTGCTCGTCCTGAACCCGGCGACCGAGGGGCCCACCGACCACCGGGCCCTCACCCTGATCGAGGACGGCACCGCCGACGTCCTGGCCTTCGGCGCCCTCTTCCTGGCCAACCCGGACCTGCCGGACCGCCTGCGCACCGAAGGCCCGTACAACACCCCTGACCCGGCCACCTTCTTCGGGGGCGACGCCCGCGGGTACACGGACTACCCGACCCGCTAGGAACCCAGGGGCGAGCCATGTGCGTGTCGGCGCGCTGAGGGTGCGGATCCGGACAAGCTGCGTGGCTGTCGGGTGAACCGCGCGCGGCCGGCGGCAGGTCAGCGGGGGCAAGGGTGCACGTCGTGCCCGCCGCCGCTCCCGCTCCTGGCCGGCCGGGGCGCCGACGCGCCCCCTCTGAGCTGGCCGAACGACCATTCGGTCGCGCGTATGGGCACGCTCTGTCCGTAAATCGGTCATGGACATGCGGTGCGGCCGCATGTCGGACAGTCTGGACTCACCAGGACGCGATCGAAAGTAAATATCGCGTTCAACCTTCGAATCGAAAGGTGAGTCCCGTCGTGCGTCACCGCATCGCAGCTGCCTCCGCCGCTGCAGTCCTCAGCCTGATCGGAGCCACCGGAATCGCGGCGGCTCAGCCCGCCAGCCTGTACGCCCCGTCCGCCATGGTGTTCACCATCGCGCAGGGCGACGACGACGCGTCCACCGTCGTCCGGGCGTCCACCCTCAGCTGCGCGCCGACCGCCCTGGGCACCCACCCCGACCCGGGCTCCGCCTGCGCGGCCCTCAACTCCACCGGCGGGTCGCTCGACCACCTGCTCGCCTCCCCGGACCCGGACCGGGCGTGTCCCATGCACTACGCCCCGGTCACCGTGACGGCGGACGGCGTGTGGCAGGGCAGCCGCGTCACCTGGAAGCACACCTTCTCCAACAGCTGCGTCATGAACGCGACCCTCAACGGCAACGCCGTCTTCGCCTTCTGACGCTCCGCCGCAGCGGCCCCGCCGCCCCCGCACGGTGCCCCGCCCGCCGACCAGCGGGCGGGGCACCGGCACGGGCCTAGCCGGCCCTCTCCCGGGCCGACACCGTGACGTGGTCGACGCGCATCGCGTGGCCCGGTTCGGTGGCCGGCCCGACGGTCCCGCCGTCGGCGCGCGGGAGGTCGCCACCGACGGCCACGTTGAGGATCAGGAACAGCCCGTGGTCCACGGCCCGCTGCCACGTCCCGCCGTCCATCCGGGCGGCCGTCACCCGGTGGTACACACGGCCGTCCAGATACCAGCGCACCTCCTCCGCGCCGGGAGCGAGATCGACCTCGACGGCGTACGAGTGGAACGCGCTCCGGCAGCCGGGGCACGGCTGCGGCCCCGAACCCAGCCCGACCGGCTCCTCGCACGGGCCGCCTTCGAGGACCCCGCAGTGCATCGTGCCGAAGACGGTGTCGCGCCCGTTCACGGACTCCATGACGTCGAGCTCACCGACCCCCGGCCAGCCCGTGTAGCCGTCGCGCAGCGGTGCCCCCAGGGTCCAGAACGCCGGCCAGTACCCCGCCGCCTTCTCGCCCGTCACTTCCGGAAGGGCGATCGACGCCTCGATGCGCAGGATCCCGCCGGGCGGCGGCGCGAAGTCGGAGCGGCGCGTCTCGATGCGCCCCGAACTCCACTGCCCGTCACTGCGGGTGGGGACGATCTCCAGCGCGCCCTTCCCGTCGAGGCGGACGTTGTCGGTCGAGTCCGTCATGGTCTCGACCTCGCCCGTGCCCCACCGCGGGGCCGGGCAGCCCGGATAACAGGTGCCGAGGTCGTGGATCCAGTGGGCGGCCGACGGAGGACTGCCCGCCGGGCCGTCGAAGTCGTCCCGCAGCAGCTGCCTCCACCCGTCCGCGCCGGCCGGCCCCGCGGCCGCGGCCGTGCCCGCGGCGGGCAGGACCCCGGCCTGCGTGAGCAGCCGCTCCAGCCGGTTGGTCAGGACGACGGCCGCCACATTGGTCAGGTGCGCGTCGTCCCGGTAGAGCAGGATCCGGTCGAGCACGGCCGGGCAGGTCGGCCCGTTGCCCGGGCACAGGACCGCGTTCACGCCGACGCTCCGTACGCCGGGCAGCGCACCGGATGCGATCCGCGCCGCCAGCGGATCGGGGCGCAGGGCCCGCGCCCGGCTGAACGCGCAGGCGCCTGCCGACTCGGGACGGCCCGAGACACACGCCGGGACGTCCGTACCGGGTACGGGAGTGTCCTCGACGTAGACGATGGGCGCCCCCAGCGCCCTGAGCTGCCGCAGCGTTCTCTCCCAGCCCTCGGCCAGCAGCCCCGCGTCGGCGGTGTAGCGGTTGAGGGAGGCGATCACGATGAGCCGCGGCTTCGGCTGCTGCCGCAGCCTCTCCAGGGTGTCGGCCCGCCACGTGTCGCACTCCCGGTAGGCCCGGCCGAGCTGGGGGCTGTCCACCGTCAGCTCCGGCAGCGGGCAGCCCTGCTTCACCAGCTCCTGCAACGCCCAGCCCCGCCCGGCGGCCAGCGCCAGCATCGGGGAGAACCACTGCCCCGCGTGCGAGTCGCCGAGCAGCACGATCCGGTCCGGGCTGTCCACCGCACCGAACAGGCAGTCCGGGCTGCGGGTTTCGGCCGGGGCGACCTCGCAGGCCCCGTCCGGCGGGAAGTCCGCGCGCGCCTGCACCGGGCTCGGCACCACCGGACCGTCCACGAGCGGGGTACCGGACGTCCGGGCGAGGAGAGTGGGGCCCGAGGCGGCGCCCGGCGGCAGCCCCTTCGGGTCCACCGGGGCGGCCGGGCCCAGCAGGTGCAGCGTCGTGGTCCCCACCACCAGGGCGAGGGCGACCGGCAGCACGATGGCCGTGACGCCCACCGACAGGCCGCGGCGGGGGAGTTCGGAGACCGTACGGCTGCGGCGCAGCGGCTGCTCGACCCAGCGCAGGGTGGCGAGCGCGGGCAGTACGGCCGCCAGTGTCAGCGCGGTCTTCGCGGGCCAGCCGAGCGGGCCGGTCCGGGCCTCGGCGAGCACGAGCACCGGCCAGTGCCACAGGTACAGGTTGTACGAGAGCCGCCCCACGGCACGGGGCGCCCGCCCCGCCAGCAGCCGTCCGACCTCGTGGACCCCCGGCGCGTTGCGCTCGCCCCGGCCCGGGATCGCGGCGAGGATCACGGCGGCGGTGGCCAGGGTCGGCACGAGCGCCGCGTAGCCGGGGTAGGGGGTGGCGGCGTCGTACGACACCACGCACCAGCCGATCGCCGCGGCCCCGGCCCAGCCGCACAGCAGCCGCAGCGGTCGCGGACCGCGCATCAGGTGCCAGGGCAGCAGCGCGAGCAGCGCACCCACCCCGAACTGCCAGACGCGCGAGGGCGTTGCGAGGTACGCGAGGGACACGGAGTGTCGGGTCCAGTACAGGGACAGGGCGAACGACGCGAGGGTCAGCGGCGCGGCGACCAGCACCACGACGTAGCGGACGGCCCGGCCCCGGCGGACCGCCCGGGCCGCGCAGAGCACGAGCACCGCCAGCATCGGGGCCCAGAACAGGTAGAACTGCTCCTCGACGGCGAGGGACCAGAAGTGGAGCAGCGGGCTCTGGTCGTGCCCGGCGGCGAGGTAGTCGGTCCGCTGCGACACGAACCTCCAGTTGGCGACGGACAGCGCCGCCGCGACGACGTCGTGCTCCACGTCGGTGCGGCGCAGCGGTACGGTCAGCCATGCGCCGGCCACCGCCACCGCGCCGAGCACCACGGCGGCCGAGGGCAGCAGCCGTCGGGCCCGCCGGGAGAAGAAGTCGCCGAGCCGGATCCGGCCGGTGGTGATCGCCTCGCGGACCAGCAGGCCGGTGATCAGGTAGCCGGAGATGACGAAGAAGACGTCCACGCCGACGAAACCGCCGGTCGCCCACGGAATCCCGGCGTGGAAGGCGAGGACCGCGAGGACGGCGACCGCGCGCAGCCCCTCGATGTCGGGCCGGAAGGCGGACCGGTGCGGGCTGGGGCCGGACTCGGCGCCGGAACGCGATCCGGACGGCGGCGCGGCGGGGCCCCGCCGGCCGGGTGTGAGGAGGAAGGACATGGTGACGGCGCCTTTCAGCTCAGCCAGGGAAGCATCGGGTCGACCCACCCCGAGGCCAGCAGGCCGGTGAGCAGGAGCACCGCGGAGGCGGCGACGGTCTCGGGCCAGCGGCGGGGCAGCATGCCGGTACGGGGGCGCAGGGCGGCCCGTACGCGGGCGCGCAGCGGTCCGGCGGCCGGGTACAGCTCGGCCAGCAGGTCCCGGATCAGCGGGACGTTGATCTGGCACTGCACCAGGAGGTAGAGGAGCAGCCCCCAGTTGGGCTCCCAGCCGTTGTGGGCCACGGCCAGAGCGAGTCCGGCGACGGCCGCGCCGTTGGAGAGGACGAGCCAGGCCAGCGAGACGGCCACCACCCGCCGGGCCATCCCGCCGGGAGCCCCCGCACTCCGCGTGCCGGTGGGCACCCAGGCGGCGCTGCGGCCCCGCAGCGTGTGCAGGAACGCCGTCGCGGCCGCGACGCTCGTCAGGACGTTCGCCCGGATCACCTCGACCCGCCAGCGGGTCCGGCTGATCCGCGGCAGCAGGACGTGCCACAGCCACAGCGGGGCGAGCAGCGGCAGCACGTGCCAGGGCCGGATGTGGTCCGGGTACCAGAACATCATCACCAGCGGCGGCAACGGCGCCGCGAAGGTGTTCACCGCCGTGGTCAGGTAACCGACGATCCCCTCGTAGAAGCACAGCCGCATCCGCCAGGGGGCGCGCATCCGCCCCAGTACGGGCGTGCCGAGCAGGTGGAGGTTGCCCATCGCCCACCGGTACTGCTGGTTGACGAAGGAGGTGACGTGGTCGGGCGAGGTGCCCTTGGCGACGAGCACCGGTACGTACAGGGTGCGGAACCCCTGCTCGTGGAGGGCGAGTCCGGTGTAGAGGTCCTCGCTGTGGTCGAGCCGGGCGAAACCGCCGGCCAGATCGATCGCGCTGCGCCGGTAGACGGCGTTGCTGCCGCAGCAGATGGCGGCGTCGCTCGCGTCCCGGGACGGCTGGATCCACCGGAAGAACCACTCCTGGGCGGAGCCGGCGGCGCGTTGGATCCAGCCCATGGTCTCGTCGGTGTCGAAGCACTGCGGGCTCTGCACGATGCCGACGGCGGGGTCGGCCAGGTACGGGACGAGGTGGCGCAGGAAGTCCGGCCTGGGCGCGAAGTCCGCGTCGAGGATCGCGATGAACTCGGCGCCGCTCAGGGTGAGCGCGTGGTTGAGGTTGCCGGCCTTCTTCAGGTGCCCGCGGTCGGGGCGCACCACGTACGCGTAGCCGTACGAGGCGGCCAGCGCGGCGACTTCGGGCCGGTCGGCGTCGTCCAGCACCCAGACGTTCAGCGCGTCGTCCGGCCAGTCGACGGCGGCCACCGCGCGGTAGGCGTTGTCCAGGACGGGGAGCGGCTCGCCGCAGGTCGGCAGGTACAGATCGACGTCGGGCAGGGCGGCGGGCCGCCAGGCGTGGACGAGCACTTCGTGCGACTGCCGGGTGAGCCGGCGCTGGCGCAGGCTGTTGACGGAAGAGAGCGCCAGGGCCACGAGGTTGAGGCCGAGGACGGCGAGGAAGGCCCACAGGGCGGGTGTGCGCAGGGCGAAGGTGAACATGGTCGCCGCCGTGAACACGAAGGCCAGCGAGGTGGTGATCAGGACCCAGCGGCGTTGGGGTCCGAAGTACCAGTAGAGCTCTTCGTCGGACGGTGGTTGCGGAAGATGAGGAAAGGTCACAAAGCCCCCCACGGCTGTGCATGTGCGTGTTTCAGATGACCCACCCTAGTGTTAAAGGTATAGACCACTGTCACGTGGGGATGAACAGTCCTGAAACTCACAGCTGTTGCCGAACCGCGCCGTCGGCCCCGGTGCGCGGACCGGGGCCGACGGCGCAGGTCCGGCGATGGACTACGCGACCGCCCGGTGGCGCGCGTCCACCACCGCGAGGAGCTTGCCGCTGGTCGGGCTCCGGTCCAGCGAGGCACCGTCCACCGCCTCGACCACCAGGTCCAGCAGCCGCTCCGTCACCGCCGAGCGGAGCTCCGGGTAGCCGGCCAGGAACACCTCCCGAAGCCGCTCCGCGTCCGTCGCCCCGGCCCGCTCCACCCGTACGGTCAGCCGCTCGCGCGCGTCCGCGGCGTCGAGCCGGATCTGCAACTCGCCACGGTGCCCGCCCCGTTCCTCCGCCAGGTCCAGGAAGCGGCGGTGGTTCAGGAAGTACGTCGCCACCCGCATCACGTCACCGGTGCGCCCGCGCAGCTCGAAGCGCGGCGCGTGCCGGCCGCACGGGCAGCGGCCCGGCACCTCCCGGCCGAGGTCGCCGATCACGTACCGGCCCAGGTGCTGGCCGTGCCGGGCGTGCGTGGTGAAGACCAGCCGGCCCGTCTCGCCCGGGCGCACCGGCCGGTCCTCGGCCTGGTCCAGGATCTCCATCATGTGGAGGTCGGCGTGCAGGTGGTGGACACCGCCGGAGCTCTCGGTGCACTGGTAGCCCAGCGGCCCGAGGTCGGTGCTCCCATAGGTGATGGAGCGGACGGCCTCGATCCCGAACGTCTCCTTCAGCGTGCGCTGTTGCTCCTCGGTGAAGTGCTCGCCGCCGTAGAAGACCTTGCGCAGCCCGCCGTACGCACGCAGCGCGTCCGCCTCCGCGTGCAGCAGCTGCCACAGATAGGAGGGCATCCCGAAGAGGGTGTCGGCCCCGAGGTCGATCAGCGCCTGAGCCGTCGCCCGGTGGTCCGGCCCCGCGGACAGCGGCAGTTGCACCCCGCCGAGCCGTTCCAGGACGGAGAAGAAGCTGATGAAACTGCCGTACATGGCGCCGCAGTAGAAGAGGTTGGCGGTGCGGTCCCCGACCGGGTCGTAGCCGGCGGCCAGCAGGCCCCGGGCGGCGGCGTGCATCTGGGTGTCGTAGTCGTCGTAACTGAAGATCGACAGTGCGGGCGCACCGGTGCTGCCGCCGCTGCGGAAGTACAGCTCGGCATCGGCCCGCGCCACCCGCGAGCCCGGCTCCCGCACGTCCTCCTTGCCCAGCAGCGGGCCCGCGGGCCGCGGCAGGACGACGGGCCGGGCCAGGTCGTCCAGGCAGGCCGTGGTGGCGAAGCGGACCGGATCGGCCTGGACCGCGACGCGGCGGCTGTAGCGCTGCAGGGCGTAGACGCCGTCGTGCGGCTCACCCGCGTAGCTGGCCAGCATGGCGCCGACGGGTGTGACACGGGTGACGCCCGCCGCGAGGGCGGTGCGGGAGAGCTCGGCGACGTCGGCCGGGCTGCCCGCGAGGCCCGCGGTCTGCAGGTAGCGGCGCATGGGGCGCAGGGTGGCGATCAGCCGCTTGCGGGGCAGCGGTTTGACCCACACGCTGCGGTGCAGCGGCGAGGCGGTGAGGGGGGAGCGGGTGTCGGCCATGACCCGCCACGAACCGTCGGGCGCGGCGAACACCCTCGTCAGACCCAGGTGTTCCTCCAGCCGCGCCATCAGCTCGGTGGTGGTCAGCTCGGCCTCCTCGGCGGGATCCGGCCCGCCCGCCGGGGAGGCGGTCGCGGCCGGCGGGCGGGCGGCGAGCACGGCGGCGAAGCGTTCGGCGAACGCGAACACCTCGCCCTCGTCCTCGGTGTCGAGGTAGACCACCTGGGGGCTGGAACACGCCTGCTGCTCGTGCAGACACACGTCGTCCGCGAGGGCGTCGAGCGTCCCGGCGTCCGACCAGACGTCGGCCGTCAGATACGCGAAGGAGATCCGGTGCCCCCACTCCACCAGCCGGCAGCCGGCCGGCACATGGGCGGCCACGCCCTCGACGGCGCCCTCCCCGCCCCACACGGCGACGGCGTCCGCGGGCGCGCACATCAGGCGCAGCCACTCCTGCCGGGACGACGGGAAGCGCAGCACGATAATCCGCGCGGCCAGCGCACCGCTCGGGTCCAGGGCCGCGAGCTCGGCCATCAGGTGCTGGGTGAGGAGGGTGTCGGCGCTGCTGGTCTTGAGGACGTTGACATTCCCGGCGAGCAGGCCCTCGACGATGCTGAGCGGCGCCACCGTCGAGGCGTTGCCCGGGGCGATGTGCGCGACGAGGCCGACGGGCGCCCAGGCCTCGTAGACCGTCTCGCGCGGATCTGCCCGGTTCAGCCGGCCGGGAGCCGCGCTGCCGAGCTCCCGGCGCAGCTTGCGGGTCAGCTCCCGCCGGCCGAGGAAGACACCCAGCTCGACCAGGACGGCCGGGTCCTCGCCTTCCGGCAGGTGCGGGGCGAGCCGGGCGTGGACCGGGTGGGCGGGGTCGCACAGCGCGCCGGAGAGGGCGTCGCAGGCGGCCAGCACCGTCTCGGTCTCCAGCCCCTCGGCCAGCGCGGCCTCCACGGCGGCCGGCAGACCGGCGAGGAGGCGCCCGGCCTCCTCGTCGCCGACGAAGGCGCCCTGCCAGTAGTGGTGCGCGGCGCCGTCGCCGTGCTGCTCGTACGCGGTCCCGGTCTGCGTCACGCTCACGCCATGCCCTTCATCAGTTCGGCTGCGGCCACCGCGCAGCTGCGGTTGCGGCTCACCCCGGCACGGCCGTGCACGGTGAACCAGGGGGTCTTCAGCTCGCACCCGCAGGCGTCGCCCGGCCGGAGGGAGGCGAGGTCGCCCATGAGCACGCTCTGCGCCGGCACCGAGGTGATGTACGGCGACACGAGGTGCAGGTAGCCCGGCTCCCCGTAGGGCAGCGGCTCGAGCGTGCGCGTGGACCGGATCGTCACCCGGGACCAGACGGGGGCGTGCAGCCGGTGGTGGTCGCACTCGATGTACGGGACGCAGTGCTCCACCGACCCGAAGGTGTCCCGGATCCGCTCACCCGGAACGCCCAGCTGCTCGGTGACGCGGGCGTACAGCTCCTCCTTGGAGATGCGCCGGTCGGCGTGTCCCTTCCAGCCGCCGCCGAGGACGACGAGGGAGCCCTCGGGCAGCCGCAACGGAGGCAGCCCCATGGCCCGCATCCGTTC
Source organism: Streptomyces sp. NPDC046308 (assembly GCF_055588065.1). NCBI lineage: Bacteria > Bacillati > Actinomycetota > Actinomycetes > Kitasatosporales > Streptomycetaceae > Streptomyces > Streptomyces sp. NPDC046308. Next base: position 280,050 of record NZ_JBVJFB010000009.1, read on the forward strand.
CAGCGTGAAGAAGAGGAAGGCCGGGAAGCCGAGGATGCGGACCGGGGCGTCCTCGCGCTCGAAGCGGCGCAGCGCGGCGATGCAGCCGAACGGGTCGAACTCGTGGTCGGCGCCGGTGTTGCGCAGGGCGTACGCCACGCTGCGGGCCGGGGCGAAGTCGCACAGGTAGTTGTCGGTGAACGCGGTCCCCAGCTTCAGGGACGGGGCCGGCTCGTAGCTGTAGAGGAGGTAGTTGACCTCCTGGTCGGGGGTGATCCAGCCGTTGCGCTCGAAGATCCGGGCGACCATGCGCTGGGCGGAGCGGATGGTCCACTGGTCGAAGAACATCTGCGACTTCTGGCCCGTGGTACCGGAGGAGGTCAGGTGCAGCTCGACGTCCTCGCGCGGGATGGAGATCACCTCGTGGCGCTTGAAGAAGTTCGCGTGGACGAGCGGCGTGCGGTACGGCTCGGCGGGGGGAGTGGCCTCGTACAGGGAGCGGAAGAACGGGGAGCGCTCGCGGTGCCAGGCGTTGGCCTCGCCCATGGCGGCGGCGAACAGTTCGTCCTCGGCGGGCCCGAAGGCGTACGGATCGGTCAGGTCGCACAGCCGCTGTACGTGGGGCAGCAGGGCCGGGTCGGGTACGGAGACCGGTGCGAGATGGGGGTTCGGGTGGTGCGTGGCGTGCACCGGATACGTGGGAGTCACGGGATCCGTGGGATTCGTGGGATTCATGAGGCGACCTCGGATGATGTGGGCAGATGGGTCGACGCCCAGGCCGACGTGTAGCAGTCCAGATAGGGCTGGAGGGGCGGTTCGACGGCGACGCCGCGGAAGTCGATCCGCTCGCTGGAACGGGACAGCACGGCGTAGTCGTGGAAGCCGTCGCCGTCCGCGCGCATCGCCGGGTAGAGGGCCCCGGCGACGAACCCCTGGGCGAGGAAGGCGGACAGGGCCTCCCCGTGCGCGAGCGGCACCAGGGCCTCGACGTAGCCGGCACCCGCACGGGCCAGGGCCCGGGTGACGGGTTCGAGGTACGCGGCCGCGGCGGCCGGGTCGGGGTGGGCGGTCAGCAGGGAGGCGTAGCCGCCGGCACGGTTGAGGTAGGCGTAGACCTCGAACCGGCCGTCTTCCGGGGTGAGCAGCACGTTCGGGGTGTGCAGCGGGTAGAACCAGCCCTGGGCGCAGGGGAACCGCTCGCGGAAGCGGCGGCGGACGAAGGCCGGCGCCTCGATCATCTCCAGCCGCTCGGCGGCCCCGTGCGGCGCGGGCTCCGGCAGCGGGCCGGCGGCCGCGCGGACCCCGGGGTAGCGGATGCCGAGGGCGGCCTCGGCGGTGCGCAGCAACGGCAGTAGCGGGGCGGGCACTTCGGTGACGGGGATCCGGCGGTCGAGCACCCCCGCGCAGTGACGCGCGTAGAGTGCGAGGGTTTCGCGGCTGCGGAGATCCACCGCGTTGGGCAGGATGCCCAGCGGACGGAAGCCGTTGCGCGCGACCACGCGCTGCGGACCGGAACTGACGGTGCGTACGGTCGCGTACACCGAGTCCAGCCGCCCCGTGTCGAGCATCCCTGCGCACAGTGCCTCGGTCAGGGTGGCGGCCAGGCCCGCCGAGCGGTGCTCGGGGTGGACGGCGATGCCCTCCAGACGGCCGATGCGGCTGCCCGGCTCACCGTGGATGGCGGCCGACGACGTCAGGGCCCCGGTGTCGGGGCAGCGGCCGACGAGCCACAGGGAGCACGGGTCCTCGATGAGCCGGGCCATCTCGGCCGGGTCGGTGCCGAGGGCCACGGGGTAGTGCGGCCCGTAGACCGCGTAGTAGAGCTGGCGCAGCTCGGCGATGTCCGCGCGGACGGCCGGGGTGACGACGGGGTTCACCGGGCGCCTCCTAGGACTCCCGGCGCCCCCGAGGGCTCGGGTTCGGGCGTACGGGACCCCAGCAGGGCCAGCGCGCAGGCCGCGGGCAGCAGGCCGACCCCCTGCACCAGGCACAGGGTCTGCGGGGAGAACAGGTCGCCCGCGAAGCCGAACACCAGGGACGCCACCGGCAGGGAGGCGCCCAGAACGGCCTGCATCACGGCGAAGAAGCCCGGCTTGTCGGCGGTGGGCACCAGCCGCTGGAACAGGGCCACGAAGCGGACGCTGACGGCCCCGGCGCACCAGCCGGCCACGGCCAGGCAGCCCGCGACGACCGGACGGTCGTCGAACAGGCCCGGCAGCGCCAGCGCGAGGGACATCAGGCCCAGGGACCAGGCGCCGGCGACCGTGGGCCGCCCGGGCACGCGGGTGCCGGTGAAGGCGCCGACGAGGGCGCCCGCGCCCAGCGAGGCCTCGAGCAGGGCGACCGTGCCGCCACCGCCGTGCAGGACCGAGCGGGTGTAGAGGGGGATGACGACGAACACGGCGGCGGTGAAGAGGTTCGCCGCGGTGAAGCAGACCAGGATCCGCCGTACGTAGAGCAGTTCACCCAGGATGCGGCCCAGCGGGCGCCGCGCCGGCGGCTCGTCCGAGGGGGCCGTGGACGACGCCGGCCCGCGGAAACGGGCGCTCGCGACGAGGAGGGCGGCGCCGGCGTAGGCGGCCGCGCAGCCCGCGGCCAGCCCGGCCACACCGGCCTGGTCGACCGTCAGGGCGCCGAGCAGCGCTCCGCCGAGACCCGCGAGTGACTGCGTGGACAGCTCGAAGCCGGTGGCCGTCTCGATGTCGGCGTCGTCGACGAGCTCGGGCACCGAGGTGGTCAGGCAGGGGTCGAAGAACGCCTGGCAGGTGGCCAGGGCGAGCGCGGCGGCGTACACCCCGGCGAGCGGCGGTCCGCCACCCTGCGCCCACACCGCGAGGACGCCCGCGGTGGCCGCGGCCAATGCGGCGGCGGACCGCAGCACCGAACGGTGGGCGAATCCGGCCACCGTCCGGGCCACGACAGGAGCGAGCACCACGGCGGGCAGTGTGCAGAGGGCCATGAACAGGCCGGAGGCCAGACCGCGGGCGTCGCGGACGGCGTAGGCGACGATCCACCAGGACACGCCGACCTGGAACATGCGCACCGCGGCCTGGGTGAGGACCTGGCCGAGCCAGACGGCGGCGAAGGCACGGTTGCGCAGGATCAGCGGCGCGCGCCGGCCCGGGGGCGCGGTCGCGGGGGTGCAGGAGGCGGCGGTCATGCGGTCGGCCTCTCGTCGAGGACCCGGACGAGCTTGCCCGAGCGCGGGTTGACGGCGAGGTCGCGGTGGCGCGCCCACTCCACGGAGAGCGGGTGCACGAACCCGGCGCGCACACTGTCCGGATACAGCGGCCGTACGCTCTCCAGCTCGGCGACGACGGCCCCGGCCAGTTCCTCCCGGCCGTGGTCGGGGTCGCCGGGGGCCGTCGCCAGGCGCAGGACGAGCCCGTCGCGGCCGTCCCAGCGGCGGACGACGAGCTGTGTGCCGACCACCCGCCCCGCGGTGTCGGCCGCGGTCACGGCGTCCTGGGCGTCCTGGGTGTAGAGGGAGACGGGTCCGACCCGTACACCCTCCTCGGCGCGCCCGAGGATCCGGAAGTGCCCGGGGCCGGTGCCGGTCCACTCGGCGCGGTCGCCGGCGGGGTAGCGGATGATCGGCATCAGACGGCGGAAGAGGCTGGTCACGACGACGCGGCCGGGCCGCCCCGGTTCGGTGATGGGCTCGTCGGTGGAGTCGTCGAGGATCTCGACGACCGAGTACGGGGTGAAGGCCCGGTGCACCCGGGCGTCGGCACCGGGGACGGGGCGGCCGAGCAGGCCGGCGTCGACGCTCGCGTATCCGACGGAACGGGCCTCGGCGCGCGGGAACGCGGTGGCCAGCAGGCGCCGCTGGTCGTCGAAGAGCGCCTCGCCGCCGAAGAGCAGCAGCTCGACGGAGTCGAGCCGGACACCGGACGAGACGACCTGCTCGGCCAGCCGGCACAGGGTGGTGGGCGTGCCGGTCAGTACCTGGGCGGCGAGATCGCGCAGGGTGGGGATCGTCGTCTCCGGCGGCGCGCCGCCGCCGATGGGCAGGCGGACGTTGTCCACGGGCGCGTGGGCGAGCGAGTCGAGGACGAAGAGGAAGCTGGCGTACAGCTCCCCCGCGTAGAAGAGGTCGGCGACGCGGTGTCCCGGGCGCAGGCCCGCGTCCACCAGTCCCTGGCCGAAGGCGGTGACGAAGGTGCGCCACTCGTCGCGGGTGTAGACGGAGAACTTGGGGGACCCGGTGGTGCCGCCGGTCTTGTAGACCGTGGCCTCGCTGAGCGGACCGGTCAACACGCGGCTGTCGTGCAGCGTGTTGGCCGCCCAGAACTCCTGCTGGTCGACCACCGGCAGGTCGGTGAGGCGGTCGGCGTGCGGCGGCAGGGACGCGTAGAGGTCCCGGTAGAAGGGAGAGTTGTGACGGGCGAAACGTATGAGGTCCGAGAGTTGCTGGGCGGACATGGGCCTTTGCCTTGGTGACGGAAATGGGACGGGAGCCCCGGCGGCGCACGGCGACGAAGAGACCTCGCCTGCGGCTTCGACCGGTGTGAACGGGGGACCCCCCCGGTGCCCCCGGCTCCTCGACGCACGCCAAGAGCTGACGTGCTGTCACGATGATGAAACATCAGTGCGCTCGTCACCAAATTGGCCGAAGATTTCCGGCCAGCGTGGCCGCATTCGGCAATATCTTCGCCACCGCCTCCGGACCGTCAGGAGGCCGTGGCGCAGGTCGGTGCAGACGCGAACGCGCGCGGCGCCCCGTCCATCACGGTTCAGGCCAGCAGTGCGGCGGCCTGCCGACGTGCCTCGGCGAGCCACGCCGCACGTTCCCCGTCGGCCGAGTCGGTGACGGTACGGAAGACGACGCGGCGCACGTCGGCGACTCCCACGTACGGCAGGACGCATGCCGACCAGATGCTGTGCAGCGGGTCGCCGAACTCGGACTCCTCGCGATAGGCCGGAGTGTCGGACGTGTTCAGGACGAGCGCCCGGCCGGCCTTCAGGAGCCCCGCGGGCTCCCCGTTCGCGGTGCCCAGCTTGTAGGCGACGCCGGGTGCCAGTACGCGCTGCACCCAGCCGGCCAGGACGGCCGGTGGCATGCCCCACCAGTTCGGGTGGACGAACACCAGGGCGTCGAGCGTGCCCACCTCGGCCCGGTGAAGCGCCACCTGCGCGTCACGGGCCGGTGCCGCCGCCCGGACCGTCTCCGTCTCCCCGGCGGAGAGGGACGGCGCGAATCCCTCGGCGCACAGATCGTGCGCCACCACCTGGCACCCCCGCCCGTGCAACTCCTCCACCACCGCGTCGAACAGCGCGTGATTGAAGCTTCCCGGCCGCGGATGTGCGAGATACACCCCTACGCGCATGACTCTCCCCCAGTCGACACGAGCCGCCCTTGCGGCTGATCGTCATTATCAGCCGGCGCCGCCTGGCCGGCCGAGCAGGTCGGCCGGCCGGTGATCGGGCCGCCGTACCACTGAAGGCCGTCGGAGGAGGGCCGCCCGGTCGACGTGCGAAGGGCTCCCGGGCGGACCTCCCACCCCAGGCTGCCCCGTCACCGGCCGGTGCGGGGTGAACACGGCCGCAGCCTGCGCCGAACGGGACTCACCCGGATCGGGTGACACGACTGGTGATCACCGTTGATCACGGTTTGAGTGGGGAGCGCGGACGGGCCACGGCCCGCACCCCGCACCCTCTGGCCCGAACCGAACCGAACCGAACCGAGCCGAGCCGACGACGACACCGGTGACCGCATGGAGAACCCCGCAGGGCCCGAGTCCCCCGTGGGCCCGCCACCGTCCGGGAGCCCGGCACCGTCCGGGGACCCGATGCTCACCGCGCGCTTCGCCGTCCCGGCCGTACCGCGGCTCCTCGTGCACCGGCCCGAGCTGCTGAAACGCATGACGGCCGGGGCACGGGGCCCACTCACCCTCGTCAACGGTCCGGCCGGCTCGGGCAAGACGGTGCTCGCCGCCCACTGGGCGGCCGGCGGGCTCGCGCCGCGTCCCCCCGTATGGCTGACCGTCGAGCCGGGCGACGCCCCCGGCGCCCTCTGGGCGTACGTCCTGGAGGCCCTGCGCCGGGGCGGGGTGGCGCTGCCGGCCGCCGTGGGCAGACCCACGAGGGCCGAGGGAGTGACCCGGTCGTTCCTGGTACGTCTGGCGGAGGGGCTCGCCGCTTCGGCGCAGCCCGCCGTCCTCGTGCTCGACCAGTTCGACACGGCCCAGCCGCCCGCGGCGATGACGGAAGGACTGGACTTCGTGCTCCGGCACGCGGCCGGGGGCCTGCGCATCGTGCTCACCAGCCGCACGGACTCGCTCCTGCCGCTGCACCGCTACCGCGCGGCCGGTGAGATCACCGAGATCCGCCAGGCGGACCTGAGGTTCACCCCGGAGGACGCCGGGGCGCTGCTGGCCGAGCACCGGCTGGAGGTCTCCCAGGAGGGGATCCGGCTGCTGGTGGAGCGGACCGAGGGGTGGGCGGCCGGAGTACGCCTGTGCGCCCTGGCGATGCAGCACAGCGCCGACCCCGAGACGTTCCTCCGCCAGTTCGCCGCCGACCGCACGATCATCGCCGACTACCTGCTCAGGGAAGTGCTCGACGCCCAGCCACCGCCCACGCAGGACCTGCTGCTGCGGGTCTGCGTCACCGACCACGTGCACCCGGACCTCGCGGACGAACTGACCGGCCGCGACGACGCCGCCCGGACCCTCGCCGGACTGGCCCGCGACAACGCCTTCCTCGAACGGATCGACGCATCGGCCTGGTACCGGCTGCACCCGCTGTTCGCCGAGGTCCTGCGCGCCCACCTCCGACAGCGCCGCCCCGGCCTGGAGCCGCGGCTGCACGGGCGGGCGGCGCGCTGGCTGGCCCGGACGGGCCGGCTCACCGAAGCGGTCCTCCAGGGCGCCGCGGCCGGTGACTGGCCGTTCGCGGCGGCACAACTGGTCGACAACCTGGCCCTCGGCCGGCTCTTCACCGGCCTGGAGGCGGATCGGCTGGGCCGGGCGTTCGCCGACATGCCGGCCGATCAGCCGGGCGCGGCTCCCGCACTGGTCGGCGCGGCCTGCCGGCTGGCCGAACGGGACCCGGCCGGATGCGAGGCCGGGCTGCGGCGGGCCGACGCGCACCTGGGCCCGGACTCCTCCCCGGCGGCGAGGCTCGGCCGCGCCTTCCTCGGCGTACTCGCGGGGCGACTGGCGGACGACCTGACGGCCACCGAACGGGCGGCGGCCGACTTCGGCCGGCTGCTCCCCGAGCTGCCGCCGCACCTGCTCGCCGAGCGCCCCGAGATCCGCGCCCTGGTACCGGCGGCCCTCGGCGCCGCCGAGCTCGGCGCCGGACACCTCGACCGCGCCGCTTGCGCCCTCACGTCCGCCGTCGACGCCTGCGGGGACCCCGGCACCGAGTACCCGCTCTGTGACGCGCTCGGCTCACTGGCCCTGACCGAGCTGATGCGCGGCCGGCTGCGGCAGGCTGCCGCGCGTGCCCGCGCCTCGCTCGCCGTGGCCGAGCAGTACGCGCTGCCGACCGAGCGCCGGACCGGTGTCGGCCACCTCGCCCTCGCGGGCGTCGCCGCGGAACAGGACGACCTGGCGGCCGCCCGGCGCCACCTCGACCTGGCGACCGCGGAGGCCGGGACCCGTCCGGAGCCCGTGGCCGCCGTGGTGGCCGCCGTCATCCGTGCCGGGATCTCGGCGGCCGAGGGCGACGCGGAGGCGGCGCTCGCGGCCCTCGGCGCCCTGCGGACGGCCGGGGCGCCGGTACGGGCCCACGCCTGGACCGTGTCCGAGCTGGCCGTGGCCGAGTCGGCCGCCCACCTGGTGCGCGGTGACACGGCCGCGGCCCTGCGGGTCCTGGACGCGGTGGAGGCCGGGGACGGAGAGCGCCCGGCGTACCTGGTGGCCCGGGCCCGCGCCCTGCTGGCGGCCGGCCGCGGCGAGCACGCGGCGCAGGCGCTGGCGGGCCTGCCGGAAGACGACGGCGCGCCCGTCGCCGTACGGGCCCGCGCGCGCCTGCTCCAGGCGCAGATCGCCGCCGCGGACGGCGACGCCGAAAAGGCCCGCCGACGGCTGGGGGAGGCGCTGGGGCTCGCCAGGCCGGAGGAACTGCGCCGGATGTTCACGGAGAGCGGCCCCTGGGTGCGCCGGATCCTGAGCCGGGACCCGCAACTGGCACGGCTGCACGGCTGGCTGCCCTCTCGCACCCCGGTCCGTGCGCCGGCGTCGACGGCCGGTGGGCGGCAGCCATCCGTCGTGGAGCCGCTGAGCGAGCGGGAGACCGAGGTGCTGCGCAAGGCCGCCGAGTTGCTGTCCACCGAGGAGATCGCGGCTGAGCTGTACCTGTCGCCCAACACCGTCAAGACCCACCTGAAGAGCATCTACCGCAAGCTCTCCGTCACCCGGCGCAGCGAGGCCGTCCACCGGGCGCAGGACCTCGGGATGCTGTGAGCCGTTCCGGACGCCGCAGCCGTTCCGGACCGTTCCGGACGCCGCAGGCGCGGCCTTCTCGCCCGTACCGGGCGATGCCGAGCCACCGGGCGAGGACCGACGATGAGGAGCGACGAAGGCCAGGAGCGGGCAGTACGCCGGCTCCGTTCCCCGGCCCGCGTCCCGTCCCGTCCCCAGAGGAGTGAGTGCTCTCATGCGCTACGAATTCCGCATCTCGGGCGTCGTGCCGGACACCCTCGCCGCGAACTTCCCCGAGCTCGACCGGATCCCCGTCCGGGAGCAGACGCTCCTGCACGGCAGCGTGAGCGACGACGCCCACCTGTACGGCCTGCTCACGCGCTTCCAGTCCCTCGGCCTGCGGGTGCTCGAAATGCGCCGGCTGCCCGCCTGACACCCCGGGCGCTCCCGGCGGAGCCAAGACCACCCGCTTCGGGTGATCACAGGCACTCCCGCCCCGGACGACACTGCGATGTGGGTGCCGATGCCTGTGAACCGGCCGAGCCGGAGCAGGACGGTCCGGCGCCGTACCGCCATCTGTGAGGTGAATTCCATGGGTCAGCCGACACCGACCGGGGGGAACTGGAACACCGGCCCCGCGCCGGGCAACGCACCACCGTTCCCCGGCAGCCAGAACGACGGTGCGGGGAGCGTGGGCACGCTGTTCGCAGCGGTGCTCCTCATCGTGACCGGATGCCTCGCGATCTTCCAGGGCATCGCGGCCATCTCCAAGGACGACGTCTACTCGCGCATCGGCAACTACGTCTTCGAGTTCGACCTGACGGCATGGGGCTGGATCCATCTCGTCATCGGCATCATCGCCGTGCTCACCGGCGTGGGCCTGATCGCCGGCTCGAACGTGGCCAGGGGCGCGGGCATCGCACTCGCCAGCCTCAGCATCCTCGCCAACTTCATGTGGCTCCCCTACCAGCCCTGGTGGTCCGTCATCATCATCGCGATCGACGTGTTCATCATCTGGTCCCTGTGCACGAGTTGGACGCACAGGCCCGCCACCGAGTGACGCACGGCCATCGCGCCCGGCGCGCCTCGGCGACCCTGATCCGCAGGGTTCGCGGGGCGCGCCAGTGCGTCGTGGAACAGCCGGCCGGCGGCCTATCCGGCCGGCTGGCGACGGCTGCTCGGGTCCCCCGGGTCCGGTCCGGGACCTGCCCGCTCCAGCGGCTGCCCTTCCCACGGCAGGACTTCCCGCGCGAGGGCGTCCACCACGTCGCTCAGCCTCCCGTGGCGCCGGTGGGCGGCGCGCTGTGCGGCGGCGCCGCCGCCCGTGGCGCGCAGGTGATCGAGCAGGGTGTCGACGAGGAGCAGGTCGCCCGAGGCGCCGAGCCCGGGTGCGGCCCGCTCGCGCAGCCGGTCCACCAGATCCCAGGCCGGAAGGCGTGCCCCACCGCACGGATCCAGTCCGTCACCGTCCAGGCCGTGCAGGGCGGCGAGCCGGTGCGCCTCCCGTAGCCTTCCCCCCTCGACGCACGGGGCCGGCCGGCCTTCGTCGATCTCCGGCAGCACGGTGGCCGCGAGCCCCCGCACGAGTGCGGCCAGAAGGACGACGGTGTCCAGGTCCGCGTTCACGTCCGCGACCCGGACCTCGAGCGTCGGCACGTGCTCGGAGGGCCGTGCGTACCAGTAGATCATCCGCCGGTCCAGGAGGGCGCCACACCGTACGAGGTCGTCGGCGATGCGCTCGTAGGCCGCTTCGTCCAGGACGGGGGTGGGCCCCACCGTGGGCCAGCGGCCGTGCTCGACCGCCCGCCAGCTCGCGTAGCCGGTGTCCCGGCCGCGGTCGAAGGGGGAGTTGGCAGCGAGCGCCTGGAGGACCGGCAGCCAAGGGCGGATCCGGTTCGAGAACTCCAGGGCCTGGGCCCGGTCCGCCACGCCGATGTGCACATGGCAGCCGCACACCACCTGGTCGCGGGCCCCGATGACCCACGGGAAGCGGGTGGCCATCCGCTGGTAGCGCTCGTCGGGTGTGATGGTCAGCGGACCCTCCGGAGGGATCACGGGGGTTCCGGAGGCGAGGAGCAGGCACTGCTCGCCCTCCGCGGCCCTCCCGAGCTCGCGGCGCAGTCCGGCCAGGTCGGCGGCGAGCGCGGCCGTGCTGGACGTCGGTCGGGTGCACACCTCCACCTGCGCGGTGAAGAACTCGTGCTGGACCAGTGCGCCCAGCCTGCGCGCCGCCTCCGCGATGACCAGCGGTCCGCGGCCCACCGGGGCACGGCTGCGGCGGTCGACGAGGATGAACTCCTCCTCGACCCCCATGGTCAGCTTCGGCGTCTGCGCGCAGGGGGCCACGGTCACGGGGATTTCGGGCTGAAGGGAAAGTAGTCCGTGTGCCGGTCGGAGGGGAGCACCGAATAGCTGGCCTCCGGCAGCTCGTTCCAGAGACCGGGCAGGTTCCCCAGGGGTTCCGACACCACGATCCGCGTCTCGTCGGAGACCTCGCGCAGGTAGTCCAGTTCCGGATAGAGGTGTCGTACGGTGTCGGCCCGGCTGCTGTAGTACAGCGACCGGGAGCAGCCCTGGCTCGAATACCTGAACGCCCAGACCTGCTCGCCGTCACTCACCGCGATCGTCATCTGCAACGGATTCGGCACCCCGTGCTGCCGTCCGAGATCCTCGACGAGGCCCGCCATCCTGGCCACGGCGCCCGGGACGTCCTGGTCGAGGCCGAAGGTGACCGCGAGGTAGAACATCACCTCGGAGTCCGTGGAGCCCTCGATGGACGGGAACAGCGCGGGGTCGACCGCCATGCAGAGGTCCCGCTGGAGCCGGTGGAAGTCCGTGATCGCCCCGTTGTGCATCCACAGCCAGCGGCCGTGACGGAACGGGTGGCAGTTCGTCTGCTGGATCGCCGAGCCCGTCGAGGCACGGACGTGCGCGAAGAACAGGCTGGAACGTACGTGGGCGGCGAGCTCGCGCAGGTTGCGGTTGTTCCACGCGGGTCCGATGTCGCGGAACACTGCCGGCGTGCCGTCGTCGTTCCCGCTGTACCAGCCGATGCCGAAACCGTCCCCGTTGGTCGTTTCGACGCCCTCCCGCGAGCGGAGGCTCTGGTTGATCAGCGAGTGCTCCGGCCGGTAGAGCACGGCATCGAGCAGCATCGGCGAACCCAGGTACGCGAGCCAGCGACACATGCCACATCTCCTTCTCGGCTTCCTCCGAGCCTAATCCCGCCGGTGTCGCGGTTCGCGCCGACGGACCGCCCGCAGGGCGGTGCGCGACCCGTCGGGGCGCGGACACGGGGAGGAGCGCTCCGCTCGCCCACGGCCACGGATGGTGGCGTAAGGGTGATGCCGGTCGGTCGGCGGCGGCGTCGGCATGCGCGCGGCGGCTCCAGTGCCCAGGATGGTGGGATCCGACCCGCGTGCCCGTTAGGAGCCCCCGATGCTGGAGCGCAAGCTGCGCAAGGACCGTACCCAGGTGACGTTCGTCCTCCCCGCGGACAGTCCGGCCGGGACGGTGAGTGTGGTGGGCGACTTCAACAACTGGCAGCCCGGGGTCCACACCCTGCGGCCGCGCAAGGACGGCAAGCGCGCCGTCACCGTCGAGCTGCCCAACGAGAGCACGCACTGCTTCCGGTACCTGGCGGCCGGTGACTACTGGTTCAACGACGAGAGCGCCGGAGACCAGGAGGGCTGCAACAGCCGCCTGCACACCTGACCGGATCGGTCAGGATTCGAGAAGCACCGGCGGCGCGGCGGCGCCTAGCGTCAGAGGCATGACCTCTCTCGCATCCGTCACCCTCGAGGTGGCCGACCTCGCCGCCGCCGACCGCTTCTACACCGCCTTCGGTCTGGGCACGCAGGTGCGCCTGCGTGCCTCGGACGCGCCGACGACCGGCTTCCGCGGTTTCGCGCTGGCGCTCACGGTGTCCCAGCCGGCCGACGTCAGGGCCTTCGTCGACGCCGCCCTCGATGCGGGCGCGACGACGCTGAAGCCCGCCACCAAGTCGTTCTGGGGCTACGGCGGCGTCGTACGGGCCCCGGACGGGACGATCCTGAAGGTCGCGAGCTCCGCGAAGAAGGACTCCGGCCCGGCCACCCGGGAGATCGAGCAGCTCGTCCTCCTGCTGGGGGCCTCGGACGTGACCGCCACCAGGCAGTTTTACGTCGCTCAGGGCCTCGTGGTGGCCAAGGGCTTCGGCAGCAAGTACGTCGAGTTCGCCGCCGGGCCGGGTCCCGTCAAGCTGGCGCTGTACGGGCGGCGCGCCCTCGCCAAGGAGGTCGGCGTCCCCGTCGACGGCACCGGATCCCACCGTCTCGTCCTCGGAAGCCCTGCCGGGTCCTTCACCGACCCGGACGGTTACGGCTGGGAGCCGGTCGAGGCCCCGGCGCCCACCGCCTGATCGCCCCCACCGCAGCGGACGGCCGGGGGGACGGGCGGTCACCGGGCCTGTGCCGGCTCCGGCGCCGCGTCGGTCCCGGGGCCGGGCTCGCGCCACATCGTCCAGAGGGTCGGCCCGCCGTCCGGCAGCAGGAGCTCGTGCGTGACGCGGAAGCCGAACCGCTCGTAGAAGGGGACGTTCGAGGGCTTACCGGACTCCAGATAGGCGCACTGCCCCAGCCGGTCGCAGTGGGCCAGCTGTTCCCGCACCAGGGCCGTACCGACGCCCGTACCCTGCAGCGCGGGGTCGGTGCCCAGGGTCGACAGGTACCAGTGCGGGGCGTCCGGGTGGGCCTCGTGCAGGGCGTTCTGGACGTCCGCGGCCCGGTGCAGGCCCCGGGCGCCGAAGACGCGCGCGTAGTGCGGCAGGGCCGCCAGTTCCTGGACCGCGGAGGCCTTCCAGCGGCCGGGCCCCGACCAGAGCGCGGCGGCCAGGAGCCGGCCGCCGCTGGTCGCGGCCAGCCGGACACCGCCGGCCCGCGGCCGCTGCTGCCGCTGGGCCAGCCTGAAGTAGGCGGCAGTAGGCGGCGATCCTGCGCTCCCGGCCGGCGGGGCCGGGAACCATCCACGTCATGACCGGGTCGTCGGCGAAGGCGCGGGCCAGGAGCGCGGCGACGGCGCGCGCTTCGGCCGGCCGCGCGCACCTGATCCCGTAACCGCAGGACGGCGCCGCTGTGCGTGCGTTCATGGGGCCACGGTAGGCAGCGGGACCGGTCCGCCCCTGCCGTCCACCGGCGGACACGCCGCACGGATCACCCGCCGACGTGCGGGTATTCGTTGGCCCCCGCCCGGGCCGCCTGCTTGGATGCGGGCATGAACAGTGCCCTTCCACCCGGTTATGACATCTCCACCGCCCCCGAGCGCCTCGACCGCGCGCTGATACACCAGTGGCTGTCGCAGGACGCGTACTGGGCCCTCGGCCGACCGCGCGAGAAGCAGGACCTGGCCATTGCCGAGTCCCTGAACTTCGGCGTCTACGACAGTACGTCCGGTGCGCAGGTCGGCTACGCCCGCGTGGTCACCGACCAGGCCACTTTCGCCTGGCTCTGCGACGTCTACATCGACCCCACCGTCCGCGGCAAGGGCCTGGGCACCGCCCTGGTCGGCGCCGTCAAGGATCACCTCGCCCCGCACGGACTGCGCCGCATCCTGCTGGCCACGGCGGACGCCCACGGGGTCTACGCCGAGGTGGGCTTCGAACCGCTGGGAGAACCGGGCAAGTGGATGGTGCTGGGCGAGCAGTGAGCGCACGGGCTTGAGGGCGGGCCGTCGGGCACCCCGCTCGCGGACCGGGCGGCTGACGGTGTCGTCGCCGGCTGTGACAAATGTAATGGGTTGTCAAGGTGTCTCTGCATCCGAAGGTTGACGCCTGGTTCGTCCCGGAGGAGGAGGCCGCGGGTCGGGTACGGGGCGAAGAATCGAGGTGTCCCCGGACCGCCGGACCCACCGGACCACCGGACTACCGGACCCACCGGGTCACCGGGTTACCGACGAGGAGCTGACGTGCCCCACACCAGTCCCGACTCCAGCCCTGCCCACCGCCCCGCTGCGGCCCCCGCGCCGCGACCGCGCAGCACTGCCTCCGTCCCCGTCATCGTCACCGTCACCGCCGTCGCCATGGCCCTGCTGGCGGGCCTCGCGCCGGCCGCCAACGCCGCGGGCGAAGGGCCCCCGGCCGCCCACGCCGCGGCCACGGGACGGCATCCCGACCGTGCCGAACTGCAGAGGAGGCTGAACGCGATCCACGAGGCGGGCATCTACGGCGTCTACTCCGCGGTCCGCGACGGCCGCGCCCGCTTCGACGGCGCCGCCGGACTCGCGGACGTCTCCGCCGGGTTACCGGCCCGCCCCGACCTCCGGCACCGCGTCGGCAGCGTCACCAAGACCTTCACCGCCGTCGCCGTACTGCAGCAGTCGGCGAAGGGCCGGGTGGGCCTGGACCGGCCGGTCGGCGACTACGTGCCCGAACTCCTTCCCGGCGAGCGCGGCCGCAAGGTGACCGTCCGCATGCTCCTCAACCACGCGAGCGGAATCGACGACTACATCGTGGGCGCGTTCCCCTCACTCCGGACGGGCACCACCGAAAGCCTGGACGACCACCGGTTCCGCACGGTGCGACCCGCCGAGCTGATCGGGTACGGGGTGGACCGGCCCCAGCTGTTCGAACCCGGTGCCGGCTGGTCCTACTCCAACACCAACTACGTGCTGCTGGGCGAAGTGCTTCGCAAGGTGACCGGACAGGACCCGGAGCGACTGATCACCCAGGACGTCATCCGGCCGACAGGCCTGCGCGACACCTATTTCCCGGGCACCGACCCGTACATCCGCGGCCCCCACGCGCGCATGTACGAGAACTTCCTCGGGCTCATCGACCCGCCGCGCGACTACAGCGCCTACAACATGACCTGGGCCGGCACCGCGGGAGCCCTCGTCTCCACCGCGCAGGACCTCAACACCTTCTACCGCGCCCTGCTGAGCGGCGACCTGCTGAGCGGCGACCTGCTGCCGCGCCGCCAGCTGGACGAGATGCGCACCACCATCGACGTCAAGGACGAAACGGGAGCCGTCGCCCTGCGCTACGGCCTCGGCATCTACGCCCTGGACACGCCCTGCGGGCCCGCCTGGGGCCATGACGGGGGCGTCTGGGGCGCCGGGACGTGGGCACTGTCCAGTCCGGACGGCGCACGGCAGTTCGCCATCGGGTACAACCTGACGAAGTACCAGCGCCTCAGCGAGGACGGCACGGTCCTCCTCCCGCACCCGGCCGACGCCGCCCTGATCGCCTACGAGGACCGGGCCCTCTGCGGCACCACCGCGCCGCTCACATCGAGCCCGGCCGCGGGCGACGGTCCCGCAGAGGGCCCGGCCGCGGACACCCGTGGCCTGCCGGTACCCCGCGCACTGCCCCGGGTCGACGCGATGCCGGCCCGCCTGTGGGCGGGCTCCGGCCGCTGAACCGCCCCGTCCGCGTGACGCGGTCGTTCCGTGCGGTTCGCTCCCCGCACCTGCGGGGCCGAGCCCGGCAGGCGCGGGGGAGGCGGGTCTCAGCGTTCGGCGAGCTCCGAGGGGGCTTCCTGGACCACCCAGCCGTTCCCGTCGGGATCGCTGAAGGTGAGGAAGGAGTTCCAGGTCCCGCCCTTGCCGTCCTCCCAGCCCGTCGCGCCGACGTGACGGACGGGGGACACGTCCACCCCACGGTCCGTCAGGTCCCTGTGGGCCGCCTCGATGTCGACGACGCACAGCTGAAGGCCGTGGAGTGTGCCGGGCGCCATCGTGCGGGTGCCCGGCGCTGCCGGCATCCCCTGGAGCATGGCGATGGAGCAGCGGGAGCCGCGCGGCGTCATCTGGATGATGCGCACGCCGGGCGCGACTTCGTCGTCGAGGTCGACCTTGAAGCCGACCTTTTCGGCATAGAACGCCTTCGCGCGATCCATGTCGGTGACGGGGACGGGGACCACTTCGAGTGTCCAGTCCATGGGTGTCTCCTCGGGGGTGTCCGGGCGTGAGTGCCGAGCTGGGTCCACGGTCGCCCACGCGGGCGCGTCGGGCACGTCGAAACGCCCGTAAGCCTCGCGTTGCCCGCGCCCGGGCACTGCACGACGCCTGCGAAACGGGCTGCGGCATGCACCTGCTGGCCGCTCGGCGACTGGGCGCCGAGCCGTGGGACTGCCTCGTGATCGAGGCGCCCCCACCGGCGTACTGTCCGGCCTGCGCGCCGGCATGACGGTATGGGGGGCAACGCGACCGAGCCGGTGGACGGCGTACACCGGCACTACGCGACTCCGGGCGAGGCTGTCCTTGGACCCGGCCGGACAGGGCGGCCCCCAAATCACTTCGTCGGTGCGGGCCTCGGCCGGTACGGTGACGGGATCGTCCATGCCGGTGCCCGTGAGGTTCGCGCGGCACGGTAACTCCCAAGGTGAGAGCAGGTTTGGCTTATGGCGTGTCGTATCAGTGAGCTCGTGCTCGATTGCCGGGACCCCGAGACGCTGGCGCGGTTCTGGTGCGAGGTCCTCGACTTCGTCGTGCTCGATCGCGGGGAAGGCTATCTGGAGATCGGGCCGCGCGAAGGCTTCGGCGGTCCGCAGCCGACGATCATCCTCAGTCACAGGGATGAGCCGGAGCCGGGGAAGAGCCGACTGCACATCGACGTCAACGCCACCGACCGCGACCAGGACGCCGAGCTCGAGCGCCTGCTGGCGCTCGGTGCGCGCCCGGCCGACATCGGTCAGACGGGGGAGGAGCCGTGGCACGTCCTGGCCGACCCCGAAGGCAATGAGTTCTGCCTGCTCAAGGCCCGCCTCAATCCACTCTGATGCCCCTCGGGCACGCCTGACCTTCCCTCTGGTCCGCCCGGTGGCTCGAAGTGACAGGAACGGGCAGGGCGGCCTCGGCCACGCCGTGGCGAGCACCCCCGTGGTTCGCCACGGCGTGTGCGAGGCCGTCCTGAGTGGGTCAGTCGGTGGGGGGCGGTGAGGCGGGTCTCGGGGTGCCGGTGGGGCGGAAGCGGGTGATGCGCTCTGGCGGGACGATGGTGGGGAGGAGGAAGCTCCACAGGTCCGTGACGCGCGTGTGCAGGTCCTCGCGGCGGGTGCGGACGTGTGAGGTCACCTGGATGCCGGTGAAGGCGCCGACGAGGAGGGTGGACAGGGCCCGGACGTCGAGCGTGGGGTGTATGTCGCCCTGTTCCTGAGCCGGTGTCAGGCAGCTGCGGCAGGTGGCGATCCAGGTGTCGTACGGCGTGGGGTCGGGGTTCGTGAACGCGCCGAACTCGATGACCAGCCGGATGCCGGCGCGGATGCGGACGTTGGTGCGCAGCCCGTGTGCCATCTGGTGGGTGAGGTCGATGACGGTCTGCAGGCCGGGGTTCTCGATCGCGGGGACGTGTTCGGAGACCTGGAAGTGTTCGTCCATCAGGGCGCGCGCGAGGGCTTCCTTGGACGGGAAGTGGAAGTACAGGGCGCCCTTGGTGACTCCGGCGTACTTGACGACGTCGCTGAGGCTGGTGCCGTCGAACCCGCAGAGGTCGAAGGCCGTGGCCGCGCCGTCGAGTATGGCTTGGCGGGTGATCTCGGCCCGCTCCTGTCTGACCCTCGTCACGTGCTCGCCCCCAGGACGCTGTCGTCGAGCGCTGTTCGCTGTGGTGTGTCGCCAATGTAGTCCGGCCGCCCGAAAGAAAACCAGTCGACAGGTACTGGTTTCGCGGGGTGGGTGAGCGGTTCGGGGAGTTGTGAGGTTTTTGTGTAACGGCATTGCGGACCAGGTGAGTTGAGCCCGTCTCCGTGCGGGGTGCGGGGTGCGGGCAGGTGCGGCAGTACAGGAGCGTCTTCGACCACCTCCTTCGCCTGCTCGCCACCCCTCCCGGTTCCGAGACGCCGCCCAGGCGCCGCGGCCGGTCTCCTCGAAAACGGCCACCAGCGGGAAGCCGGACCGTTTCACGGCCCCGTTGCTCGCCTCCGGCCGACAGGCCCCATACCTGGCCGCCGCTTACCGCTTGGATGGCAACGTTGACCGTTCCGCCCGCCGACATTGCCGTTGCTCGTCGTGACGTAGACGATTCCCCATAGGCGAAGCCGGCGGTCGAAGCGACGTTGATCGTCGTCGTCTGGGGCAGGGACCGTCCGCCGGAGCCTGCGGCGATCTCCGTGCTGGCGAGGGCAACCGCTCCACCCGGGCCGCCCCGACCATCCGCCGCCATCACTCCCCTACCTCCGGTGCAGTCGGCGAAAGACTTCTCAATGCCGTTGTCAAGCCGCGTCAGGTGCCGTCCGGACGAAATCACCCGGCTGGTGCGACGGTCACTTCGACGGCACGTCTCCGAAGGCGAAGCGCCAGGACCTCCATCTCGACGAGCGTGCCGGTGAGACCGTTCTGGGCGAGTTGATTGGCCTGTGCTCGTGCTTCGCCAAGGGATAGTTCCCGTGCGTCCCGGAGGGCCTGCAGCACGGGAACAAGGCTGGGCACGTCTCCAGACAGACGAAGCCGCGCGGGCCCGTGTGCCTGTAGCAGAGCTTGTCGAATGTTCTCGGGCGTAACCGGGCCGCTGTCTTGCTCGCACCACGCATTCGGGCAATCTGCGCATCGTCCTTCGGTGCCCCAGCGGAGCAGGCCACGGTGGAAGAACTGACCGACATCACAGGTCGCCGTGCCTCCGCAGGCACTGCACCGGCCTGTGACCTGCACTCCTTGTGTGATCACAGAGGTCTCCTCGGCCTTTGGGTCAATGCTGAGGGGATTCTCCCTCAGAGGTCGGCCTTGGTCGATCAGGTTTGCGATGGGCGAGGAGTCCTACTGAGCAGCTGCCGCTGGTGGTGTGAGTTCGTAAGGCCGTTGGTCTCGGAGAAGTGCCCACAGGATGTTGACTCGTCGCCTGGCCAGCGCCAGGACCGCTTGGGAGTGCCTCTTGCCCTCGGCTCGTTTGCGTGCGTAGTACCGGCGTGAATCCGAGCAGCAGGTGAGGCTGCTCATGGCTGCCAGGAACAGGGCCCGTTGAAGACGCCGGTGGTAGCGCTTGGGGCGGTGACGATTGCCGCTGACTATGGCTGAGTCCCGGGGCGCCGGTGCCAGGCCGGCGTACGTCGCCAAGCGGTCAGGGCTGCCCAAGAGATCCATGCTGGTGTGCTGCCGTTCGGCGGCCTCCATAGCTGTGCGGGCCAGGTCTCCGCACCAGCGCAGCTTCCGGTTCCGCAGCCACTGCTCGAGGCGGCTGGCGCCGAGGCGGCGGATCGCAGCTGGTGTCTGGTAGCCGGTGAGGAGAACCAAGGACCGTGGTTGCCCAGGTCGAGGGCGCGCTCGAATGCAGGGAAGATGCCAGTCAGGAGGCCGCGAAGGCGGTTGACGGCTCGAGTGCGGTCGCAGACCAGGTCGGTAGCCGGCCGTCGCCCGATTCACCGTCCGGCCTGGGATGTAAAGAACCTGCTGGTCGTGATTGAGCAGGAGAGCAATGGCCAGCCCAGCCCCGCCGTCGGCCAGGTCGATAGCCCAGATCACCTCGTGGCCCAGGGCGAGAACGTCGGTGATCAGCTGCAAGAGGTCAGGCTCGTCGTTGACCACCCGCCTCGATAACAGCTTGGTGCCCTCTCCGTCGATGACGAAGCAGTGGTGGTGGCCCTTGCCAGCATCGATGCCGGCCCAGATGCGATTCATTCGTGATTCCGGGTGAGTCGTACGGATTCTCTCGTGCAGACGACCTCGCCGGCGTTGTCCTACTCAGCGATCTACTCGCACCTCTCAATGAGCGGCCCCGGCCGTCAGTGGGGTCCCAGGCGACAGGACCCTACGAATGGCCCGATCAACCCGCCTAGAAGGTAGGACATCTCATGCAGTGAAGCCGTCAAGCCGTAGGGTGTTCGCCAGCCCATCGCGTCCGTTGCACCTCGGCTCTGTCCCCCGGCTCCGACCTCGCTGACACACCAGGACCGCCTGCGAAGCCAGTCACACTTCGCCCAGGAAACCTGGATCGGACGGCCCCATCTGCCGGGCGAAGTCCGCTGCGACTCCGAGCACCTCGGCCATCGCCACAGGTCGCCGGGTCGTAGCCGCGAGATCGGCGTGAGCTTCCTCGGACCACAGGAACGGATACACGGAAAGACCCTGCTCGAAAGCCAGGGCCGCGGCCTCCTCGCGCCAGCCGGGCCAGCGCATTCCGTCGTAGAACGTCTCCAGCCTGCCCGAGAGCAGCCAGGAGACCCACCCGGAGTGGCCCATCTCCATCGCCTCCCACTCCAGAGTGTCGGGAGCGAAATACGTCATCTGACCGGGTGCCCCAGGGCGGCTCGCTGCGGCGGGATCGCCACCGTTCAACGCGAAGACCCCTCCGACAATGTCGTGGCCGACGACAAGGCCTGTCGCGGGCTGCCAGGCAGGGTCGAAGTCCGCGGGAAAGCGGTTGACCTGCGCCAGACTCGGGAGTCGCCCGTCCGCGACCGAACCAGAGCCCCCGCCGAACACTCGCAGCCACCCGTTGTCCACGAGGAGTCCGCCGGTGTGCAGCGCCAGTGCACCGAGCACCGATCGCCCGGTGACCTGCATCTGTAGTAGGCATCGGCGGCCCTCATTGACGTCTCCGGGCAGCACTTGAACCGGCACGGTGCTCGTCCTGAGAACCTCCTGAAGCTCCGGCCACGCCGGATCGCCCACATTGACCAGCTCATCGATGCCTCGCATCCGACGATGGTCGCACCCTTCGGCATCGGCTCATCGTGTGGGCTGGACCGCGCTCCCCGGAGGCTGGGGTGATGGGCCGGGCAGCGGTTGTCTCCACTGGCGTCTCGTGGGCGTAGTAGTCGTTACTGTCGCTTCGGGATGAGCCGTCCCGTTCCGTTCACATGGCGGCTGTGTGTGCTGGTAGCGACTCCGTTGCGCGGCCCGGATTTCCTGCGAGCGGGCGCGCGCCGACCACTTCCGGCAACTGCGGCCGGCCCGGCAACTCGCCGGAGCGGAGCCGTCCCTGGGACGGTCGGACGGCCGGGGCGGGTGTCCGGCATGTGAAATGGTCGAGGGCCGGGCCGGTCCGGCTGTGATGATCACCTGGTGATCGATGAGCAGAGAACACGGCCCGTCCTGGTGGGTGACGAACGCGCCACCTTGACCAGCATCCTGCAGTGGCAGCGGGACACCCTTATGATGAAGTGCGCAGGCCTGAGCGAGGAGCAGTTGCGGATGAGGGCGGTGCCCCCGTCGGGGCTGAGCCTGCTCGGGTTGGTGCGCCACCTCGCGGAGGTCGAGCGCGGCTGGTTCCGCAACGTCCTGGGCGGCGAGGACGTACGCGGCTACTTCCCGAAAAACGAGGCCGGGGAGGGGACGGAGTTCCACGTCGACGACGCGGACGTGGCCCGATCGTTCCGGATCTGGGAAGAGACCTGCCGGCGATCGCGGGAGATCGTGGAAGCCGCCGAATCCCTCGACGTGACGGGGCACTTCGGCGACCAGACGTACTCGCTGCACTACATACTCACCCACATGATCGAGGAGTACGCCCGCCACAACGGGCACGCGGACCTGCTGCGCGAGGCGATCGACGGGACGACGGGGGAGTAGCCCCCGCCGCCGCGGTACGACCCCGCCTAGAGCCGGGTGGCGGTGATGCGGTCCACGGCGTCCAGGGCGGCCGGCCACGGGAAGTGGGCCGGGGCGTCGGGGCCGGCCGGGCCGGGGACGAAGCCGTTGTCGCCGTAGAGGAGTTCGACACCGGCGCCGCGCAGGGTGGCCAGCGAGGTGTCGAACTGGGGGTGGGCGGCGAGCGCGGTGTTCGTACAGGGCATGGCGACCGTCGGGGTGTTCTTGCCGAGGGCCTCGGCGGCGACGCCGACGGCGAAGCGGTCGGTGAGGCCCAGGGCCCAGGCGTTGATGGTGTTGAACGTCGCCGGGGCGAAGAGGAGGGCGTCGGCCGCCGGCCATACGTCGGCCTCGCCCGGGAACTTGTACTGCCAGCGCACCGGATGACCGGTGAGGGCGGCGAGTCCGTCCAG
This sequence comes from Streptomyces sp. NPDC046308, assembly GCF_055588065.1. Classification (NCBI taxonomy): domain Bacteria; kingdom Bacillati; phylum Actinomycetota; class Actinomycetes; order Kitasatosporales; family Streptomycetaceae; genus Streptomyces; species Streptomyces sp. NPDC046308. The sequence goes on from NZ_JBVJFB010000009.1 coordinate 302,308, forward strand.
GCTTTCCGAGACCCAGTGTGCGGCGGTGGGGGTCAGCCCCAGGCAAACGTCCCAGCCGCGGGTCTGGGCGTCTTCGACGACGTGGGCGACGTCGAAGACGGGCGGGGCGGCCGAGCAGAGCAGGTACAGGGTCTTCGTGGTCATGGGGCCAATATGATCATATTGCTTGACCTCAAGTAAGGTTGAGGCGGCATGATCAAGCCCATGGACATCGAAAGCGACATCGCAAGCGACGTCGAGAACGACGTCGAATCGGACATCAAGGCGATCGAAGAGGTCGTCGCCACGGTCGAGCGCACGCAGCGGGCCAAGGACGCCGAGGGCTTCCTGGCCCTGTTCCATCCGGACGCGCTGTGGACGACGGCGCACGGTAAGGTCCTCATCGGTTTCGAGGAGATCGCCGCGTTCACGCGGGCCGTGTTGCCGACGGCGAGTTGGGACGGGGACGTCACCTATGAGGCGGTCCACATCCAGTTCCTGCGGCCGGATGTCGCTGCGGTGAAGGTGCGTCAGATCTACCGCGGATCCGACGGCGTCGGCAGCGAGGGCGCTCCGCTGTACGTGATGACCCGCGAGGCGGACGGCCCCTGGCTGCTGACCGCCTGCCAGAACACGCAGGTCGCGGCGGATCCGGCCTGAGTCCCGCTCCCGGGCGCGGTGCCTCAGGCGTCCTTGCGCTCATCGCGCTGCCGCACGAGCTCCTCGACCGCGCTCGGGAGGGTCGTCTCGAAGTCGATCAGCTTCGCCCAGGTGGGGAGCACGACGATCCGGACCATGCCGTCGTAGAGCGAGCGGATCTCGGACTCCCACGCGACCCGCTGCTCGGCCGTCATCTGGTACGTGCTGTTCGACTGGAGGAACTCCTCCGGGATGCCCTCGACGACGTCCAGCCCGGCCCGACCGCGGATGAGCAGGATCTTCGGCGGGTGCACCTCGGTGTCGATCGTCAGGGCGACCGCCGGGTTGTTGCGCAGGGCCGGCAGCTTCGGTGCGTTCTTCGGTGTGCACATGACGATTTCCGCGCCGTTCCAGACGAACGCGATCGGAACGACCCGCGGCGTGCCGTCCTCGGCCACGTACGCCAGACGGGTCAGGTCACGGGCCAGCAGCTCCCGGCTGAGCGGACGGTTCAGGACCTCGCTGATCTCGCTCGGCTGCACGGTCGGACCCACCTTCCAGTGATCGTCGGCACGCACCACCCGGACCAGGAGATCCGGGATGTTTCACCATGTAGGGGGCGGGGAGGGAGCGGCCAAGATATCTCCGGTGCCCCGCTCTGTCACGCGTGACGGGCGGGTGCGCGCGTCCCACCGGCGGGTGCGCGCCGAAACCTCGCCGGTGGGGGAGAGTAGTGCTGTGGTCGACGTCGACGCGGTGGCAAGCGAGCTGTACGGGCTCAGGCCGGAGGAGTTCACGGCAGCCCGGGACGCGCACGTCGCCGAGGCGCGCAAGGCCGGGGAACGGGACGCGGCGAAGCGCATCGCCGCCCTGCGCAAACCCACCCTTGCCGTCTGGGCAGTGAACCTGCTCGCCCGCGCCGACGCGGAACAGGCCCGGCGCCTCCTGCAGCTCGGCGGGGAGTTGCGCGAGGCGCACCGGACCCTGGCGGGGGAGGAGCTGCGGAAGCTCTCGCACCAGCAGCACGTGGTGGTCGCGGCGATGGCCGGCGAAGCCCGCCGGCTGGCCGGCGACGCGGGGCAGGAGGTCTCCGAGGGCGTCCAGCGCGAGGTCGAGCAGATCCTCCGCACCGTCCTCGCCGATCCCGACGCCGCCGAAGCCTGGGCACGGGGTGTGCTGGCGAAGGCGCCGTCCCAGGTCGTCGGCTTCGCCGAGCTGGCACCCGTGGGCGTACCCGGTACGGCGCCACCACGGAAGCGACGAAAAGCCGAAGCCGAAGCGGAGGCCGAAGCGGAGGTCGAGGTCGCGGCCGCGACCGAGACCAAGTCGGAAACAGGTACCCGGGCCGCGCAGGCGCAGGCGCAGGCGCAGGCGCGTGCCCGTGCCGAGGCCGACCGGACGCACCGGGAGGCGGAGCAGGCCGAGGAAGCGCTCGCGACGGCGGAGTCGGAGCGGGCACAGGCCCGTGCCGGGCTCGGCGCGCTCGACGAGCGGATCACGGAGCTGCGGGCGCAGCTGGAGCGCGCCCGGAAGGAACGCGCCGGCCTCGCCGCCGCCGCGGAAGAAGCCGACCGCCGTCAGCGTCAGGCCGCCCGGGAGGCGAAGGCTGCGCGAGCGGAGGCCCGGAAGGCCCAGCGCGCCCTCGACGCCGCTGCGGACGGCGCGCCGCGGACGCGGCGCTGAACGCGTACCTGGCGGAGGGTCCTGGGAGGGCGGATCTTGAGGCCTGCGGCTGACCGGGCGGAGAGGAAGGGGTCCGGCCGACCATCAGGTGTCCTCTTCCCGATCGTGAGAAAGGCACCTGCCACGGGCGCTGTCGGCGGCGACCCTGTTCACACGGGGCGCGCGGGCTCCGCTGCAGCGCCGGATTCCAGGCCCGCAACACCACCACTCACGCCGTGATCTACAAGGCGCTGGGGGGTGACGGCGCCGCGGCCCTCGTCGTGACCGGCGCGGGAACCGCAGTCCTGGCGCGGATCCCCGACTACGCGGACGGCTCCGGCCCCGGCCAGGAGGGGCTCATGCTCGCGATCGGGCGGGGTGGCACCATCGAGGCGGCGCGCTTGCGGCGCCTCGCGCCGTCGCTGCCGGCGCCGTGGGACGGGCACGGCCGCCCGCGCGCAGCCCTCGCCTGAGCGCCACCCGCACCCCTGCCGTGTCAGCCGGTGGGCGCGGCAGGGGAGGCGACGGCATGCGGCGTACGGAGACGGAGGCGGGCGGCGAGCACGGCGACCTCGTCCTCGGCGCGCTGTGCGTCGAGCGCACGAACGGCCGCGCGACGGCCTCGTACCCGCCGATGCCCGTGCTCAGCGGAGAAGACGGCAGTCGGGAGTGCGGGCGGGATCCATGCGAACGATCGGGCAGGGCGCGGGGTGGCGGCTGTCGTCCGCCGGGGGCAGCGCGTCCAGGTGGCGGAGCACGCGGTGCGGGTGAGATCGGTGGAGGCGAGGTCCCGCAGCAGGGAGCGGTGGGCGTTCATGTCGACGGGGCTTCCATGACGTCCAGCCCATGACGTCCCCGACCACCAGCAGGGTCCGGCCGAGATGCAGGCGCATCGTCTCGAACCGGTCGCCGCCGACGAGGGCGCGGGCACCGGCTAGCAGGATCGGGTGGGGCCGACCGAAGTGCAGCGTCGCCGTCTCCTGGTCGCCGAGGCCGCCGTACGCCCGGGCCGCGCGGAGCCTTCCGTACAGCTCGCCCCGGCCGCTGTACGCGTGTACGGGATGCCCCCCGTCCAGTGCCCGGACCGCGGGGGCGATCTCGGTGGCGGGGCCGTCCAGGAGGGCCGCCGGCCGCGGCGTCGCACCGGGTCCGGAACACGAATCCGGCGAGCTCGCCCAGGTGGCCATCCCGTTCAGTGCCTTTCACCAGCCCGGCGTATTGCCTGACCTTGGGAAAGAAGGGTGACGGCGTCGTGATCGGCGTCCGAACCGCCGGGCAGCCCGCACGAGTGCGCCGCAACCGGGTGCTCGTGCGACCTGCGGCGCGCTCACGCCCCGTCCGGCGCGGTCGTACGCGCGACGATCGGAGCGGTCCGCGCCGCGGACGGGCTCCGGTCGCCGGACCCCGCCTTGGGGGCGCACCGGCAGACGGTGCCCTCGGGTGCGGACGCCAGCGCCCGCTGCCGTCGGACGTGGCGGGCGCGCAGTACGGCGTACAGCGCGGCGGTGGCGACACCGGCGGCGCACCAGGCACCGAGGATCACGGCGATCGTGGTGAGGACGGCCACGGGTACTCCTCGGGTGGGAGTCGGCGGGAGCAGCGGCGGGGGGAGACGGCCGCCGGCGGAGGCGTGCGGGGCGGGGGCACCGGGTTCGACCGCGGCCGCCGGACGGTGGGGTGAACTCATCACGTGGCGCGATGCGTTGCCCGTGCCGCCGGTGCCGAGGTGCGCACACGCGCGGGAGAACGCCGATACATCTGCGACGAGAAGGGTCACCGTGAACCGCCTTCGGGCAACGTTCGTGAGCGGCGCGGCTGTTGGTGGCCGCGGACGCCATGCCCCGGCAAGCGTCACTCGGCAGCGGAGTGTCGAAGCCGGCCGGGCCGTGTGGTGCTCACCGTGAAGGACAAGTACCCCGTGTGCGTGGACTTCACGCTGCCAACTGCCCCCCAGGAGGGAGCATCGGAGTGTTCCTCCTCTGCCGCCGAGGCCGTGGCGGCAGCACTGCCAGGTGAAGCGCGCCTCCTCGAAGCGGCCTGCCGTCAGGTCGGCCCGGGCTTATCAGCCAGTACAGGGTGCGGACGTCCCAACACATCTTGTCCGCCTCGTGACCGGTGTCGATCCGGGCGGGGATCACCCACCCGGCGGCCTCGTCGGCGTCGCCACCCCGCGCGCGGTCCGTCACCCGTGTGCACCAGACGGAGACCCGGGTGCGAGCATCCGCTCGCACCCGGGTCCGCCGACGCGTCGCCCGTTCGGCTCAGCAGGTGCGTCCGACGTAGTGGGCGTTGCTGACCTTGCTGCGCGAGCCGAGCCACGTCCTGCCGGGGGCCACGCACTTCTCGTAGTTGGGCCCGAAGACCTCGACCTCGATGATGACCCGGGAACCGTCGTTCGTGCAGTGGTTGTAGAAGGAATCGGAGCCCGTGGCGAAGTACCCGCACGGATCGGCCGTCGCGGGCGTGGCGGTGACCAGCCCGCCTGCGATCATCAGGCCGGCGGACAGCAGGGCGGTGGCAAGGCGACGAGCGTGCACGGAAACTCCTCGGAATTCGGTTACTGACAACAATGCGATCACCCTAGGCGCCACCCACCTGGCCGAATCGATTCAGCGGTGACCCGACACACCGATCGTGTGAAGCCGGAACGGCTGCGTCCACTCGGCGGTAGACGCGCCGCCATATCGCGTGACGTGGGCGTCGGCATGGAACGATCTCCGCATGACAGAGAGCTCGAGCCCGTACATCTCCGCGCCGAGGGTCACAGTGCTGGCAGTGCAGCCCGGCGATCCGCCTTTTCGGATCGTGGAGATCGACGGGGAGATGGTCCGTATGGCGGAGTCCATGACCGACGTGATCCTGGCTGCCGCGGCCGCGGGAATCACGATCCACGACCTCGACGATCCGGACGCGGTCCGTTGGGTGGGCGGCGGGAAACTCACCTGGCGGCTGCACTAGAGGTCCGGCTGCCCCGCGGGAAGATCTCGGGGGGCTTCGGGGTTTCGGGGCTTCGGGGCTCAGGGGTTTCGGGGCCGGGCGCCGGTTCAGGTGGGCCGGCCGTAGCGGACCTCTGTGCTCCAGATCCGCTCCAGACGGACGAAGGTGCCAGGGCGTGGAGCGTGCCAGATCCTGTCCTCGCCCGCGTAGATGCCCACGTGGCCCATGGTCGCGCCGCTGGGGAAGAAGACCAGGTCACCGGTCACGCGATCGGACTTCGGGATGTGGCGGGTGTGCTCGTACTGCTGCTCGGCGGTGCGCGGAAGGCGTTTGCCGGCCTTCTTGAAGGCGTAGAGGGTGAGCCCCGAGCAGTCGAAGCGTTTGGGTCCGGTGGCGCCGTAGGCGTACGGCGAGCCCTGTTTGGAGGCGGCCACCTCCACGGCTCTCACGCCGTAAGGAGCGGCCGCTTCGGCCGGCTCCGCGTAGCCGGTCAGTGCGACGGCGGCGAGCAGCAGTATGGAGAAGACGGCACGCGCTCGGGGGCAACAGCCCGTGAGGAGAGAGCCCTTGGGGGCCTTTCGGAAGTCGGTCCTGATGCAGGACAATCGTGATACCTCCGCAATCGGTTGTCAGGCGGCAGTTCGGCTCAGATCAGCGGTCCGGTCCTGTTCTCGGTGGAATACGTCGTGGCTTGGCTCTGACGGCGGACCAGTTTTCTCCGACACGCTGCGTCCGGCGGTCTCGGACACGGCGCGAATTGTCACGAATTTCCATTCGATTCGAGATAATAGTTATGCATGACTTCCGGCCGCCGTTCAAACACCGTCCGAATCCGTCACCTTCGGAACCGGTCCTTCAACTCCCCGGCACATACGACTGAACCGCGCCGCGACGAGGCATCGGGCCACCGCCGAACGGGAACTCAGCTCCGGTGACCTCGACCGAACTGCTCCCGGCGCCACCGCCTCGCGCCGCTGCCCGTCGGGCGCTGCTCGCCGGTTCGGCCGGCAATCTCGTCGAGTGGTACGAGTTCGGCGTCTACGGCTGCTTCGCCACCGTCATCGCGGCAAACTTCTTCACCCCGCCCACGGACGCGGCAACGGGCACCGGCGCGGGACCGGGAAGCGGTGTCGAGGCGCTGGTCGTCACGTACGCCTCGTTCGCCCTCGCCTTCTTCTTCCGCCCCGTCGGCGCGCTGCTCTTCGGCCGCCTCGGCGACCGTCTCGGCCGACGGCCCACCCTCGTCCTCGTCGTCGGCCTCATGACGCTCGCCACCACCCTGATCGGCCTCCTCCCCACCCGGGAGGCCATCGGTCCGGCCGCTCCCTGGCTCCTCACGTTCCTGCGCGTACTGCAAGGCCTCTCCGCGGGCGGGGAGTTCGGCGGTGCGGTGTCCCTGCTGGCGGAGTACGCGCCACCGGGCCGGCGGGGCCTCTACGGTGCGTGGCAGTCCTTCACCGTCGCCCTCGGCCTGCTGGCCGGCGCCGGCACGGCCGCCGCCCTGGCAACGGTCCTGCCCGCCCCGGCGCTGTACGCGTGGGGATGGCGGATCCCGTTCCTGCTGGCCCTGCCGCTCGGGGCGGTCGCGCTGTGGCTGCGCACCGCGCTGGAGGAACCCCCCACGGAGCCCGCGGCCAAGACCCCGCCCGGGGCCCGCGGCGGCCAAGTACCGCCCGGCGGCGGGGTGCAGGCCCGGGCCGTCGTCCTCGGCATCGGGCGCATCATGGGCTGGTCGGCGGCCGGGTACACCTTCCTCGTCGTGCTGCCGTCCTACCTCCAGTCCACCCGGGGGGCCTCCTTCCGGAGCGCCCTCCTGGCCACCACGCTCGTCAATCTGGGGTTCGCCGCCTCGATCCTGCCCGCGGGGCTGCTCAGCGACCGGTACGGGCGGCGCCCGGTCATGCTCGGCGGCGCGCTCGGGATCGCCCTGCTCGCCTTCCCGCTGCTGCACCTGCTCCAGTCCCCGGACGCCTCCCCGCAGGCCCGGGCCGCGGCCGTGCTGACGGCGGGCGCGCTCGTCGGACTGCTGGCCGGACCGGGGCCGGCCATGCTGGCCGAGATGTTCCCGCGACGAGTGCGCTGCACCGGCCTCGGGCTGGCCTACGCCCTCGCCAACGCGGTGTTCTCCGGCTGCGCGGGGCTCGTCATCACCGCATTGACCGCCCGGACAGGAGACACCGACATCCCCGCCTACTACGCCGCCGGCGCCTGCGCCATCAGCTCACTCGCAGTCCTGACCTTGCGCGGGAACGACCACCGGGAGCCCCTGCGATGAGGGTGGTCGGCCTGATGTCGGGCACCTCGTACGACGCCGTCGACGCCGCGGCCTGCGACCTGGAGGTCCCGGCCGGGGACGACACCCTGCACCTCACCCCGCTGGGCATGGTGAGCGAGCCGTACCCGGCCGGGCTGCGGAACGCGCTCGCGGCGGCCCTGCCGCCCTCCGTCACCACGCTCGCCGACGTCTGCCGCCTCGACACGCACATCGGACAGGCCTTCGGCCGGCTCGCCGTCCGCGCTGACCGGGAACTATGCGACGCACGGGCCGAGTTGATCGCCTCGCACGGCCAGACCGTGTACCACTGGGTGGCGGACGGGCGGGTCCACGGCACTCTCCAGCTCGGCGAACCGGCGTGGATCGCCGAGGCCACCGGCCGCACCGTCGTCTCCGGCTTCCGGCCGCGGGACGTCGCCGCCGGCGGCCAGGGCGCGCCGCTGGTGAGCCTGATCGACCTGATGCTGCTGCGCGGCCGGCCCGGTGTGCCGGCCGCCCTGAACATCGGGGGCATCGCCAACGTCACCGTGGTGCCGCGGTACGGCGACCCCGTCGCGTTCGACACCGGCCCGGGCAACGCGCTGATCGACGCGGCGGTGCGTCAGGTGACCGGCGGGCGGCTCGCCTACGACGAGGACGGTGCGCTCGCGGCCGCCGGACGAGTGCACGAGGCGCTGCTGGAACGGCTGCTCACGGAGCCGTACTACCGGTTGCCCGCGCCGCGCACCACGGGCAAGGAGCTGTTCCACGGGGGCTACCTGCGCTCCCGGCTGACCGGCTTCGGGACGCTCCCGCCGCAGGACCTGGTCGCCACGCTCACGCGCCTCACCGCCCGGACCGTCGCCGACGCGCTGCGGCCGCTGGGCGCCACCGAGGTCTACGCGTCGGGCGGCGGCGTGCGCAACCCGACGCTGACGGGCATGCTCCGCGCCGAACTGGGCGGCACGGCGCTGCGCACCTCGGAGGAGCTCGGGCTGCCGGCCGCGGCGAAGGAGGCGTACGCGTTCGCCGTCCTCGGGTACCTCACCCTGCACGGCCTCCCGGGCAACGCTCCCGGATGCACCGGAGCCGACGGCCCCCGCGTGCTCGGTTCGATCACCCCGGGCGCCCGTCCGCTCCGGCTCCCCGCGGAGCCGGCCGCCGCTCCGCGCTCCCTGTCCGTACGGGCCGCCCCGGCGCCGCACTGACACCACGGGCCAGTTCTGGCGTCCTGCGGTCGTGCGCGCTCCCGTCGAGCCCTTCGACAACGCGGTACCGGCCCCCGACTGCCTCGCGCATCAGCCCGTCCCGCCCGGGGCCGAAGCGGTCCGGCGCTGGGCCGGGCACGTCCCCGCCGAGCACATCGCCGGCACCGGCGCCCCGCTAACCGCGGTCCGGGCGGAGCTCGATGTGGTCCGGTGCCAGGTCGACCGCCAGGCGGTGCTCCATGCCCAGGGCCTCCAGGAACTTCGGGGGCAGCTGGACGCGGCCGGAACGGTCCAGGACGACGTACTCGCGTTCGCTGATCGACTCCTCGCCGTGCTCGTCGGTGACCAGGCGGCGCAGGACCTCGCTGCTGGTGCGGCCGTCACGGATCGCCACGGTGCGCCGGACCTCGCCCGCCACCATGGGGTCGTGCGTCACGATGACCACGGTGACGCCGAGCTCCTTGTTCACCGTACGGAAGGCCTCGAAGACCGCCGCGGCCGTCTCCGAGTCCAGTTCGCCCGTGGGTTCGTCGGCCAGCAGCACCCGTGGGTCGTTCGCCATCGCCACGGCGATCGCGACGCGCTGCTGCTGGCCGCCGGACAGTTCCGCCGGGCGCCGGTGCGCCAGGTCACCGATACCGAGGGCGTCGAGGATCTCCGCGACCCGGGCGGCGCGGCGCGCGCCCGCACCGCGCCGGGACCCGCCACCCTTCAACTGCATCGGCAGCGCGACGTTCTGTGCCGCCGTCAGGAACGGCAGCAGGTTGCGGGCCGTCTGCTGGAAGACGAAGCCGACCGCTTCGCGCCGGTAGCGCAGCCGGTCCCGCGCCGAGAGTTCCAGCAGGTCGTAGCCGGCGACCGCCGCGCTGCCCGCCGTCGGGACGTCCAGGCCCGCCAGGATGTTCAGGAGGGTGGACTTGCCGCTGCCCGAGGCGCCCACGAGCGCCACCAGGTCGCCCTGGGCGACCGTCAGCTCCAGCCCCTGCAGGGCCTGCACCTCGATGCCGTCCGTGCTGAAGATCCGGACCAGACGGTCGCAGGCGATCGCGGCGTCCACCGCCGGGGTGCGCGGCTCCGCGGCGGCCGTCGCCCGGCGGCGCAGCTCCTCGTACGTCGGCTGGTCGGTGTTCAACGCTGGTCTCCCGCTCTCAACTCGGTGGTGATCTGCCGTCGCCCGGATGTCGCCGCCTCGACGAGCACGGCCGCGGCCACCAGGGCGGCCAGGCCCAGGGCCTGGGTCAGTACGGGCGCCGCGGTGAGCCGTACCCCGGTCGGCACGCTCGCTCCGACCAACGTGGACAGGTCCATCGCCGGGCCCAGCAACGCCACCGCGGCCGCCGCCACCAGGGCCCCGCCCAGCGTCGCGGCCAGGGTCTGCGGCAGGGTTTCGGCGAGGATCAGCGCCACGCCCTGGCGGCGGCGCAGCCCCATGGTGCGCAGCCGGGCCAGCAGCGCCGCACGTTCGGGGACGGTCCGCATCAGCGTCAACAGAACGGCCAGCAGCGCGAAGCCGGCGGCTCCCGCCACGGACGCCCAGAAGAGGCGCTCGGCCGACCGCTGCAGCGGATCGGCCCCCAGCTCGGCGACGGCCTCCGCACTGGTGCGTACGGGATACACGTCGTCGGCGGTTTGTGCCGGGGCTGCCGGATCCTGACCCGCGGCGCCTGCCGGGGACGGCGGCGGCGACGGGGACGAGGACGAGGACGAGGTCTGGGCCGGGGACGAGGTCTGGGCCGAGGACGTCGGCGGGAGCGCTGCCCGGACCAGCTCACGCAGCCGGTCCCCGTCCACGGAACCGAGGGCCAGCCACTGGTTCGGCTGGTCGGCGCCGACGAGGGCCGTCGCCGGGCCCGCCGGCAGGACGACGGTCGCGGCGTCCCGGGCGGGACGGGCCGGGGTGCAGTCGATCACGCCGACGACCTGTGCCTTCACCTCTCCGCCGTTGCCGGGCCGCACCGTGAAGGTGCCCGGGCCCGCCAGCCGTGCCAGCCCGGCGCTGAACAGCGCGGGCACGGGCGCGTCGGCGGACCGCGAGCCGCCCGCGGCCAGCAGGGCGGGGTCGAAGGAGCCGCAGCCGAGGACGCGCGACAGTTCCGCGTAGGCGGCCGGTTCCGCGACGATCACGGAGGTCTGGCTGGAGCGCAGCGTCATGCCGAGGATCGAGGAGTCGTGGTCGGTCCACAGCGGCACCGAGGTGCGTACGCCCGGCAGTTCGCCGGCGGCCTTCGCGAGTCCGGCCGGCAGCGAGGCCTTCCCGAACGCGGTGATCGCCGCGTCGCCCCCGACCGCCAGCCGGGCGACGCCCAGCCGGTTCGCGTCCACCGAGTCCAGGACCGCGGCCCCGAATCCGCCGGTGGTGATGGCGAGGAGCAGCGCGACCATCGGCAGGACGGAGGGGAAGCCGCGGCCCCGGGACCGCCTGCCGCCCGCCCCCGTACCCCGGGCGGCTCGCGCCAGCCCGAGGAAGCCGATCAGCCCGGAGCGGCGGCCGGCCGCCCGTGCGAGCCAGCCGGTCACGACCGGCTGCAGGCGGGCCAGCAGCAGCCCGCCGCACAGCGCGAGCAGCAGCGGAGCCGCGATCAGCAGCGGGTCCGGGTCGCTGCCGGCCGGGGCCACCCCGCGGCGGCGGACCTCCAGTACGGCGGCGGCCGTGGCGACGAGGACGAGCAGCTCGGCCACGGGCCTGCGCCACCGCCCGGCCGGACGCGCCGGTGTCAGCAGTACGGCCGCCCGTACGGGGAAGGCCAGGAGCGCGAGCACGGCGACCACCGCGGCCGACAGCAGCGCGGGTGCGAGCCGGGGCGTGGGCAACAGGAGTACGGCGAGCGCGGTGGCGGCCGCCGCCGGGAGCACGGTGGCGGCTCCCTCCCCGAGGAGCCGGCCGACGATGCCGGCGCGCGAGCCGCCGCGCGCCAGCAGCAGGCGCAGCTCGGCGTCGCGGCGGTCCCCGGCGAGCGCGCCGGCCAGGCACAGGACCACGAAGGCGACCCCGCCGACCCCGGCGGGTCCGATCAGGGCGAGCGGCGCCGCGGCCTGTCTGCGGTCGTGGGCCTGCTTGAACAGTTCGGGCAGCCACGAGGTGGTGCGCAGCCGCGGACGGGCGGTCTCCCGCGTGAGGGCGGCGGCGGTGGGCCCGGCCACGTACGAGGCGATCTCCTTCGCCGTGGCGTCGAGGCGGTCCGCCCGCAGGCTGCCGACGTCCACCGGAAGCCGCCAGAAGTCCTCGGCGGTGTCGCCCCAGACGTCCAACCGGCCGAGGTCCCCGGCGCCGATCAGGGCGTCGACGTGCCAGGAGAGGTTTTCCCCGTTGTAGTGCTCACAGGCGCGCGGGAGGCAGTCGAGACCCACCCAGAAGTCCTCGGACGGGTCGGGTACCGCGTAGAGGCCGACGACCTCCACGGACGGCGTGCCGTCGACCAGGGGCGCGCTCCTCAGCACGGATCCGAGACGGGCGCCGAGGGTTTCGGCGGCGCGCTGCGAGAGGGCGACCTGCAGCGGCGGATCGTACGCGGCGGCGCCCTCGGAGGCGCGCGCGGGCGGGCGAGCGTCGCTCGGCCAGCGCCCTTCCACCAGCTTCACGTGGGCCGGGGCCTCCTGCACGTACAGCAGGGACATCGCGGGCGGGAAGCCGGACGGGCGGGAGAGTTCCGGATTCAGCAGCGGCTGCCGCTTGGTGGTCCGCGTGCCGTGGACCACCGCCTCCGGGTCGACGCGGAAGGTGCCTCCGGTGTGGGACAGCAGGCTCTTCAGCGTCCCGTCCAGGACGTCGGCGCTCTGCCCGCCCACCGGGGCCGGCGCGGTCACCTGCAGGCTGGTGTTGGTGTGCCCGCTGCGGTACAGGAACGACCGCAGGGCCTGGTCGGCGCCCCGGTCCTGGGCCCGCGGCAGCGCGGCGGCCAGCAGGACGGCGACGAACGCCAGCGCGGCGGCGAGCAGGGTGCCGAGGGGAGCCGCCCGCAACCGGGTCCTGACCCAGGGCGCGGACCGCGGTCCGGACCGCGGCCCGGACCGCGGGGCGGCTGCCGGCGGCGGGGTGGCGGACGGCGGCAGGGTGGTCACATCTCCTCCACGGGACGCAGCCGGGCGGCGATGTCGCGGCCCCGGGGGCCGCTGAGCAGGGCCGACAGCAGGGGAACGGCGGCGATGGCGGCGGCCGTCAGCACGGTCTGCCAGAACGGCAGGTCCACCCGTACGGGCGGGAACGGCCGCCCGGCTGCGGGCGTCAGCACGACCAGGGGCGCCATCAGGTGGACGAGGGCGACACCCAGTCCGGTCCCGACCGCGGTCCCGACGACGATCAGCACCCCGCCCTCGGCGGCCGACGCCAGGGCCAGCGACCGCCGGGGGGTGCCGAGCGCGAGCAGGACCGAGAACTCCCGTCCGCGCACACGCCGTTCGGCGGCGCTGGACGTCGCGAAACCGATCGCGGCCAGGACCGCGCACGCGGCGGCGAGGGCGGCCAGCGCACTCTGCGGGCCGGCGCTCAGTGAGTCCTCCAGCAGCCGCGCGGTGATTTCCTCACGCAGCTCGACGCGTTCGGTCCTGGACCCCGCGCGCAGCGCGGTCGCCGCGCGGGCCGGACCCGGATCGGCGGCCGAGGCGGCGGGCAGCCACCACTCGGTGGGCGGGGCCGGCACTTGGCCGACGGACTCCACCAGGTACCGGCCGAGCGCGCTCTGGTCCACGGCGAGCCCCGACCGTCCGACCACCGGGAGGGAGTCGACGGCGGCGGTGATCCGCATCGGGACGGTCGCGCCGTCGAGCGTGACGGGGACGGTCGCACCCACGGAGGCGCTGATGGACCGCAGGTAGCCGGTGGTGGCGACCGCCGGGACCGCGGCGGGTGCCGGGGCGGCGGGCGCCGGGAACAGCACGGCGCTGACACCCTTGTCGGTGCCGGCGCCGCCCCAGAACCGCACCTGCAGGTGGTCCGTGGAACCGGCCGGCAGCGGGGAGAGCGCTGGGGCCCGCAGGCTGCGGGGTCCCTGCGGGGGCGCCGACTTCCAGCCTGTGGCGTCGGATCCGGGCGCGGCCACCGGCGTCGCCGCGCCGTCCGCGGTGTCGAAGACGCCGATCCGGCGCACGGTCAGTTCGCTGCCGTCGCCGGCGGGGCCTTCGTCCCCGGCGTACGAGAGCCGTATCCCGGCCAGGGTCAGCGGGGCCGCGGCCGAACCGATCGGCGCACCGGTCAGGGTGTCCAGGGGGAAGGCGAGAGTGGCGTCGCCACCGGTGGGCAGCGTGACCGAGGGCGTCCCGTGGGTCGCTCCGAACCGGTCGCGCAGCAGCAGGCTCACGGCCGCCCAGCTCGTGCCGGCGGACCGTACCGTCACGCCGAGCTCGATCCGGCGGGGGGAGCCGGGCAGCGCGACACCGGGAGCCTGCGCGGGGGCGGCTGCGGCCGCGCCGCCGGCCGCGGACCCCGCCGGGGCGTCCGGGCCCTGCGCGGCGAGCGGGGCGAACAGCTCCCGCATCCCGCGGCCGCCGCGCAGGTCCGCGCGCAGCGGTACGCCTTCGGCCACCTTGGCGGCGTCGACCGCGAGGACATCGGTGGTGCCCCCGCCGGGCAGCGGCTGCGTCCGGCGGACCACCGGAATCAGACGGTCCGCGCCCGGCAGTGCCCCGTAGCGTCCGCCCTGGCCCATCGGGGCCATGCTGCTCCCGGAGATCCGCAGGCCACCCGCCGTCGTGAAGTCGGCCTGGTCGCGCTGGGACTCGGACCATGCGGTGTGCTGGCCGAGGGCCAGGATCCCGCTGGAGACGGCGAGGACGAGCAGCAGCACGGGGCCGGTGGCCCGGCCGGGCCGTCGGGCGAGCTGCCAGCCGAACAGGGCCGGGCCGAGGCTCCGGCCGCGCGCCGCCAGCCGTCCGCCGGCCCGCGCCGCGAACGGCAGCAGCCGCAGGACCAGCAGCGTGCCCCCGCACAGGGCCAGGGTCGGGGCGGCGACCAGGACCGGGTCGACGCCGAGCCCGCCGTCGGCGGGTGCGTCGGCCGCCCGGGTGTCCGTACCTCCGTACTGCGACAGCTGCTGGTAGCCGAGGACCGCGAGGACGATCACGGCGAGGTCCAGGCCCGAGCGGGCGGCGCCCGTCACCAGGGCCTGCCTGCCGCCGGCGCGGCGCAGGACCGCGGCCGAGGCACCACGCAGGACGGAGGGCAGGGTCGTCAGCAGGACGCAGGCGAGGGCGCAGCCGGCCGCGACCGGCCAGACCAGCCAGGTGTCCGGGATCTCCAGGTGGACCTGCGCGAGCGGTCCGAACCGCCCGAACAGGCGCAGCAGTGGCGGTGTGAGCAGCGGCGCCAGGACGGCGGCGGGCAGGGCGAGCAGCAGCGACTCGGCCCCGCCGAGCGCGCCGAGGCGCCGGCGGGAGGCGCCGCGCGCGGTGAGAAGGACGCGCTCCGGCTCCTGGCGCACGGTCAGGATGTGGGAGACGAGGAGCAGTGCCGCGGTGGAGAGGACGGCGAGCTGGAGCGCGCCCACCATCAGGGTGGACCGGGCGACGAGCATCCCGGAGTCCAACTCGGTGAGCAGTTGCGGCAGTTCGGTGGCAGCGCGGAGGGAGGTGGTGCGCTCCAGGCCGGCCGCGGCGGGCTTCGCCGCGGTCCGGACGGCCTCGGCCTCGGAGGCGCGGACCGTGCGCAGGTCCGGGGTCAGCAGCGTGAGGCGGTAGTTCTGCAGGAGGCCACCGGCTGTGAAGGCGCTGTCGTCCACCAGGAGCGGGCCGTAGGTGGCGAGGGAGCCGGACTGGACCTCCCGGCCGCCGAGCGGGTCGAGCCGCCAGTACCCGGCGTCCGGATCGGAGGCCCGGTACACGCCGGTGACCAGCACCGTCAGCGCGGCGCCGTCGAAGCGGTCGTCCAGCCGGACCGGTGCGGGCAGCGCGGACTCGGCCAGGCCGAGCCGGGCCAGTGCCGCGCGCGGGACGGCCACCTGCATCGGTGCGGCCGGGCTCCCGGTGCCGGTGGCGGTGACCGGCGCGGGCCACTGGCCCGCCAGCAGTTGTACGTGTTCCCGGCCGAGCGCGGCGAGCAGCGTCAGGTCGGCGTCGTGGCCTGAAGCGGCCGCACCGGGCAGACCGTAGGAACGGCTGCGGGCCACGCTCTCGGTGGTGACCGGAAGCCGCCCGAACACCTCGTCCGCGTAGGCCCGGAGGGACTCGTCGTCCTTGGCGCGGGAGGAGGCCGGATGGCCACTGGTGACCACGACGGTGGTCCGGGCCCGTTCCGAGCCGGTCAGGGCCTGCCGGAGCCCCTCCTCCTCCACGCCCCGGGTGAATGCCGTCAGCGCGGTCAGAGCGGTCGCGGTGATCAGTACGGTGAGCAGTACGGCGACGGCGAGCGGCCATCGCCCGCGCAGCCGGCGCACGACGAAGCCGAGCACGTGTTGAATTCCCTCCCCCGTCCGGACCTTCGGTACCGGATAGCGGACGATGCTGTCAGATTCGAGCCAGAGAGGGAAGGGGCTTGCGTGATTGGTGCGGCAGGTGCGCAAATGCGATCAGAAAGCTGCAACGGGAGCGGGTGCGGACCGACGGGCCGGGCGCTCCACACGGCCGACGCGGACCACGCGAACAACGCGGATGAAGCGAACGACGCGGACAACTCGACGGGGGAGTACAGACGATGAGTGACCACCAGCAGGAACCGGTGACGACCGCGGTACCGGCGGCCCGGGCAGGCACCACCACCCCGATCGTAGTGGTGGACGACCTCCACCACAGCTTCGGCACCGGCCCCCGGGCCGTCCACGCCCTGCGCGGCGTGTCCTTCGAGGTCCGCCGCGGCGAACTCACCGCCCTCAGGGGCCGTTCGGGCTCCGGCAAGACCACCCTGCTCAACCTCGTCGGCGGCCTCGACGCCCCCACCAGCGGCCGCATCACGCTCGACGGCACCGACCTGGCGTCCCTCGACGAGACGGACCTGCTCGCTCTGCGCCGCGACCGCATCGGCTTCGTCTTCCAGTCCTTCGGCCTGATACCCGTCCTCACCGCCGCGGAGAACGTCGGCGTCCCGATGCGACTGCGCCGGATGCCGGCCAAAGAGCGCGAGGAGCGCGCCCGGACCCTGCTCGCCCTCGTCGGACTCGCGGACCACGCCGAGCAGCGTCCCGGCGAGCTCTCCGGCGGCCAGCAGCAGCGCGTCGCGGTGGCCCGCGCCCTGGCCAACGAGCCCGACCTGATCATCGCGGACGAACCCACGGGCCAGCTCGACTCGGAGACGGGCCGCTCGATCATGGAACTGCTGCGTGCGGTCGTGCGCAGTGAATCGGTCACCATCCTCGTCGCCACCCACGACCCGAACCTGATCGAACTCGCGGACCGCGTCGTGGAACTGCGCGACGGCCGTGTCGTCGGATCCGGCGCGGGCGAGGCGCCCGAGGCGCCCGAGGTGGTCAGCCGGTGATGGTGACGCAGGGCAGCCCCACACTGGCGTCCCCGCGGAAGCCTTCAGCGCAGATCCGGGTGCCCGCGGGGAAGCGCCCCTGTGGGCAGGCCTGGTCCCGGTGGGTCCTGTACGTGGAGACGTCCTCGACCTTGGTGTTGACGCTCCAGCCGTTGCTGCTCCACACGCGGGCGCGGATGCGGTTCGGCTGGTTGGTGAGATGTCCCTCGGGGCCGGCGGCCCCGGGGGACCAACGCCGGACAAGATCGCGGGTTACGCGGCCCGGATCGCCCGTGCGTCCTGGTCAGGCCGCCCGGAGGCCGAGGTCCGGCCCTCGGGGGCCGCGAGCAGACGGTGGCCGGGCGTGAGCAGTGGGGTGGCGGCGGCGCTGGTGAGCGCGAGTCCCAGTCGGAGGGCACCGGTCTCGCGGTCGGGGCGGGCCGGGTAGATCTCGAGACCGTGCCGTCCGCCAGCGTGGCCGCGTAGTGGAGGGGGCCCCGCCCGTGCTGCTCGCTCGCGAAGCGCAGACGGATGCCGATCGGGTCGCTCATGGGGCTTCCGAGGGTCTTGGCCGAGGGGAACCGGCTTCGGGGCGATGCCGCAAGAGCCGTACGGACAGGGCTCGTTGCCGGTCGGCGGCGCTGCCGTGGGGCGATGTCCGAGCCGCGCCGGCATGGTTACCGCGCGGAGCGTCGGACGCCGGAGGGTTCGTCCTGCGGTGCCCGGCCGGCCCGGCGACAAGGCCGCGGCCGGTTCAACTGCCGTTCACACACCGCAGGTCGACGTTGTTGCCGTAGTGGCCGGTGATCCTCTGGATGCGGGCGCCGGTCATGTCGTACCCTTCTCCGTCTCCAACGGCACCGCGGCCGACGACTGCGAGGACACCGACGGCATCGACGCCACCGCGGCCAACCTCGACCCCGCCTTCCCCCAGGGGGTGTTCGTCTGCCAGGACGGCTCCAACGGCGCCCCCGGCACCAGCGGCAACCAGAACTTCAAGTTCGTTCCGCTGCAGCGCATCACCGCGCAGTTCGGCTGATCGCCCCGGGCGCCGACGTCCCCGTCGGCGCCCTTCCGGGCCGGGCCCGCGCACGGAGTCAGCGGCGGAGCACCCTGCGGGACACCACGTTGCCGAGCAGCTGCGCCGACTGGACCAGTGCGATCAGCACGAGCACCGTCACCACCATCACGGAGGTGTCGAAGCGCAGGTAGCCGTAGGTCATCGCCAGGTTGCCGACGCCCCCTCCGCCGACCGTGCCGGCCACCGCCGAGAAGTCGATCAGCGCGACGAGCATGAAGGTGAGTCCGAGCACGAGTGGTCCGAGCGCCTCGGGGACGAGGACCGTGAGCAGGATCCGCAGCGGGCTCGCGCCCATGGAGCGCGCCGCCTCGATCACACCGGGTTCCACGGACAGCAGGTTGGACTCCACGATGCGGGCCACCCCGAACGTCGCGACGACCGTCATCGGGAAGATCGCGGCGTTCGTCCCGATCATCGTGCCGACGACCTCACGCGTGACCGGGGCGAGCGCGACGATCGCGATGATGAAGGGGACGGGCCGGATGATGTTGATGAGCAGACCCAGGACCGTGTGCACGATCCGGTTGGGCAGGACACCGCCCTTGCGGGTGGCGTACAGGGTGAGCCCCACCGCCAGTCCGCCGACGGTCGACAGGGCCAGGGTGATCAGCACCATGTAGACGGTCTCGCCGGTGGCGTCGAGGACCTTGGGCCAGAACGTGCTCCAGTCGGCCTTCACCGGGCACCCGCTTCCGCGAGGTACGGCACCGAGAGCGCGGCGACGACCGCGTCGACAGCGGCCGCCTCGCCGCGCAGTTCCAGGGTCACGCTGCCCAGGGGACGTCCCCGTACCTCGGCGATGCCTCCGTGGACGAACGTGAACTCGACGCCGTGGACGTGCAGGAGCTCCGACAGGCCGTCCAGCGAGGCGCTGCCGTCGGCCACCGGCAGCGTGATCAGCCGGCCGGGGTGGCGGGCGCGCAGCCGTTCCAGGAGTTCCTCGTCCGGCTCGCTGTGACGGGCGGAGCGGACGAAGGCGGCGGTGGTCGCGTGGCGGGGCCGCGCGAAGACCTCGTACACCTCGCCGCTCTCGACGACCTTGCCGTCCTCCATGACCGCGACGCGGTCGCACAGCGTCCGTACGACCTCCATCTCGTGGGTGATGAGCAGGATCGTGACGCCCAGCTCGCGGTTGACGCGGCTCAGCAGGGCCAGTACCTCGCCCGTGGTCTGCGGGTCGAGAGCGGAGGTCGCCTCGTCGCACAGGAGGACCTTCGGCCGGGTGGCGAGCGCGCGGGCGATGCCGACGCGCTGGCGCTGGCCGCCCGAGAGCTGCTCCGGGTAGCGCTTTCCGTGCCCGGCGAGGCCGACGAAGTCCAGCGTCTCCTCGGCGCGGGCCCGGGCCGCCGCACGGTCCATCCCGGCGAGGCGCAGCGGGTAGAGCACGTTGCCCAGGACGGTGCGCGAACGGAAGAGGTTGAACTGCTGGAAGATCATGCCGATGTCACGGCGGACGGGGCGCAGACGGCGCTCGCCGAGGGCGGAGAGGTCCTGCCCGTCGAGCAGGACACTGCCCGAGGTCGGCACCTCCAGGCCGTTGACCAGACGCAGCAGGGTGGACTTGCCCGCACCGCTGTGGCCGACGACCCCGAACACGGTGCCCGCCTCGACGGAGAGGGTGACTCCGTCGACGGCGCGCGCCCCGCCCGGGAACTCCTTGCGGACGTCGCGCAGTTCCACGGCTGCGATCATCGCTTCAGCTGCTTCTGGATGCGGGCGACCTCGGCCTGGAGGTCGGCGGCGGGCAGCTCGACGTGGTGCGCGGTGCCGTTGCTGGTGCGGCGGACCTCGTCCTGTACGGCCTGGGAGGCGTACAGCTCGACGACCTTCCGGTAGTCCGCGTTGTCTTTCTGGTCCGAGCGGGCCGCGATGACGTTCAGGTACGGGACGGACTGCGGGGCGGCGGGGTCGTCCTTGAACAGCGCGGTGTCGGCGGCTATGCCGGCGAGCTCGGCGACGCCGTCGTTGATGATCGCGGCGTCCGTGTCCTTGAGGGTACGGGGGGTCTGCTGGGCGTTCACCGGCGTGAGCTTGACGTGCTTGGGGTTGGCGGTGATGTCGTCGGGCGTGGCGAAGAGGCCGGCGTCCTCGCGCAGCTCGATGAGCTTCGCCTGCTCCAGTACGCGCAGTCCGCGGCCCTGGTTGGCGGGGTCGTTGGGCAGGGCGATCTCGGCCCGGTCGGGGAGGTCCGCGAGCTGCTTGTGCTTGCCGGAGTAGAGACCGAGGGGGACCACGGTGGTCGCGGCGATCGGGGCGATGTCGGTCTTGTTCTCGGTGTTCGACTGCGCGAGGAAGACCAGGTGTTGGAAGGCGTTGAGCTCGATGTCGCCCGCGCTGAGGGCCTTGTTGGGCAGCGAGTAGTCGTCGAACACGACCGTCTCCACGGTCAGGCCCTCCTTCTTGGCCTCCTTGGCGAGGACGTCCCACTCGGGGGAGTCGCCGGAGACGCCGACCCGGATGCGGTGGGCGTCCCCGCCGCCGACGCCGCAGCCGGACACGAGGAGGGCGAGGACGGTGGCGGTGGATGCGGCGAACAGGGTACGTCGGCGCGGGAGTGCAGAAATCATTGTGTGATCCATGTGCAGAGGAAGAGTCGAACAGGCGATGGATGGATCGTAGATTGAACTCCCCTTATGGCCTTCGAATGTGAGGTTCTATTCATGAATTTGCAATGAATAGAAGGGTGCTCGGCTGGGTGTCCGCATGGCCTGCGCCACGCCGGGGCCGGATGGGCCACCGCCGGCCCGTGCCCGGCCGTGTCGCCGCCGCCATCGCCGTCTGCGGCGCGCTGCTCGGCGCCACCGTGCAGCCCGCGCAGGCGGGAGCCGACCGCACCCCCGCGCCCGGATCCTCCCTCAGCCGGGAACTGTCCGCCGACCGGTACGAAGCCCTGCTGCGCGAGCTCGTCTACGAGCCGCTGGGCCTGCGCGACACGAGCCGGCCCCCGGGCTACCGGCTGCCCGTGCCCTTCCTACACGGCTACCAGATCGACCCGCAGACCGGACCCGTCGACGTCAGTGAGGCCATCAGCGCCTCGGGCGCCTGGGCGGCGGGCGGCATCGTCTCGACGCCGAAGGACCTGACCGCCTTCATCCGGGGCTACGCGGGCGGCGCGCTCGTCCCGGAGCGCACCCGCCGGCAGCGGTTCACCTTCATCCCCGGCGCCCTGTCCCAGCCCCCCGGTCCCGGTCGCACCGAGGCGGGCCTGGCGGGCTACACACAGCCGGCGGCGGTCCGCCCCGCCCGCGCCGCCACCCGCGCCGCCGCGCACGGATCGGTCGTCACGTTCCGCACCCGGCCGTTCACCCCGTTCTGTTCGTCCGGAACACTCCGGCAAAGGCGGCGTAACCTGGTCGAACCGCCACAGAATGCGCGTACGAGGAGCAGGGTGCGCCGCCCGCGCCGTGCCCCGTCGCCCACGATCCAGGGAGGCGGCGCGTGACCGATCCGTTCGGCTTCCTGAGGATCCCCCGCGAGGCCGTCCCGGCCCGTCCCGTCGAGGAACGGCTGGGCGACTGGCGCGAGGTCCACGCCGGCCAGGCGTTGCTGCCGCTCGTCTCCCGGCAGGCCGACCGCTGCATGGACTGCGGCATTCCGTTCTGCCACACCGGCTGTCCCCTGGGAAACCTCATACCCGAGTGGAACGCCTACGCGGCCCACGGCGACTGGCGTGCGGCCTACGAGCGGCTCCACGCGACCAACAACTTCCCGGAGGTCACCGGCCGGCTCTGCCCGGCCCCCTGCGAGGACGCCTGCGTCCTCACGATCAACGCGGACCCGGTGACCATCAAGAACGTCGAGCAGGCGATAGCGGACGAGGGCCTGCGGCGCGGCTACCTCACCCCGAGGCCGCCGGAGCGACAGAGCGGCAAGACGGTGGCCGTCATCGGCTCCGGACCGGCCGGACTCGCGGCGGCGCAGCAACTGACCCGGGCCGGGCACGGCGTCACGGTCCACGAACGGGCCGACCGGATCGGCGGACTGCTGCGCTACGGCATCCCCGAGTTCAAGATGGAGAAGATCCACCTGGACCGCCGGATCGAGCAGATGCGGGCCGAGGGCACGGTGTTCGTCACGGGCGCCGACATCGGAGGAGCGGCACAGGGCAGCGGCGCGGCGGCCGCCACCAGCGCCGCCGAACTACGCGACCGGTGCGACGCCGTCATCGTCGCGATCGGCGCCGGCGAGCGCCGGGAACTACCGGTACCCGGCCGCGCACTGCGCGGCATCCACCAGGCCATGGAATACCTGACCTGCGCCAACCGGGTGCGGGAGGGCGACTACGCGGTGTCGCCCGTCACCGCCGAGGGGCGGCACGTCGTCATCGTGGGCGGCGGCGACACGGGCTCCGACTGCCTCGGGACCGCCCTGCGGCAGGGCGCGATCTCCGTGGTCCAGCTCGACATCAACCCAGAGCCCGGCGCGGACCGGACCGAGGGCGAGCCCTGGCCGGTGTACCCGAAGACGTACCGGATCTCCCACGCCCACGAGGAGGCGCGCGGGTGCGAGGGCCGCGACCCCCGGCTGTTCTCCTCCGCCACCCTGCGCTTCGAGGGGGACGCCTCGGGCCGGGTACGGGCGCTGCACCTGACCGCCGTCGAGCCGGTGGCCCGCAGTCCCCTGGCCGGCACCGAGCACGTCATACCGGCGGGCCTGGTGCTGCTGGCCCTCGGCTTCTCGGGCCCCGAGCGGGCCGGCGGCCTGCGCGAGCAGCTGGGGCTGGAGCTCGACGAGCGCGGCAACTTCGCGCGGGACGCCGGTTTCGCGGCGGGCGGCGGAAGGGCGCCGTCAGTGTTCGTCGCCGGCGACGCCGGCCGCGGCCAGTCGCTGGTGGTGTGGGCCATCGCCGAGGGCCGGGCGGTCGCCGCGGCCGTGGACCGTTACCTGACCGGCTCTACGTGCCTCCCGGCCCCGGTCGCCGCCCACGACCGGCCGATGACGGCCCTGGGGCGCATGCGCTACGGGGAGTTCTAGTGCTGTGGCCGGCACACCTTGCCGGTCGCAGCACCGGCGACGCGGACGCGGTACGGGGCCGCCACCGGACGGGTGGCGGCCCCGTACCGCGGCGAACCGTGGTGCCGGCGTCACGCGTGGGGAATCGTCGAATCGCCGGAGTGCGGCAGGCCGGGAAGGTCGGGAACATCCGGGAACCCGGGAACACCGGGGAAGCCCGGGATGTCCGGGACATCCGGGACGGAGGGGGTGTCCGGGGCGGGCTTGGCCCACGGGTCGTCGCAGGGGGCGGCGAAACAGACCCAGGTATGGCCCTTGGACGGTTCGAGGTGGTCGCCCGCGTCAGTGCCCGCCTCCGCATCGGCGGCGTCGCCGAAGAGGGAGGTACCGCCGGTGCGTGCGAGCAGCAGGTTGCCCGTCTTGTCGCTGCCGCCCCGGTCATCGGGGGCTACGACGCGGTCGTCGGACACGGCGGCGTGCGAGGTCGCCGGGGCGGCGGCGAACGCGCTGGTCGGAACCAGCGCGCCGGCCGCGATCACGGCGGTCGAGGCGGCCAGGGCGAAGAAGCGCGGGGTGCGGAGGAGGTGGGTCATGGAAGCTCCCGGGTTCGAGGTGTGAAGGGGGAACGTCCAGTAGGCCCCGCCCCGCCCCGCACGGTCACGTCCCTGAATCCCGTGGCTTGACGCACGCCGGGCACCCCGCTATCAGGCGCGTGCGCCCCTCCGGCCGGCCGCACGCGCGGCCGGCCGGAGCTCCACCCGTGAGTGCTGCCGGCTCAGCGGGTGGCGAGGAGCGTGAGGGTGTCGATCACGCGGTTCGAGAAGCCCCACTCGTTGTCGTACCAGGCGACCACCTTCACGTGGCGGCCGTCGACACGGGTCAGCTCCGAGTCGAAGATCGAAGAGGCCGGGTTGCCCGTGATGTCGGAGGACACCAGCGGGTCGTCCGAGTACTCGAGCACGCCGGCCAGCGGACCCGCCGCTGCGGCGCGGTACGCCTCCAGGATCTCCTCGCGCGTCACGTCACGGGCCACGGTCGTGTTCAGCTCGACGATCGAGCCCACCGGGACCGGGACGCGGATCGAGTCGCCCGAGAGCTTCCCGTCGAGCTGCGGCAGCACCAGGCCGATGGCCTTCGCGGCACCCGTCGAGGTCGGCACGATGTTGACACCGGCGGCGCGGGCACGGCGCGGGTCGCGGTGCGGGCCGTCCTGCAGGTTCTGCTCCTGCGTGTAGGCGTGCACCGTCGTCATGAAGCCGTGCTCGATGCCCGCGAGGTCGTCCAGTACGGCGGCCAGCGGCGCGAGCGCGTTGGTCGTGCACGAGGCGTTCGAGACGATCGTGTGCAGCGCCGGGTCGTAGGTGTCGGAGTTGACCCCGAACGCCAGGGTGACGTCGGCGCCGTCGGACGGCGCGCTGACGAGCACCTTGCGCGCACCCGCTTTGACGTGGGCGCGGGCGGCTTCGGCCGAGGTGAAGCGGCCGGTGGCCTCGAGCACGATGTCGACACCCAGCTCGGCCCACGGCAGCTGCGCCGGCTCCCGCTCGGCGAGCACCTTGATGCGGTGCCCGTCGACGACGAGGACGTCCCCGTCGACCGTCACCGGGCGGCCGAGCCGGCCGGAGGTGGTGTCGTACGCGAGCAGTCGTGCGAGGGTGGCGGGCTCCGTCAGGTCGTTGACGGCGACGACCTCGAGGTCGCTGTCGCGCTCGAGGAGCGCGCGCAGCACGTTGCGCCCGATGCGGCCGAATCCGTTGATGGCAATGCGAGTCATGAGCGATGTCCCTTTCGTTCGCCACCAGATTCGCGCCCGGCGCGCGCCCGCGACAGCGGCGTGATCGCCACGGTTCAAAAGGATCCCGCCACGGCGGTGGCGAGCCCCGCCCGGCTGCTCGCTATTCGCCCCGGGTGAAGGTGCGCCGGTACTCGGTCGGGGTGGTGCCGAGGATGTGCTGGAAGTGCAGGCGCAGGTTCGCCCCGGTGCCGAGACCCACGTCGGCGGCGATCTGCTCGATGCCGCGCTGCGAGCGTTCGAGCAGTTCACGGGCCACGTCGACGCGGGCGCGCATCACCCACTGCATCGGCGTGTAGCCGGTGTCCTCCGCGAAGCGCCGAGAGAACGTGCGGGGCGAGACCCCGGCGTGCCGGGCCAGCGACTCGAGCGTCAGGGGCTCGCCCAGCCGGTGCAGCGCCCACTCGCGGGTGGCCGCGAACCGCTCGCCGAGCGGCTCGGGCACGCTGCGCGGTACGTACTGTGCCTGGCCGCCGCTGCGGTAGGGGGCCGCGACCAGGCGCCGGGCCGCGTGGTTGGAGGCGGACACACCGATGTCGCCCCGCAGGATGTGCAGGCACAGGTCGATGCCGGAGGCGGCGCCGGCCGAGGTGAGCACGCTGCCCTCGTCGACGAAGAGGACGTTCTCGTCGACCCTGACCAGCGGATGCTTCGCCGCGAGCGCCCGGGCGTAGTGCCAGTGCGTCGTGGCGCGCCGGCCGTCGAGCAGGCCCGTGGCGGCCAGCGCGAACGCGCCCGTCGAGATGGCGGCGAGCCGCGCCCCCCGCTCGTGGGCGGCGATCAGCGCGTCGATGACGGCCCGCGGCGGATCTTCCCGGTCCGGGAAGCGGTAACCGGGGACGAAGACGATGTCGGCCCACGCGAGGGCCTCCAGCCCGTGGGTCACGTGGTACGCCAGGCCGTCCCCGCCGGCCACGAGCCCGGGCGCCGCCCCGCACACCCGCACCTCGTACGGCATGCTCGCCCGGGTCGTGAAGACCTGCGCGGGGATGCCGACGTCGAGCGGCTTGGCGCCTTCGAGGACGAGGACGGCGACACGGTGGAGACGGGAGGCTGACACGGCTCGAGGGTACGCGGCGCCGCGTCCCGGGCCCCGGGCCGCCACCGCCCTCGGCGGCCGGCACGGTGCCGCGGAGCGCACCGTGACCGGCGGGCTCCGCAGCACCTCATGTCGTCAGCGGTCCTGGGAGAGTTCGTACAGCTCGCGGAAGCGGCCGCCGTCAAGGGCCACGAGCTGGTCGAAGGGGCCTTGCTCCACGATGCGGCCGCGGTCGAGGACGACGATGCGGTCGGCGAGCCGGCAGTTCTCCATCCGGTGCGTGACGATCACCGTGATGCGGTCCTCCTTCATGTCCCGCAGGCCGGAGAAGACCATGTGCTCCCCGCGGGGATCCATCGCGCTCGTCGGTTCGTCCATGACCAGCAGGCCCGGCCTGCGGTGGAAGGCGCGACCGCAGGCCAGCCGCTGCCACTGGCCGCCCGAGGGCTCGTGGCCGCCCCAGACCGAACGGGCCAGCAGCGTGTCCAGCCCGTTGGGGAACTCCTCGACCGTCGTCCGCATGCCCACGGCGTCCAGCGCCTCCCACACGGCCTCCTCGCCGCGGGGGTCCGGCTGGCCGAGGGTGATGTTCTCCCGCGCGGAGAACGGCCAGTACCCGTAGGACTGGGTGACGAGGCCGACGTGCGCCCAGGCGGATCGCTGGTCCGCGTCGGAGGTGGGCACGCCGTCCCAGGAGACGGTGCCGGAGGTCGGGGCGGTCAGAGAGGTCAGCAGGCGGATGAGGGTGGACTTGCCGGCGCCGTTCTCGCCGATGACGGCGACGACCTCACCACGGGCCAGTGTCAGCGTGACGGGGCCGAGGGCCGGGGCGTCCTTGCCAGGGTAGGTGTAGGAGGCCTCCTCCAGCCGGATCTTCTCCGGGGCGTTCTCCATCACCTGCGGGCCGCGCGGGCCGGACCTCTCGGCGGCCTCCTTGACGAAGGTGGTGTAGTCGCCGAGGTAGAGCGCGTGCTGGAACATGGCCGCCCCGTAGACGACGAGCTGCGACAGGGCGGCGGTGGAGGTCCGCATGGCGACGATGGCCGTGCCGGCGGCGGCGATGGCCATGTAGCCGCCGACGACGAGCCCGGCGAGCGCCCCGTACGTCGCCACGACGAAGACCCCGGACGCGGTGGCGGCGAGCAGGTAGACGACGAGGTAGCGGGGCGCGGAGCTGACCATCTTGGAGTCGATGCGCTCGCAGACCGCCGCGTACCAGTGGTGGGCGTAGGGCCGCATGCTGTTGCCGCGCAGCTCGTCGGCGAGCTTCGGGGTGGTCAGGTGCCAGCGCATCATGTGCTTGATGTTGCGGGAGGCGACCGTCTGGTTGTGGAGGCGGTAGTCGAGGCGGGCGGCATACACGGAGCCCAGGCCGCGGGGGACCACCGACAGCAGGAGCAGCGGCAGCAGTACGGGGTGGACCACGGCGAGGACGGAGGCGACCGCGATCATGTCGATCATCCCGCCGGTGAAGCCGAGGGCGTCCTGGAGGAGCATGGCGGAGCGGGCGGAGCCGGTCTCGGCGGCCTCCGAGCGCTCGGTGAAGTCGGGGGCGTCGTAGGCGGCGAGCTCCACGTCCATGTGGGCGTCGACCATGGCGAGGTCGGCGAGGGTGGCCATGCCGGGGTTGAGGCGGCGGGCGGCGCTGCCGGAGGCGATGGAGGCCAGCGCGCCGAGGGCGGTCATCGCACCGGCGACGACCAGCGGCCAGGCGGCGGCCGAGACGCGTTCCTGGACGCCGTCGCCGGCCAGGAGCGGGACCATCGCCCGGGAGATCGCGGCGAGCGCCGCCGCCGTACAGATCCCGCCGAGGATCTGGGCGGCGACCAGGACGTGGAAGGCGGTGCGGTTGACGGCGACGGCGAGCCGCGCGGTCTGCCGGAGGGCGGACGGGACGCGGCGGGCCATGTGGCCGAGCGACAGCGCCTCCATGGCCTCGTTGTGCTGGCCCCAGGTGTACGTGAACTCGGGGGGCGCGGGTGGAGCGGGTGGGGTGGCCGGAGCGGGTGGGGTGGCGGTCTTCTCGTCCTCGGTCTGCTGCTCGGACATGCTCTGTCTCCTTCAACCGGGTTGCTGTGGAGGCCGGTTCGGCTGTACCCGCGCATGGCGAGGAGGCCCGGGTCCGCGGTGTGCGGAGGGGCCGTCGCGGGGTCGCTGCAACGGGGGGAGTGAGTACAGCGCAGGCCGTCGGCCGGAGCAGCGGGATCTGGCCGACCTCGCGCCGGCGGTGCCCTTGGCGCGGCCGCTGATCGTGTCCGGGTGCCGCCGGGCTCCCGGAGCGTGGGGGAGCGCAGGTTGGCTGGAACCGGCCGGTGCGGGGGTCGGGTCATCGGAAATCGCTTGCGGGCTCCGACGGCGGCCCGCAGCTTCGCGACGGACCTACGGGCCCGCAGCCTCGCGGCGTACCTACGGGCCCGCGCCTCGCGGCGTACCTACGGGCCTGCGGCGTCGCGACGTACCCGCGGCCCGCGCCCTCGCGACGTACCCGCGGCCTGCGCCTTCGCGGCATACCTACGACCCGAGCACGAACGCGCCCGAGCGCGGCCGCCCCGCGCGTGGGGAGCCGGTGCCCGAGGACCGGAGTGGCGGCCGCGTGTCCGGGCAAGGCAGGCTGTACTCATGAGAGCGCCCTTGCGCTCGCCCCCGGGACCGGGAGCCGGCGGTCACCACCACGTCCTTTTCGTGATCGCGGAGTGCGTGCCCTTCGCGATCGCCCTGCTGGTGCTCCTCATCGAGCTCACGCCGCTCCACGTCATCTACACCGGCCCGATGCTGGTCGCCACCCCCGCCCTGGCCGCGGTGACGATGGGCCGTACGGGCACGCTCGCGGCGACGGCGGTGGCCGTCACCGTCAGCGCGATCACCGCCACCCACAACAACGCCTGGGGTGGCCAGCAGGTCTACACCAACTTCCTCGCCCTGTTCCTGGTCGCCGGGGCGAGCCTCATGACGAGCGGCGCCGCGCGCACGCGCCGGGAGGGCGAGCTCAACCAGGTCCGCAGGATCGCCGTCGCGGCCCAGGAGGCCCTGCTGCGGCCGGTCCCGGACAAGCTCGGCCCCGTACGGGCGGCGAGCATGTACCTGGCGGCCGAGACGGGCGCCCTCATCGGCGGCGACCTGTACGACGTGGTCCAGACCCGGTACGGGGTCCGGATGATCGTCGGGGACGTCCGGGGCAAGGGGCTGCCCGCCGTACGGGCCGCCGCGGTCGTGCTGGGCGCGTTCCGGGAGTCGGTGCACTACGAGGAAGACCTGGTGGAGGTCGTCAACCACTGCGGGGCGGCCCTGCGGCGGGACGCCGCCGTCGCGGGCGCGAGCGACAGCGCGGTCGAAGGCGACGACGCGATCCTGGAGGCGTTCGTCACCGCGATCGTGGCCCAGGTCCCGGACGGCCCGCACGTCGAGGTCATCAACCGGGGCCATCCGCCGCCGCTGCTGCTCAGCAACGGCACGGTCGTCTCCTTGATGCCCACCCTCCCCCTGCCGCCGCTCGGTCTCGAGGAGTTCATCAGCGGACCTCCCGGGCGGACGGACCGCTACCCCTTCGCCCCGGGTGACCGGCTGCTGCTCTGCACCGACGGGGTCACCGAGGCCCGGAACGACGACGACGTCTTCTTCGACCTCCCCGAGGCCATGGTGAGCATGCGCGACCACACGCGGGCGGCGTTCCTGGAGGGCCTGCACCAGGCCTTGCTCGACCACACCCAGAGCCGCCTGGCGGACGACGTCGCCATCGTCCTCGTCGACCGCCGCGAAGACGAGACGCACCCTCCGGCCGAGGACCCGCCCTGTCCGACGTAGGGTCCGCGGCCGCTGCCGGCCCTCCTGGTCCTGCCCTTGGGCCGCCCTGCCCTGCTCGCGGGCGGCAAATTCGTTCGCGGCGACGGGCGGGCCCGCGTTACGGTCGGCCGCATGAACGTCACCGGCCCCAGCACCACCGCGACCGCGCGAGCGACCAGCTCGCCGGTTGCCGCCGCCTGACCTTCTCTCTCCCCGGCGACCGGACAACGGTCCGTCGGTAGTGCCGTGGCATCCCCGCCCCCGGCCGGACGACTGAACGGTCCCGTTCTCCGGTGCCTCTCCCACGCTGACGCGAAGGACGCACCCATGCACACAGAACAGCTGGTCAACACGTTCGTCGAGTACTTCGAAGAGCGCGGCCACCGCCGCATCGTCGGATCGACCCTGCTCCCGCCACCCGGCGACCCCGTGCTCTTCACCACCTCCGGCATGCACCCCCTCACCCCGTACCTGGAGGGCCGCCCCCACCCCCTGGGCAGGCGGCTGGTCAACGTACAGCGCTGTCTGCGCACCACGGACCTGGAGGAGGTCGGCGACGCCACCCACCTGACGGTCTTCGAGATGCTGGGCACCTGGTCACTGGGCGACTACGACGGTCCGCTCAGCCTCGACTGGGGCTACGGGCTGCTCACTGAGGGGTTGGGCGTCGATCCCGGCCTGCTGCACGCCACCGTCTTCGCCGGCGACGGCCAGACCGGGCCGGACACCGCCTCCCTCCAGTTGTGGCAGGACCGGGGCGTCCCCGTCGAACTCACCGTGGAGGACAACTGGTGGTCCAACGGACCCGTCGGACCGTGCGGTCCGGACTCGGAGATCTTCCTGTGGACCGGTGACGGCCCGCCCCGGTCGACACCCACCCGCGACGACCGCTGGGTGGAGGTGTGGAACCACGTGACCATGAGCCACCGCCGGCTCGACGACGGTTCCCTCGTGCCCCTTCCCCAGCGCAACGTCGACACCGGACTCGGCCTGGAGCGGCTGGCCTCGCTGCTCCAGGGCAGGTCGTCCGTGTTCGAGTGCGACGTCTTCGACCCCTGGCGCCGCCTCGTGCCGCCCCTGTGGCCCCTGGACGAGACATCGCTGCGGGTGGTCTGCGACCACCTGCGCTCGGCCATCGTCGTACTCGGCGACGGGGTGCGCCCCGCCAACACCGGACAGGGTTACGTGCTGCGCCGCCTCGTGCGACGGGTGCTCACCCTGCTGTGGCGCGACGATTCCACACGTGGACTCGGAGACCTGCCGGAGGAAGTGGTCCGGCACACCCTGGACCACTTCCGGCTCGACATGCGGCCCGGGGACGTGCTCCGGATGTTGATCGAGGAGGAGCGCCGGTTCGGCGGGATCCTGGAACGCGGCCGGAAGGTGCTCGCCCGGCCCCGGTTCCGAGGCCCGCTGACCGGGGAGGACTTCCACTACCTCCACGACACCCACGGGCTGCCGCGCGAGCTGGTCGACGGCCTGCGGCAGGAGTGACGACCCGCGGTGTGCGCGGGCCTCCGGTCAGAGGCTCGCGAGGAGGTCGTCGAGTGGAGCCGGCACCTCGTCGAGGTCGAGGGCCTCGACGAGGAGGCGGCCGTAGCGGATCTTGCGGCCCTTCTTCGTCCCGAGGAAGCGCCGCAACTGCTGCTCCCGTGACCGGCCGTGCTGCGCGGGTTGACGCACGAAGGTCTGCCAGGCGCGCAGGTCCCCCTCGGTCTCGACGACCTCCTCGACCTTCGGTGCGCCCAGCGCCCGGATGAGCTCCTCCTCCAGGTCCGCCACGCACACGAAGATCCCCCGGCGGGGCGCCCGCGCCCGGGTCAGGCCGCGGTCGAAGAATCCCTGCTCGCCCGCGTCGCACAGCCCCGCCAGGCGCAGGCCGAGGCCGGGTGGCCCGAGGAGGCCCGCGTACCGGGCCACGCTCATCGCCCCGCCCATCGGCACGACGCACACCCCCTCGGCGGCCAGGTCGCGGCCACGGCGCGCGGCCAGCGTCTCAACGGCCGCGAGATCACTCGGCCCTTCCAGCAGCACCGCCGTCCGCACCCCCAGCCGCGCGGCCAGCTCACCGGCCGGCCCGCCGGAGCCGCCCCCCGCCGCCCAGCCGCTGACCTCGTCCCGGAACACGCCCATGTCCACCATGAGGCGAGTCTCCTAGGTCGGCCGACGGCACGACACGGAATATCGGTACCGGATGATCGCGCGAAACGATGGAATGGAAGGGTGACCGGCTCCGAGATCGACGACGAACCCCCCGACACCGACGACGAACCGCCCGAGACCGACGACGAACCGCCCGAGCACCGGCGCTACGCCCGCTACCTGGAACTCCTGGAAAACGTCCCGGAGGCGGAGGAGGCCGGCCTGCTGGCCGCCGTCCTGTGCGACGACTGCGTGTCGATGGCGGAAGGCGCGGTGAACCACCACCTGGAGCGCCGGGCCGCCCAGCTGCTGACCGACGCCCGTTTCCCGGACTGGGCCCAGGCGATGGCCGCGGTCATCGGGGACCGGGCCTTCCTCTCCCGCCGCCTGCGCGAGTGGACCCTCCTCAGGGCGATCGCCCTGGCCGAGCCGTGGACGGCCGAGGAGGTCACGGACGCGTCCGACTGGTTCCAGCGCACGGCCGTCATCGCGCAGGTCATCACCTCACCCGAGGCCCTCCGCCTGCTCGCCGAGCGCGGCCGCACCCGCCGCGTCCGCAACGCGGCGAGCCGCCGTCTTCAGTGACCGCGTCCGGGCTCGGGCTGATCACGGGCCGGGCGGTCGGGGGAGGGACGTCACATACCGAGACACTTATGGACCTCTTGCTCCGTATGTCACTCTGGCCGCTGAACCGGGTCACCCGCCTGCCGCAGCCCCGGACGACCGACCGACACGGAAGCGCCCATGCACCTGCCGATCCCTTCCCGTGCCGTCCCCGCCGTACTGGCCGGAGCCGTGGCCGCCCTGCTGGCGGCGTGCGCGCCCTCGGTCGCCGCCGGTACCCCGGCACGCCCGCGGACACCCGCGGTCCCCGCCTCGGCCCCGGCCGCCCCGGCCGCCCCGACCACCCCGGCCGCCGCCGCTCCGGCTGCGTCGCGGCCCGCGCCCGTGGCCCCGGGCACCGGCGTTCCGACCCTGGCCTCGACGCTGTCCATCCCCTCGGTGGGCCTCTCGGGACTGCGCGTGATGCCGTACGAGGGCACCACCGACGACGTACCGGGGACCCGCATCCAGAACCTCGGCGTGGCGGCCAGCCCGTACGGAAAGCTGGGCGGCGTCGGACCCGGTCAGGTGGGCAACTTCCTGATCACCGCGCACCGTCTCTCGGCGGGCGGTCCGCTGCGCGACCTGCCCTCCGTGGACGTGGGCGACACGGTCGTCGTGACCCTCGGGAAGATGGAGTACACCTACGAGATCATCGCGACCCGCAATACGTCCTTCCGCTCGGAGCGCTCGCTCGGCGAACAGCGCGCGGCCGTGCCCGGGGCGCCCGGTGCGGCCCCCACCCAGGCCATGATCACGATCTCGACCTGCGCCACGCCCGAGGATCACGCTGAGGGCAACTTCTGGAGCGACGCCCAGGGCAATCCCGAGCACCGCATCGACAAGATAGGCGTGCTGCGCAAGACCTCCGCGGCCACGCCCGCCTCCTGACGCACCGACAGGGCCGCCGGGTGCCCGGCGGCCCGCTCTTACCGACGGGTAGTTTCCAGCCAAATACGGGTATCGCGCTGACATGCTCCTGACAGTTCACGGTGGCTGTGGGACTCTCCCGGCACGCACTCCGCACCCTCTGAGAGGCCCAGCGCCTCGCCCACCCCCACCAGTACGTGGCATGGAGGAGCGAACCATGAGGCACACCCCGCCCATCAAGCACGGCACCCGCATCTCACGCATCGCCGGAATCGCGGCGCTCGTCGTCGCGTCGGCCTTCACCGGCACCGGCACCGCCCTCGCGCACACCCCCGGCGCCTCGGCCGCCGACCAGAAGGTCGACGGCGTGATCGTGGTCGCCGGCAACAGCTGCAGCTGGACCAACGCGAGCACCAGCGCCGCCGCCCCCGCCGCCCTCACCGTCGACCGCACGACCGTCAACGCGCCGGGAGGCAACCTGGCCTGCGGCGGCGGCATCGCCGCCTCCCTCAACAACAACCCCGCCTTCACCTTCGACGACACCGCCGGCACGGCACGGACCGACCTGATCGACATCACCGGCCGGCAGAGCTTCATCTCCTGCCGCTACAAGGCCACGAACATCGTGTGGGACCGCGACGGGACGAGCCGGAAGTACATCAACCGCGCCTTCACCGCCGCCAAGACCTCGGGCAGCTTCCTCTGTCCGGGCTCGGTCAACACCCCGGCCGGGGACGCGTCCATGCTGTTCCGCTGAGACGGCCCCTGCGGCGGACCCCGGCCCCGGGCTCCGCCGCAGAGCCCCGCCGCGGAGCCCCGCCGAAACCGGGCCACGAGCCCACGAATTGTTCGGCCCCGTGGACGGCCGCGAGCAGCGAAGGGCGCCGCCGCCCGGGGGCACGGCCGGCGAGGTCGAGGACCGCACGGTCGCGGACCTGGTCGCCCCGCGTACGGGGGAGCAGCCGGCGCGGGAACTCCAGGCGGCCCGGGAGCCGTTCGAGCGGAGCGAGAACCCCCCGCAAGTCTCCTTACGCACCACCGAAGCGCGAGCGGCCCTCGCACGGCCCGCAGGACTGTCGAGGCGCCTGCACACCGCCGGACACCACGGCGAACTCTCCGATCCCACGCCGAGGACGGTGCTGGACCGCGTGGGGTCCTCCTCCACGCCGACAACCGTGCGCGCGCTGCTCACCGCCCGCTCCCGCTCCGCGCCGCGCCGAGGGAGGACGGGCCGGTCCCACCGGATGCCCCTCTCGTGACGGGGTGCGGGCCGTCGTCTGTCAAGTCCCGAAAGGTCGCGGCATGACGTGGTTCGGGGAAGCGGGCTTACTCGGGAGACGGACGCACGCGTAGTCGGTGGGTCCCTGTCCAAGGTCCAGATGCCCAGGTTCCCCCTCCGGGACGTGGAGGCGTTGACGGTTCGGAAGGAGTGAGCGCATGCGAGTCACCACGGTCTACCCGCAGCCCTGTGTCCGGGGGCGAGCGTCATGACTTCCCTGCCTCCCTCGTCCGAGCGCCCCACCGGCCCGCCGCCCGGCCCGTTGTCGGGCCGTGGCGCGCCCGTGGAGCCCCCGCCCCCGCCGCCCCCTCCGCAGCCATCGGGGCCGCCGCCTCCCTCAGGACCCCCCTCGGGGCCCCTCCCGGTCCCTTCGGCCGGGTCCCCGCCGCCGGCGGGTCGTGGACGGGTGCGCGGGTGGCGGTCGCGCAGGGCCGTACTGAGCGTGAGTACGGCGGTGGCCGTGGTGTCGGCGGTGGTCCTCGGTTTCGCCGTGCTGGGCGGGAACACCGCGGCGGGCGGCGAGGTCTTCCTCCAGGCCGCTCCGGAGGCCGGGCTCGACCCGTTCACCCCGTCGACGGCCACACAGGCCGAGAGCGTCGCCAAGGTGACGCCCATGACCGCGGGCGAGAAGGCGAAGGAGAGTGCGAGCACGGCGCGTACGGCGCACGCCGCGGGCGGCACGCGCACGCTCGAGGTCGACGGCGGATATCCGGGCCTGTACGGGGGGACACGGAACGTCGTGAGCTGTGACGTCGAGAAGCAGATCCGGTTCCTCACGCGGCATCCGGACAAGGGCAGGGCGTTCTCCGGCTCGCTCGGTATCCGGCAGCCCGAGATTCCCTCGTACCTGCGGTCGCTGACGCCCGTCCGGCTGGGTTGGGACACCCGGGTCACCAATCACGGGTACCGGAACGGCGCGGCCACCAAGAGCCCCGGTAAGCAGTCAGGCCAGGGTCCGGGCGAAGGCCACGGGAGGCCCCCTGCCGAGAACCCTGGCAAGGAGCCTGGCGAAGAGCACGGGAAGGCACCCGGGAAGGAGCCGGAGCAGAAGTCTGGCCGGGAAGCGGGCGCGGACTCGGAGAAGCCGCCGGGCAAGGAACCAGCCAAGGCGCCGGGTCAGGATTCGGGCCGGAAGCCCGGCAAGGAATCGGGCCGGAACCCGGACGAGGCCCCTGAGAAGGCACCGGGCAAGGACTCGGGTCCGGAGCCCGGCCGGGAACCGGCGACGGTGCCCGGTCAGCAGTCGGACAAGGGCCCGGGGAAGGACTCGGGGAAGACGCCCGGCCAGGAGCCCGACACGGGGACGGCTCCGGCGAAGGTTCCGGAGCCCGGCACAACGCCCGGCCACGAAACGGGCAAGGCTCCCGCGAACACGCCGGAAACCGGCCAGGCACCGGACGACGCCCCGGACAAGAGTGCCGGCAACGGGCCGGGCAAGGACCCCGGTCCGGATCAGACTCCCGGGAAGGCGCCGGCCCAGGGCTCCGGCACCGGCACCGGCACGGGTCCGGCGAACGCGCCGGGCCGGGAGTCAGGCGCGAGCGGAGGCCAGGATCCCGGCAACGAGCCGGGGCGGCAGCAAGGCGGCGACCCCGGAGGGGAGTCGGGGGAGGAGCAGTCGGGGTGATCCGTCGGTCCGGGTACCCCGGCGATGCTGCTCCCGCTGAGCCACCGCAGGCTGATGCTGCGGTGGCTGCGCAACGCCCGATCCCGTCGCGGGGGTTGGCAGGGCTCCGGGCCGACGGAACAGTGGCCTGGGGCCGGAACCCCGCCCTCGAGCCGCGCGTTGCGCTCCGTACGGCCTTCAGCGCCGTCCAGCCCAGCGCATCGGCCTGCGCCCGGCCAGGGCGCGCGGACATCGCCTGGGGGCGGAACGCGAAGCCCGCTGCGTCTGCCGCTGCCGGCCCGGCAGGCGACCCGGCAGCCCGGCCTGGCCCGGAGCCCGACCCGGCAACCAGGCCCGGCCCGGCAGGCGACCCGGCGGCCCGGCCCGGCAGCCCAGCCCGGCCCCGCCCGGCAGGCGGCCCGGCCCGGCAGGCGGCTCGGTCAGCGCAGTGATTCCTGTGGCGGGCGCTCGCGCAGGGCTCCGTACGCGATGAAGTAGGCCGGGACGCGGTTCAGCCACCGGGACTCGGTGATGAGCTCCGTCATCCGCTTGGCCCGCCGCGCATTGCCGAACGCGGTGCGCCCGGCCAGCAGCGGTTCGATGACCTGGGTGTGGGCGAGGCGCTGGAGGCCCTGGGTCGCCACCGTCGTGGGCCAGCGGCGGCGTTGGACGCGGCGCACGTCGTGCAGCCCCACGGTCCCCTCGCGCAGCGGCCGTACGAGGTGGCGGGCGGCGGCCACCGCGTCCTGCACGGCGAGGTTGATGCCGATGCCGCCGACGGGCGACATCGCGTGGGCGGCGTCGCCGATGCACAGCAGCCCGGGCCGGTGCCAGCGGCGCAGCCGGTCGAGCCGTACGTCGAGCAGCTTCACCTCGTCCCAGGAGGTGAGCGCATGGCTTCGGTCGGCCAGCCACGGGGCCGCGTCCGTGAATCGGGCCATGGAGCGCTCCAGCCCCTCGGCGCGGCGCTCGGCGTCGGTCCCCTTCGGGATGAGCGCGGCGCACTGCCAGTAGTCGCCGCGGTCGATGAGCGCGGTGAAGAACCGGTCGCCCAGGCCGCCCACGAGTCCGCTGGGGTCGCCCTCGTGGCGCGGCAGGCGGAACCACCAGGCGTCCATCGGGCAGGGGAAGTGTTCCAGGCCCAGCTCGGGCAGCGCCCTGGCCAGTGAGCCGCGGCCGTCGCAGGCCACGGTGAGGGTGGCCCGGAGCTCGCCGGTGCTGCCGTCCGCGGAGCGGTAGCGCACGCCCGTGACGCGGCCGCGCTCGACGAGGAAGGAGGTCGCCTCGGTGTCCATGCGCAGGCGGAAGGAGGGTTCGCGGCCGGCTTCGTCGGCGAGGAGGTCGAGGAGGTCCCACTGGGGCACCATCGCGATGTAGTTGTACTTCCCGTGCAGCGCCCCGATGTTCCCGATGGTGACCAGGGACCGGTCCGGTCCGAGGGGCAGTTGCACGGTGGTCACGCGGCGCTGAGGCAGCCGGGCGAACCGTTCGGCGAGGCCGATGTCGTCGAGGAGCGACAGGGTGCTGGGGTGCACGGTGTCACCGCGGAAGTCGCGGAGGAAGTCGCCGTGTTTCTCCAGCACCGTCACCTCCACACCGGCCCTGGCCAGCAGCAGCGCCAGCACCATTCCGGCCGGCCCGCCTCCCACCACGCAGCAGGTCGTGCGCTCCACGGCAACCACTCCCTTCACGGGCCCGGGTGAGCCCCAGAGGAGGTATACCGCACCGGGGGTGGCGGGGCCGGTAGCGCGACCCCGGCCTGACCGGTCCTAGTAGGGGCTGTGCATGGTGAGGAAACGGATGTCGAGGTCGGTCTCCAGGTAGTCCATGCGCCGTTCCCAGAAGGCCCGCATGTGGGGGAGGGCGAGGTGGGCGTCGAGGTCGGCCTGGGAGCGCCATGCCTCGTAGAAGACGAAGGTGCCGGGCTCGTCGCGGTCCTCGTGGAAGTGGTACTCCAGGCACCCGGCCTCCTGCCGGGTCGGCTCGACGAACGACAGCAGGAGTTCCTTCAACTCCTCGGCGCGCTCGGGTAGGGGGCGCGCGGTGCCGACGAGTGCGAACGGCTGGGACATGCAGGGTTCTCCCCCCGATAGGTACAATGAAGGTCGTACCTTCCGCACGCTACCGAACCCATAGGTACGATGCAATCCGTACCTCAAGAAAGGTGTCCCGCATGCCCGACGCTGAAGGTCACCCGGACGTCGAGGAGATCGAGCTCGGCCCGGTGCTCTCCGCGCTGGCGGATCCGCTGCGCCGCCGCGTGGTGCGCGAGCTGGCGGCCGGACCGGACGGCGCGGCACGGACGTGCAGCTCCTTCGCGCTGCCGGTCTCCAAGGCGACCGTCACGCACCACTTCCGCGCGCTGCGCGAGGCCGGGCTGATCCGCCAGGTCGACCGGGGCAACAGCCGGATGGCCAGCCTGCGCCGGGCCGACATCGAGCAGCGGTTCCCCGGACTGCTGCGCATCGTGGCAGCCGAGTCGGTCGAATCGGCGGCGTCGATCGAGTCGGCCGCGTCGATCGAGTAGGCAGCTTCGGCCGCGTCGATCGAGGCGGCAGCTTCGGCCGCGTCGATCGAGGCGGCAGCTTCGGCCGCGTCGATCGAGGCGGCTGCGCCGGCGGAGTGATCTCAGGGGCCGAACGCGCCTCGGTCCCGAACCCCTGACGGGTTCGGGACCGAGGCGCATCCGTGCGGCAGGCGGCATCCGGGCTGCCTCCGCGGTGCGGTTCGCCGCGTCCGCCGAGCGGTCAGGTCACCGCTTGAACATGTCCTTGATCTTTTCCTTGGCCTGGCGGGCATCGCCCTTGGCCGCTTCGGCGCGGCCTTCGGTGGTCAGTCGCTCGTTGCCCACCGCGCGGCCGGCGGTCTCCTTGAGCTTGCCCTTGGCCTGCTCGGCCTTGGCCCGGCCCTTCTCGTTGCTCGCCACAGCTGATCACTCCCTGAGTTGAGGGTGCGGGAAATGCCTTGCTCTCCGCCTCTGACCCCGATCGCGCCCCGCAAACGCGGGCCGGGAACGTGGGCCGCGCGAGCACGCCGGGCACCGGGTCAGGCGGGCGGGACGCCGAACGGCATGCCCGAGAGGTAGTGCGTGCCCAGGGCCTCGCGATGGTCCGCGTTCCCCAGGTGCTCGTCACGGCGGAACTCCGGAGCGGCCTTGATCTGGTCCTTCGTACGGTCCACGTAGACCTTCTCCGCCGAGTGGTCGATGCGGGTCACCAGGCCGGCCGGCAGCAGGACCTCCTTGCCGAGGATCCACACACCGGTGTCGACGACCAGATAGGCGTCGGTGACCTCGTCGGAGTGCTTGTCGACCTTGCCGATGCTGCCGTCGAGCGCCTCGACCCCGTAGCCGGTGAGGTCGGCCGCGAGGTAGTCGACGCCGACGCGGTAGGCCCAGACGTTCTCCGTCATGCGAAACAACTCCTTCGATCGGAACCGTGGCCCCTCCACCCCGTGCTGCCGGGCGCGGAGGAGCCCCCGTCGACGACGCGCCTGCCCGCAGACCCGGGCGTCCACTCCCCTGTCCGCGCATCTCCGCGCTTGTCCGCGGAGCCGCCCCGACCGCTCCGGGCACTCCGAGAAAAAAGGGGCGTTCGATTGTTTGAGCCGCCGGAGACCGGCCATAAGGGTGGTCATGGGAGTCCGCGACGGTGAGCGGCGCGGGTTTCTCCCCAGCGGACCCGGGCCGCGTGGTGGCATCCCCCCGCCATCGCGCGGCCGGGCTCCCGCGTATCCGGGGGTATCCGGGGCCGCCCATTCCGCGCTGCCGGCCGTCGCCTCTCGCTTGACCCGCCACTCTCGCTTGACCGCCGCCACGGCGTCAGCGCCGCCTGCGGACCCGGCCCCGTCCCCGGGCCGCCCATCCGTGGCCGATGCCCGCGACGTGCAGCGCGAGCGCGGCGAGACCGATCAGCG
The DNA here is from genome assembly GCF_055588065.1 of Streptomyces sp. NPDC046308. Taxonomy (NCBI): domain Bacteria; kingdom Bacillati; phylum Actinomycetota; class Actinomycetes; order Kitasatosporales; family Streptomycetaceae; genus Streptomyces; species Streptomyces sp. NPDC046308. The sequence goes on from NZ_JBVJFB010000009.1 coordinate 342,427, forward strand.
TGAAGTTCGTGGAGCTGAACACTTCGTTGGTGCCGATGCCGGCCGCGTTGATCAGGAAAGCGATGAAGAAAAGCACTGCGGCGACGATGCCGAGCATGTCCGTGCCCCTTTCGGTCGGTGACGGCCGTGTTCCCCGTGCGGGCCGGAACATGAGCGGCCGCTCCGGCCGGATTTCGCCGTGAGACGGAGGGCGTGAAGGGAACCGCTCCGGACCCTCCTGTGTCAGCTCCCTCCCAGCGGGCAGGGGCGGGAACGTCCATGTCACCTACATCCGTTGAGGAGATATGAACAGCGCTCTTCGTGTGCTGTCCGTCCTGGGCGGCTCGATCCTGCTCACCCTCGCCGCCGGTTGGGTCGTCGACCTGCTACTGCGCCGAGCCGACGCACGTCACCCCGAGACGCCCCTGTGGAACCTGCTGCGCCGGTGCCGCAACGCCGTCCTGATCGTGATGTTCGCCGCACTGCTCAGGGGCGCCTACCAGCAGATCGCCTGGCCACCGCTGCAGCACCACGCTGTCGCCGTGGGCCGCGTCCTCTCCCTCACCCTGATCGGCGCGGGAGCCTGGCTGTTGGTGGCCGTGGCCTCCGCCGTCGTCGAGTCGGGGTACGCCCACTACGCCACCTCCACCCGCGACCCGGCCCGGCTGCGCCGCGTCCGCACCCAGGTGACGCTGATCATGCGGGTGGTGACGGTCCTCGTGGCCGTCGTCGCGCTCGCCGCGATGCTCGTCACCTTCCCGAGCTTCCGCGCACTCGGCACCTCCGTGCTCGCTTCCGCCGGCATCATCGGAATTGTGGCCGGCGTCGCCGCCCAATCCACCCTCGGAAACCTCTTCGCGGGCTTCCAGATCGCCTTCGGCGACATGGTGCGCATCGGCGACACGGTCGTCGTCGCGGGCGAGTGGGGGATCGTCGAGGACATCACCCTCACCTTCCTCGCCGTACGCACCTGGGACGAACGCCGCATCACCATGCCCGTCTCGTACTTCACCACCCGCCCCTTCGAGAACTGGTCGCGCGGCGGCATCCAGATGACCGGCACCGTCTTCCTCCACTGCGACCACCGCGCACCCGTCGAGCTCATGCGCGACAAGGCCGAGGAGATCCTGCACAACTGCAAGGAGTGGGACGGCCGTGGCTGGGACCTCGCCGTCACCGAGACGACGCCGTCCACCATCGTGGTACGGGTCATCGTCACGGCCAAGGACCCCGACGACCTGTGGACGGTGCGCTGCGCCGTACGGGAGCAACTGATCGCCTGGCTCGCCGAGAAGCACCCGGACGCCCTGCCGCGCGTCGTACTGGACGCGGCCCCGGGACACACGCCCGCGCCGGACGCCCCCGGAGTCGCCCGCACCGCGCGAGCCCGGACGAGCTAGGGGTGTTGCGAAAGTCCCGCACGGTGCCCGCGGCGCCCGGCACGCACTCTCGCCGCACCGGCCGAAGTCCCGAGTACGCCCAGTACGAGGGCCTTCACCCGGCACGCCGAGAGCACGCACCGGACACCGCGGACACCGCACAGGACTTTCGCAACACCCCAAGGCAGCCCTCGGCCACGCCGTCGATCGCGACGTCCGCCGGCATCGGCTGTACGGCCCCTGCGGGCGAGCCGGGCGTCGTGGGTGTGCACCAGCACCTCGTGCACCCGGCGCCGGGCAACGCCTCGGGCAGTCGCCGGGGATACGCCGGAGGCCCGCCACGGCCGGCACTCCCGCTCCGGGTCGGCCTCGCGCAGCGCGCCCACCAGCAGTCGTTCAACTCGGCGTACCAGGCCGGCAGCGCCTCGAACTCGCGCGGCGCCGCCGCCGTTTCCCGGGCCGGCGGAGCCGCGGCCGGGCCGGCGGCGACGATTGCGGCCCACCGGCGCCGGCCCGTACCCAGGTGCCGCACCAGATCGAACAGCGTCCACTCGGGGCAGGACGGCACCGGCGCCTCGAGGCGGGGCGCGGCGGCAACCGCACTCCGGGACGCGGCCGACCGCTCGTCTATCAGTAGCGGCAGGGCGGAGAACTCAAGACTCTCTGTCACCTCGCTTGCCCATCACCGCAGCTCAACCGACCCCACACCAATCTCCCGTGCTTGGCGCGCGGTCGCCGGGACACAAGCGGGGCGTGCTGAAGATACTCACCCCGATCCTGCCCGGCGCCGCGGCCGCGCTCGCCGCGGTCGCCGCCCTCCTCGTCTCGCCCTGGTGGTGGGCCGTGGCCGGCCCGATGCTGCTGCTCGCCCTGGTGGCCTCGTACGACCTCTTGCAGCGCCGGCATTCCATCCTGCGGAACTACCCCCTGTTCGGGCACCTCCGGTTCGCCATGGAGGCGCTGCGGCCGGAGATCCAGCAGTACTTCATCGAGCCGAACGTCGACGGCCGCCCCTTCGACCGCGACACCCGCAGCATCGTCTACGAGCGGGCCAAGGGCACCGATGCCGAGGAGCCGTTCGGCACCGAGCTGGACCTCCACCGGCCCGGCAGTGAATACCTCACCCCGTCCATGGCCCCGCACCCGGTACGGTCCGACCCGCCCCGGGTCCGGGTCGGCGGACCCGACTGCACCGAGCCGTACGACATGGCCCTGCTCAACGTCTCGGCGATGAGCTTCGGCTCCCTCTCCGCCAACGCCGTCCTCGCCCTCAACACCGGGGCGCGGGCGGGCGGTTTCGCCCACGACACCGGCGAGGGCGGCCTGTCCGAGTACCACCTGCGCCCCGGCGGGGACCTCGTGTGGGAGATCGGCACCGGATACTTCGGGTGCCGTACCGACGACGGGGCCTTCGACGAGCGGCAGTTCGCGGAGAAGGCCGCACACCCGCAGGTCAAGTGCGTGTCGCTGAAGATCAGTCAAGGCGCCAAGCCGGGCATCGGCGGCGTCCTGCCCGGTGCCAAGGTGAACGCGGAGATCGCGCGGGTCCGCGGTGTGCCGCAGGGGCGGACCGTCGTCTCGCCGCCGTTCCACCGCGTGTACTCCACCCCGCGCGAGCTGGTGCGCTTCCTGGCACGCATGCGCGAGCTCGCCGGCGGCAAGCCCGTCGGGTTCAAGCTGTGCGTGGGCTCGCGCCGCGAGTTCCTCGCCGTGTGCAAGGCCATGCGGGAAGCCGACGTCACCCCCGACTTCATCGTCGTCGACGGGGCGGAGGGCGGCACCGGCGCGGCGCCCCTGGAGTTCGCCGACCACGTCGGCCTGCCGCTCGGCGACGGCCTGATGACCGTCCACGACGCCCTCGTCGGATCCGGCCTGCGCGACCGCATCCGGATCGGAGCCTCCGGCAAGGTCGCCACCGGCGCCGACCTCGTCAAACGCCTGGTCCAAGGCGCCGACTACACCAACGCGGCCCGCGCCATGATGTTCGCGATCGGCTGCATCCAGGCCCAGCGCTGCCACACCAACACCTGCCCCGTAGGGGTCGCCACCCAGGACGAGCGGCGCGCCCGGGCCCTGGACGTAGGCGACAAGGCCCAGCGCGTACGGCGCTACCAGGAGGCGACCGTCAAGAGCGCGCTGCAGATCATGGCGGCCATGGGCGTCGACGGCCCCCACCAGCTGCGCCCCCACATGCTGCTCCAGCGAGTGGACCCGCACACCGTCCGCTCGTACGCCGAACTGCGCGCCTGGCTCGCCCCCGGAGAACTGCTCGCATCGCCGCCCGAAAGCTGGGCAGCCGACTGGAAGGCGGCCGACCCCGACCACTTCACCCATTGAACCGGCCATTGAACCGGCCGCCGAACGGCCGACGAACCGGCCACCCGGCGGCCGACGAACGGCCCCGAACCGGCAACCGAAGGGCACTCCCATGGCACGCACCGTCGCCCACGTCATCGTCGACGCACTCGAGGAACTCGGCGTCCAGCACGTCTTCGGCGTCGTCGGAGACGCCTTGAACCCGCTGACCGACGCCATCCGCACCTCCGCCGGCCTGAACTGGGTCGGCTGCCGGCACGAGGAGGCCGCCGCCTTCGCCGCCTCGGCCCAGTCCCAGCTCTCCGGGACCCTCGGCGTGTGCATGGGCACGGTGGGCCCCGGTTCCGTACACCTGCTGAACGGCCTCTACGACGCCGCCAAGAGCCGCACCCCCGTACTGGCGATCTGCGGCCAGGTCCCCCTCGCCGAGATCGGCAGCGACTACTTCCAGGAGGTCGACAACGACCTGCTCTTCCGCGACGTAGCCGTCCACCGGGCCACCGTCACCTCCCCCGAGCAGATGCCGCGCCTGCTCGAATCGGCCGTACGCGCCGCCGTGACCCAGGGCGGAGTCGCCGTCCTGACCGTCCCCGGCGACCTGGGCGACCAGGAGGTGAGCGACGACCGGCCCACACGCTTCGCCCTCGACCGCGCCGTCACCCGGCCCGACGACCCGGCCCTCGCCCGGGCCGCCGAGCTGCTGAACGCCGCCTCCCGGGTGACCCTCCTCGTGGGCCAGGGCGCCCGGGAGGCCCGCACCGAGGTCCTGCGAACCGCCGAGCTGCTGGCGGCGCCCATGGTGCTCACGCTGAAGGCGAAGGAGGGGTTCGAGGACGACAACGCCTTCCAGGTGGGCCAGACTGGTCTCATCGGCAACCCGGCCGCCGCCCACGCGCTCGACAGCGGGGACGTGCTTCTCATGCTGGGGACCGACTTCCCCTACCGCGAGTGGTACCCGAAGGACGCCAAGGTGGTCCAGGTCGACGCCCGCGAGGACCACCTGGGCCGCCGCACCCCCGTGGACGTGGGCTTGGCCGGCGACGTCGGCGCCACTCTGCGGGCCCTGCTCCCGCTGCTGAAGGCGGCCCCGGACCGCGCCCACCTCGACGACGCCCGAGAGCGATTCCAGCACTGGCAGGAGGGCCAGCAGCGGCTGGCCGACCCCGCGCACGAGCACCGCTGGACCGGGAAGCTGCGGGCCGCCCTGGACAACCGTGAGCACGCCATCCGCCCCGAGGCGCTGGCCGCGGCGGTGGACGCGTACGCCGCCGAGGACGCCGTCTTCACCTCCGACACCGGCATGGCCACCGTCTGGCTCTCCCGCTTCGTCACCATGCGCGGCGACCGCCGCCTGATCGGCTCGTACAACCTCGGCTCGATGGCCAACGCCATGCCCCAGGCCCTCGGCGCCCAGCTGTGGGCACCCGAGCGGCAAATCGTCGCGCTGTGCGGGGACGGCGGCCTGAGCATGCTGCTCGGCGACCTCATGACCATCAGGACGTACCGGCTGCCGGTGAAGCTCGTCGTCTTCGACAACCGCCGCCTGGGCATGGTCAAGCTGGAGCAGGAGCAGGCTGGTCTGCCCGAATTCGGCACGGAACTCGACAACCCCGACTTCGCCGCGGTCGCCACGGCCCTCGGCCTGACGGGCATCCGGGTCACCGACCCGGCCGAGCTCCACGAGGGCGTACGCAGGGCCTTCGACACACCGGGGCCGGTCCTGCTGGACGTGCTCACCAACCCGGAGGAAGTCGCCGTGCCCGGCAAACCGACCGTGGCCCAGGGCTGGGGCTTCGCCGTGGCCAAGGCCAAGGAGCTCCTGCCGGGCCGTGACGGGACACCGCCCCGCATCTAGTCCGTGCATCCGGACCCATCCAGGGCATAGGCGGTTCAGGAAGTCGGTTGATCCGTTCACTCACCGGAGGAGTTGTTCTCACGTGACCGAGCATGTGTGGAGTTACAAGTCGACGGCGGGCCACCTGGCAGGGACCGATCTCACCGGCTACAAGGTCGAGGCGGTCGACGGCAGCATCGGCAAGGTCGACAAGCACTCCGACGAGGTCGGTGACGCCTACCTGGTCGTCGACACCGGGGTGTGGATCTTCGGCAAGGAGGTCCTCCTGCCGGCGAGCACCGTGATCTCCATCGACCCGGAGCAGCGGACGATCCACGTGGAACGCACCAAGGAGCAGATCAAGGAGTCCCCGGAATTCCACCGGGACAAGCACCTCGGCGACGCGGACTACCGCGAGCAGGTGGGCCTGTACTACGGCCCCGCCGGGCCCTTCGGCGGCCCGATCGCCTGACCGCCCGGACGGAGGGGCCCGGACTCGCCGAGTCCGGGCCCCTCCGATTCAGCTCGCCCGTCAGCTCGCCGTCAGCTCGCGGGATGTGCTCCGACGGCCTGCCGGTAGGCCACGTGCCCGCCCAGCGCGCCGGTCACGGCCACGGCGGCCAGCCCGCCCAGCGACCACAGCCGGCCCTTGGCCGAACGGCCGCGCAGCCGCGCGGCCAGGGACAGGGCGTAGCAGGTCACCGTGGCCACGTTGGAGGCCGCGTGGGCCAGCCCGACCCGGGCCTGCGCCGGCGGCAGGTCGGCCCAGTCCGCCCAGCCGGCGATCGCCGCCGGGGCGACCCCGACCAGCCCGACGCCCGTGAGGGTCGCCGCCGCACGCTGCGCCCCCGGGACGACCTCCAGTACGGCGGCCGACAGCCAGCAGCCGATCGGCACCTGCACCAGTACGGGATGCAGGGGATGGCCCAGCGGCCGGCCCCGCAGCACATCGCGCATGCCGCCCAACGGGAGCGCGCGGATACCCCGCTGCATCACCCTGATCACCGGATCGGCCACCGCCGTCCGCTCCATCCGGTCCAGGGACTTCAGCCAGCATGCCGATGCCGCACCGAGGAGCGCCGAGGCCTGCCCGGCCGTCTTCGAGGTACCGGGGACGTGTGAGTTCATACCCGACGCCTACCCGGAGCCGCGCGGCCATCCCGCCGCGGCCCCGACTGCACCCGAACGGACGCCGAACGGACGGCCTGCCACCGGCGCCGCCGTGGCGGGCGTCAGGTGCCGGGTTCCGCGGCCGAGATCGCCGCCAGGGCCGAACCGGGGTCCTGTTCCACGGCGAGGTCGCCCAGGGTGACGACGCCGACGAGATCGCCGTCCTCGGTTTCCACGGGCAGGCGCCGCAGCGCTTTGCGACGCATGAGATCGACGGCGTGGTCGACACCGTCGTCAGGCCGTACGGTGACCGGTGCGCTGCTGCAGACGGCCTGCACGGTCGTCTCCGCCGGGTCCCTGTTCTCGGCCATGGCACGCACGACCAGGTCCCGGTCGGTCAGGATGCCGCGGAGCCGGCCCCCGTCGACGACGAGGACGTCACCGATGTCGGCGTCCCGCATCACCCGCGCGACGTCCGCCAGCGACGTCGTCTTCTCGACGGCCACCGGATTCTTGGTCATCACCTCGTGGACACGACGGACACGTCGGGTCATGGATCCTCCCATTGCTGGGCGCCGGTGGCTCAGGACTGGCGCTGGAACCGCCGGGCGCGGTGACTCCGCGGCTGATGTGCGACCTCCATGACGAATCCGCTGCGGGGCCGGGTCGGAATCCGGCCCAGCGGGATGGACAGGTCCTGCTGGGGTACGGCGAAGTCCAGGTCGGCGAGGGCCGGCGCGAGCGCGGCGAGCAGGGCGACGGTGATGTCCTCACCGGGGCAGCGGTGGCCGGTACGTGCGTCGCCTCCGCCCTGGGGGATCAGCAGGTCACGGTCGGGCTCGTGACCGAGGAAGCGCCCCGGAGCGAAGTGGTACGGCCGCTCCCACAGATCGGGATCGTGGTGGTGTCCGTACACGTCGAGGAGGACATGGGTCCCGGCGGGGATCTCGTGATCGTCGAGGGTGGAGTCGTCGACGGCGACGCCTGCGATGAAGGGGACGAAGGGGTAGAAGCGCCGGACCTCGTGGGCGAACGCCCGGGCGTACGCGGACCCACCGGTACGCAGCTGTTCGCGCCCGCCGGGATGGCGGTGCAGGGCGTGGGCGGCGAAGACGGCGAACCACGCGATGGCCACGGTGGGGCGGATGATGTTCAGCAGTTCGGCGGCCGCCGTGTGCGGATCGAGCAGGGTCCCGTCCTGATCGCGGTGCCGCGCGACGGCCTCCAGCGGGCTCCCGGCCACTGCCGAGTGCTGGGACGCGGCGAAGATCCCGTCCGGGTGCGGCCCGGCCGCGCGCAGGTCGATGACGGCGGCGGCGAGGGCCTGCTCCTGGCGGCGCCGGGCGTGTCGGGCCCGCAGCCGCCGGGGCCCGGCCCCGGCGGCCCCGTCGATCATGGTGACGCAGTCGTCGGCGATCTCCCGGGCCGCGTCCTCCGGGACCGGCAGCCCCACCCATTCGCAGATCGCCCGCGTGAGCAGTACGGCCACCTCGTCGAAGAGGACCACCCGGCGCCCTTCCCAACCCGCCACGGCTTCGCGCCAGCCGCGCTCGATGCTCTCGGTCAGGGCACTGAGGGCGTCCGCGGACATGAGGAGGGAGACGAACAGCTCCTTGCGCACCCGGTGTGGCGGCCCGTCCAGACCGTGCACCGCTCCCTCGCCGAAGAGGGGGTCGAGCACCTGCGCGGGGAGGGCGCCGTGCCGCTGGACGTGGCTCGTGTCGTAGAAGAGGTCGACCGCCGCGGGCCCGTGCAGGAGCGCGGCGGGCCGGCCGAACAGGTGGGTGCGGACCACGGAGGCACCGCCGTGGGCGCGGCGCAGGTCGGGGCCCCACGCGTAACCGTGGGCCAGCAGGGACAGGGTGCTGTCGGTCAAGAGAGCGGACATGTTCTGCACCACCTACCTGGTCACCTTCACGGCATGATCACCGGTCTGCTCATGGTCCCGGCCACGTTCATACCGCCTGGGACGCGAGCTCGTTGTAGGCCAGTCGGGACAGGTCCGTGGCCCGGACGGTGACCTGGATGCCGTCGAGGACGTCCTGGAGGACGCGCTCGGCGGAGGAGTAGGCGAACTTGTGCGCGGGCGGCGCCGCGTCGGGGATCCAGAAGATCATCACCAGGTCGCTCCGGCGGGTTCCGTCCGCCGAGGCGAAGTGCAGGTCGTACACGACGAACCTGGGCTCGTCGGCCGGCAGCGACGCCAGCATCTCCTCGTGCGTCAGGTTGGCCTGGCTCTCGACGACCACCGTCTCCAAGGCCTCGTTCAGCCGGTAGACGAGCGTGTTGATCTCCCGTCTGCTCTTCAGCTCCTGCAAGGCGCTCAAGCAGCTGTCGTCCACGCTGATAACCCGGCTGCTCACGGCGATCTCCGATCTCTCCGGGTGCGCTGTCACGTACGCCCCTGTGCCCTGGGTCAGCGGTCCCCGCTCTCCTCGGTGCGATCGTCTCCCTGCGGGTGCTCCCGGATCTGTTCCTCCCGGCCGATCCCCGGGCTTTGCCGCTTCGCGGTACGGCCTGCGGCGCCGCGGCTACCGGACTCTCCCGTACGGCCTACAACCGCCTCCTCCGCCGCCTCGCGGGCCTCGCGGTCCCCGCTCTCGCCGACCGCCTGCGACGGCGGGGTGGGGGCGCGGTGACGCCGCTGCTTGGGCTCACTCATGAGGTACCTCCTCGATGCATTGGGCCGGACCGCTCGCGCTAAGCAATACCGCGCTACGCGGGCCCGCCCCTGTGCGGGTCGACGTATGGGACTCGGTCGGCGCGGGGAAGCTCAGTCGTCCTGGGGGCTCACCCAGCGCGTGCCCTTCCCGCCCGGCTTCTCGGGCTGCTGCGGGCGGTCGAGACGGCTGGCCTCGTCGGTGTCGGCGGCGGCCGTCTTCTCATCATCGCGGCGGTCGGCGCGCGGCGCGTGTCGGTCGTGTTCCTCCCCGTGGTGCAGCGGGACTCCTCCTGCTCCGCCCTGCTCGTCCATGTCCGTCCTCCTCGCTCCTGCTCCTCGAGCCGCTGCTGCCACCCGAGCCCCCCGCTGGCGGCTGCCCGGTCCCCGGCCGGCGAAACCCGACGCGGCGGCGCCCCACGGGACCGCTGCCCGTCACCCGACAGGCTGGTCGGCGGCCCGGGCCGGTGCGGGCGGCGGATTCAGCGACCACCGGACCAGCCCGACCGCCGCGCGGGCCGCGGGCCGGACCCACCACCGCTCCAGCGGGAGCCGCCGGGGCAGCCCCAGCTCCGCCCGGGCCCACTCCGGCAGCAGTACGACCGCACCCGCGGCCAGGGCCGCGTACGGCAGACGCAGGGCCCACGGCAGCGGCGGGTGGCGGAGGATGAAGCGGGCCGCCTCCCTCGCTTCGGGGGTGCCGCGGAGCTGCGGCCGGTGCTCCTCCATACGGGCGGCGAGTTCCGCGACGCTGCGCGGCGGGTCGGTGACGCCCAGTGCCGCGCCGACCCGCGCCATGCCGGCCACGTACGCGTCCTGGTCCGGGCCACTCAGCGGTTGGGCGCCGTAGCGCTGGTGGGAGCGCAGAAAACAGCTCAGCTCGGCGTCGTGCACCCAGGCGAGGAGGGCGGGATCCGTCGCTGCGTACGGCTCACCCCCGGAAGCCCGCCCGTGGACCGTCCGGTGCACCGCGGTGACCCGGTCGACCGCCCGTTGGGCGTCGTCGGCCGTGCCGAAGGTGGTGACGGCGAGGAAGGTGCTGATGCTCTGGAGCCTGCCCCAGGGGTCTTCCCGGTAGGCGGAATGCCGGGCCACGGCGGCCATCGCGAGGGGGTGCAGGGACTGCAGGAGGAGGGCACTGATCCCGCCGACGAACAGGGCGGCGTCGGCGTGGACCCGCCGCACCGGGTGGTCCGGGTCGAACCAGCGCGGACCGGGTGTGAGGTGGATCCGGTCCCGGGTGGCCGGGCCGTCCGGCCCCGCCACCCGCAGGAAGAGCGCCTGGCCCAGCCGAGCACGGGCACCTGTGACGACCGTCCTCCAGTGGCCCATGAGTGCAGTATGCCCACCTTTGGGCTCCACCGGCGGTTCGGCCATTCGGCTGAACGCCGCGTCCCGGTAACGCGCGGATGTCGGAGCCAGCCCGTCGTGCGACCGGCCGCGCCGCGTGTCATCGGGGGAGGTGCCGCGCGGCAGCGGCCCCGTGCGAAAGCGCCTCACCCCCACGGTCGGGCGGCTCGGGGTTCCGGAGCGCGGGCCGGGACCACGGCGAGTCGATCCCGTCGGTCTCCGGCCGCAGCCCGAGCTCGTGGAGCTGGTTGACCGCCGACATGGCGGTGAACATCGCGTTCGGGTTGGCGCCGCCGCCCCCCAGTTCGGCGAAACGTTCCGCGAAGCCGGTCGTGAACGCGCTCGGCCGGACCCGCCCGCTCTCCCCGGTCAGCCCGAGTGCCGCCGCATGCAGTGCGGTGGCCTGCTCCAGCAGCCCGTCCAGGTAGGACACGGCCTCGGCGCCCCGGCGCAGGGCGAAGGTGTGCCCGTCGGTGAGGACCGTGGCCTCCCCCTCCTCGAAGAGGAGCGCGACGGAGCCGAGGACGGTCTGGAGCTTGAGCTGGTCGGCGTCGGCCATCGCACCGCAGGGTCCGTTGCCCTCGTCGGACAGGTGGAGGACCCCGCAGTCCCGTAGGTGCACGATCACGTGTCCGGCGCAGTGCCCCTGACTGCGCAGCACGCGGACCGCCCCGTCGGCGAAGGTCCAGCCGGTGAAGCGGAGCGAGCCGATACGAATCCGCTCCAGCGGCCGCTCCTCGTAGGTCCGGGTCGTCGCGCCGAAGGGCCGCATCGGCTGGAACAGCGACATCAGCCGGTCGGCGAGTACGGAGGGTGCGGGCAGCGGTGCGAACCCGACGATGCGGTCGAAGGACCGCACCCAGTACTGCGTGGGGTGCTGCATCTGGTCGACGTCGAGGGCGGGTACGTAGTGCTCCACCGGCACGCCCAGCTCGTCGGCCAGGTCGTTGTTGGCGATGTGGTCGACGTGGCCGTGGGTGGTCAGCAGGAGTGCCCGGGACCAGCTCCCGACCTGCTCCGCAGCCTCTCGCAGCGCCGCACGGAACGTCGCCGTGGCGCCGGTGTCGACCAGCACCAGGGTGTCGCCGACCCGGTGTACGAGGGCGTTGGCGACGTCCGGCTGATCGTGCTCGACGGACAGTTCCTGCCCGAGGACCAGCACGGTCCGGTCGTCGATCCCCATGAGATCCCCGAGTGCGGTCATGGATCCTCCCGCGGTCTCGTCCGGGACCGGGTCCGGGTCCGGATTCGGGCCCGGCTCGCCTCGGCGCTGTCGATCACGCGTCCCCTGCGAACGAGCGTACGCCGCGCCGGGCGCGGTGTCCGCCGCTGCCACCACCGCTGTCAGCAGCGACGGGGTCCGGTACGGCACAGGCGTCGGCACCGGTGCGGACGGTGTCGGGGAGCGGCGCGGAGGACGAGGACGGCGAGGCCAACGGCCGCGCCCATGCCCGAGCCCCCCGAGGCGGTGCCCTGCTGTCGGCCGGGGACCCCGGTGGCGGCGACGAACATGGCGGTGAAGACCACTCCGTCGCCGATGCCGAGGGCAGCCAGCCCGGGCCGGACCAGGCCCGGCATCGGTCAAGGCGCCCACGGCCGCTGGCGCAGCCGGCCGCCGCCTCAGGCCCGGGACGTACCGGACAGGGCCGCATCGGTCCCGGCCCCGGTGGGGCCGGTGGCATCGGTCGCGGGCGCACCGACCGCCGCGGGTACGGATCGCGGCCAGCGCCGGTCCGCCGCCTTCTGCACGCGTCGGCCGAGGCGCTGCATCGGCATCTCGACCAGGCGGTACATCAGGTAGCTGACGGCCGCGACCACGCCGAGGAAGAGCGCCGTCCAGACGATCCGGCCGAGCGTCGAGGACGGCTGCGGAGGAACGCCCACCAGCGGCTCGACGACGCGTAGCAGCGGGATGTGCAGCAGGTACACCGAGAAGCTGATCGCGCCGAGCCACGTCAACACCTTCGGGAAGCGGCGCTCCCGCAGGAGGAAGCCGACCCCGAAGAGCGCCCACGCGGCGAGGTACGCGATCGACCAGGCTTCCCAGCCCGCGGACCAGGTCCGGTCCAGGGCCTCGCCGTGGTTGTACAGCCGGCCGACGACGACGCCCGCGACGACGACGAAACCGCAGGAGAGCAGGGCCGGGACCCGGGCGAGCTGTCCGTGCTGCGCCCGGTACACGACGGTCCCCGCGAACATGGTCGCGAAGATCATCCAGGTCTCGAACGCGGGGGCCCGGCTGTTGAGCGTGACCAGGACCAGGCCGACCCCCGCGAGCACCAGGGCGCCCGCCCCGGTCAGCGAGCGCCTGCCGCTCAGCACGCCGGCGAGGCCCACGAGCACGACCGGCGTCACGATCAGCACGAGCTGGCGGGCCGAGCCCATCTCCGCGCTCAGGAGCTGGGTGCCGACGGCCGTACCCGCCGCCAGCGCGACAGCGGCCAGACCCGCCGCGATCGGCGCGCTGTGCCGGTGCAGGCCACCGGTGAACAGCGCGGTGACGAAGAAGTAGAAGATCATCTCGTAGCACAGCGTCCAGGTGACGTTCATGCCGTTGATGACGCCGAGCAGGTCCTGCAGCATCAGGCCGTTCGCGACCAGCGAGGCCAGGTCGTCCCCGGTGCGCAGCAGCGCGACCGAGCCGTCCCCGGCCGGCAGCATCATGATCGAGAGGACGAAGGCGGCGATCAGGGCCGGATAGATCCGGAAGATCCGGCCGATCCAGAAGGCGCGGACGTCGCCCCGTCGCTCCAGGGAGGCCGGAATGATGTAGCCGCTGACGATGAAGAACAGCATGACGCCGAACAGGCCCATGTCGAAGTTGCGCCAGACCGTGCCTCCGAAGGGCAGCATTCTGAGCACGTCGAAGTGGTGCAGTGCCACGACCAGGGCGGCGATGCCACGGAGTGCATCCAGCCAGCCGAGCCGGGCGCCGGGTCGGACGGCCGGGGCGGCAGCCGTCCGCTGGGTGAGGGGGGATATGTACGGCACGCAGGGACGATAGCCGACCCTCAGGAGTGCCTCGGCGTTGCCGGATCGGGTAGCTGTCGATGGCTTGAATCGTCTCCGGCCCGTCGTGGAACGTCTCGTGGGCCCCGACTCCAAGATCATCGACGCCAACGTCGGCCCGCCCGAAGGGTGATGGGCGTGTAGATCTCACCGACACGAGCGAGCGCGAGTGATGGGGCGAGTTCGCCAAGCGGCCGCGCGTGTTTGTCGAGCGGATCTCGCTCATCGCCGCCCTGCAGTCGTACGTGGACGGATACGACGCCCACGCACGCCCGCAACACCGCCCTGCCCGAGGGCTGGGACCGAGGGGAGTCCCTAGCGGAGCGGGAGGCGACCGCGAGCGCGACGTGGCTTTCCGAGGTGGCGGCGAATGTGACGAGGATCGCCTGCGGGACGGTCGGCGCTCCGGCCCGGTAGCACCGGGGTACGCGCGGGGCGAGGATGGAAAGGCGGCCGCGGCTCCCGATTAATCCCGTTAAGGAAGACTCATGAACCGTCGCACACGCCTCCTCGTCCTCAGCCCGCTCGTTGCGATCACCCTCGCCGCCACCCCGACCGCTTTCGCGGCGGTCGCCCAGTCCCCGTCCGCCGCCGTCCCGGCCGCGACCTGTTCGACCTCGGGCGTCCTCGACAACGGCAAGGTGCACCTCTCCGGTGGCGGCTTCACCCCGGGGCCGGCCTACGTGTACGGATCGGCCGGATTCGGCGGGACGGTCGACATCGCCGAGAACGGCGGCTTCCAGGTCATGAACGTGCCGCCCGGCCAGTACAGCGTCCGGCAGGGTGGCGAATTGACGCAGTGCAGTAAGTAACTGAGAGGGCCGGGGCCAACGGGCCACCGCAAATGGCCGGTGACGCGGATGACCAGTAGCAACGGGACACCGGGGTCAGGACCGGACCGGCAGGTGCCCGTTGGCGCCCTCAGCACCGCCGCAGCTGGTCGGCCACTACGTCGCCGACCACGGCTAGACCAGCACGTTCCCCTGGTTCCAGTTCCCGTGGGTCCCCGCCGGCGCCCACCTGTAGACGCCCGCGTCGAGTGACCCCCCGCCCTCGCTGGTACGTTCGCCACACGCACGGGGGGAGATGGACGAGCCGGTGGACAGCGCTCTGCGGTACGCGGCGGTGATGGTGCTCATCGAGCTCGCGCGAAGCCGCGACTACCGAGATCGGGCCGACGCGGGTCGTGCCCTGGCGGGCCTCGCGGAGAGGCCGGAGGCCGCCGGGCCCCTGCTGGAGCTCGTACTGGACACGGGTGACACCTTCGTCACCCGTGTGACGGCGCAAGCCCTGCTTCGACGTAACGACGTGGTGGGGCTGTCCATCGTCGCCTCCGCGCTGTCAGCCGCCGATGCGAACCAACGCGACTGGATCGGCACCGCGATCATGGACGTGCTCGGCGGCTTCTCCTCCGACAGGGACGACGCGATGCGGCTGTCGCAGGGATTGGCGCGGGGAAGCGACGACGACCGGGTCTCTCGGGGCGCTCGTCAGCTGCTCGAAATCCTGGCCGAGATTGACCCTGTCCTGCGCCCGGTAGCGCGCGGCTGACGCATCGAGGGCGCCCAGGTGGAAGGACAACGTCCTCATCGCCATCGACGACGTCGAGCACGTCGTCGTGGCTACGGCTCGGGGTACGAACGGTGTCGGAGGGTGACATTCGGGGCGCCGGGCGGTGAGGCGCCCCACAGGACCCACGTCACATACGAACGACGGTAGTGGACCTGGAAGGGCCAGCTCGAACCCCTCTCACACCCGCCCCCACCTGCCCGGACCTTGATCCCGACGACGACGGGCCGTCGGGCCCCGGCTGCGAGGCCGGCTAGTAAGCGAGGTCTTTGCCAGGGCGGCGGAGGGGTGGGTAGAACTGGGTGAGTCGCCGGGCGGCACGGGTGCTTCACCCGCCGCCGACGAACCTCTCTCCCTCGTGTGAGTGGCTCACGCATGCCTCCGGGTGTGCGGCGACCGTCCTTGTTCCCGTCGGAAGGTTT
>NZ_JBVJFB010000010.1:0-65280 GCF_055588065.1 Streptomyces sp. NPDC046308
GCCGCATGGCCGGCAACGAGCGGATGACCGCCGAAGGCCACGCGGACCAGGCCAAGGGCAACGCCCGCCAGGCCAAGGAAGACATCAAGGACACCCTCCGCCGCCACTGAACCACCCCCGCCCGCGGCCCTGAACCGCGGCACCCGCTGGGCCCCGACCAACGCCCCCTGGTCGGGGCCCAGCCGCGTACCGGGCCGCACATCCGAGCAGCAGCTGTGCCCGGACGGTCGACTCCTCGTTTGTGAGCCCGACCGGAGAGTCGGACGGGGCCGCAGCGTGGGCCTTGCCGAAGACGGCGTTCAGCAGGCCGAGGGAGGCTGCTGGTTGCTGAGGGCGATGGCCTGCTCGGCGAAGACGTCGGCGATCGGGAGGGCGGCGCCTTCGTAGCCGAGGGCGCTCGCGGCGCGGCCGCGGACCCAGACGCGGGTGGGGGGTGTCGTCGGAAGCGGTTTCCGCGGAAGGCGCCAGGTCCTTCCAGGCCCGCCTGGACCGCCTGGAGTCTTCGGCGGTGACGAACCCTGGTCGCTAGTGCTCTCGGAGCTACGCGAAGGTTCCAACGACAGTGGGCGGGTTCGTATCCGAGGATACGAACCCGCCCACTGTATGTGACATGGCTCACACATTTGAGGCAGGTCGCTGCGAACAACCGGCCTCCGAAGCCCTCCAGGCGAAGGAGTAGCTGTCCCGCCCACTGTCCTACGAGAAAGGGTGCGACGCACGCGAGACGGACGGCCCCGGACAGCGCCGGACGACAGCCGGCTTTGCACTGCATTGCCGTCAGGCTGCCTGAATGCCCCTGCAGGCGCGTGACCAGGACGCCTGCCGATGGAGCCTGCCGGACAGTTTCGGACACCTGCGGACGACTGCGGACTTTCACGGACGCGCCCCGGACGACCACTGGGGTCTGGAGCCTGCTCGACGCGTACCGGACCAGCTGACTCCGGTTGATGAAGTCTCGCTCCTCAGCGCTTCAGACAACTTGCTTCAAATCAAGGGCTATTGCTCTCTATGTGTCCCGTCAGCATGCTTGAAGAAGCACTTCCGTCTACGGAAGGCGTGAAGGTCTGCGAAACCCTCACGCCGCTTCAACACGGACATGCCCATCGAGAAACCCTCCAGGCGACCCACCACACAAGGACTGCTGTCACATGTTTTCGTCTCAAAACTGGTTTCGCCGGCCTGTCGCCGCGCCAACTGGCTGTGTCCCGACACCCGAGGTACCCCGTAGCTTCGGGCTCGCCCACGCGCTCACCCTCATCACCGTCCTCGCGGCTGCGAGCGGCCTAGCGTGGATGTGGGCCGACGGTCACGCTGCAGAAGTCATCGGCGCTGTTCTCGCCGCCGTACTGACCGAGCTCATCGTGGCTCCCGTCCGCCGCAGCATTGGCCACCTGCACCACAGGAGCCAGCGGTGAACACACGCGAGTCCCTGGCCTACGAACTCCGCAAGCTCGTCAAGAAGGACACCACCAACCTGGCGCACCTCGCCTCCATGACGGGAATCCCCCGAGTCTCGCTCAGCAGCATCCTCAACGGTCGAAAGTTTCCCTCCAGCGCAGAGCTCCGCCGTCTCCTTGAAGCTCTCGGAGCCCCTGCCGAACTGGTCATGGAACTGCAAGATCTACATTCCGAGGCGCGGCATGAGGCTCGTGGCCCAGCCACGGCGGGAGCCGCCAGTGCCGGCGAGGGCGGCGTGATCATCACGGGGGCGCAGAACGTCACCGTTAATCCGGCCTCGGGTCAAGGAACCCAGACAACCGGCGCCCACGCCATGTACAGCAGAGAGCCTATGCCGCAGTACGGACGCCCTGACCCGTTGCCGATCCAGACGCCGATGGATTTCATCGCGGCTCTCACAGCTGTTCACGTCTGGGCTGGTGAACCCTCCTACCGTCGGCTGGAGAACGTCAGCAACGGCCAACTCAAGCGCAGCACCATAAGCGACATGCTCAAGGGCACGAAGCTCCCATCGTTCGACCGCTGCATCGCGTTCCTCCGAGCCTGCGGCATTGCCAACATCGATGACTGGGTCTTCACATGGCGTCGCCTCAAAGCCCTCGACCGCCCTGAGACCACCCCATGGCTGCCCGGAACCGCTGGCTGACGGACTGCCAACCGCTGAGGCACCTTCACTGCCCGGTGCTCTGCCACTTCGGTAGTGGGCGCACACGCGGGAGCCCCCGACCGGGGCTCTGTCGCAGGCGGCCCGCCTGCGACATCCGCGGTCATCTGGACTAGCCCGGCCCGTTGTTTTCCCGAGGATGGTCACGCGGGCGTGCCCCGTATCGTCCCTTGTGAGCGACGCGGCCGGGTTTCTAGCCGAGCCAGACGATGTCCAGGACGGACAGGTGCCGCAGCATCCGGTTGGCGAAGTAGATGACGGACAGGCGGCCGGCGGACGCGATCCGTACGTCTTCGCCCTCGATGTCGTCGGGGTCCCACTGGCGGTAGCCCCACGGGTCGGCCGCGGCGGCGTCGAGGAGGTCCCAGACCGTGTCTTCGGCGTGCTCGGGGAGTTCGGTGAGGACCTTCGCGGCCGGCGTCGAAAGTCGGACCGCGTACGGCTGCGGGTTCACCGGCGCCGCCGGCCGCGGAGCTCGGCCATGTCCACGAACCCGGACTCGTCGTGGCCGGAAGCTACGAACGCATCCACCGCCGGGGCGGAGACGAGACGCGCCTGCCACACGTGAACGACCTCGTAGAGGGTGGTCAGGGAGAACGTCCGGCGCGACTCCTCCAGCGCCGCCGCCCACTCGGCCTCGAACGCCGGCACCCACCGCTCCGCCCGCCGATCAGCCCGCAGCTGCGCAAGGAGTTCGGCCGGCGCGCCCGGCGCGGGCGCATACGGGGCCGCGGGGGCAGGGGTGCGGTCGGGCTGGGCGCTCATCGGCTCCTCCTCGTCGGGGTGCTACCCGCCACGGTAGAACGCCGTGGCCCCGGCCGGGGAGGCCCGGACGGATGCCGCAGTCCGGGCCCGCCTGCTGCCGCGCCACGGGACCGGCAGCAGGCAGGACGGAACAGCACCGTCACGCCGAGGTCTTCGCGGCCTCCATGTGAGTCCGCCCGATCACCGGGCCGTCGTGAGGCCGCGTGCCCGGGACAGGGTGGTGCAGCGGATCCCGCCGCCAGGGTGCCACTCCAACACCGCGCCCACCGCGTCACCGTGCTCGACGCACCGGGAGACAGGAACCACCCCGCCGCAGTCGTACCGCGCGCACACGCAGGCCTCCCCCGGGCCCGCGTATGGGACCCCGTGGCGGACCACCCCGCCCGTAGGCCCCGGCCCGGCGGTGCCGCGCAGGCGGGCGGGCCAGGCCAGCGTCAGGCGCAGGCCTTCCGCTCCCGACCTAAACCGCTCGATCACCCGGACCTCCCCCAGCACCGCCAACAGCGGCGTACCCGGCACGGTCAACCGGCTCACCGACGCGCCGAACGTCCCTGCCGTCAGGGCGGCGAGCTCGTCGGCGTCCGTATCGGTGGACCAGCCGGACAACTCGTCCTCCCCTCCGGCGTCGTCGGCCAGGACCAGGTGCGGGTCATCGAGCCGGAACCGGAACGTACGACGCTCGCCGCCGTGGACGACCAGCGAGGCCGCTGGCATGGCCACGGCACGCCGATCTTGTCGTGGTCCAGCAGCCACGCGACCACCGCCGCCCGGTCGAACTGCGGATGCACATCCGTACCGCCGGCCGGGTCGGGAAAGTCGTCGTGCCGACGTCGCCAGTTCACCACCGCGGCCCGCCCGACCCGCGTCATCCGAGCCACCTCCGCCAGCAGCACCCGGTCCTCGCCCGGCACGACCGGAGTGAGGGCGGCGAGCGGGGAGCGGCGCCCCGCGGAGACGGCGCGCACCGCTCGCCAGTCCACCGAGGGCCGGGTGACGGGGAGCAGGGCGACGTCCTCGGCGGAGTAGAGCGGGACCGTGGTGATCCCGCCGTGGTGCTTGTAGTCGATGTCGACCGAGCCGACCGGGGTGACCCAACCGAGGCGGACCACCTGGTCGAAGTCGACGCGGCGGACACCGAGGCGGACCGCGGCCTGGTCCGGGCCCAGGGGCACGTGCCGGTCGAGGAGGGCGGGCAGGTCCCGGCGGCGGGCGAGCGTGTTGACCTGGTCGGGGTGGACGTCGGGGAACGCGATTTCGCCGCCGAGGTAGACCAGCAGGCCGGCACGGACCAGGTGTCCGACCGCGGAGGCGGTCACCCGCGGCCGGCACCGCAACGGCTCCCCCAAGGCTTCCGTCAGCCGGTCCGCCGCCCACCCCGCACCCGCTACCCGCAGCGCAGCCCGCACGGCCTCCGGGTCGGCGGCCTCCACCACCGCACGCGACCACCAGCCCGGCCCGACGTCCGAGGCCGGGACCAGACCTGAACCCGTCGCCCAGCGCCACGCCGCCACCGGCACCCGCAACCGGCCCGCAGCCTCGGACTCGCCGAACACCTCACGCACCACACGCCCCAACGGAATACACCCCGATCCACACCACAACGACCCGACCACCGGACCGCGCCCGAAACATGACGAAAGATCCTTATTGCTGTCAATAGCCATGATTTCGGGGCAAGTTGGAGGCACACCGCACAAGCCGCCTACGCGTACGCGAGGGCCCGGATTCACCCGGGCGGGGGACAGCAGCGGCCACGGAGGGCTGCGGTCGACCGGGTCTGCGCGTCGTCACCGCGCCCGGGATGGGCCTCACGCTGCGGAGCGCACGGCGATGTACGAGACGTTTCAACCTGTCCTGCCATCGGGCGGGCCGGAGGCAAGTTGCCTGCGGCTAGGTCACGTTCATGCAGGTCAGAGAGCTATGGAGACTTCAGGCCCGAGAAGTTCAGAACTTTTTCAGATCTTGTGTGACATTCGCAGGATTCCCCCGCACATGAGCCCGTACAACAAGTCGACTGTCGTCTCCGGCTTACGCGCGACAAACCAAGATCGTCGCCAGTCCGACGCAGTCCAGAACCGGGGAGATTTTTATGCGTACGGACGAGATCACTCAGGCCGTGGACGCCTGCCTGTCCGACCGAGCGGACCGGATACAGCAGGGCGCCGCCTTGGTCGAAGAACTGTCGCACTACGGCTTCGAAGGGCCGGAGTACACGCTGTTCCGTGACGAGCTGTGGTTGCGGAGCGAGCCGATCCTGAAGGGCATGCTCCGCAGCGGCGAGCTCGGTCGGCTCTCGATCAAGTACCACCGCGGGCGGGGCATCACGCTCTGGATCAGCGCCGAGGATGCTGCCGCCCTCAAGGCCGATGCCGCCGCCCGCGACGAGATCCTCGTCGACATGCAGATGAACGCGCTGGAGACGTTCCGGCGCAAGGCGCTGATCGAAAAGGGGTGGGACCCGAACTACAACGGCCCCCGGGGGCCCCGCAGCCTGATGTCGTCCTACATCGACAAGTGCATCTGGGAGTTCGGGCGGCTGTTCAAGGACTGGGCGCAGGAGCGGTTCCGCCGGCACAGGTCGTACGCGCTCAGCGACGTCGGGGAGGAGACGCCGGGCGGGCGCAGGGGGATCGTAGGTCTGCTCCAGGCATCCCGCTACGTGGCCGAGTTCGAGGCAGACCGCTTCGTCACCGGGTTCGAGGAGATCTTGGACCAGCAGAAGGTGGAGACCCAGGCGATCATCCGGCTGACCATCGACGGCTACCCGGACGCCGAGATCGCGGACAAGCTGAAGATCACCAACGGGGCAGTGCGCATGCGCAAGGTCCGCTTCCGGGAGGTCATCTATCAGGCCGCCCGGGAGCGGCGCATCTGGATCCCCGAGCAGCTCCACGCCAAGGCCAAGATCAACCCCGCGAAGCAGCAGGCAGGTGCCGCGTGAAGACCCCTGCCCCGACGACCCCGACTCCGGCTTTGTCTGTGGAGGCCGGACGGTGAACAACATCCTGAACGACTCGCTCGCCGAGCTCATCGGGGGGCTGGCTCTCGCCGTGGTCCTCGCCGGTTGGGCCTGGATCCGGCGCACGCGCCGCGCCGCTCCGCGCCCGCAGGAACAGCCGACCCTGCCTCGGCAGGCCCGCCGTTACACCCTCCTCGACACCCCCGGGGATGACGGGCAGCCCCGGCACCTCCTCAGTACCCTTCCGGCCGGCACGGTCGTCACCTGCACCGCAGGCGGCGGGCCGGAGCGCTTCGAACTCACTGACGCGGTCCTGCCCGACGGCTCCTTCGCCGCCGAGCCGCTCCACCGGTTCCAGTAGCACCATCGGACCCAGCACCGGATCCGACGCATGCGCGGGTAGGCGCTCCGCGGCATCGCGAAGGGCCGCCACCCCACGGGGTGGCGGCCCTCGGCCTGCGCTGCCCTACGGGACCTGGGTGAACTCCACGTCGGTGCCGCCGCAGCCGGCCACGATGTGCCACCAGGGGAGAACGCCATGAGCCTGTCCACGCTGTACGCATTCCTCGGCCACGACCTCCTCGGCGACGTCGTCGCCGCGGTCCTCGTCGCCGGGACCGGATACCTAGCCAAGAAGATCCGCAGCAAGGCCCGCAACCGGAACGACGGAACTGACCAGCCCCGCTCGTAGCCGAAGCGCTGCCGGCTGCTGAGTCCGCGACGTCACGCCGCCAGGGGCGCCTTCGGGCGTTCCGGGCGGCGGTTCGACTGCCACGTCCGGCCGGGCCCCGCGGGAGAGGACGGTCCACGGCCTTCCAACCGGCGTTGCTGCGGGGTTGTCACTCTCCTGGGTGAACGTGAGGGGCCTGGGGGGAGAAGTGGGGGGTGCGCGTCGTCTGGGGGGCGAGGACGCGAGGGTTCCGCGTCCTCGTGTCCCACAGATCATGGAGATCCACGAGATGACGCTGTCGGAGTCGACCGGGTATGCCCCGGCCGTCGTGAGCGCGGTGCCCGCGCTGGGCAGGGTGATGCGTCCGAGCCGACGCGGGGCCGGTCGCCGAAAGTCCCCCGGGGCGGATGCCGCTGAGGATCTGGGCGGCGACACCGTCTCTGCCCGCACCCGCGGTGCGGGCACGGCCGCGCTGACGGCCGCGGCCACCGCGGTGGCGCCGGGTGCGGGCGGCACCGGTCCGGGCAGGGAGCGGGGCCGGTGGTAGGCGAGCAGGCCTCGGAGGAGGTGGTGGTGCTGGCCGTGGACGTGGCGCAGCGGCTGTACGAGGCGTACGTGCCGTTCATGGAGACGGAGCCCTACGAGCTGCGTCAGGAGTTTCGGACGCTGCCGCTGGCGACGTGTCAGGACGTGGCGCAGGAGGCGTATCTGAAGGTGGGCCGTGCCGCCGCGGAGGGGAAGCTGGACGCGGACACGGACGTGATGGCGTACCTGCACACGGCCGCGCGCAACCTCGCGGTGGACAAGTACCGCCAGCAGAAGCGGCTGCGGCGACACACAGTCCTGATGGGCGGGGACGCGATGGACGTGCTCCCTGCCCGGCGGACGCTGGCGCAGGAGGACCGCGAGGTTCTGCGGGAGGTCGTGATTCCGCAGATTCGGAGCATGCGCGACAGCCAACGCCGGCGGGTGGTGGAGCTGCAGAGCCGCGGGCTGAGCGATCGCGAGATCGCGGTCCTGATGGAGATATCGGTGGAGCGGCTGCACAACCTGCGGAACAAGGCCGTCACGCATCTAAGGGGCAAGCTCGCTGGGCATATTCGGGACGAGTACCGCAAATCGAAGAAGAGCAGCGGGGAGAAGGACAGGTGACGGATGTGAGCAGGTACGAAGGCCCCTCCGGCGGGGCCCAGGGCCCGGATCCGGTGGTCCCGGCCGGGCTCGCGGACCTGCTGGACCAACTCGCCGGGCCCAAGGACGCCTGGGATCGGCCCGACGGTGACTTCGGGCCGCTGGACGACTCCTACGGGCTGAGCCAGGAGGAACGAGAGCACGCCAACTCGATGTACCGGCTCGGCTCGAAGGCCCTCGTCCGCGGCGATCTGCTGCGGGCGGCGAACTGGCTGGGCTCTGCGGCCGAAGCCGGGCACCCCGGGGCGATGTTCCGCATGGCCGCGCTGACCACGCGCGCCGGCGGAGCGGTGGACGATGTGCGGTTCCTGGTCGCGGAGGCGGCCCGGCACGGGCACGGGGATGCCGAGCGGCTGCTGGCCGGGACGGTCGGGCGCAGGATCAGCGGCACGTGGACGATGCAGGACCCGGAGTTCTTCGACGAAGTCCGGATCGGGATGGGCAAGCCGCTCGTCCTGCACACCGGCCACGGCGACGAGAACCTCGGCGGTACGGGCGGGAGCACGAGCCGGGCGGACGGTCCGCGGCTCGTCCTGCTGCCCCAGACCCGCGTCGAGCAGCCCGGCCCGCGGACTGTGCCCGGGCGCCCGGCCGGACTTAGGTCGGTCCCCGCAAGCCGCAGCGCCCGCACGGCGGCGGCCCAGGCGCCGGTCGTCCAGCCCGACCCGGCAGAACCGAGCAGGCCGGACGCTGCCACGCCGCCCCCGCACCGGGAGGCGGAAGCGCGCGACAGGAGCGCCGGGGCCTGGGCGGTGGGAGTGCTGCGGCCGGCGGCGCTGACGGAGATGTCCAGGAGCCGTCTCGTGCCCGCCGACACCGCGCAGCAGTGGAAGGCCGCCGTCCGTGCGCTGGACCTGCTGCTCCACATCGAGGCGGTGCAGGGCATCGCCAGTCGGACGCTGCGGCGCCGAGCGCAGCTGTCGGCCGCCGCGCTCGGCTTACTGCTGGAGCTGCTGCGCAGCCAGCAGTTGGTCACCACCGTCTCCGGCGTCCACTTCCCCGGCCCCGTCCTGGCGATGGCCCGCCGTGGCGACCCGCCGGAGCGGCTGATCCAGCAGTCCCTGGACCGGCTGCGCGACCAGACCCGGGCGGCGATCTACATCAGCACCTACGCCGGCGGGCAAGTCGTCGTGCCGCACTACTCCGAAGGGCCGCTGGCCCCCGGGGTGCAGCAGTGGGTGGACTTCCGCGACACCGCGCACGCCAGCGCCAACGGCAAGGCACTGCTGTCCCAGCTCACCTTCGAAGGGCGGATGGACCACCTGACCCGACACCAGCAGATCAAGCTCACCGACCACACCATCACCACCTCCCGCGAGCTGTTCGACGCCCTCGACGGCGGCGGACCCCACGCCGCGCAGTACGACTACCGCGAGTACTCCCGGCGCAACGTGTGCGTCGCGTACTCCGTCGGCACCCCCGGCAGGGCCACCTGCGTCGCCCTGTCCCTGCCCTCCGGCGAGGAACACCGCCTCCGGCAGGCCGCACGGGTCCTGCGGACCCACTCCGCCGGGCTCCTCCTGTCCCTGCTGCTCGCCGAACAGGCCGGCAGCCGCCCTCCCCTGTCCCTGGCGGACCAAGCGCCTCTGGAAGGAGCCGGCGCGCAGGTCCGCCTCCCCGTCCGCCGCTAGCAGCGGCAGACCGGGGTCCGGGCGGGCACCCCTTCTCCAGCGCCCGCCCGGACCCAACACACCGCGGCCACGGCCGGCCTCTGCCGAGGCGAACCGCAGCGCAAGTGCCGCCCAGCAGACGCTTCGACGCGCCGAACCGCCCCGCGCGCCGAGCTGCGGCGAGGTGCGCGAGCAGCCCCTCCATGCCCGCGCGCACGGGTCCGTCAGCGTGCCCTCCGGGCCCCCGGCACCCACGGAGGTCGGGCCTGCTCCCCCACCAGATCCACGTCCAACGAACACCCCTGCGAGGTACAGCGTGTCCCTGACCACCCCCAATCCACCCGCGACCCCGCCTCCCGCCACGCCGGCCGGCCCCCAGGAAGGGGGCGCTCCCGCCCCGAACCCGTCGAAGACCGTCAAGGTCATGGCGATCCTCATCGCCGTCCTCTCCGGGACGCTCGGCGCGCTCCTCGCCTTCATGCTCACGCGTCACCTCGGCGCGAGCGAGCTCGTCGCGATCGGCTCGGCCGGCGCCACCTTCCTCGGCGTCTCCGCAACGGTGAAGTACATCGAGGAGAAGCTCGGCCTCCTGTAACCGCTCACCTGCAGACCTCAACTACCCCGGCGTGCGTCGGCGGCCCGGAGGAACGTCTGGACCCGCGCGTGGCGGTCATCCCTTCAGTGGATCCCCGTACGCGACCGGGCCGCGCAGGGCAGCCTGGACGTCGCGGTCCGGCCGACAGGCGGCCGACCGCGCTGCCGGAAGCAGGTGATCGTGGTGGACAAGATCCTCAACACGCTGAAGGCCGCGCACGAGGGGTCGGTGGGAGTGCTGCTCGCCGACGGCACCGAGCCCGGACCCGTCTACTACGACGTGGGCAGCGGCGCGCACATGCCGTCGACGAAGGAGTGGCACGCCTATGACGGACGGTTCAGCCGCCCCCGCGCCGCCGCCCTGCGGGGCAGCTGCACGTGCGGGTGGCGGGGGGCGGCCGAGTACCCGCTCGACTGGGCCGCCCTGCGAGCGGACCGGCCGCTGTACGAGGCGGACATCGACCTGTCCGGTCCGATCGCGGACTACGGCGCCCACCTGTCGGTGATCCGGGACGCCGCCGTGCAGCTCCCCGCGGACCTGACCGGACTCCTCGCCCAGCTCGTCGGCTAGCTCGGTGGGCTGGCCGACGAGGAGCCGCTGGTGGCGCTGAAGGCGCTCGCGGACCTGCGGTACGTCATCGCCGAGGTCGGCCAGGACGCGGCCTACGAACTCGCCGCCCAGCAGGTGCCGATCGAGGAGATCGCGACCGGGCTCGGCACGAGCGAGGCCGCGGCCCGCACCTACATCAACAGCTACCTCCACCCCTGAGCCCGCCACGGCCGGCCCGGTCCATCACCGGCGGCAACGTTCCGGCCGCGCCATGGAAGTGCTCATCTATACGGGCAGGGCCAGTCGGGAACCGAGGCGGAAACGCATCTCGCCGGCCGCGTGGCGGATCTCCTCGGACTGCGTGCCGTCCTCGAGCACGCCGAGGAGCACCATCAGGGCCCGGGCCTCGTCCCCGCTGATCAGCTTCAGGCGCGGCTCGGTCACGCCGTCGAGGAGCACGTCCAGCATCTCGTCCATGCAGACACCAACGCCCGGCCGCACGCCGGAGTCACCGGTCTGCAGGCCGGCCTCGGTGCCTCACAGCTCGCCCGCGCGATGACGCTCGCGCGACGAGGCGAGGTGCGTCAGCCGCTGCTGTTCTTACAGCGGGCCGACCGGCTCGGCGCGGGGGCCGGCGTCGGGGTGGCGGACGGGCTCGGCGTCGGCGACGCCTCCGGTGTCGGGGAGGTGTCCGGCGTCGGCGACTCCCCCGACATGGAGGAGCTCGACGGCGTCGGGAAGCCGCGAAGCAGCGGATGCCCCGCGGGGACCGTGATGAAGGCGGCCGGCTCGGCAGCGAACGCCACCGATCGGGCCCTGCCGTCGTCGTGGAACGAGACAGCGTCGGCGTTCAGCCCGGCGGCTTGGGTACGGCCGTCCCGGCAGTCGCCGGGTGTCCCGGTGAAGGAGTCGCTCACCAAAATCGTGGCCGCCGCCAGGACCGCGACAGCCAGCACCGCGCCCGCAGGGCGTAACCAGGACGCCCTGCCCAGACCCTGCGGCAAGCCGACGCGTGCACCCCTGCTCTTGGTGCGGTGGGGTTCCGCTCCCTCAGGCGCCGTCGTGTTCCGGGCCCTTTCGAGGAGCTCATCGGCGTCGCGACGGGCCTGCGCACGGATGTCCTCTGCATCGGCGTGCGCGCTCGTACGGATCCGTTCGGCTTCTGCGTGCGCTTCCGTGCGCAGGGCCTCGGTGTCACGGACGGCGGCGTCGTGGGCCTGGCGGGCTGCGGCCCGCGCCCTTCTGGTCGCGGCCTGGGCCCGGCGCTGGAGCAGCTTGGCGTCCTGCCAGTGCCCGCGCCATTCCTGCACGAGGGCGGTGTCGGCGCGGAACTTCGCGGCGGCCGGCTTGTCCAAGCCGCTGGGGGTGGTGACGACCCGGAGGTATTCCAGAAGCGCGTCGAGGGTGGGCAGGCGCTTGCCGGTGAGCATTTCGTTCAGGCCGGTCGTGGTCAGGCGTGGCCGCACCGAGGCGGCGGCGACCGTGTTGTAGGAGGGGGTCCCGCCGGATATGTGGACCAGGTTCAGCTTCTCGGCGAAGGTGTGCAGCGCGGTCTCGTACTTCTCGATCGCCTCACGGTCCTGCGGCTCGACCCCGGGTGCTTCGGTTGCCATCAAACCCCCCTGCCTGTGCGGAAAAGCCACGCTAGAGGGCGGTGAAGCCGTACGTATGCGGATTGCGCCGAACGCTTCCGGCCGCTGCGCCCCGTCCGAGAACGGCCCGCTTCCCGACGGCCGAAGCACAAGATCATCCGGGTCCGGGCGGGCACGTACGGATCACTGGGAAGCAGGGCTTCAGGGCGCTCTCCTGGAGTCATGACCGACACCGGAACCACCCCGCAGACATCCGAGCCCTCCCAGCCCCCGGCCACCCGCGAACCGGACCCCGGTACGCGCTGTGTCCCCGACGCCGTGGTCCTGGTCGCGCTCCTCGCCACCTGCGCCGGCATCTACCTCACCGTGGGCGAGGCCGGCTTCGCCGGCGTCATCAGCGCCGTCGCCGCCCTCTACGGCACCTGGCGCGCACGCCGATGAACCCGGTCGACGGCCTCCGCGTAAGCCCTCGCTCAGAAGCCGACGGCGACGCGCTCGCCGACCGCGACAGCCGCACGTCGGCACCCCGCCCGCACGGCGGCCAGATCCGCCCGTACGTCAGGCCTCCGCCGCGATCGGGCGGCCGCGGCCGCCCGATCGGCGGCCGCGTGCAACTCGGCCCGCGCGGCCGCACCGTCACCGGGGAGCACCGTGACCTCGGCCGCGTCCGCGACCGTCGCCACCAGCCGCGCCAGCTCGGCCGGCCCGGACGCCATCTGGTGGATGTGCACGCCGAGCAGCCGGGGCGCCCATCCTGCGAGGGCGCCCCGGATCTGCTCACACAGCCCGTCCATCCCCGCGTGCGGGCCGTCGGGCGCGATACCGGCGCTCATCTCCCCATGGTCACCGCCACCACCGACAACACGCCTCGGCCCGTGCTCGACCGCCCCTACGGGGCGGGGGTGAACTCCACGTCGGTGCCGCCGCAGCCGGCCGCGATGTCCAGCAGCCGGTCCCGCTCCATCTCGTCGACCGCGAGGCCCCAGCGGAGTTTGGTCGCGGTCCACTCGGCGCCGTACCGGCACAGCGCGTCCGGAGCCGGCGGCAGCCACTCCGCCGGGTCCTGGTCAGCCTTGCTCCGGTTCGAGCGGGCCGTCACGGCCACCAGCGAGGCCGGCTGGCCCTGGTCGTTCGCGTACGCCTCCCGCCGCGCGGCCGTCCACGCCGACGCCCCCGAGTCCCAGGCCTCGGCGAGCGGGACCATGTGGTCGATGTCCAGCGCCCCGGCCGGCGTGACCTCCCGCTCGTCGTAGTACGACCACCAGACCCCGCCGGTCAGGGTGCAGCCCGGGCCGATCTCCGGGTACACGATCGCCTCGGCCAGCAGGACCTCGGCGCGGGTGTTGCAGCCGTCGGCCCGAATGTCGCCGGCGTTCCAGTGCCGGAAGGAGGTGCGTTGGTAACCGGTCCGGTCCTCCACCGCGAGCGGGAGCGCGGACACCGCCACCCCGATCGGCAGAACCTGCGGCACAGCAGCAGCCGGAGCGGCCGGGTGTGCGCTCGCCCGCACAGCGGCCGGGAGCGAAAGAGTCATTGCGAGGACAGCGGCGGCCGCGACAGCGGACCGCTTCATGATCATCATGGGCTGGTTCTACCGGCACCCATCCCGTCCGGGACAGCCCGAGCCGGGCGATTCACCCGCCCGCGCAGGGCAGTTCACCGGCGAAACGCCACTGCACACCCTCCTCCGGCAGCAGTGCGGGCCGCCGCCCGATGGGGCGACGGCCCGCACTCGCGGCCGGTATGCGGCTGTAGCTGCATGCTCCAGCTACGGGTGGGTCCTCGCGCAGGCTCTCCGGCATGGGTGCCCGAGCTGCGCGCGGGGGTTAGCGGCGGCGGCCCCAGGTCTCGGTGTCGACGGTGCGGCCGCGGTCGTCGCGGAGGGTGGCGGTGTCGGAGCGGTTGTCCCAGACGTAGTCGCGGCGGTCCTGGAAGAGGTCGGTGCGGGTGTCGCGGCCGTTGCCGGTGTGGATGCGGATGGTGTCACGTGCACCGATGCGGACGTTGTCGAAGCGGTAGCGGTTGCCGTCGCTGTCGCGCAGCGTCCAGCCGCGGAGGTTGATCGGGTTCCGGGTGGTGTTGCGGATCTCCACCCACTCCGCGTTCAGGGAGCGGTTCGAGCGGTCGTCCCGTCCGGGGCTGTCGGCCTGGACCCGGCTGATCTCCACCCGCGGCCGCTGCTGGTGGTGACGGTCACCGTCATGGGCGGCCGCCGGCAGCGCGGCGGCGGAAACGATGGCGCCGGCGGCCAGGACCGTGGCAGCGACACGGCGCACGGAGGAAGAAGCAGAAGACATAGGTGGCGCTCCCTCAAGAACAGCCCTCCACCAGCCGAAACACAGTGGTGAAGCGCTTTCGGTGTCGACCCGGTTGAGCCGAGGACCCACACTCTCGACCCGACACGACCCCGGGCGCACCACCTGAAGACGCCGGTTAACCGGACACAGACATCTCCGTCACAGTCGTCTGCATACGGCACATATTCCGCCGAACGTGGCCCTGACATTCACTGACTGCTACACCCATCCACCCTGGGAGCCACAACTCCCCATCTTGCGCTCCGGCGCACCACCGGGCGCACTTCTCCGCCGCCTCACCCGGCCGGACCAGTGGATCAAGTAACAGCTGTTCTGCGGGATTCTTCGCGCACGGGCCCGAACTTCGCACACACTCGCGCCCTCGTGTAGCCGATCGTGATCGGCGGGAGAGTGGTTCGGCTGCGGGGCGGGACGCCGCCCGTTCGGTGGCGGGGTGCGTCCCGGCGGTTAGCCGCCGGCCGCGGCCGGGCCTCGCCGGACCGCGGCACGTCCGCCGCACCCACATCCAGGCGCAGCCGCTGGAGCCTGAGCGGGTGGCGGAAGACACCGCCGTGGTCGATGGCCCGGTCGGCTCTGACCTCGGCGACCAGGACAGGGTGGACAAGGGTGGCGTCGAGGGCGTCACGGCTCCCCCATGGCGCCGACTGCGCCCCCGTCCACGGATGCCCGGGGCTGGCTGCGGTGAGGTGCTCGGCAACCTGCCGGGCCCTATCCGGGCGCAGGGGGGCGGTCCGACCGACGAGTCGTCGTCCCTGTGGCCGCCTCCGGATCTTGGCTCACCCCTGATACCCCGGTAGGTAGCGGCCGTTCAGGGGCTTGCCCACTATCCCCTCCACGCGCCTTTGCAGAGATGGCCCCCGGAGCGGGGGCCTTCCTTCCCCCTAGATCTGACGGCCACCGATGTGCGTGGGTCGGAGTTCAGCAGAATTCTTCGCGTCAGCGTCGCCTTCACCTGTTGCGTGTTCGCAGGCGGACGGAGCTGAGTGGTGGAAGTAGGCGCGCGAGGCATCCCATGCCAGGGTCAGAGCCACAATCGCAACAACGGCTACAACCTGCACCGTTCCCCGCGCGAAACCGCCTACTACGGCCCCCAACCCTCCGAGGCTGATCAGAATGGCCCCAGCCGCCGGAATTTTGGGCACTTTCACATAGTTTGCATCTAAGGTCATATTTGCCCCACCTATCCCGAATGGCGTCAATGTTCGTTTGCATTCGACGCTACCCGGGGCACTGAAAAGCAGAGGGAACCGTTCACCCGACCGGATGGCATATTCCATCCAGGTCTTCTGCGCGGGGCGGCTTCGGGTGTACCGTCCTGACCCTTTTCCGACAAGCGACCTTCCTCAATCTGGGTAGATGTTCGCTCTATCGCTTGACCTCGTCCGCTCGCATCTCCAGCCGCCGGCGAAGACCAGGTCAGCGCGGCAGCGGCCATGGGCATCGTCGTGGTCGTGAATCACGCTCCGGCACGGACCGGCTTCTGCTGGCCCTCCTGCAGCGCGGCACGGCAGGGCACGCAGAGGGAGTTCGCGCGGACTCCGTAGCGGCAGCAGGGCTGCCGGCACTTCGCGCAGGGGCCGATCTGGGAGGGGGCGCAGGTGAGGGCGGGGATCCTGCTGGAGGGCTGGGGTGTGCTCATCGGGGTCCTTTCAGCGGGTGCCGGTGGCGGCATGAACGTTTTAGCGTCGGGCTGGCCTGTTTGTGAGGGTGGCGGGGCGGAGTGTTCCGGGGCCGTAGCGGGCGCGGGCACGGTCGGTGACCGCTTCGAGGGCGAGGGCTCGGCCGTCTGCGGGGTCGAGGGTGAGTTGCTGGGTGGCTTCATGGGCGGGGCGGAGGTCGTGTGCGCGCAGGCTGATGGCGCGGACGCGGGCGCGTTGGAGGCCGAGCTGGGCGTAGAGGTCGTGGGTGGTGGTGGCGATGGGCCGGGTGTGGGCGGTGGCTTCGGGCAGGGTGCGGGTGCGGGTGCTGTGGGTGCGGTCGGCGTAGCGGACGGTCAGGGCCAGCCCGCCCGCAGTCTGCTGGCCGTCGCGCAGGCGGGCGGCGACTTCTTCGGCGAGGGAGAGCAGCGCCTGGCAGTGGGTGGCGGGGTCGAGGATGTCGTGGTCGAAGGTGCGGTCGGCGCCGAGGGACTTGGGGATGGGCTGTGCCTGGACGGTGCGTGGGTCCTGGCCGTGGGCGTGGGCGTGGAGGGTGCGGCCGGTGGCGGCGCCGAGGAGCCGGACGAGGGCGGT
Source organism: Streptomyces sp. NPDC046308 (assembly GCF_055588065.1). Classification (NCBI taxonomy): domain Bacteria; kingdom Bacillati; phylum Actinomycetota; class Actinomycetes; order Kitasatosporales; family Streptomycetaceae; genus Streptomyces; species Streptomyces sp. NPDC046308. The sequence goes on from NZ_JBVJFB010000010.1 coordinate 16,603, forward strand.
GAGCGGGGTGTCGGCGAGGTCGCCGATGGTGTGCAGGCCGTACGCGCGGAGCTTGCCGGCGGTGGCCGGGCCGACGCCGTGGAGGGCCGCGACCGGGCGCGGGCGCAGCCACTGCTCGATGTCACGCTGCTCGATGACGGTGGTGGTGCCGAGCGGGGTGACGGTAGCGGCCATGGTGGCGAGCATGCTATTGGAGTTCCGTCGGGTTCCAGATCGGGCCGAGGTAGGTCGTTCGGGCTGTTCACCCTGGTCAAGGGCCTGTCGGGGCAGTGCACACTATCGTGTGAAGATTCGCTAGTTCCTCCTGGATTCCAGGAGTCCCAGTCGTAATTTGCGTGCTCGTGGCGGATTCCAAAACCCGTCGCTTCACGCTGATCGGCCGAGGCGACGCCCCCAGCGAGCCGGTCGGGCTGGAGCCGGGACTGGCTGATGTGCTGACCTTGCAGCGCCGGGCAGCGACTGGGGTGTTGCAGGACGATGCTCGGGCGCTGTTCCAGGACACGCTCGCGGAGTACTGCTGGGCGCGGGACGTCGCTGGCCTGGCCGCGACCACGCTGAACCGGTTGGTGCAGCCTGTGATCGAGGTCTGCTCCTTCTATGACGTCGTGCCCTGGGAGCTGACCTCGCGGGCCCTGGACCAGTACTTTGCCGGGCCAGGCAAGCGGGCGCATTCCACCAACCGCCGCAAGGTCACGCTGATCGACCACTACTTCGCGTTCCTGGAGCAGCGCTACGCCGGGGAGATCGCGCGCCGGTTCGGAGCGGTCGTGGAGTCGCCGGTCGACGCGTTCAACCGGCCGCGGCATCGGGGTGACTTCGGGCTGCGGATCCCGCCATCGCCGGCGGAGACGAAGGCGTTCTTCGCGGCCTGGCGCCAGGAGCTGGCCCGGGCGCGGAAGTACCCGGTGGCCGTGCGGAACTACGTGATGTCCAAGACCGCGTACATCTCGGGCGTGCGGGCGACGGAGCTGTGCCTAGTCCGGTTGGGTGATCTGTTCTGGGACCAGGGGCAGTGGGGCCGCTTCCTGGTGCGGGGTAAGGGCGCGCGGGGGTCGGGGCCGCGAGAGCGGATGGCGTTCATGTTCGCCGAGGGACGCGAGCTGCTGTGGTGGTACGTGGAAGAGATCCGGGGCCTGTTTCCCGATGATGCGTTGGACCCGTATGCGCCGCTGTTTCCCTCGGAGCGTTTGCCGTCGTCGCTCGCGGATGTGGCGGTGGCGGCGCCGGTGCATCCGGACACCTTCCGCCGGGCTCTGAGGGCGGCGTCGTTGGCGCACCTGACGGGCACGGTGACGGTGCTGTTCCCGCATCTGCTGCGGCACGCGTGTGCGACGCACAACTACCAGGCCGGGATGCCGTTGTGGGATGTGCAGGTGCTGCTGGGGCACGAGTGGCCGACCACGACAGTCGGCTATCTGGCCAGTGCCCAGGGGGATCCGGAGCGGGCCAGCCTGGAGTCATCCCGGCGAGCGGTTCGCCGACTGAGTGGGGAGACGTGAAGCGGTGAAGTGGAATCTGCGGTGGGTGGCGGCCCAGCGGGACATCTGGCGGCCCAGCCAGCTGAAGATTGCGTTCGAGGAGGTCGGGTTCACGCCGTCGCTGAGCAAGGTCGCGGCCTTGTGGTCGGGTAAGCCCGTGACACTGCGGCTGGACGACCTCGACATGATCTGCGCTGCGCTGGGATGCGAGGTAGCGGATCTGCTGCACGCCGAGCCGGTCGCAGGCGCCGACGCCGGACAGGAGACGCTGCAGCAGGCGGCTGGACAGAACCCGCGGGCCGGCAGCGGCAGCCGCCCGATGCCCCGCCAGGGCGTCCCCGGGGCCGTCCGGCGCGCCCTCCCTCCGAACTAACACCTGGAGGCCGGGATGGGGACGGGTTCGTGCGGGTTGTGTGCGATGTGGGGCATGATCACGACCATGGGGGTGTGCCGGGAGTGCCGCCGGGAGACCTACGTGATGCGCCAGGGCCGCCTGCGTGAGGGGGAATGTCGACGGTGCGGGTGGGCAGCGATGGTCGGATCGGATGGCACATGCCGGTGCTGCCGTATCGCCGTCCGCCTGGGGCAGGATGAAGAGTGGCTGGCCGCAGAGCTGAACCGCGAGGCACTGACGCCCGGCCGACCGCTCCAGCTGGCCGTCGAGGTCGACGGGCTGCGCCTGAACGCCTTCCCGCTGCGTCAGCCCCGAGGACATCGGCCGGTGAAGCGGCCGACATGGGCACGTAAAGCCCCACCCGTGCCGGAGAACGATGCGTCCGTGTGCGTGGAGGAAGTGCCCGGCCAGCTCGGCCTGTTTACCCCCTGGCCCCGCACCTTCACCCGCGAGCACGCCCGCCGGATCGCCGGCCGCACCCTCCCAGACCTCCCGGCCGTGGTCGCCGAGCTCAGGAAGTTGGCGGCCGAACGCGGGACCGGAGGGACATGGATGGAGCACACCAGTGGAGGCGCCGGCCTCGCTCTCGCCTCCCGGCCGCCCGACGAGCACCTGGTTCGACCCGAAGCCCTCGTCGACCTGCCGCAGATGCGGCCCACCATCCACCTCGCCCTCCAGCGCGCCGGACTCCTGGCGCCGGCTCGGCCGCGGCTGGTGCCCGGCTGGATGTCGAAGCGCAGGGGCAGCTGCACCGACTGTCTGGCCTGGACGAACGACGACGACCAGCGTTGTGCCAAGTGCCTGAACTGGCGCCGCACCCACTCGGCCCACGCCTGCGATCGCTGCGGGCGCCTGCTGCCGGTGCGCGACGGACACTGCCGCAGGTGCCTCCTCCTGCTCGCAGAGACTGAGTACGACCTCGACCGCATCGCCCTCGACGGCGCTGATCAGCTCTGGTTCGGCGGCGTCTTCGCACCGCGCCTGCGGACGAGCGTCGACCGTACCGGGCGGATGGCCGGGATCTACGGCCGGCGCCGCCTGCAGACCAAACGCCTCGCACTGGTCCGCGCCACGCGGGCCGCCCGGCCGGTCTCCGAACACCTCGCCGTACCGGGACAGTTGCCGCTGTTCGTCATGGACCGGGACTGGTCCGCCTTCCTCGCCAGGCCGATGCCCGCACTCACCCCGGCCGCGACCCGCCTCGTGGACGGCTTTGCCGCCCACATCCGCACCCGCAGCTGGAACAAAGACAGCCTCCAGGCCAGCCTGCGCGCCTTGCGGATCCTGACCGCCCACTTCGGCGCCGACGCCCCCCTGCACGAGGCCGAGATCCGCCACCTGGCCCGCTACACCCACCTCGCGGCGCCGCGCGTCATCAACTACCTCCGCAGCGCCGGCCTCCTCGCGTCGGACGCGAAGTCCGACGCGCACCTGGCCGGAGCCCGCCGCCTCGCCGACCAGGCGCCCGCCCCGTTCCGGGCAGGCACACACCAGTGGATCGACGTGCTGTGCGCCGCCGGACCTCGGCCGAGCTGGCCCCTGGCGCCCTCAACCGTTCGCAGCTACGTCCGCAAGACAGCCCCCTGCCTGAAAGCCTGGCACGCCGCCGGAGTCGACGACTTCCGGGCCGTCACCGTCGACCACGTCCAGCAGGCCCTGGCGCCCCTGCGCGGCGAGGCCAGGAAGTCACTGCTCACAGCCCTGCGCTCACTCTTCCGCGCCCTCAAACGCGAAAAGCTGATCTTCCGCGACCCCACCCGCACCATCGCCGTCACGACCGCCCGGCCCCTGCCCCGTCCCCTGGCGGACGACCAACTCGTCGGCGCCCTTGACCGCCTGACCTCAGCCCGCGACCGGCTGACCCTGGCCCTGGCCGCCGTACACGCCCTGAGCGTTCACGATCAGCGCGGCCTCCTGCTCGACGACCTCGACCGCACCCGCGGACTCCTTCTCGTCCGCCGCGCCGGGGGAGCCAAGCACGTCGTCTATCTCGACGAACTCACCCACCAACTGGTGACACAGTGGCTGGCCGAAAGGCACCGCCGCTGGCCTGCCAGTACCAACCCCTATCTCCTGATCACCGCGCAGACCTCCGCCGACGACAGCCACCCCAAGGCGCATTCCAACGCCATCAACAAGCCTCTGAGACGGATCGGCCTGCAGGCCAGCCGCTTGCGAGCCGACCGAATCCTCGACGAGGCCAAGCACACCGCCGATCCCGTCCAGCTCATCAAGCTCTTCGGCCTCTCGCCGGCCACTGCCTGGCGGTACGTGCGCGCTGCACACCCTGACCGCATTCACCGGGGAAAGGGGCTCCGGCCAGCGAGCCGGCCGACCATGCCCTCGGACGGTCCCGGGGCGGGCTGACCACGAAGATCCACCTCGCCGCCGACGGCCGCTGCCAGCCGCTGGCCTTCGTCCTCACGCCGGGCCAGGCCGGTGACGCGCCCGGCGTTCCCCCGGGTCGTGGCCGCAATCTGGGTCATGAGGCCGAAGGGCAGGTCGTGAACCCGTCCGGTGATTGTGCTGGCCGACAAGGTCTATTCGTCGCGCGTGATCCGCGAAGCTTCTGCGCAGACGCAAGACTTGCGTCAAAGATATTCGTCCGGAGGCGGGCATCGGGGAAACAGCTTCCCCTCCCCGCGCTTCTTTGCATCCCGTCGAATCTCCTCGACGTAGTGGACGGCATCCGTCTTTTGCAGGAAGGACCTGGCCTCAAGGCCCCAGTAGTCAAGCCCTGCAGGGGTAGGACCGAAGAGACGGGCGAGACGGTCGCCAGCCTTCTCAGCCCAAACATCTCGGTAGCCTCTTTGGCTGGGTTGGGGTTGGGGCCTTGACTCAATGAGCCCCAAGGCGGCTGCCAGGTAGCTTACTAGCAGAGCCATTCGACGGTGCCGTCCCGCGGTGTCGATACCCGGGATCCGCGGGCGCTCCTCGATGGCCTGGGGCAAAACGATTGAGGTACCGCGACCGAGCATGTAAACCAAATCGGTGGGGATCCATGAAAAGGCGCTGGTGTCATCGTTCCAACGCGCGACGAAGGCGACTTCCGGATCGGTGAGAACAGACTGACCGGAGGATAGGTGGTGCAGGGCACGGTGTACTGCCCCACCCGCCGACGGCATGGTCGCGGGTGTCGAGTCAACCGAGCCATCGATCACCGTCGCCAACCGGTGGCTTCTTCCCGTCCACGCCGGGTCCCCGGCCAACTCGCGGGAAACTTCTTGCGCCGCCACTGTGGCTGCGGTAGCAAGGGTGGCCGGATACTCGGCATTGCCGAGGAGGACTGATGCAGGTGTCCGTTGCAGTTCGTCTAGCGCTTCAACGGCGTCGTCCAAGGGGAGCCCTTGCTGCCAGGTGAGATCCGCTGTAGCGAGTAGGACCCAGCCGAAGGGGTGAAGGAACGCCTCCAACAGCGGCCGTTCGAAGGAGGACACCTTGAGGCCTGCGCGATGCCGCAACGGCACCATGGCCTTCCGCAGCCTCTCTGCCTCATCGCGATCACTGGGGCTGTCAGGACTGAGTGGGTGCAGATCCCGGCGCTCCGAGACCTTCGACCAGAACTGCCACTCGACTTTATTGCGATCTACAGGAATCTCAAAGGGCAGTGTCACGTCCAGGGAGCGTATGGGTTGGAGATCGCACAGACGGCTGACGAAGGCACCGGGCAGTTGGATCTCAGGAGGCACCTCCTCGTGGATGTGGGTCTGCAGGTAAGAGACCCGTAGCCGGTTGACCAGGATCTGAGTCTCGCTGACCATCTCCTTCTCCTTCCGGTCTCCGTGCCGCTTCGACTACAATGATCCGTGGTGCATCGGGCGCACGCCTGCGGGAGTAACGGAGGTATGCGGATCGCAGGGCGCGAACGGATAGGGCCTATGGTCTGTCTCACAGCTGACCTGTCTAGACGTTCGTTTCACCTGTCCCGACCACCAAGCTCCCTACCTACGGGGTGGGGAGCGTAACCAGAATCGCGCTAAGCGGTTTTGGCCTGCAATCTCTCTCTGACCCTTCGTGAGCACACGTCTACTCGTAGTAGACGAGGATCGTCTGCGCCTGGTGGGCCTCCTCAGGGTTGGCAATCACCATGGGGTGACTGATCCATTCCGATCCAGGGGCTTCGCCGTAACTCCCGTCAAATGTGCTGTCCTTGGCTGCTTCGAGTGCAGCGGCTTTCAGATCACCTGAACCCTCTGTCTCCACTTCCTTCTGGACGATCTCAATAAGACGGTCCGGCTTGGCGAAGCGGATCGGCGGCGTCAGCACCACGGCCCCTCGGTCATGGTGCACCAGCAACCCGAACCGCTCCTCAGGCACCTTGAAGACTGTCCGTTTGAAGCTGTTCTCGTGTCGAGCTGCAGCGCGGAGAACGTCTGAAGGCTGACTGTCCCAATTAATACGCGGTCGGCGAATTCTGTACAGGAACCTCGCCATCAGAGCCAGCACTCCAGCAACTAGGGCAGCCCCCAGGCTCACGAAGAGCAAGTCCGACCAGTCATAGGCTCCCTGAAGGTTGTTTAGGTTGAACCACTTCGCACCCGCCCAGGCGGCGGCGAACGAGATGATTGCCGCTAACAGTAGCCAGAGCTTGTTGTCCCAAACGGTTGAGAAGGGATTCGTTGCTGGTAGACCAAGTTTTTTGCGATCGTCAACCCAAACCCACAACCAGGCCAATACTGCTAGTACACCTGGAATGATGATCGTCAAACCGCCGCCAACTACACCCGATACAGAATCGCTCCCCGCCATATCAACGTTAATTTCACGTGTGGCGACAACCTCAGTTGCGCCGGCCTCGGTCTGGCTGGCGGGCCGGATTTCTGCCACCACGACTACTGTGGTTTTCCCGCGATGGACAGGTCGCTTTGCGTAGACCGCGATGTGCACCCACCTTGAATGCCCCGGCGCCACATCCAAGGTAATAGATTCTCTTGCCTGATCGCCCTCAAGGGCGTCGGGGTTCGTTGCGACCTTGGAGACATTACGACCTGCGTCCACCGTCACGTTTGCCTTCACGGCCGCAGCGGACGCATTAGTCAGCACGGCAACGATTTCAGCCGGCCTATGATCGGTCATGCTATCTGAGCCGCTAAGAGATAAGGTTACGCCGGACTTCTCGGGGCTCGGTGACGGAGCTTGTGCCGCCATAGCGGCAGCGGGCAGCAGTAGGAAAACGGTCAGCACCAATCCAGCGGTAACTTTTCGCACAGTTCGCGCGTGTCGATTCCTCAGATTTGACAAGCCATTTGAGTGCACATCTGTACCATAAGTGCTTCTTGAGGGTCTCACCGGCGCGACACAGGCCTGCGTCGCTAATAAGGGCGAGGGCAGTTGGTGTGTGGGGCGGTGGTTGAGCTGGGGGGTTGTAGTTCGTCTGGAACTGCTTTTGCGGCGCCGGTTGCGGGGTGTTCTTCGACCGTGAGGTGGCCGTGCGCACGGACGCGGTGCCGGTGGAACCCTTCGCGATCACGCCTCTCCATCCCCGCTGCCCGCGACACCGACAAGAGCGTGCTTCTGCAGCGGCAGGCCGCGCGGGAAGAGCGAGCCCTGTCGAGGCAACCCGCCGCACTGTTGTCAGATTCTCAGCGACCCTGCGGCGGGTTCGAGGGCCAGCTCCTCCAAGAATCACGGAACCTGTCGGATTCGGTTGGGGGCGACAGCACATGTGGTCTGGATGCCGTGGAGGGCCAGGGTCCGCAGGCGCAGCAGGGCGGCGAGGCCTGCGGGGTCGCGTTGCCAGTAGCGCAGGGCGCCGGTGATGTCGAGGTGGGCGGCGTCCGGCTCGATGACCTGCACGCGCGGGGTGATGTCTTCGGCGAGGGCCAGGAGCTGTTCGTACAGCTCGGGCGGGGCGCCGGGGGTGAGGTGGAAGTGGGCGTTGAGGATGCGGCGTTCGGTCATGGTGGTCACCCGGGGCTTCCGGGGCTGGTGTAGCCGAGGGTGGTGAGGTCGGCGGAGCGGGTGCCGGCGGGCTGGAGGTCGGCGTAGGGGTGCAGGCGGGCGCCGCTGGTGCCGTTCGTGAGGGTCCGCCGACGTTCGGGGGTGCCGGCGGGGGTGGGGGCGAGGTGGTCCTGGCCGAGGAGGTTGAGGACGGCTTCGGGTCCGTGGTCGCGGCGGGCGGCGGCGAGTTCTTCCAAGTTCCAGACCATCTGGCCGACGACGGTGCGGCGGGGGCCGCGGGCTTCGACGGTGCCGCGGACGAGCAGCAGGGCGGAGTGGAAGACGGTGTGGGCGACGGCGTCGTGGCTGTCTTCGAAGAACGCGAGGTCGACCAGGCCGGAGCCGTCTTCGAGGGTGACGAAGATGACGCGCTTGCCGGACGGGATCGGCGGGGTCTGGGTGGAGGCGCGCACGCCGGCGACGAGGACTTTCTGTCCGGGGTGCATGGTCGCGAGGTGGGCGGCGTCGGTGGCGCCGATCTCGCGGAGCAGCCGGTGGTGGTGGGTCATCAGGTGCTGGGAGACGTCGATCTTCAACACGTCGATCTCGGCGGTGAGGGCTTCTCGGCTGGTCATCTCCGGCAGCCCGGACGGCTCCGCGGTGACGAGTTCACCGCCGAGGGGGAGCTGGCCGTCGGCGGGGCGGGCGCGGGTGTGGGAGTGGAGTTCGGCGGCCTGCAGGAGGAGGTCGCGGCGGGTCAGCGGCCCGCGCAGAGGGTCGAGGGCGCCGATCTGGATGAGGCGTTCGGCGATGGGCAGCGCGGGGCGGGCGCGGGTCCAGAAGTCCTGGAGGCCGTTGTAGGGCTGGCCGGCGGCGATCCGGGCGACCTGGTCCTCGCTGATGCCCCGCACCGAGGACAGCGACAGCCGCACCCCCCACCTGCCGTCGCCGGTCTGCTCGATGCGGTAGTCGGCGGCGGAGTGGTTGATGTCGACGGGCAGGACCGGGATGTCGTGGCGGCGGGCGTCGGAGACGATCACGCGGGGCGGCCACATGCCCGGGTCGTGCTCGAGGAGGCCGGCGTAGAGGGCGGCGGGGTGGTGGGCCTTGAGCCACGCCGACTGCAGCGCGGGCACCGCGAACGCCACCGCGTGCGCGCGGCAGAACCCGTACGCGCCGAACCCCTTGATCACCTCCCACACCTCATCGAGGACGGTGGGGGTGTAGCCGCGGGCGCTGGCCTCGCGCCGGAACCATCCCTCCACGGCGGGCAGGCGGTCTCTGTCGGCGAGGGCGCGGCGGGCGATCTCGGCGAGAGCTCGGTCGCAGCCGGTCAGGACGGCGAACATGTCGATGATCTGCTCGTGCCAGATCGTCACCCCGTACGTCGAGGCGAGGACGGGGATGAGGTCGGGGTGGGGGTATTGGGGGGCGGCGCCGTGGCGGGCGGCGATGTAGAGGGCGGGCATGCCGCCCTTGACCGGGCCGGGGCGGAAGAGGCTGATGTCGGCGATGACGTCCTGGACGTCGCGGGGCTGGAGCCGGCCGACGAGGTCCTGCTGTCCGGGTGATTCGAGCTGGAACATGCCGACGGTGTCGGAGGCGCGGATCAGGTCGAAGGCGTCCGGGTCGCCGAGGGGGACGTGGTCGGGGTTGTCGAGGTCGATCTGCCGGCCGGAGGTCCGGCGGATCTCCTTGACCGCGTGGGCCATCGCGGACTGCATCCGCACCCCGAGCACGTCCAGTTTGAGCAGGCCGAGGTCCTCGACGTCCTCCTTGTCGGCCTGGACCATCGGGTACCCACCCGGCGTCGGCTGCACCGGCAGCCGGTCCAGCAGCGCGGCATTCGACAGGATGACGCCGCACGGGTGCATGGCGATCCCGCGGGGCAGCTTGTCGAGGCCTTCGGCCAGCTCCCACAGCGGCCCGAACTTCTCCGCCTCGGCCGCCAGCTGCTTCAGCTCCGGGAGCGTGGTGAGCGCGTCGCGGATGTCGCACGCGCGGATGTGCGGGAAGGCCTTCGCGACCCGGTCGATGACCTGCGGGGCAATACCGAGAGCGAGACCGGCATCGCGCAGGGCGTGCCGAGCCCGGTAGGTCTCCGGCATCCCCGTCACCGCAACCCGGTCGGTACCGAACCGCTCAATGATCCGGTCGTAGACCTCCAGGCGGCGCGCGGACTCCACGTCCACGTCGATGTCAGGCAGCGACCGCCGGCGGACGGAGAGGAACCGCTCGAAAAGCAGGTCGTGGTCCAGCGGGTTCGCCGTCGCCACGAACAGGGCGTGGTTGACCATCGACCCGGCCCCCGAGCCGCGGGCCGCGACCCGGATCCCCATCGCCCGGACATCGGCGACAACCTGGGCGACCGCGAGGAAGTACGCCTCGTACTCCAGCTCCCCGATCACCGACAGCTCGTACTCCAGCTGCTCCACCGCCCGCCGGTCGCCGTCCAAACCGCGCGCGAACATGCCCGCCTCGCACCGCTGGCGCAGCAGCCGCATCGCCCCGCCCGGGCCCGGCTCGGCGCCGACGACCTCCGGCTCGGGAAAATGCGGCCGCCCCAAACCCAGATCCGCCACCGGGTCGACCACGCACGCCTCGCCGGTCCGGACGGTCTCAGCGAGCAGGCCGGCGGCCCGCCCACGGCCGGCGCCGGCCGCTTCGGCGATCCGCTCGGCGGCGGCCGCCATCTGCTCGGCGCCGGTCAGCCACCGCCGGCCGCAGTCCAGCCGGCGCCGGTCGATCGGCCGCAGCAGCCGGGCGGCGTCCAGGACATCGGCGATCCGGTGCTGGCCCGGATCGGCGTAGCGGACCGCGTTCGTCAGCACCACGGGAACGCCGAGATGGTCGGCCAGGCCCAGGGTGCGGGCGGCCAGCCGGACCGACCCCGGCCCCGTGCCGGGAACGCCCCAGCACACCGTCTCCAGCCGCAGGTTCCCGCCCGCGAGGTCCCGCCACGGCGCGAGCAGCCGCTCGGCGACATCGGGGCGCCCCGCGGACAGCGCGCGCACCGGCTCCGACACCGGCCCCAGCAACACCACCAGCTCCTCGCCCGCGTACTGGCGCAGCACCTCCCAGGACACCACCGGCGCTCCCCCGCCGGCACCCGCGTGCGCGGCGGACACCAGACGGCATAGCCGCCCCCACCCCGCGGCACTGCGCGCGAGGAGGGTGACGCGCAGCGCAGGCTCCACCACGTGCGCACCGCCGCGCGCGGGAGTCCGCGGCCGGGGCGCGGAGACGGGGCGGGCCGGGGTGTGGGGAGCGACGGCGACGTCGACGCCGAAGACGGGCCGGATCCCGGCCTCCAGGGCGGCCTTCGCGAAGCGCACCGCGCCGGTCACCGTGTCCCGGTCGGTCAGCGCGAGGGTGTCGATGCCGCGCTCGGCGGCACGACGCACCAGGTCATGGGGGTGGGAGGCGCCGTAGCGGGTGGAGAAGCCGCTGGCGACGTGGAGGTGCACCCCACAGCCCATGGCACACCTCCCGCGAACGCACAGTTTCAGCCGTTATGGCTGGATTCCCCTCCTCCAAAGTATCGAACGGAAATCGAACAAGGCGAATCGGTTACTCCGCCGTAGTCATGCGCCCGGCAGCTGGGACGGAGCACGGGGAAGCTGACGCCCGAGCGGGCCGCTCGTACGGACCTGCACTTCACGCGGCAGGACCGGCGCGGTGCAACGCTGGAGGGAGGGGGCTCGTGCGTGGAGGTGCGTATGCGTCCGATCTGGTCCGGTGCGATCTCCTTCGGCCTGGTCACTTCTCTGAACTAGCGATCGCTACTCGAGGCTCTGTGTAAACCGCTGGCAGCTGGGTCCTCGCCGGGCAAGGATGCAGCCATGCGCTATGCCAGCACCGATCCCGAGCTCATGGACCTGGTCCGGCGATTCGTCGCGCCTGGCCGGCGGTACATGCTGCTGGGCGGAAGCTCACTGCGGTTGAGCGGACCTGAGCGCGACCTGTTCGTGAGGGAGCTGGTCCAGGCTGCCGGGGAGATCACTCCTACGGAACTCGGCATCCTTCTTGAGGGCGGGTGGCGAGAGCGCACGACTGCCTCCTGGCTGGTTGCCGTGGCCGGGAGGACCGAGTTCCGGAGCCGCATCGGCGAACTGCTGCTGGCCAGCGGAGGCCCCTACCAAGGTTCTCTCTGCATCGCTCTTGCCAGCTTCAGTACCAGCGCAGACGCCGATCTGCTCTGCGAATACCTTGATCGCTACCTGCCTGAACCCGACCTCCGCTGGGACCAAACCGCGGTATTTAGCACCCTGCTTCACCTCGATCGCGTCCTTGGGACCGAGCGGGCAGCGCCATACCTTGCGCCCGGCGGACTATGGCAGCAGTGGACTGCTGCCACGCCGAACCCGGTGCGGGATCCGCAGGAGTACCGGCAGGTCGTAGACCAGCTCTGTTCCTTCGCCAGCGAGTGCGCCGAACTCTTCGCCAGAACGGAACTCAGGTGACCTGACGGCTGGAAGCCGTCTGCTCTGCTCCCTTCTTCTGGGCGGGGTGAGCCGGGGCCTTGCGCGGCATGCCGAGGTTGATCGCCACGCTGCCCGGCGCGGAGTCGATCTGGTCGATCTTGGATTCGGCGCCGTCGAGGCTGACGCGCAGGCCCTCGATTTCGCCGAGCCAGCCCTCTCGCTCGGCTTCGGCGATCCGGTCGAGGAGGTTGTCGCGGATCTCCACGAGCCGGCCGCGCTGGGCGGGGTCGGGGCGCAGGAGGGAACAGCGGACGCAGGCGTGCTCGTGGATGCAGGCGGTGCCGTAGGCGCGGGCGCAGGTGCCGACGGAGAGTTTGCGGCGTTCGAAGTGGCCGAGGAAGTCCTCCCACTCGGCGTCGGTGGGGGTGCGGTACTCCTCGGCGGGGCGCAGTGTGCGGCGCCGGGTGATGAAGGCGCGGTGGGCTTCGATGGTCTCGGTGGGGTAGACGGCGTTGTAGCCCATGGTGGTGTTGATGTTGGCGTGGCCGGCGATGACCTGGGCGATGTGGGGTGGCAGGCCGGTGCGGATGGCGTCGGTGATGAACATCCGGCGGAAGTCCTGCGGGGTGAAGACCAATGGGCGGCCGGTGGCGTCGGTCAGCCGCATGAAGGCGACGGTCTCCTTGAGGATCTCCCGGATGGTTTGGGAGTGGATGACGGAGGGTTCACCGCCGCGGTTGTACTGGAAGAGCAGGGGTGCGGGCGGGTCCCACTGGCGTTCTTCGCTGTCGTAGCGAGTGACCAGGGGGATCAGGCCGGTCTTGGGGTCGCGTGCGCGGCGGATGATCGTGGCCAGGACGTCGGCGAGCTCGGGGCTCACGAGCAGGACGCGCTCGGCGTCGTTCTTGGAGGGGGCGATCTGCAGGAGGGGGACGATCTCGCCGGTGGTGGGCAGCCGGTACTGGATCATCGCGTGGTGGGTGGTCTCCAGCATCTCCTCGACGCGGGCGCCGGTGTGGCGCAGGAACTCGACTGTCGCCCAGGCCCAGAAGGCGCGGTGCTCAGCGCGGTCGAGATGCACGAGGCGGCCCTGCTCGTCGCGGGCAGCGGCGCCGGCTGGATTCGCGCCCCGAATGTAGAGGGCGCCGTCGAGGGTGAAGCGGGCGCCGGGCGGGGTGGCGCGGGCGATCTCCAGGTGGGCCGCGCGCAGGCGGTGGTGGTCGGCGGCAGCCCGGGCGAAGGCCTCCAGCACCGGTAGGCGTTCGCGGGTGCGCTGGTCCATGCGGGCCTTGGTCCGGGTGACGCGCTTGCGGTTGGCGGTCTCGGCGACCTTGATCGGGCAGGGCGCCACCCACGGCCCCCAGCGCGTGGGTTCCTCGGTCGCCCAGCGGGCGATGTCCAGGTAGAAGGCGCGGACGTAGATGAAGACCATCGTGCGGTCGGCGCGTTCCACGACGGTCTCCTCAATGGAGCCGTCCGGGCGCCGGCGTCGTTGGACGCGGGTGCGCAGGCGTTCCTTCCAGTCGGTGACGGCCTCGGCCGGCAGGCGGAGGGTGTCGATGCCGGGGTGGTGGCGTTCGATGTCGGACCAGAAGTTCCTGGTCAGGTGCCGGGCGAGGTTGTCGAGGGTGGAGTAGTCCAGGCGGGGACGGCGTTCTTCGAGGTAGTCGATCAGCAGGGCCCTGATCCCCGGGGAGGCAACGGGGTGGCGGTCGACGAGCTGGACGCAGGTGAGCTGGCCGGTGACCTGCTCCAGGAACCGCAACGTGGTGGGGGCGTCGGCTGGCAGGTGTCCCAGCTCGCGCAGCCACGCGTAGTAGAGGGTGCCGCCGCTGCCCACGCCGTGAGTGCTCGCGCGGAGGCCGGCGTCGTATTCGAGCGCGTCGCCGACGGTGATGTCCGCCAGCCCGCCGCCCTTGGCCAGCATGATCCGGGTGAGCGCGCGGCGGGCCCGGCCCCCGCCTGGTGACGCCCACCGTTCATCGCCGGCCACCTCCCTCAGACGGGCGAAGCCCTCGGGGTCGCGGCACACGAGCCGGGTTGCGGCGCGCTGGAAGGCCCGGGTGGCCGAGCAGCGCCGCTCGTCTCGCCCGCACCTGCGCCCCTGGCTTCATCGAACGCTCTTGGTGGCTCCGGCGGTGGGACTGTTCCGCCCGTACCCCGAAACATGGAGGGCCCCTCCGGCCGCCGGCCGGAGGGGCTTCGAGTGGGCGCAGGCTACTGGCGCCAGCGGTTCTGACCTGGTCCCTTGCAGGTGTACGTCTTCCTGTTCGCCGTGCCGACCGCTCCGGCCGGCGAGCAGAACGCCCCCGGATGCACGGTCTTCGCACCGCCCCCCGTCGACCCGCCCTGGCTCGACGAGTCGTCATCGCCTCCCGAGGGCTCGGGACGCTTGTAGTCGGGATCGTTCGCCGGGATCTGGTAGGTGGTGCCCTTCGCAGCGGGGCACGTCTTCACCAGGGATGCGTCGCTCCACCGGCCCAGGTCCAGACGGACCGTCGTGGTCGAGGTGACCTTGCCGTCCTTGCCTGGGTCCTGGAAGCAGACGTGCCACTCCTCGCCGTCCTTCGCGGCCTGCTCAGCGGTGGGCGTGTCAGTGTCCAGGTAGACGTCCTCGAGCTTCACCCGCTCGAGCGGCACACCTGCCGCCGTGAGGTCCGCCACCGCCTTGTTATAGGTGGCGCCCACCACGTTCGGCAGCACGGGCCAGGGCAGGGCGCCGCCGTCCTCCTTCGGACACGGCTCGCCCTCCTTGACCACGGAGAAGTCGACGCCCTTCTTTCCTTCGGCCAGGTCGGAGATCTTCTGGAAGCACACGGTCCAGTTCCCTGCCAGGACGACCTCACGGGACTCGTTCGAAGCATCACGGTTGCCGACCGTGTACCCGGCCGCCTCGGCGCCCTTGCGTGCCTCGCTCAGCGCCTTGCCCGCGTAGTCCCCCAGCTGTGGCGCAGCCGCAGGTGCGGGAGTCGCCGGTGCTTTCGACGTGGCAGCCGCCGTTGGTGCCGCCGCCGGCTTCGCATCGTCCTTCTTCTTCACCGGGTGCGCGATGCCGGCCACGATCAGGCAGAGCAGCAGGGTGCCGACCGTTGCGGCGATCCGCTGCCACACCTTCCACGGATGCCGCAGCCCGCCCGTGCTAATCCAGATCATAGCGATGGAGGCGAACATGAGGAGGATGCCGAGTCCCTCGACGATCGCCATGGTGACGGCCGCCGCGCCAATGAACGCGAGACGGGCTTTCGAGGTCTGCCACCAGGGGCGTATCGGGGCAGGTGGAGGGGCGTAAGGGTAGGGCGGCTGGCCGTAGGCCACTGCAGACTCCTCAGTAACAGAAAGTATCGATGCACTGCCGGATCGTAGCGAGAAAGACGAACCGCTTCCGCGCCGACCGACATACGAACCCTCCGCCCAGGACGGGCGTGGGCCCGTCGGGATGTCGAGACCGGCGAGCAAGCGCCGTGATTCAACCCTGGCGCCCCCTGCAAACAGACAGGTGAGGACTCAACGGTGCTCGGTCACCCGGGCCTGCCCGGCTGCGTCTGCCTGCTCTCCGCTTCGGGGATGGCCCGATGCGCCGCTGCTGAACCTCTGCGGCGAACGCGAACAGCGAGGCCGACTGAGCCGGCCGGGGCTGCGGCCTCCCTTGTGAGCAGAGAGTCCAGGCGCGGCGTGGCCGCTCCGGAATCCGCACAGCTGGCATTCGGCGAACATCGCCGCGGCCGCCCCGGTGCGGGGTGGCCGCGGCGCCGTGCAGGTGGCTCGGCCGGGCGGTTCAGCTGTGGTGGTTAAGGGCAGGTTTCGCCGAACTTGACCACGCCTACGGAGATCTTTTCGGTGACGGAGACGGCCTTGTTCTTCGGGTCCTGCTCGCAGATCTTCCAGTTGGTCAGGAGCAGTACCGTGCGGCCCTGGCCGCTGACGTCGTGGAACGAGGTGGCCTTGTAACCGTCAGCGAAGCCGGCCGTCTTGAGGGCTTCCACGAGCAGGTCACCGGACTTACCGGTCATGTCAGGGACTTGCGCCGTCTGCGGCGCTGTTTCCTGCGTCGGCGAGGGCGACGGCTCGGGGGCCTTGGCCGCCACGGGCGGAGGTGCGGTGACCGTGACGGTTGCGGTAACAGTGACGGTGACGGTGGGAGCGGGCTTGGCCTCGGCCGACTTGGCCTCGGGGGGTGACACAGCAGCAGCGACCACCGCGGCTATCAGGAAGAAGGCAACCATGCCTCCGCACCCGAGGACGGTCTTCTGCTTGGCGTTGAGCTGCCCATCGACCTTGCCTGGGCCAGCCTCCGGCCGCGGAGCAAAGGGAGGGTGGGCTCCCGGTGCTGTGGGGGCGGGAGCAGCGTCGAGCTGCTGCGGGTAGCCGGGCGCAGGGGTGGGCGCAGTCATGGATTGCTCCAGTCGCAAGCGAGAGGTGGCCCCAACTTGGTGCGGTGAAGTGGGGTTCTCACACTGACGCCGGGAGCTGGCGGCGCTCAACATACACGTTGAAAGCCGAACAACACCAGAGCCCACGATCAAGGCACTGCAGCAGCGTAAAGGGCCGCTGACCTGCGTTCGCGTGCCTTCGCCTCCCCGGACGACGGCCTCTGCCGACCCGTAGGACGATGCCGGACCCATCCTGCCCACCCGGCGCGTCGGCGCCTGCCCCGCCGGGTCTTCAGGGAGAGACTGTTGGCGTCCGGGACGAGCAGATGCAGCGCCCCGGCGCATCCGCAAGGCGATTGTGCCGACCGGTACTTGTGGGCCTCGTTGTTGGACTCCGCCACGCATGGAGCCGGGGAGCAGTGGACGACACCTCGACACTTCACCGGACGCCCAGCGGCGAGGGCCATGCCGTCGAACAGTGACCCGACGCAGTGCGCCCCCGCCCCGATGGAGTCAGTCCCAGCAGCAGAAATAGCGCGGGTTCGGAATACCGCATCTCCACCAGTGGAACTGGCGGATACCGCATGACTGGAAGACCCCTTGACTACGGGTGCTGGTAACACGGGGGAAGTTCAGTGATCAGTGGAATGACTCGAGGTAGGTTATAGCTGCGCGAAGCGAGTCCATGGAGTCTTTGAATTGCCCAAGCCCGGTGTTGCAGCGACCGCAAAGCAGTCCTCGCACGCATTCTCCACACGACTTCTTTCCTGGACAGCAAGAGTGATCATGGTCGATGTGCGGCCGGTTATCTTCAGCGAACCCTGATTTGCATACAGCGCAGCAGTTGCTCTGAATCTCCAGCATCCTGAGGAATTCTTCAGGCTCTGTGCCGTACATAGCTCGCCGTCGACTGTCGTTGTTGCATTTCTTGCATCCGCGCGCGCCGTCCGGCTTGAAGAAGGTGTTTTCCTCATCAAACGGATGCCCCTGAGCGCAGTGTGTCTTGTCTCGGTTCCATACCCCTATCGTGTCAACTGGAGCGCTTCCCTGGCGTGCGTGGTTCCAGTTGACTCGACAGACCTTGCATACCTTCTTTCCCGGATAGGAACTCTCCTCCGGGTAGAAATACGTTGTCTCGGGCAGCCACGGGTGTCCGTTGTCGCAGACGTCACCTCGCTCGATCGCCCGCATGCGTTGCTGGCCCGCCCGCGTCTTCGTCGTAGTGTGGGGCATTACAACAACCAGGTGTTCCGGGAGAACACAGGATTTGCTGTCACAGGTGTCCTCAACCTGTTTACCCTCGACGTCCTGGCCGTGTTCCTGCATCACCCAGCGGCGTACATTGATCAGCTTCTGGCCCTCGGTCACGTAGAAGCGGGGGTACCCCGTGGAGTCGGTGGACCCACTCCACAGGTGGCAGCCGTTGCCAGAGATCACGGTGTTGGCAGCAACTACCTGCAGGGTCAACACCTTTGGCCCTTGTTTCTCTACGGTGCCGGTTCGACGCTTCCGGCGGTAGCACGCCTGGCAGAGAGGACCCTTGCCGTGGACCTTCCTACCATCCCCTCGCTGCACAACGTCTGCGCTCTCTCCGTCATGGCCGCTCCCCCCGCAGCACCATCGCCAGCATCGATGTGCGACACAGGCTACCGACACGTTCTCAAGCGAAGCCGCCCCGGCCGCACGGTCAGTGGGGTTGGGATTCGATCAGTTGCAGTTCAGTGGTGACGGCTGGCTGGCCGGAGCGTGACGGGGCAGCGTGCAACATCGCTGCCACGGGAATAGCGCAGGTTCGGAATACCGCCTCTCCGCCAGTGCTGGTCGAGGACGGGCCCCAGGGCGAGCACACGGTGCGCTCCTGGACACGGGAGCGCGGCGAGGTGGAAGGGCCCTGACGGCCCAGGTGAAGGCTTCCCTGTCCCGCCGAAAGAGGGTCTGAGCCGCGGGGCCGGGCCGGCGTTGCCGGTGGGGGTGATGGGGCGTGCCGGCGCAGGGTGGATAGACGCCCTGGTGGACCTCGTGAAGGGTGGTGCGGGCGATGGCCAGACCGGTGTGGACGGGGGTCTTGGCGTTCGGGCTCGTCTGTCGGTGGGTCTCTACACGGCCACCGACAGCCACACGATCCGCTTCCATCAGCTCCAGCGCGGGACCTCGGACCGGATCCGGAACCGGCGCGTGAACGAGCGCACCGGCGGCGAGGTGGACCTGGCGGACATCGTGAAGGGGTTCGACACCGGAGGCGAGTACGTGATCGTCGAGCCTAAGGAGCTCGACGAGATCGCTCCCGGCCGGTCCCGGTCGATCGACGTCGCCGGCTTCGTCGACCTGGACACCGTCGACCCTGTCTTCTTCGACAAGACGTACTTCCTCGGGCCCCGGGAAGCCCAGTACGGGAAGGTCTACGCCCTCCTGGAGCGCGCCCTGGCCGAGTCGAACAAGGCTGGCATCGCCACCTTCGTGATGCGCGGGCGGGAGTACCTGGTCGCCCTGAAGGCGGAGGAGGCGGAGGGCCTGTTGACCCTCCACACGCTGCACTGGGCCGACGAGCTGCGCGATCCGCACGCCCAGGTGCCCGACCTTCCGGGGAAGGTCGAGGCGACGGCGGCGGAGGTGAAGATGGCCATGCAGCTGATCGACGCCCTGGCCATGGAGTGGGAGCCGGAGGCCTTCCACGACTCCTTCCGCGAGAAGGTCGAGGCCCTGGTTAAGGCGAAGGCCTCCGGCGAGACGGTGGAGAAGGCCGAACCCGCGGCGCAGCCGACCGGTGCCGTCGACCTCATGGAGGCCCTGCGCGCCAGCGTCGAGCGAGCCAGAAGCCCCAAGGACACCGGCGACAAGGCCACCTCGCCCGGCTCCCGGGCGGCGGCCGGGAAGAAGGCGCCGGCCGCGAAGAAGCAGGCGCGCTCCGGACCGGCGGCCAAGGGCCGGGAGCTGATGGCACTGACGAAGGCGGAGCTGTACGAGAAGGCAGCCGCGGCCGGCATCCCAGGCCGCTCGTCCATGAACCACGACCAGCTCGTGCAGGCCCTCTCCCACCCAGGCCGCAGGAAGTGACCGACGGGATTCGATTCAAGGCTCCTGCCTGAGGTAGCCGGTGACGGCGATCGGCGCCGTCACCGGCTACACGCGCGTCACCCGCGCCAGCACGCTTCTTTCCAGGCATCGCCTCGTTGTCCTGGGCATTCGACCTGTGGAGGCGCACCCATGCTCAGGACACTTCCCGCCGTGCGACTCTCGGCGGTGCTGGTGGCGGCCACCATTACGGCGGCCATTGCCGGGGGCGGCCCCGCGTACGCGGTGGAGCGCTGCAAGGTGTCGTCCAAGACCGTCGACAACCCCGCCTACAGCGGCCCCCTGCCCGACAACTGGGACTTCACCGTCAAGGCGTGCGTGACCGAGTCCGGGGCGAACATCCGGCACTGGGCGACGATCTCCTGGGACCTGCCCGAGTCCTCCAGTGACGCGGGTTCCATCTTCAACGCCACCGGTACGAACGCCGAGGTGACCGCGATGATCGAGGGGGGCGGTGTGGCCGTGACGCGGCGCACCGATCTGGCCCAGCGCCTGAACAAGGCGAAGGACGGGTCCATCACTCCCGCGTCCTACTCCTCGCACTGGCCAAGCCGCGAGCGCCTCTTCACCGACGTGATCGTGTTCCTTGACTGGAAGGGCGACGGGAAGGGACCCCAGAAGCTGCACTTCGCGCCCTCCCCCTCCCTCCTCGGATCGGCCCGCTGAGGCCTGCCGCCCAGGTGGTCCATGCCCCATACCTGGCAGACGGCCGTCCCGGGAGGTCCTGGGGTCAGGCCACCGTCACGCGCAGGACGTACGGCTCCCCCGTGCTGATGGCCTCGGCCTGCTCGCGCAGATCCACGTCCGTGAAGCCGAGCAGCGCGTCCTCAGCGGCGCGACGCAGCAGCGGAAGGATCTCGGCGACAGGCCGGCCCCGTCGCGCTTCGGCGAGTTCGGCGAAGGCCCGCTGGTAGGGGGCGCCATACGTGCTCGCGCTGTCGGCCAGCAGCCGGTCAAGATGCTGCCGCTCGATGCTGATCTCGCCCATGGCCCGCTCCTTCGCTCCTCCGGGGCCCCGTCCGGTCCGGACCCTCGCCATCGACGCTACGAGGCCGGTCTGACAACGACCCCCGCCCCGGCACCGGGCACGTCCCGGCTGATGAGGTCCTGGAGAAGCTCGCGCATGGGCGGCGGCATCAGCCCCTCAGTGGCGAGAAGGTGCCACTGGCAGCCGGCAACGAGGCGGTCGAGCCGCCGGTACTCCCCGAGCTGGTAGACCAGCACCAAGCTGTCGAGGGCGTGCTGGGCGAGTGGCCAGTCGCGCTCTTTCAGCGTGCTGAGCACCGCCAGTCCGGCCATCGCGTAGCGTCCGTTCATCCACTCCCCGGCCGCCTCGCCCAGCTGCCCGGCGGCGAGTTCCTCCTCGACTCGGCCACACAAGTCCAGGGCCCACTGCCGTACGCCCTCGGCGGTCTTCCAGGCCCGCGCGAGGTCCTGCAGCGGGGCCGTGGCGGTACTCGGCCTTACCGACCTCCTCGGAGGGAACGGGTCGCCAGCCTGCTCGGTCGGGTTTGGGCCGCCGCGGCTTGCTCGGTTTCGGTGAACGCGTGGTCGAACGATGCGGCATCCCGGCGAAAGGGGTCGTCGGGTGCGGCGCGCTGCCACCATGAGTGGCGGCGAATGATGTTGTGATGGTGCGATGTCAGCACTTCTGCCCCGCCGTCGGCCGGGACAGCAGCGCCGCCTGCGCCTTTGGCCGGTCCGCCGACGCCGCGAGCCGGAACCGCAAGGCCGCCCAGGGTTGTGGCCGATCCACAGCGTGCTTGTTCTGGCCTTCGCCGCCGCGATCCTCGCAGCCACCGTGACGTTCTACGCCGGGTGGAAGCTGCTCGGCGTCCAGGGGCTGGCACCCGAGCAGCGCATCGGCTCCAGGGAGCTGTTCGATCTTGTGAAAGTCTCCTTCGGTGTGGTCGCGGGCGCCGGAGCCCTGGTCGCCTTGGTCAATGGCTATCGGCGTCAGCGCGTTGACGAGGCCGGAGCCCTGCGCGAAGACACTCGCCTGCATACAGAACGCTTCACCAAGGCTGTCTCCCAACTCGGCGAAACGTCCGAGGCCGTCCGGCTCGGCGCCGTACATGCCCTGGCCAGCCTCGCTGACGACGCCCCCACCCCCGACCTACAGCAGACCTGCATCGACGTGCTGTGCGCCTACCTTCGCCTGCCCTACAGTGCTGAGGCTGACCTGTCCGACGGCGAGGCTGAGGCCCGGCACGCGTACCTGGCCCTGCGGCAAGTCCGACACACGGTCATCCGTCTCATCCGCGACCACCTGCGTCTGGTATCCGACCATCCACACTCGTGGCAAGGGCTTCGCTTCGACTTCACCGGTGTCGTCTTCGACGGAGGCGATTTCAGCGGCGCAAAGTTCTCCGGCGGCAGGGTCGATTTCAGGGACGCGACCTTCTCTGGTGCCCGAGTCGACTTCAAGGACACGAAGTTTTCCGACGTCAGGGTCGACTTCAGGGGTACAACGTTCTCCGACGGCGAGGTCACATTCCGCGGCGCCACGTTTTCCGACAGCGAAGTCGACTTCAGGGACGCGACCTTCTCAGGCGCCCTAATCGACTTCAGCGCGAACTTCCTCGACACCTCAGCCTCCTTCCGTGGCGCGCGGTTCTCTGCCGGCACGGTGACCTTCAACGACGCAAGGTTCCTCGGCCGCGGGGTCGACTTCTGCGGCGTGTTCTCCGGCGGCACCGTCCTCCTCGGCGCGGCGTTCTCCGGCGCCACGGTCTCCTTCCGCGGCGCAGAGTTTTCCGGCGCCACGGTCTCCTTCGGCGGCGCGGCGTTCTCCGGCGCCACGGTCTCCTTCCGCGGCGCAAGATTTTCTGCTGGCGTGGTGGAGTACTGCGGCACAAAGTTCTCCGACAGCCAGGTCACTTTCCGGGGGGCCGGGTTCATCGGCTCAAAGGTCTCCTTCCTTGGCGCGGCGTTCTTCGGTGCCAAGGTCGACCTGTCGGCTGCGAGCGGGCAACCGCCATCGGGTCTTGTGCCACCGTCCGACAAACCCCTGCCCGACGGGCTGATCCTGCCTCCCGAGTGGTACCCGCGAAGGCCTGAGCCGGGAAGGTTGTCCGCCCGAACGTGGCGATCCGGGGGTTGAGGAACATCGACGTCAAACCGCAGTGATCCCGCAACGGCGCAAATAGGTGCGGATCATGCGGGAGGAGTACGTCCGGTCCGCGCCCACGCTGTCCGGTCTCGTCCTAGGCCTGCCGTTTCCGATCCTGGGACACGCGGATGCCGGCCATGACGGCCTCGAAGTAGAGAGAGTCATGGCGGCGCCTCGCTGCGACCAGCAGTGACAACGGACGGCACCGGCCATCGGCTGCCAGGTGGACTTTGGTGGTCAGCCCGCCGCGGCACCGCCCCCAACAGCCGAACCTGCACCGCAGCCCAGCAGCCGGCCGCTGAGCGCACCGGGTGGGGCACTCGATGTCCGTCTCTCAGATGGGTTGCGTCGGCAGCCACCCGTGCTGCACCGCCCGTACCCCTGCCTCGAAGCGGCTGCGCGCTCCCAGTCGTTCCATCAGGTCGGTGGCGATCCGCCGCGCTGTGCGCTGCGAGACGCCGAGCCGCTTGGCTATCGCCTCGTCGGTGAAGCCCTGGGAGAGCAGTCGGATCGTGGTGGCTTCCGGCCCGCTCAGACCCTGGGCATCCCGGGCTCCCGCTTGCCCGAGTGGCTGTGCGGCCGCCCAGGTGGTCTCGAACAGCGCGCACAGCGCGGTGAGGGTGCCCTGCCCGGTCAGGACCACGGCCCCGGCGGCGGTGTCGTCGCTGTTGACGGGAATGACGGCGGCCGTACGATCCGTGATGATCATCCGGGTGGGCAGGACGGGCACGGTGCGGATCTGCGCCCCCCGCTCCGACAGCCAATTGACGTACTCGACGGTGTGCGTGCTGTTGCGGGCGCTGTCGAGGTAGATCGTCCGCATCCGGATCCCGCGCTCCAACAGCTCATCGTTGAGCGGACGGGCCGCCGCGATGGACTCCGGCGTGTGGGCTCCGTCGGGTGCGAAGGTCATCACCTCGGTGGTCATCTCCCGGGTGAGGCGGGCCAGGCATTCGCGGATCTGGTCCAGGCCGACCAGTTGCTGCACGCCCGGGCTGGGCGCCTGCGGCCGCAGATCGGCGAACTCGGCGATCAGCTGTGCCGCGGCGGCTCGCGAGGTCTCCACCCGCTGCTGCTGGGCGGCGAGTTCGGCTTGCTGGCGGGCCATCAGGATCTCCATGCCGATGTCCGGCGAGACGGCCCGCAGCCGGCCCTCCTGTTCGGCGGACGGCCGTACGAGCGCCAGCTCGCTCAGCAGGTCGAGCGCGTCGCGCACCTGCGCCTCGTGGAGACCCGTGGACTGGGCCAGAGCGGCCACGCCGCCCTGCGGACCTGCCAGCATGGCGCGGTAGACGGATTCCGCATGTGTGTCGAGACCCAGTGCGGCCAGCATCTCCAACCCCCCCCGTAAGAGACTTCCCCAGCAACCTCGTGCAGGTTTCGTGATCATGCCATAGCGGTTCGTGAGCGATCACCCTCCCGCCAGGTCCTGGCCGAAAGGGTCCAGGGCCCAAAGAGGCCTTCTTCCCGTAGTGACGTGAGGCTGGCAAACCTGTTTGAGTCGGCACATGTATCTCATCCACGCGAGCCTGAAGGCGCTCGGTGGCGCCGCAGTCCTTCCCCCTGACACCCATGCTCTCGTCCTGGGCCAGGCCCTGCCTGAGGAGCGTGTCGAGCACGTGTCCGTCCACGAACACGTACTGCCCCATCCCGTCCTCGGGCTGTACCTCCTGTCGGACCGACTGCTGGAGGCGGAGGCGGCGGCGCGCAAGGTGTGCCTGCGCGCCCTGCTGAACTGCCCCGAACTCAGCGGCTGGACCCTCCTTGAGGCCCAAGCCCCCCTGCTGGCACCCGCCTTCGAGTAGATGACCTGTGGTTCCGGACCCCGCCGCAAGTAGCGATGGACGGAAAGGGCCACGGCCCATTTGGTCCACCCGGAAGCTCTTCCAACGCCTCTGACCAGCGACGAAAGTAGTGATCACCGGAAGGGAACACCGACCGGCAGGCAAGAACCGAGGACGCATCACCGCGGGATGCAGACCGGTTCGGGCCACCCGAATGCTCCGACTCAGCAAAGGACTTCTGCCGTGATCCGCACCCGTATCGCTCTGGCCGCCGCGGTCGCCTCCCTCGCTCTCGCCGCTCCCGCCGCCGCCCTGGCCGCAGACTCCGCCGTCGGCGCGGCCACCACGAACTTCACCGCGGCCGCCCTCTTGGGCGAGAAGCCTGTCGCCGGCGCTACCGACGACATGATCTGGCAGTAGGCCCTCCACGGGCCCCAGCCCGATCCGGCTCCATCCCCTCTTTCGCTCCGGTTCACCTCCCGACCGCTGCTCCTGCAGGGCAGCAGTCGCACGAACCGCGCGGCCCCACCACCTTCTCCCAGCAGTACCCGACCCTAGGATCTGTCATGTCCACGTCCGTTCGTGCTCGCCGTAACCTTTCCGCCGCCGGTGTCACCCTCGCCGCCATGGGCTACGCCTTCACCATTGCCGCTGCCCCCGCCTTCGCCGACACCACCAGCCAGGCCGCTGCCCTGGCCCGGGCTCAGGTCGGCGACAACGCCTGCTCCACCAACAGCCTGGGCGGCAGAGGCTTCCTGACGAGCTGCAACACCTCCACCGGTACCGAGGCGGAGCCCTGGTGCGCGGACTTCGTGAAGTGGGTCTGGAAGAACTCGGGTTTCAATGTCAACGGGACCGACGCCCGAGCCTCCTCGTTCTACTCCTACGGCCAGGCGAACGGCACCCTGCACACCTCGTCCTCTTACCAGCCGCAGGTCGGAGACGCCGTGGTCTTCGAGTACTCGAACAGCTGGGCCCGCCACGTCGGGATGGTGACTGCCGTCAACTCGGACGGCTCGATCATGACCACCCACGGCAACTGGAGCGACCGGGTAGCCGACGTCGCGGTGAGCGCCTCGCAGAAGCAGGTGGGCGACACACCCAGCTCCATCGGCCAGCGCATCAGCGCCTACGTCAGCCCGCTCGGCGCAACCCCGACCTCGTACAGCAAGGGCGACCGGGACTTCACCAACGATCTCAACGACGACCTGCTGGGCGTGAGCGCGAGTGACAACAAGCTGCGCATGTACGCCGGCAACGGCGACGGCGAGTTTGCCTCGCACGAGGTCGGCGCCGGCTGGGGCGGCATGGACAAGATCAGGGCGGCCGACTTCAACAACGACGGGGACGGCGACCTGGTCGCCCGCGACGCCTCGACCGGCGACCTCTACCTCTACCTGGGCAACGGCAACGGCGGCTTCAAGTCCACCACGAAGATCGGCAACGGCTGGAACAGCATCTCCGACTTCGTCGCGGGTGACTTCACCGGAGACGGCAAGGCCGACATCGTCGCCGTCCGCAAGGACGACGCCACCCTCCAGCTCTACTCGGGCACCGGCACGGACGTGAACTACACCAAGCAGATCGGGCAGGGCTGGTCTGGTATGTCCAAGCTCGCCGCCGGTGACTTCAACGGCGACGGGCGCGCCGACCTGGTGGCGCAGGTCAACGCCACCGCCGACCTGAATCTCTACGTCGGCACCAGCACCGGAGTCGCCCCCGCCATCCAGATCGGCCAGAACTGGGCCGGCATCGACAAGCTCACCCTGGCCGACATCGACAGCGACGGGCGCGCCGACGTCGTCGCCACCGTCGCGAGCACCGGCGACTTGTACCTCTACAAGAGCCAGAGCAACAGCCTCAAGGCCGGCGTGAAGGTCGGCCAGGGCTGGGGCGGCATGAGCCACCTCATCTAACCGGCGTCCAGCCAGCGCTCGGGGGCCCGTCCTTCCGGAACGGGCCCCCGAGCCCCCGCACCCACCCCTGCTTCCCGCCTGCCCGCTTCCACGCCACACCAGATGAGGTCCGCCGACATGCCCCAGCACGCCCTGCGCCGATCCGCCCTGCCACTTTTCGCCGCCTCCGCCCTCAGCGCCCTGATCCCCCTGGCCGCCGCAGCCCCCGCCTCCGCCGCCTCCGTGGCCACCTGGGACAAGGTCGCCCAGTGCGAGAGCAGCGGCAACTGGTCCATCAACACCGGCAACGGCTACTACGGCGGCCTGCAGTTCTCCAAGTCCACCTGGGACGCCTACGGCGGCGGCACGTACGCCTCCTACCCCCACCAGGCCTCCAAGAAGGAACAGATACTCATCGGCGAGAAGGTCCTCGCCGGCCAGGGCGAGGGCGCCTGGCCCACCTGCGGCCCGGCCGCCGGCCTCGGCTCCGACAACCAAAACCCCTACCCCACGCAGCCAGCCGTCCAGCACGACCACGACTTCACCAGCGACGGCAACGGCGACCTCCTCGGCATCACCCGGAGCGACAACAAGCTGCGCATGTACGCGGGCAACGGTTCGGGCGACTTCGCCTCGCACGAGGTCGGCGCCGGCTGGGGCGGCATGGACAAGGTGAAGGCGGCCGACTTCAACAACGACGGCGACAGCGACCTGATCGCCCGCGACGCCTCGACCGGCGACCTGTACCTCTACCTGGGCAACGGCGGTGGCGGGTTCAAGTCCACCACGAAGATCGGCACCGGCTGGAACGCCATGTCTGACTTCGCCGCTGGTGACTTCACGGGCGACGGCAAGGCCGATATCGTCGCCGTCCGCAAAGACGACGCCACCTTGCGCCTCTACACGGGCACCGGCACGGACGTGAACTACACCAAGCAGATCGGGCAGGGCTGGTCCGGTATGTCCAAGCTCGCCGCCGGTGACTTCAACGGCGACGGCCTCGCCGACCTGGTGGCGCAGGTCAACTCCACCGCCGCTCTCAACCTCTACGTCGGCACCAGCACCGGAGTCGCCCCCGCCATCCAGATCGGCCAGAACTGGGCCGGCATCGACAAGCTCACCCTGGCCGACATCGACAGCGACGGCCGCGCCGACGTCGTCGCCACCATCGCTTCGAGCGGCGACCTGTACCACTACGCCAGCATGAGCAACAGCCTCAAGAGCGGCGTCAAGATCGGCCAGGGCTGGGGCGGAATGAGCCACCTCATCTGACCAGCCCCGCGCCAAACCCCGACAAGCCGCCCGGCCGTCAGGCCGGGCGGGCCGCCTCACGAGCTGAGAATTCAAAAACGCAGATCCAGGCCCTGGACCGGTCCCAGCCGCTCCTGCCGATAATGGCCGCCCCGCCTGGCCAGCACCTCAGATGCGATGAGGTGTTCCGTTTTCACGCGGCCAGGATGACGACCGCAGGGTTTGGACTGTGCGGAGAAGCCGCAGGTGGGCGTGCGCTCCGCACACCAACTGTCCTGATCACGAGCAAGTTTGATCAGCTTCGCCGAATTGTCGCGGAGCGACCCTGGCCCTGGGACAACTGGACCGATACCGACGGGACGCCGCTCCAGTCCTGCCACGTTCCAGCCGACTTGGCGCAGCAGGGGCGACGCGTCTGATGCGACTCCGGCCCGCCCGCACCGGTCGGCACACCACCGCGGACCCCCCTCAAGGATGCCGAACCCCCGGGCCCCGGCGCTAGCGATCCAGCATGGGTCAACCATCGGTCCCCTCGCCATCGCGTGCGTCACGAAATATCCGCCACAGCCAAATTCAACGAGCCTCATCACCACGTGGTGCACGAGCGTACGGCCCGCGACGAAAGGCCCGCCGTGCTGCTCTACGTTCGTCGCCCAGTCCAGCGGATACTCAGCCGCGCCGCGCCAGCCGCATGCGCACACCGCGCGGAGGGCCTCGGCGCGAGGGCGGCGCGATCGGCCGTCGTAGGCCGTCCAGTGCGTCGTCGACAGCACGTGCGGACCGCTCCCAACGTCGAAGAAGACCAGGCTCGGTTCGCTCCCCCCGATCAGGGCCCCTGCGGCCCACGAAGGAAAAGTTTCAGCCGATATGGCCGGAATCTCTCCCTTCAATATATCGAACTAAAATCGAACAACGCGAATCGGTTACTCCGAAGTAGGGATGCGATCACCGGGAAGAGGCCTTCAGCTGGAATGACGAGGGGCCGACTGGAGGAGGTGGCGACCGTGGCTCGTCCCGTATGGGCCGGAAATCTGTCGTTTGGCCTGGTCAGCCTGCCGGTAGGCCTCTACACAGCCACCGACAGCCACACGATCCACTTCCACCAGCTGCAGCGCGGCACCGCCGACCGGATCCGCAACCGCCGGGTTAACGAGCGCACCGGCGACGAGGTGGACCTGTCGGACATCGTGAAGGGCTACGACACCGGCGAGGAGTACGTCCTGGTCGAGCCGAAGGAGCTGGACGAGATCGCACCCGGCCGCTCGCGGTCGCTGGACATCGCCGGGTTCGTCGACCTCACGGAGGTCGACCCGATCTTCTTCGACAAGACCTACTACCTCGGGCCGCGGGGCGCCGAGTACGGCAAGGTCTACAGCCTCCTCGAGCAGGCCCTCGCGAAGGCCGGCAAAGCCGGCATCGCGACGTTCGTCATGCGCCAGCACGAGTACCTGGTCGCCCTCAAGGCCGAGAACGGCATCCTCACCCTCCACACCCTCCACTGGGCGGATGAGATCCGGGACCCGAAGAAGGAGATCGACAACCTTCCAGGCAGGGCCATGGCCTCCGACAAGGAGCTGAAGATGGCCGAACAGCTCATCGACGCCCTGAGCATGAAGTGGGACCCCGACGAGTTCCACGACACCTTCCAGGAGAAGGTCACCGCCATGATCGACGCCAAGCAGGCCGGCGAGACCGTCGAGAAGGCCGAGCCGGCGGCCGAGCCGACCGGCGTGGTCGACCTCATGGAGGCCCTGCGCGCCAGCGTCGAGCGCGCCGGCAGCCCCAAGACCGCGGGCGGGAAGGCCACTGCCTCCGGAAAGACCGCGCCCGGCAAGAAGCTGGCGACGAAGAAGCGGATCCGCTCCGCCCCGAAGGAGGACCTGAGCGGCTTGTCGAAGGCAGACCTCTACAAGAAGGCGGCCGCCGCCAACGTTCCTGGCCGCTCGAACATGACCCGCGACGACCTGGTGAAGGCACTGTCCCGAACATGACCCGGGAAGGCCACGACGAGCACGGCCCGTCCACCTACGCGACCGCCCGCGCACGCCTCGCAGCAGACCGCGCCGACACCCTCGCGCGGGCGGCCGCCCTCAACCGCGACTACGACGCAATCGTCGCAGCGAACGCCCTGGTCGCCGTCGATGACGAGCACGACCCCGACGGCGGCAGCACCGCCTTCGAGCGCGCCCACCTGGCCGCCCTGATGGCGCGGACACGCGACCACCTGGAAGAACTGGACCAAGCGCTGGAACGACTCGAACAAGGACAGTACGGGCAGTGCGAAAACTGCGGCGGCACGATCCCGCCCGAACGCCTGGAGATCCGTCCGGCCGCCACCACCTGCGTCCGCTGCGCCCGGTCCGATCCGCACCCGCCATCGCACCCTGCCTGAGACCAGCCGGTGTGCGCGCACCGACCGAGTGGCGACCAGCGGTCGCAACCTCGAGTGGTCCGCAGCCTTCGACAGGCTGCCGTAGCGACGACCAGTTGCCTTGAGTAAGAGAACAATGCCGACACCATCGGGTGACTGCGCCTGGTCCGGAGATCCTGGCGGCCGTGCGCGCCAGGTCGGTGCGGTCCCGCGCGGGGTGCGGCCGGGCACAGAACGGTCCAAGCAGCGCCAGGTCCTCGCGCATCCCGGTCAGGACCGTGTCGGGGGCGCGCGGCCCCCGTAGGTTCGGGGGCAACACCGGCAACACGGAGTCAGCGCCCGAGCCCGTGGCCAGACCCGGGGCGTTTCTTCGGACCTGAAGACTTCAACCCACGAGGTCACGCCAGAACGGGACGGTCGCCTGGTGGGCACAGGCCTCGCCCTGACGATCCGGCTTGGGCCCGCCGAACTCCTGATGGACGTAGTCGATCAGATCGGCGCCGTAGTAGATGATGTCGGTCTGATACATCGACAAGACGGGGTGGCCATAGGTACCACGCCCCGCAGGCAGGTATCGATGCGAACAGATGGGCACCATCTTCGGCACTTCAGCCAGACGTGCACGGGCCAGCACCAGGGCATCGGTCGGCGCTCCAGGCTTGGCCCCCCAGTCTTCCGACCAGAAGTCGTTGTGCTCAACGTCAAAGAGCACTCCGTCAACCGGCCAGGCAAGCCGGTCACGGAGCTCATCAGGATCACCGTTGCGCCAGTCAGGCCACCTTGGCGAGACACGCCCCTGCCCTGACGGTCGACCGATGGGCAGGCCTGCCGCCAAGAACGCGCGGTGGTCGTCACTGAACTCAAAACCGAACTCCTTTTCGATGCGCCCGAACTCCGCATCCGACAGGCCCGGCGAAATATCGAAACGCCCGAGTTGAGACAAACGGCGGGCGGCTTCCGCCCCCAACAGGGCACCTTCACTCGTGATCACGCCGCGATGGTAACGACGGCTTGTCGCGGCCCTCCATGAGATTTGCGTTGCCACCTCCACACAGGAGGTCCCACCCCTTCGTGCGCGCTCCATGCCCCATGCCATGCCTGGATCACAGACAGGCAAGGTTGGGCTCAGAGCTGCTCGATCTGATTTCCCACCCAGATCTCGGACGCCTCCGTACAGGCGTCACAGCGGAGGCCGGGCACGGGTTGTGGTCAGCGTTGGGATTCTCGGCGACCATTGCCGAGGCGGCCGGAGACAAACCCGACCAAACTCTTGCGGAGGGGGCTGAAGATCACGCCCAAGGCTGCGAGCACTGCACCGGCGGCAATGATCCACTCCTTGGCCTCGCCGACGCGATACCAGAAGGTGTTGTTCACGGTCAGAGCGATATGGATCGGTGGTGCCGTGCGGGCGAGGACGTTCTCGGTATCACCCTGGTACGTCTCGACCACCAGGCTCAGCTGGTACTGGCCGGGCTTGCGCGGGGTGAGGTTCCAGCGCCACTCCACCCTGTCCTGCCGACTGGCGAGCAGCTGGCGGCTCGATCCGATCGGATCCACTTTGACGTCCCCGCGAGGATCGGACAAATGTGCCCCCTGGACTCCGCCAACGGGCAGCTCGCGAGTTTCCTCGGCCCCTCCAGGCTCTTCGCGGGGTGATGGGTTCAGGTCGGGGAGGTCGGACGATCGGAACGGGTCGGGGCCGACGGGCAGCGATGGGTCCGGGTCGGGGAGGTCAGCCTCGGCCTCGGGGCCGGCGAGGGTGGCAGAGAATTCCACGGAGTCGCCGACGTCGACCGAGCCCGGCGGTACGTATGTCAACTCCCCAGTAAACAGAGCGGTCCGGTCGCGAGCAGCCTTCTGTTGAAAGACAACTTGGTCCTCGTCCGCCGGTGCCGGCTGCAGGAAAGGCTCCGATGGTGCTTGTAGCAGCACGGAGCCAACCACGACGGTAATCGTTAAGGCGGCTGCCGCTACCCACAGCCAGAACTGCCGTGTCGCCCAGGGCATAACCCGACCTTAGCCCGCGACATTGCCAGGCTCCTTCCAACCGGGCCGCACGGCCAGTCCGGCCATCGCGTATCGGCCGTTCATCCACTCCCCAGCCGCCTCGCCCAGCTGCCCGGCGGCGAGTTCCTCCTCGACCCGGCCGCACAGGTCCAAGGCCCACTGGGACGGCTCCTCCAGACCTCCAGCATCTTCGCGGTCACGGTGAACCCCTGCCGGAACGCGTGGTCGATCAGCAGCTGATCCGCAGGACTCGGGGTGTCAGTGGACACGCACGGGAAGGTACCGGCGCCGCGCACCGCCGCGACCGGGCTGTCACCCCATCCGGTGACGGCCCGTGGAACGGCAGCCGGATGCCAACGCCATGACGTAGTGGTGGCGCCTCTCGATAGAGCCCCCCTACCTCATCCGGCTCACCGCGCGGTCCTCCCGCTCAAATGGCGTCACGGGGACCGCACGGCACCCCTCGCAGTTGATCTTTAGCAGCTTTAGCAGGGTTCGCATGCCTCAGGGGGTACCGGCCTCACGCCTGCCGGCGGGAGGCTCAACAAGGCCTTGCCCGGCAGGGGGTTGCGGGGCTAACACCCCGCTCCCGCGCTGTGCCGCGCAGGCCTCGACGTCAGCGGCTCGGCCTCTTCACGCTCCGCCCGTCATCACACAGAAAAGGACACCACATGCTCACCGGCTGGACCGCGGAGACCCTGGGCGGCCTCACCCTGCTGGCGGGGGCCACAGCATGGGGCTGGCTCCGCCAGCGCCGGAACCCGGCCACCCCCGGCGCGACCCCGGCCAGCGGGACCGCGCGGCCGGTCCGCACCTACACCCTGCTCGGAGCCCGGGCAGCCGACGGCCAGCCGGTTCACTGGCCCAGCAGCCGCCCCGCCAGCACTCGGGTCACCTGGAGCGGCACAGGGAAGCGGGAGCAGTTCGAACTGACCGACGCGGTGCTGCCGGACGGCACCTACGCAGCGGAGCGCGTATCGGTGTACCCGGAGCGCGGCGCCCTGTGATCACCTGGAGCCCGCGCCAACGCCCGCCTGGCGACAGCCGAGGCGCACCCTCCGCACGGCGTAGCGCGGTCCTTCGACGAAGGGCTCGGGCACGTCGCCGAGGCGCGAGAGCCACATCGGGGTTAGGGCCTGTCCTGGCGATCTTCGACGTCAGTACACTCTTCGGGAGACCAGGACCTGACGCCCCAGGTCGGTGATCAACGGGGAAGGCCAGTAATGCGGGTCGAGTACGACGCATCGGCGAATATGGCGTACATCTACCTTGTCGACACGATCGCCCCAGGAGAGGCCGTCCGGCAGGTCCCTGCCGAGGACGACACAGCGATACTCGACTACGACTCACACGGACGGCTTCTGGGCATTGAGCTGTTCAGCGCCAGACGCCGGTTGCACCCGGAACTGCTGGCCAGCGCCGAGAGGATCGACCGTGAGCCGCGTCCGCCGAGCACGTGATTCGTTGAGACGGCTGGAATCGGGGCGATCCGACGGATGCCCAGTGGGAGCGGCTTGATCCGCTTCTGCCGGTTAGCAACGGCCGTTGTGGCAGGTGGCGGGACCATCGGCAGGTGGTGAACAAGGTCTTGTACCGGATTCGGACGGGCGTGCAGTGGCTTGGATCTGCCGGATCGGCACGGGCCGTGGAAGACGGTCCACGAGCGGCATCGCCGCTGGTCGGCGGACGGAACGTGGGAGCTGCTTCTCCAGCGGGTCCAGGCCGAGGCGGACGCGGCTACGTCTTCCTCGGAACCGTCACCGCAGCCTCACTCGTCATCTGGCTTCGCTCATGATCGCCAGGACACTGCCTATGAGGTGAAGCGGAGCGTCAGTTCGCGGAGCCGGCGCCTGGTGGTGGTGATGTCGTACCGACACACGTTGATGAGTGCTGCTTCTGTCAGCGCCTTCCGGCGGTGAACGTCCCGGCCCAGCTCATCGAGGGCCCCGGCCAGCGACTGCGGGTCTGCGGGGGTATAGGGGACGCCGGTGTTTCCGAGAATCTCCCTCATCTCGGGAAGGTTGGAGTAGGCCACTGGCAGTCCGTGGGCTTGGGCCTCGATGAGGACGAGACCGAAGGCTTCGAGGCCCTTGGTGGTGCCGACGAAGGCGTCGAAGTGTGGCAGGCGGCGCCACAGCTCAGCGCGAGGCAGGAAGGGCTCGAACTGGACACGGTCCCGTACTCCGAGCTCGACAGCTTGCTGTTCCAAGTGCTCCCGTAGAACACCTTGACCGATCACGGTCAAATGGTGCGGCTGGTCGGTCAGGGCGAGGGCTTCGACGGCGGTGATTGTGGACTTGTTGTCGTCGAGCCGGCCTGCGTGCACCAGCGCCAGCGGTCCGGCTCCGGTCGCCGGGTGATCGCGTACGCGGGCATCGCTCAGCCGGATACCCCACGGGATGACGGTGAGCCGGTCGGTGAACTGGTGTCCCGTGAGCCGGTCGATGCGGTCCGCGAGGGCGAAGGTGGGGGCGACGATCGCGGCGCTGGCAGCAGCAACTTCGCACAGGCCTTCGCGCTCCCACGCACTGCGCTCGGCGACCAGCACATCGGGGCCGTGGGCGATGGCGATGATCGGGATGTTGCCGGCCGTTCGCGTGAAGGCCTGGCTGAGAGCGAACCCGAGGTACTGGGCGTGAATGGCTTGCGGCTGGATCTTCTCGATGAGTGCACCGACCTCGCTGGTCAGCTCGTCAACGTACGCCTCGAAGTCGGGGCCATGGGGGCGCTTGACCGTGGAGAGGGCAATCAGGTGACCGAACGCCGCCTGCCAGGCCTGATCGGCCGGTTGCCTGCCGAGGAAGGTGGTGTGGGTGTCAGGCATCACGCCGTAGAGATCGTTGACGAGAATCATGCTTCCTGACGAGGGCGCGGAAGGGCGGTTGATTCCGGTCAGGATGTTCAGGAGTTTGGCGGTCATGCGGCACCCCAATCTACGTTCACCTTTGGGTTGGAATTGGAGATCCCGACTCTTGGCTCGATGCGTGAACTATTCGCGCGCCTAGATCACGCCCTGGCGGGGAGGCGCCCACCAGGACGCCAGGTGTGGTGCGACGACGGCCATCAACTCTTCGACTGGATGTAAGTGGCCCTTACCGTCTGGCTCTGCGACCCAGACCCTGACCGATGATCGGGGGTAGACGGGGTGTATGCCGATTTCACCCTTGGGAAGGAGCCCATTGAATGGTGTGGGTATTCCTTCGCCGTTCCAGTATTCCCACGCCTCAAGGGCTTTGGATTTCTCGAAGCAGTGGTACAGCTGGCGGTAGCGGGTCATGTACCGGATTTCGCGGAATATCATCTGGCCGATCAGTCCCGGCGCGGTCTTCTGGAGCGTATCGAGCTCGGCGCCCTGGAAGGTGACGGCGGAGGCGTCCTGGGACGGGTCCAGCGCAGTCCGGGCGAGCAGGTGGGACAGCCTTCGCCGGACGTATTGGGCGACGCCTGGGCCGAGATCCGGCTCCAGGCTTTCGATGAGCTGGAGGAGCCGGTGGTGGCGCGGCTTGAAGCGGGCCAGGTCGAAGAGCTGGTCCATGCCGTCCACGGCAGCGAAGGCGAGTCGCTTGTAGAGCCAGTTGTTCAGCTCCCCCTCCTCGGCGTAGGTCTTCGTCTCCGGCGTGACCGAGTGGAGCATCAGGTACTCGGACAGCACCTCGAAGTACAGGTAGCCGAGGAACGGCACGTGGGGAACGGCGTCGGCCAGCTGGTCGATGTACTCGGGTGCCGGCGTGGCGTTGCTGGTGGCGTTGCGCAGGGCGACGTCGAGGAACGGGGCCGCGGCGCGCAGACCGGTCAGGACAGCACGGTCGAGCCGTTCGGTCTCGTCCGCGGTGAGGAGGTTCTGGTAGCGCAGGTAGGTGCGCAGGTGGATGGCGCCGAGATGCAGATAGTCGATGCCCTTGGGCCGCACCGGGGCGTCCGAAGTGATCTCGAAGACCAGGGGGGTGGTGCACGACTTCGTCTGCATCAGGTAGGCGCCGAGGTTGTGGGGGCGCAGTCCCTCGCCGTGAGGGGTAAGGGGCGAGCAGTAGAGGGCCCCTACGAGGCAGCCGGCGGAGACGTGTACCTGCCCGCTGGCTCGGATGGCGTCGAGGCCCCGGGTGAGGTGCAGCAGGTGCAGCGGTCGGCCGCTGACGAGCGCTTCGGTCATGGCGCTGTTCCGGATCAGCCAGCCGTTGGGGGTCGAGTGTTCCAGGTAGTCGCGCCAGTCGGCCTCGCTGTCGACGAGCGAGGCCGGGCTGCGGCGCTGCGCGGGCAAGGTGTAGTCCGTGTGGGCGTGCTCCCATTCGTCGCGCAAGGGGAACTCCTGGGGGAAGGAAGGGGCCGGTCAGGGGGATGGCGCGCTAGAGGACTTCGACATTCGCGCCGGCCATGCGGTTTCGGCAGTCGAGAACCCAGGTCGCGTGCTGCTGGATCATCGGGAGGTCGAAGCGGGCGTGGTCCATGAGGAGCACCACGGCGTCGGCGGCCGCGACCTCCTCCGGGGTCGCGTCCACCCGGCGGACTGGCAGCTCGGTGTCGGCGCCGTCCGGGATGTTGGGTTCGGCGCCGCGGACGTCGGCGCCCAGGTCGGTCAGGAGTTCGGCGACACGTTCCGACGGCGAGTTGCGGAGGTCGGTGGCGTTGATCTTGTAGGTCAGGCCGAGCAGCAGGATTCGGGCTCCGGCCACGGGCACGCCGCGGTTGTCGAGTGCCGCCACGACGCGTTGGACGACGTAGGCGGGCATGTGCCGGTTCACGTCTGCAGCGACTTCCACGAACCGGAAGGGGACGCCGAGGTCTTCCCGGATCTTCCAGGCGAGGAACAGCGGGTCGACAGGCAGGCAGTGCCCGCCGACTCCCGGCCCCGGGGTGAACCGGGTGAAGCCGAAGGGCTTGGTGCCGGCGGCGTCGATCGCCTCCCAGATGTTCACGCCGAGGCGGTCGGTCAGCATCGCCAGCTCGTTGATCATGGAGATGTTGACGAGCCGGAAGGTGTTCTCGATCAGCTTGGCCAGTTCGGCGACCTTGGGCCCGGACACCGGCACCGTGGTGTGAAAGATGTCGTCGTAGAACCCCTTGATCACTTCGAGTGACCGACCGTCGATTCCGGACACCAGTTTCGGCGTCCCTTCGAACGACCACCGCTTGTTCCCGGGGGCGATGCGCTCGGGACTGAACCCGACCCGGAAGTCCACCCCGCCCTTGAGGCCAGAGGCTTTCTCCAGGATCGGCAGCAGCAGTTCCTCGGTGGTGCCGGGGTACGTCGTGGATTCCAGGACCACGGTCGCGCCGGGGCGCAGGTGCTCGCCCAATGTCCGGGCGCAGGTCTCGATGTAGGTCAGGTCGGGCACGCCGTCCCGCAGCGGGGTCGGCACCGTGATCACCGCGAAGTCGTAGCCGGCCAGCTCTGCGGCGTCAGCGGTCGCGGAGTACGCGCCGGTGTCCAGGACCGCGCGGAGCCGCGCGGAGGGCACGTCCTCCACGTACGAATCGCCGGCGGCGAGCTGCTGGACTCGGTGCGGATCCACGTCGTAGCCGACGACGCGGTGACCCACTTCTGCGGCACGTACGGCCAGCGGAAGACCTACGTAGCCCTGACCAGCGACAACGATGTGCATGGCAGTTCCTCCTCGATTGCGGTGCTTGAATGGACCGTCATTCCTGGTCTGGCAAGGAGAAGCGCTGTGCCCTTGGTGTCTGTCGTGATGCCCGTGTATAACTCGGCAGCCACGTTGAGCGCAGCGGTCCGGTCGGTGCTCACGCAGACCCACAGCGACCTGGAGCTGCTGGTTACCGACGATCAGTCCTCCGATGGCTCCATGGACCTGCTCCGCGAGTTCGCCAAGTGGGACGAGCGTGTCCTGCCGGAGACGGCGCCCCAGCGGGGTGGTGCGGGCCGGGCCCGCAACCTCGCGATGGAGCGGGCCCGCGGGGATTTCATCGCCTTCCTCGACAGCGACGACATGTGGCTGCCGGAGAAGACCGAAAAGCAGCTCGCCTTCGCCGCGGAAGCCGCTGCGCCTTTGACGTTCACCTCGTACTTCAAGATGGACGCCGACTACGACGGCGAGAGCACCGACTGGGTCCCTAACGGCCGGGTGGTCCGCGCGCGGGAGCACGTGGACTACCGCGCGATGCTGCACCAGGACCACATCGGTGCTCTCACCGCCATGTACGACCGCAAGGTCCTGGGCACGAGGCTGATGCCGGAGATGCGCAAGCGGCAGGACTACGCCCTCTGGCTCTCGATCATGCGGGACGGCTTCAACGCCCGCGGCCTGGCCGAGCCGCTCGCGGTGTACCGAGCCCACCAGTCGGGATCGTTGTCCTCCAACAAGCTCTCGCTCGTGCCCTACAACTGGGCCCTGTACCGAGAGCACGAGCACCTGTCGGTGGCGCGGGCGACGCGGGCGCTGGCCGGCGCCGTGTGGCAGTCGCTGCGCAACTCGCGCATCTAGATCCGGCGCAGGCCCTGGGGCGTCCCGGTGTGCGACCTGTCCCCGGCTGGGGCCCGGCCGGGGAACCGCTCCGGGGCCCGCCCGCAGGCTCAACGGCTAGCTGGTGCCATCGGCCGGCTGCGAAACCGGGCCGGTGCTGATCGGCGCGCGCAGGAACAGCTGGAGGAGGAGGCGCCTGTCGGCGTCCGGTATGGCCTCCTGACCGCTGTGGAGTGCCTCGCGGCCGTGCAGGAAGCGGCGCTGGTCCACGATGAGGTAGTCCCCGGGTTGCAGCATGAAGGTGACCTGGCCCGCGACGAGTTCCTCTGCGAGCTCCCTGGCGGCATTGGCGTGTACCTGGTCGAGCCGCGACCTCTTCAGCATCTTCGCGGTGAACCGGAGGAAGCCCTCGCCCGGGCCGGAGCCGTCCAGGATCGGGAACGGGTTGTACTCCTCGCCGACGCCGTGCAGGTCGAAGAAGGTGCCGTAGTGGTAGGCCTTCTCGGCCAGGAGGGCGCGGCTGCTCTGCGTCAGTCGCGCCACGGCTGCGTGGGCCTCGGAGAGAATGCTGGAGCCGCCGCCGAGCGGGTCCCGGCGGACGCACAGGAGCGTGGTGTAGTCCGGGGGCAGGGTCCCGTTCACCAGGTCCATGTGGAAGGCGTTGTACCCGATGCCGCTGGACTTGCCGGGGTCCTTGTCGATCTTGACCCCGATGTCCTTCCACAGGGGCCACCGCGGGAAGGGGGAGAAGGGGACGGCCACCTGGGCCGCGAAGGCCGTTGCCACCCGCAGGAAGCGGTCGTCGTCGGCCCCGCCCAGGGCCTGGGCCACGTTCCCCAGGCGCAGCACGGCGTATCCGCTGCCCTGCCCGATCAGTGCGCGGCGCAGCATCGCGAGGGTCTCCTCGGACTGGGGGGCCTGGGTCAGCTCGGTCCGGTACCGGGCCATGGTGGACTTCGCCAGGCGCGAGTCCTGCAGTTCCCAGGACGGCAGAGGAAGGTCGGTCAGAGCGGCTTCGAGTTTGCCCGGGATGTCGATGAACACGCGGGGGTTCCTGTCTCTTGGAGTTGACCTGCTGAACGGGGTCGCTTCGGTCGCACATGCGGGTGCTTGGGGGCCGGCCGCCTGGGCGGCCGGGGCGCCTGCGAACTGGGCGCCGGACCCTCCTGGAGGAGGAGCCGCACCGGACCCTGCGCGGGCGAGGCCGCGGGATCGACGGGCAGCACGGAAGAGCCCCAGTCTGTGAACCGCTTCGCCATCATGGTGAGCAGCCGCTCGGCCGTCATAGGCCCCTTGTGGCGCATCATCGTCTCCTTGATGGAGGGCGGCTCAGTAGCCTGTCGGCCCCGTCAGGGCAAGCGCGGTGAACTCCTCGGACCAATCGAGATCCCAACGCGTGGTGTGCAGCCAGCCCTCCCGCAGCTGCTCGATCAGCGAGTCCGGGTACCCGCGGAAGCCGCCGCCGGGCTGCTGCTCCCACACCTGCACCACCACGTACACGACCCCGGTGCGGGGCTTTACCCAGCGGCGAGCGTCGGTCATGAACCGGTGCACATCCAGGTAGGGCAGCACCAACCGGCACGCCAGCACATCTACGCTGCCCGGCGCCAACCGGCGCGGTGGGGTCCCGGTGAGGAAGTCATGGACTTCGAAGGAGACCCTCTTCTCGTCGGCCCAGAACTCCCGGGCCCGTTCCACGGCGACGGGCGACCAGTCGTAGCCGGTCGTACGCAAGCCCTCCCGGGCCAGCGCTGTCGCCAGCACGCCCCAGCCGCTGCCGATGTCCACGGCCGTCTTCATCCCCGCGCCCAGGACGTGACGCCGGATGCCCGATAACTCCGCCTCCGTGAAGGGCAGGCTCTCCTGCGGATCGGCTGCAGAGTAGAAGCGGTCCCAGTACAGGCGCTTGCGCAAGGCCTCTATGGGGTCGGCCGGCACGCGGCCGACGACTCCGGGATGGGGTGTCAGGACGGGCAGGCGGATCACGGCGTACCTCCTTGACGGCAGAGGCGGGCCTTGCCCACGGCGACCACCGCTTCCGTCGCCGCGGCGAAGAGGTCCTCAGTGGCCGGCTCCAGCTTTTCCAGGCCCCGCACAAGCTGCAACTCTCTCTGCGGGGCGCGCACCGGCAGCTGAGCCGGATCCGCAGCCCTGGCGTGTTCCGCGTGCATCATTACCCTTTCTCCGTCGCGTACCAGTACGCGACCATCGCCCCGCCCGTAGCCAACACGATCAGGACCTGCAAGACCCACTGCCGCCAGCCGCCGTACCTATCCATCCAGCGCTTCCGCTCGAACCAGGTCCATAAGCCATTCACCGGCCCATCTCCGAAAGGGCCAGCGCGGCGAACCAGCGGCTCTCGGACATCGCCTTGAGGAAGCGCTCGTACTCCCGCAGGTCCGGGCTGATGTGCTCGTACGTCGGCGTCACGATCCCGTCCGCGAAGCCGGCGCGCAGCAGGCGCCGCGCGGCCGACAGGCCCGGCCTGTACTCCAGGAGGCCGGGCCCCGCCCAGTCCAGACACAGCTCCCCCAGCACCACCCAGTGCCGGGAGCGGGCGAACAGCTCCAGGGCCTCGAACTGGGCATCCGCCTCGCGCTCGGGCGCCTGCACATAGCGGACGACCCTGAGAGACCGGCCGTTCTGCCGGGCAAATACGCCGGCAGCCCGTACCCCGTCCGTGCGAAAACCCGTCAACCGTGCCAGCGGATCCGCCTGCCCGACAGACGTCTCCGGCTGCCCCGTTCGGTGGGCCATGCCCGTCACCACGGCGTACGGTCGGCGGACGCGAGTTTGAGTACCTGGGCGAGGTGAAGGCGCACGGCCCCGGCGTCGGGGAGCGGGTGGTCTTCTGCGGGTGCGGTGTCCCAGCGCACGCCGTACGACGGAGGCAGCGCAACCCAGGCCCTTGGCCCGGAACGGACCTCCACCTGCGGGCAGTCGACGAGGAGTTCGCCCGTGCCGGGGGCAACCAGCAGTGTCGCGGTAGCGTGCCCGGAGGTCAGACACGGGACGTGAAGACGGGCGGCGTCGACACGGACCATCACGGCCATCCCGATGGGGTGGGCGACGACCAGCGCATCCCAGTGTGTACACGGGACGATGACGCCGGCACCGGGGGCGGACTCAAACGCGGCAGCCAGCTCACCGCGCGGCAGCGGCTTGACTACCGCCTCCCGCGGGTGGGCGCCCGGGGTGTCACAGGGCGCCTTCGAGGCGGTGTCCTGGCAGGTACAGCCCGAGCCCGTTCGGTGGCGATGCCCGATGGCCACCGGCCAGCCGAGCCGCTCGTACGCCGTGGCGCACTCGATGGTGTCGCGGCCGTGCAGGACATGCAGAAGGTCGCCCACATCGCCCCCCGTGTCTGCGTCGGAACCGTAGGTAATGGTCACGACATGAGAGTACCGCCGAAGCAGAAGGGCGACCCACAGGATTTCTGTAGGCCGCCCAACTGGCATATGCACACCCGGTGTCAGGACACCAGTTCCATCCCCCGCACCAGCCCCGACAAGGCCGCGGCCTGCGACGGAACCCCACGGCGCACCAGGTCACCGACCAACTCGCGCGCCATGGGGTGCGCGTGCACATAGTGCGGCGCCCTCTGCGCGGCCTTCCGCAGCGTCACCACGGCCTCCCCCGAGCGGCCCATGCGGTGCATGGCCCGCGCCTCGTCGATCCGATAGTGAGTGATCCGTTCCCGGCTCGGCATCGCGGGCACGTCCACCTCATCCACGAACGCGAGACCGGTGTCAGGTTCGTCCACCTCGACCCCGGCCTCGGTCGTGTGCACCAAAATGTTGGCGCGGGAGAACACGGTCTGCCACCTCAGATCATGGTGTCCCGCCGGCAGACGCTCCGAGACCTCCACCGCCCGCGTCGCCTGACTCCACGCCCCGTCTACGTCGCCGGCGCGAGCACAGGCGATCACCTGCCGCAGCACAAGCGCCCCCTCCAGCACGAGGGCGTCGATGTCCCCCGTCGCCGACAGCGGTGCCAAATCCCGCAGCGCCGCATCCGCGACCGCCTGCGTCTCCCGCGCGGAACCCTGATGCAGCAGCGCCCCACACCGGTCCCAGGCGACCGCGGCCTTCACGATCGGATCGTCCAACTGCGTCGCAGCCCCCGCCGCGACCTCCGCCGCCACCCACGCCAAATCGGGCAACCCGGTCTGGTTCAGCGTCTGCCGCGCGTTCCTGGCAGCGTCCACCAGCAGCCGCAGCGCCGCGTCCCGCTCCGCCGTACCCCGCTCGTGCAGCAGGATCGTGGTGTTCAAGTCCTCCAGCAGCGCGGGCAGCAGTCCGGCGGCCGCCGGAAGATTCGCTCCCTGCCGGTGCCGGTTCGTCGCCTCGGACTGTTCCCGCACCCGCCGCGCGTCAGCAGCTGGCGCGGACGGTACGAGCCCCGGATGCCCCGACAGGATGAGCGAGGACCGGCGCAGCGCGGCCCGCATCGCGGGCACGTGCGGCACCGCCGATCCCTGCTCGCGGCGCAATCGGTACGGCTGCCCGAGCAGCCACACCACATCCACCTCACACACCGTCGACACAGCCGAGATCAGTGAGTACCGGTCCAGTGGAAGCCGCCCAGCCTCGACCTCCTCAGCCCACCTCTCGGACCGGCCAACCAGCCCGGCCATCTCCGCATGCGTCAGGCCCGCCGCGATCCGGGCCACACGCACGCGCGCACCGATACCAGTGTCGGGGGTTTGGGTCATGACGGCACCTCTCCGTTAGAGACTCCACAACCCGGACGGTACCCGCGCGACCAACATGCCGGATACGACAACAGCCCAACCCCGTCTTGGAGTTTGGGCCCGTCCCCGGATTTGTCCGCAGGGGGCCTCTCGCGAGTCAGAGAGTTCTAACGGTTCGTCGCGGCCCGGTTCGCGGTTTCGCCAGCAGGCTGTCTCCGAGAGCGCGAAGGCCCCCGGCGACAGAGCAGACCCGCGATGTGAGCTTGTTGTTTAACGTCCCAGTCGGGAGTCGGTCTCGAGCATGCTCCCGAGTGCGGCCTCTATACGACACCACTACGCGCACTGTGTGATGAATCGTCGAGGTTGCCATGCCGCGGATCGGGAAATACGTATGGCGTGCTGTACTGGGCCGGTGGACGCAGCCCTAGCGACTCTGTTGGTCGGTATCGCAGGTGTCGGCGGAACCGTCACATCGGGCCACCTGGCCAACGCGCGGCCCTTCGGACGCTGAGCCGGGAGAGTGAGCGCCAGCGTCTTGACAACCTCCGTAGCTGCTACATCGGTGTCAACAGCCATGCACGCAGCTGTCGTTACGCGCTGGCCGACTACGTCCAGGCCATGACGACCGGTACCTTGACAGACGAAATTCGCCAGACTGCCGCCACCGCAATGAGCGCCCACCGGGTCCAGTTCGACGAGGCACAGATGGTCGTCTCGGACAGAGTGCTTGACGATATCCGAAGCGTGAACGACCTGATCAGCGTCCTATACGGGTTGCTGCGACG
Organism: Streptomyces sp. NPDC046308; assembly: GCF_055588065.1. Classification (NCBI taxonomy): domain Bacteria; kingdom Bacillati; phylum Actinomycetota; class Actinomycetes; order Kitasatosporales; family Streptomycetaceae; genus Streptomyces; species Streptomyces sp. NPDC046308. Next base: position 60,538 of record NZ_JBVJFB010000010.1, read on the forward strand.
TATCGATCGTGGCGTCCCCCTGCCAAACGACACCGTTGAGCGGGCCAAGCATCTACTCAAGGATTTGTGGGCGCCTCTGAACTCCATGCGGGAGGCCATGCGCCGAGATCTCGGCGTAGGTGGGACGCACAGAGCAAGCAGCTTTTGATTCAAGAACAACGTGGGCGTGCGGACGCCTGAAGGCCTCGCCCGTCGCAAGGACGCGGCCCACGTCATGGCGGATGGCCGGACGGCTGTTCTTCGAGCCCGGTGGCCTTCCCGGTCCGGGCCGGGAAGGTTTCGGTGCACCGGCTGCGGAACCGGCCTTCGTGCGCAGGTTCCGGAACCCCCTGCGGACCCGGGCGGGCGAGAGTTCGATCGGCGGCGCTGGCTTCTCCCAGGGCCTGCGAAGATCGGTGGCCAGAGAGCGGGCGAGTTGGAGCTGGGCATAGGCCGCGATCACCAGCCAAGTCCAGCGATCGGCCGCCTCAGGACTGCGGAGCCTGGGCTTGGTCAACCCGAGTGTCTGCTTGAACAGGCGGAAGGTGTGCTCCAGGTCGAAGCTTCGGAGGAAGGACTGCCAGCAGCGGTCGACGCCCGTCTTGGTGGCGCCCGTGCGTGACCACCAGAGCCAGACCGGCTTGTTGACCCCGCCGCTGGGCAGCTTCTCCACGGCCAGGCGGGTGACAGTGCCCTCGATGATCGGCAGCGGCCCGTCATGGTCGATCCAGGTGGCCCGGCGGGTGAGCCGCGGGTGCAGCCTGTCCCATGCCCTGCGCGGTGGCCTTGCCATAGAGGCGGGTGTCGGTGGTGGTCACGGCCTGCTCGGTGCCCCAGGTAGCCAGGTCGCCGAAGACGAACTCCCCGCCGTGCTTGGGTGGCGACCGCCCTGCGGCGGACCCACGGCACCGGAGCCGGCTTGCGCATCCCACGGCAGCACAGTCGCGATCACCCGGCTGGACATCCCCGCGGTGAACAGCTGTCGGATGAGCGACACGCGCTGGACCGCACCATCGGAGTAGTGCCGCTGCCCCGCGTCGGAGCGTGAGCTGGTCAGCAGTCCCTGGTCTTCGTAGTACCGCAGTGAGTGCGGACTCACGCCCGTGCGCTTTGACAACTCGCCTATCCGCATCCTTGAGAGCCTGCGTCCGCGGCCTCCAGGTTCAGACAGCCGATGAGCCATGGACGCTTGCGGACGCCCCTCCGCAGGGTTGCCGTCCCGGCCCCACGACTGAGCACGTTCGTCGCCGGCCGGCGGTCAGGGCCTGGGTTCGGCGCAACATGGTTTGATCGCGTCGCCCCAGTCGCCGCCCCTCTCGCGGCCGCGGGGCCCAAGCAGGCGGCAGCCGTGAAGCGGAAGCCCCACGCTCTCATCCGGGAACAGCCTCTCTGGCGTACGCCGGAAGAGTAGCCACACCGCGTTCCGCAAGTTGCCATCATTCGGTGCCGCATCGAGCCTCGCTCACGGCAGCGGCGTCGGCTGGTGCTGTACTGGGCGACAGCCGCAGCCGCCCGCGCTCCCGACCGCCACTGGTCGGTGTTGAGGGTGCCGCGGGCCTCGACGAGCTTGGGGCGCCTCTGACAAGTGGTGAGGGCCCACGACGCGGGAAGCGGCAGACTCAGTCCCGTCAGTCCCGTTTCCGGTCTTTGTTCAGAATTCTGCCTTCAGCCCCTGCCGCCTGCGACGAACGGCGAACACAAGGTTGTGACCAGTGCGAATGCCTGGTCGCGGCCCGTCGTGGGGGTGAGGGACTCAGGGGCGGCCGAGGGTTCGGGTGATCCGCCCAGCGTCGCGCCACTGGTCGGTGTTGATTGCCGCGGGCGTCGATGACCTTGGGGCTGGTGGTTTGGGCGGCGAGCCGCTTGAGGCCGATGGTGAAGCGGTGCCGTGTTGCGGTGGCCTCTTCCGGACGTTACTGACCTCCTGTTGTCAGCGGTGTCTGGCAGGCTCTGGCGTCGTGATTAATAAGGGTGGGGACCCCGATCCGGCCGAGGTTCGGGCCAGGCTCCAGCACGAGTTCATCTCCAACCGGTCTAACCCGGGGGTTCGGCTGGAGGATATGAACTGGTCAGATCATGATCAATGCCGATGGCGGTGCTCGAAGGAAGGGTGCGGCCACGAGTGGACGACTCGCTTGGTGTTCCGTAGCCGACGCAGAAGGCCAACGGGCTGTCCAGAGTGTTCGCGCAGGGGGAACCGGGCTCCCGGTCCGGGCGAGTCGCTGGCCGAACTGAACCCAGACCTCGCGAAGCAGTTCCGCAGAAACCTAACGCGCCCGGCTCGCGGTTCTGAGACTCTGCGCACTCAGAGTCACGATCTCTGTGAATGGGAATGCCACCAGGGGCATAAATGGCAAGCAACCGTGGCCAACAGGACCAATGGGCGGGGGTGTCGTCGCTGTAGCGGTCACGGCCGTTCGCTCTTCGAGTACAAGGTCGCCATGCTCGTCCAGGCGGCCTCCGGCATCGGCGTTGAGGTGGATCACCGCCTGCGTCTGCCCGGCCGCAGTGAGGACGCCTTCGATCTCTTCCTGAAGGAACTGGACCTGCTGATCGACCTGGATCCGGCGTGGACCCATAGTGGGCCGCACAGCCTTGCCCGCGACACCGCGAAAACAGAAGCCACGTTGTCTGACGGACGCCATCTGGAGAGGATCCGAGAGAGGGGACTTCCGCCGCTGCCGATCTCTGGGATCGCGCACTACGAGGCCGGTCCTGGGGTAGATCCCGAGGACTGGGCTGAGGCCGTGGGATATGTCGTGCGCCGCCGGGGCCATCCCTGGAAGGATCTCGACTCCCCCGAAGTTATCGAAGCTCTGTCCGAGGCGGCCCGTCTCTGGCAGGAAACCCTCGCAAAGCCGAAGGTCTCAGCGCTCGATGCAGCCCCTCACCTGGAGCAGGAGTTTGTCGACAACCGGACCAATCCGGGTAGGGGACTCGAGCGGATGCCGCCAGGGTGCAATGACGTGTGTGCATGGCGGTGCCTGGCGCCTGGCTGCGGCAACGAGTGGGAGGTGCCACTCCATGTTCGAGTGCTTGCTGGCCGCGGTTGCCGCGACTGCAGCTGGAAGAGAACCGGGGCTGCTAACAGCCGGCCCGGCCCCGGCGAGTCCCTCGCTGAAGTGAGCCCGACTCTGGCCGCCGAACTGATCAAGGTCATCGATCACCCCGGGTGGACCGCGAACGATCTTCTGCCCAACTCGAACAAGGTGTGCTTGTGGAGGTGTCCGGAATCCGAGTGCAGTTCCGAGTATCGATGCCAGCCCAGCCACCGGACTGGGCAAGGAAGGGGTTGCAGTGACTGTGCCCGCAAGCGATCCACCGCAGGCAGAACGCATCCGAAGCCGGGCAAGTCACTTCATGACACGTTCCCAGAGATCGGAGCGGAGCTGATCGAGGTCATCGACCATCCCGGGTGGACCGCGAGCGATCTGCGGCCGAGTTCCGCGAAGCCCTGCCGCTGGCAGTGCAGCCAGCAGAGCTGCCCGGGTGTCTGGCAAGCCACCCCCGACCAGCGAACCCGTCGTGGTGCAACTGGTATGCGGTGCCCGCTGTGCCACCCTCGACGGAAACTGCGGGGTTCGTGACGAGCGCGCAGCGGAAGGGATGCACATAGCTGCCGATCTGGCACGAGCAAGCCTCTGACACCTGGGACATGCGGAAGGGGCGGGCCCTGATGGGGCCGGCCCCTTCCGCACGGGGGTGTTGGTCAGAGACGGCCGAGGGTTCGGGTGATCCAGTCGGCGTCGTGCCACTGGTCGGTGTTGAGGGTGCCGCGGGCGTCGATGACCTTGAGGTGGTGGTGCGGGTGGCGACCGGCCTTAGGAACAGTTCGACTGTCTCAGCCTGTAGGTGTCTCACCATTGGCGTGCACGCCCATCCCGTGATGAACCGTCACCCTGAGCCAAGGCGTCTCATCAAGCGTTACTCGTTCGTTACCGCACCGTGCGCGGCTGCGACCACGAGCCTGTGGACATTCCCGTCATCTCCTGGTGGTGGGGGCTACTGCCGCCCAAGTGACATCAACGGAAGCCATACGGGCCGGATTGCCACGCTCCCCGGGCGGCCAGCGCACGCAGAAGGCCGTACGCGTGAACGGCGCGAGGGCAGCCGCTCGGCGACCAGATCTCAGCTCGCCATGGGGAAGACACTGGACGCGGCGGCGTCGTGCGGAAGGCTTCGGAAGTCACCGGCCAGGACCCCGGAGGCTTGTGCCGCGATGGCTCAGGTCTGGGCCTGACCTCACCGCGCGAAAAGTCCCGACCCGATGGCCTCCTCCCCGGTGCAACACTCCGGAGCCTTGCCCTGTCTGTAGGGGTGACGCGCCCGCGGAACGTCGCCAGCGAGAGGCGCCAGTGACGGATTCGGCGGCTACGGTTTCGGGATAAGCATGAAGGGTGACTCATCCTTCTGATGGCCCCAAGCCCTCGGTAGGCGACGGGAGGAGCAGCCCAGCGGGCGGGTTGTCCAGCACCTCGTCGTTGAACATGGGCGGTTGCTCCCACGAGCTAGCATGCCGGAATGTCACCTCGCCGCCGGAGAACGTCGCGTCGCGGAACGTTACCGGGCCCCTGGTGAACGCCGCACCAAAGAACGTCACCCTGGCGCCAGCGAACGCCGCCTTGCAGAAGCTGACATCACCCCCGGAGAAGTCAACGCAGGAAAAATTCACCTCGCCGCCGGAGAACGTCGCGTCGCGGAACGTTACCGGGCCCCTGGTGAACGCCGCACCAAAGAACGTCACCCTGGCGCCGGCGAACGCCG
>NZ_JBVJFB010000010.1:65376-278268 GCF_055588065.1 Streptomyces sp. NPDC046308
ACGTCACCTCGCCGCCGGAGAACGTCGCGTCGCGGAACGTTACCGGGCCCCTGGTGAACGCCGCACCAAAGAACGTCACCCTGGCGCCGGCGAACGCCGCCTTGCGGAAATTGACATCACCCCCGGAGAACGCGCACGAGAAACTCACCTTTCCGCCGGAGAACGTCGCCTCGTCGAAGGTCACCGAACCGCCGGAGACCTGCGCTTCGCCAAACGTTACCGTGGCCCCAGAGAATTCCGCCCTGCTGAAGGCAACCAGGCTATTGGAGAACGTCGCCTCACTGAAGGCCACCATACCCCCGGTGAATTTTGTGTCGCGGAAGTCGACATCAGCCCCGGAGAACTTTGCGCCGCGGAAGTTAACCACGCCGCGGGAGAACGTCGCGCCGCGGAAGGACACTGTGCCTGCGGAGAAGTCAGCGTCAGAGAAGTCGGCGTCGTCGAAGACGGCGCCCGTGAAGTCGAAGTCGTAGCCCTGCCATGACCCCGCGGTATTCGGCAGCAGATGCGCGCAGATACATCTGATGACGGTTTGACGCACCTCCCAGTGGGCCTTCCAGGTCAGATCTGGAGCAGGTGTTGCGCCAGGCGCGGGGGCGTAAGGGATACGGAGTGTCGCGCACAGGACGCTGATGCACGTCTGACGGTGCTCTTTCCAGTCGTCAGCCAGCCCGGCCATCGCGTATACCCCAGCCAGCCGTACGGCGGCCTCATCATGTCCGAGCTGTCCGGCGGCAGTGGCGAACCGCTCGTTAAGCACCCGGGTTCGTTCTCTCTCCTCCCTGGTGTGTTCCCTTTCCGCCCTGGCGTGTTCCCGCTGCCCGCTCTCCTTCGCCAGCACGTTCTGTGCCTCGGCGACACGCTGCCGGCGGTAGCCCATCACCAACGCCACCAGAGCGCCGGAACCCGCCACTACCGCGAAAACCAGCTTCAATACGTTCAGCAGGGTGTCCACCGGCACAGTGTCCTGGTGTTCGATGCCGGGAAAGCCCAAGATCGCGAATGCTAGCGCTGTCAAGCCACTGAGGAGGACCAGCGCCGCGACGGAGGTGACCCACATCGCCCGCTTGATCGGCCATAGGGCGGACTTCCGTTCAAGATCTGCGAGATCCAGTACCGGTCTCGCTTCGTCGTCACCGCTCGACGTTTCCGTCGCGTTCACAGGTCCACCCAGTGGCCTAGTTCTTGCATCCGTCGCGGCCAGGCTGTCAGACCGGAAGCGATCGGGCATGCCCACATCCGCCACCTGGGCGGCGGGCTTGCGCTGGTCCCGCCCGGCTGGGCTGGATCGTGCACCATCACGTACGGATCCCGTGCTCAGCCGTCTGTTCGCTCCGGCGGGAGTCGGGATGGTGGCCAAGCGGCTGCTGTTCTGCGCCGCGCCAACCGCCGGGTGCATGAGGTTCACGAGGTTCCGGATCAACTTGCACCCGGGAGCATCCCTGCTGGCGTCGGGGCGACCATGAACTGCCTTTGGCAGCTAGGCAGGTTGACCACGCTGGGGCACAGAGCTTGGACAGAATTTCCGCATGTGTGTTCGGATCGATGCATTCGGAGCGGCACTGTGTGAACCCTTGCTGAGGCAGTTGTCGTAGTCCACGCCATGAGCCCTCGGCGCCGCGCCAGCAACGGCGGCGCCCTGCGGAGCACCCAGGGCGATCCACGGCAGTGAACTCACCCCGAACTCGCCCTCATCTCTCTTCTCTTCCCGCGCACAGGGGTAAATCGGCCCAGTCACCACCCGCCTGGCGGATGGTGACCTGCAAGAACGGTCAGTCGCCCGCGGCTGACCTTCCCCCTCAGTCTCCCCTGCAGGTTCCCCCCGAGTTTCCCCCCCAGCTTCCCCGTCAGGATCCCCCGCCACGGTACGAGGCTTCGGCCCCCACGAGATGGCCACTACACCTTGCACTCACCCATACAGCTGGGTCTCGAAGGTCTCCACCATCCCGCCCGAGGGATTCCCCGCACCCGCCGAATGGGGCGACCCCGAAAACCGCCGCCGCCCCAAATGGCGCCGGGCCGACGCCCAGCACTACATCGACACCCGCACCACCAGCATGCCGCCCGCCGGTGCGGGCAAACGGGCCGGCTCCCGCCCCGGCACCGCCTACACCGGCGACTCCCGCCTCACCCTCGCCCGCCAAATCCTCGCCCAGCACCCCCGAGCGCCCCGCCCGGCACATCGAACGCCTCCACCAGCTCATGCCCGGCTCCTCCGCCAGCACCTGGTCCAAAATGCTCCAAGCCGCCCGCCAAACCGAACAGGAATAGCCACCGCCGCCGCGACCGCCACCACCGACTGCCCCCGCTGCGGCCAGCCCTTCGCCACCAGCACCGCCTCGCCCCTGTAGATGGGGCGGCCGGTGCCCCGCATGGGCCGCACGGGCTGACGGGGCACCGACTGCCACGCGTGGTCCCGGCCGGTGCACCGCCCCCTCATCGTCGGGGCGGGGGCTGTGGTGCGGACCGTGTGCCGCCGCAGGGGCGGGCAGTGGACCGCCGCCGCAGGAGGTGCTGAGAGGTGGCTGATGCTGACGCGGACCCGGCCGGGCCCATTTCGCACCCTGTGAGTGATACCGAAGCATGCTGGTGATGTTGCACATCCCGGTGAGCCAAACCCGCACAAGGCTGTGACCTGCGATGGGGAGGTCCTGGGGAGTCACCAACGTGACCTGTTCCCACCCGTGATGCGGCAGGGGTGGCCGTGGTGAGCCAGCCGGTGAGGACACCGCCGTTCCGTGAGGGCAGAACACAACTCCTCACCCAGAAGGGCATCCCATGGCTCCCGCGCCTCCTGTTCCAAGCCGCCGTACGACCCGGCCTATCCCCGATCAGCCGGCCTGGCCCTCCCTGCGCAAGATCCGCCCTGACACCGTTCCGGTGCGGACAGTCCCTCGCGGACCCCGGTTGGTACGCCTCGCGATGTGGAGCGCCCTCGGCGCCGGCCCCCTCGCCTTGGCCGCCACGATCTACGCCCCGCCGACCACCGTGGTCCAGGCCGCACCCGCCCCGAGCCCCACAGAATCTCGGCCTCCGACCGACCCCCGCGGTGTGGCGGAGATGTTCGTGGACCTGTGGCTACGCGCCGACGCCGCCGCCCCCAACAGCAGCATCGCGGCCGCCGTTCGATCACTGGCTCCCCAGGCGGACCTGCCCAAGCGTCCGCGATCCACCGATGCAGCGCCGACCGCCGCACGCGTGGTCGCCGTCCGCACGTCGATCGGACCGAACACATGGACGGTGGTGGCCGCAGCCATCCACGACCAGACCGAGCCGGCCGCAGCCGCAACCGCAGCCAATCCCAACGCCGGGAGCCCACTCGTCCGGTATTACGCCGTCTCCGGGTACGGCGGCACGGACGGTAGTCCGGCCACGGTCAGCGGAGCACCGGCCGAAGTCGCCGCGCCCGACGCCCCGCCGGTACCCGCCTCGCAGTTCATCCACCGGGTCCCTGCCGGCGGCGCGCTGGAGACGTCCGTGGGCGAGTTCGTGCGTGCCTACCTCGGCGGCGGTCAGAACGGAGGCCTGGAGCGCTACCTCTCCCCTGGTCTGCGCGTGTCCGCACCGAAGGTAGCCCCGTACGCGCGGATCGACCTCGAGAACGTCCTCGCGGACGCCGAGATCGCCACCGGCGCGGCAGTGCCGGCGGACGGGTCGAAGGCGCAGGTCCATATCCACGTGACAGGAGAGGACCGGCAGGGGGTGCGCTGGCCCCTGGTCTACCGGGCGGAGGTGACCGCCCGTGCCGGGCGGTGGGAGGTCAGCACCCTGGAGGCCGGCGTCACCGAGCCGCCCGCCAGCACGGTCTCTTCCTCCCCTGCGGCTGTCTCGGGTGGTGCGCGATGAACACGCTGCATTCTGTGGTGCTGGCCGGCCAGCTGGACACGTTGGGCGACTCCCTGATCGGAACCCTGGCCGACTGGGCAGACAAGGGCCTCAAAGCCGCTCTGACGCTGGTCGTCGTGCTTACCGTCGCCCGGAAGTTCTCCCTGAAGGCCGGAATCGGCGCTCTCATCGCGCTGGTCATCGCTCTCGGCATCTACAACTCGCGCGATTCCCTCGCGTCGATCTTCTCCAACGAGATCAGCAACCCTGCCAAGGGCGCTGGACAGGTCACCGTGGTGATCACCCCGGATACCGCTTCGAACGGCGGAGTGTTGTGAGCGGGGCGGGGCGGCCGCGTGTCGCACGGGTCTACACGAGCGCGCGCCGGCATCCATGGGTGCTGGGCAAGCTCGGTGACTGGACGGTGCCGTTCGGCCCGTACACGCCGGCGCAGCTGGTGGTTCTCGGCGGTGGGGCCTTCGCCCTGATCAAGACGTATGCGTTCTGGTCGTGGGCGGGGCCGATTCCGCTGGTGTTGTGGATCGCTTCCGTGTGGGCCGTTCGCGGGGCGCAGATTGCGGGGCAGAACCCGTTCACGGCGCTGGTGGGTGTACTGGTTCTGATGGCCCGCCATCCGGCCGGGCGGATCGGGGGCCGGATCGCCAAGGACCGGCAGCCGTCTCATCTGCGGTGCCGGTTCATCATCTCCTGCGCGTCCGAGCCGGGTGCCACTTCGGCGCCTTCCCAGGCGCGGGCCGTGGTGCCCGTGTCGGTCCTGGCTGCCGGGGCGGCGGGTTCGGGCCTGTCGCGGCTGGTGGCTGGTGCGGGGCGGGGGGCGGTGTGATGAGGACGCCGTTTCGGCACATCCACGGTCATCTGCTGTGGTCGACGTCGGCTCGGGTGTGGGCGGTGTGGCGCGTCGCGCCTCTGCCCGCTGGTTACCTGCCTGCGCGAGTCCACCAGGAGCTGCTGGGCCGGATCACCTCCCTGGTGAGGTCGATGCCCGGCATGGAGCCGCGCCTGTTCGTGCTGGCGGCTGCGACCGACCCGGGCGAGATCGCCGAGCGCATGGTCGCTGGCGTCGATTGGCAGCGCCTGCCCGCGTGGGCGCGGAGGTGCGGCGCGGCGGTGGATCTGCTGACCGGTCAGGAGATGCACGAGCGGACGCTGTGGCTTGCCATCCCCCTCGCGTCCAAGGGGTCGGCGGCCGGCGCCTCGGTACGCGCCCTGTACGCGGAGCTGTCTGCCGCCCTGGAACTGGCGCCGGTCCCGGTGACCGAGCCAGAGGTGCGGGCAGCGCTGGAGGAGGCCGAGCGCCTCCAGTCCTCCCTGGGCGGTGGGCTCGGCCTGCGCCCGGCGGGCCCGGCCGAGATCGTGTGGATGCTCCAGCACGCCGTCCACCGTGGCCTGCCGGACGAGCCCCTGTTGGGCGACGCGGAGCACAGCCCCCTGTTCGGCAGCCGCGTCCGCGACGGAAAGCTGTCCTCCCCCGCATACGCCGACCTGGGGCAGATCCGACTCGCCGAAGGCGGGCGGGACCGCGGCGAGGAACCGAAGGCGGACAAGACGCCGTGGTGGCGGTCGGGTACCTCCTCCCCCATGGGCCGTAAGTGGCTGCAGGTCGAATCGGAGACCGGCATCGGCTACCAGGCACACCTCGTCCTCGCCGAGCTCCCGCCGGCGGTGTCGGTGCAGAGCGCGGATGTCCTGGCTCAGCTGGAGGGACTGCCGTTCCCTGTCGACGTCGCCGTGGACCTGCACGTGGTGCCCGCGAAGAAGGCACGTGCGCAGGTGCAGCGCAAGAAGCGCGAGCTCCTGGACCAGGCCGAGCAGTACGGGGCGCAGCCCACGGGGATGCCGCACTCGCTGCCGGACGCGGCCGGTGACCTCGCCGAGCAGGACGCCCGGATGGCACGTACCTCGGTCGAGGTCGAGGTGCAGTCCGTCACGGTGCTCAGCGTGTGGGGGCCGGATGCGGTGACGTGCGATGCGCGGGCGCGGGAGCTGTCGGCGGCCCTGTCGGGCGGGGACTACCGGGTGGAGCGCCCGTACGGGATGCAGGAGGAGCTGTTCGCCCTGGGGCTCCCCGGTGCGGTGCGGGCTCCGAAGCTGGGGCAGTTCACCCAGCACCAGCTCTCCGAGGACTGGGCCGCCGGCGGTGCGCTGACCTTGTCGCGTGTGGGGGACCCGACGGGAATGATGATCGGGCACGATCTCGACAGTGGCACCATCCGCCCCGTCCTGCTCAACCCGGCCGACGCCCCCCAGGTCAACGCCTCCGCCTCCAGCGCGGTGATCGGGGACCTGGGCAGCGGCAAGAGCGTGCTGGAGAAGCTGGTCACCGCGGCGGTCGCGGACCGCGGCGGTAGGGGCATCGTCATCGACCGGACCCCGATCCGTGAGTGGGCCCGCTTCGCCCGCGCCTCGATGGGAGAGCGCTGCCAGGTCATCGACGCCGCCCAAGCCCGGATCTCCATTGATCCGCTGCGGGTGTTCGGTGGACCTGTCGGCGCCCACTACGCCCTGTCCTACCTGACCCTGCAGTTGGGCGTCGGGGCGATGACCGCCGCCGGCGCCGTCCTGCACCACGCGGTCGAGGAGGTTTCCGGCGGGCCGGAGCCCTCCATGGGCAAGGTCCTGGACGTCCTGACCGCGCTGGCCGCAACCCCGAGCGGCGCCAGCCGTGCGGACGCGGCGGCGACCATGGCCGACCTGCTGCGGATCGTGCGCGGCAACCCGCTCGCCGCGATGGTGTTCGACCCCGGTCTGCCGCCGGTCACCCTGGACGGGGACCTGGGAGCCGACATGGTGGTGGTGACCACCACCGGCCTCACCCTCCCCCCGCGCGAGGCGTTCGCCGACGTCGAGGTCCTGCGCCAGCAGCCGCTGGAGGCGCTGATCGGCCGGGCCGTGCTGTATCTGATCGCGGCCATCGCCCGACAGGCCGCTTTCACCGACCCCGGCAGGTTCTGCCTCGTCGCGCTGGACGAGTGCTACTGGCTGACCTCCTCTGCCGAAGGCGCGGCGCTGGTCCACGAGATCCTCCACGACGGCCGCAAGCACGGCGCCGGGGTGTTCCTCGGCGCCCACGACGAGACGGAACTGGGCAAGGACGCCGGCTTGATCGCCTACCGGTTCCTCGCCCGCACCACCGACAGCGCCCGCGCGGCCAGAGGCCTGCGCTTCCTCGGCCTGGACGCCGAGGACGAGGACCTGATCCGGCTGGTGACCACCGGGCTCTCCCCGGTAGGGCAGCCGGGCCGGGACGGCGAGATGCTGCTGCGCGATCCGCGCATGCAGGTCGGCCGGATCAAGGTCGTCGTCCCACCCGTGCCACGCCTACAGGAAGCCATCTTCACCACCCCCGGCCGCACCCCCGCCTCGAACCGTGAGGGCAAACGATGACGCGCCTGCTGGGCAGATTCGAGGTCGACCGGGGAACCCTGCGCTCCGCAGCGTTCGTCACCCTGCTGACCGTGGTGTTCCTGGTGACCAACACCGCCGTGGCATCAGCCGCCGACGGATCCGCGGCGGGCGGAGGCCTGCTGGGACCCCTGGACATCACCACCCGCGAAGGCGTCCCTCTCAGCGGCTACCAGCTCGACAGCTCCACCGCATCCGTATCCGTCGGGGAACGCGTCGAGAACGCCGTCGTGGGAAACAAGCTGCCGTTCGACGTCATCGGGGAAACCCAGCGACTCCTGCTGAGCGGCCTGTTCACCCTGGTGCGGCTGCTGGTGGGCCTGTGCTGCTGGCTGATTCGCTTCGTATTCGACTTCCCGCTGCTGAACCTTCTCACCGACCCCGCGCAGCGCCTCGCCGACGCCTACCAGCGGCACGTCGTGGGCGCCCTCGGCCTCGAAGGCCTCCTGCTCGCATGGGCATTCGTCTTCGGACTGGTCATGTTCGTGCGCGGCAAAGTCGGTACAGGTCTCGGTGAGATCGCCATGACCCTGGTCATCGCGGGCCTCGCCGCCAGCGCATTCGTCCGGCCCGACTACCTGTTGGGCAAAGACGGGCCGCTGCAGCAGACCCACCAGGCAGCCATCGAGGTCGCCTCCATCACCACCTCCTCCTACTTCGACACCCCGGCCCGCGGCGGCCGGCCCTGCGACACCGCCGTCGGCCCAGCCCACGACGCCTGCATCAGAGAGCAAGCCGACGCCAAGACGGTCACCACCCCGATCCAGGCCGCACTGACCGACGCCCTGGTCGTCAAGCCGTACATGCTCCTGCAGTACGGGCGCGTACTGGACCCCAAGAAGCCCGGCGACGAATCCGCATACAAGGCCCACCTGAAATGGATCAAGGGCAACGTGCCCGCGTCGGCGGCCACACAAATGTCGGGGGACAAGAAAGACCCCTGCGGACTGCTCGACGGCCCCTCCAAGACGTACTGCGAGGACGCGCAGAAGCGGCGGGAACAGGCCAAGAAGTGCGAATACCTCGACGATCTCAGCGAGAAGCGGTGCCGTGAGGCGGTCCTCGGCAAGGCCGGCTTTCCGGGGCTGATCCGGGACTTGGAGGATGCCGGCCCCGTGGGCAAGTCCGCGGCCGCGTACGCGAAGACGCCGACATGGGATCGGGTGTGGTCGGTCCTGGCGCTGCTGGTCGCCGTCCTCGTCGTGGCGCTCATGGTCGTTTCGATGGCAGTGGTGATGCTCGGCGCCCAGGGCGCGGACGCGGCCGCTGCGGCCGGCGGGCCGATCGCATGGGTGTGGGCGATGCTGCCCGGCCCGTCCCGGATGCTGCTGTGGCGGTGGCTGGGCGTGTTCGTCGTCTCCGCCCTGGTGGCGTTCGTGGCCGCGATGGCGCTGCCCCTCTTCGGGATCGCCGTGGACGCGCTGCTCGCCGACAGCGGCCCTGATCAGATGATGGAACGCCTGCTACTGGTGGACGCCCTGGCCGTGGCCTTCCTCATCATGCACCGCAGGGTCTTAAGGGCGACGGCCGGATTCGGGCAGCGCATGGCAACCCGCATGCGCTACTCAAAAATCGGCGGAAGCCACCTGCGCGGCGACACTTCCGAACTGGGCGCGGCCCTCGCCATGAACGGCTCGGCTGGAGGCAACCGCCCCAGCTCGCTGGGAGGTGGATTCTCCGCTGCGCACGGGGCGTTCGGGGCCCGGCTGCGGTCCCTGGGCAGTCTGGCGGCGCTCAGCGACGGGACGGGGATGCCGATGTCTCCCGGCCGGCTCATCGGCGACGCGGTGGCCGAAGGACGGCGCGGGATCGCGCCGCTGGCTGTCGCGCTGCGCGGCGCACACGCCGCGCTGGTGGGACCGAAGCCCGGAGGCCATCCGGCAGCCGCGCGGCTGCGGGCGTACGCCAACGGCACGGCCGCCGGCTGGCCGGGTGCCGGTACCGGCGGCGCGATGGTGGTGGACAAGTGGTCGGGCAAGATCCTGCACGACCCGGCCAGTGACCGGCCACTGCTCGGATCCCGGATCCACGCCCGTGCCAGCAGGCTCCGCGGCTACCGTGTCGCGTCCCGCGCCGCCCGCCTCACCTACGGCGCGACCCTGGGGCTCCCCCGCAACCTGGAAGCGACGGGAGCCGCAGCCTCGGAGTTCACCAACGACGCCCGAACCCAACTGCGGGTCTCGTGGCTTCAGGTCCGCGAGGACGCAGGCCAGTGGGCAGATATCGGCCGCACCATCCGGGACGACGTCGACCACACTGGACAGGTCCTGGCCACCACGTGGCAGGTACACGACCCGGTGGGAGCCGTTCGTGACACCGCGATCGCGGCGGCCATCCATACGGCGCCGCTGGACGGCACACCGCGGTCCGGCCTGAGGACCACGGTCAGCCGCCAGCGTGCGGACACCGCAGTGTCAGCACCGCCCGTCGCAGGCGCGAGCGGCACCTCCCGGCGCCGTAGTCAGGTGGCCCGGAGACGCACAGAGGCGAGCACCGTTCAGCCCCAGCCCCAGGCTCAGGGCCAAGGCCAAGGCCAAGGCCAGGGCCAGGGCCAGGGCCAGGCGGACCCTGCACAGGCTGAGACCGAGGCGAACGCGGTGCGGCTGCGTCGGATCTTCGAGGCCCGCGCGGCAGAGCGCCGTCGCCGCGAGGAGGGGGAGCGGTGAAGCGGTGGAAGAAGCTGGGCTGTCTCGGCGTGCTGCTCCTGGCGGCGGCGGTGTGCTGCACCGGTCCCGTCCTGCTGGCGGCGGCCGCCCGCAGCCAGGACAGTCCCACCGGGGGCGCAGGCATCGACGCGGCGGCGGCCGGGATCCCCCCGAGGATGCTGTCTGCCTACCTCACCGGCGCCTCCCAGATCGGCGCGCACGTGCCCGCGTGCAAGGGGATGCGCTGGCAGATCCTCGCCGGGATCGCCCGGGTGGAGTCCGACCACGCGTCGGGCCGCACCGTCAGCGCGGGCGGCGACATCACCCCGCCCATCACCGGCCCCCGGCTGGACGGTTCCGGAGCCGGCGGCAACACCACCGCCATCCGCGACACCGACGGCGGCCAGTGGGACGGCGACACCGAGTTCGAACGGGCGGTGGGACCCTTCCAGTTCCTCCCCGAAACCTTCCGCGCCTACGGCAAGGACGGCAACGGCGACGGCATCCGCAACCCGCACAACGCCGACGACGCCGCCACCTCCGCCGCGGTCTACCTGTGCGGAGGCGGCCGCAACCTGGACGACCGCGACCAGCTCCGTGCCGCCATCCACACCTACAACCGGTCTTGGGCCTATGTCGACGACGTACTCTCCGGCATCGACCGCTACGACGCCCTGGGCAGCACCCCACAGATCCCCAGCGGGAACGCCGGTGCCATCATCCAGGCCGCCCTCGCCCAGCAGGGCATCCCCTACTCCTGGGGTGGTGGCGACGCCGACGGGCCCTCCACCGGGATCTGCTGCTCACCGGGCGGGCAGGACGGGCGCACCGTGACCGGCTTCGACTGCTCGGGCCTGACGCTCTACGCGTACGCGCAGGCCGGGATCAACCTCCCGCGCACCGCCGCCGCCCAAGCCAGTGCGGGCCGGCGCATCCCTGCCTCGGCCGGCTTCACCGCACTGGTGCCGGGCGACCTCGTTTTCTACGGCTACAGCCCCACCAACGACTCCACCATCCACCACGTCGGGATCTACCTCGGAGACGGGCAGATGATCAACGCACCCCGGCCTGGGAAACCCGTGCGGATCGACCCCGTCACCGCACTGCCCGACTACGCGGGAGGGACACGGCTTCTGTGAAGGGCACCCTCTGGTGGACCGGTGACCGTCTGGTGGCTGCGGCCGTCTTCCTCGCCTGCGCCGGATCCTGGTTGCTGTCCACGGGGATCACTCGTCCCGCGGAGGGCGCGCGACCCGTCGCACCGGCCGCCGTCGCACCCAGGGCTCCAGCCGAGGCCGCATCCGCATCCGGCACGTCCCAGCCCGCACCGTCTGGCGAGGGAGCCGTATCGGCGCCGCCGTCCGCGGTACCGAACGCCTCGCCCCGCCCAAGCGGCACGCGACCGATCGGTGCCGCCGAGCCCGGCGGACCGGCTGCGGCGAGCGTGCTGCCACCGCCCGGATCAGGTCCGGCCGCGGACGCGCTCATCCAGCAGGCACTCGATCAGGCCAGCCACCCAGATCTTCCGCCCGCAACCGAACAGCAGTTGGTTTCCGCAGGCCGTACGGCCTGGCTGGCGGAGACGGCCGGCTACACACAGGTCCGCATCCAGGCCGCGACCGCCCGCCGCGACACCGCGGCGCCCGTCGGCCAGGAGAGCGCGGTGGTGCGCCTGGTATGGGCCGGCGCCAACCCTGCCGGGACGTTCCTGGACGGCCGCACTGCCGCCGTCCGCTTCACCCACAACGGAAAAGGATCATGGGACCGAACGCTGTGACATCGGCCGGAGCACTCGGCACGGCCACAGACGTCATCGACGCCCTCGGTACAGTCGCCGATTGGGTGCTCGCCAACGCCTGGTGGCTCGCCCTTCCCGCCGGCGCACTGGTGCTCGGATGGGAGGCCCTGCAACAGCATCTGGCCGCAAAAGCACTCGCTGAGCGCACCCATGTCGAGCTGGTGCCGAGCACCGAATTCGGCCCGAGCCCGGAGCAGATCTGGCGCCAGGGGATGCAGCTCATCCGCGCCGCCGGTTCCGGCCCATGGTGGGTGCCCCGCCGGGCCCGGACCGTGCGGCTACGGCTGCGCGCCGACGGAACCCGGCCCCTGACCTACCGCCTTGAGGCCCCCGCCACAGCGCACGCCCTGTTGACCACCACCCCCTATGGCGCCCGCGTCCAGTCCAAGCCCGCCGCCCCCATCGCCGACAAGCGCCGTGACCACGTGGTGCGCGCGGTCCTCACCTTGCACGGTGTGCCCGGCTCCCGACTGCGGGACGTCCCCCTGGACCCGGACCCGCTGCAACCGCTGATCGACGCGGTCGCCGGCCTCGACGCCAGCCTTGGGGAACTCGCCGAGGTGTGCGTCGACCTGTCCCCCGCCTCCCGCCGGCACCTCGCGGTGCGCCGCACGCAGAGCATGCGCGCGGCACGGAAGAAGGCGCGCCGCGAGGCCCAGGACGAGGCCCGGTGGCTCACTCAGGATTCCGCCGACAGCGTGCCCGTTGCCCTGGGGCGGCTGCTGGACCCGGCCAAGTGGCGCAGCCACCGCGGTCAGATGGTGATGTCGCCGCAGCCGCGCCGTGTCGAGCGGGACATCGTGCTGGGCAAGTTGGCCCAGGACACCGGCCTGGTCCGCGTTCAGATCCTGGTGCGGTGCGCCTCCAATGCGGCGGGCCGCGCGGAGCAGCGTCTGGCGCGCATCAGCGCCGCCATGGACGTGTACGCGGGGGCCTCCCGCCTCTCGTCCCTCGGCTGGTCCTTGGGGCCGCTGCGGATCGGGCCGGACTGGTGGCCGTGGCGGCGTCGGTTCGATGAGCGGTGGACGCACGCGCTGATGCGGCCGGCTCGCGGCGGGTGGGCCCACCTGGAGGAAATCGCCGGGCTGCTCAAGCCCCCCACTGTCACGGCGCACCTTCCGCTGCTGGAGAGCGACGTGCCGACCTACGCGCCGGGGCAGGATTTGGTACCGCAGGGCTGGCACCGGGGCCCGGACGGCCGGGAGCGGCTGCTGGCCACCCGTGAGGGCGACACCCTGTTCGAAGTGCAGTCGGGCAAGGGCGGCTGGGGCAAGACCATGCGGGCCCAGGTCCAGGCCGTTGCCAGTGCCCACAACGGGCGCGGGCTGGCGTTCGTCGACCCGCACGGCGACTCCTTCACCGACGTCGCCCGCTACCTGGCGCATGACGAGATCATGGAACGGATCGCCCTGTTCGACCTCACCGTCCGAGACGGCGATGATCTGCTGGCCTGCTGGAATCTGCTCGACATGTCCGCCGGACAACGCCCGTACGAAGTGTCCGCCGCCGTGATCGACGCGATCTCCACCGCCCTGGGATGGGGTGACGTGAGCGCGCCTCGCGCGCTCACCATCCTGACCAAGGCCGTCGAGGCCCTGGTCGCGGTCAACGCTCACGCTGTCGCAGCCGGAGCGGCCGAACAGCAGGCCACCGTGTTCCAGATCCGACCGCTGCTGACCGACCCGACATTCCGGTACCTGACCTTGAGCACCCTCGATCCGGAGGCACAGCGCTGGTGGACCGCCAGCTTCCCCGACCTCCCCCGCGACGGTCTGGCCACCGTCCTCAACCCGCTGGAACGCCTCGGTGCCAACCCCGCCATCCGAGCCTTCCTGGGGTGCCCCGTCAGCGGCTACAACATCCGCCGTGCCATGGACGAGGGTCACGTCGTATGGATCTGCCCGCCCGGCACCGGGCCGACCGATCGCCTGCTGATCTCCCTCATCGTCCGCGACTTCCTGCGCGCCAGCCTGTCCCGCCGCGACCTGCCCATGGCCAAACGGCGCCCCTTCCGCTTCTACCTGGACGAGCTGATCTCCCTGGACGGGGGCGCCTCCACCGTCCTGGCCGAGATCACCGAACAGCTGCGTAAGTTCGGCGGGCGCCTCCACGGCATGACCCAGCTCCTGGACCGCCTCAGTGCCACCACCCGCGCGGCCCTGCTGCAGAACGCATCCTGCCTGTCCACCACCGCCGGCTCCGTCGAGGCGATCGCGCCGATCACCCACCAGTGGAACGGCAACGTCACCCCCCAGGACGTGGCCGGCCTGGACCGGTGGTGGCACTACGCCTCGCTCACCGTCGCCGGCAAGCGCATCGGACCCCTGCGAATCCGCGGACCCGAGCTCGAGGAGGTCTTCGGCCCCCTCGCACGCCCGGCCCGGACGGGGGCCCTGCTGCGGGCCGCTCACGAGAACACGGGCGCCCGCACCCTGTCACAGCTGACGGCGCTCGCCCTCGCCCAGGAGCAGCAGGTACGCGAGTTCCTCACCAGCCTCACTCCCCCACCCCCCGACAACCACGTTGAGGAGCACTACGCATGACCAGCCCCACCATGATCCAGCCCGACACAGCCGACACCTACGCCCACCGGGCCCTCGCCCTGATCGCCCAGCACCGCCTGCTGACCACCACACAGCTCCACAAGATGCTCATGCCACACACCCCGCCACGGAAGATCCACAAGATCCTCGGCCCGCTGCGCGCAGAGGGGCTGATCACCCACACCGCGCTGGGTGTCCGAAGTGGCCTGCAGGCGCATTTCCTGACCGCCGCCGGAGCGCAGGCCGTTAGCGACTGGCCGGAGCTCCGCGGCCGCGCGGCCACCCTCATCGCCAGCCCCACCACGGCCCGCATGCGGGCGGCCCACACCCTCGCCGGCGTCCGCGCCCACCTCACGTTCCTCGAGGAAGCCCGCGAACGCGACGACGAGTACCAGCCCCTGGACTGGATCCCCGAGGTCACCCACCGCCTGCCCGACACCGGCGGGGAGGACCGGCTCATCGCCGACGCTGTCCTCCACTACACCGCCGTCCAGCCCCGACGGCGGCAGTACCGGGCGTTCGTGGAAATCGACCGCACGACCATGAGCAGCGAGCGCCTCGCCCGCAAGCTCATCACCTACGCCCGCTTCCACGACTACACCCCCCAGACCGCCGGACGACGCCGGATCGTGGCCGACCGGGCATCGTCACTCGCCTGGCAGCGCTTCTACCCGCGCTTCCCGCGCATCCTGTTCGTCCTGACCGGCGCGCCCCGCGCCACCCTCACCAACCGCATCGCGGACCTGCGGCGCATGACCGCCGACCACGACCTCGTCACCAGATTCGCCGCACACGTCCCGCTCGGGGCCGCCATCCTGGAGGACCTCGAAGCCCTCGGCCCCTCCCGCCCAGTGTGGACACCCCTGGCAGGCGCCGCCGAGCCCCGCGGTTGGACGCGGCTTTGAGCTGCCAGAACGGGGACACCCACGGACCGTCACAGACGCAAAGAACAAGCCATCTGGCTGGTTCACAGCCAAGGTGCGTTTCCCGACGCGACCAAACGGTCCCGCCAGCCGGGACTCCCGGGCACCAAAGAGAGGTGAATCGGCATATGACTGCACGGCATTGAGGGCAAACCGTGGTGATTGGACCCCTGCGCCCCAAGAACCCCATAGGCACTAAGCCGTTGACGTCATAGGGTGCGCTTTACCAACACTGCGCGACGATGCAAACACGTTGCAACAGCGACTATGGGGCCTGCTCGGGCGGTCCGATGTACCCAACCGGCAAGGCGACATTGGGGGTTCCCACGTGACAACGGCACGCCAGCACCACAACCGCAGCACACGGTTGCGCATGCTCCTCGCCGCCGCCATCACCACAGCAGTTGCGGCCGTCACCATCGGCTGCACGAAGGAGAACAAGGCCGCACCACCGCCGCCCAGCCCGACCGCCTCCCCCACCCCGTCGGCCGATCCGCAGGCAGCAGAGAAGACCGCGCTCCTCGGCGTGTACCGCCAGTTCTGGGACGCCCAGCTGAAGGTGTACGCCAGCGGTTCAATGAAGGACACCGGCATCGAGAAGGTCGCCGGCGACAAGGCCTACTCAAAGGTGCAGACGACCCGCGCTTACTACGTGGACCTCGGATACAACGTGCAGGGGGCTCCCACTCACTCGCCCGAGGTCACGGCTCTGAACACGACAGCTACCCCTCCCAGCGCCACGGTTACCGACTGCCTGGATACGACTGACTATTACAAGGTCGAGAAGGCCACCGGTAAGAAGGTGGAGACAGCGGACAGCAACCGTCGGCATGTGGCTACGTACGAGGCCCTACGAATCGCAGGCGCGTGGCAGATCCGCGATTTCGACATCTCTCGGGATCGCCTGTGCTGACCCTCAGACCCCGACTTGGAGCAGCTGCATCGCTGGCGCTCGCCCTCATGCTCGCCGCCGCGCCTCTGGCTATGGCAGATCCTGGCCCGGGCGCTGGCTGCCCCCCGGGCGAGACGGACTGCGAAGTCCACTCCGGCGGAAACAAGCCGCCGACTTCCGGCAAGCCCGGTGACGGTGGAGGAGGCGGGGGCGGCGGCGGCGGGCCCACAACGTGCATGGCGCGCGACGGTTCCGGTGGGCAGTTTGAGGTGCCGTGCTACGACGAACAGTCAGGCTGGTTCGACGCCTCGAGCTCCTGCTACTGGCAACTGCTGGAGCCGCAGCCGCCCGCCGAGGATCCGGTGTGGTCCGGGCATACGCCGGGGGACGGGGCCGTCTATAACGGGCAGTGCCCGAGTCAGCCGCTGGCAGGCGGTTTCCGGTGGTTCCAGAACCCTCCGCCCGGTTACGGAGGCGGTCCGAACCTCGAGGCTCTGGCGCAGGAGGCGGTCACGAAGATGCGGCTGCTCGGCGCTGATGTCGGTATCGCTCCCAAGCAGGGCGGCCTCGGGACGGTCGGGGTGCCGGTATGGGTGTGGAACGGGCCGAGCCCGCAGACGACGGGGCCGACGTCGGCGAGCGCGACCGCCCTCGGGGTGACGGTGACCGCCACGGCGACTGTGGCGGACGTCGTGTGGAACTTCGGCAACGGCTCCACCGTGTCCTGCCCGTTCCCCGGAACCCCCTACAGCCCGTCATTCGGGCTGACACCGCCGAGTGCCGCCAGCGGCCAGTGCGGCATTCCGGGCTACTCCCGTGTCGGCGACTACACGGTGACCGCGACGACGACTTGGGCTGTGCACTGGGTCGGTGGGGGCCAGCAGGGCGATTTGGCCACGACCCGCAGTTCGCAGGTTCCGGTGCGCATCGGAGAACTCCAGGTCGTCGGCCAGTAACTGGCCGGGCGACTGAACTTCCTTTCGTGTCCAGGAGGCAGAGCACGTGAGTACCACCACCACGCCCTCGACACCGGG
This sequence comes from Streptomyces sp. NPDC046308, assembly GCF_055588065.1. Lineage (NCBI taxonomy): Bacteria > Bacillati > Actinomycetota > Actinomycetes > Kitasatosporales > Streptomycetaceae > Streptomyces > Streptomyces sp. NPDC046308. Next base: position 82,460 of record NZ_JBVJFB010000010.1, read on the forward strand.
CCGGGAGACCGTACCCGGCCCCGGCGGCGAGCCGGCGGCCGCACCCCGCGTTGTGCGTCAGCGACGTCGCCGCCCGGGGCTGATCGCCCTGTCCGTCGCACTGATCGCGGCTGGCGGCCTGTCCGGGGCGCTGCTGTTCACTGCGTCCGGGCAGCGTTCTGCCGTGCTGGTGGTGGCCCGCGATGTGCCGGTGGGGGCGGCGATCTCCGATGCGGATCTGGCGCCCGCGTCGCTGGCCCTGGACCCGGCCGTCAAGGCGGTCCCTGTCGCGAAGAAGCACGCCATGGTCGGCCAGCGCGCCGCGGTGGCGCTGAAGGCGGGTTCGCTGTTGTCACCTGGGCAGGTCACCTCTGTGTCCCTGGTCAAGGGCGGTGAGCAGCTGGTGGGTGTGGCGTTGAAGCCGGCGCAGCTGCCCGCGAGCCGTCTCGCGCCTGGTCAGAAGGTGCTGATCGTCTCCACCCCGGACGCTGCCCAGGCGGTCGGTGGCGGGAGCAAGCCTGCCGAGCCTGCCGCACCCCCGAAGACGCTGGCGGCGACGGTGGTGGCGGTTGGGGTGGCTGCGCCGGCCACGGGGGTTGTGGTGGTGGATGTGGCGGTGCCGGCTGCGGATGGGCCGGTGTTGGCCGCGCGGGTGGCCACGGGCGCGATTGCGTTGATCCTCGCACCGCAGGAGGGCAGCTGATGGCGGTCATCGCGCTGGCGGGGGGGCTCGGGGCTCCGGGGGTGACGACGGCCGCGATGGCGCTGCTGATGACGTGGCCGCTCGTGGAGGGTCACCGGGTGGTGCTGGCCGAGGCCGATCCGGACGGTGGGGCGATCCTGCCGGGTGCGCTCCAGGGCACCCTGGGCAATACCCACGGGCTGCGGAATTTGGCGATCGCGGCCCGTCAGGGGCAGCTCGGTGAGGCGTTCTGGCGTCAGCTGGTGGACGTCACCGACGAGGGGACCCGTGACCGTCTGGTGTTGCCCGGTCTCTACGATCCCGCGCACGCCTCGGCGATGGAGCCGGTGTGGAAGCCGCTGGCCCGCCTGTTCGCTGGGATCGAGGAGCACGGGCACGACGTCCTGGTGGACCTGGGCCGGCGCGGTGCGTTCGGGGCGTCCGCCGTGCTGGCGAAGCAGGCGGATGTCGTGCTGATGGTGGCGCGCAACACGCTGCGGAGTCTGCAGAGTGCCCAGGTGCGCCTGGAGGCTCTGCGCGAGCTCTTGGGCGGGAGTGCCGAGCTGGGCATGCTCCTGGTCGAGGAGGGGCCGTTCTCCAAGGAGGAGGTCCGCAAGACCCTGGGGGTCCCGGTCACGGCGGTGATGCCGTGGCAGCCCAAGCAGGCCAAGGTGCTGTCCGACGGGGCGGAGCAGCCCCGCCGGTTCGAGTCCGGTGAGCTGATGCGCTCCGCGCGGTCGACCGCGGTCCGTGTGCAGGAGCTGGTAGCGATCCGCCGCTCCCGGCTTGCCCCGCCTCCGCCCGGATCTGCTGCAGGGCGGGTGGTCGGGAATGCGCGCTAGCCCCTTACACGGTGAACCGCAGGTCACTGCCGGTTCACTGCAGGCACGTCTGGCCTCGCCGCGGTCGGCGCCGGCTGGCGCTGGTTCGGGGCCCGCCGATCCGCGGGCTCTGCCGGTTGCGCCCGCGCTGTCCGCTGCGCGGGTGGTGGACTACGCGGCGGTGCGGCTGATCAAGAAGGAGGTGGGGGAGCGCCTCACCGACCTGCTGCGGGCCCGTCCGGGAATGAGCGTGGCCGCGCAGGAGCAGCAGGGCCGGCACCTGATCAACGAGCAGGTGGCGGTGTGGTCGGATGCCGAGGCCGTCAAGCGCGGCGCGGCCACTCGTCCGGGTGAGGATGCGGCGATCTCTCAGGCCGTGTTCGACCTGCAGTTCCGGGCCGGCCGGCTCCAGCAGCACCTGGACAACACGCTGGTGGAGAACATCTTCATCAACGGCTACCAGGACGTGTGGCTGGACTTCACCGACGGCCGCCGCGTGCGGGTGGCGCCGGTGGCCGACTCCGACGAGGAGTTGCGCGAGCTCCTGCGGGATCTCGCGCGCCGTACAACAGGCCAGGCGGAGCGGAGCCTTTCGACCGCCGACCCGTTCCTTGCGTTGCGGCTGTCGGACGGGTCCCGTCTGCAGGCTGTCATCGACGTCACCCCGGGCACGTACGTCACGATCCGCCGGCACAGCATGCGTCACGCGGACCTACCCGAGCTCGTCAATCGCGGAATGCTCGATTCGACTCTGGAGTCGTTCCTGCGTGCCTGCGTGCGGGCGGAGAAGAACGTCATGGTGGTGGGCGCGCAGGCGGCAGGCAAGACCACCCTGCTGCGCGCCCTGCTGAAGGAGATCGACCCCGACGAGCGGTTCGCCACCCTGGAGACCGAGTACGAGCTGTTCGCCCACGAGAACGGGCACCATCGCCAGGTCGTGCCGATGGAGGCCCGCGAGTCCAACGGCGAGATGGTCGGCGGCCAGGCCGCCGGTGAGATCACGCTCATGGACCTCATGTACCGGGCGCTGCGCATGACGCTGACCCGGATCGTGGTCGGTGAGGTCCGCGGGCCGGAGATCGTGGCGATGCTCCAGGCCATGACGAACGGGGCCGGCGGGAATCTGTGCACCCTGCACGCCATCCATCCGTCGGTGGTGTTCGACCGGATCGCCGAGCTGTACCTCCTGGCCCAGGCCAACATGTCCGAGGCTCTCGCCTACCGGCAGGCCGCGAACGGGCTGCACTTCATCGTGTTCGTCTCCTCCATCGACGAGACGAAGATCGGCGGACACCGCCACCGGTTCGTCTCCCACGTCCTGGAGGTCACCGGGATCGGAGAGGGCGGACGGCCGGAGACGAACGCCGTCTTCGGGCCACGCCCCGAGTGGGGCGAGCACCGGGCGGTGCCGCTCATGCACCCGCGGTGCATCAACGACCTGCGCCGCGCCGGCTTCGACGCCGGCCTGCTGAACGTGCCGAGCGGGGCCTGGAGTACCGCCCTGCCGCTGCTCGTCGACGAGGAGGCAGGCCTGTGACCGCGCTGCTGATGTGGGTACTGGCCGGACTCGCCCTCGCCGGCGGACTGGTGGGGCTGGTGGTCGGAATCGTCGGCACCACCGCCCCAAAGGGTCCGCCCGTCGCTGCCCGCATCCGGGCCGGCCGGCGCCTCGCCGGCCGGGACGAGCGCATGGCCCGCCGCACCCGCCTGGCCGGCGGCGCGCTGGCCGGAGTGGTGCTGTGGCTGGTGACCGGGGTGTTCGTGGCCGGGGCGCTGGTGTTCCTGGCCGTGGTCGGGGTGCCGTGGCTGCTGGCGCCCACAAAGTCGGCCACGACCCGGATCGGGAAGCTCGAGGCACTCGGCGACTGGACCCAGCGCCTGGCCAACGTGCTCCGCCTGGGGCGCGGTCTGGACGAGGCGCTGCAAATCTCCCGCAAGGGCTGCCCCGACGACATCGCCGGCGAGGTCGGGGATCTCGTCGACCGGCTCCAGGTCGGCTGGCGCCCCACGGATGCGCTGCGCCTGTTCGGTGACGCCCTCGACGATGTGACGGCCGACAAGGTCGTGGCCGCCCTCGTGCTGTCCGCCGCCGACAGGGGCCCGGGCCTCGCGCAGGCGTTGGACGACCTGGCGGAGTCGGTACACGAGGAAGTCGCCCGCAGGCGGGCGATCGAGGCGGACCGCGCCAAGCCCCGCACAACGATGCGGTGGATGACCATCATCACCCTCGGCGTCATCGGCACCGGCTTCCTCATCCCCTCCTACACCGCCCCCTACGGCACGCTGCTGGGCCAGCTGGTCCTAGCCGTCCTCGCGGCCGGGTTCGTGGGCGTTCTGGCGTTGATGCGGCAGATCGCCGACACCAAGCCGGTCCCCCGCTTCCTGATCGCCGACCCCCGCAGCGCCGTCACCCCCGCCCCGCTGGCCGAAGGCGGCGCCGAGCACGAGAGCACGGAGGTGACGGCATGATGCCCGTGGCCGCGATTCTGGCCGGCGCGACGATCGGCGCCGGCGCCGCCCTCCTGGTCCGTGAAGTCCTGCGCCCCGCCCCCGCCCTCGGGCCCGCCTTGCGTCGCCTCAACCAGCCCGCACCGCCCCGCACCGACGAGGCTGCCGACCGTGACGAACGGTGGGGGCAGTGGCTGGTGGAGCACCTCACCGACGTGCCGGGTGTGCGCATCCCCCACAAGGACCTCGCGCTGACCGGCACCACCCCGGCCCGGTTCGTACTCACGAAGGTGGCCCTGGCGGCCGGCGGCCTGCTGCTGCCGCCCCTGTCCACAATCCCTCTGCTCATGCTGGGCCTGCCGCTGTATCTGCCCGCCATCGTCGGCATCGTGGCCGGGGCTCTGCTGTGGTTCACGCCCGACCTGGCCCTGCGGGACAAGGCCAAGCGTGCCCGAGGCGAGTTCGCGCACGCCATGGCCGCCTATCTCGACCTGGTCGCACTGCGCCGGGCCGGGAACGTATCGGCCGAACAGGCCATGGAACAGGCCGCGCAGACCGGCCAGGGCTGGGCATTCGTCCGCATCCAGCAGGCGCTGGCCCGCTCCCGGGTGGACAAGGTGCCGCACTGGGAATCGTTGGCCCGCCTCACAGCCGAACTCGACCTGCCCGTCCTGGACGACCTCGCCGCGATCATGCGGCAGTCCGCCGACGACGGCGCATCCGTCTACGCCACCCTGCGCTCCCGCGCGAAGAACCTCCGCACCGAACTCCTCACCGCGCAGGCCACCGAAGCGAACGCCGACAGCGAGAAGATGACCGCCCCCGGCGCCCTCCTCGCCGTCCTGGTGATGCTCCTGATCGCCTTCCCCGCCATCATCCGCATGCTCAACACCTGACCCCCGAAGGAGTCACCGTCATGACGAAGTACGCAATCCGCCTGGCCCAGTGGTACAAGTCCCGCCTCGAGCAGGGCGGCGCATCCGACCGGGGCGACATCTCCATCACCACGATCATCATCTGGGTCGCGGCGGTAGCCGGAGCCATCGCCATCGCCGGGACCATCGCCGTGGTCATCGGCCGCTACAACACCACCCTCTCCGGCATCTGACCACGAGCAGAACGAAGAAACGGGACGGGCAGGGGAGGGAGGAACGTGCCGCACGACCAGGGCCGGCCTGAGCCGGAGCAGGACACGAGCGAAGGCCTGAGCGAGCAGCGCGCGGGGAAGGGAGATCGGGGCGAGTCGTCCATCCAGATGGCGATCGTGTTCCCGTTCGTCATCCTGATCACGGTGGCCGTGGTGCAGGCCTCCATGTGGGTCCACGCCCGCAACGTCGCGCTGACGGCGGCCCGCGAAGGCGTCGCCGCAGCACGCACCTACCAGTCCCCCGAGGGCGCGGGGGCGGCCCGCGCCCGCGAGACGCTCGACCGTATCGCGGGTGACAGCCTGCGCGGGCCCACGGTCAGCACGGCCGGCAGCACAGCCACCGACGTGCGCGTGACCGTGACCGGAAGCGCTCCGTCGATGCTGCCGGGCCTCTCCGGCCTGTCCGTCTCACAGTCCGCGTCAGCGCCCCGCGAACGGTGGACCACACCATGACCACGGCCACGCCCACGACGGCGGGCGGTTGGCGTGCGCGGCTGCGCGAGGACCGGGGCAGCGAGGCGATCGCCACCGCGATCGTCACCCCGCTGCTGCTGATGCTGCTGTGCACGGCGATCGCCGGCGGGCGGATCGTCACCTCCGGCGCGAAAGTCGACGCCGCAGCCGAGGACGCCGCCCGCGCAGCCTCCATCTCCCGCACCTACTCAGGTGCCCAGGCCGAAGCCGGCGAGGCCGCAGCGCGCTCCCTGAACGATCAGGGCATCCGCTGTGCCTCCAGCAGTACCAGCGTCGACACCTCCGGACTGGCCGTACCGCTCGGCGAGGTCGCAACCGTCACCGTGACCATCTCCTGCACGGTGCCGCTGTCCGACCTGCTGCTGCCCGGCGTGCCCGGCTCCAAGACCATGACCAGCACGTTCACCTCCGTCGTGGACGCCTACCGCTCCCGGGAGGGATGACCCGTGCCCCATCCGGTGCCCACCCCGATCCGTCGGCGGTTTCAAGGGGACGACGGCGGAATCGCCGTCTACACCGCGATCGTCACCATCGCCCTGCTGGGCATCATCGGCCTCGCCATCGACGGCGGCGGCAAACTGCGCGCCACCGAGCGCGCCGACGCCGTCGCGATGGAAGCCGCCCGCGCCGCCGGACAGGCCATCGACCCCGCCGCCGCCGTCACCGGTGAGCAGGTACGCGTGGACCCCGAAGCGGCCCAGGCCGCCGCGTACACCTACCTCGCCCGTACTGGCACCCAGGGCACCGTCGGCCTCTCCGCCGACCGCACCCAGCTGACCGTCACGGTGAACGGGTCGTACGCCACCAAGTTCCTTTCCGTCGTCGGGATCGGCTCGATGAGAGTGAACGGACACGGCAGCGCCCGGCTCCTGCACGGCGTGACCCAACCCGAGTAACCGCCGGACCACCAGAAGGACCTCGCTCATGACGAAGCCCACCCCCAAGCTGACGCGTCCGCCGCGCGGCGGCGCGCAGACGGCGGCCGCCGTGGCCCGCGGCCTGCTCAGCCTCACCGTCCTGGCCGGGCTCCTCGCCGGCCTGCCGATCCTGCTGTGGTGGGCCACTACGATCGTCGGGCCTCCCGGAGTGGCAGCCCTCGGCTCGCTGTTCTCCACCAACGACTCCGGCCAGGTCTTCCTCCTCGCCCTCGCCGTCGCCGGATGGGCCGGCTGGTTGCTGTTCGCGTGCGCGGTGCTGCTGGAGATCCCCGCCCAACTCCGCGGCCGCGCCGCCCCGCAGATCCGCGGACTGGTCGGACAGCGGGCCGCCGCCACACTCGTAGGCGCGGTTCTGCTGGCCCTGCCGACCACCACCGCCCTCGCCGCGCCCGCTACCGCAAGCCCCGCAGCCCCGGTGAGCATGAGCGCGTCCGCCGTCCCTGGTGCCACGGCCGAGAGCGGCACCATCACGGGAACCGCGGCGGCCGTCGACCCCGGAACTACGCCTGTGGCGTACACCGTGAGGGACGTGAAGCCGGCCGAGAGCCTGTGGTCGATCGCGGAGCAGACCCTCGGCGACGGCCAGCGATGGGAAGAGATCGCGGCGCTCAACGAGGGGCACAACATGCTGGACGGTGGCGTCTTCCATGCCGAGCACCCCATCCACCCCGGATGGATCCTCGCCCTCCCCGCATCGGCCGAGAACACAGCGGGAACGCGGGCCCAGGGCGCTGCCACGAGCCCAGTCGGCAATGCAGGCGTCGAGTACGGCGTGCGGGAGGGCGAGAATCTGTCCTCGATCGCCGCCGACCAGCTGGGCGACTCCGGCCTGTACACGGAGATCTTCGAACTCAACCAGGGCGAAGCCCTCCCCAACGGAGCAGGAACTTTCACCGACCCGGATCTCATCTACCCCGGCCAGCAGCTCACTCTCCCCCAGGCCGGCGCCCCCGCATCACCCGCGCCCGCCCCCGCCCCGGACAAGGCCGACGGCGGGGCAGCCACGACGCCGTCGGCCGCCACGACGCCAACAGCGACGCCGCCCGCGACCTCCTCCCCCGGCCCCGGCACCTCCACACCCGCGGCCCAGACCCCCGCTCCGGCCACAACCACGCCTGCCGCGCAGCTCCCGCAGCCCACCCCGCAAGCCACCGGCACCTCCGATGCCCCGGCCACACCGACGCTGAAGAGCCAGACTGCCGGCATCAACTGGGTGCTGATCGCGGGTATCGGAACGCTGCTGGCCGCCTCCCTCGCCGGCGCGCTGGGCGTGCGACGCATCCTGCAACAGCGCCGGCGCCGCGCCGGGCAGACCATCGCCCAGGACACCGAGCCCACGAACATGGAGCAGACCCTCGCTGCTACGTCGGAGCCTGCCGGTGTCGAGCTCCTCGACCATGTCCTGCGTACCCTCGCCCACCGGGCGGCCGACAGCGGCCGTGATCTGCCCACGCTGCGCGGGGCCCACCTCACGGAGACCGAAGGCGTCACGCTCCTCCTGGACGAACCGGCCGAACCTCTCCCCCCGTTCGTCTCCGGCCCCGATGCGCGGACCTGGGTCCTGGACCGCCAGGCATCCCCGGCCACCGCCGAGGAGCTCCGGGACATCGAGGCGCCCTATCCCGGACTGGTCACGCTGGGAGCCGACGAAACGGGACTGCTTCTCGCCGACCTCACCACCTGCCGTGTCCTGCTGCTGGACGGCACCCCCGACGAGGTCCTCGAAGTGGCCCGAGCCATCGCCCTGGAACTGGGCACCTGCGCGTGGACCGACTACAGCGAAATCCTCACCACCGGACTCGGGACCCGCCTCGCCGGCCTCCTGCCGCAGGGCCGCATCCGTACGATGCCGCACCTGCCCGCCGTCGCCGCCGACCTCGGGGAACTCCTCCTCGAAGCGCACCAGAGCGGGGAACAGGTCCTGCCGTGGCTGCTCATCGGTGCCGGGGACCACGCCGAGGACAACGTCATGCAGCTCGCGGACGCCCTGTCCGCCGCCCGCGACCTGCAGACCGCCGTGGTCCTGCCCGCCACCGCCACCACCCGCCGCGCGTTCCCCCACGCCGAGACCCTCGACAGCACCCGTGACCACAGGGCGCTCCTGACCCCGCTGGAGACCCCGGTCACCCTGCAACGTGTCACGGACGAGCAGTACCGGGAGTACATCCACGCCCTCCAGGTCTCCACCGAGGAACCGGCGGCCGCGACCGGGCCCTGGGAGTTCGCAGAGGACCACGGCCAGACGGCCGCTGCCGGAGTGCCCTTGACCGTCCGGGTCACCAGTGCCGACGCCGCACAGGACCCCGGCAACCCCTTCCCCGCACTCCTCGCCCAGTCCGCCCCCACCCCGACCCCCACGCCTCAGGAACCGGCTCCCCAGGCCACCGGCACCTCAGGCGACACCGACCAGACCCAGGAAGCCGACCAGGACCCGGCCGAACCGGCCCAGCTGGTGCCCCAGCAGATGACCGCCCCGGCCCCCGATCCCGTCGCACGGCTAGGAAAGGCATCCGCCGACGAGAGCGTCGGCGTGCGCATCGACATGCTCGGGCCGCTCCGCATCACCGGCGGCACCGGATCCACCAACGCCCACACCCCCCGCGCCATCGCCATCGCCGCCCTCATCCACCTCCGCCCCGGACGCACCGCCGAATACCTGTGCCGGGCCATGGACCCGGTCAGCCCTTGGAACACCCGCACCCTGCACTCCCGCCTCTCCGAGCTCCGCAACGAGATCGGCCTCACCGAAGACGGAAGCCCGCGGCTGCCCCGGCCCAAGAACGGCACCGGATACACCTTCCACCGCGACGTCAGCTCCGACTGGGACCTCTTCCAGCACCTGGCCACCCGCGGCCTGGCCGCCGGACCCCAAGAAGGAATCGCCGACCTGGAGCGCGCCATCGCGCTGGTACGGGGCAAGCCGTTCGACGGCCGGAGCCTGCCGTGGGCAGACCCGGTGATCCAGGAAATGCTGTCCCGGATCACCGACACCGCCCACACCCTCGCCCGCTGGCACACCGACGGCGACACCCCCGACCTCGACGCCGCCCGCCGGACCGTCCTTCACGCACTCGACATCGAGGAGACGTCCGAAGTCCTGTACCGGGACCTCCTGCACATTGAGTGGGCCGCCGACAATCCGGCAGCCGTCCGCAGGACAGTCGCCCGCGTCCAGCAGATGGCACGGACCTACGACATCACCCTGGACGCCCTCACCGAGGACACCATCAACCTGGTGTTGTCCGGGCGCACCTCCCCCTCCGCCGCCCGCTGATTCACCGGATGCGGGTGTGGGGCCTGCCCCGTCTGTGAACAGGCACGTCCATGGCAGCCGGCCATCTTCGGGATCGGCGCCCGACGGCAGCGGCTTGCTCACCTCGTGACAGCCACGATCACTACAGCTGGGCAGCGCAAGCAGGGACACCCTCCCGTCCCGGCTGACACCCATCCGGCGCCACCGCCGCGCCCATTCACAGGATTGACGGCCGTTCCGATCTTTACGAGGGGGCTTCCTCCATTTCGTCATCCGCGGGGAATGGGCAGGCGGGCAGGGGCCGAGCACGTCTCGTCGCCGTCTGAGCTTCGGACCGACGCTCGTCGAAGGGCGATATGGCCTGGAATCCGGAAAGTTCCGCCGCCACACCGCCGCCGTACTTCATGCTGTCCGCATGGGTGGGTGGCGATTCAACCAGACGGTCATCATCCTTGGCGTCGGCGCCATGGTTGCGCTCGCCGGCTACTTCGCGTTGCACTCCCTGCAAGAGAACGACCAGATGGCCAGTGTCGTAGCCTCCTTCGTCGGCGTCATCGCGCTCGTACTGGCGCTTCTCCAGTGCCGCCAGCAGGGGGGCCAGCTTCCCTCGGTTCCTGACTCTGCGCAGGTCGCGGACGTTCTGGCCGTCAGGGTGGCGAAGCAGCGGGACGAGGAGTGGCAGGTACGTGAGCTCGAGCACCCCTACCTCCTGCCCGTCGCCTGGCAAGATGTCGAGGCTGACTTGGTTGAGGAGTGGGGCCGGTTGGTTTCCGTCCCCGCAGGGTGGCCGGGCGGGCCTCCCGGGGATCCCTCGCTGTGGCCGACGGCTGCCACGGGCTTGTGCGGCGGGGATGGTGAGATCGGTGAGGTTTTCCTCCGGCGTGTGCCCACCCGCCGTCTTGTGGTGCTCGGGGAACCCGGGGCCGGTAAGAGCGTGTTGTTGACACGGCTCCAGGGGGCGTTGCTGAGCGAACGCGCGAACGGCGGACGTGTGGCGGTCGTCTTTCCGCTCGCGTCATGGGACGTGAGTCGGCAGACGTTTCGGGCGTGGATGACGGAACAGCTGGTGCAAGATCACGGACCTGCCTTGCTCTCCGCCTCGACCTCCGTAGTGAGCCGCCGGGAGATGAATACCCGGGCGAGGGTCATCGCCGAGAAGTTGATCGACGAGAAGCGCGTCTTGCCGCTGCTGGATGGGTTCGATGAGTTGCCTCGATCGTTGCGGCCCCGAGCACTCGCCGGTATCAACGCCTTGTTGCCGTCCCAATGGCCGCTGGTCCTGACGAGCCGGACGGCGGAGTACCGCGAGGCGCTCAGGAGCGAGGGCGAGACAACGGGTCCCCTGCTGGCGGCGGGTGGTATACGACTGCTTCCGATGACCCGGCAGATTGCCCTGGAGTACCTGCGGTCCGACGCTGGCGCGGCCCGTGCACGGTGGGACGAGATCAGCTCGGTGCCTGATGGCTCGCCTGTGGCCGAGGTTTTGGCGACACCGCTGGGTGTGTTCCTGGCGAAGACGGTCTTCAATCCCCGCAGGGGCGAGCCCCTCGACTCGGTGCCCCACCCGAGGAGCATGCTGAACCATGCGAGCAGGGAAGACCTTCTGGCCTTCCTGTTCCGATCGTTCCTACCGGCCGCCTACCGCAGCGATCCCCAGAGACCATGCCGTTGGACGCGAGAGCGCGTGGAACGGACCCTGCGTTTCCTGGCCGGCCACCTCGAACGAACACCGAACGACGACCAGCTGCGCTGGTGGCAACTGCGGCGACTCTATCCGCACGTGGCGATCCGGTCCTTGGTGGGAGCACTCGCCGGTCTCCTCGCTGGCGGCATCGTGTTCGTCGGGTCCCTGCTGCTGATCGGAATCGGGTTCGCGCTGTACTTCTTCGTCACCGCGCTCGCTCTGCCCGGCGAGCAGAAGATCGGCCGCGTCACATGGGCCGCTTTCCGCTACGCCGCGGAGATGTCCGCCCTCCTCGCAGTTCCCAAGGCCACGGCCTGGGGTGTGCTGGCCGCGGTGATCGTCGGTATCGCCGGGTGGATCAGTACTAAACGGTGGGAGGAAGATCTGCCCGCGGTCGGCGTCCGCTGGTCCTGGCAGCAGCTCAGGGTGGATGGCACGGGGCACGTTTTTCTGGCGATGGCAGGGGGTGCAGTCGTGACCAGCGGTGTGATGACCGCGATCTCTGATGAACCCGCCGCCTGGTTTTCCGACGTCGCCTTCATCGCCTTGCTCTTTGTGCCCCTCGTGGCCGCGAGCGCCCTGGCGCCTCGCGTGGCACCGGACCAAGCCGCTGGTCCCGCGCCGCTCGTAAGGCTGCACCGCCGAACGCTGCGTGCCACTGCGCTCCGGATGGGGCTTGCCACAGCCATGGCCACAGGACTCCTGGTCGGGGTCACAGTGGGTGTGACCGAGGGATATCCGCTGTCCCTCCTCTTCGGAGTGTTCACGGCCCTCGCGGTCGGTGCGATTGCGGGGCTCACGACCGGGCTGGCCTCCACGTCATGGGCGCCCTACGCCGCGGCCACCTCACTGCTCGCGCTCAGGGGCCACGTGCCCTGGCATCTGCAGGCATTTTTGGCCGATGCCCACCGCCGGGGAGTGTTGCGCCAGGCCGGTACGGCGTACCAGTTCCGCCACCGTGAACTGCAACGCCATCTGGCGGGGCGCTCCTGAAAGGAGCGACTCTGCCACTGGGCCTACGCACTTCAAAAGAACTGTCATTTGATGGGCCGAGTCGGAGGCGCGGTCCTGGGTGGCGCCCGGCAGGCCGCCACTCGGGGGTGGGTGCTGCGTCAACTGCCGCCTCCGGTGCCGGTGCCGGTGCCGGTGCCGGTGCCGGCCAGGATGCGCGGTGCGTCATCGATGTCGACGGCGATCGCCGTGCCGTCGGTGCCGATGCCCATGAGTGCCGCCGAGGCGGGCAGGGCCTCCAGCTGCTCGCGCAGGCCGGGGTCGATAAAGCGCAGCATCGTCGGGAGTGCGGTGGTGTTCGTCATGGTGCGGTGTTCCTTTTCCGCGCTGTGCCTGGTGGACCGGGTGTTCTCCAGGCGAGGGGGATCGTGTCGGCTGAACCGGACAGGGCCGTTTCACGGCGTCGGCGGCCCCGGGGCGGTCAGTCGAGGTCGGTGGTGCCGGAGGCGGCGCGGGGCCTGTTGCGGGCCCACTTCTTGAGGCGACGCGGTAGAGGAAGGCGGAGCCGCGCTTGGCGACGTACTTCGGGAAGGTGGGGTCGGTGTGGCGGGCGGTGCGCAGGGCGTCGAGGCTGGCGATGCCCGGCAGGTGGTTCTCGAACGCCTCGCGGAGCCCTACCACCTGGTCGTCGTCGACCGGGGTCGGGCGGCGCAGCTGTTCGCCGTCGAGTCGATGTGCCTCCAGCGCCAGAGCGCGAGATCACTTTCGTGGGCAGCCGCTTGCGGATCCTGATCACGTCCGAGCGGACGTCCGACCTGATCGCCGAGATCACCCCGCAGGCCACCGCGGACCCCGCCCTCGCGGACGGCTCCGACATCTGAACCAGCCTCAGGGCCGCCGAGGTCACGCTCGTCGAACTCCGAACGGCCGAAACGGCCCGCCGGATGAACCGACGGGCCGTCACGAAATGCCAACTCGACTTACGGAGTCGTTGTTTCCTTGGTCCGGGTGAACCGGTCGCTGAAGGTGCAAACTTCATCGAAGTCTATCGAGACGCAGAGTTCGCCGCTCTTGAGCACGCTCAGCATGATACTGCAGTCACCTTGGGGGATTTCGGTGAAACTCACTGCGATTGTATCGCCGGCCGTTGCTTCCTTGGACATCACCACGTACCCGGCCGGGGACTCTTTCTCTACATAGAAGCCCCAGCTCCCGCGCCCCGTTCCGGTGGGGCAGCCCTTCACGAGCGAAGGGTCGAACTTCAGCCCCTGCGAGGTGAAGGTGTGGTCCGCCGCAAAATACAGGTGGACGCCGGCTGCCGTTGACCAGTCCCCTTCGATGTCGCCCACCTCCGCCGTGCCTTTGCTCTCTCCTGAACCGCCGCACGCCGAGAGAAGCAGAACGAATGCCAGGAGGAATAGTCGACGGCCGCGCATGTGGTCTCCAGGCTTCTGAGTTGGCGATGTGAGTGAGCTTCTACCTTACGGAGCATCCGCACATGTTGAGCGGGACTCTCTCCTGCCATGAGAAGTCCTGCGTAGTGGCGGCGCCGAAGGTCTTGGTGAAGAAAGGATTCCAGGATCTGGGGATCTGTCTGCGAAGACGTCCGCGTGAGCGCGCCCGCGCCGCTGCTGCGGCGGGCGACGGTCGAGGGGCTGGGGACGGCCGCGCTGGTCGCGGTGGTGGTCGGCTCCGGCATCCAGGCCACCGAACTGATCCACGACGTCGCCACGCAGCTGCTGGCCAACTCCCTCGCCACCGTCTTCGGTCTCGGCGTACTCATCGCCTTCCTGGGCCCGGTGTCCGGAGCGCACTTCAACCCTGCTGTCACCCTCGCGGCCTGGTGCACCGGCCGGCGCACCGGCGAGGGTCCCGGTCTGCGTGACGTCGCCGCTTATCTGCCCGCCCAGGTGGTGGGGGCGGTCGGCGGCGCGGTGCTGGCCGACGCCATGTTCGGCAAGCCGCTGGCCGCCTTCTCCACGCAGGAGCGGTGGGCCGGGCACCTGTGGCCAGCGGAGGTCGTGGCCACCGCGGGGCTGGTCTGGCTCATCTTCGGGCTGGCCCGCGCCGGCCGCGCGCAGCTGACGCCGCTGCTGGTTGCCGCGTACATCGGGGCGGCGTACTGGTTCACCTCCTCCACGTCCTTCGCCAACCCGGCCGTGACCATAGGCCGGGCGTTCACCGACACCTTCGCCGGCATCGCTCCCGCATCCGTACTGCCCTTCCTCGGCGCCCAGCTGCTCGGCGCCGCCGCCGGACTGGCCCTGGTCGTCGTCTGCTTCGGCCGCCCGGCCGCCCCGGGCCAGGACGAGGTCGTCGTACCCCGCGCCGAGCAGCAGCCCGCCGCCCCCGCCCGTTCCAATGAAGAAAGCGCCCTGACCCGATGAGCACCCCTGCCGTTCCGTCCGTGTTGTTCGTCTGCGTGCACAACGCCGGCCGGTCCCAGATGGCTGCCGCCTTCCTCACCCACCTCGGCGGCGACCGGGTCCAGGTCCGCTCGGCCGGCTCCGCCCCCGCTAGCGCCGTGAATCCGGCCGTGGTGGAGGCCTTGTCCGAGGTCGGCATCGACATCTCGACCGAGACCCCGAAGATCCTCACCACCGAGGCGGTGCAGGCCTCGGACGTGGTGATCACCATGGGCTGCGGTGACGCCTGCCCGTACTTCCCCGGCAAGCGCTACCTCGACTGGCAGCTGAAGGACCCCGCCGGGCAGGGCGTCGAGGCGGTCCGGCCGATCCGCGACGAGATCGAACGCCGCATCCGCGGCCTGCTCGCCGAACTCGGCATCGAGGCCGCAGCATGACGGCCGCCGAGACCGGCGTGCGCGTCGCGGCCATGCGGCCCGAGCACGCCGAGCAGGTCCTGGCGATCTACCGGCTCGGCATCGACGAGGGGAATGCCACCTTCGAGACTACCGCCCCGACCTGGGAGGCGTTCGACGCCGCCAAGCTGCCCGACCACCGCCTGGTCGCTCTCGAGGAGGGCGACCGGGTGCTGGGGTGGGCGGCCGTGGTGCCGGTCTCCGACCGGTGCGCGTACGCCGGAGTGGTCGAGCACTCCGGCTACGTCCACCCCGACGCCCGCCGCCGCGGCATCGGCCTGGCCCTGCTGACCGCGCTACTGGACTCGACCGACGCCGCCGGGATCTGGACCGTGCAGTCCGGCATCTTCCCCGAGAACACCGCCAGCCTCACCCTCCACCAACACGCCGGATTCCGCATCATCGGCACCCGCGAACGCATCGGCCGACACCACGGGGCATGGCGCGACGTCACCCTCATAGAACGCCGCAGCCCCCTCATCAACTGACCGTCCTGCTTTCGCGGCCGGCGGCGCTGTCGAGGTAGCGCAGGCGGGCGGTGAGGCCGCGGGCCGCGGCGGGTGGTGACGGGCGAGACGACGGAGGAGTGCACGATCCGGTTCAGCTCGATGATGAGGGCCTCGCCGCCCTTCATGCCGCGGGCGTCGTGCTTGCCCCCAGCGCGTTCCGGGCGTTGTACTGCGCCACCCACTCGGCAAGGACGGGGCAGTCCGTTGGCGGGAAGGCGACATCCGGCACGACCCGCAGCGATCCGGGGACGCTCGCGCCGGGGTGTGCCTCGCGACCGTGGGTCCGTCCCCCCGGCAAGCGCCAGGTCCAGCCGCTCATCCTTGAGGACAAGCTCACCGAGCCCTCGCCCTGGACCTGACGGCCGTCACCTTCATCGACTCTTGCGGGCTCAACGTCCTCTTGGCCCTGCGCCACCGTGTCGGCCTGGCGGGCGGAACGCCGGAACTCATCGGTCTGTGCGAGCAGGCCCTGCACCTGCCGGACCTCACCGGCACCCGCGACCTCTTCACCCTCCGCACCGGACCCTGACCGACTTCCTGGGCTGGGTACCGGGGCGTGAGAGGCATCCATTACCGTCACGGAGTGCCCATCCGCTCGTATCTCCGGGAGGACGCGTGAAGGCGCCCCAGGTGACCGTCAGGACCGAGGCCGACGGTGTGCGCGTGGTCGTATGCTCCGGCGAGTTCGACCTGGATACCGCTGGACTGCTGACGGAGGCCTGCGACACCCCGCCGGTGCCGGCCGGCCTCCTGGTCGTCGACGTGCGGCAGGTGACGTTCGGCGACTCCAGCTTCCTCAACGCCCTCATCCGCCTCCGCAACACCCGCCCCCTCGCACTGCAGGGCCCCCTCCCCTCACAGCTGCGCCGGATGATGGACATGACCGGCGCTCTGGCCCTCTTCGACATCCGGGACACCCCCCACCATGCCGGCTGAACCCCTCACCGCCGGCAGCGGGAATCTCTGGCGGCGCCTGGGGCAGGCGATCCGTATGAGGCCTCGATCCGGCAGAACAGGTCTCCCGGCCACGATGAACTGCGCGCAGGCCCGGGAGACCGCCCGCCACGTCCTCGCCCAACACCATGCTTCGGATGCCCTGGTCGCCGACGTGCTGACCGTGGTCAGCGAACTCGTCTCCAACGCCATCCGCCACGGCGAAGGCCTCACCGGCTTCCACATCACCATCCAGGCCAAGCAGGTCGTCATCGAGGTATCCGACCGCTCGACCCTCCGACCACACCTGCGCCCGCCCTCCCCCAACACCCCCGGCGGCTTCGGATGGCGCGTGGTGAAAACCCTCGCACCCGGCACCTTCATCCGCTACCACCGCACCGGCAAAACCATCACCGCCCCCCTCCCCCTGCGCCCCCACTGACCGGGGCCGGTGACGGTCTACGGGTCTACGGCAGGCGGGGGTGGGGGCTGCCCAGGGGTGCTGCAGCCCTCAGAGCGTCACCCCTGGGCTGCTTCTCGGCCTGTTGAGCAGCGGCTGTGCAGGTCAGCGGCGGCCGATCCACGCGAGGACGTCCTGGAGTCGGCGGACGGCATCCTCCGCCTCCATGTACTCATCAGCGCTCGCGAGGACAGTGCCGAAGCTGCCCCCACGGTCAGCAGGCAGGGCACGCCAGCGCAGGACCGGTTCGAGCGCGTTCAGAGCACCGGAGAGAAACCAGGCCATGCGGCCATGAGTACGCGCGAGGGAGATCGCCAGGACAGCGAGCGTTTCCCGCCGATGTTCGAGCCGCTTGATCGGCGGCAGCACCTCCTGGACATCCGGCGGACCAACAACGTCACGCAGGCCGGCCTCAACCTCACGAGCGAGTGCGCACTCACTCGGCCCCAGCTCCCACACCTGGTCAAGGATCTGCTGCTCAGCTTCCTCGGCCAGCACCGCAACAATCCTTCGCATGTCCATGCGAGGCACTCTAAGCACACCGATCCCACAGCCCGACACCGCCTCGTTCCATGCCCGAGCCGGCCTGACGATCGCCCCGGAACGTCACCAACCTGCGCCCACAGGCACCGCATTGAGCCCTCCTCGGGAACGCACCGGTACCCGAAAGTTGAGCTCGCAGGCCCGCGAGCGGCCTGTCGATCAGCGGGGCAGGATGCGCAGTACTGCCTCGCGTTCGCCGCTGAGCCGCAGGCCTTGCTGTACTGCGGCGTTCAGATCGAGGTCGCCGAGCAAGGTGGCGGCCAGCAGGTGCGGCGGTCCGGTCAGTGACGCGGTGGGGTGGTCAACCCGGCCGGCGTGTGTGTGCACCGAGCCGTCCTTGACCTCGATAACCAGGTCTTCGTTGCCGTCGGCGTGCAGTTGCAGGGCGATTGCCGGCTGGTCGGGGTGGTGGTCGGTCAATGCCCGGGCGGGCACGTCCAGCCAGTGGGTGCGGAAGGTGTCGTTGCCG
Source organism: Streptomyces sp. NPDC046308 (assembly GCF_055588065.1). Lineage (NCBI taxonomy): Bacteria > Bacillati > Actinomycetota > Actinomycetes > Kitasatosporales > Streptomycetaceae > Streptomyces > Streptomyces sp. NPDC046308. The sequence continues at coordinate 100,572 of NZ_JBVJFB010000010.1, forward strand.
CCCGGCTCACGCAGCAGCGGCACGCCCCACCGGCTCAGTTCCTGCAGCACCGGCTCGAGCTCGCGGCCACGCTCGGTGAGGGAGAACAGGGTGGTGGCCACCGGCGGCGGGGCGGCCTCGCGGTGGATCAGGCCGGCTTCCTCGAGTTCGCGGAGCCTGTCGACCAGCAGGTTGCTGGCGATCCCGGGCAGCCCGTTGCGCAGGTCGGTGTGCCGGCAAGGACCCAGGGCGAGCAGTTCGCGGACGATCAGCAGGGTCCATCGGTCGCCGACGGTGTCCAGTGCTTTCGCGATGCCGCAGTACTGCCCGTAAGTGCGCATGCCACCACCTTACATCGTGGTGTTGAGATTCAAAACTTCCTTGTTGACTTTCTCAACAAGATCGGTCTAGCGTCCCTGCCCATGACCCCCACCCTTTCCGTGCGTCGGCTGGCCTGGGCCGGCGTCGAGATCCGTCTCGGCGCCACCCGCCTGCTGATCGACCCGCTCGAGAACGTCGCTCCGCTGGCGCCGGTGATGGGACCGCCGCACCGGCCGGTCGACCCGGTCGATACCCCGCCCGGCACCCACGCCCTCATCACCCACCTGCACCCCGACCACTACGACCACGACCTGATCGCCCGGATCGCGGCCACCGGCACGATCGGCTGCCACACCCCCAGCGCGGCGGCGCTGCACGAGGCGGGCATCACCCCCGTCGCCCAGGACCTGGGCCAGTCACGGCGCATCGGAGAGCTGACCGTCACCCCGGTGACCTCGCTGGACTGGCGCGGCAACGACTGTGACCAGGTCGCCTGGGTCGTCGAAGGCGCCGGCCGGCGGGTCATCCACTGCGGCGACACCCAGTGGCACGGCAGCTGGTGGCAGATCGCCCGCGACCACGGCCCGTTCGACGTCGCGTTCGTCCCGGTCAACGGCGTCATCGCCCACTTCGAGGGCTACGCGGCCAACGTCCCGGCGACCATGACCCCCGAGCAGGGCGTCGAGGCCGCCGTCGCACTCGGCGCCGACACCGTCTGCGCCATGCACTACGGCCTGTTCCACAACCCGCCGTTCTACACCGAACAACCCGACATCGAGCAGCGCTTCCAGCACGCCGCCGACGAGCGCGGCATCACCGCGGCCATCGTCGCCGACGGCCAGCCCGTCCTGTGACCATCAGAAACAAGGAGCAACACATGAAGATCGTCCTGTTCGGTGCCAGCGGCAACATCGGCCGGCCCACCACCGAGGAACTACTGCGTCGCGGCCACACCGTCACCGCGGTCACCCGAGCCGGCCACATCGACGGACTGGGGCACAAGGCCCTGACCGTGACCACCGGTGACGTCACCGACGCCGCCGCGGTCGCCGGCCTCGCCGCCTCCCACGACGCCGTACTGTCGGCCGTCGGCCCCCGGATCGGCCAGGAGAACGACCGCGCCACGATCGTCGGTGCCGCCCGTGCGCTGATCGACGGACTCCGCCGAGCCGGTGTCACCCGCCTGGTCACCATCGGCGGTGCCGGTAGCCTACGTACGCCGACCGGCGCCCGGGTCATGGACGACCCGGACTTCCCCGCGCTGTGGAAGGCCAACGCCGAGGCCCAGTCCGAAGCGCTCGACCTCTACCGCGGCGTGCACGACCTCGACTGGACGTACGTCTCGCCCGCCGCAGTCATCGGAGCGGGCGAGCGGACCGGGGCCTACCGCAGCGCCGGGGACACCCTGCTCACCGACGACGACGGCAACAGCCGCATCTCGTACGCCGACTACGCGATCGCCTTGGCCGACACGATCGAGAGCGGCACCGCGATCCGCCGCCGCATCACCGTGGCGTACTGAGCCATGAGCACCGACGCCGCCGGCCGGCACACCCGATTCATCGTCCTGCTCGCAGCGCTCGTGGCCCTGGGACCACTGTCCATCGACAGCTACCTGCCCGCACTGCCGGACCTCGCCGGCGACCTGCGCGCCGGCGCCGCGGCCACCCAGCTCACCATCACCGCCTGCCTGGCCGGGCTGGCCATCGGGCAGCTGATCGCCGGGCCGCTGAGCGACACCTACGGCCGGCGGCGTCCGTTGCTGGCGGGCCTCGCCCTCTACACGATCGCCAGCGCGCTCTGCGCGGTGGCGCCCGACGTCCGGACCTTCGTCGGCCTACGCCTGGTCCAGGGCATCGGCGGGGCGTTCGGCATCGTCATCGCCAACGCCATGGTCCGCGACCGCACCTGCGGAACCCGCACCGCACGTCTCTTCTCCGCACTGACCTTGATCACCGGCCTGGCGCCGGTGTTCGCGCCGGTCCTCGGCGGCCAGCTACTGCGCGTCACGGCCTGGCCGGGGATCTTCGTGGGCCTGGCCCTACTCGGCGCCGTGATGCTGGCGGCCTCCGCCGCGGGACTGCCGGAGACCCGGTCCTCCGCGTCACGCCAGCCGCTGCCGGCTGTCGTCGGGCAGCTGCTCAGCGACCGGGTCTTCACCGGGTACGTCCTGGCCAACGGCCTGGTCTTCGCGGCGATGTTCGCCTACATCTCCGCCTCGCCGTTCGTCCTGCAGGAAATCCACGGCCTGTCACCGCAGCAGTACAGCGCCGTGTTCGCCGTCAACGCCGCCGGACTCATTGCGGCCGCCCAGATCAGCGGCCGGCTGGTGGCCCGGGCCGGCGCCCGCGTGCTGCTGCTCGCCGGTCTGCTGGGCGCGACAGCCGGTGGCACCACGGTCCTGGGCGCGGTGCTGACACGGGCACCCCTGCCCGCGCTCCTGATCGGCCTGTTCGTCCTGGTCTCCAGCGTGGGCCTCGTCATGCCGAACGCCGCGGCCCAGGCCCTGGCCGACCACGGCGGACACGCGGGGTCGGCCGCCGCTCTGCTCGGCTTCAGCCAGTTCATGTTCGGCGGGGCACTCGCTCCGCTGGCCGGCGCGGGCGGCGCCACCGACGCCTTGCCGATGGGAATCATCGTCGCCGTGCTGCCGGCGCTCGCTCTGCTCACACTCGGCGTCCTCACCCGGTCGACGCCCGGTGAGCGCACTCGCAGGCCGGCTCGCCAAGGACCTGCCGGGCACCGGCGACCGCGCCGGCACATCGATCGCAGACGCGGCAAGGTCCACTAGCAGCTGAAGGGTCAGTGGCCCAACCGTCGCGAACCACGCCTACCTGGCACACCCTCCGCCAGGCCGAAGTTTGACGCGCGGTGGATAGAACACCACCGGCATTCGGACTGACACTACTGAAGAACGGTGTCGTCGGCGCTGAAGATCAGATGTCGTTCAACAGAAACGAGCCCCCAGGACCCTCAACAACTCTGCCAAAAAACCCGCCTCTTCAAGAACCTCGCAACACCCTTTGACGAGGAAATCCCGGGACAATCGGGCCGCAAGGCGTGACCGAACGTCACCTCAGTTCCAGAGCGCTGCTTGTCACTTCGCCGTAGCTTCGGGAGGACAGGGCCGAGACCGCAAGAGGAGACGACGAGCGCCTTCGCGTCCTCGACAGCGGGCAGCGTCGTCAAAGCGGTGACAGCCGCTCCCCCGTGACACGGCTGCCACCGGCCTGCCATCACCAACGCCGCCCGGCCCACCGGGACACCGTCAGGCTGACCGGTGTGAGCAGGAGGAGCTTGGGACGGTTCGGACTTCGTCAGTCCTGCTCGGGCAGGCCGCCGGGCCGTGGCGGACACAGCAGAGCCCGGCCGAGTGGGGTCCGGGCGCCGGCCGGGCGCTGCATGCGCGGGCAGCCGTCATAAGCGCACCAGCACTGCATCCCCGGCCCCCCGCGGCGCCGACGCGTCGGACCGCCCAGAGCCGGCCCGGTCCTTCTGCCGCTGCTGCGCCAGCGCACCCGCCGCCGGAATGCCGATCATCACGGCCGCCGCTGCCGCCTTCGCCGGCTCCTCGGCCGCCCACGCCCCCCGTACACCCGCACTCCTCCCGTATCCGGGCACACGTGCCTGCACCGGGTTGCACGAGAGGAGACGGCATGAGAAACCCCCGTACGGGCACGGCGTGCGGGGGTCGGGAGGGGACGCAGGTCAAGCAGCCCTCGCAGCCAAAGATCCGCTTCAGCACAGGACAGTGCCCATCGGTGCCAGCAGCGATCCCCGCGCCGGCCAGGGCCTCGACGTCGTGTAAACCCACCCTCGGCCGCCAGGGCGGGCTCGCTGGGAGCAGGAATTATCCGCGGACGGCGGCTGCGCCTGAGATCTCTACTGGACCTCACCCGCAGCGCCGCGGCGGACACCCCAGGGAAGGGACTACGCGATCAAACCGATCACGGCGGTGACGAGGTTCGCGATCGGGGCGCCTACGTCGCCGACGAAGTCGGCCGCCTTCTGGAGCGAATCGCCGAAGACCTGGAGCACGTTCCTGCGCGGTGTGCCGGACAGCGCTTCGTCTTGGAAGGCGGTGAGGTCCCTGCTCACTTGCTCGGCCTCTTCGGTCGGCAATCTGCTTGCCGTCAGCGCGATGGCTTCCGTGAGCTGCTTCAGCAAGGCCTTGGCTTCGTCGGGCAAGGTCGAACTGTCTATCCGGTTGAAACTGCTCGTCACGATGTTTCCGCTGCCGATGACGCCGTGGATGTCCCCACCTGCGCGTGTGTGGAACTCGTTCACGGTCCCGCCTCTCCCTGCCACCACGATCCGGTCCGCGATGTAGACCGGCTGCGAACCGCCATCTGCGGCGGTGTCGCTGTCCAAGCGGGTCCATCCGTAGGTGGCATTGTCGATCCGTGCTAGCTCGTGCGCCCGTTTCTCGCTCAGAAGGTGCACCGCGGTTTGCCATTCGTCCGCGGTCACGAGCTGCTCTGCCTCGTAAGCGGCAGCCAGGATCGGATCCTGGTCGAACCCGTACTTCCGCGGGCTGGACAGCAGGTCGAGTCCTCGATTCAGGAAACGTGTCACGGCCTCAGTGTTCCTGCCGTCCTGCGCCTGTCTCGTCAGGAAGCGGAGTACGAGCCGCACGCACTCGTACTCCGTGTGGAGACGGAGCAGATGGATCCGGAGCCGGCGCAGGGCGTCCTTGTCCGGTCTCGGGCTCGTCCGCTCGATCAGCCAGACGCCGACCAGCGTCCCCCGGAAGCTGATCCGACAGTGCGCCAGGCGCACCCCGATGTCCTGCCCCAGGTCCACGACCATGGCGTCGAGCGGTAGCTCGGCTTCCTGGGGCGAGTAGTCGACCAGCAGCAGCGGCCGACCGGGCCGGAGCCAGAAGCGGTCGACCGCAGAGGCGGAGTTGGGGCACCTGGTCGTCGCCCGGAGGAGATGCGCCGCGAGGGGCGCTCCTGCTTGTCCGAGGCAACAGCCGTTCCGGCGGTCGCCATCACCGCAGGACGTGACGGTGACAGGAAGATCGAGCCAGTTGATCAGGAGTGCAACGAAATCCTGGCTGCGGAGTCCCGCCCGCCCCCGTCTTCCTGATCTTCCACCCGCGACGGCCAGCTCGAACCGGGTGCTGACGAACCCGTCGGTGACCAGCCGCCGGTAGGCGCACGCGAAACCGGAGGTGCGCTCGTCCCCAGGCAGGAGGGGAAGTGCCGAGAAACTCGGTGGAAACCGGAACACGCTTGCGGCGTCGCAAAAGACACCCTCGCCGAACCAAGGCACCAAGCCGCCCAATTTCCTGGGGCGTACCGGCCCTGTCGATCTGACGAACTCGCCCGACTGCGCCAGCGGCCAGCACGGAACGTCGAGTCGGCGGGTTTCTCGGGCCAGGAGAGGGCGCAGGTCGGCGATCGGGAATTGTGTCACCAGGAACACCCGCGATCACCTCTTGTGAAGGTCGCTGGGCTTCCCTCGTTGCCGAACGCGGAAGGAAGCCCGCCGACGGCGTCCTATCGGATTTGAACCGATGACACCCGCGTTAACAGCACGGTGCTCTGGCCTGCCTGAGCTAAGAACGCTTTCGGCCGGAGGGCGTAACCCTTGCCCGTTGAGGGGAAGGATTCCGATTTCTCCTGTGAATCAACCGTAGCCCCTGAGCAGAGCTCCCGGCGACCTCGCGCCAGGTTTCAACCGCGCCCTCCGCGTCGGCGGGTGGCGGGCCGCCGACCAACCCAAAAGCCCGCCTGCGCCTCGCTGAGCCCTTCAGCTCGGCGACCTTCGCCGGCGCCGCTCGGTCAAGGTCGTGGTCGCCGGATCGTAAGCAGCGTTGTGGCTCACCTGGCCGGGCCCCGGTACGGACTGCTGGTTCCGCCTCCAGCAGGTGCTCCAGCCGTAGCCTGAGCCGCTCACACTCACCCTCGCGCAGGTCCTCCAGCCCGAGACCCCGCCCACTCACCATTGAGCAGTCCGGCAGGGCCCCACGCTGTTCGGTGAGGGGCGGACAACGGTGACCGATAGATCACGCCTCGTTCTTCCTGCGGCACGAGAAGTGTTCGGGCAGCCCTTCGGGGCCTGGAAGGCTTGCCGGCTGGCCGCAGCCGAAGCGGCAGAGCGGGATCGCTTGACCCGACCCTTGGGCCGGAACCCTGGCGGCCTCGGTTTCCTTAGGGCGGGACTCAAGGATCATCGTCCGGCTACCCCGTCTCTGCTTCGGTTCAGCCCGCACCTCCGAAGCCGGACGGTCCTCGGTGCACCTGTCACGCCGGTCCCCGTGTCGTACGGATGGCTGGCGCTCATTGTCGTCCAGGGCGGGCCCGTTCGCCTCGAGGTACTGCTGCCACTGTTGTGCGGGGAGCCAACCGTGGTGGCCGCCCCGCTGGAACGGGATCCGCTCACCGGCCGCAGCTTCCACAATGAACCGGGTGAGGGTCAGGGCGCCTTCCCCTGTGTAGGTGCTCGACTGATGGGCTGGCACGAGGACACGGTGCCAGCCCCCGCAGTACCCGGCGTCGGTGGGGTTCTCCGGGTCGTAGGGCATTTCCGGGCACCGGGTGAGCGCGCCACTTTGGTTGCACTTGCCCTCCTCCAGGACGAAGTTGCCGTCCTGGACCGCGATGGGGTTCTTCTGCACACGGATGACGGAGGCCGGCAGGTTGGGCGTGCGGACGTATGGGACGGTGCCGATGCATGCGTGGTCGGGGTCGGCGAAGTCCCAGACCGACTGGATACCGTCGCGGCGCCGGAACCCCTCCCGTGCACGCATTCCGCGGGCTGTCTGGGGGCTCAGCTGAGGCTCGTAGCCCAGGACGATGCCGTTGGCGCCGCGGATGCGCACATCGAGGCGCGCGTGCCCGTCGGCGGCCGACGACTCGATGTCTGCGTGGAAGCCGTGATCTTCGGAGTCCTTCGCGACGCGTTCCTTGCGGGCGAGATGCTCGTCGGACTCATGGCTGATGGGCTTCTCCCCGGGTTTCCGGTAGTGGGAGGCAAGCAGTACGCCGTCACGCTGGACGAGGTACATGGGGACGCGCCGGCCCCGGAGGTCCCGGCAGTCAGGGCAGATGAGCCCGCGCTTTGCGACGGGGACTCGTCCTCGCATCCGTAGAAGCACGTTCAGGAGGTCTTGGCCTTGCGGGACGCCGAGGTCGGGACGGTCAAGGTCGAGGTTGCGGCCGGCCGGTTCGTAGTAGACGGGGTTACGGAAGAGGTCTTCGTCGCTGTCGATCTGAAGGTCGTCGTCCATTGGTACTCCCCGCAGCCGCCACGAGTAGGACTCACAACGCTACGGGGAGGGTCTGACAATCGGGGCTGAACTGCGGAAACAGGGGGCAGCGGGGCAGCGGGGCAGGCTCAAACGTCCCCGAACGGCATGAGAAACCCCCTGCAGCGGTACGCAGGGGGCCGGATGGTTCGTGTGGGGCTGTGGCGTCACCACCCGTGAATGAAAGCGGCGGCCCCGGCGGCGTTGTCGGCGACTCCGACGGGCAGCCACTCGCCGGACTCGTCGTCGAGCTCGAAGAGGACGCGGGGGGCGTCAGGGGCGAGGTGTGCGGCTCGACCGCGGGCCGCCGGGTCCAGGGGTACGGCTCGGCGGCGGCCGGTGATCTGCCTGTCGGACTCTCGTCGGCGGTCGCGGCGCTCAGCCCACGCGGCGAGCGGTTCCCTGTCGGCGTCCACGTCGCCTCTCCTATCGCCAGCGGGCCCCGGGCAGCAGGTTCCCGGGGGCATCCAGCCATGGTGTCTCACCGTTGTGGCCCACGGTAAGGACGGGGCTGCCTTGGGCCTCCCACCCCGCAGCCCCCCACCCCGAGCTCCGCCCCTGCAGCTGCGGTACCAGGGCAAGCGGAATCCGCGGCTGCGGAATCCGGCCTCTCCTGGCAGGGGCCGGCACTCGGCCTCTTCGTCGCCGTGATCCTCGGCCTTGGCGCCACGGCGATCGTCAAACGCCGTCGCCGTTGCCCCCTCCGCCCCCCGGCCAGTGGTGCGCGCGCTGCACGACGAGCAGGAACCGCGTGTGCCGCTGGTCCGTAAGGTTGCAGCCATGCGCATCGGCGTGCGGGTACGGCGTCGCGTCAGATGTCGAGGAGGCCCAGTTCGCTGTCGGGCCGGCACAGCGGGCACGCCACCACGCCGGAGGCCGTCAGCAGGATCTCCCGGACGTTCTGCGCGGTCGCGGGCCGGCCGCGGCTGCTCATCGGGCAGTCGCCGGTGTGCACCCGCTCCGGGGTGCGGCGGACGCCGATGCCGTACTCGATCCACCACTGCGGCGGCTCCGGCGTCGGCCGGCGCCGGGCCTTCTCTGCGCCGGCCGCGCGGACCGCGGCGATCCTCTCGTCGACCCGGGCCAGGGTCAGCTCCAGCCAGCGGCGTATCACCAGCAGCTGCTCCAGCGCGGGCGGCAGCGGCAGGAGGGGATCGGGGCCGGACACGCGCCTACGCCGCCTCGGGCCCGGCAGGCTCCTCCGCGGGGCGGGCCTGCTTCTTCAGCTCCATGCGCGCGGAGACGACCTCCTCCCGTGCCACGGTCGCCCAGTGGGGGTGGTCGACGACGGAGATCGCCAGCTGCCGGATCTCGGCCCACATCCGGTCGACGGTCTCCTTCTCCTCCTGCGACCAGCCGGGGCTGTTGGGGACGTCCCCGCGGTGGGAGAAGCGCTCCCCGCGCGCCCACCCCGGCATCGGCTCCACGCTCCACGGCAGCCGGGCCAGGAAGGCGCGGTGCTCGGCGTTGGCGCGGTGCAGCTGCTCCTGGAGCTTGAGCAGGTCGTCGGGGAAGGAGCGCGCGTCGGATGAGGTCACCCTTCAATCGTAAACCTGTTCGATTTAAGTTGGGGAACGCGCCGCTCCGCTCCATCCCCCGGACGGCCGCACCCCCGCAGGCCCCGCCCCGTACGGACCCACACTCCACGCGGCCAGACCGGCGCGGTGCCACGCCGGAAGAAGGGCCCGTACGTGGAGGTGCGTATACGTCCCATACGTCCCATCTGGTCCGGTGCGATCTCCAACGGCCTGGGCACCCTCTGCATGCCAGCGCGGAGGGGTGGGTGGAATCCGGTCCTGGTCGCCCATACACGTCGATGAGCCCGGACCGTCACGAGGATCAAGGGCAAGGCCGCGGAGGCCCTGGATCTCGGCGGCTTCAAGCCGGTGACCGAGGCGCAGGGCGTGACCGACGCATGGTGCGCGGCGAGGACACCCTCATCGCCGTGCACCCGCGGCGAGGCCGCAGCGCCTCAACGCCCCGCAGCGCCTCGAAGCCCATGTCTACGGCGGGTCCGAAGAGTGGCGCCTTCACGGCAGCTGACTCGTAGCTCTTGATTCGAGCACCTACATGGCCGGAGGGACCGTGCTCAGCCACAGGTGCCGCATGGCCCGCCGACCGACCATCCACGATGTCGCTGCGTACCCAGACCGCCCCTGGGACGCACTGCGGTCGGCAGGCATCAGATCGATAGATACACGGGGAAACCCGATAGATCCGCGGGGCCTTTCACGCAGCATTTCGAATGTCAAGTCACGTAATGATGTGACGTGTGCCCGACTCCTCCGATCGTGTTTCTTGGTAGCAGGCCTTCCAAAAACGAGGGGGCCGCGCAGACCCAGATCCTGCGAGGCGGACTCGAGAAAGTCCCGCATACCGAAATGGAGAAGACCCATGAAGATTTCCCACAAGGCGCTCCTGGCCGCAGCTTCCGTGGCTCTGGCAGGTGGTGTGGCTCTGCCGGCCACAGCCATTGCTGCTCCAGCCCCCCAGACAACTAAGTCCACAGTGGAGGCGCCTTCCACAATCAAGAAGCACTGCAAGCACAAAAAGGCCGTGTGCAAAAAGGTGATCACCCCGAACACCCCGAACACTCCCAACACGCCCAACACCCCGGGCGGCGCGAGCAACACCCCGAACACGCCCAACACGCCCAACACCCCGGGCGGCGCGAGCAACACCCCGAACACCCCCAACACTCCCAACACCCCGGGCGGCACGAACAACACCCCCAACACTCCCAACACCCCCAACACCCCGGGCGGCACGAACAACACCCCCAACACTCCCAACACCCCCAACACCCCGGGCGGCACGAACAACACCCCCAACACGCCCAACACCCCGGGCGGCACGAACAACACCCCCAACACTCCCAACACCCCCAACACCCCGGGCGGCACGAACAACACCCCCAACACTCCCAACACCCCCAACACCCCGGGCGGCACGAACAACACCCCCAACACGCCCAACACCCCCAACACCCCGGGCTGATCGGAACACATACGAAGGCGCCGCGCAGTGGATTCACTGCGCGGCGTTCCTGCGTACGTTCGCGGTATATCGGCTACGCGCTCGGGGTGTTCGGCGTATTGGGGGTGTTCGGCGTGTTCGGCGTATTGGGGGTGTTCGGCGTGTTCGGCGTATTGGGGGTGTTCGGCGTGTTCGGCGTGTTCGGCGTGTTCGGCGTGTTCGGCGTGTTCGGCGTGTTCGGCGTGTTCGGCGTGTTCGGCGTATTGGGCGTGTTCGGGGTGTTCGGGGTGTTCGGGGTGTTCGGGGTCCCCGAACCAGTGAGGGCGTAGGGCGCGTACGGGGCGTACGGCGCGTAGGGCCCGTACGATGCGGTGGCCGCGCCCGCGCTCATCGCCGCGGAAGTTGCTTGCGTGTACTGGGTGTACGGCGCCTGGGCAAGAGGCGTGAGGTGCGGGAGCCGGGGAAGGCGGGGAAGCGGGGGAAGAGCAGGAAGCGGCGGCATTGCCGCGTACGGCAGGGCGGCCATGGAAGCGTGCGCGGCCACACCGGCCCGGGCTGCTTGGGCGGAACCCGCCCCCAGCGCAACCAGAGCCCCTGCCGCCAGCGCGACGATCGCAGTCTGCTGAAGCTTCCGCACATGCCCTCCAGAATGTACCTAGGCGCACATCCGGTCACTAAAGGCGCCTGTTCGATCACGTAAAGTACAGCTCCGGAAGGTCGAGAGCGGTCCGCCCCGCCGTGGCATCACCCATTCGTTCTGGGTCCCCTGACAGCCGAGGCCGGCATCCCCAAGCCGACGAACCTCCATGCCCAATCTGCGACGTCTGGCTCATCCCGTCACAGCAACGCGGTCAGGAGGTGGGGCCTTCAACGCCACCAGCGGATCCTCGGCGGGCCGAGCCGCCGACAAGCCGAGGTCGGAAGGGGGCGCGCTCCGGCTCGGCGGCCAAGGGCCGGGAGCTGATGGAGCTGACGAAGGCGGAGCTGTACGAGAAGGCGGCCTCGGTCGGCATCCCAGGCTGCTCGTCCATGAACCACGACCAGCCCGCGCGGCCGCTCCCCCACCCAGGCCGCAGGACTTGACCGAGGGCATTCGGAGGACTCCTACCTCAGGTAGCCGGTGACCGCGATCGGCGCCGTCACCGGCTCTACATGCGCGTCACCCGCGCCTGCACGCTCCTTTCCCGTCCTGGGCATTCGGCCCTCGGAGGCGCACCCATGCTCAGGACACTCCCCGCCGTGCGGCTCTCGGCGGTGCTGGTGGCGGCCACCATCACGGCGGCCACTGCAGGGGGCGGCCCCGCGTACGCGGTGGAGCGCTGCAAGGTGTCGTCCAAGACCCTCGACAACCCCGCGCCCTCGGTGATCGAGGCACCCACACCGGCACTCGGCCACGCCCGCCGCATCCCTTCCCACGCACTCACCGACTTCCGCATGGCGCCGGGCCCGCAGCCGGTCGCCGAGCTCGACCGCCGGCGACAGCAGCGTGCGCCGGCAAGGGCCGCCGTCACCATGCGGACGTCGCACAGCTCACGCGGAGAGGTAGCCGGGGCCCACTCCCTCGTTCGCACGAGCCAGGCGATCCCAGGGCGGAGGTCGGGGGCGTGGACAGGGTGCGAAGAGTTGCTGCTTCAGTCGTTTGTGGGGCTGGCTGTAGGGGCCCGATGCAGTTCAGCTACTACCCGCGGGGTCCTACTCCCCGGCTCTGCGCCCGACGAGCACGGCGCAGCAGGAACATCTCGTACGCGATGTCGCGGAGATCCTCGGTGTGTGCGCTCGGGCCGCCGGGCAGCTGGCGGCTTCGGTGGACCTGGGAGCGGTCGGCCCACGCGACACCTCAACATGCGAGCCCACCAGTCCCGAGGCCGTACAGGCGCCGCCATTCACTCGCGAAGCTGGGCGTGACACGCCACCTCGCCCGTCGTTGGACTGGGAGGTCAGCGAAGTGGAGGCCCCGGGACGTCGTGACCCCCGGGGCCTTCGTCCTGGCTTCCAGCACCGGACGGGCGGTGCAACACAGGCTGCGACAGCGGTCCTTGACCGTTTGCCACGCAGCTTGCACTAACGCTGGTTTGTGACAGCGCAGTTGGGCCGGGGGGATTTCGTCAGGTGGGGGACGTGGAGGGTCTTCCCGGGCGCTTGGTGCGGTAGCCGCTGCTGGGCGGTAGGCCGGGCCGCGGCGATGGAGTGGCGTCCGCGCCTACTCGACGGTGTTCACCCGAGGCACCCCGGGGCCGCGCAACGGAAGCGTCCGGCTGAGGACGAGGTTGGTGGTGGTGCTCCCGAACTCGGCCAGCTCGTCGACGATCTCCTCCAGGTGGGCCATCGACGTGGCCGCCACCTTCATGACGTAGCAGTCGTCTCCGGTGGTGCGCAGGCACTCCAGGATCTCCGGACGGTCCTCCAGCAGCCGACGCAGCGGCTCGTGCCGGGTTCCCGGCCCCGGGTACTTGAGCCGGACCACCGCCATCACCGGGTAGCCGGTCCGCTCCGGGTTCACCTCCGCACGGTATCCCGTGATCACCGCGGCCTCTTCGAGCCGGCGCACCCGCTCCTTGGTGGCCGACGCGCTCAGGTTCACCCGCCGTGCCAGCTCGGTGAAGGGGATCCGGCCGTCCCGTTGCACTTCCGTCAGGATCGCCCAGTCCGTCGCGTCGAGACTCTCGGTCATACGCCCATTCTACCGGCGGATCCACGGCTGAACCGCCTCTGAACAGGCGGGAATCCCTTCTGACGACCCATACGTCCTGCCTAGGGTTGGCCCCTATGAAGATCGGAGTGAACGTACCCAATTTCGGCCCGGGCACTGACCCCGGAGTGCTGCGAAGCTGGGCCCGGACCGTGGAGGACCTGGGCTTCGACCTACTGATGATCTCGGACCACATAGCCATCACGCCGGATGTCGCCGAGCGCTATCCGGCACCCTTCTACGAGCCCTTCACCACCTTGTCCTGGCTGGTCGGCCTCACCACCCGTATCCGGCTCGGCACGACGGTCCTCATCGCTCCCTACCGGCACCCGCTGCTCACCGCCCGAATGGCCGCCAATCTCAATGAGCTGAGCGGCGGCCGGCTGGTCCTCGGCGTGGGAGTGGGCTGGGCGCGGCAGGAGTTCGCGGCCCTCGGCATCCCGTTCGCACAGCGCGGACAGCTGACCAACAACCACCTGCGGGACATCCGGAACGCCTGGAAGGACACCGCCTCCTACGGAAAGCGCCGGATCCCGGTGTGGGTCGGCGGCAACAGCGACGCGGGGCTGCGCCGGGCCGTACGACTCGGAGACGCGTGGCATCCGCTGCGCCCCACCGTGCCGTGGCTGCGCGAAGCCGCAGGCAGGCTGGCGACGTACGCGGACGAGCAGCACTTGCCCAGGCCCGCCCTGGCTCCCCGCATCGCCCTGCGCCTCACCGAGAAACCGGTCGACGGAGCGGGACGGCTCGCCGGCGAGGGCACCCTCGACCAGGTCATGGACGACCTCGACCAACTGCGGCTGATGGGGGCCACGTCCGTCGTCCTCGACACCTACCAGGGCGACCCCCGCGCGACATGTGACCCGCAGGCGGCCTGGCAGGCCCTCGCCGTCGTGGCCACGCACCTCCCCCCAACCGGCACCCCAACCGGCACCCCGCCCCGCGCCACGATGGAGCAGTCATGACCACAGCCGACGACCACACCCTCCTGCGACAGGCCATCTCGCTCGCAGCCAAGGCACGCGCGAGCGGCAACCCGCCCTTTGGATCTCTGCTGGCAGGACCGGACGGGACGATCCTGGCCGAGGAGCACAACACCACGCTCACCGACAACGACGTCACCGCACACCCGGAACTGAAATTGGCGAGGTGGGCCGCGAGAGAACTCGACGCGCGGACGGCGGCAAGCACCACGATGTACACCAGCTGCGAGCCGTGCGGGATGTGCGAGGCCGTCATCCAATGGGCGGGGCTGCGGCGAGTGGTGTTCGCCCTGTCCAACGAACAGCTCCTGGACATCAGGCCGGGCAGCGGCCGACCGCCCGTGCCGCAGGACGGCCCCGCGCTGCTCGACGAGGTACGGGCCGCGGTCGAGCCCTACTACCGCTGACCGCCGGCCCCAGGGCGGAACCCGTTGCCGGCGGAACGCACCCGAACTTCGATGGCAGACCGCCCTTCTTCGCTGTCCCAGGTCACTGGTCGATTCGGCCGGCCGTGAGAACGCCTTCCGACGACACCGGCTGTTGGACAGCGTCCCACCGTGTCATGCGGATGGATCCTTTTGAGCGTGGGAGAGACTGCGGGCCAGTCGTTCCGGCCGCCCGGGTAGAGCGAGCAGGGGGGCGCGGGCCAAGACGTACGCCACGGCTTGGAGCAGGCGCAGCAGATGTTCAAGGCCGCCGAGGTGGGGGCCCGCAGACCCGTCCCTTGCTGGTGTTCTACGCCCTGAGTCGGGCTGGTAGAGCGATCGCGGCCGCGGCCGTCGACCTCGAGGGCGAGGACTGGAACCTGACCTCTCACGGCGTCCATGCCTCGGGCTGCCGCCTGGACTTCGCCGATTCGCCGACATCGAGATCCTCACGAATCCTGCCGGCACTGCCGGCAGCCTCGTACGGCTCAGCGAGCTGCTGCGGTCACCGGTCTGGGCAACGACACGGGCGTGCGGCTGGAGGGAGTCCGGGTAACCCTCCCGGTCAAGGCCCGCTGTCCGCCCGGAATCCTGCCGTGACGGCCGTTCACGGGGTCCAGTACTGGGCGAGGGCTCCTTCTCGATAGGCGGCGGGGCTGACGCTGAGGTCACCGGCGAAGGGGCGGTCGAGGACGAAGACCAGGAGCAGGCTGAAACCGACGAGAGCGGCCACGGAGGCGACGAACAGGATCTGGACCTGGAGCTTGCGCAGACCGTAGAGGAATGTGAGTGGGATGAGGACCAGCGCACCGCCGAAGGCCAATGCCTGCAGCAGCGGCGGGAGTTCTCGGTGTGCCATGGTGATGCGGGCGCGGCGTTGTGAGGCGATGTCGTTGAGGTGGTCGGCGGCCTGTTCGTAGAAGACCTGCTCTGCCTGTGTTTGCGGGACGTACGTCTGGAGCGTTCGGAACGCCTCCTGCAGGTGGGTTTCCGTGGCTCCGTAGCTGGGCTTCCCCTCCCTCATGCGGGGCCATTGGTCTTCGACGACGGCATGGACGTAACCGCTCATGGCCGAATCGACACGGGCGCGCACCGGTTGGGGGAACGCTGCGGCGTCGCGGCTGATGAGCGCTGCGCTGGTGGCCTCGTTGGCGACGATGGTCTGGGCTTCCTCCATCTGCGTCCACAAGGTGACGATCACGAAGGCCAGGATGATCCCGTAGATGGCGCCGAACATCCCCAGGGTGACGCCGACCATGTCGTTGTGCTCGCCGCCGGCCAGCGACGGGTGTCTGCGGCGCAGCAGCACACTGCCGGCGACAGCCAGGACAACGGTTCCGCCGACCGCGACCAGGGCCAGTGTGAAGGTGCTGAAGTGGTTGAGCAGCCAGAGCGACATGTGCGTGGATTCTAGGGCTGCCGAATTCCGGGACATGGTGGTTCGCGGCCCGTCTCGGGTATACGCGCAGATCTTCACACCCCCGAGTGAAGCGTGCACCTGCGTACCGGAGCGCTCGCGCCGCCCGGGCCCGGGTCTCACTCATGCACGCCGCCGTATCGGCGCGGGCTGAGCCGGCTCGCTGAGCCGGCTCGCTGACTCGGGGCTTCGTCAGGGGGCCGGGCCGTGCGCACGTCCTGCCGGCACCACAACCCCAGGTCAGCCCGGCCGTGGTCGTTGCGCCCGCCGTGCTCCCGAGCGCTTGGGGGTGCGCCCCGCCGGAGGAGTGAAGGCCGTCCGCGTGCCCGGGATGCCCGTGGCCAAATTGGATCAAGGAAATTCCTTGCACCTGGCCAAAGGAGACTTCGTGGAAAAATCGATGGTTTTCGGCGAGCTGGAGCTGGCCTTCACCGACCAGTACAGCTGGCGATGGGACGACGAGGACACGGGCGGCAAGCACTGGGTGAGCTTCTGGCACCCCAAGCCCCCGCAGGGCTTCCACGCACTCGGGACGGTCGCGCTGCCGGCGTGGGGATCGGAGAACCTGAACCCCAAGACCCCCAACACCAAGGTCAAGGAACACATTGTCTCGCTGTGCGTGAAGAACGGTCCGGCCAAGGCGAGTGAGGGCAAGAAGCCTCCGCTGGCACACCCCGAGGACTACACCGTCGTGTGGAAGGACGTGGGCAGCGGCGGCAAGCACTACGGCGCCTGCTGGCGGCCGGTCGCACCCGGCGGCTACGTCGCGCTGGGGTGCGTCATGTCGGAGAACACCTACGACAAGCCCGCGCTGACGGAGGTGATGTGCGTGCGGGAGGACCTCACGCACACGGCGGACCTGAAGTGGATCTACGAGGACAAGGGCACCGGCGCCAAGGACTACTTCAGCGTGTGGGCGAACCAGGTGCCGCCCGCCTACCAGGACGGACGCGACGGCGGCCACCGGGCGCTGGTCGCGCCGAACACCTTCACCGCGGCATCCAGCTGGGACGAGCCCTCTCGGGGGGCGCCGGAGCGGCGGGTGCTGTGCGTCGAGATGCCGGTGGAGGAGAAGCCGCATCCGGACGGGTTCCCGAAGCTGACCGGCAGGATGCGGCCGGCCGACCGGACGCCGGAGACGACGGTCAACGTGGTGTGGGTGCCGTTCATGGCCGTGAAGGACGACGACAAGTCGGCGTCGTGGAAGCTCGCCAACTCCCCGTTCTACCGGATCGAACGGCGGGCCTCGTGGTACATGCACCGGTTCTCCAACAACACCACCAGCGCCTCGCAGTCCATCTCGGAAACGGTGACGGTCGGCGTGGAGAAGGAGAGGAGCGACACCTTCAGCGCTGAAGTCGGCATCTCCGTCAGCTCACAGGTAGGCGTCAGCTCAGGCGTCGCCAGTGCCTCGGTCACCACCACCTACAGCCTGGCGCTGGGCTACTCCCGCAGCACCGCCACCAAGAACCTCGAACACAAGTCGGTGACCCACAACCTGACGGTGCCCCCGAACAAGGCGGCCGCCATGTGGGTCGGCGACCACACCATCCAGGTCACCCGCCAGGACGGCACCCACGTCGGCACCCCCCTCACCTTCCACGGAGACAGCACCCACTTCGACGAGTTCCCCGACTAACCCGCTCCCTCAGGCCTGTACGACACCGCCGCGGCCGCAGGTCGTCGGCCGCGGCAAGCCGGCGCCGGCGCGCCCCCTCCCGGCCGTGGGAACGGGCATCACGCCGCAGGCCCGCAGGATCCCCGCTGACGGGTGGGCGGGAGGCCGGTCGTCGGATTCGCTCTCCAGCTTCACCGCCCCGCCCGAGACGTTGAACACGAACCGCTTGGCCCGCCGCTCCTCCCACCCCTCGTCGACGCCGTTGACCCGCAGGGTCGTCGTCTGGATGACAGTGGCTCGTACCAGCACGCGGGCGGCCCCACCATCGGCAACCATGGTGTCCGTCAGAGCCGAAGAGGCACCCACCCGGCCCTTCGAGCGGGCCGCCGACGAGCCGTCGCCCACCGCTACGCCGCGATCGGCACCCGCAGCCAGCCCGCAGCCTGACCCTCGTCGAACACATCACGCACCAAACGCCCCAGGCAGTCCGCCACCATCGGGTGGCGGCCTGCGCTGTCCGGGGCCGCCTCCCGGATTCCCCCCAGGGGTGACTTTCACCCGTCCGCAAGGGCGGATCGGCCAGCGAAAGCAGTCCTACCGGTCGGAGGGAACTCCCGGTCCCCGGGCGATCAGGACGTCGGCTTCGTGGCGCCAGCCGAGGGAGGAGTAGAGACGCTGCCCTTCCTCACTGGCGATGAGAAGACCGGTACGGGCGCCCTTGGCCGCGGCGGCCTCCGCCAGAGCGCTCATCAGGGCGCGGCCCAGGCCGCGTCGCCGGTGCGCCGCGGCCGTCTCGATGCGATCGGCGATCGCATCGGCGCCAACCACGGCGATGGTGCCGCGCGCCGCCACCTCTCCGGAGGAGTCATGGAGGGAGACGACCGTGACTGGCCCCTCCGTACGGACCTCGCGCTCGTACGGCGCGGTGGGCGCGTGCTGCGGGTGCTCGGTCAGGTCGGTCGTCATGAACCACTCGGACCGGTGGAGCAACTCGAGTCCGGCGGCGCCGACGACGGCTTCGACGGTGCCTGGACGCAGCGTGGGGACGGTGAGCCAGGTGGTCTGCCTGGCGGCGGCGACGGCTGCCGCCAGCCGTGCCAGGGACGCGGGCTCCTCGTCCGCGCGCAGCGCGAACACTTCGACCTGGCGGCCGGGTTGGTCGCAGTCGGACCGCAGGCCGTCCCCGGCGAACTCGATCGGCTCGGCCTCGGGCAGGTCGCGAGCCACGGTCCAGCCGGTCAGCCAACGTCGTATCAGCTCTGATTCGATCTTCGCCATCCGGCGATTAGAGCATGACCTCAACCGGTGGACGGGCGAATGATCCTCTACCGGCCGCCACGGCTTCCGGGCCCGTCTGCGGGGGCTGCGCCCGCCCGGGCTGGTGCTGGCTCCAGAGCCGGTTCCTATTCCTGATCACAGGGATGGCGGCGGGCGCCGGAACCGGACGGCGGCACCCGGATCGCTCCGATCGACGGAGTAGGGGTCCTTGGCCGTGCGGCGATCGTCCCGTTCGGTGCCTGCCGTGAGCTGGTGCGCCGCCAAAGACCGGGCACCGGCGGGTCATCGGCGACCGGCTCGGCGAACCACGGCGCGGCCCAGCCCTAATTTGTCAGCCGCAGCCGGGCGGCAGGCGAACAGGGTGCGGTGGGCGGGGCGTCGCTTCCGTCGTCGACGGGGCCGGCCGGGGTGGGAGGCCCCCGCGTCGTACAGGGCAAACGCCACCGGCAGCACCCGGGGAGCCGTCACCCGCGCCTTCGGACTGCTCGAACACGGCTGGACGGCAACCCGGCCCGGCGCCTGACGGGGTCGTGCGTGGGACGACGTACTCGACCCTGCGGCAGCGCCGCGGGGTCGAGTACGCGTCACGCACTCAGCAGGTGATGGTGACCTCGTGGACCACTGGGTTGGCCGGGCGGGGGAACGAGGCCGCGCCGAAGGTGCCGCGGATGGTCGAGCCGCACGGGACGGTGGTGACCAGGCCGTGCACCTCGAGGTTCGACGTGGTGAAGATGACCGACTTGGTCTGGGTGCTGGGCGCGGCGCCGCTGCCGACGACCTCTGCGGAGAGGGTCGTGATCAGTTCCTTCGGGGTGGGCGCCGGGCTGCCCTGGGAGGGCGGGCCGGCGAAGCCGACCGTGCCGTAGAACTCGACGGTGTTACCGGTGACCGCGGCGCACACCCGCGTGGACAGGCCTGCCTGGAGACCCGAGTGGCCGCAGGAGGTGACGGTCGCGACGGTGTCGGCCGACTGCGCGGTGGCGCTGGCCGGGGTGACCGCGAAAACGGACAGACCTGCGGTGCCGGCGGCGAGCAGAGCTAAGCGGTTCATGGTGGTCCTCCTGAGGTGAAGCACCGTCCAGGGATTCCCGGATGGCGTGCATGACATGTGATATTTCACATGCCATCAAAACACAAGTTGATCAAAGCCTGAACTCGTCCCCTCCGCCCGTGGCCATCTCGCCCCCTTGCACGGCGACTTGGGCCCTCGCTCCGCTGCGGGAGCTGTTCGACAGGCTCCAGGCCAAGCACGGTCGGGGCCGTCACGGTCCAGGACGGCCCGACCGAGCAGCGGCGGCCCTACGATTTCGGCGAGCGCGGTGGCGGTGCGGCTGCGGGCGGCGGCCCGGCGTTGGAGGGCTTCGAAGGACAACCGGCCGGCTGCGGTGTCCCAGACGACGAGCTCGCCAACGTGACCAGGCTGTCCAGCAGTTGCTCGGCGGCCGCGACCATGTGGGGGAATCGGTCTTGGACCAGAGAGCCGCGCCGGGTCTGCAAGAGCAGCCGGCCGCCCGGGCCGGCGGGGGTGTCCGGTCCCGGAGAACGAGGACCACAAGATGCCCGAACCGCAAGACCGTGGTGCCGGCGGACCCCTGTGGTCACAGCCCGTGGCCCGGGACTGGGCTGAACAGCATCACCGTGTTACGTCGGCCCCCACCAGCCCGGTGCGGGCTCAGCCGCCTGGCTGAGCCCCGCGCACCTGAGAACGTGGGAGGCGGGTGCTTACGAGGCTTGCCTGTTCGGGCGTACGCATTCGAAGAGGTAGTCGCCGGTGCGGGGATCGATGGTGACACCGTGTGCTTCGCTGTGGAAGCCGGGGAAGGCGCGGTCGAATGCCTCCAATGCTCCCAGGTAGCGCAGGACAGGCCCGTCGGGGTTCCGAGTGCTTCCCCAGGCATCAGGACGGGGATCCCCGGCGGGGTCAGGGTGACCATGGCGGCGGCCACCCTGCCTGCGGCTGCGGCGAGGGGAAGGCGTTCGGTCCCTCCGCGGATCAGCTGCTGGTAGCAGGTCTGGGGCGGGACGACAGGTTCGGGCCGCGTGGACACAAAACGTCGGCTCAGTATCAGGGTCGGCAGATCGTGTAACAGCCACCACACGCGTCCATGATGAGGCCGGCACCTGGCCGCGGGTGAACAGCCCTTGGCGAGACCGACGAGCTTTACGCGTACGGGCGGGCAGCGGCGCTGCTGGAACAATTCGCGTTTGTCCGCCCGCGGCCGGCCAAAACGAGTACTTCGGCTACGGCGTGCTGCGCTCGGAGGTGTCCTGGAAGGTCGGCGAGCACCTGGCCGCGGCCGGCCCCGGGCATCCCTTCGTTGTGGCGGATGCAAGCCCGACCGGTGCTTGGGGAGGGCGGTGAGGGGTAGTGCGGGGGCGGGATGATCTGATCTCCGCATGTATTCACAACCAGCATGGGACTGCTGCGGGTTCGGGGCTACGGACACCGATCCTCTGGGGTGCCTGGGCATCCGTTTGACCGGTGGTGACAGCTGCATTCGGCATGAGGAGGGACAGCGACGGGATGCCTATCTCGATGGCCTCGGCCCCGGATCGGATGTGGATCTCCGGGGCACGCTCATCTCCGAAGGCCTTCTGCGTTCCCTGACGGACGCCGTGCGCGACGAGCACGGCCGGGTCCGCTTCGGGGCCGTCCTCTTCGACAGGGCTACCTTCGCCTGTACCGCATCCTTCGACAAGGCGCGCTTCACTGGCGCGGCCCGCTTCGACAAAGCCGTCTTCGAGGGCGAGGCACTCTTCCTCGATGCGGTCTTCGAGGACAGGGCCTGGTTCGCCGAGGCGTCTTTCCACAGCACAGCCATGTTCAGCGACACGAACTTCAATGGACCGGCCTGGTTCGACCACTCCACAGTCCGCGGCCGCGCGTGGTTCGCCCGCTGCACCTTCCGCGATGAAGCCTGGTTCGCGGAGACGTCCTTCACTGCGGGAGCCTGGTTCGACGGCGCCACCTTTTACGAGGACGTCCGTTTCGACTTCGCAACCTTCGACACCGACGTGCAGCTCGGCCCGATGGCCTGCGCCAAAGAGGTGAATCTGTCCAGGGCATCCTTCCTCGTCCCCGCCCTTGTGGAAGCCTCCGCGACGGCCGTGGCCTGCCGCCAGACCCACTGGGCATCCGCGGCGACACTGCGTCTTCGCCACGCCACCCTCGACCTGACCGACGCGGTCACAGGCGGACCCCTGAAGGTTGCCTTCCACCCCAAGCCGTTCGTGGGCCGCCAGCGAGCGATTCCCCTTGCAGAAACGCTGCTCCCCGCCCGGCCTGAAACCCTCCAGGTCACCTCTGTGAGCGGCCTGGATGCCTCTCACCTCGTTCTCATCGACGCGGACCTCACCCGCTGCGCCTTCAGCGCGACCGTCCACCTCGACCAGATCCGCCTGGAAGGCCACTGCACCTTCGCACCCGCGCCATCCGGCCTGCGACCCCACCGAGGACGGCTGATCTGGTGGACCAACCGCCATACTCTTGCCGAGGAGCACCACTGGCGCGCCGCCCAAGGCTTCCCCGGCTGGACCCCACCGGCCGCAGGCATCCGCGCCCTCACCCCGCACGCTCTGGCACCGATCTACCGGCATCTGCGCAAATCCTTCGAAGACGCCAAGAACGAACCCGACGCAGCCGACTTCTACTACGGGGAAATGGAGATGCGCCGCCACGACCGGCTCCGCCCCCGCTCCGAGCGCGTCCTGCTAGCCCTGTACTGGGCCGTCTCCGGCTACGGCCTGCGGGCTTCCCGGGCACTGGCCTGGCTCGTCGCGGCCATGACCGTGACGCTCCTGCTCCTCATGGGCTTCGGATTGCCCGACCAAGCACCGAAACAAGAGATCAAGCACGTCACGATCGCAGGCAAGGAGTCCCTCATCCTCGACAAACCCGACCCACGTCTCAGCTCACCACTAGCCAGCCGTTTCACAGCCAAACGCCTTGACCAAGCGGTCCAAGTCCTCGCAAACTCCGTTGTCTTCCGCTCCAGTGGCCAAAACCTCACTACACGGGGCACCTACATCGAGATGGCCTCCCGCGCCTTCGAGCCGGTGCTGCTGGCCCTGGGCGTCCTGGCTGTCCGGGGCCGCATCAAACGAGGCTGAGAGCCGTCAAGGGCTCGCCCGGGGCCTCGTCGTGCCGGCCGGTGGTCAGCTGCGGAGTGGGGGGTGGGTCGCCGGACCCGCCGGAGGGTCGGCTCGCCCCCGCACTCAGGCCTCCAGCCCGCCCCCGAGGGTGCCCCGGATCGGCCGGGGAGCGCCGCATCAGGTGGTGAAGGGCACCAGTCGCTTCCGTGCACGTGTACACGGCGTGGCACAGGTCTCCGTCGTCGGCCGTCTCGACGGTGCGCACCATGCCCGGGATGCATGCCCTGGACCCAGGGGGCTGTGCCAGCAGGTCAGTTCAAGGTGATCTCGCTCGACTCCGCGTGCCGGCCGACGCCTGTCACGGCGGGACACGTGCCTGGACAGTCAGGGGCCGGTGCACGGCGCGGCTCACAGCGCTAACGCAAGTCGGGGACGACGCCCAGCTGTTGGAGGAAGCCGAGGACGTCCTTGTCCGACCACTTCTCCGCGAGCCTGCCGTTCTCGATGCGGTGGATCACGGTGCCCGTCATCGTCAGCTGCGCGCCGGTGGCCGGGATGCCCGGGAGGTCTCCCCGGTGTACCCCGCGGGCCGTCAGCCGGGTCGCAACCTTGTTGCCCTCCGCGATCTGGTCCTCGACTTCGTGCGTTCCCGGGGTGGCCTCCCAGAACAGCCTGAACGCCTGCTTCAGTCCCTCACGCCCCTGTGCGAGCCCGGGAAACGGCGGGGGCGAGTGGTCGACATACTCCTCGGCCACCAGTTCGTCCATGGCGTCGAGGTTGCCTTCGTCGATCTCGCGGTAGAAACGGCGGACCAGCCTCTTGTTCTCCTCAGTGGACACGAGGACCTCTCTGCGTGTTCCTGGACATCGCCGAAGCGGCTCCGCGCATCGTCACCCGCCTCCTCGCCGGATCACGCTCTCGGCGCGCCGAGCCACCGCGGACCTAGCCCGGACAGACCACGTTCGCGCCCAGGAAGAGAGCCGCGAGGGCAGCGAGCGGTGGCCAACCCGGCCGGTAGACCGCACTTGTCGCCGAACCTCAGCCCTCGGTGTCCGTCAAGAGTGCGCGCCTCTCCTCGTACGGGCGCGTCAGGAGCTCCTGACCGTCCAGACCGGTGCCGGACAGACGGAAGCGGGCGGCGCCGCCACGACCCCCGCCACTCCCCCGGACGGCCTACCGGTAGTCGACCCCGTCCGCCGCGAAGGTTCTCTCCGAACGATCGTCAAAGGTCGTCGGGTCGTCCAGGGGGTAGAAGCTCGCCCCGTCCAACGCACTTCGGCGTTCAGCAGGATCTCCCCGATGAGCCGATGCCGTACTCCACCAGTACGGCTGCTCCAGTGTCGGCCAGCGCCGCGCCCCTCGTGTCGGATGCCTGGGAAGGGCAGGGATGCGGGTCTGACTGTGGCGGATGTGCTGGTGGTCGGTGACGGTGCTGGGGCAGTCGATCGCGTTCGCGCTCGCCACGGCAGACCCGCGCCTTCGCTTGGCGGGGGCGGGCCGGCGTGCGGGCGGGGCCTCGCGTTCGGCAGGGGCGATGCTCGGCGTCCTGGGTGAGGTGACGGCCGCGTCGGTGCGTACCCGGCACGGGCGGCTGCGTCTGATGCGACCTCTTGTACGGCACATCAGCCGGCGGCGGGCCACCGGCGTGCCCGTCCGCTGCGGAAGCCGTCCTGCTGATCCGCGCCGCCGGCCCTGGCCCGTGTGCCGCGCCTGCTACCTCAGTCCGGCCCCGCTGTCGGGGCACGAGACCGCCCCGAGCCCGCAGGGTCCCCGCTGACGAGGCGGGGCGCTGGGGGCGGCTGCGCGGGAGGCCGCCCGCCTCATGCGCCTGTACCGGCCCGGTGGTGCGTCCCCCTACGGTCCGGGGGGCAAGAGCTGCGAGCGGATGCCGGGAGGCAGGGTGAAGGCGCCCAGGGTGACGGTCAGGGCCGAGGCCGACGGCGTGCGCGTGGTCGTCTGCTCCGGCGAGTTCGACCTGGACACCATCGGGTTGCTGATCGAGGCCTGTGACGCCGCGCCGGCCTCGGCAGGTCTGCTGGTCATCGACGTCCGGCGCTGGCGTTCGCCGACTCAGGCTTCCTCAACGCCCTCATCCGCCTGCGCAACACCCGCGCCCTGGTCCTGTTCGACATCCGCGGCCATCGAACACACCGCTCGACCCCGAGGGCGTCGGACCGGAATCTCTTGCGGTGGCTGGGGCAGGCGCCCCACATGGGACCCCAATCGAGCAGTCCGGGACTCCCGGCCGGAATGAGCTGCGGGCAGGCCAGGGAGAAAGCCCGGCGTGTGCTGGCCGACTGCGGCGCACCCGCGGTGCTGGTGACGGACGTGCTGACGGTCGTGAGTGAACTCGTCGCCAACGCGATCCGGCACGCGGGCGGCGTGACCGGCTTCGACATCCAGCGGCGGGCCGGTCAGATCGTCATCGAGGTGTCCGATCGCTCCTTGCGCCAGCCCCACCGGCGGCCGCGGTCACCCGACGGCCCCGGCCACTTCGGATGGCACGTGGTCAAAGCCCTCGCCCCCACCGTGTTCATCCGCTTCCGGCGCAGCGGCAAGACGATCACCGCCGCCCTCTCCGCCTACAGTTCCCGCCCGTGACTTGCGCGCGAGGCGCGCGACGGCGGGAAGGCGACGTCCGGCACGACCCGGAGCGAGTCGGGGACGCTCGCGCCGGGGTGCGTCTCGCGGACGTGGGTCCCGGCACGGGCCGGCGCCAGGTCCAGCCGGCCGCCGTCCAGGACCAGTTCGCCGAGCGCGCCGCACACGGCGCACCGGACGTAGGGCACCGCGACCGGGGCCGCATGCCGTGGGGCAGCCGCTCCATCTGCGTCTCCATGCCCTGCCCCGGCAACACAGCCCCGTCCCGCCGGACACCGCATACCCGAGTCAGCCCTACGCCACCGTGCTCAGCGAAGCGGGTAGCGCGGCCGCATCCAACCCCGGGTCAGCCCGACGAGGGACCGTACGCGTGCAGGTAGGACCTCCTTCTACCGGTCCTCGGCCACGGCCAGACGGACGGGAGCCTGATGGTGTGGCCCGACTTGTGCGCCCTCGGAGCGATGGTCTGCCTCTCGCCCCTTCAAGAACCGGCCGTACCGGTCAGGCGGCCGATCCGCGCAAGGACGTCCTGGAGTCGGCGGACGGCATCCTCCGCCTCCACGTACTCCTCAGCGCTCGCCAGGACAGTGCCGAAGGTGCCACCGCGGTCAGCAGGCAGGGCACGCCAGCGCAGGACCGGTTCGAGCGCGTTCAGGGCACCGGAAAGGAACCAGGCCATGCGGCCGTGAGTACGCGCGAGGGAGATCGCCAGGACAGCGAGCGTTTCCCGCAGATGTTCGAGCCGCTTGATCGCCGGCAGCGCCTCCTGGACGTCCGGCGGACCAACGACGTCACGCAGGCCGGCCTCGACCTCACGAGCCAGTGCGCACTCGCTCGACCCCAGCTCCCACACCTGGTCGACGATCTGCTGCTCAGCTTCCTCGGCCAGCACCGCGACGATTCTCCGCATGTCCATGCGAAGCACTCTAAGCGTACCGATCTCACGGCCTGACACGGCCTCGGTCGATACCCGAGCCGGCCTGACGATCACCCGCCCCGGATCCGGCTCCCCCGCGGGCTGAGGCCCGGGCGCCGGCCTGCCCCGGGACGTCCAGCGCCGCGCGAGCGTGGGAGACAGCCAATGATCTGCGGCAAGCACCCGCCGCGCCGCCGTCCGGGTCGTCGGCTGGGTCCGGACGTGTGACAGACCTCGGCGCGGCCGCGGTGGGGGGCATGAACCGCGGCCCGCACGGTTACCCCTTCCCCGGGTCCCTGCGGCGCAGGAGCGCCAGCAGAGCCTGGCGGCATCGCGCGTCAGGGCTGGCATCACACCACTAGGGCCAGCGGGGGGCTCCACTCGGCTTCACGAAAGGTACGACGATGAGACGGCGCAGCACGCGTCCCCGGGGGCTCAGCTCCCTTGTCATCCTTGCCCTGACCGGCGCGGCGGCCGCGTCCGCCGCGGTTCCCGCGCACGCGGTCGCGGTGCCGTGCGACACGGCGGCCCTGATCACGGCGATCAACAACGCCAACCTGAACGTGGACACCGTCATCGACCTGGAACCGTACTGCCTGTACGAGGTGACGGCTCCCTACACGGTGGGTGCCGACGACGGCCTTCCTCCCATCACCAACAACGCCGGCGTCACGATCAACGGCCACAACGCGACCATCAAGCGGGTCAGCGCCGCCAATTTCCGCCTGTTCGAGGTCGGCACGTCCGCCGCGGTGCCGGGCAACCTGACGCTCAACGACCTGACGGTGATGAACGGTCAGCCCGGCGCGGCCATCGGTGGCGGCGCCGTGCTGGTCAACGGCAACAGCACCTTCGCGGGGACCAACGTCGCCTTCCAGGGTGGTACGGCCAACCTCGGCGGCGGCGCGCGGTTCAGGGCCAACAGCACGGCGACCCTCACCGACAGCCGCATCTCGGACAACCGCACCACCGGCGGCGCGAGCACCGGGGCCGGCCTGTACTCCGAGGGGCGGGTCACCCTCGTCAACACGCACATCACGAGCAACCGGGCCCGTGTCGGCGGCGGCCTCGCGCACTCCTCGGGGGCGCTCACGGTCACCGGGGGCAGCGTCAAGCACAACACCGCCTTCGACGACGGCGGCGGCATCTACACCGACGGGAACGGCACCCTGAGCGTCACGGGCACCGCCATCACCGACAACCGCGTCACCACCGGCGGCCTCGGGAGGGGTCTCGGCGGCGGGGTGTACATCGGTTTCGGCGGTACTCAGACGTTCCGAAACTCCACGATCGAGGGGAACGTCGTCACCGTGCAGGCGGCGGACGACGGCGGGGGCGGCATCCTCATGTTCGGCGGAGCGCTGACGTTGGACAACACCAAGGTGAAGGGGAACAA
This sequence comes from Streptomyces sp. NPDC046308, assembly GCF_055588065.1. Classification (NCBI taxonomy): domain Bacteria; kingdom Bacillati; phylum Actinomycetota; class Actinomycetes; order Kitasatosporales; family Streptomycetaceae; genus Streptomyces; species Streptomyces sp. NPDC046308. Next base: position 128,518 of record NZ_JBVJFB010000010.1, read on the forward strand.
ACTCATCGGGGAAGGCGGTCACGGAGCGGGCATCAGCGCGCTCGGCGGCACGCTGAACCTCCTGAACGCGTCTGACGTCACAGGGAACCTGGCCGCCGGCCGCTACTCGCTGGGAGGCGGGATCTACACGGCCGCTCTGTTCAACACGCCGATGGTGACCGTGAACGGATCTGCGATCGACCGCAACAAGGTCTCGGGAACCGGATCGCGGGGGGCCGGTATCTACAACGCCGGCGGGACCTACGAGCTGACCGACGCCTCGGTGCAGTTCAACGTGGCACCGGACGCCCCCGCGCCCGGCGGCATCTGGACGAGCACGGCGATCACCTCGGTGACGAACACCACGATCGCCGGGAACACTCCGACGAACTGCCTCTACAGCCCGGCGCCCGTGGCGTCCTGCGTCGGCTGACCTCCCCCGTACCGCCCATGACTCGCGGCCCTTCCCCTCTTCGAAGAGGGGAAGGGCCGCGAGGCGTGCCAGGTGCCGCCGTCAGCCGGTGCCGACGAAGGTGGCGTAGACGGCGCCGTTCCCACCGGCGTTGCCGTTGGAGATCACCGGGACGCTCGCGACCGTGTCGGTGTTCGCGGTCGCCCAGCTGCCGCCACCGCCGCCGCCGCCACCGGTGATGGCCTCACCGCCGCCGCCACCGCCACCGCCGCCGCCCCAGCCGCCGCCTCCGCCGCCGCCGCTGCCGTAGTTGGTCCGGTTGGTCCGCCACTCGCCCTCGCCGCCCTGTCCGGCGTTGCCGAAGATGAGCGAGGAGTTGTTGGTCCAGCTGGCTCCGGCGTTGGGGCCGTTGCTGGTGTGGACCGGGCCGCCGAGGCCGCCGATTCCGTCGATGCCGGCCGTGCCGCTCTTCTGGTCCACGCCGGAACCGCCGCGGCCGCCGTCACCGCCGTCGCCGTTGCTGCCGCCCGCGCCACCCGCGCCGGTACGGGTCAGGGTGCCGGTGGCCGCCTTGCCGTTGCTGCCCGCGGAGCCGGCCGAGATGATCTGCCCCGAGACGGCGGTGCCGCCGTTGCCGCCGTCACCACCGTCGCCGTTGGCGTTGCCCTCGCCGCCACCGCCGCCACCGCCGGCGTCCACGAGGAGGTTGGTCGTGGTGCACGTGCCGTAGCCGGCGATGCAGGGGTTCTGCGTGGTCAGGTCCACGCCGGAGACCAGGGTCGAGGCACCGCCGCGGCCGCCGGCGGAGGTCGCCCCGAGCTGGCCGACGTAGTAGTGCAGGGTCTGGCCGAACGCGGCCTGGAAGCTCGCGACCGATGTCACGGTCTGTGCCTTGCCGCCGTAGCCGCCGTCGCCGCCGCGGTAGAGACCGCCGCCGTTGCTGCCGTACCGTCCCGCGCCGCCGTAGGCCGTGACGACCATGGGAGTGGACGAGGTCAGCGTCGTCTGCGTCGCGCCCTGGGCGGCCGTCAGCAGGGCGTCGGTGTCGTACGAGGAGAGGCCGTCCGGCAGGAGGCAGGACACGACACCGGTCTGGATCTCGTCGCACGAGAGGGCGGTCGTCGTGGCCGAGGCGGTCGGTGCGGAGAGTGCCAGGATGGAGGCCAGGCACGCGCCGGTCCCCAGGGCCTTGACGACCCTTTCCGATCTGAGCATGGAGTTCCCTTCGGGGGCGGGCGGACGGGCCGCCCGGCGTGGGGTCACGGCGCGCACTGGGCGACGGCCGCCACGGTGCCGTTCGAGGTCGAGGTGTTCAGGGCGGTGACGGTCCAGGTGTCGGGGGTCGCCGCCCGGGAGGTCAGCAGGACCTGCATGGTGCCGCTCATCAGGTAACCGCCGCTGACGAGGGTGCTGCCGGCCGGGCAGGTGGCGTACACCGTGCCCTCCTCGCCGGGGACCAGGGTGATGGGGTCGCCGACGGTCTCCGAGGTGGACACGGGACCGGCCGGGCCGGGAGAGCCGGAGGGCCCGGGAGGGCCCGACGGGCCGACGGAACCGGAGGGCCCGGGCGGACCGGACGGCCCGGGAGGACCGGACGGGCCTGCGGAGCCGCTGGGCCCGGGCGGACCGGACGGGCCGACGGAACCGGAGGGCCCGGGCGGACCCGACGGTCCGGGAGGACCGGACGGGCCTGCGGAGCCGGAGGGTCCGGGCGGACCGGACGGCCCTGCGGAGCCGGAGGGCCCGGGAGGACCGGACGGTCCGGGCGGACCCGAGGGTCCCGGCGGCCCGGGAGGACCGGGAGGCCCCGGCCGCTTGTGGCCCTCGTGCCGCGGCGGCCCGTCCTCGTCGTGCCGCGGCGGCCCGTCCTCGTCGTGCTGCGGCGGCCCGTCGGGCAAGGGGCCCGACAGGTAGGGGCCGCAGTCCACCCACGGCGGACAGAGCCTGTTGGGCTCCGGGTCCGCCTGCGGCGCGGCCTGCGACCCCGCCGTTCCGGGACTGCGCACCGGGGCCGACACCGCGGGACCCGCCAGCCCGGCCGCCGTCACGGCGAGTACGGCGGCGGCCCCGCACAGACGGGGGATCCGCCGGCCGGACAGCGGCCCCGGCCGGCCTCGCCGGGGAAGTTCAGAGCGCATCAAAGAGCTCCTGCTTTCTAGGGAGGGGAAAGGGGGGAGCCGACCGCGCCATCGATACCCTCTGGGGGCTCTGCCGCGTCCGTACTGCTCCCTTTCGAGTGACTGTCATACGGCGCCCGGCCCAGGGTCATGGTGCCGATCGGGCCGGGCGCCCGTCGCTGCCGGCACCGCCGGGCGGCGGTCAGCCCTCGGGGCGCTGCTCGGGCGGCCCGTCCGGCTCGTCCTCGTGGTGCTTCGGGTCGGGCTCGCCGTGGGGGTCCTTGTCGGGGCCGCGGCCCGGACCGTCGTGCCTGCCGCCTTCGGCCGGGATCACCCGGAAGGGGATGGACTGCCACAGCTGGGAGCTGTGCCCGGCGAGTTCGAGGCGGTACTCGCCCCGCAGGTGGTGCCGGCCGCGCCGCTCGGGGACGGTGACCGTGCCGGAGACCTCGCCCTCGGCGTTGGCGAGGAGGATGGCGAGGGTGACGATGCGCCTGCCTGCGCGCGGGTCGCCACCCCCGTTCCCGTCCGCGTCGTCGCCGTCGAGTCCCGCCGCGGCGCGGGTGTCATCGGCCCGGCCCTCCGGGATCAGCCGTACGTACACCTCCTCGTTCGGCCAGAAGCGGCTCGCGGACACGGTGAAGCTCTCGCCGTGCGCCACGGTGCTGCGGTCGACGGTCACGGTGGAGAACGGGGCCGGATTGACCGCGGCCGGCGGCGCTGCCGACGCCGCGGCCGGGCCCGCGCTCAGTACGGCGGCTCCGGCCGCCAGGGCGACGAGCCATCGCGGGTTTCTGGGCATGGTGGGGAGGTCTCCTTCGGGAGCGGGGGCACGCCGGCGCACTCTTCGAACACCGGCCCGCGATTCGTAGACGCGTACGTCACGAACCAAACGGGCGCGCCCGGCGGCTCCCCGGGACGGTCGCCGCTTGCCACCCGTACGGTCGCCACCGGCGAGGTGCGGCGGTCGCGTAAGGCACCCGGCTGCCGGTCGGAGGCCTTCGACGCCCGACCGGGAAGCGACCGCAACTCGACCCGGGCACCCTCCACTTCGCCCGGACACGGCCGATCCCCGCCTCGAGGGCGGGGATCAGGCGCTCCGGTCGCACAGTCACACGGTCATTCATCGGCCGCCAGGGTGAAGCTGCAGGTGGACCAGCCGGTGCAGTCCCTCTCGGACAGCTCCTGCTCCTGCTCCTGCGGAAGCAGCTCCAGAGCGTCGAGGTCGGTCGTCGTCTCGTTCATCGCTCTGCCTCTCTCTTCGCCTCCCCCGGGCCCTCTGAGCCCGACAGAAGGTCGATACCCCGACAAATCGACACAACACCGAACTTGGCCATTTCTTTGCACTTCAAGTGCAAATAGTTACGCTCCCCTCGCGGCCGGGTCGCCAGGAAGGCAGGACCGGGCGGGCATAGACTGGTGAGCTGCGCATACGGACCGTGGACCTCGGGGATCCGAGAAAGCGCCATCCCACATGACCGCGAATCCGCCCCCCGCCCGGCCGGGCCACGACGCCGTCGACTCGGCCGACTCGCTCCTGCTGCTGGATGTCGCGCGTGCGGTACTGAGCCGCTCCCCCGGAGGCCAGCGGTGGACGCTGCAGCCGACGGAGGTCTGGTGCTTCGCCCGGCCCCCCGAGGTTGCCGTGCGGCGCAGGCACGGATGGAAACTGCACCTGTCGGCGACACCCCTCTCCGCGCCCCTCGTCCTCGCCCGCGCCGCGGAAGTGCTCACGCGTCGCAGGGCCTCCTTCAAGTTCGCCGTCGATCTGGGCCGGGTCGTACGGCTCGGTGACGTCTGGCACGACCGGGGCACGGGCGGGAAGTTCATCACCGTGTACCCGGCCGACGACGAGCAGTTCCGTCTCCTGGCGCAGGAGTTGGACGCTGTGACGGTCGGCCTGAGCGGACCGCGGATCCTCTCCGACCGGCCGGTGCGGCCCGCAAGCATCGTCTTCTTCCGCTACGGGCAGTTCACCGGCGACATGGTACTGACCGACGACGGCGTCCTCGAGCCGTGGATGACCGGCCCGGACGGCAGCCGGGTCAGGGACGAGCGCGCCGCCGGGTTCACCTTCCCTCCCTGGGCCACGTACCCCTTCCCCGAGGCCTCCCCCTCCACTGCGGCCGGCACGGCACCACCGGTCCTGCTGGGGGGCCGCTACAGGGTGCTGCGGGCCGTCCGGCACGCCAACAAGGGCGGTGTCTACCGGGCGTTGGACGAGTCGACGGGCCGGGAGGTCGTCGTCAAGCACGCACGGGCGCACGTCGGCGTCCGCCTGGACGGGACCGATGTGCGCGACCGGCTGCGGGAGGAGTCGCGGATGCTGGAGCAGCTCGCGCCGCTGGGCGTCACGCCCGGGAAGCTGGACCTGTTCGAGGAGCAGGGAGACTTGTTCCTCGCCGAGGAACTCGTCCCCGGACAACCCTTGAACCTGTGGCAGGCGGCGCGCGCCCGGGACGGTGGACCGGGTGAGGACGAGGCCTCGGCGATGGTGTCGCGGCTGGTGACGCTGCTACGGACCGTGCACGACGCGGGCTTCGTCATCCGCGACTTCAAGCCGCACAACGTCATGGTCACCCCGGGCGGGGAGGTCCGGCTGATCGACACGGAGTACGTCACCGAGGCAGGGCGGGAACATGCTCCCGCGTACACGCGGGGTTACGCGGCGCCCGAGGTGAGGGCCCTGGGCCTGCACGCGTCGCCCGCGGCGTCGGGCAAGGTCGCCGGAGCGGAGGCGGACCGGTTCAGCCTCGGGGTGATCCTCTTCTCGCTCCTGACGGACCTCGATCCGCGGTGGGCTGCGGGCTGGTCCGACGGCGTCGGCCGGCCGGAGGAGACCCGGCGGACGCTCGAGCTGATCGCCCTCGCCCATCCCCCGCTGGCGCTGTACCGAGAACTGATCGTCGGTCTGACCCGGGCCGACCCCGACGCCCGGTGGACCCTCCCGCACGCCCAGGCCTGGCTGAAGGACCGTTGCGGTACGGGCGCCCGGCCGCCCGGGGCCGCCTTTGCGGACCCGCCCCCGCCGACAGCGCTGCCCCCGTACCGGCCCGCCTCGATCGACCAGCTGATCGACGACGGTCTCGCCCACCTGCGGCGGACGATGACCCCCTGGCGCGCGGCCCTGTGGCCCGCCCCGGAGCGGAACGTGCCGCACACCGACCCCTGCAACACGTGGAACGGCGCGGCCGGCGTCCTGGCCACCCTCACCCACGCCGCGCGGGCCCGGGGTGACAGCGCCCTGCTCGACACCGTGGCCGAGGTGGCCGGCTGGCTCGACGATCGCCTGTTCGACGCGCCCCGGCTGCTCCCCGGCCTGTGCTTCGGCCGTTCCGGCACCGCCTGGGCGCTGTACGACGCCGCCCGGCTGCTGGGGGACTCGGCCATGGCCGCCCGGGCGGTGACACTCGCCGAACGGCTGCCGAGCCGGTGGCCGAGTCCGGACTTCAGCCACGGGCTGTCGGGGGCCGGCACCGCACGCCTGCACCTGTGGCGTGCCACCGGCGACGATCGCCTCCTCGACGGGGCGTTCGCCTGCGCCGACGCCGTTCTGGAGGGCACCGACCGGGCCGGCGGCGACTGGACCTGGCCGACCTCCCGCGACACGGACTCCGCGCTCGCGGGAGCGCACACCTACGGCTTCGCCCATGGAACGGCGGGCGTCGGCACGTTCCTGCTCGCGGCCGCGGCGGCCGCGGAGGACCGCGGACGCGCCGGGGAAGCGGCCCGGTACACGGCCGCGGCACTCGGCGCCGGCGACACCCTCGTCCGGGTCGCACGGGTGGAGGACGGCCGGGCCGCGTGGCCCGCCGAGGTGGGGGGCAAACCGCAGCTCCGGCCGAGCACGCAGTGGTGCAGCGGCCCGGCCGGCATGGGCACGTTCCTCGTCCGCCTGTGGTCGGCCACCGGTCTGCGGCGCTTCGCGGAGACGGCCGAACGGGCCGCTGCGGCCGTCGTCCACGACCCGTGGCCCGCCATCGCGGGGGCGTGCTGCGGGAACGCGGGAGCCGGGCACTTCCTGCTGGACATGGCCGACTTCACGGGAGAGGCGCGCTACCGCGCACAGGCCGAGGGGATCGCGGCCGTCATCGACGCCCAGCACGGCGAGTCCGACGGGCTGCGCCTGGTCGCCGACGCCGCGAGCGGATCCGAGTACGGCAACGGGGCGGCGGGGATCCTGGACTTCCTCCTGCGCCTGCGGCACGGCGGAACGCGGCCATGGACGGTGCCGCCGGGATCCTGACCTTCGCTGCCGTGGCCCGGCCGGCCGTGCGGTGCCGGGGCCGCCGACGGCCACCAGCGTGCGGGCGCAGCCGCTCCCCGCGCGCCCGTCGCGGAGGTAAGTCCGTCCGCCCGGTGCGCGGCGGGCGCTGCGGCCGGACACCTCTCGCCTATCGTGAAGCGGTCCGCCCCGGTGGCCCAGTCGGGTGGCGCCGCCGCCCCGTCAGCCGCCTCACCGGCGGAAAGTCCTGGTAGAGGTGGGCCATGGCGCCACAGTTGCGGACGTTGGAGGTCCATGAGTGGGACACCTGGTACCGGACCCTGGAACGGGCCTTCGGCGGCCCGCCCACGCCCCCTGAGGCCCGCGGTCTGTGGCAGGACCTGACCGAGCACCACCGGTCCCTCGGTGTCTGGGACGGCGAGGAATGCGTGGGCACCGCCGGAGCCTTCTCGCTGCGCCTGTCGGTGCCGGGCGGCGCCGTCGTCGACACGGCCGGCGTGACGATGGTGAGTGTGGCTGCCACGCACCGCAGACACGGGCTGATGACGGTGATGATGCGCCACCAGCTGGACGACGTCCGCGAGCGCGGTGAACCGCTGGCGGCCCTGGTGGCCTCCGAGCCGGGCATCTACGGCCGTTTCGGCTACGGCATGGCCACGCAGCAGCTGGCGGCGACCATCGACACCTCCCGCGTACGGCTGGAGGTCCCGGCCGGCACCGACGCCGACCCGGTGCGCCTGCGGTACGCCGATCCGCAGTCCGCGCTGGCCGCCTGTGAAGCGGTGTACGCGGACCAGGTGCCGGACCGGCCGGGCATGCCGGCCCGCCGGCCCGGATGGGAGCGCCTGGCCCTCCTGGGCCCCCAGGGCGGCGGCCGGGACGGCGGCTCACCGCTCCAGTGCGTCGTCGCCGAGCGGGACGGGGAGACGGTCGGCTACGCCCGGTTCCAGAACATGCCGCAGTGGGACGTCTCGGGGGCACGCGGCAGGATCGTGCTACGCGACCTGGAGGCCCGGGACCCGGCCGCGTACGCGGCGCTGTGGCGGTTCCTCTTCGAGATCGACCTGACGTCGACGCTCATGGCGCAGAACCGCCCGGTGGACGACGCCTGGCAGTATCTCGTCTCCGACATCCGGCGCTGCGAAAGGCAGCTGCGGGACGGGCTGTTCGTCCGGCTGGTGGACGTCGGCGCCGCCCTGGAAGCCCGCACGTACCGCACTCCGGTCGACGTCGTCCTCGAGGTCGAGGACTCCTTCTGCCCTTGGAACGAGGGCCGCTGGCACCTCGTAGCGGAGCCGGGGGGCGCGTCGTGCACACGCACCCGCGCCAGGCCCGACGTGGCCCTGTCGTCAGCAGCGCTGGCCTCCGCCTACCTGGGCGGCGTCCCCCTGACCGCTCTCGCCCGCGCCGGCCGTGCCGCCGAGCTGAACCGCGGGAGCCTCGCGCACGCCTCCCCGGCCTTCACCCACGACCCCGCCCCCTGGCTGCCGCACTCCTTCTGACCCGGGCCGGCCGGCGCCCGGGCGGCACGTCCTCGACGCCGACGCCCGGGAGCAGCCGCCGGCGGCGGAGCGGGTGCGGTGGGCTCCCCTCTGGTCGATGGCCCGGTCGGCGCTGACCTCCGCGAGGGCAGGCCGGGCGCCCTGCTCCTCCGCGGCGTCAGGCAGAGACGCACAACATGCAGATGACGCTTCGTCAGAATGTTTACACCCAGTCCAGGGTTGTTTTCATTTTTCGACTCTGGAACTGTCACTCACGCAACTCGCCCCCCTCTTGGCGGACTTGGGTGTGGAACGTCCCGGGCTTCACCACCCGGCGCACTGACCCGGCGCGGCAATGCGGGCCACATGCATCCTTTGCGCGCGCCCCTCGTGCTTCGACTGCGGCCGACGCAGGACACCCATCGCTTCGCCAGAACACACTGGGAGACCAGGCAACAGTGAAACGCACGCGCACCCTCGCCCTGACCGCAGCACTGCTCGCTTCATCCGCCCCACTGGGCCTCGCCACCATGGGAACCGGTACGGCACATGCCGCGGCCCGCACGTACTTCGTCAGCCCCAGCGGCAACGACAGCAACGCGGGGACGTCCACCGCAGCTCCCTTCCGGACCCTCCAGAAGGCCGCGGACAGCGTCGGGCCGGGCGACACCGTCTCGATCATGAACGGCACGTACTCCGAGCGTTCTGCGGGGTCGAACGTGCTGACCATCAAACACTCCGGCCTCCCCGGGGCCCCCATCACCTTCACCGCTCATCCCGGCCACCATCCCGTGGTCCACCCGGTGAAGGCGTGGAACGGCATCAGCGTCCACGGCGCCTCCTACATCTCCATCAGGAATCTCGAGGTCAAAGGCAACAACGCAGCCCTCACCCTGGCCGGAGCGGAGCGGGAATCGAAGAAGGGCGACCCCACCTACAACACGAACTGCATCTCCGTGGAACAGGACCGGTCCACGGGTGCGCTGTCGCACCACATCGAGGTGACCGGCAACGAGGTGCACGGCTGCGCGGGCGGCGGCATATCGGCCATCGACTCCGACCACGTGACCATCTCCGGCAACCACGTGCACGGGACCTCTTGGTACGCGGTGTACGCGACCAGCGGCATCTCCGTGCTCACCCCGCGTGACGTGGCCGGCGGCGACGCCGGAACGTACAAGATCCGCATCATCGGCAATCGCGTTCACGACAACGAGACCATGATCAAGTGGGAGAAGTGCGGCTGCTACTCCGACGGCAACGGCATCATCATCGACACCCTCAAGGGCGACGCCGATCACCCCGCCTACAGCGGGCGCGTCCTGGTCGCCAACAACCTCTCGTACGACAACGGCGGCTCCGGCATCCACTCCTACAAGAGCCAGCACGTCGACATCGTCCACAACACGGCCTACGCGAACGGGCGCAGCACCCGCATGGACAGCTACGCCAACATCTTCGCGCATGACAGTACCGACGTGCGGCTGCTCAACAACATCGCGTACGGCCGGCCGGGGCAGGCGACGAACAGCAAGTCCCGCAACGTGGACGTCACCTACGACTACAACGTCTACTTCGGCGGTAAGGCTCCCGAGGTCCAGGGCCCGAACGATGTCATCGCCGATCCGAAGCTCACCAAGGCGGGCACCGGGGCGGACGCGGATTTCCGGCTGGGCGAGGGCTCCCCCGCCGTCGGCTCAGGTCTGCCGTTCGCCGCCGTCACCACGGACTTCACCGGAGCCCGCCGGGCCGGGGGCGCGCCCGACCGGGGGGCCTACGGCTTCGGCGCCAAGAGCAGCGGCGTCCAGGGAGATACCTCCGAGACCGCCTCTCCCGGCCGGCAAAGTGACGCCGCCGCAAGTCCTCCCGTGAGCCCGCCCGGCACGCAAGCGGCCAACGGCGCCGACGGCGGCTCCGGATCGAAGCCTCACAGCGGAAGCGGTCCGCTCGCAGAGACGGGCGGCTCCGACCCGGTGCTCCCGCTCGGCATCGCAGCGGGGGTCCTCGCCCTAGGCGGCGGTCTCCTCTTCGCGGCGCGCCGCAAGCGCTCCTGATCCCCTCGGGTCACTTGGGGACCTCCCACGTGGCGCCGGCCCGGCCCCCTCTGCCCGGGTCGGCACCACCGCGCGCTCGCGGTTCTCAAGCCCGCGCTCTCGGGCCCGGGCCGCCGAACGTGTTGCCCGGGCCGCCGAACGGGCCCGGGGCCCTGACAGACTGGGCGCCATGGCTGTGGCATCGCACCGGACCGAGGCGTCGGCACGCGCGGGTGAGCCGGTACCCGACTCGCCGCGCGTTGCCTGGCGCAAACAGATGAGGCAGCGCGTACTGGACGCCGCTCGCGAGCTCACGTGCGAAGCCGGCTGGGACCAGGTCAGCCTCTCGGCCGTCGCCGCCCGCGCCGAAGTGTCACGCCCTTCGGTGTACAAGGAGTTCGGGAACCGCGCCGGCTTGGGCCGTGCACTGGTAGTTGCCGAAACCCGGCAGTTTCTGGCGGGTGTGGCCGATGCCCTCTATCCCGGCGTACCCGATCCCCATGACTGCCTGCGGGCGGCCATCCTCTACGTCCTCAAGGAGGCCGACGACCAGCCCCTCATCAGGGCCGTCGTCAAAGCCGCCCGAAAGGGCTCCGACAGCCTCCTGCCCTACCTCACCGCCCGGGCAGACCCGATCTTCGATGCCGGTCACGCCCTCGTCCAGGGCTGGCTGGCCACGCGGTACCCGCAACAGCGGGCAGAGTCGGTGGAGTTGGCCGCAGACGTCATCGTCCGCATGACCATCAGCCATCTCATCCTGCCGTCCGACGAGCAACACCTCACCGCCCGAAGAGTCGCGACTGCCGCCCTGAAGCTGTTGCAGTAAGTCAACCTGACGGGGCTCGGCAGCTGCCCGCACGGGGACCGCATGCGCCCACTTCGAAGCCGCCGGGTTTTCCGCCGTCATGGCCGTCATGGGGTCGCGCCGACGCCCTTCCGGGCGGGAACGGGCAGGTTCCGGGAGGCGAGGCAGGTAGGGCGGTACCTCGGCGGGCCCTTTACGGGCTCGCGGCTCGGTTGCCTCCGCGTGGTGCGGAGCCGCGGGCGTACCGGGCGGTGGCGCGAAGCTTTGGTGAGGTGAGTTCCAGGGCCCGGTTGTCGCGTCCGGCGCCCATGTGGTTGAGCCAGCGTTCGTACCAGTCGAGGAAGTCGGTGGCGGAGGAGACGTGGGGGCCCCAGAACCCATCGCCGTTGCCGATGAGGACGCGGCCGGTGAGGGGGCCGGTCACTGCGATGACGCAGACGTCGGTGCAGCCCATCTCGATGATGTGGAGGAAGAGGTCGCGGCCGTGGGTCCTGGGGGCTGTGCCGTCGAAGCCGCGGGGTGTCCCCGGTTCTCCACGCGGATTCATGACCAGCAGGGAACACCGCTCCAGCGGCAGGAGGCCGTAGAACGGCGCCGCACCCGAGCCGCCGAGGTGTGTGAGGAACTGCCGGTAGGCGTCGGGAAGGACGATGTCGTGCTCGGCCTCGAACGCAGCGACGCGTGCTTCTGCCAGCTTCGGACCGAGGAAGAACTTGTGTTGCTCTTCCCCGAAGGAGTGGCTGCGCAGTGGTTGGAAAGGGATCGCGGCCAGCTTGCGGCGCAGGCGGGGTATGCGGGGATCCATGGTGCATCTTCTCTCGTCGCCGTCACCGGGAGAACTCTCCTCCGCAGGAGAGCGAAGCCGGCGCGGCCGACGCCGGAGTTCCAGGGCAGGCTGGGGCCGGCGATGACGGCATCGCGGTCACCTTCGATGCCTGCGGCGAGGGTGTGGCGGCTGGGGAGGTCGTCGCGCCGAGCGGACGTGAGTGGTGAGGGCGTCGGGTTCGGGGCAGTGGACCAGGGCGGCCTTGAGCCGACAGTGGTCGATCCTCGCTTGCGGCCCTGGGGCGGGCACGGTGGCACGGTGTCGTGGTTCTGCGGACCGACCAGTGCGGGGACAAGGCCGGCGTGCCCATGGGGGTGGCCACGCCTCCGGCAGCGGTCCGGTACCTGATCAGGGGCGAACCGGCCCGCGCTGCCCGTCCACGCCGACACCGACGGCGCCGTGTGCGCCGTACTCGCCCTCGTACGGCGCCTAGGCGGCGCAGTCCAGCCTCCTCGGGCTGGTGCAGCCGGTGTCGCTGGGCGGCTGTGAAGAAACGCTGCTGCAGGTCAGAGCGGTGGACGAGGGCTTCTGGCGCTCGGGGTCGGAACGTGACACGCTCGAAGGGTTACCAGCCTGGTCTGGTGGGAGACCCGCGCCACCGAATGATCACCGTGGTGGTCAGCGGCGGGTGCGGGTGGTCTCGCTCGGCTGTGCGCGGTCCGTATGCCGCGCGCTTGACGGCCTTCTCCGCCCCGAGCACGGGGAGCCGACCGTAAAGGGGCTCCGATCCCGAAACGGGGCGGCCAGCACATGTATCCCACCCTCGATCTCGGTGTTGCCATGCATCCCGACCGGACGATCCTGACGGTGAGCGGTGAGCTCGACATGGACACCGCGAGGCACCTCACCGAGGCTGCTGACGCCATCGACCTGCACGGTCAGACTCTCGCTCTGAATCTGTCGGCCGTCACGTTCGTCGACTCCTGCGGGCTCAACGCCCTCCTCGCCCTCCGTCACCGGGTCGGCCTCACGGGTGGAACGCTGGAACTGTGCGGCCTGTGTGACCAGGCCCTGCACCTGCTGGACCTCACCGGCACCCGCCCCCTGTTCACCCTTCGCCCCGGATCCTGACCGCCCCCCGCGTACGGGGTACCGGTGCCGGCGGAACATCCACTACCGTCGCTGCGTGCAAGGTCCGCTCGTGATCGGGGAGGCAGGGTGAAAACGCCCCAGGTGATGGTCCAGTCCGAAGTCGACGGCGTACGGGTGGTCGTCTGCTCCGGCGAGTTCGACCTGGACACCACCGGACTGCTGACGGAGGCGTGCGACACCCCGCCGGTGCCGGCCGGCCTCCTGGTCGTCGACGTGCGGCAGGTGACGTTCGGCGACTCCAGCTTCCTCAACGCCCTCATCCGCCTCCGCAACACCCGCCCCCTCGCCCTCCAGGGCCCGCTCCCCTCCCAGCTGCGCCGCATGATGGAGATGACCGGGGCCCTGGCCCTCTTCGACATCCGCGACACCACCGACCATGGCTGAACCCGTCCGAGCGCGAAGACGGAATCTCTGGCGAACCCTGGGGCAGTCGCTCCGTATGAAGCCCCGATCAGGCAGGACCGGTCTGCCGGCGAAGATGAACTGCACACAGGCCCGGGAGGCCGCCCGCCATGTCCTCGCCGAACACCACGCTTCCGATGCCCTGGTCGCCGACGTGCTGACCGTGGTCAGCGAACTCGTCTCCAACGCGATCCGCCACGCAGGCGGCGTCACCGGCTTCCACATCACGGTCCGGGCCGGGCAGGTCACCATCGAGGTCTCCGACGGCTCGGCCCTCCAACCACACCTGCGCCCGCCCTCCCCGAACACCCCCGGCGGCTTCGGATGGCGGGTCGTGAAAACCCTCGCCCCCAGCACCTTCATCCGCTTCCACCGCACCGGCAAAACCATCGTCGCCACCCTCCCCACCCACCCCGGTTCTCCCCCAGCGCCCTGACGAAACCGGCCAGCCCGACCAGCCCGCTGATGTTGTGCCGTCGCGCCGGTGCGCGCGTCGGCGAACTCGTCCGCACCGTAGGGGCGGCCGGCGCCCGCGGGCCGGGTCGGCCGCCGATCGTTGGAGGCGAGCAGGTCCCCTGCTGCGTCACGACGACCGGCCCGGCTTGACCGGCGCGTACCCCCGCCAGGCGCCTTCACCCCATGCGTTCCCACCAGTGCACCGCCTCGGCCGGGCAGGGCAGAACGGCGCGGGGCGCCCACCGTGTGGTGGGCGCCCCGCGCCGTTTCCGGTGCGCGATGCCGCGCTACCGCTACCAGCGGTACCAGCGGCCGCTGCTGCCCTTCGGGCGGGCAACAAAGCCGATCAGCCACAGGATCAGCACCGCGATCGCGATCCACCAGAGGATCTTCACTGCGAAACCGGCACCGACCAGGATCAGAATGAGCAGAAGAACAAGAAGCAGGGGAACCATAGTTATCAACCTCCGACCCACCGCATGCCCCGCCAACCCCGTCCCATGCGGACGGGTTTTACGGGTTTCTTATCCACGCAGGTGGGCAGCAGGAACAGCCCCCTTTTCCGCCGGCCGACGCCCCGCCCGGTGCGGGAGCACTGCGGCCGCGCGGTGCGGCGGCCCGGCGTCCCGATCGGCCGGCCCCGGCAGAACGACCGGGTTTGCCGGCCGGGATCGTGAGCAGGCGAGTGGTCACGACCAACCCGGTAGAGCACGAGGAGGTCCCGATGTCGGGCACGGAGAAGACCAAGGCCCACGCCGAGCAGGCCAAGGGCAAGGCCAAGGAGGCCATGGGCCGCATGGCCGGCAACGAGCGGATGACCGCCGAAGGCCACGCGGACCAGGCCAAGGGCAACGCCCGCCAGGCCAAGGAAGACATCAAGGACACCCTCCGCGACTAGATGGCCGGACGTACTCCCCCTTGCTGGGCCCCGATCCCTTTCCCCCCGGGTCGGGGCCCGGCCGCGTTCCGGTAGCCCGCACCGGCGGTTGAACAGCACTCGGGCGCGGGAGTCGGCGTACGCGTCCGGGGCCTTGACCGGGGTGAGTGCCGCCCGCGCACTGCGGCGGCGGCGCGGCGGCCGCCACTGATCCGGCCGGAGCCCCGGCCTCTCCCCCGCAAGGGGTCAGTCGGCCGTCTCCAGCCCGGCCCCGATCGGTCTCAGGCCGCGGCATCCGGGCCGGCCGCATCGGCGGCACGGCGGTACTCGGCGTTGAGGCGCTGGGCCTCTTCGAGCTGGTCCTCGAGGATGATGATGCGGCAGGCGGCTTCGATCGGGGTTCCCTGGTCGACGAGTTCCCGGGCGCGGGCGGCGATCCGCAGCTGGTAGCGGGAGTACCGGCGGTGGCCGCCGGCGGAGCGGAGCGGGGTGATGAGGCGGGCCTCGCCGATCGCACGGAGGAAGCCCTGGGTGGTGCCGAGTATCTCGGCGGCCCGACCCATGGTGTAGGCGGGATAGTCGTCGTCGTCCAGGGGGCCGCCGAGCGGGCCGGTCGGATTGTCAGCTGTCATGGAGCCTCTCTCATAAAACGGGTGAACGCGTAGAGGGGCCCTGGCGCCTATAGCGCCAGGGCCCCGAAGGAACAGCTACACCATCTGCCGATCCTGGAACAGCGTCGGCTTTGTGTTTCCGCTCGCCCGACCTGAACGGAGTCGGGACTGCGGGGATCGCGGTTGCTTGACCGGAGACCACCTCACTATCGATGTCCTGCGGTACCCGGGCTCTGCTTGCCGCCCGGGCGATCCTGATGGCGCTCGGCTCCTCCGTTCCTTCCCTCTTGGATCAATCACTACTTCACTCACTACTACTGCGAACCGCTGGTGGCCTCATCAAGTGCCACCTCTCCGGCAGCCAGCCCCGTCGCCCATCCTGCATCTGCTCTGGCTTGGAACCCCACTGCCGAACTTCCCGGTGCGCGCGCCCGCAGCCGACGCCTTCACCGAGGTGCTGCTCACTTGCTTCACTGCTGAGTACTGCAACCACTGCGTCAACTGCTTGCGGCGGCCCCTGATGACTGCGGGCCACCCGGTCCGGTCGCCAGTCCCGTCGCCTTGCAACCACTCCGGCTTCGACACTCCACGACCGCACCGTCCTGCGACTGCGGGTACTGCTGCCCGGCAGTTCATCTCTGCCGGGCCCTTCGTTCTCTGGGCTACGAGAGAAACCATACCCACACCACCCACCAATGTCTACTCCGGCCAACATAGATTTTGGGAGGGCGACACGGGAGGTAATCGGAGTTCCGCACGTGCCCCGCAACCGCGGGTCAGCGATCGGTGGGGGTGTGGGGGTGGGGGCCGTGCCAGTCCAGGCACAGGACGGTGGCATCGTCGCGGGGAGGGCGGCCGTCGTGGGCGTCGGCGACCGCGGCGACCAGGGTGCGTACGACCTCGCGGGGGTGCTCGGCGTAGGTCTTGCGCAGGAGGCCGGGCAGGTCGACCGCGTCGGCCTCGCGTTCCTGCATGCCGTCCGTGTGGAGCAGGAGCCGGTCGCCCGGGCGCAGGTCGAGGTCCTGGACCAGGTAGGTGCCGTGGCGGGGGTGGTCGACGCCGAAGGGCATGTTCACGGCCAGGGGCAGCTCGGTGACGGCGCCGTCGCGCAGCAGGAGCGGTCTGGGGTGGCCGGCGTTGACGATCTGGCTGCGGGTGCCGTCCAGGGCGATGCGCAGGAGCTGACCGGTGGCGAAGGTGCGGTTGCCGTGGTCGAGGAGGGCTTGGTGGGTCTGGCGGGCCTGCTCGGCGAGGTCCTCTCCGGCTCGGCGGGCGCCGCGGGAGGCGTTGACGAGGAGGGTGGCCATGAGGGAGGCCCGGGTGTCGTGGCCCATGGCGTCCGTGATCGACAGGTGCAGGGTGTTCTGGTCGAGGCTGTAGTCGTAGGTGTCGCCGGCGATGTCGGACGCGGGGACCAGAGCGCCCGCGAGGGTGAACTGCGGCGCTTCGCAGGAGGAGGCGGCGGGCAGGAGCTGGCGCTGGATCTCCGCGGCCAGGCTGACCGTGGTGGTGCGGTTGCCCCAGTGGTAGAGGTCGGTGAAGCGCCGGTCGGCGACGATGATGTACGCCAGCGCGCGGGCGGCCTCTTCCACTTGCTCCAGCACCTCCGCCGTGACGCGGGGCAGGAAGAGTTCCAGGATTCCGATGGCGTCGCCGCGGTTCGTGACGGGGGCGAGCACCCGCCGCCCCTTCCCGGTGTCCGGTCCCAGGACCAGGCGCTGGTCGCGCAGTACCTCGTCGTAGACGCCGCTGCCGGCGAGGGGGACCCGCTTGGCGCGGTCCTCCCCCTGCATGGCCGCGGTGTCATGGACCCGCAGAAGGCGCCGGCCGACGACATCGACGAACAGGAACGACACGTACACGGCGCCGAACCGGTCCCGCAGGTTACGCGCCACCACGTCGAGAGAGTCCACCGGAGCGGCGGCCTCCGCAGCCGCCAACACCGGTGCGAGCCCGATCCGATCCACCGCCACATCTCCTCCAAAGGGGTTGGGGACTCTCCTTCCCGTCCGGTCGGCACAATCACAACCCCGGGCATCCGCAACGCGGTCCGCCGGCGACATGCCGAGGCAACGCACCTTCGAAACCACCGCCCCCACCGTGCGGGCTTCGGCACTGCCGAACTCCCCGCCCACCGCGTGGTCGCCCTCGACGAGGACGGCCGGGTCCTGGGGTGGGCCGCCGTCGTGCCGGTGACGTCCAGGAAATCGGAGGCGCCGCGGCCCGCGCGTCTCATACCCTCGGCCCGCACCGGCCCGTCGAACACCACCAAGGACTTTGTGAATCACTCCGATCTCCTCGCCAAGGCTCCCTCGCTCGCGGCCGGCATGGCCGCCGCCGATCACAGCCCGGACATCCAGCTGTCCCAGACTCGCCACCGCGCCGCGCTCGTGGCGAGCTGGCACATCGCACCAGGCTCAACCGTCCTCGAACTGGGCTGCGGCCAGGGCGACATGACCGCCGTCCTCGCAGAGGCGGTGGGGCCCGAGGGGCGCGTGGTGGCCGTTGACGTGGCCGCACCCTCCTACGGGGCACCGGTCACGGTCGGAGAGTCGGCAGCCCGGCTCGCGGCGGGCCCTCTCGGGCCACGCATCGACTTCCGCTTCGGCACCGACGTCCTCGACCCCTCGGTCGATTTCCCCGAAAGCACCTTCGACCATGTGGTGCTCGCGCATTGCTCCTGGTACTTCTCATCGCTCGGGCAACTGCGAGACACGCTGGCCCGGGTACGGCCGTGGGCGCGACGCCTATGGTTCACCGAGTGGGACTTGACGCCTCTCTCCGAGGGCCAGGTGGCGCACCTGCTCGCCGTGCTGATCCAGGGACAGACCGAGGCCGCAGGATCGCACGGCCAGGGCAACGTCCGCACGCCTTTCTCCCGTGAGGGCCTGCTGCGGCTCCTGCCCGAGGCCGGCTGGACGGTCGACGGCAGCAAGCCGGTCGATACCGAAGAACTTCAGGACGGTGACTGGGAAATCGCTGCCTGCCTCGACCTGGTCGCGAGCGATGAGTGTCTGGCCGCGCTGCCCGAGCCGGTGCGACAGCTCGTCCTGAGCCAGGCCGACGTTCTCCGGGCCATCGCCAAGCCGCGCGGCAACCGCGCGCTCGCCGCGTATTCGGTCACCGCGCGTCGGCATGAGACCCCGGCGGCCGGCCCGGTCGGCCCGGTCGGCCCTCGGACGGCTGGGGGCGGGCCCCGTTCGAGTGAGACGCCTGCTCGTGAGGGTGCATCTCACCGGCCACGAAGGTCCGCAGCGCCCGCGAGCCGCCAGGACCCCAGGCGTTCTGCCTGTGCTGCGTGTTCCCATGCCGTGGAGCGGCGGGGGGCCCAGGCGCGGGTGTCGACGTCTTCGGACCGCAAGCCCGTACTCGCGGGCGGGGGTGCGCGAGGCTCCGGTCCGGCGGTGGCATGACAGAGCCCGGCCGGGGTGACTACGGGCGCCTGGCCGGGCTCTGCGTGCGTGGGGTACCGCGTGGGTCAGAAGTCGTCGCGCTCGTCGTGGAGCGGGGCGTCCTCGCGGCGCCGCTCCATCTCGTCGGGGCGCTGGCCTCCGCGAGAGGGGGTGCCGGGCTGGGGGTGGACCGGGTCCTGGCCGGGCCGCTGCGGGCGCTGGGGGCGCTGCTGTTCCTCGCGGCCCTTGCCCGGCTCCTGACGCTTGTCCTGCATACCGCCCATGTCGGCGACTCCTTGATCCGTGAGGTGGTGTGGTGTTTCCTCCCGCAACGCTGACACGCACAGTCATCTTCCGCACTATTTCGGGTACGCACCGTGGCGGCAGGGTGAGCGAAGCGGGGGCCGGTCAGATGTCGCCGGTCCACACGTCGGGGCCGCCTCCCTCCCACCGGACCGGCCCGTCCTCGGACAGATCCACGTCCTCCCACCCGGCCCGGCGCAGGACCTCCGACACGTCCCCGGGCGTGAACGCCCTGCCGAGGTCCGTGTCCACGCCGAGGGCGTGCACGGTGACCTTGCGGCCGCCCTGCGGCGACACGGGATGGATCACGATCTCCGTCTGATCCGCCATACGCTCCAGCGTGCAGCGACCCGGACGACATGGCATCCGCAGCCCGCTTTCGTGCGCTGAGCAGCAGTGAACTGGCTCCGTGCGCGGGCCCGAGAACAGTCGGCATGACGTCCTCTCAGAACCGGTGGGAGGAAAGGTGTTTGAGGTCGCGGGGCCGGGTCACACGCGTGGGTGTCGGAAGCGCACGCCTTGGGGGGTGGGCCTTCCGGAGCGGGCCTCGCCCCTGTGACGCCCTCCCCCCGGCGTCAGGGGGCAGGCCCGCCCGCACGACGGGCTGCCGCCCGGATCCGTACGGCACCCGGACACCCCGCACCCCGGTCTCCTCCCCGGCCGGGGGCCCCGGGGGCTGTCCGGCAGACCCCCGGCGCCGGCGCTCAGACCGCCGCCCCCGGGCAACGGACCCGACGGCAGCAGCCCGCCGCACGATCGACCACCGCACGCCCGCCGCACGATCGCCCGCCCGCCCGCTGCACGACCGGTCACCGAGCCGGACGATGCCCAGGACGGACAGCCGCCGGCCGGGTGAGCCGATCGGCCACGTGGAGGACGGACAGCCGGCCGGCGGGCGCGGCGCGGACGTCCTCGCCCTCGGGATCGCCGGCGTTCCACTGCGGCCGGCTCACGGGGAGCGCACAGCGAACGGTCCCCCGTACGGGCGGCTCGACGGGCACCCGCCTGCGGACGGCCGGAGGATCGGTGCGGGGACACGCGACGGGAGCCGATCAAGGATGCCGAACACCGCCGGTCACTCGAAGAGGGTGCGCTTCCTCCTCTCAGGTGTGCTGCTCCTGGCCGGGGTCGTCTCGACCGGGTGCAGCGGCGAGGTCCGCGACGCCGGGCAGGGGCCTGGAGCAGGGCCCCGCCCCCAGGCGGCGCGCTCCGGGAGGGTCACCGTCGTCTACGAGGCCCAAACGGTCGCCCCGGAGGACCGGGAGGCCGTGGCACTGATCCGGAACTCCCGCGTGCTGGAGCGTACGGCCGACTGGGTGAACAGGTCACTCGCCCTCCCGTACGACATGGTCGTGAAGGTCACCGGCGCCGTGCCGCCCGGCGTCACCGACGCCGTCACCCAGCCCGACGGCAGGACGATCTTCGTCCCGCCACCGTTCCTGACCGAGATCGAGAAGGCCCTCGCCGACGTCGTGAAGACCGTGGAGCGGCCCGCCCCGTTCCCCGCGTCCGAGTACAACACCGACGACCTGACCGTGCTGTCGACCGAATTCATCTTCGGCCACGAGATGGGCCATGCCCTGCAACGCCAGCTCCTGCTGGCCAACCTCGGTCTCGAAGAGGACGCGGCGGACGGCTTCGCGTCGTTCTATACCGTCAACGAGGTCGGGCCGGGCCCGTCGCTGGCCGCCGCGATCCTCTTCGACGAGATCGCCCGCAAGGAAGGCACGCCGACGCTGGAGGGCATGTCGAGCGACCACCCCGTCACCCAGCAACGGGCCTTCAACTTCCTGTGCTACCTGGAGGGCAGCGACCCGAAGAAGTACCAGAAGTCCCTGGTCGACAGCGGCTATCTCCCGAAGACCCGCGCCCCCCTCTGCCCACAGGCGTGGGCCATGCTGGACTACGGCTGGTGGACCCAGCTCCAACCCCACTTCAGCGGGGCGTTCAGAGCCCGGGGTGCCGAGGAGCAGAAGAAGGCCCACGGGCGGCTGGTCGCGGAGACACAGGCTCTGGCGAAGCACATCGACGAGATCCGTAGTGGTCAATGAGGTACATGACCGCGTACTCCCGACGCTTCGCGGGTCCACGGTTCGGTCAGGCTGTGGCGGCGAGGGTGTCGTCGAGCCAGTCGTAGATGCGGGCCGCGGACAGGCGCATGGCGCCGGGGTGGCAGTGGGCGCCGGCGCCTTCCTCCGTGGTGAACACCATGAGCGTCTTGGGGCAGGTCAGGTGGTCGTAGAGCTGCTCGGGCTGGCCCTTGAAGAAGATGTCCTCTTCGGCGTCGCACACGAGGGTGGGGCACTGGATCCGCTCGGCGATGCCCCCGGCGAGGGTGTGGTCGAGGTAGGAGGCGTTGAAGGCGCGGGGGGCGTCCACGCCCATGACGTACATGCCGTGGTTGATCGCCCAGCGGGCGATCGGGTCGCGGGTCATGGCCTGCTCGAAGGCGGCGTCGAGTTCGGGGGCGGACGCGGCACGCAGGAGGCGCTCGGCCTCCTCGCGGGGGCCGGGGATGTTGCGGACGGCGACCTGGCCGAGGTCGTAGAGGCCGTCGACGGCGATCAGCGCGGCCAGACGGTGCTCGAACGCGGCGGCCCGGGGGGCGAGGATGCCTCCCATGCTGACGCCGAGGAGTGCGATGCGGCTGTCATCGACCTCGGGGAGGGTCTCGGCGAAGTCCACGACGGGAGTGATGACGTTCTCCCAGTCCGGGCGGAAGACCAGGCCCTGGTGGTGACGCGGGCCGGGCATGCCGGGGCCGTCGAAGGCCAGCACGTTGTAACCGCGTTCGACACCGGCCATCGCCCCGAAGAAGTGCAGTTCCTCCGCGGTGCCGTCGAACCCGTTGTGCATGATCAGTGTCGGACGCGGTGTCCCCGAGTCGTCGACCCGGTAGAAGTAGCCGGGCAGCGTGGTGTCCTCGTAGGGGATCTCGACCGGCTCGATGACCGGGGTGAACAGTGCCGCCGCCGCCTTGAAGCAGGCCACGGAGCGGTCGTAGGCGTGATCGTGACGCGGGTCGCAGGGGTGACCGTGCAGGAAGAACTCCGCCGACCGGTAGTAGTTCGACGCACGCAGGAACCCGTCCCGGGCGCTGACGCGGTGACCGGCCGCCAGCGCCTTGTGGGCCTCGCCCGACACGCGGTCCGCGGTGGCCGTCCACTCGACGTACCAGCTGTCGTAGTCGCCTTCGGTGACCCGCTCACCGGTGGAGACCACCTCGCCGAAGTCCGCGCCTCCGTAAGCGATGTGGCTCATCGACCGCAGGGTCTCGTACCAGAACTGGACGTTGTTGGGGAACAGCAGCGGCTTCATCTAGATCTCCTATGGCATGTGAAGGTGGGGATCGACGCCTTTTGATCCCTGGCGAGCCTGCTCGCCCGGCCTTTCGCCGCCGCCGCTCTCGCGGTGCGTTCTTCGGCGTGGTCCAAGATTGCGACGGGCCGGTGTCCACTTCCCAGGCCATGCGCAGACGATCCCTGTCCACCCGTGTCCGCTCCTGCCCGGGTGCCTGCTCCGGAGCAGGCACCCGGGCAGCGGGGGTGACGCGGCACGGCGAGGGCGTTGCGTCAACTTCGCTTTCTTCTTTGCGGAGGGTCAAAGGGCTCGCGGCCCCACTCCCGGCACTGGTCCGTAGAAGATGGCCGTATGGCGACTGTCGTGGCGTTCCATGCCCACCCCGATGACGAAGTGCTCGTGACCGGGGGCACCCTGGCGTGCGCCGCGTCCGACGGGCACCGCGTCGTGGTGGTCACCGCCACTGACGGCAACACCGGTGAGGCAACCGACGAGGAGTTCGTGCGGATGCGGGAACTGCGGTCGAGTTGCGCCGCGTTGGGTGTCCATCGGGTGGTGCACCTCGGGTACGCGGACAGCGGCAGGAGCGAGCCGATGCTTCCCGATCCGCCCGGCCGCGTCCGTTTCGCCGGGGTGGACACGGAGGAGGCGGCAGAGCGGCTCGCGGAGATCCTCAGGGCCGAGCGGGCAGATGTCCTGCTGAGCTACGACGCCAACGGCGGCTATGGCCACCGTGACCATGTGAAGGTCCACGAGGTCGGCCGTAGCGCTGTCGCGCGCGCCTCCGTCCCTCTTCTGCTGGAGGCGACGCTGCCCAGAGAGCCCATCGTCCGGGCGCTGCGCCTGGCTTCCTGCCTTGGGCTGTCCCGGCGCGAGACCGCCGAGGCGTTCCGCGGTGCCTACACGCCGCGTGCTGCCATCACGCACCGCGTCGACACACGGCGTGCCGCCCGCCGTAGACGGGCGGCACTGGCAGCGCACCAGTCGCAGGTCCACGGCACGGGCCGGCTGGCCCCGTTGATGCGCCTGGCCTTGCGGCTTCCGGTTGGCGTCTTCGCTCTGCTGCTGGGGCGGGAGTGGTACGTGGAGCCCGGGGCGGCACCCGCGTATGGCCTGCGCTCCTCGATCTTCGCCGAACCGCTCCGTTGATTCGGCCCCGCTCCCGTCCTCGACGTCGACCTCGGGAAGGGTTAGGCGCAGGTGCGGCGAGGGGATTGCCTGTGAAGGACGTCTTGGGGAGGGGACATGCCGCAGCAGCTCTCGCGTGAAGATCTGAAGGAACTCCTGGAGATCGCGCTCAGGGAGTACGAGTGGCTTCGCAACGAGATAGACCAGCGCATCGTCGCGCGTAGCCAACTCATCAACTTCATAGGGGCGATGGCCGTCCTGGCGTCAGCCGTGGGCACGATCCTGCTCAAGGGCGAGAGGCAGGGGCTGTCGAGCATCTTCATCGGAGGCATCGGCGCCTTCTTCGTACTCGCCGTCATCTACTGGCGGACGAGCAACAAGTCCATCATTCGGCTGGGCGCCTACCTCCAGGGCCTGGAGGGGAAGATCAATACTCTGACCGTGGAGCTGTACGGAGAAGTCACGGTCGAATGGGAGACCCGGCGCGAGGCCGTGCGCCAGCAATCCCCGAAATGGCTCATCAAGCTCGGTGGCCGCGTCCTGGCCCTCTACCGCAGGGGACGGCTGGCCCACCCCACGGACTTCAACCGGATCGGAAGGCCCTAGGGGGTGTCGCCGAGTTCTGGAGACCCCCGGATGCCTGCTTCAGAACACGGTTCCGCCTGCGAGACGAAGGCGGGCTGGCAGCGGGCAGGGGCGGACCGGGTGGCCGTCCCGAGCGACCGGGCGACGGCGTGGGAGCAGTGCGGGGTCCGGGAGACCGACCGATGGCCCTGCGGTCCTCATGGACTCCGCCGAGGCCGGCAAGGACCTCGCAATGCCCAGTACGGCTCGTCCCCGGGAGTGCGGACCGGGGGCGTGACGGAGCTGTGCCGTGCCGTACGCGGCGTCACCAGCCTCGCGGTGGTGGTGCCGGAGCGTGGCGCTCGCGGAGTCCCAGGCACGGGCGACCCGGGGCGGCGGTGCGGCTGTTTGGAGACGACCTCGCGCTGCCGGACTCGCTGCACGGGCGCACTGCCTGACGGCCAACGCGGGACGCCGCAGGGCCGGACCCGGCGGGTCCGGCCCTGCGGCCCCGTGTGGGGCGTCAGTTCTTGACGGGCTCCATGCAGAGGACGAACTTGTCCGCCTCGAGCTGCTGCGCGAGAGCGACCTCGGCCACGCCCTCGCACTTGTCGAGGTTGAAGGTGTTGTCGACGACCTTGACGACCTTGTAAAGGTCGGCCACCTTCTCGGTGCAGCCCGTGCTCTCGACCTTGGGGTCGTTCTCCGGGCCGGTGACGACGACGCACTCGCCGGCCTTCGCGTGCACCGGGGCCTCGCCCGTCAGGTAGGGGAGGCCCAGCCGCCAGAAGAGTACGACCGCGATCGCCACGACGGCGCCGAGGATCTTCTTCCCCAGGACGCCCTTCTTCTTCGCGGGTTCGGACGGCGCGACGGGGGCGTCGAACGTGCCGGGGGCGGCGGGCTGCTCGGGGGTCTGCGGCGCGGGAGGCGTGGCCATGGGGGGTTCCTTGGGGACGTGTACATGATCGAACGCGCGTACGCTACCGGCTCCTGAACACGCAAAAGGGACTCTTCCCTTCCGCTTCCGAATCAGATGCAGAGTCGTGATGCCTGCCGTCTCGTCAGGTCGCGCCGCCGGCTCCCCCTAGAGGCCGCATGGTGCGCGCGGGAGGGGCGTCTGAGGTGGGCGCAACGGTTCCCGCCCCGGCAGCCTGGCCCATGCCCTCCAGGACAACCGCTTCCCGGTCCTCGCCGGGGCGGTCATCCGTCGTCTCCCCCGCATGCGGCGGCCCGGGGCGCGCGGCATCCGGGGCGCGCGGCATCCGGGGCTCGCTGTCGCGCGCTGGACGGCAGTGAAGTGGCTCCGTGCGCGGGCCCCTGGGCGGGCTGGAGGTGACCTTCTCTCAGAACTGCTGGGGCGAAGGGCGTTTGGGGAGCGCGAGCCGGGTCAGACGCGTACGTGTCGGAGGCCTCGCCTTGGGGGTTGGGCTTCCGGAGCGGCCTCGCCCCTGTGACGCCCGTCCCCCCGGCGTCATGGGGCAGGCCCGCCCGCACGACGGGCTGCCGCCCGGATCCGTACGGCACCCGGACACCCCGTACCCCGGTCTCCTCCCCGGCCGGGGACCCGGGGACCGTCCGGCGGACCCCCGGCGCCGGCGCTCAGACCGCCGCCCCCGGGCAACGGACCCGACGGCAGCAGCCCGCCGCACGATCGACCACCGCACGCCCGCCGCGGGGATCATCCGGTACATGGGTGACAGGGCCTTCCGAGAGCGGTTCGCCTTCGGCTACCGGCCGTGCGGTGCGGTCGGTTCCTCCCCCGCGTACATCCCGGTGAGTTCGGCGGCGATCCGGGCCAGCCACTGCCGTACCTCCGGTGGCTCCAGTACCTCGATCCGCCCTCCCAGCCCGGCCAGATGCCCCGCCAGGGCCTTGGCGGCCGGGCCGTCGACCCAGACCTCGGTCCAGCCGTCGGGCAGCGGGCCGCCGACGCGCACGCGGCCGCCTAGGAACCGTTGCAACAGGTCCAGCGCGTCGGGGTGGACGCGGGCGCGGGCAGTCACCGCGTACATGCCGTCCTGGAAGGCTCCGGACAGCGTCCGCCACGCCGTGGCGAGGTCGAAGCCGGGCGGCCGGGTCACCGGTTCGCCGGTCGGCTCGACGGAGGTGACCCGGCTGAGCCGGAAGGTGCGCAGACCCTTGTCCGTACCGGCGACCAGGTAGTCCACGCCCGCCTTGGCCACGAGTCCGAGGGGGTCGACGGTACGTTCGCCGGCTGGTTTGCCGACGCCCGCGTACCCGAGGCGGACGCGGATCCCGTCCACGACGGCGCCCTGGAGCGCGGAGCGGTGGGCGGCGTCGGCGGTGACGGCGTTGCGGGACCAGTCCGTGGCGTCGACGACCCCCGCGCGGGTCGCGGCCTCGGCTTGGGCCCGCAGGGTGGGTGGCAGGGCCCGGACCAGCTTGCGCAGCGTGGTGCGCAGTTCGGGGGTGGCCGACAGGGGGCCGGTGACGAGGAAGAGCGCCCGGATCTCGTCGGCGGTCAGCCCGGTGAGGTTGGTGCGGGCCCCGCCGACGAGGGACCAGCCGCCGCCGCGGCCGCGCTGCGAGTAGACGGGGATGCCGGCCGCGGCCAAGGCCTCCAGGTCTCGGCGCGCGGTGCGTTCGGACAGCTCCAGTTCGGCGGCCACTTCGGGCACGGTGACGCGGCCGCGTTCCTGGAGGAAGAGCAGGGTCGCCACTAGCCGGTCGGCTCTCATCTGGCCTTTCTCCTCCTTCGTGGGTGCTGCGTCGTCGTCTTTCATTCTCTTCGGGAAACTGGCCAGAAGGTGGCCACTTTTGCTCACAGGATGAACCCATGAACAAGACCGAGCAGCTCATCGAGACCCCGTCCGACTCCCCCCGTACCGACGGCGCCCCCTTCTCGTTCGATCCGCGGACCGATCTCGCCGCGGCCGTCGAGCTGGCGGGCCGTACGCTGGCCGCCGTCCGGCCCGAGCAGTACGACGCCCCGACCCCCTGCGAGGAGTTCGACGTACGGCGGCTGTCGAGCCACCTCGTCGCGGTCGTGCGCCGGATCTCGGTGATCGGGCGCGGCGAGGACCCGTTCAGCGTCCCGTCCTTCGCCGACGAGATCGCCGACGGCGGGTGGGCGGCGGCCTGGGTGCCGGGGGCGCGTGAGGTCGCGGAGGTGTGGGCGGATCCGGGCATCCTCGGCCGGCAGCTGCGCCTGCCGATGGGCGTCCTGCCGGGCGCGGCCGCCGCGGCCGTCTACACCCACGAACTCACGGTCCACACCTGGGACCTGGCCAGGGCGACCGGACAGGACCCGGACTGGGACCCGGCCCTCATCGAGCGTGTGATCGACGTCGTACGTCGCGCGCTGCCGGCCGAAACCCGCGGCGGGCGGATCCCCTTCGCCGAGGTGGTGGCCGTGGATCCCGGGGCCCCGGCCATCGACCGGCTGGTGGCCTGGGCCGGACGCCGGCCCTGAGTAGCCTGGTGCGGGGGGCCTCCCGGGTCGGCCGGGAGGCCCCGGCGAGCGGGACCAGGTGGCGGGTTTCCGGCGCGCTCGGTCCGATGTGCGACGGGGTGAGGAGCTTCGGCGAGCGGCCGGTGCGTTTCCCGGCCGGGGCCCGCCGGTGGGGCATTCGGCGTAGCCGCCGTGTCATCGAACCCGGCCGGGGATCTTCTTGACCTCGGTGTGTCAGGATGCCGGGGACGCGGTCAGGATGCCGGGGACGCGACCGTCAGCACGTGGTGGACAGGGGCTGGTCATGATCAGCGGTGCGCACGTCATCCTTTACAGCCAGGACGCCGAGGCGGACCGTGCTTTCATCCGTGACGTCCTCGGCTTCCCCGGGGTCGACGCGGGCGGCGGCTGGCTCGTCTTCCAGTTGCCCCCGGCCGAAGTCGCCGTACATCCTGCCGAGGGCCCACCCCGGCACGAGCTCTACCTGATGTGCGACGACCTTGATTCCCAGCTCCGCGAATTCCGCGCCAGGGGCGTCGAGATCACCCGCCCGGTCAGCGCGCAGCGCTGGGGCAAACTGACTGCTGTCCGCCTGCCGAGCGGGGCCGAACTTCCGCTGTACGAGCCGTCGCACCCCCTCGCCCACGGCTTGTGACCTGCCCAGTGCGGAGGATTCTGCCGTTCGGCCGTGCCGTCGGCACGCCTTGAACGCCGCAACCGGCCCTGGGGCGCAGAGGCCGGGCCGGGGGCGGGCGCGGGTTCCGCGGCAGCGGTCAGGCGCGAAAGGAATCAGAGGGGGCGGACCTGCTGCGCCTGGGGACCCTTGGGGCCCTGGCCCGTGGTGAACTCCACCCGCTGGTTCTCCTCGAGCGACCGGAACCCGGGCGCGTCGATCTCGGAGAAATGAACGAACACGTCCGGAGTACCGTCATCCGGCGCAATGAACCCGAACCCCTTCTCCGCGTTGAACCACTTCACAGTGCCTTGAGCCATGACACGCCTTCCCGATCCACCCCGGCCCGCGAACACCGCGGCCGGCAGCAACCCGATACTCCCCCACGCGGTACAGGCGAAACACCACCCAGGAGTGAACGAGACGAGCCCAGCCCGCCGCCGCCGAACGGCGGACGAAGCGGCGGCTTGTTCTCACGGCAGCGGGGGGGAAACGCGCGTGAGCGCGGCCGGCCGGGGAGGAAGCCGGGGCCGCGCTCACGTGCCGCACGGGAAACGGCAAGGCTTCCCGGTGCGCTGCTGGGGCCGGATCAGGCGTTGACGCAGGTGTTGCCGAAGGCGGGGTTGAGCAGCGCGATGACGTTGACGGTGTTGCCGCAGACGTTGACGGGAACGTGGACCGGGACCTGGAGGAGGTTCCCGGACAGAACACCCGGCGAGCCGACGGCCGCGCCGTGGGCACCGGCGTCGGCGGAGGCCATGCCTGCCGCGCCGAGGATGATGGCGCCGGTAGCGGTGATGACGGCCGTGGTCTTCTTCACTGGGTCTCCTTCAGGATGTGCGTATGAACGGTGAGCGAAAGCGGGCGCCGGCTGTGGGCCGGGCAGGCAGCCCCATGCCGGGCGCTTGTCCTCTCCAACGCCTCCACCGGGCATATGGACACTGTGGTCGACCCGTTCGGGTGCCGCGCGTACGCCGACCTGCACGCGGGCGGGGCCGTTCGTCGCGTGGTCCGGGCAGTGCGAGCCGGGTGGGAACCGCAAGTTTCCGCGCACACGACGGGACGGGCCCGCTCTTTAAGGGCTGCCGGGCGCCGAGCTTGGTGTGTGAGACTCCTTCTGAATGATCACTCGGGGGGAGTTTCGCGTTGAACGCACTGTTGAAGAGGGTGTGGATCGGGCTGGCCGCGACCTTGATCGTGAGTCTGGCCGCCGCGGCCCTGCCGGACCGCATACAGATAGACGACGAGGGGCGCGTGCACCTGGGCGCGCCCGCGGCCGCGCCGTCCCCGTCCACGGCGTCGCCCACACCGGAGTCCACGTCCCCGCCCCTCACGCGGGACGCCGTTGACGAGGTGATCCGGACCGCGGTCGGCGCGGCGGGTCTCGACCTCGCGCAGGGCCGCCCGATCGGCCCGGCCGGCGCCAACTCGAACAGGACGGGCTGGACGGCCGTCCGCGAGAAGAGCGCCGCACAGTCGGAGATGAACGCGGTCTGCGCCGACCTGGAGCGCCAGGGCTGGACGCTGAACCCGAACGGCGACAGCGCCGACGCCTCGCGCAGCTACAAGCGCGGGGGCTGGCACCTGCTGGTGAGCACGCGCGGGAAGACCCAGGCGCCGTCCACCACCTCCGCCTTGACCGACTCGCAGACCTACCTGACCCTGGCCGGGCTCCAGTTGAACCTGTCCGACATACCCCTCCCCGAGATCACCGTTCGCATCGGCTGATCCCTTCGTGCGGCGCCGAGGCTGGACGCCGCCGCTACCCGGAGCCCGGACCTTGCTCGGTTACACCGCTGCGGCGGTGGGCCGCTGCGCGGCCCTGGTGTGCTGCATGGTCGTGAGCCTGCGTACGAAGAGCACCGCGAGGACGGCCGCCACGATGTCGAGGACGTCACCGGCCAGCATCGTCGTGGCCGCGTCGCGCACCGCGCCGGTGCTCTGGGCGCGGCCGTAGGCCATGCCTCCGAACCACCCCAGGACCCGGGACAGGACGAAGGTGCCCCACCAGAGGTTGACCAGGGTCAGCGGGAAGCGCCGGTAACCGCCGTCGGCCCCGAGGGGCGTGCTCGAGCCCCACGTGGTCACGGCGATCCGGTACGGCAGCCAGAGGTTGGCGAACGGTACGAACCAGGCGCCGATCGCCCAGCCCGGCGCGAGCTTGTCGGCGCCCGGTGCGAAGGCTTCGGCGTTGGTGCGCACCCGGTGGAACCAGACGATGAAGACGATGCCGGTCACGAACAGGGCGTTGCCCTGGATCGTGCCGACCAGGCCGGTCAGTCTCTGGCCCCGGTCGAGCTCGGCGTCGGTGACCGTGGCGGGATCCGCGAGCAGGCGCTCCATGAGCGTGCGCATGTTCCAGTCGGCGTACGCGGCGTACGCGGCGATCCCGATGACCAGCGGAAACAGCGCGGCCAGGGCGATGGCCAGGCCTACGGGCGCGCGGAGCCGTGCGCCCGGTACGCCGGGCGCAGCGTACGGGGACGAGGTCGAGGTCGGGGTCGGGGTCGGGGTCGGGGTCGGCGGGCCGACCGGAGCTGCGGACATGCGGAGGAACCCCCAGGGTGCGCGTACAGGAGAAGGCGCGCCGAGCAGGCGGGCCACGCTGGAACCTACGTCAGCCGGTCCGTCCGCGTCATGCCCGTTTCCCCAGGTCAGGGTGGTAGGCCGGGGTTTCGCGCCGCCGGGGCCGTGGCTGCCGCTTTCCGTGCCGCAGCCGACCACCTGGTCGCGGCCGCCGCGTCTGTTGCACGGCCGGTTAGTCTCGGGGCATGCGGATCTGCGTTTCCTCGGACATGGACGAACCCGTGGCTCGCGCACTCCTCGGGCACCTGCGCGACCGCGGTCACGACGTGGTGACGTACGGGGCGCTGAGCCCGGGCGACGATCCGCAGTGGGCAGTCTGCTCGGAGGCGGCGGCCCGCGAGGTCGCCGCCGGGAACGCGGACCAGGCCGTCGTGTGCTGCTGGACCGGTACGGGCGCGTCGATCGCCGCGAACAAGGTTCCCGGCGTGCGCGCAGCCCTGTGCACGGACGCGTACACGGCGGACGGTGCGCGCCGCTGGAATGACGCCAACGTGCTCGCGCTCAGCCTGCGCCTCACCTCGGAACCGCTGCTCAAGGAGATCCTCGACGCCTGGTTCGCCGCCGAGGTGAGCGCGGACGAGGAGGACCGGGAGAACGTGGCGCGCGTCAAACGGCTCGACGACCCCGGAGCCGCACCCTGAAGGAAGGCGGTGACGCCGGCGGGGGGTGACGGTGCGCGGCTCTGCGGCGCGGCGGTGGCGGGGTCGGTGGTACCGGTTCGGGATCGTCGGCAACAGGCCGGGCCGGATTGCGACTGGACAGCCGGCACGGGCCGCCGGAGCATGGCGCGCAGGTGCCAGTGCCGCCCATGGGGAGGGCTGTCAGGATGAGCACGGACGACGGGGATTCCCGCGACCAGCGGCCTTGGCAGCGGTCGCGGGCAAGCGGTAACCGAGGGGTGGGCGGGTCCGGAGGCTCGGGTGGCCCGGGTGGAGGGGGCCATGGGCCGATCCCCTCAGGCGCGCAGATGCCTCAGCCGGTGAAGAGCCTTCGCGTGTTGATGATGATCCTCGGAGGCATGCAGACCGTCCTCGGGCTCGCTCTGGTGACCAACAGCGTGGCCATCGCCACCGCCGTCTGGGGCGAGGGCGACGCCTCGGCCACGTGCTGCTCCACGCCCGGCGAGGCCCACTCCGGGATCGTCGTATTCGTCGGGCTGCTCGTCCTCGCTGTTGCCGCGTGGGGTGTCACGACCGCCCTCAAGTTCCCCACGCGCCGTCCCCATCTGCGCGTCTTCGCCTTCGCCTACGGCTGGACCGCGCTGCCCTTCACGTTTGCGTTCTTCCGGGTGGCACCGGTGCTGGGAGTGGTGTGGCTCGTGCCGGCCATCCTGGCGATCGTCCGCCCCAACCAGCCGGAAAGCCGGGCTTGGTTCGGTTCCCGGCCCGAGTAGAACCCCACCTCGTCCGCCGCCCCGTCAGGTCAGGCTCCACGACCACGTGCCGTCGGTGGTGACGAGGCAGGCGAGGACCACGAGGTCGGCCACGCCCAGGGCTATGCCCAGGCGGGCGCGGCCGGGCCGTGCGGTCTTCCGCCACAGGGCGAGGGAGCCGAGGACGACGGCGATCGGTCCGAGCAGCAGGTTCATCAGCAGGAGCCCGACCAGACCGAGGACGAACGCGGTGACGGCCATCAGGTCGGCGTCGCGGTAGCGGCCGCGGGTACGGGAGCGGGCGCCGGCCGGGGCCTTGACGTCGGTGGGCGCCTTCATCACAGACCTCCGCGGCGGTGGTCGGGGCGCCCGGAACGGTGGCCGGAGAGGCGCTCGCGTGCGGCGAAGAGGGCGAGCCAGAGGGCGATCGCGAGGCCGGCGGCCACGCTGACCGGCACCGGCACATGGGCCACGGTGCCGAGGATGACGCCCAGGACGAGGAGTGCACCTACGAGGAAGAGCACGGGAGTTCCTCCTACTTTCAGGTAACGGTTGTTCACCGACTACCCGGTCCGGTTCGTCTCATGCTGGCGGCCGTCGACTGTGACGCGGTTGACTGCCTTCATGGGTGCGAACACCGGTGTCCGCGAGGCGCAGCGCCGCCGTACCCGGCGGGCGCTGCTCGACGCGGCCCTGGGCCAGTTGGAGGAGCGGAGTCTGGGCGCTCTCGGTCTGCGGGAGGTCGCCCGGCATGCCGGGGTCACTCCCACCGCCTTCTACCGGCACTTCCGTGGCATGGACGAGCTGGGGACCGTACTGGTCGAGGAGGCCCTGGCCAGCCTGCACGCGACCGTACGGGGCGTCCTCGCGTCGAGTGGCGACGCCGGGCAGCGCTCCGACGACGCGGTGCGGCTCGTCGCCGAACTCGTCCGCAGCCGTCCGGCGCACGTCCGCTTCCTCGTCCGGGAGCGGCACGGCGGCATCGCGGCGGTGCGCGAGGCCATCGCCGGACAACTCGACGCCTTCGCGGCCGAGATCGGCTCCGTCCTCGGGGCGGAGCCGCTCAGTGCGGGCTGGGGGGCCGCCGACGTGACGATGCTGTCCCGGCTCCTGGTCGACCACATGTTCATGACGGCCTCCGCGTGCCTGACCGCCTCCCTGCGCGGCGAGGACTGGTCCCCCGTCCTCGCGACGGCCCGCGACCAGCTCCGCCTGATCCACCTCGGACGCGAGCACTGGCAGGGGTAGGAGCGCAGGGCGCAGGCGGGGATCAGGAAGTGCGCTTCAGCGTCCAGGTGTTGGGGTTGAAGCTGGGGACGGCGGAGTAGCGGCAGCCGCTGGAGTAGTAGGTGCTGGTGATGGTCCAGCCGGCGGGCGGCCAGGTGGAGGCGCAGGCGTTGACCTGGGTGCCGACGGGGTAGCCTCTGAGGTCCTTGATCTGCTTGGTGTTGGGCGTGAAGCCGGAGCCGCACCCGCCGCTGTTCCACCACTGGGCGTCCACCCAGCCGTCGGGGGTGAGCGTGCTGGAACACATGGTGAGCGTGTCGCCGGGGGCCGCCGAGGCGGGGCTCGCGGTGATCGCGAGGGCGGTGACGGCCATGGTGGACAGAGCGACGGCGAAACGGGTGCGGATCACGGGACGTTCCTTTCTCGGCGCGCTGTGATCTCCGCCGACCGTCGGCGGGCCGTGCCAGGCGCCTCGTCATTGCTATCCGATCAGTGCAGGCTGCAGACAGTCACCTTTGGGGCATAACCGGGCGGTGTTTTAACGCCGTTGCCGCCGGCGCGGGATCGGTGTCCGTCACGCTCTCGCCGTACCGCTCAGGTCGCAGCGGCGACGGCCGGAAATCATCATCGGGGCGCACGGGTCGCCCGGGGGGACGCCGCGATGATGTCCGTCATGGCACAAGAAGCACAAGAACTCGCACCCCTCGCCCAGCGGACCGCGGACCGGCTGGCGGAGCGGCACGTCGGCGTGGTGGTGGCCGCGGTGGCGGACGACGTCGTGGAGATACGGGGTGCCGGAAGCACCGGCGCGGGCCACGGGCGTGTCCCCGGCCCCGGCACGCTGTTCGAGATCGGCTCGGTGACCAAGGCGTTCACCGCCCTGGCGCTGACGCGCATGGCGTCCGCCGCCGCGGTGGGCCTGGACGAGCCGCTCGGCGATCTGCTGCCCGCCGGGACGGCCGTTCCGTCACGGGACGGCCGGCCGATCTCCCTGCGGCATCTGGCTACCCACACCTCGGGCCTGCCGCGCCTGCCGAAGGGCATGCTGCTCCAGGCTCTGCTGCGGCCGTCGAAGCCGGATCCGTACGCCGGCTGCACGGCCGACGTCCTGCTGGCCGGGCTGGCCGGGACCCGGCTGGGGGCCGCTCCGGGGAAGCGGTTCCGCTACTCCAACCTCGGAGCCGGGCTGCTGGGGCTGGCCCTCGCCCGCCGGGCGGGCACGGACTACGAGAGCCTCATCACCCGGGAGATCTGTGCCCCGTTGGGCATGACCGACACCGTGGTGACAGTGGACGGCAGCCGCTCGGAACGCTCCGCGCGGGGTCACGTGCGCCGGGGGCGGCCGGCCGCGCCGTGGCACCTCGCCGACCTGGTGGG
Organism: Streptomyces sp. NPDC046308; assembly: GCF_055588065.1. Lineage (NCBI taxonomy): Bacteria > Bacillati > Actinomycetota > Actinomycetes > Kitasatosporales > Streptomycetaceae > Streptomyces > Streptomyces sp. NPDC046308. Next base: position 163,171 of record NZ_JBVJFB010000010.1, read on the forward strand.
AGCGGGCGGCCTGCGGTCGACCGCGAGCGACCTGGTGGCCTTCGTACGGGCCCAGCTGGACGGCGGCCCCGCGGAGCTCGCCGAGGCGATCCGCCTGAGCCGTGCGTTCGAGCACCGCAGGAACTCCTTCACCTGGGTGCACCTCGGCTGGATGGCCCACCGTCTGCACCCCCGGCAGGGCGGCCACCTCCAGATCTGGCACAACGGAGGAACGGGGGGCTTCTCCTCCTTCGTGGGGTTCGACCCGGAGACACGGGTCGCCGTCGTCGCCCTCGGCAACACCCGGCGCCCGGTGGACGGGCCGGCCTTCGACCTCCTGCGCACCCTGCAGGCGGAGCGCACGGCCCGATTTCCCTGACGAACCACCGGGCATGCCTTCTGTCGGGGGCGCGACTCACCAGGGGGGCGAGCTGATGACGGTCACGGGCGGGCGCGGACACGGACACAGGCACGGGCGCGGACACGGGCACGGACACGGGCGCGGGCGTACGGGAAGGAGCGCCGGCGTCTTGCTGCGGCCGGCTTCGGTGGCTGCCGGCGTGGCGGTGGCCGCACTGTTGGTCGTCGACTTCCGGCTGACCGGTTCAGCCGGCCGGCAGGTGCTCGCGGTGGGGGTGGTGGCCGCCTTCGTGAGCGCGGGCGTATGGGCGGCGTCGAGCCTGACGGGTCTGCTGATGCGGCCGTCCCTGCGACGGGCCCGGGGGCTGCTCGCGCAGGAGCCGGACCTCGGGGCCTCGGACCGGGAGTTCTTCGCTCCGATGCGTCGGCTGATGTTCCTCGGCGTGCTGCAGAGCCTGGTCGGCCTGCTGATCCCGTTCACCGTGTATCCGCTCGCCCTCTGGGCCGGCGTACGGATCTGCGGCGCCGCGGGCCTGCCGGTGCGCCTGACGGGACTGGGGCCGGTCTTCGTTTCGGGGCTGCTGGTGGCTGCCGTCGCCACCACCGCCGGGACCTTCTTCGCCCTGTTCCGCCGCCGCAGCGCCCGCGCGGCCGCGCGGGCGCTGGCCGCCGTACTGCTCAATGCCGCCGGACTGGCGCTCGCCGTGCTCGTGCTGGACGGCGTACGGCTCGACTCCGCGCCGGGGTGGCGGCAGGCGCTCGCCCTGTGTGCCGTGGCGTCCCTCTTCGTGCTGCCGCGCATCACGCTGTCCCTGCCCGTGCCGGGAATCGCCTCGATCGTCCTGGTCGCCTACCACTGCCTGCTGTTGTGGCTGATCTGTGCGGCCTTCGCGTTCGTGGACCCGCGTCTTCACGCTGCCGGTTTCGGGCCGTTGGCGGGGGCCGCCGCGATCATGTGGGCGGTGGAGTGGCCCGCGCGCCTGGCCGCCGGGCGGGCGGGGGCGGCCGCCGCCCGGCCGGCTCCCGTCCTGCCCGATCCGTTGCCGCCGGATCACGGGTTTCCCTCCGGCCCGCTGTACTGAGGGCGGCTGCCGTCACCCGCCGGTCCCCGCCGGTCCCGGCCTTCGGGTGGAGAGGGAGAATGCCACGGTATGAACTCTCAGTCCCCGTGGGGCCTTCCGGGCAGGACGCTGCGCGCCGTGCGGGGGTACCCGCGTCGTGCGCCGCTGACCCTCGCCTACGTCTGCCTGCTCCTGGCCGGCCATGCCTGGCTGGGCTACGGGCTGTCCGCCGACCGGGCGGCCGGCGTGCTGGGCTATCTGAGCACCAATGTGGACAACCTGCGGGACCATCCGGTGTCCGCGCTGCTCGGCAGCGCGCTGTTCGTCGACGGCACGCTCACGGATGTCACCTCGACCGACTTCGTGGGCACTTTCATCACCCTGGGTCTCGGCGTGTGCTGCTTCCTGGCCTGGGTGGAGCACCGGTGGGGGAAGCGGCGCGCCGTGGCGGTGTTCCTCGGCGGGCATGTCGCGGCCACCCTGCTCACCGCGGCCGTCATCACCGTCGCGCTGCGGCACGGCTGGTATCCGGCGGCCGTGCGCCAAGCCCTGGACTACGGGGTCAGTTACGGCGCACAGACCGTGCTGGCGTTCGGCACGCTCGCCCTGCCGCGCCGGGGCCGCCTGCCGTGGGCCGTGTTCGTTCTCGCGTGGCCTGTGGGCGGTGCCGAATGGGCCGGTCCGTTGCCGGACTTCACCACCGTCGGCCATCTCACGGCGGCGGCCCTCGGCTTCGGGCTGCTGGGCGTCCCGGCTTTCAGGCGCCGACGGGGCCGCACTGCCGGCCGGCCCTCCCCCGCGGGCGGCTCGGGGCCGCACCGGGGCTCCGTAGCGCAGCCGTCGTCACCGGCAGCCGGAACCACGGCTGACCCGTCGGCCTGAGCTGCGGCGAGACGACGCGGGTGGGCGGGGTGCGGCAGCGGCGCGGGTCCGTGGGACGGGTGCGGCAGGGGCGCAGGTGGGACGGGTGCGGCAGCGGTGTCCCACCGCCTTCAACCGGCGGGGGCGACGGGCCGTTTGTAGTACCGCCACGGGAACCATCCCGCCCCGACCGGAATCCATCCCTCTGCTTCCAGTCGCCGGTGGCGCGCACCGGAGGGGAGGGTGACCCGGCAGTGTTCCCAGGGGTGGCCGGAGGCCTCCACCTCGTGGAAGAAGGGGCCGTAGCCGACCATGTGCCAGCCGTCGCGGCCGGCCTCCTCCAGCGCGGCCATCTCGTCGAACGCGGTCAGCCCGCTGAGGGTGCGGCGCTTCGGGGCGTTCGGGCCCTCGGCGAGCGGTGCCGACGGATGCGCGCCCGCGCCCTTGTCCGCGAAGCGCTGCTGGGCGGCCTGGCGGCTCACTCCCAGGACGCGGCCCACCGTGTCCCAGCTGTGGCCGGCGGACCTGGCGCCCTGGACGGCCTCGCGCAGCAGGCGGCCGGCCTCCTCGGCGCCGACGCGCGAGGCGTCCAGCAGGCGCAGGTATCCGTGGGCGTCGTGTTCGAGCGAGTCGGCCAGTCCGTCGGGGGCGCCGAGGACGGCTGCGGCGATCCCTTCCCGGATCCGGTCCCTCTCCGCCGGGTGCAGCAGTGGTTGGTCGCTCATCGGCGCAGTCCGGCGAGGGGTTCGAGGGCGTCGAGGACCGCCTCGTCGCGGCGTGCCCGCTCGGCGCTGTCGCGGGCCGCCCGGGCGGCGAGGGCGGCCGTGCCGGCGATGAGTACGAGGCTGACAACGGTCAGGGCGACGGTGGCGAAGGTGCCGAGCCGGCCGCCGACCATCGTCGTCAAGGCGGGCAGGGTCACGGTGAGCGGCAGTACGGCGGCCATGGACGGGGTGGCGGGAAAGAGGTTCCGGTGCCGGGCCCTCGTCGACTCCATGATCAACATGCGTCAAGGAAACCTTGACACGGCCGACTTGTCAAGAATTCCTTGACGCCGCCTGCGGGCACTGCCTGCGTCCCGTATCCGGGTGAGCGGCGGCGGGGAGGGCGCCGCCCGCGCGGGCGGGCGCGGGAAAACCGTTGGGCGCACCCCGGTGGCCGCTGCTACGTTTCCCGCGGCCGTGCGAGAGGACGAGGAGGTGGTACCCGTGAACGCAGTATCGACATGGGTGCTCCCCTCCGGGGTCACGGTCGGACGCTAGGCAGGTCGTCCGGGAGCGCCGTTCCAGAGCACTCCCGAAAGGCACGACCATGCGATTCACTTCCGAGCGACGCCTCGACGGCGGCGTCCTCGTACGCGAGTTCACCCTCGGCGAGATCCCCGGCACCCTGTGGACGCCGGAATCCGCGGCACCGGCCCCGCTGGTCCTGATGGCCCACAACAACGGCCTGCCCAAGTCGGCAGCCCGGCTGGTGGCCCGGGCCCGGCAGACCGCGGCGCACGGCTACGCGGTGGCCGCCATCGACGCCCCCGGGTGCGGTGAGCGGCCCCGTCGCGCCGCCGACGAGCAGGCCCGCGCCGACCTCCGCCGGGCGATGCAGGGCGGCGAGCCGGTCGACGAGATCCTCGAGTCCTTCATCGGCCCGCTGGTCGAAGAGGCGGTACCGGAATGGCGGACCACCCTGGACGCCCTCCTCGCGCTGCCCGGGATCGACGGCCCGGTCGGGTACTCGGGGTGGACCGCCGTCGGCATCCACCTCGCGGCAGTCGAACCGCGCATCTCGGCCGCCGGCTTCTTCGCCGGGGGCTACGTGCCCCGCGCCCAGCGCGAGGAGGCCCGGCAGGTCACCGTTCCGCTGCTGTTCCTGCTGCAGTGGGACGACGAGGGCAACCCCCGGCAGCGGGCCCTGGACCTGTTCGACTCCTTCGCCGCCAAGGAGAAGACGCTGCACGCCAACCTGGGCGGCCACACCGGCACCCCGTGGTTCGAGGTGGAGGACGGGGCCCGCTTCTTCGACCGGCACCTGAAGTAAGGCCGGGCCACCGCCGGGCGCCGGCAGGCGGTAGGCGGTAACGGCGCCGGCCGCCCCGCGGGTCCCTGCCCACCAGGCGGGGACCCGCGGGGCCCAGCGACTACCTCCGGGGTATTCGCACCGTCCGACCGCCCTCGGCTGCGTTCGCGGTCATTACCCACCTGCGAAGCCGCAAGCGGGCACCACGTACTCCTTCGGTGCGGGGACGTCATCGAGTACCTACAGCGCGTCCAGGCGGCCGTCGCCCCCTTCGTGGGCCGCTTCGTCATCCACGGTCCTTACCGGCGTCCGGCGCGTCGGCGTGCGGTGTGGAGCGCGCTGCGCTCGGTGAAGGCGCCGTCTCCAACCCGTGGCAGGGAGGCGTAGCGATCGGTGGCGATCTGATCGATCCGGGCGCTGTAGCGGGCGGCCGCCGCTTTGAACGCCTCGGCCGGTATCAGGAGTTCCTCTGCCGCGCGAAGGGACCGCAGGAGCTCCTGAGTCAGTTGCAGGAGCCGGCAGAGTTCGTCCTCGGCGGTGACGCTGCCGGCTTCCGCGTGGCCCTGTTCGGCCGCGGCCCGTCGAGCCTGCTGCTCCATGGCGAGGATCACGGCCTGACGTCGACGCTCCAGGATGCGGAAGGTGACGCTTGCCGGATCCGCCACCACCGCTTCGGCGGCCTCGACGGCCCGGGTCAGCTGCGGGGAGAACCGGGTGGCCGCGAGGGCGGCGGCTTCCCGCTCCTTGCGCTCGGCCTCTGCCCGCTGCCGCTGCAGGCCGGGCCAGGCGGGGAACTCCTCCGTGCCCGCCCGTTGGCCCCGGGTGCGGGGGGCGGCCTTCTCCGCCTTCGTCAGACGGCTGTCCCACTCGCCCCGCAGGGTGAAGCTGTAGGCGCTGCAGCCCCCATGCCCCCAACCGCCGAATCCGAAGCCGAAGCCGGGGCTACCGTGTGACCAGCGACCGTCGTTCTTGACGACGGGCTCCCCGCAGTTCCTGCACCAATCCGTCTGCTGATCCGTCAACGCCCCGACCCGCCCCACCCCGTGCTGTTCACCCCGGCCCGATCACTGAGCGGATCGGCAACACCATCCTGGCATCCGGCGCTGACATCCGGTCCGGGTACCGATGGGGTCCTCAGCGGCCGGGGCGGTCGGTGCGGTCCAGCACGCCGAGCTCGAAGTCCGAGAAGGGCACGCGCCGGGTGCGGGGCAGCGACACCTCCACGAGCCGGACCTCGCGGGCACTGCTCGGTGGCGGCGCCGGCCTGCGGGCGGCTGGAGACGTTGTCATGGCGCTCCCCTCACGGCCCGCCGAGCGCGGACCGGGCTCATCTTCGGTCGCCCGGGGGGGCAGCCGTCCACCGGTTCGGGCGCATGGGGAAGGGCGGAGACGGCGGGCACCGCAAGGGCTGCCGCTACCGCCCCGTACGCCCCAGCCGACACGTTAGGTGACGGCGTGTCAGGCATGTCGCGCGCCGGGAAAACCGCGGGCCGCGCCGGTGGGGCGGCCGCTACGATCGGCCCCTCACCCGATCATGGCGGTCCGACGGAGGCACCGATGACCCTGGCCCCGGCGCGGACGCCCGCCCATCCCGAGCGGCTGGAGCGAGGACACCCGTTCCGCCAGTGGAAGACCTGGCGCATACCGGGGACCGAGCTCACCCTGACCGGTTACTCGCGCGCCAACGACAAGACGTTCTTCCACGTCCCGGAGTTGCGCTGCGCGCTCGACGCGGGCCTGGCGGAAGGGCGCCGGCCGGAGACCGTCTTCCTCACCCACACCCATCACGACCACTCCAAGGACCTCGACTACCTCGCCGCGCGGGCCGACGGTGTCGACATCCACCTGCCCGCCGCGTCGGCGCCCTACGTGGAGGCCTACCTGCGGGCCTCCGCCGAGCTGAACCACGGCCCCGCCTACGACCCCTCGCTCGCGGCGGGCTGCCGGCTGCACGGGGTGCGCGGCGGCGACGAGTTCACGTTCGGGCGCCGCGGCCACCGTGTGCGGGTGGTGGAGTGCGTCCACAAGGTGCCGTGCGTGGGGTACGCGTTCTCGCAGCCGCGCAAGGCGCTGCTGCCCGAGTACGAGGAACTGCGGCGCGACCTCGCGGCCCAGGGCCGGGGGGCGGAGTTCGGCCGGGTCCTCGCGCAGCGCCGCACGGAGGGCGCCGAGGTCGAACGAGAGGTCCTCAGCCCGTTGTTCGCCTTCCTCGGGGACACCCACGTGAGCGTCTTCGAGGCCAACCCGTGGCTGTTCGAGTACCCGGTGATCATCACTGAGTGCACGTTCCTCGACGACGCCGAGCTGGCCCGGGCCGAGCGGGTCGGGCACACCGTGTGGAGCGGGCTGAAGCCCGTCGTCGAGGCGCATCCGGACACCCTCTTCGTCCTCACCCACTTCAGCCTGCGCCACTCGGACCAGGACGTGCTCGACTTCTTCCGCGACGAGCGGCCCGAGAACGTACTGCTGTGGGCGCACCCGGAGAGCCGACTGCCCGAGCAGCACCAGCACGGGCGGGGCTGACGGACACGGCGCCGCACCGTCAACGTCGTGTAACGGCGGCCGTACGGATGGGGTCAGCCGCTCCAGGCCCTTCGTACTCTGCCGTCCTCGACCTCGAAGTTCAGCCGGCCTTCGAGGTACTCCATGGTCAGCATCGTGCCGGGCGGGACCGTGCGCACCGTCGTCCAGCCGCGCGCTCGCGCCCGGCGCTCGGCCTCGGCGGCGTCGAGGCCCACGTAGCGCGCCGGATCATCGGCGGAGGGTGAGGAAGCGGAAGGGGAAGCGGTCATGGCTCTCACCTGCCCGGGAGGCTGACACCGAACCACCGCGATCCACCGCGCGTGGCCCTCTCCAGGCCGAAGCCCCTGCGGCCCGGAGGGCCTGACAGGGGCTTGGTCAGCCGTATCGCTTCACCGGGTGGACCGGTACGGGTACGGGGAGCTACGTCGGGGCCTCACCGCGTGAACCGAACCGGCACGGGGAGCTAGGAGGTCTCCGTCGTCAGGATGAAGGGGGCGGTGTCCGCGGCCTCCGTCTCGGCGGCCGGCGTCTCCGTGTCCGGCGTCTCCGCGGCCGGGGTCTGCTCCGCGGCGGGAGCCTCCTCGGTGGTCGGGGTCTCCGGGGTGGGCGTCTCCGTGCCCGGGGTCTCCGTGCCCGGGGTCTCCGTGCCCGGGGTCTCCGGGGTGGGGGTCTCCGTGCTCGGGGTCTCGGGGGTGGGGGCGGGCTTTTCGGGCTTGTGCTCGCAGTAGACGGTGCCCTGGTAGAACTTGCAGCCCGGCATGTTCTCGACGTCCTTGATCTTGCCGTGCTTCTTGCCCTTGCCCTGGTTCTTCTTGCCGTGCTTCTTGCCCTTGTGGTTTCGGTTGTCCTTCTTGCCCTTGCTCTCGTGGCCGCTCTTGGCGTGCTCGGCGACCAGCGTGACCGACTCGCCGACCTGCGGCTTGGCCGGCGCGGCGAATGCACTGGTGGGCAGCAGCACGCCTCCCCCGACGATCGCGGCCGAGACGGCGAACATCGAGAAACGCTGCTTCCGAGAAGTGCGAGCCATGAGAATTACTCCAATAAGAGGGGGTGGGGGTAAGAATCGAAGGACAGTGGTGAAATGTCTGTTTTGTCCGTCTGGTTAAAAGACTGACCGCCGCACTTCACGACGCTGTCCGCCGACTGTCACAGGCGCGTGACAGGCCCCCGTGCCCGCCCCACCCCCCGGCCCCACCCCCCGGCCCCGCCGCCCGTCACGGCGGGCGGCGGGCCCCCGGCCGGTTGCGGTCACGCCTGGGCGGGCGGGGACGGGAGCGTGGCGAGTTCCCCCAGGACTCGGGCCGCCGGCGCCGGGTCGGCCAGCCACTTCAGGTGGCTGCCCTCCAGCGTGTGGACGTCGTACGGGTTGTCCGGCGTCAGCTCGTCACCCTCGCGGATCAGCCGGTCCTGGAGGGCGAGGGGCAGGCTCGCGTCGTCGGCCAGGCGGATGTAGGTCTTCGGGATGCGGCCCCAGGTCGCGGCCTGCGCCCGGTCGGCGGGGCCGCCGGCGTCCAGGTTCTCGTCGGGCTGGAAGGTGTTCAGGAAGGCGAGGAACTGCTCGTCGGTGCCGTCGGCGAAGAAGGCCGCCTTGAACGCCGCGAGCGCGTCCGGGTGCGCGGTGCGGAAGTTGACCCGGAGCAGCCCGAGGTCGGCGGGGTTCCCGGCCAGCGCCGAGGCGAAGGCGGCGGGGTCGACCCCGGCCATCTCCGGCTCGGCGTAGTAGTCGCCGACGTCGAGACGGACCGGGCACCAGGCCGAGACGTAGACGATGCGGTCGATCAGGTCCGGGCGCGCGTTGGCCGCGGCCGTGGCCGTGATGCCGCCGCGGCTGTGGGAGACGAGGATCACGGGGCCGTTGCGCTTGGCCCGTTCCACGATCCCGATCAGGTGCGCGGCGTTGTCGGCGAGCGTGACGCCCTTGATCGAGCCGGGTGCGCAGGCGAGGCCTGCGGGGTCCTGCGGGCTCTGGTAGGCGGGGGTGAAGGTCGCCTGGAAGCCGTGGCCGGGCAGGTCGACGGCGACCGAACGGTGCCCCAGGAGGCCGAGCTCGGCCTGGAGGGGCGCGAAGGAGAAGGAGTTCGCGAAGGCGCCGTGGACCAGTACGTACGTGGGGTGCATCCGGGTGCTCGCTTTCCGGCCGGCGCGGTTCGGCGTCGGCCCTGGCGGGAGATCGTTCGTGCTCTGTTCGACGGAGGGGCCGGTCGGCGGCCCCATACGGTCAGTCCGCTGTCCGGCGCAGGACCAGGCAGAGGAAGCCGAAGCTGTCCCGGTACCCGTGCAGCCATTCCGAACGCGCCGTGTTGGCCGTCTCCAGTACCTGTGCGGCGGCCGGGTCGTCGGGGTGGTCCAGGGCCCATGCGGCCAGCGAGCCCCAGCAGGCCCACTCGTAGGCGTCCAGCTCGCTGCGGGTGCTGACGTGGCCGTGGACGGGGGTCCAGCCGTCGGCGACGACGAGGTCCACCGTGGTCGCCAGGTCGGCGAGGTCACCGAACATCTCGACGGCCTCGGGTGAGGGGGTGCGGTCCCAGAACGACTCGCCGATCAGTACGCGGCCTCCGGGGGCCAGGTGCCGGCGGGCGGCCGCGAGGGTGGGCAGGAGGCCGTCGAAGGCGTGGGTGGCGCCGATGCTGATCACCAGGTCGAACGGCTGGGTGGAGGTGAAGTCCGCGGCTTCCCGGTGGTGGAGGACCAGGCGCTCCTCGACTCCGAGGCCGCTGGCCGTCCGGCGGGCCTGGGTGAGGGCGACCTCGGAGACGTCGACGCCCTCGGCGTGCAGGAGCGGGCGGGTGGCCAGGGCGCGCAGGAGCCATTCCGCCGTACCGCATCCGAGGTCGAGCACGCGCTCGTCGCCCCGCGGCAGGCCGCGTTCGAGCAGCAGGGCGACCGATTCGTCGTCGAGCGGGGACTTGATCGGGTGTTCGGCATGGGCGATCTGGGAGATCTGTTCGCGGCTCATCGGTGCGGCGGGTCCCGTGTCGAGGAGCAGCCGCGCGGCCACCTCCGCCCCGTCGGTGCGGATGGTGTCGGCGACGGCCTTCGCCCGTGCCCGCGTCTCGGGGGTCAGGGCCGTTTCGAGGGCGGCGGACAGGGACGCGAGGGTGGGGGTGGGGCCGTCGTGTGCCGCGCCGATGCCCAGGTCGGCCACGCGGGCGGCCCAGTAGGGCTGGTCCACGAACTGGGGCACCACCACCTGGGGTGCGCCGGCCCGGGCGGCGGTGGTCGTGGTGCCGGCGCCGCCGTGGTGGACGACGGCCGCGACCCGACGGAACAGCGACTGGTGGTTGACGTCGCCGACGGCGAAACAGTCGTCCGAGTCGTCCACCAGGCCCAGGTCGGCCCAGCCGCGGGAGACGAGCACGCGGCGGCCCTGCGCGCGGGCCGCCTCGACGGTGGTGCGGGCGATGTCGGTGGCCGTGCTCATGGGCATGCTGCCGAATCCGACGTACACCGGTGGGGTACCGGCGTCCAGGAAGGCCTCCAGGTCGGCGGGCAGGGGGCGCTCGTCGGGCAGGATCCACGCGCCGGTCTGTACGACGTCGAGGTCCGGGAGTTCCTGCCACGGGCCGAGGACGGGGTCCACCGCCAGCCACGGCCGTTCGGTGAAGACGTGCGCGCGGACGTCGTCGACGGGGGCGAGGCCGAGCGCCGTGCGGTGGGCGTTGAGGGGCCGGCGGTAGAGGGCGTTGACCTTCTGGGTGTCCAGGTCCCACAGGGCCCGGCGGTCGGTCATGTCGGGCGGGGCCGGCGGGCCGGGCCGCGGCGGCGGCGGGTAGTGCGGGGAGGGCATCTCGAACGGGTGGAAGCCGGCGTAGACGTAGCGGATGCCCAGCTTCTCGGCCACCGAGCGGGCGCCGGCCGGCATCAGACCGCTCGCCACCAGCACGTCACAGCCCTCGGCCGCCCCGGCGACCGTGTCGAAGTGCGCGGCGACGAGTTCGGCCGCGAACGCGGCCGCGTCCGAGGGCGGTGCTCCCGTGCGCAGCGCGCGTACGTCCCGTCCGAAGGGCACCAGTTCGGCGCCGACGCCGGCCAGCAGTTCCGCGAACTCCTCGTCCGGTGGTGCGCACACGCGCACCTCCGCGCCGCGTTCTCGCAGCTGGGCCGCCAGTGCCGCCAGCGGGGCGATGTCGCCGCGTGATCCGTACGCCATCAACAGCACGCGCATGTCGTGATTCTCGTTTCTGTGGTGGGGGGGAGGAACGGGGGGTCTGTGGGTGAGGTCAGGTCGCGGGCACGTCGAGCTGGAACTCGTGGGTGCGCCGGTAGGAGCGGTATCCCAGCCGGTGGTTGACGGCCAGCATGTGGACGTTGTCGTCGGCGTTGTCCGTCTCGATCTCGACGACGTCGGGATGCTCGGCGCGCAGGCGCCGCACCATGGCGGACTTGACCCACAGCCCGAGGCCGTGGCCGCGGTGCGCGGGCACGACCGCCGTGTCGTACTGCTGGGCCCTCGGCCCGGACCCCTGGGGAAGGAGGATCTCGGTGTAGCCGGCGATGGTGCCGTCGTCGTGGACCGCCGCGAGGGTCAGCAGTGTGTCGCCGCGGTCGGCGACCACCTTGGCCATGGCGCGGACGCGGTCGGCGTCCCACGCGATGCTGCCGTAGTCCATGTCGCCGACGGGCATGTCGTTCATCGCGTTCTTCGCCGCGGCGAAGGCGTCGGCGAGCTCGTCGGGAACCGTGCCGCTCCAGTGGGCCGGCCGGTAGCCGGGGGGCGGGGTGTCGGCGGTTTGGGGCAGGTCGGTATCGAGGAGGCCGGTCGGGGGGAGGCCGGTCGCGGGCTTCTCGTCGAGGCGCAGGATGAGGTGATCCAGCGTCAGGACCCGGCGGAAGCCGCGCCGTTCGCCGAAGGCCTCGCCCGGGCTGTCGGCCGCGGCTGCCGCGATGAGGCTGCGCCGGTTCTCGGTGCGGCAGGCCGCCACGACCGCCGACAGCAGGAGGGAGCCGGTTCCCAGGCGCCGGTGTGCGGGGTCGACGTGCAGTTCCAGTTCGGACAGGTGCTCCTGGCCCGGGGAGGTGAACACCCGCAGGCCGGCGACCGCGACGGGGACGCCGTCGTCCGCCCCGATGGCCAGCCAGGTCAGCCGGCGGCTGCCCAGAGCGGGCTGGGTGAGCCGGGCGTGGATCTCTGCGGGGTCGGGGGCCGGTACGCCGGGCAGGTCGTGGGCCGTCGAGGCGGCGACGATCCGGTGCCACGCGGCGGCTTCGGCGACCGAGACGTGCTGGAGCTCGATGACATGTACGGGTTCGGTCAAGGTGATGGCTTTCGTGGTCGGGCCGGGTCGGGGCATCGGTGTCAGGGCGTGGTGTCCGGACTCCAGCGGTCGAGAGCGGCGTACGCCGGGATCCACCGGGTGGTGCAGGCGGCGTACGCGGGTGCGGGCAGGCGGGCGAGGAGTCCGGCCGCCGTCGATTCGTCGGCGCCGTCGAGCAGCCACGGCAGCAGCAGCGGTGCGTCCCGGTCGATGTGCCGGGCCTGGACCCGGCAGAAGTGGCCCCACTGTTGGGCCGTCAGCTCCCGTCGGACCAGCGGGAGCGCCGCTTCCTCCTCGTGTTGGAGGTGGCCGGCCAGGCCGCGGGTCAGGGCGTCGGCGAGCTGGCCCAGCCGCAGCGGGCCGGCGCCGGGGTCGGTCAGTGCGGCGTCGATGGCCTGGATCACCGGGGCGATGGCGGCGTGTTCGGCCTCCATGACCTCCAGGAGCGCCAGGTCCTTCGGCCGGCCGGCCAGGTTCTGCCGCAGCGGCGGCCACAGCGCCTCGTCCTCGGCCGTGTGGTGGGCGTGGAGGGCCTTCTTGAACAGCGTCCAGCCGGCGGCGGTGGCCAGCACCTGCCGCGGGTCACGGTCCGCGGCGGTGGTGACCCGGTCCAGGTGGGCCAGTTCCCGGCGCAGGGCGTCGTGCATCGCGTACGTCACGGTCAGGTCGAGGGCGTCGGCGTCGCTCATGGGCATGGTGTCGGGGGGGCTTGCGCGCGTGACTGCATGCTCCAAACGATCTTGCGGTTCGCACGTAAGATCAAGGAACATCTGTGCGCGGTTCGATAACCGCTGGGTTATCGACGAAGGGCCGGGCCGGTGGAACTGCGGGACATCGAGATCTTCCTGGTGCTGGCCGAGGAGCTGCACTTCGGCCGGGCCGCGCAGCGGCTGCACGTCTCCCAGGCACGCGTCAGCCAGGCCATCAAGAAGCAGGAACGGCGCATCGGTGCCGAGCTGTTCGCCCGTACCAGCCGTACGGTGCGGCTGACGGAGGTCGGCCGCCAGTTCCGCGACGATCTGCAGCCGGTCTACGCGGGTCTGCACGAGTCCCTGGAGCGGGCCCAGTTGGCGGCCCGTGGCATCACCGCAGAGCTGCGCGTCAGCCTGATGCCGTTCAACGTCGTGGATCTGCACCCCTATTGGAAGGCGTTCCGCGCGCGGTACCCGCAGTGGGGGCTCCGGATCCGCCAGGCGACCTTCACCGATGTGTTCGGCCAGCTCCGCAGCGGCGCGATGGACGTCATCGTCGCCTGGCTGCCGGTGGAGGAACCGGACTTCACCGTCGGGCCGGTCCTGTGCAGCGACTCGCGGATCCTCGCCGTGGCCGCCGACCACCGGCTCGCGCAGCGGGACTCGGTACGGCTGGAGCTGCTGGCCGACTTCCCGCACGGCACGGCTCTCGGCCTGCCGGATTACTGGGAGGACAGCTACCTGCCCTTCCACACCCCACGGGGCCGGCCGATCGAGCGCATCACGTCCGCGGCGTCGGACAACGCCGATCAGCTGATCAACCACGTCGGCATGGGTGAGATCATCCACACCTTCCCCGGGCACGTCACCCGGCACTGGGGCATGTCGAACATCCGATGGATCCCCATCCCCGACATGGCCACCATGCGCTTCGCCCTGGTCTGGCGGACCGAAGCCGAGAACGACCTCATCCGCGCCCTGGCCGACACGGTGCGGGACCTCGGCGTGTTCCGCTTCTGACGGGGCGTCCGCCGAGGGCCGTGGCGGCCCGGCCGAGTGGGCGGGGTTACTTGCCGGCCAGGCCCGCGTTGGCCCCGCCGCGCAGGTCCTGGAACCCCTGCGCGATGACGGCGGCCGGCTCCAGGCACGCGGTGCGGGTGTCCGCTGCCGTCGGCCCGGTGGCGCATCCCAGGGTGTGGTAGGTGCGGGCGGCGGTCTGGAGCTTGCGGGCGACGGAGTCGAGCGTCGCGAAGCCCTGGCGGCCGTCGATCTCGGTCAGGGCCAGGCCGGCGGCGTCGGACGTGGCGTCGGCGGCCGCCTTGCACGTGGCGGTGAACACCTGGGGCGATGACGTGGAGCAGGGAGAGTTCTCACCCGAGCCGAACTGCCGTTCATCCGCGGAGATGCGCTTCTCGACGGCGAGCTTCACCTTCTCGGCGGCCTGTGCCTTCGCCGAGAGCGGCGCCGCCGACGGCGCGGAGGAGGGGGCGTCGGAGGTGGCGGCGTCAGAGGTGGCGTCAGAGGCGGCGGCGGTGGCGGCCGGGGGATGGTCGGAGGGCTTCGCGCCTTCGGAGTCGCTGCATCCCGTGACGAGCAGCCCGGACATACCCAATACGGCGGCTGCGCGCAGCGCTTGCCACTTCATCTTTGCTCCCCCTGTGAACTGTCGCATCACCCTACCCGAGGGGACGGTTCAAGATCGAAGAGCTGACGGGAGCGGCTGCGGAGGCCTCAGGCCCGGCGGCGGCGGTGCAGGGCGTGCAGGGTGAGGGCGGCGGCCGCGGCGGTGGCGGTGAGGGTGCCCGCTGTCATGAATCCGTGGCGTGCGCGCCAGGAGAGCACCGACCAGCTGGACTGTGCGGAGAGCACCGAGCCCGTGCTGAGCCAGGAGCCGGCGCAGAGCAGGGAGAGGGAGGAGCCGATGGACGCGGCGGAGAGGGCCGAGCCCACCGAGCCGACCGACAGCACCGAGCCGACCGACCCGATCGACAGCACCGAACCCACCGATCCGATCGACAGGATCGAGTCCTTGGAGCAGAGGGAGAGGTAGGACCTGTCCTGTGGTGGGGGCATGGCACTCAGTGTGGCACGTGAGCGGTCCTCCGCATGTGCTGCCGCCGGGTGCGGCAGCACATGCGGGTGGTGTGGGCTGCCGGGTCAGATGACGCCCTGCGCCAGCATCGCGTCGGCGACCCGCTCGAAGCCGGCGATGTTCGCGCCGGTGACGTAGTCGCCCGGGGCTCCGTAGCGTTCGGCGGTTTCGTGGGCGACGGCGTGGATGGAGCGCATGATGGCGGCGAGCTCGTCCTCCACCCGCTGTGCGCTCCAGGCCACCCGGCCGGCGTTCTGGCTCATCTCCAGGGCGCTGACCGCGACTCCGCCGGCGTTGGCGGCCTTGCCGGGCCCGAAGGCGACCCCGGCGTCCTGCAGGATCCGTACGGCCTCGGGGGTGGTCGGCATGTTGGCGCCCTCGGAGACCGCCTTGACGCCGTTGGCGACGAGCGTGCGGGCGTCCTGCGCGTCGAGTTCGTTCTGTGTCGCGGAGGGGAAGGCCGCGTCCGCGGGGACCTCCCAGACCCGGCCGCCGGGCACGTACCGTGCCGAGGTCCCGCGGCGCTGCGCGTACTCGCTGACGCGGCCGCGTTCGACCTCCTTGACCTGCTTGAGCAGGGCGAGGTCGATGCCCTTGTCGTCGACGACGTAGCCCTGGGAGTCGGAGCAGGTCAGTGGGTTCGCGCCGAGCTGCTGGAGCTTTTCGATCGTGTAGAGGGCGACGTTGCCGGAGCCGGAGACGACGGCGGTCAGGCCGTCGAGGGATTCGCCGCGGACGTGCAGCATCTCGGCGGCGAACAGGACGCTGCCGTAGCCGGTGGCCTGCGGGCGGATCGCGGAGCCGCCCCAGTTCTGTCCCTTGCCGGTCAGGACGCCGGCCTCCCAGCGGTTGGTGATGCGCCGGTACTGGCCGAAGAGGTAGCCGATCTCGCGGCCGCCGACGCCGATGTCGCCTGCGGGCACGTCGGTGTGCTCTCCGATGTGCCGGTGCAGCTCGGTCATGAAGGACTGGCAGAACCGCATGACCTCGGCGTCGGAGCGGCCGTGCGGGTCGAAGTCGCTGCCGCCCTTGCCGCCGCCGATCCCGAGGCCGGTCAGGGCGTTCTTGAAGATCTGCTCGAAGCCGAGGAACTTCACCACGCCGATGTCCACCGACGGGTGGAAGCGCAGGCCGCCCTTGTAGGGGCCGAGGGCGCTGTTGAACTCGACGCGGTAGCCGCGGTTGACGTGGACCCGGCCCCGGTCGTCCTGCCAGGGGACGCGGAAGAGGATCTGCCGCTCGGGCTCGGTGAGCCGCTCCACCAGGGCCACGGCCGGGTCGGCGTACTCGGGCCGGGCGGTGAAGACGGGGGCCAGGCTCTCGAGTACCTCGCGTACCGCCTGGTGGAACTCGGGCTGTGCGGGGTTGCGGCGCTCGATCTCGGCCCGCAGCGCTTCCAGCCTGTCCTTCGAGTCCTTCACGTGTGTCCCTCCAGGGAGTGCGCGGTGCGCGGACGACGGCAGGTGCATGATGCCGGAGGGGCCGCGAGTTCCGGTCGATTTCGAGTGCAGCGCGCCCCGAACCCGCGCTTTCGGAAAAGTTTTTCCGGAGGACGACCCCTCTGCGGAGGCTATCGCGCAGGGCGCGGCTCTGGGGAAAGCTTCTGTCCCGCGGACAAAAAACATTCCCCCGCGCCGGTGCCCGGCCCGTGCGGGCTGCCGTGGCTGTCGTGAGCGCTCAGGCGTCGCGTCCGACGCCGCGGTCGGGTGCGCTCATGTCCCCGGTGGCGGGGATGCCGTCGGCGAGCCCGTAGCGCAGGTACACGCTGCCCTTCGGGCCGGCTGCCGGGGGTGCGAGGAGGGTGAGGTTGGTGGGCACCGCGCCGTCCTCGAACACCTTCTTCCCGACGCCGAGCACGATCGGGTGCACCCAGAGGTCGAGACGGTCGAAGAGCTTCTCGCGCAGGAGGCTCTGCACGAGGTTCAGGCTCCCGACGACCTTCACGTGCGCGTGCCGGTCGCGGATCTCGCGCACCGCGTCGGCGAGGTCCGGGCCGAGCTGCGTGGACCCGGCCCACGTGAGGTCGGGCCTGCCGCGGGAGGCCACGTACTTCGGGACGCTGTTGAAGAGCGTGGCGATCTCGCCGTCCTCGCCGCCCTTCTGGTGGGGCCAGTAGGCGGCGAAGATGTCGTACGTCCGCCGGCCGAGCAGGAGGGCGTCGGTGCCCTCGTAGGCGGCGCCGACCTGCGCCCCGGCGACCTCGTCCAGCAGGGGTGCCTGCCAGCCGCCGAAGGGGAACCCGGCCGGGTCCTCGTCGGGGCCGCCGGGCGCCTGCCCGACGAGGTCGAGGGTCGCGAACAGCTCGATTTCGATGAGGCCCATGGCGTGCTCCCGGTGAGTGGTTGTCTCCGTCAAGGGATAGACCTGCGGATGCCCGTGTACTCATCGCCGCGCCGGGCCCGATTTCACCCGGCCGGGCGGCCTCGGAACGCCCCTGCTTGCGGACCGTTCCGGTCCGCGATGGGCGCGGGATCGGCGCGGCATGACACCCGGCCGGGGAGCGGGGGCGGACGGCCGGCTCCGTTCGCCAGAGCGCTGTGCCCTCGTTGCGCACATATTCTGGGAAGTGTGATCGAGTCTGGACGGCCGTGGCTGCGCCGGCACTACGGCCGCGGGTGGCTGGTACGGCTGTCGCCGGTCATTCTGACCGTCGTGATCGCCAGCCTGGCCTACGGCACCCCGCGGGAGATGGCCTTCAGCCGGCTCCTGCCCGCGGCGCCGGCCCTGGCCGCCGCCATGTGGCCGGTCCTGCCCACCGTCCTGCTCGGGACGGTGTGCCTCTTCCTGATGATCGGCCTCGGCTTCCTCTTCCCCGATCTGGGCACGTGGTGGACGGCCGCGGGGATCATCGCGGTCACCGTGGCCGCCGCGTACGGAAGCCACGTCCGGCTCCAGCGGGAGCGCACCCTCTTCCAGGTACGGCTCGTCGCTGAGGCGGCGCAGCAGGTGGTGCTGAGCCCCATGCCGCACCGCGTGGGGAACATCGAGATCGAGTCGCTGTACCTCGCGGCCGCGGCGGAGGCCCGCATCGGCGGGGACTTCTACGAGGTGGTCGACACGCCGTTCGGGGTCAGGCTGCTCATCGGTGACGTGCGGGGCAAGGGCCTGCCGGCGGTGGGGGCGGCGGCGGCGATCGTCAACGCCTTCAGGGAGGCGGCCTACGGCGAGGTCGACCTGGTCGAGGTCGCGCGCAGGCTGGACGCCAGCAGTACCCGTTACAACGCCGCCTTCGCCCCCGACGGGCCGATGGAGCGCTTCGCCACGGCCCTGCTCGTCGAGATCCCGCGGGCGGGCGGCCGTATCGACATCCTCAACTGCGGACATCCCCCTCCACTGCTCCTGAACCGCGGGAAGCTCCGTGTCCTGGAGTCCGCCAACCCCTCGCCGCTGCTCAGCCTCGCGGAGCTGATCGGTGATCACTACACCGTCGACACCTTCGATTTCTCCCCCGGTGACCTGCTGCTCCTCTATACCGACGGGATCGCCGAGGCCCGTGCCCGCGACGGCGAGTTCTTCCCGCTGGCGGCGTGGATGGGCCGGCAGCCCCCGACGCCGCCGCGCGAACTGCTCACGGCTCTGCACGGCGACCTCCTGCACTACAGCAGGGGACGTCTTGACGACGACATCGCCGCCCTCGCCGTACGCCTGTCCGAGCCCTGAGGCGCGCAGTGCCGGTGTGGAGTCCCGGTGCGCGGTCCCGGGGGTGCGGTCCGGGTGTGTGGTCCGGTGTGCGGTCCGGTGTGGGGGCCGGGCGCTCGTCTCACCGGTGCGGGGCCGCCGGCGGGGTGGTGCGGGTGTCCGGGGGGAGGGCCAGGCCGGTGGGGGTGTTGAGGCCGGTGGAGTTCAGGGTGCTCTGGGTGCCGTTGGGGCGGACGCGCAGGACGCGGTTGTGGAAGGCGTCGGCCACGTACAGGGTGCCGCGGGCGTCGACCGCGAGGCCGAGCGGGCTGCTCAGGCCGGTGGCGGGGACGGTGGTCTGGGTGCCGGTGCCGGCGGCGAGCCGCACCACGCGGTTGTTGCCGCTGTCGGAGACGTAGAGGTCTCCGGTGGCGCTCAGGGCCAGCCCGGTGGGCTGCGAGAGGCCGGTGGTGGGGACGGTGCTCTGGCCGGTGCCGTCGGCGGGCACCTTCACCACGCGGTCGTTGACGAAGTCGGAGATGTAGAGGTCACCGTCGGGTTCCAGGGCCAGGCCCCAGGGGTGCAGCAGGCCGGTGGTGGGGACGGTGCTCTGGCCGGTGCCGTCGGCCGGCACCTTCACCACGCGGTCGTTGAAGCTGTCGGCGATGTAGAGGTCACCGGCGGGGTCGACGGCCAGGCCCAGGGGACGCGAGAGGCCGTCGGTGGGAACGGTGGACTGGCCTCCCTTGTTCGGGAGCAGCCGCACGACGCGGTTGTTGCCGGTGTCGGAGACGTAGAGGCTGCCCGTACGGTCGAAGGCCAGGCCCGTCGGGCGGACCAGCCCGTCCAGGGGGAGGGTGTCCGGGTCGCCGCCGTCGGGGGGCAGGGTGACCACGCGGTTGTTGCCGTAGTCGGAGACGTACAGCGGCAGGGCGGTGTGCGGGCGGGCGTCGTGGGGCTGGGTGTCGCCCACCGCGCGCGCGGGCAGCGCGCACAGCAGCAGGAGTCCCGTCACGGCGGCGAGGCCGCGGGTCAGGCGGTTGCGGCGGGCGGGCGCGGGAGGTGGCTGTCCGTGTGAGCCGGCCGGGACGCGTTCCACGATGCACCCACCCCTTCACCAAGCGAGGGCCGGCCGGCTGCGGTGCCGGCCCGGTCGCGTCGACCCTAGGCGGCGGGCGCGGGCCGGTCCGCAGCCACGCCATCGGCGGCGACGCGGGCCACTCCAATGCGCTGCCCCACGCGTTCACCGTCCGGGGGCGGGGTGGGCGGGGTGGGGCGGGGTGGGGCGGGGTGGGGCGGGGTGGGGCGGGGTGGGGCGGGGTGGCCCGCCGGTGCGGGCCACCCCGCGGGCATC
Organism: Streptomyces sp. NPDC046308; assembly: GCF_055588065.1. Classification (NCBI taxonomy): domain Bacteria; kingdom Bacillati; phylum Actinomycetota; class Actinomycetes; order Kitasatosporales; family Streptomycetaceae; genus Streptomyces; species Streptomyces sp. NPDC046308. Next base: position 182,979 of record NZ_JBVJFB010000010.1, read on the forward strand.
ACTTCGACTGGTAGACGCCGAAGACGTCGAGCACCAGGTCGGCGTCCTGGTAGCCCTGGTTCCAGAAGGTGATGACGCCGTGGTCGCCGTCGCTCGCCTGGACCAGGTTGGGGACGGTCTCGCCGGCCGTCCAGTTCAGGGTGGAGGAGCCGGGGCGCGGTGCGGTGGGTGCGGCGGGTGCGCCTTGCGCCGGCAGCGGGTGGGGGCTCGGTGCCACCGAGAGGTATCCGGTGCCGCCGGTGGCGGTGACGGTGGTGTTCAGCACGTAGGCCTCGACGCCCGTGGTGGGCTCGGGCGTGAACCCGTGCGTGATGTACTCGCGGGCCCGGAACCGGCCGCCGGGCCAGCCGTAGGCCTCCTCGCGGGTGTCGAGGGTCCGGAAGGGGGTGAAGGGCAGGAAGGCGGCCTTGCTGTCCTTGCTGTAGTAGCCGACGACGTCGACCACCACGTGGGCCGCGCTCCAGGACCCGTTGAAGACCTTGATGGTCCCGTCCGCGGCCACCGGCACGATCACGGCGTTGGCCACCGTCTGGCCGGGTGCGAAGTTCAGGTTCGACGCCGTGGGGACCGGCCCGTCGCCGGAGAAGGCGGTCAGGTGGCCCGGTCCGCCGGGTTCGGTCACCGTGACGTTCAGTGCGACGGCGGTGATGCCCTGGGGCACGCCCTGCAGGCCGCCGATCCGGGTCGTGAACGCGGTGCGCGCGGCGAGCTTGCCCCGGGGCGCGCCGAGGCCTTCGCGGGTGTCGACGAAGCGGGCGGGCGTCATCGAGGTGTAGCCACCGGCCGCGGCCCGGGTGAAGTAGCCGGTGACGTCGGCGATGAGGTCGACGGGCTGCGGGCCGCCGTTGTAGAGCTCCACGTACCCGTCCTCGCCGACCGGCACGATCACCAGGTTCGGGACGGACCGGCCGGCCGTGTAGTTGAGGTTCGAGGTGCCGGGGCGCTCGTAACCGGTGCCGGGCCAGGCGGTGACGTACCCGCTGTCGGCGGTCTCGGTGACCGTGACGTTGAGGGCGACGGCGGTGACGCCGGCCGGGACGGCGGCGTTGCCGGCGATCTTCACCCGGACGGAGCCCAGGCCGGGGACCTTGGCCGCGGGTGCGCCGGTGCCGTCGCGGGTGTCGAGGAGCCGGGTGGGGGTGTGCGGGGTGAAGTCGGAGCCGGGGGTGAGGAAGGCGCCGCCGTTGGCGGCCTGGACGGCGTTGGCGGTGTCGGTCACCGTCACCTTGACCTGGTACTCGCCGGACTTGTCGTACGTGTGCGTGTGGTGCAGCTCGGTGGTGCCCTGCGCGGTGACCGTGTCGGTCTTCCCGTCGCCCCAGTCGACGACGACGCCGAGGGCGAAGTCGGCGCTCGTGATCAGGGTGGTGAGTTCGATGCCGTGCGCGGTGTAGCTGGTGCCGCTGACGTCGACCGCGAGGGCCGGGTTGGCCCCCGCGTCCGCCGCGGCCGGCGCGGCCGGCGCGCTCTGGGCGCTCTGGGCGCTCTGGGCGCTCTGCGGTGCGGCGGTCTTGGCGTTCGTCTTGCCGTTCGCGGCGGCGGCGCCGGGCAGGGTGGTGCGGATCGTGCGGTCGGCCGGGCTGTGGAAGCCCTCGGAGGTGGCCGCCTTGGCTATCGCCTCGGCCACGCCGGCCGCGGCGGGTACGGGATCGGCCGCCTGCGCGGTGCCCGGGATGATGCCGAGACCGGCTGCCACCAGGGCAGCGGTCATTACGAGTCGGTGGTTGCGCACCGGCCCCCCAGTTGTGGTGATGAGCGAGAAGAGGGGCCAACGTACGTAAGGTTCCGGCCAAGGGTCACGGGATCCCGGCGGCATTCACTCCATAGGGGCCAAGGCTTTACCGGCTGTGCGGTTTGTGATCGACGGCTCCCGTTCTCGGCCGTGCCCGCCCGGGACGCGCGGCCGGCCGAGGCGTGGGCGTCACAGTGGGGTCGGACCCGCGTGTACGGGGGTGTCGGCGTGGCGGAGTTCGGCGAGCAGCTCGCTCTGTCCGGCCAGCAGTTCGGTGAGGATGCGCCGTGCGGCCCGCAGGAGTTCCGCGACGTCGCCGCCGGCGAGGGCGTAGCTGACGGTGGAGCCGTCACGTATGGAGACCACGATGCCGGACCGGCGCAGGACCGCGAGCTGTTGGGAGAGGTTGGACGGTTCGATCTCGATCTCGTTCAGCAGTTCGCGTACCGGTACGGGGCCGTTCTGGAGCAGTTCCAGTACGCGGATGCGGACGGGGTGTCCGAGCATGCGGAAGAACTCCGCCTTGGCCTGGTACAGCGGCACCTGCATGCGACAACACTCCCAACCGGGTTCGGCTTTTCCTGAGCTGGCGGTCAGACCTCCATCCTCCCGCTCCCTGGCTCCGGTCCACCCGTGGCTGATCACTTTCAGATGTGCCGAGTTGAAGAGTCTTTCAACTCGTGGGCGTGCGGAGCCGGGAAGCAGGAGGGACGGTTACAGCTCCAGTTCCGCCTCGATGCGCTTGAGCTGGTGCCTGGCCATGGCCAGGTTCGCCCTGCCCTTGTCCAGGACGATGTAGAGGAACAGGCCGTTGCCCCCGCGGCCCTTGATCAGCCGGATGAGGTGGTACTGGCTGCCGAGGGTGATCAGCACGTCCTCGATGTCCTCCTCGATGCCCAGCATCTCCATGGTGCGCAGCTTGGCCCGGATCACGTCGGTGTTCCCGGCCGCGGCCACCGTGAGATCGAGGTCCTTGCCTCCGCCCAGCGTTCCGAGGGCCATGCCGCTCGTGTAGTCGACCAGTGCGGCCCCCACGCTCCCCTCGATCGAGGTCATCGCTTCCTTCAGAGACGTCTCGACACTCACCATCGGTACTCGCTCCCTCGGCTCTTGACGGCCCCGGCCGGCTTCACGACTCCGGCCGGGTGATGACGGACGACGCTACCCACTGGCCGTCAGGAGGGCGGGGAAGATCCGATATTCGGCGGGAAACGAACCTTCGCGACCGGCCTCGTTGCAGAAATCGCCCGGCGCCGCCGACCGGATGGGGTCAGCCTTCGCCGCCGTGCGGGCGGCGGCCGAGGGGCAGCAGGTACTGCAGGGGCTGGTCCGGGTCGTGGAGGCCGAGGAGTTCGTGGGCCAGGTCGTCGTGGAAGCCGCCCAGCGGGGTTCCGCCCAGGCCCAGGGCCGACGCCGTGAGCAGCAGGGTCTGGGCCAGGTGGCCGGTCTCCAGCAGGGCCAGGCGCAGCGCGCGCAGTCCGTAACGGCGGCGCAGCAGGCCGAGGTCGGCGTAGAGGGCGAGGACGACGGGTGCCTGTTCGACGCCGATCCAGTCCGGGTCGGCCGAGGGGCGCGAGAGGTAGGTGGACAGGGCGGTGATGTCCTCCAGCGGTGCCACCGGGCCGATGCGGCGCAGGGTCCGGCGCTCGGGGACGCAGTCGTAGGTGCCGGCGGGGAGCCCGGCGACGTCGAGGACGAGCAGGCGCACGCGTGCCGTGTGGAGGGCGCCCGCGCTGGGGTAGGGGCGGTGGGCCAGGGTACGGGTCGTGCCGTCGGCGAGGCGCTGCTCGCTGCGGCCGCTCTCGGCGAGGGAGTGCCACAGCAGGGCGCCGAGCGTGCCGGCGTCGAGGGGGCCGGTGAGGGCGCCGCGGAGCGAGGAGCGGGCGGCGAGGACGGCGCCCAGGGACACCTGCGGCAACGGGTCGGCCGGCAGGGGGACTTCGGCGGCCACCGCCGGGTCCGGGGCCGCGGTCGGTTTGTCGTCGGCGGCGGTCGGGGCGTACGGGCGCAGTGCCGAGTCCTCGCCGCGGCCGATCTGGAACTTGCTGCGTTCCAGGTACTGCACGTCGGGGGCGGTGTGGCCGGGCGGGAAGAACCCGGCCGGTGCGTCGCCGGTTTCCAGCAGGGTGCGTGCGGCCAGCCGGCACACGGCCCGTTCCTCGTCGGGACTCACGCCCAGCCGGTTGAACAGCATGTGCAGCTGCGAGCCCCACACCGCGGCCCGGGTCCGCTCCCCCAGGTGGTCGAGCCGCGCGTCGGCCTCCCGGACGTGTTCGGCCCAGTACGCCGGCCAGGGCGCCGCCGTGCCGGCCCGGAGGCGCGCGTACAGGTCGGCGGCGCGTGCGGTGAGGGTCGTGCGCTGCGCCGCGTGGACGGTGTTGACGCGGGTGTGGATCGCGGCGGCGGGCAGCAGCGGCACCTCGGTGACCCAGCGCCAGCCCGCCGCGTGCGCGCGCAGCCAGCGTGCGGCGGCGAGCCGGTCCAAGCCGAGCGCGTACGCCGTGGTGTGGGCGAGGTCCGCGGCCGCGGTGAGCCGGGACGCGGCAGCGGACCCGGCGGGCAGGGCCCGAAGGACGTCGAGGGCGGTCCGGGTGGAGGCGCCGAAGACCGCCTCGGCGACGGGCAGCGCCCGCGGTCCGCCGTAGCGCCGGGTCTCGGGTGCGTAGGGCACGGTGTGGACCTCGCCGTGCCGGGAGGGCCAGGGGCCGGGGACGGCGGGTACTTGCCGGGCCTGACGGGCCAGCAGGTCGGGGAGTTCGGGCAGCGGTGCGGTGGTGCGGACCCGGATGCGTACGTGGGGGCCGTCCTGTCCGTAGCGGATGAAGAACCAGTCGGCGGCTTCGCCGGCGGCGACCAGGCCGTCGAGGAGCGGGGCCGCGTCACCGGTCAGGAAGCGGTCGGTGTCCTCGGTGGTGGAGTGCAGGAAGAGGTGGTGGCTCTGCCAGGTGCCGGCGGCGGTGCCCGTGCCGGTGCCCGCCTGGATGTCGGTGTCGGTGTCGGTGTCGGTGTCGGTGTCGGTCGTCGTCACGTCGTCCGGTCCTCGTCGTCGCGGGTCGGGTCGGGTCGGGTCAGGGGAAGGGGTGCGGGTGCAGGGGCAGTTCCCCGTGGCGTGCGGGCCGGCCGGTGCGGCCCAGCCGGTGGGGTACGTCCAGCAGCCGGGGCAGGCCGAGGGTGCGCCGGTTGACGTGCCCGAAGGTCATCGGGAGCGCGCCGGGGACGACGGCCTTCACGCAGTGCAGGCCGAACCGCTCGCGCAGCCCCGGCTCGCTCTGGTCGACGGTGATCACCTCCAGGCCGGCGCGGGCCAGCCGCTCGACGGTGCGTGTCAGGAGGTCGGAGAGGTCGGGCACCGGCTCGGGGGCACCGGGCCAGGCCTCGGCGGCCGCCACGGTCGGGGTGTCGGCGAAGAGGAACTCCAGGCGGGGGGCGGCTTCGGGCAGGGTGTTCAGTCCGACGTGGTCGTCCAGGGTCAGCACCAGTTCCGGGCGTTCCAGCAGGGGCCGCAGCCGTGCCCGATCGCGCGGGCCGCCCTCGGCGAAGGAACGGTGCGGTGCCTCCAGGACATTGGTGACGGCCTCGGCGACGGCGGAGCGGATGGCGGCGCGCGGATCGTGGTGGGCGCCCGCCGCGAGGAACATCCGCGGTGCGTCCGGGTGGCCGCCCTCGTAGCGGCAGACGGCCAGGACGGCCGGGATGCCGAAGTCGTTGGTCGCGTCCAGGAGGAGGAGCCGGTAGCCGGCGGCCGCCGCCCGGTCCGCGAGCAGCAGGGTGTCGGTGTCCTCGGCCGGCAGGCGGACGCGGCGCAGCGGGGTGGCCGCGTACCAGGCCATGAGGAAGGCGTCGCGTTCCGCGACCTCGAACAGTCCGTACAGGGCGGCCTCTTCGGGGCTGTTGCCGAGCCCGCAGCCGTTGGAGGACTCGTAGACGACGCGCGGCCGGTCCGGGCCCGGCACGTCCCAGTACGCGACGTGTTCGGGGACCGCGGTCGGCCGGTGGTGGGTGAGGGACCAGCCGCGCACCCAGTGGAGCGGCAGGTCCGGGGTGTAGGGGACGGTGGGCGAGCCGGGGTGGCCGTGGTGGGCGGGGTCGGGCAGGCCGAGCCGTTCGGGGTCCAGGGCCCGCTCGGGGCCCAGTTCGGCGAAGGAGGCCAGCAGGTCGGTGCGGCGGCCGGTCGGGCGCATGCCCGCGTACCGTTCGACGGCCTCGAAGAGGGCGATGCGCTCGCTGTCGGCGAAGGTGCGGGCCCGGCCGTGGCCGCCGTCGTCGACGGACCGGCCGTCGGTGACGATCGCGCTGGTGAGGCTGAACGCCGAGTCCTCGGAGCGGCGCAGCAGCCGCACCGGCCCGAACCGCTCGTCGTACAGGGCGGCCCGCAGTGCGGCGCCTGTCGTACGGGGGTTGGGGCCGCGCAGGACGGCCGGGTCGGGCAGCGGGCGCGGCGCCGAGGGCAGCGGGCTGAGGGGGGTCTGCGCGTCGGAGGGCAGCGGGCGGCACACGTGGCAGCCGCCGATGGGGCGGACGTGGTGGGTGGACCAGGTGCCGCGGCCCTGGTGGACGATGTGGACGACGGCCGGGTCCGGATCCTCGGGGGGCGATTGCGGGTCGGGGTGGTCGAGGAGGTCCTGTACGAGGGCCAGGGCGGCCGGGGTCAGGGCCGGTGAGGGCACTCCGGCCAGGGTCAGCTTCGGGCTCTGCCACGGGACCCGGCCGCCCGCGGTGGCCAGGCGCTGGTACTCGGTGCAGACGAGGCAGGCCGCGGCGTCCGGCCGCAGCACCGGCCCGATCACCGCCAGGGCCCCGTCGAAGCGCACCGGGACCAGGGCCACGGGCCGGCTCAGGGCGTGGCGGCTCAGTTCCTCGGCGAGGCCGAGCGTCCAGCGGGTCAGCAGGACCGCGGCCCGGCCGGTGGTGGCCGCCAGGGCGGCGGGGGCGTCCAGTACGGGGACGGCGCCCGGCCCGGCGGCGGCCGCAGGGCCGGCCATGGGGGCGGGGGCGGCCATGGGGGCGGGGGCGGGCGTGGGGGCGGGGGCGGGCGTGGGGGCGGGGGCGGGCGTGGGGGCGGGGGCGGGCGTGGGGGCGGGGGCGGTCATCGGGTCTCCTCGGCGGTGCGCAGCACGGTGAAGCCGAAGGAGCGCAGCAGGCCGGCGGGTTCGGGGTCCGGTGCGCCGTACGGGGTGGGGGCGGCGGGGCCGGTTGCGGACAGCCGGTGCAGGGTGTTCTGGAAGGTTTCCTCGCGCGCGGCCAGGTCGGCGAGCCAGCCCCCCGTCCAGCCGAGGTCTTCCCAGGCGGCGGTGCGCGCGCCGGCCGCCGCCAGCGGGGCGAGCGCCGCGCCGGAGGGCCGGGGGCGGGCGGCGGGCGGTCCGGCCGCGGCGGTGCAGGTGGCGGTGACGGCGGCCAGCGCGGCGAAGGACGCGGCGTCGCCGGGCGTGGCCTCGACGGCCTCGCCGAGCAGCGGGCCCGGCCCGCGCCCCGGTTCCTGCGGGGTGTGGCGGACCACGGCGTGGTAGGCGTGCGCGCGGGGGGCCGCCCGGTGCACCTCCAGGCGCGCGGGGACGGCGAGCCGGTCGGTCAGGGTCGTCCACCAGTGGCGCAGCTGCGGGTGGCCGGACCATCGGGTCGGGTCCACCGCGGTGCGGCCGTCCGGAACGGCGGCGGCAGCGGCGGCGAGGCGGCGGGCGGCAGCGTGGCGCAGGGCGCGGCCGCGGGCGTGCACGGGGTCGGCGCCGACGGTGAACTCGCCGTCTCCGAGGAGTAGTTCGGCGGCCCGGCAGAACAGTTCCAGCCGGGCCAGGTCGAGGCGGGGCCCGCCGCCGGTCAGGGTGCGGGGCGGCCCGGCGGCGCCGGTGGCGGGGCCGGGCAGGGTGCAGGTGGCGAGGGGTACGGGGAGTTGGGGCAGCTCCCCCGGCAGCGGGCCGGGCAGGGGTCCGCAGCGGTGCTCCCCGAGGGCGGTGATCCGCCGCAGCGCCTCGGTGAGGTCGGCCGGGGGTGCGAGGCGGACGCGGCGGTCCGCGTCGATGTGCTCGGGGCCGAGCCAGCTGTGGTGGTCGGCGCGCGCGGGGCGCAGGTCGGCGAGGAGGACGGCGGGGATGCCGGGGAGCAGCCGCGGGTCCTCTGCCTCGGCGGCCGGGTCGGGCAGTCCGGCGGCGGCGCACAGCAGCCGGTGGGCGGCGGCGCCGGCCAGCAGTGCGGCGAACGCGCCCGGCGCCTGGTGGGGTTGCGGCGCGCCGGCGTCCCCGGCGGCGGCGAGGCGGGTTTCCAGGGCCGCCGCGTCGGCGCGTGCCTGGGCGGCGCTGCCGGGGGCGGTCACGTATCCGGTGGCGCCGCCCTGTCCGGCCGCGACGGCCCGTTCCCGGCCGGCGCCGCGGACGGTGAGCAGGACCCGGTCCCCGGGCAGCCGCGGGTCGGGGGTGCGGGTGACGGGCAGCCCGCAGGCCTCCAGTGCCCGTACGGCGGCTGCGGCGGGCGGGGCGGCCGGGTCGCGGGCCAGGACCTCGGCCCGGGCGGCGGCGAGGGCGGCGGCCGCGTCGGCGGGGCGGGCGGCCGTGGCGTCGATCCACCGCGCGACGGCGGGGTGCACGGCGCCGGCGGGGTCCGGGGTCCCGGCGGCAGGCGGCGCCGGGACCAGGAGGTCGTGGTCGGCGAGTTGGCCGACGAGGGTGTCGACGGCGACGCGGACGGCCGAGCCCGGCTCCAGGCCCTCCCGGAACGGTGCGAGGCGGCCGGCGCGCAGGGGTTCCTCCAGCAGGCCCCACACCACCGGGACGGCGGTGCTGCCCTCCAGGGTGACGCCGGCGCGCCGCCCCCGCAGGTGCAGTCCGGCGCGCAGCGGGGTGACGGCGGTGCCGGGGCGCAGCCGGCCGCCGCCGGCACGGTCCTCGCCGGTGTCCGCGCCGGTCATGTCCGGGCCTCCACCGCGTCGATGACGGCGCCGATCTCGGTGCGCCAGTCGCAGCCGGTCAGGGCGGGCACGGCGCGGACGACCAGGTGCGCGGCGAGGTAGCGCTCCAGCGGGCGGACGTCGCAGACGGCCAGCAGCCGGTACAGGGCGTTCGTACAGGCCCGGTGGACGAGGTAGTCGGGGCGGCTCCACATGGCGCCCTGTGGGTCGGCGCGGCGCAGCAGTCGGTGGAACTCGCTGTAGCGGGTGCGGATGTCCTGGTTCCAGCGTTCGTGTGCGGCGGCGTCGCCGGTGGCGGCTGCCCGGACCCGGTAGGCGAGGGGATCTCCGTGCAGGTCGGCGCCGGCGTCGTGGCGTTGCCGCGTGAGCTGCCAGGCGTCCTGGGAGAAGCCGGCCCAGGCCTGTTCCCAGTCGTCCGCGCGGCCGTCGGCGATCCGTGCGACGAGGGCGGTCGCGGTGTCCCCGGCCTGCTCCCCGTGCCGTTCGAAGGTGGCGCGCAGTCTTCCGTCCGGGTCGTCGTGGAGCAGGAAGTCCTCCAGGTGGGAGACGTAGGACCAGTGGCCGCCCGTCAGGCCGCCGGGGTGGGCGCAGGCGTGGGCGGCGAGGGCGGTCACGGCGAGGCGGAGCCGGGCCCGGTCGGTGTCGCCGTGCCGGCCGAGGAAGCCGGCGCCGGCCCGCAGGGCGTCCAGGCCGCGGCGCAGCAGGTCCTCCCGCAGGGCGGTGCCGTCCGCTCCGAGCAGGCCCCGTACGGAGGACCGGTCGACGGGCTCGATCCGGACCGTGTTGTCGGGGATGAGCGGCCCGTAGGGCGGGGCGATGAGTTCGGCCCGTCCCGCCTGGGCGGCCCGTTCGAGGAGCTGGGCCTCGGTGAGGTCGCTGTGTGAGGGGTGCGCCTGCAGCCAGGCGCGGATGCGTCCGGCCGCGGTGGCGGCGGTGGCGGCGACCCGGGCGGGATCGGTGCCCTGCAGGCGCAGGCGCAGGTGCGGGCCGTGCAGCCAGTGCCGTTCCACGTGGGCCGCGGTCCCGTCCGCGGCGGCGTCGGCGGCGAGCGGCAGCATCACCTCGCGCAGCAGCGGGGCCTTGACGGGGTGGTGGTGGTACGCGACGACGTCCAGCGCGCCGCTGTCGCGCGGGTCGTCTGCGGCGGGGGCTCGGGGGTCGGGGGACGGCATGTCCGGCAGGCTCCTCTCCTGGTGCTGCGGGCTCGGCGGATGCGGCGGGCTGGGCGGACTGGGCGGGCTCGGCGGGCGGGTCATCGGGGGCGTCCGGCCCGGTAGACCTCCAGGACGAGTTCGACGGCCCGGGCGGGTGCGGGCAGGCCGCCGGGTGCGGGCAGGGCCTCTTCGAGGACGACGCCGTCGGTGTGCCGGGACAGCCATTTGGCGAGGCAGCGCAGGTGCAGGGCGTTGCCGAGGTCGGCGAAGTGCGGTTTGGGGCGGGCCAGTCCGCTCAGGAAGTCCTCGGTGGCCCGGCCGGTGGGGGCGCCGGCCACCGGGTGCAGGAAGACCTGCTCGGGCAGGCCGAGCAGGGCCCGCCAGTGGGCCGCGGCGGATGCGGGGACCCGGCCGGGGCCGGTGTCGGTGGCGAGGTCGGCGCGCAGCCGGGCCACCACGGCGGACGGCAGCAGCCAGCGGCGGCGCTGGAGCACCACGTGCCGGTGGCGGAGCCGGGAGCAGAGGGTGACGTGGCCGCCGGGTGCGGCCAGGGACCGGCGGGGGGCGAGGGGCCGGAAGTCCACGACCCCGCCCGGGTGGTCGGCGAGGTGGGGCGCGATGCGGGCCGGCAGCAGCACGGGGGCGAGGAAGCCGGGGTAGAGCACGTCGAGCAGCTCGCCGGTGGTCCGCAGACGGACCCGGATCTGGTCGGTGGCTTCGTCGTGGACGAGTTCGAGGTCGGCCTCGGCGATCGGGGTGCGGTGGCGGTCGGGGCCGATCTCGTCCGGGACGAGGAGGGGGTGGAGGTTGGCGTTGAACCCGCCGACGGGGCGGATCTGGGCGGGGCGGGCGCCGGGGCCGAGGCCGCGCCGGAGCTGCCGGGACACCTCGGCGGTGGCGCGGGGGTCCAGCGAGTCCAGGAAGCGGCTGGCGAAGCGGCCCCAGCCGCCGTAGACGTGGTTGACGGCGAGCAGCCCGCAGGCGGGGTCGCGCTGGAGGAAGTAGGCGTAGCTGAGGGGCCGTTCGACGGTGGAGGCGGGGAGCCGCTCCCCGAGGGTCTTGAGGGTGTCGGCGGGGAGCAGCGCCTCGTCGCGGGCACCGGAGGGGCCGGAGGGGCCGTCGTCCGCGCGCAGGGCGTCGGCGACCTCCGCCCGCAGCCGGGCGAGGGGTTCGCTCCCGCTGGGGAACGCGTCCTGGTCGGCGGGGTCGAGGCGGGCGATCCGTCCGGCGGACTCCCAGGCGGCGGCGACGTCCGGGCCGAACTCCCAGGGGTGCGCGCAGCGTCCGCCGGCGCCGTAGCGTTCGACGAAGCGGTCCCGGACGGCGCGGCGGACGAGGTGGCCGAGGTCGAAGAGTTCGGCGAGGGCGGTGACCTCGCCGAGCGCCTCGTGGTCGGCGGCGCCGAGGAAGCCCTCGAGTGCCAGCGGGCGCGGGGCGACCACGTCCTCGGACAGGACGGTCAGCGGGGCGGAGGCGGTGGGGACGGGCCGGCCGGCGGCGGCCAGCTCGGCGGTCCAGCGTCGGGTGAGGACGGTGAGCCGTTCGGGGCGCTCGGCGGCCGGGGTGGCGGCGAACCGGGCGGTCAGCGAGCCGAGTTCGGTGATCCGGTCGGCGCGGTCGGCGTCCTCGGGGTGGCCGGGTGCGAAGGACCGCAGCCAGGCGGCGAGGCGGTGCAGGGGGTCGGGGTCCTGCGGGGGGACGGGGTCCTGCGGGACCAGCAGGCCGGCCTGGGCGAGCTGGTCGAGGAAGGCGGCGGCCGCGGCCCGGCCGTCACCACCCCTGGTGCTGCCACCGCCACCGGCGTCGGCGTCGGGCGGGCAGAGCGTCGCGGCCAGCTTCTCCGTCAGCTCCGCGAGCGGTACGGGGTGCTCGGCGAGGGCGGTGAGCAGGCCCAGCGGTCCGCCGGCGGCCACCTCCGCCTCGTCCTCGCCGGGCACGAGGTAGCGGCCACCGGCGAAGGAGGGCCGGTCACGGGAGTACGCGGCCCGTCCGCCTGCGGTGCGTGCGGTGCTGGTGATGCGGTGGGGCAGGGTGGCGCGGCGGTGCGGGGCGTCGAGGAGGGCGAGGGTCAGCGCGGTCGTCAGGGTCCGGTTGACCCGTACGACGGAGTGCAGGGGGCCGTCGAGGACGGGTGCGGCGCCCCAGGAGGCGACCGGGCGGACCGGGCCGTCGGCCGGGCCGTCTGCGGGGGCGCCGGTCAGCGGGCCCCATCCGACGGCCGTGAACCACGACAGCGGGCTGGTCTTGGTACTGGCCCGCAGGGCGTAGCGCAGCACGGTGGGCTCCTCTTTGCGGGCCCGGCGGTCGGCCGCACCGGTGGCGGCGCGGTTCACGGCGCGCCAGAGGTCGGCGCTGGTCAAGGCGGTGGCCTTGGCGAGGGCGGGTTCGCGGCACAGGGCGGCGAGCGCGGCGCGTTCGGCGTCGAGGGCGGGGCCCGTGGCGGCGTCGAGGGCAGTGAGGAGGGTGTCGCGGTCGGCGCGCAGGCTGAGCCAGGCATCGAGCCGGGGAAGGCGGGCGGGGAGGTCGCCGAGGCGGGCGAGCAGGGCGGGGCGGGGTTCGCGGCCGTTGTGCAGGGCCCGTCGCAGGGGCAGGACGACGTCGCGGTGGAAGTCGGCGGGGTGGCCGTCGCGGGCGGCGTACAGGTCCTCGCACAGGGGTGCGGTGGTCAGGGCCAGTTGGGTGTCGAGCCGCTGGAGGCGGGCCAGCAGGTCCCGGAAGGCGGCCGGGGCCGGGTGCTGGGCCGGGTGGGCGAGCACGGTGGCGCGGGCCAGCGCGTAGGGGGCGGAGCGTACCCGGTAGCCGTCGGCGCTGGGGGTGGGGTGCGGCTGCGGCATGGGTTTCCGTCCTGTGGGTGGGGGCGGCGCGCGGGCTTCCCGCCGGGCGCGTGGCACGGCGGGAAGCGTCTGCCGAGCGGTGGTGCCGTCGTGCGGTGGTGCGGTGGTGCGCCCGTGTCCCTTAGACGGGGAGTTCGGGCATCTGCGGGTGGGCGCAGGAGGACGAGCCGCAGGAACAGGAGCTGCCGCCGTTGGACGCGCCGCCCTCGGGCAGGGCGACGGTGTCCCTCAGGGAGGTCACGGTGAGTTCACCGAGGTCGAGTTCGTCGAGGTCGAAACCGGAGGACTGCGTGCGGTCGGTCATGGGTTTCCTCTCGTGGGCGGGCTCAGGCCTCGAGGGCGACGGAGTCGTGCGGCTGGGCGCAGGAGGACGACCCCTGGCAGGAGCAGGAGCCCCAGGACGCCCCGCCCTCGGGCAGTGCGGAGGTGTCCCGCATCGAGGTGACGGTGAGGTCGCCGAGATCGAGTTCCAGGTCGTGGAGTTCGAATTCGGGGGTACGTGCGGTGTCGGACATATAAGTCTCCCGGGGATGTGGAAGGGGAAAGCCGAAGGTGCACTGGACTTCAGTCGACCGGATCGTTCGGAAAGCATTGCGAGGTCGTCCGGACGGCGGCAAGCGTGCGGGGCTTCTGCCCGCTACCTGGGCAAGTCCGGTTCTACTTCGTCACGTTGACGCCGATGAGATCCGGCCACGGGGGTGTGTCCGGCCGAGGTTTCGGCCGCTCCCCAGTATTCCCCGGGTTCGCTTGAGCCCCGCCGGAGCGTAAGCGGCCGCATTTTGGGTGCGGGGCGCGGAATTGCGCCGACCGGCTTGTTTTCGGTGAATTCCCCGAGCGTTTATCGGGGCGGGTGGGAAACGGGACGTGCCCCGGGAACAGCCGCAGTGGCTGTTCCCGGGGCACGGTGGTGGGGCGCTGCCTGCCGGGTGGGTCAGTACTCGTAGAGACCGAACATGTCGACCACCATGTCGGTGGGCTCCCAGCTGCGGTTCCAGAGGTCGATGACGCCGGTCTTGCCGGTGCTCGCCTGGACCAGGTTCGGGACGGTCGCGCCCTTCGTCCAGTTCAGGTTGGAGGAGTTGGGCGGTGTCGGGCGGATCTGGGTCCCGCCGATGTACTGGGTCCAGGTGTTGGTGTCCGGGGCGACCGTGAGGTGGCCGTCGCCCTGGGTGTTGGTGACCGTCGCGTTCAGGACGTAGCCGGTGACCCACGGCTTGCCGTCGGCGAGCGGCAGGTAGCTGTAGTCCTGGCCCGGGACGGCGGACCACTTGCGGGAGTCGTACAGCCGGGTGGGCGTGACGGGCAGGTAGGCGGCCTTGCTGTCGGGGCTGTAGTAGCCGACGACGTCCACGATCACGTCGGCCGGGTCCCAGCCGCCGTTGCGGACGTTGATCCTGCCGTCGGAGCCGACGGGTACGATCACCGAGTTGGCGATCGTCTGGCCCGCCGTGAAGTTCACGTTGGAGGTGGACGGGGCCTGCTGTCCGCTCGGGAAGAGCGTCAGGTGGCCGGCGCTCTTCGGGTTGGTGACCGTGACGTTGAGGGCCACGGCGGTGACGCCCCGGGACGGGACGCCGGCCTGGCCGGCGATCTGGACGGGGAACGTGCTCTGCCCGCCGACCTGGCCCCACGAGGTGCCGAGGCCCTCACGGCTGTCGACGATGCGGGCCGGGTCCAGCGAGGTGTAGCCGCTGGCGTTGGTGCGGGTGAAGTAGCCGGTGACGTCGGCGATCAGGTCCACGTCGCCGTAGCTGCGGTTGACGAACTCCACGTAGCCGTCCGCGCCGACCGGCACGATCGTCATGTTCGGCACGGTCTGCCCCGCGACGAAGTTGACGTTGGAGGTGTCCGGCTGCGCGGTGCCCGAGGGGTAGGCCGTGACGTGGCCGCCGGAACGGGCGTTGGTGACGGTCAGGTTGAGGGCCACGGCGGTCGCACCGGCCGGAATGCCGCTGTTGCCGCCGATCTTCACCCGGGTGGTGCCGTACGGGGCGACGGGGCCTGCGGCGGCGCCGGTGCCGTCGCGGGTGTCCAGCAGCCGGGCCGGGCCGTGCGGGGTGAACTTCGAACCGTAGGACTGGACTTCCACGCTGTTGGTGGCGGTCACGTTGTTGTCCAGGTCGGTCAGGGTGACCGTGACCGTGTGGGTGCCGAGCTCGGCGAACGTGTGGTCCGCCTTGAGGAGCTTGGCGTTGGTGGTGTGGCTGGTCTCGGTCCGGCCGTCACCCCAGTTGATCTCGACGCGGATCGAGGACGCGACGCTGGTGCTGATCCGGGACGCCAGGCTGATGCCGTGCGCGGTGGTGCCGGAGGCGAGCAGGTCGACCGCGAGGCCCGGGTTGTCCTTGCCGGCGCCGGCGGCCTGTGGCGCGGCGGCCGGGTTGCCGTTCTTGCCCGCGTCGGCGGGCGCGCTCGCGGCCTTGCGGACGGTGCGCTCGGCGGGGCTGTGGAAGACGGCGGAACCCACCGCCGCCGCCTTCGCGGAATCGATCGTGGCGGCCACGCCGCCCGTACGGTCCGCAGGCTGGTCTGAGGCCTGGGCCACGTTCGGTACGAAGCCGATGGCTGCCGCGACGACGGCAGCCGAAATCATGACGCGGTGACGCTGCACCGGTCCCCCCTTGTTCTTGAACCTGTTCAGAAAGTGAAGCGCGTTCAGAGTACACACATTTCTGGTCACATATGAACGTACTTCCGCAACGCGCGCACGCCCCGTCGCTCAGGACGGCAGGGCGTTCACGGTGGTTGCAGCGGAGGTGATCAAGTTGTCGGCGGCGCGCGGAGCGCCGGGGGCGGCGCGGTGTTGCGGCGTCACGGGCCGCCGGTGACCTTCCGCAGCCCGTACAGGTGCCCGGAGTCGGGGTGGCCGATGCGCTGGTAGATCCGCGGCTCCTCCTCGGTGCCGCCGACGCTCCACGCCGGCCAGGAGCATCCCGGAACCTGTATGCGGACCTTCTGGGTCCGCACCCCCCGCCCGGGCTCGTACGACCAGGTGCCGGAGCCCGAGCACTGCGGCGGCAGGCGGTAGGGGTCGTCGCCGGGGCCGTACTCGTGGACGCTGTCGGCCGTGACCCGGCCGTCGGAGGTGAAGACCAGCTTTCCGCCCGTCTGGTCACCCCAGGTGCCGGGCAGGGTCGCCGGGTCGATCGCCGGCGGCTCGTAGGCGGGCAGCAGGCCGGCGGTGAGCCCGAGTGCGCCGAGCAGGCCGGTCCCCGCCACTACCGCCGTGCCCCACAGCGCCACCTGCCGACCCAGTCCCGGACGGCGGGGCTGGGCGATCAGGGCGCCCATCGAGAGCGACGCGGTGGCTGCGGCCCAGAAGACGAGCACGGGCCGCGTCTCCAGGTGGTTGTACGACGCGAAGGTCCAGATCGGCGGTGCCACCAGGGCCGCCACCGCGAGCGGGACCCACCACCACGCCTCGCGGCCGCCGATCCGGCGGCCGAGCTGGTCGGCCAGCGCCACCGCCGGCAGTACGAAGACCAGGGACAGCAGGACCGCGATCACCGCGACGATCACACCGAGGGAGAACAGGCCCCCCACGAGCGCGGTGTGGTCGACCGGGCTGTCCGGCGGCGGTTGGGTCCGGACGTACAGGAGGATCACCACGACGGTGAGCGCGACCTCCAGGCAGCCCACCAGCGTCGACACCAGCAGCATCCGGCCGTACGACCGTTTCTGACGCACGGCCAGCCCCCCTCGTGGCACGGCGAAATGAACGCGTCGCCGTGGCCGGCGGCGCGCGGATCCATACTGCCAGCCGGGCTGAACGTGTTCAATTCATTCTGGGGGCCCCGGCTGTCGGCGAGCCGGTCAGGCGACCAGCTCGTAGATGCCCCGGGCCGCCAGCCACAGACCGACGAGCAGCGAGAGCGTGACGATCAGCTGCTCCTGGTGCTGCTCGAGCCACCTGCGCAGGGCCTCCAGCCGGGCGGCCGCGGCGGCCGGTGCCCGGAGCATGTACATCTCCATGACGATGAGGCCGAGCGTGGCCAGCAGGCAGTAGCCGGTCAGCGCGAGCCAGTCGGTGAGGGAGGAGAGGTCCGCGGCGACGACCGTGGCCGCGCCGGCGCCGACCAGCGCCCAGGGCTGCAGCAGCCAGGCCAGCCCGGCGGCCGTCCCCAGTGAGGCGCCGTCCACCTTGGCGGTCCAGCGCGGCGGGCCGTGCGGGCGGGGCGGCCGGCGGCGCCGGTGCGCCGCGTACAGCACCATCCCCAGGCCGATGGCGAGTTTCGCGCTCGCCGCGGCGGTCGACGGCGCGCTGTGGCGGGCCGGGGGCTCGCCGCCGGTCAACAGGACCACGCACGCGATGACCACGACCAGGTTGGCGAGCCACGACAGCAGGAACGCCAGGCCCTTGCGGACGCCTCGCGGTGAGGAGAGCAGCAGGATGAAGGCGCTGTTGTGCAGGGGGCCCAGGGTGATGGCCGTACCGATCACGACCAGGTCGAGGACCATCAGCGCAGTCACTCCCCAAGGCCAGGGCCGTCTGCCGCCTTCGGACGGGTGGACCGCAGGCGGGCTCGGGCGGCGCTGTCGCGGCACCGCGTTCCGACTCTGCGTCGGGCGGCCCGAGCGGTCAAGCAGGCCACGCCCACGTTCCCGAATGCCGCACGGCGGATGGCGGGCGCCCGGCCGGGCGGCCCGGCCGGGCGGCGCCGACTCGCCGGGGCCGGCCGAGCGGGTCAGGACACCACGGGGGTGGCGTCCACCTCGGTCAGCTTGACCGTGTACAGGCCGCTGCGTTCGCTCTTCACGTCCGTCACCTTGAGCTGCGTGCCCGGTGTGAGGATGTACTCCTCCTCCCCCGTGAAGGCGGAGAAGCTCCTGATCCCGACCGCCTTGGCGGGCGTCACCTCGAAGAGCGTCCGCTTGCCGCGGCTGCCCAGGAAGGACCGCGCCACGTTCAGCTGGGAGGTGCACGAGGAGACGCCCCACCAGGTGACGGTCCGGCCCACCGGGTACTGCGACCGCAGGTCCAGCGACACGCCGCGCCACAGCGGCTGCGTGTGCGCGGGCAGCCCTCCGACCGCCGAGAACAGCAGGCGCAGGTACGGCAGGTAGGGGGTGACCCGGCTGCGGTCCGGGGAGCGCAGGACGGCGTTGATCTCGCGGTAGAACGCGGACTCGCAGGTGTAGAGGTAGAGGGCGGCGATCGCGTCGGCGGACAGGCCGCCGGACATCTCGTCGGCCCGCCGCTTGCCGAAGTCGCGTGAGCGGTCGATGTGTCCGGCGAGCCCGGACAGCGTCCGGGCGACCGGTGCGACGGCGTCCTGGAAGTCCATCAGCGGGGTGTCGAAGACGCCGGTGATCGCGGGGAGGACCAGGCCCTCGTCCTTGACGCTGGTGAGCCGCTCCAGGTACAGCTGGTGCAGGTTCATGGTCGACTCGATGAAGGCGCCCATGCGTGCCGCGACCGCCCCGTCCGCGCCGGCCGTCCCCGCGTTCCATCCCTTGCTGGGCAGCCAGTCGATCGGGTCGGCGCCCAGCGAGACGAGGGCCTCGTTCACCAGGGCGAAGTGGTCGCCCTCGCAGAAGATGTCGCCCTGCGCCGCCGGGTTCGCGTGGTCGATGTGGCGGACCTCGACGTCCGGGTACTTCTCCTGGATCCGCAGGACGACCCGCTTGAGGTTGCGGGCGTGCGCCCCCCACCAGGCGAAGACGATCCCGCGGTCCTCCTCGGCCGCGTCCTGCTTGGCCTTGAGGATCTCCTCGACGATCCGTTCGGCGACGGGCCGCCAGAACGCCGTGTGCTGGTCGGCGCCCATCGCTGCGTCGCCGCTGGCGGTGAGGGAGGCGTTCAGCAGCAGCACGCCCTGCGTGAGCATCGCCTGGAACCACTCGGGCGGCTGGACGGTGTCCTGCTCCTTCAGCAACGCGCGCACGTCGGCGATGGGCGTCTTCTTGGCTATGCCGTACTTCCACATCGCCGCCGCCTTGATGAGGCAGCGGATGCTGACGACCCTGCCGAACTGGCTGTCCTTCCAGTCGCCGAAGGTGTTGTCGAACATGGCGATGCCGGTCGCGCTCTCCGCCCGCGGGTAGGGGTTCTGGCCGAAGGCGACGACCTTCCACTTGTGCGGCGGGTTGGGCTTGAGGGCCTGGAAGGTCAGCTCGCGCACCGGGACGACCTCGGGGCTGCGGCCCTTCCCGATGAAGTGGGGGGCGTCCGGCAGCGCCTCGATGACCGGCTTCAGCAGCGGGAGCCAGGGCTCGCCGCCGCCGTCGAAGAGTTCGGTGAGAGCCAGGGGGTCGTTCGCGTCCGTCATGGCGGAGGGGCTCTCGTTCGTCGGGGTCGGGGCGGGGACCTGGCCGGTCGGGTGGCCGGCGGGGGCGGGGGCGGGCGGGGCGGTCTTCGGCACCACGATGCGCACCCGCTCCTCGGCGGGGGCGTTCTCGATGCCGTTCAGCTGCGTGACGATGGTGGCGCGCAGCTCGTCGTCGTCCTCGAACCAGTGGTCGTGGAAGAGGGTGTAGCCGGTCCACATGAGGTTGGCGCAGACCCTGGCCGGGACCCGGCCGGTCTGTGCGCCCATCCCGACCAGGGCCACCGAGCGGATGCTGCCGGGCTGCCGCCGGTTCTGCCGGTGAACGGCCTGGAACGCGGCGGCGCAGGCCAGGGCGACGTTCAGGGTGGCGCTGACGTTCTGCGAGGACCGGACCATGGTCGGTGTCGATATCAGGTACCGGGGGGTGGCTGCCCCCGAGGGGACGCAGACCGCGCTGCCCACCGGGAGGACTCCGGCGAACCGCTCGCGGATCGCGCGCTGCACGCGGACCTGGATGCCGGATCCGAGGTGGCGCTTGACGGCGGCGTCGACCCCGCCGTCCATCCGGCCCCGGGAGTTCGTCGGGGTGACCCAGGCGTCGACGTCCTCTTCGAGGATCGAGCCCCGGCGGATCTCGATGCCGGGGGTGTCCGCGAACGCCGCCCGCCATGCCTCCACCACGCGCTCGTTCACGTCGGTCAGCACCACCCTCAGCGTGGGCTGAACACTGCTCTCGGTCATCGTCCGCTCCTGTCGGAAGGCCCTTGCAACATTGCGAAGGTATCCGGCGGCACTGACAACGACGGTTCTGTGCGGTGGGGGTGAGTGGCCGTCACAGCTGCGCAAACGTCCCTCCGGGACGGTCCGGGGCGCGCCGGGTGTGTCGCGGTGGGTGGGTCCGGGCCGGGCGCGCAAGCTGGGAGGCGGGCCACGGGCGGCCGGCGGTGATCGCGGCCGCATGTCCGGGAGGTTCTCGGGAACCCGGCAGGCAGGGGGCGTTCGAGCAGGAGGGAAACAGGAAGCCATGGCATCCGATTCGTCGCCGGTGTCCGTGCCGGCCACCACGGGCACCGTCACCACCGCCGTGCCGGCCCGTCTCGACCGGCTGCCGTGGTCCGGGTGGCACTGGATGATCGTGATCGGCCTGGGCACCGTCTGGATCCTCGACGGGCTCGAGGTCACCATCGTCGGCAACGTCGCCGGCCGCCTCGCCGAGGAGGGCAGCGGTCTCGACATTACCGCCGCGCAGGTCACCGGCGTCGCCGCCGCCCTCTACGTGGCGGGCGCCTGTTTGGGGGCGCTCTTCTTCGGCTGGCTGACGGACCGCTACGGCCGCAAGCGGCTCTTCATGGTGACCCTGGTCGTCTACCTGGGTGCGACCGCGATGACCGCGCTCTCGTTCGAGTCGTGGTGGTTCTTCCTCTTCCGCTTCCTCACCGGCTTCGGCATCGGCGGCGAGTACGCGGCCATCAACTCGGCGATCGACGAGCTGATCCCGTCCCTGTACCGGGGCCGGGTCGACCTCATCATCAACGGCAGCTACTGGCTGGGCGCGATCGGCGGCGCCCTGCTGTCCGTCGTGATGCTCGACACCGACGTCTTCCCCGCGAACCTCGGCTGGCGGCTCAGCTTCGCCCTGGGCGTCGTCCTCGGCCTGGCCGTCCTGCTCGTACGCCGGCACGTTCCGGAGAGTCCGCGCTGGCAGTTCATCCACGGCAGGCAGGAGGACGCCGAGGCGCTGGTGTCGTCGGTGGAGGAGCGGATCGAGCGGGAGAAGGGCGAACCCCTCCCGCCGCCGGCCGGTGAGATCACCGTCCACCAGCGCAAGAGCATCGGCTTCGGCCTGATCGCCCGGACGGTCTTCGGCCGCTACCCGCGCCGCGCGGTCCTGGGCCTGTCGCTCTTCATCGGCCAGGCGTTCCTCTACAACGCCGTCACCTTCGGCTTCGGCACCATCCTGACGACGTTCTTCGACGTGCCGACGGGCAGCACGGGCTACTACTTCGCCGTCATCGCCGCGGGCAACTTCCTGGGGCCCCTGCTGCTCGGCAAGCTGTTCGACACGCTCGGGCGCCGGATCATGATCTCCTCGACCTACCTGCTCTCCGGTGTGCTCCTGTTCGCCACGGCATGGCTGTTCGACCGGGGATCGCTCACCGCGACGACCATGACGGCCTGCTGGTGCGTGGTGCTGTTCTTCGCGTCGGCGGGCGCCTCCAGTGCGTACCTGACCGTCTCGGAGGTCTTCCCCATGGAGACCCGGGCCATGGCCATCGCCTTCTTCTACGCCCTGGGGACCGCGGCCGGCGGCATCAGCGGCCCGCTGATCTTCGCCGACCTCACCTCGTCGGGCGTGGTCGGCGACACGGCGCTCGCCTTCCGGATCGGCGCCGCGCTGATGTGCGCCGCCGGCCTGGTGGCGGTCTTCCTCGCGGTCAAGGCCGAGCGCCGTTCGCTGGAGGACATCGCCGAGCCGCTGTCGGTGGCGAAGCCGGACCCGGCCGGCTCACGCTGACCGCGCCCGGCCCTGCTCAGCGGCCGCTGTCGGTCAGTTCGGTGAGGTCGGTGAGGTCCGTGCGTTGGGTGGCGGTCGACGGTGACGCCCCGCGCTGGTGGGGCACGGGTGCGTGCGGGGACGGCGCGGGGTGCTCGTCGTGCCGGAGGGCGACCGTGCGGGTCGGGGCGGGGATGGAGATGCCCTCCGTACGGAAGCGCCGGTGCAGGCGCTTGATGAACTCGTGCTTGATCCGGTACTGGTCGCTGAACTCGCCGACGCCCAGGATCACGGTGAAGTTGATGCGGGAGTCCGCGAACGTGTGGAAGCGGACGGCTCCTTCGTGGTCGGGGACGGCGCCGTTGATGTCGGCCATCACGCTGTCGACGACGTCGAGGGTCACCCGCTCGACGTGCTCCAGGTCGCTGTCGTAGCCGACTCCCACCTGGACCAGGATGGAGAACTGCTGTTCCGGCTGGGTGAAGTTGGTCATGTTCGTCCGGGCGAGACGTCCGTTGGGGATGATGACCAGGTTGTTGGAGAGGTTGCGCACCACGGTGTTGCGCCAGTTGATGTCGACGACGTACCCCTCCTCGCCGCTGGTGAGCCGGATGTAGTCACCGGGCTGCACGGTCTTCGAGGCGAGGATGTGCACTCCGGCGAAGAGGTTGGCGAGGGTGTCCTGGAGTGCCAGGGCCACCGCCAGACCGCCCACGCCGAGGGCGGTGACCAGGGGCGCGATGGACACGCCGAGGGTTTCCAGGGCGACGAGGACGCCCATCACGAGGACCACGATCCGGGTGATGTTGACGAAGATGGACGCCGACGCGGCCACCCCGGTGCGGGTCCCCGCCACGGACTGGACGAGGCCGGCGACGACCCGCGCCGTGCTGAGGGTGGCGATGAGGATGAGCAGCGCGGTCAGGGACTGGTTGACGAATCCCGAGACCCGGGCGGTGAGCGGCAGGGTCGTGGCGGCGACCGCGGCGCCGGCGATGAGGGCGGCGCCGGGGGCGATGGTGCGCAGCGCGTCGACGATGACGTCGTCGCCCTTCCAGCGGGTCCGCTCGGCGTGCCGGCCCAGCCACCGCAGGAGGGCGCGCAGCAGCAGCCCGGCGGCGGCGCCGGCTGCCAGCGCGATGCCGGCGACCAGCCAGTCGTGGAGGACGAGTTCCCGGTTCAACGGACCTCCTCCGCTGCGCGTCCCCAGGCCGGGGGCGTGGCGGCGGGCGCCGCCGGGCGTCGTATGAGGTGTGTCGTCACCTTGTCACCTGTCAGTTCGTCGTGCAGTGGGCCGCGTTCGGGCGTGTGTGCGCATCCGAAAACGGGCTGCCATCCTGCCCCATGGCGGGGTGACGCACCGCAGGCGGGGCGGTGGCCGGGTCGTGTGGCGGAAGTGGGTCATGACGTTGCGCAACGGATCTGATGCGATGCCACGCGGCACTGGCTATGCCGCGGGTCCCGGACTAGTCGACGCGTTGGGGGTCGTGAGCCGACAGGCGACCGAGTCGCTCGGTGAGGGCATCGATGTGCTCCGGCTGATCCAGGACGGACATCGCCGCTTCTTGTCTGCGATGGAGTGCGGCGACGTCTTGTCGCAACGCGCGAAGGCGCGCAGGCATCCGCAACCGCGTCTGCCATGGGTGCCACAGCGCCCGGAGCAGGTGTTGAGCTGTCGCCTGCCGGTATTCCTCACACTGCGTCATGAGTTCTTCGAGCGATTCACCCAGGACACCGCCCAGGTGGAGATCGACCGCTGCGATGACCTCGCATTGCAGGGCACGTTCCTCGCTGCCTCCGGCAAAGTCCAGGACCCTGCGGGGTACGCCCGCCGAGAGCGCAGCCACCACGAGATCTGCGATCGCTTCCCGCTGCGTGTGCTCGGCGTCATGGCCGTCCTCCAGGACCGCCGTGACGCCAAAACGTGCCGTGGCAAGCAGTCGCGCCCCGGCCAGGTGCCGTGACGGACGCTCCCTCCGGCTCGGCACGATGTCGCACACCCTGTCGCGTACCGCTGTGACGCGCAGGAGTTGTTGCATGACCGCGGCTCGCTGCTGCCGACGTTCCTGGTTCTTGGAGAGGTAGTTGGTCACCGCGGCGCCGACGACACCGCCGGCCGTGGTGTATGCCAAGTCCATCCATCCAGGCATGGAAGCCGCCTCACTGTGCCGGGAGCAAGGAGATCACTTCGCACCGAGACGGTCCGAGTGTAAGCGGGCTGCTGGGACCAGCACCACGCCCGACGAAGCGTGATCATCCACGCTCAAGATCCACTTTCGCAACAGGCCCTAGCCTCGTACTGCGGCGTGTTCGAGGACGGCGCGGACCTCGGCGGTGATCGCGGTCTCGTTGCGTTCGAAGTCGGGGCCGGTCAGCAGCTGGGGGTCGGCCGGCAGGCCGGTGAGCACGGGGGTGTGGAGGTGGCCGCCGGGCAGGTGCGGGGCGAGTTCGGCGCGGAGCCGGTTGGAGCGGTAGGCGACCTCGTTGGACAGGTAGCCGCCTCCGCCGCCCGCGACGGCGCGGGAGCCGGGTGTGGGGCCGTCGGTCCGGTCCACGGGGGCCGTGGCGCCCGCCGGGATCTCGGTGACGTCGGGGTTGAGGAGGACGGGGTAGGGGCTCTGCACGGCGGCGGTCACGGCGTCGGCGGGGAGCGTGGTGCGGATGAACTCCGGTCCCGGGCCGAGGCCGGGGGCGGTCACCGGGTGTTCGCGGGTGCCGCCGGACAGGGCGCGTGCGTTGTCGGGGTAGGGGTCGGCGGACCGGGCCCGGCCGGCCCAGTCCTCAAGGGTGAAGATGCCGGGGTAGCCCTGGCTGACGGTGGTGATGATGTCGGCCGGGGCGGGGCCGGCGGCCAGGCGCGGGGCGAAGGCCCGTTCCACCATGCCGGCGTCGAAGTCGGCGTAGCGCACGGGCAGGACGACGGCGCGGATCTCGGCGGGGCTGCCGTCGGCGAGGGTCACGCGGCGGCCGTTGAGCTGGAGGGCGGCCGATCCGGAGGGGTTGGCGCGGCGTATCTCCGCGTCGAGTCCGAAGGGGTCGAAGCCGCTGATGAAGACGCGGCGTACGCCGGGCGCGGCCTGGAAGGCGTTGTCGGTGAGGCCGCGGGAGGCGTCCTCGAAGCGGGCGCGGAGCGCCGCCCTGTCGACGGTGAACCCCGGCTGCCAACGGGCGAGTTCGGCGGTCATGGACAGCCGTGCCCAGTACAGGGGCCGGTCGTCCGCGGGGGCGAGGTCGCCGCCGGGCCGCTGTCCCTGGGCGCGGCGTACGGAGGCCTGCCAGAGGGCCTCGCCCCAGGAGCGCAGGAGGCGTTCGGCTTCGGCCGGGCTGCGTGTCGTGCACAGGGCGGCGGGAAGGCGCCGTACGAAGTCGGTGAGCCCGCCTCGTTCGACCAGGGCGGTGGTGCGGGCGTCGGCGAGCCGAATCTGTTCGGCGTCGAGCGCTGCGGCGGCCGGGGGGCGGCAGGCGGTGGCGCCGGCGGCGGTGGCGTGGGCGGGTGAGGCGAGGGCCAGGGGCAGGACGGTGGCGAGGAGGGCGGCGGCCGAGGCCGCACGACGTAAGAACATCATGTGATGTGACATTACATAGCGGCTGTCGCCCTCACCAGGCACACCGGGCGCAGCCGCCGGGAGTGGCTGGACTGCGCCGCCGGGGCGTCCGGTTCGGCGCACGGCGGGGTGGTGGCGGCGGTGGGGTGAGAGGGTGACGGCGTTGACGGGCGGCGGCGCGTGGGACGGCCGCGGCGGGTGACGGTGCGATCGGGGGCGGGGAACGTGGATCGGGTCGACGCGATAACGGACGTGGCCGGTGTGCGCGTGGGGCATGCCGCGCTGACGGGTGAGGGGGCGCTGTCGGGAACGACGGTGGTCCTGGTTCCGCCGGGCGGGGCGGTCGCGGCGGTGGACGTGCGCGGTGGAGGTCCCGGGACGCACGAGACGGACGCGCTGGACCCGCGGGCTCTGGTCGAGCGGGTGGACGCGCTCGTGCTGACCGGTGGCAGTGCGTACGGGCTCGCCGCGGTGCACGGTGTCATGGAGTGGCTGGAGGAGCGGGGGCGGGGCGTGCCGGTGGGGCCAGGGGCGGGGCAGGTGGTTCCCGTGGTGCCGGCGGCCGCGCTGCTGGACCTGGGGCGGGGCGGGGACTTCGGGCTCCGTCCGGGGCCGGCGCTGGGCCGGCGGGCGGTGGAGGCGGCCTCGGCCGCGGCGGTGGGTGCGGCGGTGGCGCAGGGGTCGGTCGGGGCGGGGACGGGCGCGGTGGCGGGCGGCCTGCGCGGCGGGGTCGGGTCGGCCAGTGTGTGCCTGGAGGGCGGGGCGGTGGTGGGCGCCCTGGTGGTGGTGAACGCGGCCGGGTCGGTCGTCGATCCCGCATCGGGCGCGCTGTACGGGGAGTTGTATGCGGGCCGGCGCGATGTGTGGCCGCGGCCGCAGGTGCACGAGCGGGCGCGGCGGGCCTTGGACGAGGCCCGTGCCACGACGCGGTCGCGGCGCGGCGCTCCCGCGGAGGGCGGGTCGGGGGCGGTGATGAACACCACCCTCGCCGTGGTGGCGACCAACGCCGACCTCACGCGGGCCCAGGTGCAGAAGATGGCCGGCACGGCCCATGACGGGCTGGCCCGGGCGATCCGTCCCGTGCACTTGATGAACGACGGGGACACCGTCTTCGGGCTCGCGTTGGGCGGGCACCCGGTGGCGGGGATGGCGGAGTTCAACGAGGTGCTGGGGGCGGCGGCGGACGCCGTGTGCCGGGCCGTGGTCCACGCGGTGCGGGCCGCGGAGGGTTTCGACGGTCCGGGCGGCCTGTTCCCGTCCTGGCGGGACCTCTACGGTCAGGAGCCGGGCGTCCGGGACGGTGGGTGAGGGTCGGTCATCGCGGGGTGTGCCGGGCCCGGTCGGCGGTCGGGGTGGGGCCGTCGGGGGCGGGGCCGTCGGGGGCGGGGGCTCTGAGGTGCGCCCGTCAGGGCCGCAGGCCCGCCCGCGCGAGTGCGATCCGGGACAGGGCCGCGACGGACTGCGGGTCGCCGCGGCGCCAGGCGTCCGCGAGGCCGCCCGGCGGGGCGGGGATCGCCAGGAGGTCGCCCGGCGGTCCGGTGAGGGCGCGCAGCGCGAGCAGGTCGGCGCCGCCGGGTGCGTCCAGGAGATGCCGGATGGAGGCGCTGCGACGGATCCAGCGCAGGCGCGGGGGAAGCCACAGCAGGAGTACGAACGCCACGGGGACGACGATGAGGACGACTGCGGCCAGGGTGGCCAACTGGCTGACGGTGTCCTGGAGCGACTGTCCCGCGTCGGCGATCCCGGTGCCGGCGTCGGCCGCGGACCGGAACGGTTTCTTCAGGAGGTCGCCGACCAGCGGCACGTCCGAGGCGGTGTCACCGGCGTCGCCGAGGGCGCTGGCGAGGCTCTTGCCGGAGCTCTCGACCTTCCGTCCCGGCTCGGCCAGCAGCATGATCGCGTCGTGGACGGCGAGGGCGAACCACACCGCGGCGGCGATCAGGAGCGCGGCGATCAGGTCCGCGAGGATCTGGCGGTTGCGCCGCGCTGGGGTCTGGGCGTAGAGAAGCATCGGCTGCTCCCGTTCCGGTCGTGGCGTCGAGGAGCCGACCCCGGCCAGGTGTGCGGTGCCGGCGGCAGGGCTCGGCCGGTTGCTCGACCGTACGTCGCGATCGGCGCCCGCACCGGTGTTCACGGGGACACGTCCGTGAACCGTTGCCGGGTTGGCGCAGCGCCGGCGCCACCGCCGGGCGACCGCGCGCCCCCTACCCGGCGGGCGTGTAGTGGTCGGCGTACGACTGGAGGCGGGCGGGGAGCGGGCCGTCGGCGTCGGCGGAGTTCAACCGCATCCACAGCTCGTTCTCCACGACGAAGCGGTACGCGAACTCCTCGAAGGTGTCGGCGCACCGCACCAGCGAGGCGGCCACGGCGGCCCGGACCTCCTCGGCCGGTTCCCCGTCGGCCCACCAGCCGGCGGACTCCAGTTCCAGGTGGGAGAAGACCACGAACGCCTCCCCGCAGGGGCGCAGGTACAGGTACCAGATGACGCAGTCCTGCTGGTCCCGCAGGAACCGTATGAGGCGGGCGCCTTCCTCCACCGGGCTGCGCAGCGGGCCGGAGAGGTGGCTCCAGCACGCGGTCACCGAGACCTCGTCGAAGGTGCGGTGGAGGCGCTCGCTCCCGTAGAAGGCGGTGAAGCCCTCGGGGAGGGCCAGTGCGGCCTCGGCCAGGTCGCGTGCCAGGGCCGTGAGGTGCTCCTCGTGTTCGGATCGCGGCCCGTCCGCCCCGCCGAGCCAGTCGAACCGCTCGGACCGGGCGTCGAGGTGCGCGGCGTCCAGCGGCGGCAGGCTCTCCACGGGGTACACGTCGTAGGTGGAGTCGCAGGGCCGGAGGCGTCCCAGGTCGGTGGCGCACCAGCCGGTGGGGAACGGGGCGGGCGCGGTGGTGTGGGCTGCGGGCCCGGAAACGGAAACGGACATGGAAAGCCCCTCGGACGGTGGCCGGTTCGGCGCTGTGCGTTCATCCTGGCGCCCGCCACTGACAACGGCCGTCCTCGTGGCGGGGGCGGCGCGCTGTGTCCGTACGCCGAGCAACGCGCGCGCGTGGTGCCGGGCGCGCCCTGACCCGGGGGGCGGCTGCCGGTCAGCTTGGTGTGCGGCCTTCGGTCTGCGACGCGGCGGGTTCGTTCTCTGAGCGGGCGGTGCGGGCGGTGCGGGCGACTTGGGCGGTCCACGACCAGGGCTCCCCGGGCGGATCCCAGTGCACCTGCACGTCGGTGTGGTGGACGTCGCGCGCGAGTTCCGTCACCATGACCGCCGCCGCGGCCCGCGCGTGCTGGGGGTCGGTGCGGGGCGGCACGCTCAGGCGCCCGCAGAGCATGCCGCCTTCCGCGGTGCGGACGCTCGTGTGCCAGCCCTCCGGGGTCGCCAGGAGGACGATCCCCGTCGGAAGGCCGAAGGCGGGCCGCTGCTCCTTCTCCTTCTTGCGTCTCACCATGCCGCCATCCAACCCCATCGGCGGCCGTGCCCGTTCCGGGCCTGTTCCGGGCCTGCTGCGGACCTGTCCCGCGCTTCGTGGCCGCCTTGGGCGTCCCCGTCGCGGTGGAGGAGGACCGCGGCCGGCGCTCCGCCGTCTGCGCGTGGGTCTGGGTGGTGCGGGAGGTCGGCGGGTACGCGCCGCATGGGAGACGTACTGCAAGGGCGCCTGCGGACACGCGTGGCACAACCTCCCGGCGGCGGCCGGAGAGTCGTAGCGGCGGCTGTCCCCACTGGGTCGCTGGGGCCGCCGGTGGGCTGTGGGGGAACCGTGGTGTCTCGTCTGCCGTCCGTAGGGGGCGGGGCGCGGGCCCGGACGCCCGCTGGGCGGGGCGGCCGCGGGTGTGTGCCGGCCCATGGCAGGAGGGGGATGACGGGGTGGCCTTGGACACGGGGGTGCGGGAGCGGGCCGGGGGCGAGAGGTGGGAGGCGGGGGGCTGGGCGCTGCTGGGGGTGGTGCTGCTGGCGCTCTCCGCCGCGTTGGGCAGCCAGATCCCGGAGCAGATCGCCTACGAGGAGTCGTTCCTGGCGGCCCGGCCGTGTGCCGGGGAGCAGGCCGAGCGGGGGGCGGCCGCCTGTCTGCGTACGACCCGGGCCACGGTGCTGTCCGCTCGGCCCGCCACGAGCGGCCCGAAGAAGGCGACCGTCTTCGAGGTGCGGCTGCGGGGGCCCGTTCCGGCTCCCGCCGACCGGCCGCTCCGCCTCGATCCGGACGGCGAACTGTCGCGGCGCGTCGAGCCCGGTGAGGAGGTGGAGGTCGTCACCTGGCGGGACGTGCAGGTCTCCGTCCGCCAGGACGGGGTCGGCGAGACGCTGCCGGGGCTGCCGGACGAGGCCACCATGTACGTGGGGCTCACGCTGGTCGGCGTGTGGCTGTCGGGGGTGGCCTTCGTCGCCGCGTTCGGCAGTGTCCGGCGGGCCCGTTGCCGTGACGCCGGCCGTCCCGCCGTGCCGCGGGTCGGCTTCGGCATGGCGAAGATCGTGTGCGTGGTGGTGGTTCCGCCCGCTGTGTCGTTCTTCTGCCTCACGGTGTGGGACGCCTGGGTGGCCGCGGGCATGACGGTGGTCATCTGGGCGCTGATCGCGTTCCCCGCCACGTTCGCCGCTCTGCGATGGGACCGCGACAGCTGAGTCCGGCGCCGCCCGTGGCCGGGACCGGTCCCGTCACGGCCGGGGTGTCCGCGGTCGTCAGGGCGTGGTGGTGGGGCCGTTGGCGAGTCGTCGGGCGAACGTACGGGCGGCGGTCAGGTCGGCCGCGTTCGGGCGGTGTCGGCTGATGCCGCCGAGGGGTTTGAACGGCGCCCACGTGTCGAAGGCGCGGCAGGTGAAGGTGGGCTCGACGTGGAAGCCCCTGGCTTGGAGGAGGCGTACCAGCGGCCGGGTGAAAGGCGCGAACGGCAGTTCCGGCAGGCCGCTGGTGGCGAAGACGAAGGCCCGCCCGCGCGAGGCCGGCAGAGTGCGGACGAAGCCGAGCAGGTCCGGGTGCATGCGCTGGGAGAAGACGCCGGAGCCGAAGCCCACCAGGTCGTAGCGGGCCGGTTCGAGGGCCGTCGCCTCCTGTGGTGTGACCACGCGGGCGTCGAGGATGGGGGCCATCGCCTGCGCCACGCGGCGGGTGTTGCCGTGGGATACGGACGTGCACACGAGCAGAGTCCTCATCGGTGTCCCTTTCGTCGGTCGCTCTCTGGAGCGGGGACCGATCAGGCGCGCCGAATGTGACAGGCCCCCGCCGGGGCGGGGTTCGGTGCGATGGGGAAAGGGGAAAGGCGAGGGGGGACGGGGTCAGCGTGTGGTCCAGCCGCCGTCCACCGAGAGGGTCGTGCCCAGGACGAAGGACGCGCGGTCGCTGCAGAGCCAGGCGGCCGCCTCGGCGATCTCCGTCGGGTCCGCGATGCGCGGCAGGGGGGCCGAGCGGAGGAGGACTTCCTCCATTTCCGGGTTCTGCTGGAGCCAGTTGTCGATCATCTCGCTGCGGGTGGAGCCCGGGGCGATGGCGTTGATGCGGATGCCGTGGGCGGCGTACTCGCAGGCCGCGGCCTTGGTGAAGCCGAGGACGGCGTGTTTGGAGGCGATGTACGTCGCGGTGACCGGGGTGGCGACGAGGCCGGCGGTGCTGCTGTTGTTCACGATGGAGCCGCCGCCGCCCGCCAGCATGGCGCGGATCTCGTGGCGCATGCAGTTCCAGACGCCGCGGACGTTGGTGTCCATCACGGTGTCGTAGGCGTCTTCGTCCAGCAGGTGCATCGGCTGCGGGGTCGCGCCGACGCCCGCGTTGTTGAAGGCGGCGTCCAGGCGGCCGTAGGCGGCGACGGCCGTGTCGACGGCGCGGGCCACGTCC
Organism: Streptomyces sp. NPDC046308; assembly: GCF_055588065.1. Lineage (NCBI taxonomy): Bacteria > Bacillati > Actinomycetota > Actinomycetes > Kitasatosporales > Streptomycetaceae > Streptomyces > Streptomyces sp. NPDC046308. The sequence continues at coordinate 213,716 of NZ_JBVJFB010000010.1, forward strand.
TCGGTGCGGGAGACGTCGGCGACCACGTACTGGGCCTGGTGGCCGGCGGCACGCAGTTCCCGGGTGAGGGCGGCCAGTTGGGGTTCGCGGCGGGCCACCAGGGTCACCGAGGCGCCTTCGCGGCAGAAGACGCGTGCGGCGGCCGCGCCGATGCCCGCGCTCGCGCCCGTGATCAGCGCCGATCTGCCCGCCATCAGAGAATTGCTGGTCTCCCCCGTCACGGCGCGACCGTAACACGGTGACTCCTCCCCCACCTGAGGTGGGGGCTTTTCGCTATGCCTGGTTGGCGTTGCGACGGACCAGCCCGGCCCGTAGAACATTGAGTTCCCCGACGACGTCGGCGTGGGCCTGGTGGCCGCAGCTGACGCAGTGGAACTTCTCCTGTGCGGGTCGGTTCTCCGCGCTGACATGCCCGCATTCGGGGCAGGTCCGGGACGTATTGCGGGGGTCCACAGCGATCACTTCCCGACCGGCGCTTTCAGCCTTGCTGGTGAGGATCGCGAGGAACACCCCCCATCCGGCATCCGAGATCGAACGGTTCAATCCGGCCTTCGCAGCAACCCCGTTGGGCAGGAAGATGCCCGGCTGTTCGGGGTCTGGCTTTGGCTTGGGAGCCTTGACCATGTTGCGGATCTTGAGGTCTTCGTGCCCGATGACATCGTGATCGCGGACCAGGTCCAAGGCGGTCTTGTGCGCGTGGTCCAGGCGCTGGCGGCGGACCTTGCGGTGCAGGTCGGCAACCTTCCGGACGGCCCGCTCGTGGTTGCCGGTCCGCTTGTCCCGGCGCACGCGCCCGAAGCGGGCGAGCTTTTGCTGTGCGGCCTGGAGCTTCGCAGCGGCGCGGCGACCATGGCGCGGGTTGGCGATGTGCCCGCCGTTGGACGTGGTGAGGAACGAGGCGATGCCCATGTCGATGCCGACCGCGGTCCCTGTCGCCGGCAGCGGCTCGGGCCGGGTCTGCTCTGCGCTCAGCACCACGTACCAGCGCTTGCCCTCCCGCTTGACGGACACAGTCTTGACCTTGCCGACCACCAGCCGGTGTTGGTTGACCTTGACGTGCCCGACGCCCTGGAAGCGGACGCGGGTGACCCGCTCGTGCGGAGTCGAGTTCCAGCGGCAGCCGTCGCCGTCCTTCGGGAAGTCCACCGTGTCGAACCAGTTGATCCCCCGAAAGCGCGGATAGCCCGGCACGTCACCGTACTTGACCCGGCGGAAGAACGCCGCGGGCCGCCACCGACAACACAGCGAACACCGGCGCTCCGCGCCTCCAGGCCAAGGACACGTTTGCCTCCCCAGCCAAAGCAGGGGACACCCACGCAAGATCAGAGATGGGATGGGGGGCGTGATGAGAAGAAGCGTTGTGCTGGTGACCGGAGCGGCCGGATTCGTCGGTTCCGCGGTGGTGGGGCGGCTCGTGGAGGAGGGCGTGGCGGTACGGGCGTTGGCGCACCGTTCTGATCTGCCGTCAGGGGTGGAGGGGGTGCGGGGGGACCTCGTGCGGCCCGGGTCGCTGCGCGGGCTGTGCGAGGGGGTGGACTGCGTGCTGCATCTCGCCGCGCGGATCGGGGGTACGGCCGAGGAGTGCCGGGCCGTCAACGCGGACGGCACGCGGGCGCTGTTGGCGGAGGCGGAGCGGGCCGGGGTGCGGCGGATCGTGCAGTTGGGGACGGCGGCGGTGTACCGGGAGGGGGCGCACCGGGGTGCGGTGGAGGGGGAGCTCGCCGAGGAGCCGGGGTCGGTGACCAGTGCCTCCCGGCTCGTCGGTGAGCGGATGGTGCTGGCGGCGGGCGGGGCGGTGGTGCGGCCCCATCTGGTGTACGGGAGGGGGGACCGTTGGGTGGTGCCGTCGCTGGTGCGGTTGCTGGCGCGGTTGCCGCACTGGGTGGAGGGCGGGCGGGCCCGGATGTCCCTGGTGTCGGTGGACGCGCTGGCCGGTGCGATCGCCGAGTTGGCCGTACGGCAGGAGGGTGTCGGCGGGGTGCTGCACGCGGGGCACCCCGAGCCGGTGACGGCGCGGGAGGTCGTGGGGACGGTGGCGCGGGAGCTGGGGTTGCCGCTGCCGAGGGGGGAGGTGGACCTGTCCGGGGCGCTGGAGCTGGTCGGGGGCCCGGACGGTCCGGATGCGGTGGTGCGGCGGCAGGTGTCACTGCTGGCGGTGGACCACTGGTACGACAGCGGGCGGCTGTGGGGGCAGGTGGAGGCCTCCCCCGGGGCGCGGTTCTCGGAGGCGTTCGGTCGCTACGCCGACTGGTACCGCGGTGAGGGCCTGGGGTCGCCGCGCTGACGTGGCGGGGTTGCGGCGCGGCGGAGGGGCGCGGCGGAGGGGCGCCGGAGCGTCGGGGGCGGTGGGGGCGGTGGGGCGGGTGGGTGTCACCGCAGGGGGAACATCGCGTGGCTCTCTTCGTGGCGGCCGGTGACCGTCGAGGTGAAGACGGTGCGGCCGTCCTGGTGGCCGGTGATCTCGACGCGGCCGGGTGCCACGACGGTGGCGTCCACCCAGCAGGGGGTGTCCAGTTCGGCGTACTGGTGGAACTCGGTGGACAGGCCGGTGGGGGTGAACGTCCCCGGGAGGTGGAGTCCGCAGGCGGCCTGGCGGGCGGCTTCGATCAGCACCATGCCGGGGTGGTGGTCGTTGGCGTGCTCGAAGAGGATCGGGTGGTCGAGGTCGGGGTTGAGCAGCCAGCGGCCCGGCCGGTCCGCGGCGGCGAGGACCACGTCGAAGGGCACGAGCCGGCCCGCGGCGGCGGCGGGTACGGGGGTGCGGCGGGCGAGGGGGCGCGTTAAGCCGGTGTGCCCGCGCTCGCCGCGCAGCCGGCGGTAGGTGGTGGGGGCGACGCAGGTGAAGCGGGCGGTGCCGGAGGCGGCGAGTTCGCCGCCTCGGTGGATGTCGACCTGCAGGAAACCGGAGAAGCGGCTGCCCTTCCAGGTGAAGTCCGTGCAGCGGGCGGTCATGTCGAGTTCGCTCGGGCCGCGGCCTATGCGCAGGTGCTCGGGGCGGGAGGTGAAGTCCAGGCTCCACAGGAGGACGTTGTGGCCGAGGGGGACTCCGTAGACGGCGTGGCAGAGGTAGAGGCCGGCCTGTCTGATGGTCTCGCCGGCCTGTACGGGGTCGTGGCCGCGACCGTCGGCGCTGGTGAAGAAGGTGTGGGCGCGGGGCCACTGTCCGGTGAGGGCGAAGGTGTCGTCGCAGATGCGGTCGCAGCCGGTGAGGAAGACCTCGGCGAGTGAGCTGCGGTGGACGTACTCCCTGGGCACCGTGGTGGTCAGTACGGGGGCCTCGTTGCAGCGCGTCCAGGGTTCCCCCACTCCCCTGAGCGGGAGGACGGGCGCGTGGTTCCGGGTCGTCAGCATGGTCATGGGACCTCTCCCGCAGAGCCGTTTGACGGATGGGACGGGTTGCGTACGCGAGACGCAAGATACGTACTCTCCGGTTTGGTTTGCAAGGTGCGGAGGGAGAGTGGATGTCGCTCGTGCGCCACCGTCGGGGGTGGCCGATCAAGACAGTCCGGGGCCGCCGTGACGTCGACCAGCGAATATCAGGATGGCGGCCGCCGCCCGCGATGTGCGGGACCACAACCCAAGTGGGAGAAGGCCTTCCGGTCATATGCGCCGGTCCGGCAGGCCATCGTCACATGTTGTTCAACGGGCAACGTTCAGGCCGCTCTTGAGTGGCCGTCACGGGGCGCGACCCGTTCGGCAAACCATTGGCAGGCGGGGTGGGGCAATGCCAGAATCAGGGCCGCCGCCGGTCACTAAAGAACCGGATGGATGGTTTCTGAACGCAGGGTGTCGGCAGTCCGCTGCCCCCTGTGACCGATGTTCGCCGCCATCCGGGAGAGCCGTCAGATGAACCGTCAGTGCCCCATAGCGATCGACCTCTCCGGAGCGGACGTGCACGCCGAGGCGGCGCGCATCCGGGAGCAGGCGCCGGCGACGCAGGTGCTGCTGCCCGGCGGGGTGAGGGGCTGGGCCGTCAACCGGCACGCCGACATCCGCCGGCTGCTGGTGGATCCACGGGTGTCGAAGGACGCCTACCGGCACTGGCCGGCGTGGATCAGCGGAGAGGTCGGCGCCGAGTGGCCGCTGTCGATCTGGGTCTCCGTGCAGAACATGATCACCGCCTACGGGGAGGAGCACACGCGCCTGCGCAAGCCGGTCGCGGCCGCGTTCACCTCGCGGCGCGTCGCCGCCCTGCGGCCGAGGATCGAGGAGGTCGTGGACGGGCTGCTGGACGGCCTGGCCGCGCTGCCGCCGGGCCGGACGGTCGACCTGCGGGCGGGTTTCGCGCACGAGCTGCCGACCCGGATGGTCTTCGAGCTGTTCGGGATCCCGGAGCGCTCCTGGGCGCCCCTGCACAAGATCATCAAGGGTTTCTTCGACACCACGATCACGGTCGAGGACGCGCAGCGCAATGCCGCGGACATGGACGTGACCATGGCGGAGGTGGTCGCGTACCGGCGGGCGCACCCGGGGGACGACATCACCAGCGTGCTGATCGCCGCCCGGGACTCGGACGGCGGGGAGGAGGGGGTGCGGCTCAGCGAGAAGGAGCTGGTCGACAACCTGATCCTGCTCTTCACGGCCGGGTACGAGACCACCGTCAACCTCATCTGCACCGCCCTGCACGAACTGCTGCGCCACCCCGCGCAGTTGAAGTCCGTACGGGCCGGGCTCGGATCCTGGGAGGACGTGGTCGAGGAGGCGCTGCGCATCGAACCGCCGGCCTCCTACGGGCTGTTGCGGTTCGCGGTGGAGGACATCGACATGGGCGAGGGTGTGGTGATCCCGCAGGGGGACCCGATCCTGGTGTCCTTCGGCGCGGTCGGGCGGGATCCGCAGCTGCACGGGGCGGGGGCGGAGCGGTTCGACGTCACGCGCGAGACGCGCGGTCAGCACCTGTCCTTCGGTTTCGGGACGCACTACTGCCTGGGCGCGACCCTGGCGCGGGCCGAGTGCGCGATCGCCGTGGAGCGCTTCTTCGAGAGGTTCCCGGAGGCGGAACTGGCGGTTGTGGGGGGCGGGGAGCTGCCGCGGGTGGCGTCGTTCATCTCCAACGGGCTGCGGGAGCTGCCGGTGGTGCTGGGGGCCGAGAACAGGGGTGTGTGAGGCGCAAGGGAGGGAAGTGAGGGAAGGGGGTGTGGGGTTTTGGTGGAGAGGTGACGGATTGTGATGCCCGGCCGGGCAGAGGCGCTTGACTAAAATACGGACCTTCTGGTTGGTTTTGATGAGGTGACGGATGATGGGGTGACGGATCCTGTCAGGGGATCCGTCAGGCACGGCCCATGGACAACGGAGGCACCGTGGCACGGCAAGAGCGTGCGGTACGTACGCGTCGCGCGATCTTGGAAGCGGCGGCGGCGGTCTTCGACGAGCGCGGCTACGACGCGGCCACCATCGCGGACATCCTCGCGCGGGCGGGGGTCACCAAGGGCGCCCTCTACTTCCACTTCTCCTCCAAGCAGGAGCTGGCCCAGGGCGTGCTCGAGGAGCAGTTCGCCGAGGGCGGGGTGCCCCACCGGGAGAGCAAGCTCCAGGAACTGGCCGACGTCGCGATGGTGTTGGCGTACCGGATGAAGCACGAGCCGATGCTCAGCGCGGGGGCCCGGCTCTCGCTGGGCCCGGGGATGCGCGACATCTTCGGCGGAGGGTCCGTGCCGGGCTGGATCGAGTTCACGCGCGCCCTGCTCAGCGAGGCGAAGGAGCAGGGCGAGCTCCTCCCCCACGTCGATCCCGCCGAGACGGCCTGGATCCTGTCGGCCTGCTGGACGGGCGCCCAGATCTTCTCGCAGACCCTCAACGACCGGACGGACCTCGAACAGCGGGTGGCCGCCGTCTACCAGCACATCTACCCGAGCATCTCCACGCCCGCGGTGCTCGCGAGGCTGGACCTGGGCCCCGACCGGGGGCGGCGGGTGACCGCGGAGATGGGGATCGGGACCGACCCGGCACAGGAACCCGAGCCGGCGCTGTCCTGAGACCGCGCCCGCGGCGGGGACGCACGGCGTGCAGACGCGCGGGGTGAAGGCCCGCGAGGCGCGGACGCGCGGGGTGAAGGCCCGCAGGGTCAAGGCGCGCGGGGTCAAGGCCCGCAGGGTCAAGGCGCGCGGGGCCGGGGTATACGACACCGGGAGTGCGGCCGCTGGGCGGGTTGGCGTACGCCTCGTACGCACACCGACTCCAGCAGGAAACGAGCCGCGCTCCGGTGCGACCGCAGACTGTGGCCGACAAGATCTTGTACCCCCTTGGGCAAACCGCATTGACGGTTTGTGGAGACTCCATGGTCAAGCAGGAGCGTGCGGCGCGCACGCGAGAGACGCTGATCCGCGCCGCCGCGGAGGTGTTCGCCGAGCAGGGTTTCGTCACCGCGTCGATCGCGGCGATCAGCCGGCGGGCCGGCGTGAGCGCCGGCGGGCTGCACTTCCACTTCGAGAACAAGACCGTGCTCGCCCGGGCGGTCGAGGAACGGGCGGCGCAGGCGCTGCGGCGGGTCACCACCGAGCGGTGGGGCGGCGTCTCGGCCTCGTCGGCGGCGGTGGACGGCAACGCCCTGCAGGTGCTGGTGGATTCCTCCCACGCCCTGCTGGCCCTGCTCGCGGCGGACGTGGTGGTGCGGGCCGCCTTCCTGCTGTGCGCGGACGTCTCCCGCAGGAGCGCGATCGACCTGCGCCGTCAGTGGCGCCTGTGGGTCGAGGCGGTGACGCGGGCCGCGGCGCGGCAGGGCGTGCTGGCCGACGGGCTCTCCCCGCAGGACGCGGCGGGCGTGGTGGTGGCCGCCACCGTGGGGCTGGAGGCCCTGGGTGCCCGTGACCGGGACTGGCTCGCCCCCCACGCCCTCACCCGCTTCTGGGTGGTGACGCTCCCCCGGCTCGCGGCCGACGGGACCCTGGCCGCTCTCGTGGCGCAGGGGTCGTCCGGTGACGCCGGTCCCGGCCCCCGTCCGCTCGCGTAAGGGGACGCCGTAGCAGACTGCTTGGTCTGTTTGAAGCGCCGCGAGAGCCGGTTCCGAGGGCGTCAGTGACGACGACCAAGGGGCCGGGTGCTCACTCCGGGGTGCGACAGATGGAATGAAATCCCAGCTGGGAATGGGTTTTTGAGGATCGGTCAGGCTGCGCCGGCCTGCAAAACAGCGCAACCGGTTTGATATTGACAAACCGTCGGTCCTGTTTTCTACTTGCTGTGCGACTCATCCAAGGACAGGGGAGTACGGCGTGGACATCGATGTACTGGGCGCGTTGGCTGTGCGGGAGAACGGGATCTCCATCACGCCGACCGCCCCCAAGCCCCGGCAGGTCCTGGCGCTCCTGGCCCTCCATGCCGACCAGGTGGTACCCGTATCGGCGCTGATCGAGGAGCTGTGGGCGGGCGAACCGCCGCGCAGCGCGCGCACGACGCTCCAGACGTACGTCCTGCAGTTACGGGCCCTCATCGCGACCGCTCTGGAGCGGGGCGCGGCCGACGGCGCGCAGGCAGGTGCGGGGGCCGGTGCGGATCCCGGGGATCCGCGTGATCCCGGCGATCCCGTGCGGACCGCGAAGGACATACTCGTCACCCTGCCGGGTGGCTATCTGCTGAGCAGCGGCGGCGGCGTCCTGGACGTGCGGGAGTTCGACCGGCTCGCCGGGACGGGCTACCGCGCCATGGACGCGGGCGACTTCCCCGCCGCCGCGCGGCTGCTGCGCGAGGCGCTGGCCCTGTGGAGCGGGCCCGCCTTCGCCGACGTACAGGGCGGGGTCCAGCTGGACATGGAGGCCAGACGGCTGGAGGAGACGCGGCTGTGCGCCCTCGACCAGCGGATCGAGGCGGACCTGCGGCTGGGCCGGCACCGGGAGTTGCTGGCCGAACTGACCGTGCTGGCGAGCCGGTACCGCACGCACGAGAACCTGCACGGCCAGTTCATGCTCGCCCTGCACCGCTCGGGCCGGCGCGGCGAGGCGCTGGACGTCTACCAGCGGCTGCGCGGGACGCTGGTGCGCGAGCTGGGGCTGGAGCCGTCGGTGGCGCTGCGGCGGCTGCAGCGCTCGATCCTGATGGCGGGCCCCGAGGGCCTGGCCGAGCCGGGCGTGGAGCCCGGGGGCGAGCGGCTCGTACGGGTCTGAGGTGCGCGGGGCCCTGCCGGTCGGCGGCGGGGCCGGAGGGGACGGCTCGGTGCAGGAGAGGTCGGAGCGAACCCGTAGGCGGCTGGTCCATGCCGCCGCCGAGATGTTCCACCGCAACGGCTACGCCAGTGCGACGCTGGGCGAGATCGCGGGCGCGGCCGGGGTGACGAAGGGGGCGCTGTACTTTCACTTCGCCTCCAAGGACGAGCTGGCGGAGGCGGTGCAGCAGCGGGGGTACACCCTGCTGCACGAGGAGGTACGGGCCCTGCGCGAGTCGGGGGCCTCGCCGTTGCAGGCGCTGATCGACATCACGCACTGGCTGGCCCGGGCGCTGTGGGAGGATCCGGCGGTCCCGGCGAGCTTCCGGATCACCAAGGAGTGCGGGGCCGGGCCCCGGGGGCCCGTCGGGGCGCAGTCGGTGGTGGTGGACTTCCACGCCGCGTGGATCTCGGTGGTCGGTACGTTGCTCCGGCTGGCGAGGGACGCGGGTGAACTGCCGGCGGCGGACCGCGAGTGGGAGGGCGCCGAGGCGCTGGTGGCGGCCGCGGCGTGCGGGATCGAGGTCATGTCCGGTACCGGGATGCCGTACCGGGAGCTCCAGCGGAAGGTGGCGGCCCTGTGGGCCCGGCTGCTGCCGAGCCTCGTGGAGGCCGGGAGCGTACGCAGGTACCGGGCGCGGGCGCCGGGTGGCACGGCGGGCGGGCCGGGGTCCGGCGGGGCCGCGGAGTTCCTCGGGGCGGGGCGGGAGGAAGCGGGCGGTGGAGCGGGCGGTGGGGCGGTCTGTGAGCGGTGAGACGGTGGTACCGCTGTGGGCGGCGCCGCTGGGAGGGACGGCCCGTGCCGGTGGCGGCGCGGCCGCCGTCGAGAGGAACGAGGACGGGGTGACGCCGCCGCCGGGCGCGGTGCGGGCGGGCGTGGTGGCGCCGGGCGTGGTGCTGCCGGGCGACGTGGACCGGGCCGAGGCGGCGGGCGCGTAACTCCCGCAGGCGGGCGCGGTCGTTGCGGGCGCGGTCGTCGCGGTCGCGGTCGTCGCAGGCGCGGTCGCGGTCGTCGTGGTCGCGGTGGGTGCGGTGCGGGCCGGACCGGGGGCAGGTGGGAGGGCGTCGGAGGGTGCGCCCGGCACGGGCAGCGCGTACGCGGGCCGGACGGGTACCTGACGTCCGGCGTTCGCGTTGGCCTTCCGGCGCGGCCGGCGCGGCCGGCGCCCCGGGTGAAGCGGTCCTCTCCCCCGGGCGGGTCCCGTGCGGTGTTTCGCCTGGGTGCGGGCCTTTCCCCCGGCTACGGGACGGGGGCGTGGAGAGGGGCTCGAAGGGGGCTCGAGAATCCGGTGACATCGCTCAAGTACCGCTACCGTGCCCCGAGTCGAAGGCCGAAAAACGAGGGAGTCGACGACTTGCGGAGGAGACCGTGAAGATTAAGGTGCTGGGTCCGTTGAGTGCCGAGGTCAACGGGGGTTCGATCGTTCCGACCGCACGCAAGCCGCGGCAGATCCTGACGCTCCTCGCCCTCTACCCGGGCCGGGTGGTGCCGGTGCCCACGCTCATGGAGGAGCTCTGGGGCACCAACCTGCCGCAGAGCGCTCTCACCACCCTGCAGACGTACATACTCCAGCTGCGCCGGCAGCTGGGTACCGCCATGGGTCCGGGCGGCGGCGGCCCGGGCAGCGCCGGTGGCGCAAAAGAGGTCCTTGTCACGCGGCACGGCGGGTACCTGCTGCAGATCCCGCCGGACGCGGTGGACGTGCACGAGTACGAGAGCCTCGTGGCCCGGGGCCACAGCGACTTCGAGCGGGGCGACGACGAGAGCGCGGCGGCCATGCTCCGCGCGGCGCTCACGCTGTGGCAGGGGCCCGCGCTGGTCGACGTACGGGTGGGGCCGATCCTGGAGATCGAGGTGATGCGGCTGGAGGAGAGCCGGCTGGTCACCGTGGAGCGGCGGATCGACGTGGACCTGCGGCTGGGGCGGCACACGGAGCTGCTGGCCGAGCTCACCGAGCTGATCGCCCGGCATCCGCAGCACGAGGGGCTGCACTCGCAGGCGATGGTGGCGCTGTACCGCTCGGGGCGGCAGGCGAGGGCGCTGGACGTGTACCGGCGGCTGCGCGGACGGCTGATCGAGGACCTGGGAGTGGAGCCGTCGCCGCAGCTGCAGCGGCTGCACCAGGCGATGCTGACGGTCGATCCGGCGCTGGACGTACAGGCGGGACCGAAGCGGGGGTCGACCTTCGACCTGTACGCGGTCTGAGCCCCTGGCCGGGCCGGCCCCGCACGGCACGGCACGGCCCCGCACGGCACGGCCCCGCACCGCGCCATGGCATGGCATCGGCGGGCGGGGGGGGTGTCGGTCGTCTGTCGGAGGGTGTCGGTGGCTGTCGGTCCGCTGTCGGGGGCCTGTGGGCGGGCCCTGACACCTTGCCGGAGACGGCCGGCCGGATCCACCGGGCGGCCCGGTCCCGAAGGAGCCACCATGCGCACACCCGTCACGATCATCGGCGCGGGACTCGGCGGACTCGCCCTGGCCCGGGTCCTGCACGTCCACAAAGTCCCGGTCACGGTCTATGAGGCGGAGTCCTCCCCGCAGGCGCGCACGCAGGGCGGGATGCTCGACATCCACGACTACAACGGGCAGCTCGCCCTGGAGGCGGCCGGGGTTCATGGTGATGCACTCCTCCAGCAGCGCGGCGCCGTCGGTGGCCGAGGTGCTCCGTGCCCGGTACGCGAACCGGCTGCCCGCTTCGCTGGAGAAGCTCGCGGGTCCGGAGCACGGGGTGGTCGGGCTCCCCCTGCACGTGGCCTGGTCCGGGCTGCGCGCCTACGCCCTGGACCGGCCTCGCCTGCGCATGGGCCTGTACCGCACCGTCCTGGCCGAGGGGCGGCACGAGGACCTCGTCACCCTGCTGAACCGCGACCTCCTCGTGGCCCAGTGGCCGGTCCTGCGCACCTTGGTCAGCAGGCATGTGCGGCAGGTCTGGGAGGAAGCCTTTCCCGAGCTCGCGAGCGCGAGGTCGGTCGCCGCGTGAAGCTGAGCGACCTGCACCGGCGGCTGCTGGCCGCCGTCATCGACGTCGGCGCCCCGTATCCCCTCGTGATCACCGGTGGGTACGTCGTTCAGGCCCATGGGCGGGGACTGGCCGCACGGGGCTGGCAGGTGCGCGTGATCGACGTGGACTCGCTGTCGGCCCGGCTGGTGGCTGCCGACCCGGACACCGGCGAGCAGTGCGAGGTGGACGTCCTCAAGGAGCACTTCTGGACGCCGCCGGCCCAGACCGAGTACGGGCCGGTCCTCGCCTTCGACTCCGTCATCGGTACCAAGGTCCGCGCCTTGGCCGACCGCGGCGCCGTCCGCGACCTCATCGAAGTACACGCCGCCTCCCGTCATCGCACGGCTCGCGAGCTGGAGCGGCACGGCGGGGACGAGTTCCGCCTCCATGACCTCCGCGACCGCCTCGCCGGCGCGGACTGGGCCGATGACGAGGAATTCGCCGCGTACGGCCTCATCGAGGAGGCCTGACGGTCCCGGGGCGGCGCCTGGCGACGGGCGCGGTGTGCTCGCCGGCTTGGGGTGCTCTTGGCCGAAGCAGGTCACAGGCCGAGGACGAGTCCCGCTGCGGCGGCGGAGCCGAGGTGGGCGGTGGCCAGCAGGAGCCATTCGATGGTTCCCATGCGCCAGCGGTTGTGTGCCAGTACCCGCCATTCGAGGACGATGCCGGCGAGGGCGGCCGCGAGCAGGGGGGCCCACAGCAGGGCCCACCAGGACCAGACGCCGCCGAAGCGGAGCACGGCGCACGCCGCGCCGGTGAGCGGCACCGTCAGCGACCAGGACGGCGTCGGGCGTGTGTCGTCGGGGCGCTCGGCGGCTGAGGGGTCGTTCACGGCTGGCGGCCTTTCGTGCCGGAGCCGGCGGGGCGTGGCGCGGGGCGCGCCGCACCCACCGGTGCGGGGGCGCCCTCGGTCGTGTCTCGACGGCTCGGTGGAACAACTCCCGGAGCGTTCAGTGGTGTCCGTGGCTGTGCCCGGAACGTAGCCCAGGTCGATGGCGTGCCTCAAACGGCCGGCGCCGCGGGCGTGATCACGAGCGGATCGTTTCCGCCGTGCCGGGGCCTGTCGGGGCCGCCTGGAATCGGTTCATAGGTTCCGCAATCGCCCGTGGCCGACCTGGTTCCGGCCAAAGCGAGGGGGCGGCTTGCGGCGTGTCGCGTCGTTCGCGGGCGGCCGCGGGTGGGGGTGGGCGGGGTGCGGTGGTTGGGCCAGCCGATGTCGTCGTCCGGGTGGGTCTTCTCGGTCGGGTCGGCGGGCCGGGGTGCGGGGGACGCGCGCACGGTGTGTGCTGCGGGCGTCCAGGACGCGCGGGGTGCGCCCACCGATGGCCTCATGGTCGACTCCAAGGCGCCGAATGCGGGAAGAGCGGGGTTCCGGCCGGTGCCGGGGCCGGGTTCTGGAGAGTCTGCCTCGGTCGGTTCGAGGAACGCTCGAGGAACGCATGACGTGCGCATGAGAGCCGTCGCGAACCCCTGGCAAAGGTTTGCCCGCGTGTTGCCGGGCGTCCTACGCTCGATGGCGGTTCCCGACAGATTTCTTGCCCGCGACCTCAGGGATGCTCATGCTGCGACAGCCCGCGTTCGGACACCGCCTGAGAAAGCTCCGGATGGCCCAGGGCCTGTCCCAGACGGCGCTGGCCGGCGAGGGCATGTCCACCGGCTACCTCTCCCGTCTGGAGTCGGGCGCCCGGCAGCCGACCGAGCGGGCCGTGGGGTACCTGGCCGGCCGGCTGGGCCTGGAGCCGGCCGACTTCGAGGAGCCGGCGACCGGTTCACTGGCCCACGCGCTCACCCTCGCGGCGTCCACCGGCTCCCCCGACGCCATCGAGGCCCTCCGGCAGGCCCTGGCCGCCGAGGGGCACGAGCCGCCGGTGCTGCGCTGGCAGGCGCTGTGGCTGCTGGCCCGGGCCGCCCGGGTCCAGGGCGACCACGCGCTGGAGCTGGACCGGCTCACCCGGCTGGTCGCGCTCGGCGAGGAAGTGGGTGTGTGCGAGCTGCGCGTGCGGGGCCTGACCCGGCTCGCGCGTTGCCTGCGGTCCATCGGTGAGATCAACCCGGCCCTCGACGCCGCCGTCGAGGCGCACCGGATCGCGCTGGGCGAGGAGTTGGGGGTGGAGGACCGGGCCACCGCCCTGCTGGCGCTGGTGTCCGTACAGGCCGAGGCCGGCCGGATCGGCGACGCCCGCGTGCACGCCGACGAGCTGACCGTCCTCGTCGAGGGGCGCTGCGACGCGCTGTGGGCGGAGGCCATGTGGACGGTCGCGGCCGTGCGGATGCGCCAGGGCGACTACCCGGGCGCGCAGGCCTGCCTGGACGAGGCCCTGGAGCGGTTCGGCAGCCAGGAGGACTTGGTGCTGTGGATCCGGCTGCGGCTGGCCACGGCCCGGCTGCACCTGCAGAAGCTGCCGGCCGACCCGGAGCAGGCACGCCTGCGGGCCGCCGAGGCGCAGGCCGCGCTCGCGTTCGTGGGGACGCCGGCGCTGCGGCAGGACCTGACCGCGCTCCAGGCCGACCTCGCGTTCGCCACCGGCCAGTACGACGACGCGCGCGCCCTGCTCGGCCAACTGGCCGCCGACCAGCCGAGGATGACCTACCGCGGCCGGGTGCGGCTGGAGATCCTGCGGCACCAGCTGCTGATCCTGGGCGGCGACCCCTGCGGGATCCAGGGCCTGCGCGATCTGGCGCAGCAGGCGCAGCAGGACGCCAACATCGACCTCGCCGCCGAGATCTGGCGGGTGCTGGCCGACGCCCTGACCCAGGCCGGTCAGGGCGGACAGGCCGTCGGCCAGGGCGGCGCCGTCGGTCAGGGCGTCGGACGGGCGGGGCGGCTCAGCGGGGCCTCGGCCGGCGGCGGTTGAGGAAGGCTCAAGTCCGCTGGTGCAGCCTGTGGTTCAGCCTGGAACGCATCGCGGGAACGATCAGGGGGTGGGTCCGATGCCGGCGCAGCGCGTGCACGCGAGCGAGCGGACGGCGTGGGTGGCCGCCCCGGCGGGTGTGGTCTACGGACTGCTGGCCGACGCCGTCCGCTGGCCGCTCCTGCTGCCCTCGTACGTCCACGTCGAGCGGATGGACTTCGACGGGGTCCGGGAGCGGCTGCGGGTCTGGGACGTACGCGAGGACCGGGTCCGCTCCTTCCACGTGCGGCGGGTGCTGGACCCGCACGCCAGGACCGTCGCCTTCGAGCAGGAGGACACCGCCCGGCCGGGCGTGCCCACCGCCGGCGTGTGGACGGTCGAGGCGCTCGGCGACACCGAATCCCTCCTGACCCTGCGTCAGGAACGTACGCTGGAGGGGCTGCCCGCCGCCGAGAGCGAGCGCAGCCGGCGGCAGTGGCAGGCGGAGCCGGCCGAGCAGCTCGCCCACGTCAAGGGGGTCGCCGAGCGCTGGGAGCGGCTGGACCAGCTGCTGTTCTCCTTCGAGGACAGCATGCGCGTCGAGGGCCCCGCCGAGCTGGTCTACGACTTCCTCTACCGGATCGGGGACTGGCCCGAGCGCGTCCCGCACGTGGAAACGGTCGACGTGGTCGAGGACGTGCCCGGTGTGCAGCTGGCGGCGGTGGACACCTGCGCCGCCCCCGGCGGGCGTACGGTCACCACCCGGTCGGTGCGGCTGTGCTTCCCCTCGGCCGCGCGGATCGTCGACAAGGAGCTGACGACGTCCCCGCTGATCGCCGCGCACACCGGCGAGTGGTCCCTCGTCCCCGGCCCGGACGGGGGCGGCGTACGGGCCGTCTGCGCCCGGCGGGGGATGCTGCGGGAGGAGGCGGTCGAGGAGGTGCTGGGGGCGGGCACCGACCTGGTGGAGGCCCGCCGGTACGTACGGACGTGGCTGGGGCGGGCCGGTACGGAGACGCTGCGCCTGGCCGGGTGGCACGCCCAGAGCGCCGTGCGCCGGCTGCGATGAGCCGCGCGCCCGTGCCCCCACGCGTTCGCGACGAGACCGAGAAGGAGGTCGTGGCCATGGTTTTCGACCGGTTGCGCCCGGAGCCGCTCGACGCTCCCCTGCACCTTGCCGGTCCCGAGGGGCCGTGGGACGAGGTGGGTGACCGGCTCGAGGACACCGGCCGGGCGGTTATCTGCACGACGTGGGGCCAGTGGCTGGCCGCCGTGCTGCTCGACCCGGCGCTGCGGCCCCTGCTCGGGCGTGACTGGCCGCGCTACCGGCAGACGGCGGCCGCGGCCGGCAGGATGCGCTTCGCCGTCTCGCGGTTCGTGGTGAAGCACTGTGTCGCGGCCGCGCTGGACGTTCCCGTGGACAGCGTGGAACTGGGCTACGAGGCGGACGGGCAGCCCGTGGTGCGGGGTGCGGGTGAGGACCTGGAGGTGAGTCTGGCGCACACCGGTGAGCTGATCGTGGTCGGTGTCAGCCGCAGCGGTCCGATCGGTGTGGACGCGCAGCCCGCGGACCGTGACGTCGCCGCCGAGGTGCCGGCCGGGCGGTGGTGCACCGCGGCGGAACGCGCGGCACTGGCCGCGCTGCCCGAGGGTGAGCGCCGGGCCCGGCTGCTGTGGCTGTGGACCCTGAAGGAGGCCCGGGCCAGGGCGCTCGGGCCCGGGCCGCGCCGCGCCGTCGCCGGCGTCGGGTTCGACCGCGACGAGCGGGGCCGTGCGGTCCTGGTGGGTGCGTGGGACGAGGAGGGGGGCGCGGGCGGGGAGTGGACGTTTGGCGCCCACCCGGTCCTGGAGCGGTATCTGGTCGGCGCCGCGCACCGGTGCCTTCCCGGCCTGGCGGCGGCCGGGAAGGCGCAGGTCGACACCGGTTCGCGAAGCGCTGCAGCACCACTTGAGGAAAGGGGGACCGGGTTCGGGGACCACTTACCCTTTCTGCGACCGGTGACCTCCGGGTGGGGCGAGGGAAGGCGGACGCCGTGAACGCAGGGGAACTTTCCACGGTGCCCCTTCACGTCGGTCCTGCCGTGCCGTGTCCGTGCCGGTGACCGACGACAGCGCGGCGGGCGGCCGGGCCGACGGCATCCGCCCCGGCCGCGTGCGGGCCGGCCGGTGAGGCGGGGCGACGCCGCGGACGGGCCGGGGCCGGTCCTGTCGGTGGTGTACGAGGCGGGTCACGGTGCGCCCGGCTGCGCGCTCGTCCTCGGCGTGCGCGGGCTCCGCCACGACGCGGACGCCGAGATGTTCGCCGCCCGCATCGCCGAGCGCCACCGCCGCTTCCGGGTCACCCTGGAGGGCCACGGCCCGGGCCGGCACACCCTGCGCCTGTTCCCCGACGCCGGCGCCCCCGGCGCCGCCGGCGCCGCCTCCCCCGGCCCGGCCCCGCCGGGCGGCGCGTCGCCGGGCGGGGAGCTGCCGGGCGGGGAGCTGCTGAGCGGGGAGTTGCTGGCCGACCTGCTGGGCCCCTATCCGGGCGCCGGTGAGCCGCTGGCCCTGGCCGGGGACCGGCGCGAACTGCTCGTGGGGGCGCTCACGCGTGCCGACGGGCCGGACCGGTACCTGGAGCAGGTCCACTGGAACTGGTCGGGGCCGCTCGACCGGGCCCGCTTCGACGCGGCCTGGCAGTCCGTCTGCGGGCGGGAGTCGATCCTGCGGGCCGCCTTCGACTGGACGGCGGTGCCACGGCTGCTGCTGCATCCGTACGCCGAGGTCGAGATCGTCCACCACGCCCGCGCGGACACCACCTGGCCAGAACTCCTCGACGCGGACCGGGCCCGCGGGTTCGCCCTCAACCGTCCGCCGCTGGTGCGCCTGGCCCTGCTGGAGGGGGAGCCGGGGGCGCCCACCCGGGTGCTGCTGACCTGCCACCGCGCCCTGCTCGACGAGCGTGGCGTCCACCTCCTGCTGCGCGCGTTCTACCGCGCCTACCTGGCCGCGGGCGCCCTGCCCGGTGGTGAGCGCCGTCCCGACCTGCGCGACCACGCGCGCTGGCTGGCCCGGCAGAGCGCCGGGGGCGCCCGGCAGCTGTGGGCGCGTGCGGCGCCCCCGCGCGGCGCCGCGACCGCGCCGGGACGCCCCGGCCCGGACACCGGTCAGAGCGGTGAGGGGCGGCTGCGCCGGCGGCTGGAGGAGCCGTACGGGCCGCGGCTGCGTTCCTGGGCGGCGCAGCGGGGGGTCGGCGAGAGCGGCGCCCTGTACACGGTGTGGGCGCTGCTGCTGTACCGGGCGGCGGCGGCCGGGGGTTGCCTGCCGGTGAGTTTCGGCGTCCGGGTCTGCGGCGGCGACATCGCGCTGCCCGGCGCGGGCGGCATCCCCGGACTGCTGGGCAGTGCGCTGCCGATGACGGTGCGGGTGGATCCGGCGGCCCCGCTGGCCGGCCTGTTGCGGCAGGTGCACGACGCACGGCTGGAGATGGGCGCCTACCCGTGGGTGTCGGCCGACCTGATCCGCGCGTGGAGCGGCCGGGGTCCGGGCGAACGACTCACCGACACCGTCCTCGTCTTCGACGGGCCGCCCGATCCGGGGGCCGACGTGGGGCGTGAACTGGAGGCACAGGGCATCGGTGTGGACGCGCCGCGGGCCGTCGGCGCCGGCGGGGGCGTGCCCGTCACGGTGGTCGCCCGGCACGAGAGCGGCGGGGCGCTGGTGCTCGACGCCGTCTACGACCGGGCGCGGCTGGCCGACGCGGACGCCGCCGCTCTGCTGGGGCAGTGCGTCGGCCTGCTGCGGGCCCTGCCCGAGCTGGCGGACCCCGATCCCACGGTCGGCGGGGTGCTGGGCCTGCTGGCGGACACGGAAGCCCCCTTCGTGGCCGCCCGGCCGCCCGCGGTACGGGATGGCGGGCTGCGCGTCCTGCGCGCCGGGGCGGCTTCGGCGGAGGTGATCTGCCTGCTGGCGGTGCCGGGGGTGGTGGAGGGCTGCTACGAGCTGTTCGCCCGCGACCACCGGGGCCCGCAGACGGTCGTGGTGCTGGACCTGGACGGTCCGCCCGGCGCGGTGGTGCCCGCCGCCCTGGCCGGGCTGCCGGCGCGCGGCGGGCGGCTGGTGCTGGGCGGGTGCGGGCCGGGCGCGGGGGCGGCGTACGCGCTGGCGCGGGTGCTCGCGGACGGGCCCAGGCCGCCGGTGAGTGTCGTCATGACGGGCCTGGGCGGTCCCCGGAGCAGCGCGCAGGCGCTCGCCCGGGGGCTCGCGGGTGTGGCCGTGCGGCGCGACTGAGCGGCCTAGGCGGCGTACAGGTCGAAGGTCGAGGTGCGGCGCGGGCCGGCGAGGACGTCGAGCTGCGGGTCGACGGCGAGCATGGCCTGGTGCAGTCGCTGGAGTTGCGGCGACGGTTCCACTCCCAGGTCCTCGATCAGGCGGCCGCGCAGCCGGCGGTAGACGTCCAGGGCGGTGGCCTGCCGGCCCGAGCGGTAGAGGGCGACCATGACCTGTGAGTGGAGTCCCTCGTGCTGGGGGTGGCGTGCGGTCAGCTCGGTCAGCTCGGCGATGAGTTCGGCGTGCCGGCCCAGTCTGAGGTCGGCGTCGATCCGCCGTTCCACGGTGACCAGGCGGCTCTCCTCGAGGCGCATCACCTCGATGTCGAGGATCGGTCCGACGCGTACGTCGACCAGGGCGGGGCCCCGCCACAGGTCCAGGGCGGCCCGGTAGCGGGCGGCGCAGACCTGGCTGTCGTCGGATTCGAAGGCGGACTGGCCCTCGCGGACGAGGCGTTCGTAGTCGTGCACGTCGACGCCGTCCTCGGGGATCTGCAGGAGGTAGCCGCCGTGGCGGGTGACGAGTACGTCCTTGGCGCCGCCGGGGGCGTCGGGGCCCATGGCGGTGCCCAGCCGTCTGCGCAGTTGCAGGATGTACGTCTGCAGGGTGGTCAGTGCGCTCTGGGGCGGCGCGGTTCCCCAGATCTCCTCCATGAGGGTGGGAACCGGTATGACGCGCCCCGGATAGAGCGCGAGGAGCGACAGGAGCTGTCTTGGTTTGCCCGCGGTCGGAACGATGGATCCCCCGTTGACTTCTGCGCTCAGCGGACCCAAAACCTGAATTCTCACGGTCTCCTCCGTACTTCCTTGGCTCTTTTCCTCCGGTGGCCAAGGAGCTGCCCCCGTTCGAGGCACGCTAGCCGGGGTGGATGTGCTCCATCTCTTTCCTGTAGTGGCTTTCGAGCCGCCGCCGAGCGGTTACGGCCAGTCGATCAGGGCGGTGGCGGGGCCGGTGGCGGCCGCCGCGGCGGCGGAGGCCGGGGGGACCGGCCAGTCGATGGCGCCGTCGGCGTGGGCGGCCCCGCCCGCGGTGAGGACGGCGGTGGCGACGAGGGCGGCGGTGGCGACGACGCGGGCGAGGTTCTTCATGGTGGCTCCCTTTGTGGCAACGTTTCGAATCTTCTTGGCAAGTCCTCTGCCAAGAAGACTGGCAACGTCTGCTCGGGATTTGCTCGTCAATCGCTTGAGGAAGGCTGGAGGGAAGGGCTGATATTGCCCGCCGGCCGCTTTTTGCGTGCCTGCGGGAGCTTCGTGAATTGCTGTGACCTGCGCGGGAGTTGATGGGGCTCGGGTCGTGCGGGAATTTGCCAGGAGTTGCCAGGGGGGCGGAACTCGAGCATCGCCGGAGCGGGCATTGCCAAGACCGCCGGGCAATAGGCAATGTATTGCCAAGCGTTCTGGCAATACATGGAACACAGGGTCGTGGACGTGCCGCGGCCCCGACAGCGGGGGGAGGCCCCTGAATGAATGCGCCGACGCATGCGCCCACGTACGACGACGCCCGGCGAACAACCCACCTGGACACGGCCGGTACGGGCCGGATGCCGGACGGGGTGCGCGCCCTGCTCGCCGCCTGCACCGCCCGCGACGACCGCTTCGGGAGCCGTGCGCTGAGGGAGCACCTCGGCGCCGTCCTGGACACCGAGGTGCACGGGCGACTGGGCGGTCTGCTGGGCGTCCCGGCTGGTGACACGATCCTGGCCACCGGCGCGGCCGCGGCCTTCGACGCCTTCGTGCGCGCCGTGCGGCTCGGTCCCGGCGACCGGATCTGGACCACCCCGCACGAGGGCGTGGACCACCTGAGCACCCTCTACGCCCTGCGTGAGCGCTCCCGTTGCCGGCTGGAGGTGGTCCCGCTGCGCGCGGACGGCGACCTCGACCTGGACTGGATGCGGGCCCACATCGACGAGGACGTCGCCCTGGTGTCGGTGGTCCACGTCTCCTCGGCCTGCGGAACGGTCAATCCGGTCGAGCGGGTGGGCCGGCTCCTGGCCCCCCACCGGGCCCGGTACGCCGTCGACGCCTCCCACTCCGTCGGCCTGCTGCCCGTCGACGCCGCGCGGATGAAAGCGCAGCTGGTCACGGCGGACGGCTGGAGGTTCCTGCGCGGCCCGGACGCGGTGGGCTTCGCCTACGCCGCGCCGGGGGTGTGGGGCGGCCGGCCGCCGGCGCCCGCCCCGGCGGGCGTGGCGGCGCTGAACGCCGCCCTCGCCCACCACGCCGCGGCCGTGCGGGTGCCGCGTGAGGACCTGCTGGCGCGGCTGCGGGCCGCCGTCGAGCGGACGCCGGGGGTCGAAGTGCTCGCGGCGGGCCGGGAGCAGGCCGGGATGCTGGCGTTCCGTCACGGCGAGGTCCCGGCCGCGGTCATCCGCCGCGGCCTGGCCCGGCGGGGGGTCGTCCTGCGCAAGAGCGTCGCGCAGGAGAACCCGCTCCACCCGGCCGCGCGGGACGGTGCGACCGCCGTCCGGGCGTCCGTCCACCACGACAACGGCGTGCAGGACGTCGACCGTTTCGAGCGGGCCCTGATCGAGGTCCTGCGGGAGGAGCAGCACAAGCGGGAGCACGTGGGGGCGGTCGTCGCCGCGGCGCCGGCCGCGGTCGGCGCGGACGGCGCCGGCGCCCCGTCGCCGTACCGGGCGAGGCCGGCCGGTCGCCGTCACCTCACCTTGCACCGGGCGACCTGAGCCCGCCGCCCCGGGCGGGTCCCCACCCCGCCCTTTTCGGGCCGCCCCGCCGGCGGGCCGCCGAGCCCGCACGCCGCAACGGCGCCAGGACCACGTCTCGTACGGGGTTCGAGCCGACTTCCACGGCGTCTTGAGCCCCGCGCGCGACGGTGGCCGCAATCCGGTCTTCAGATCTGGAGGATCCACATGACCATCAGTGACGTGTCCACCCTGCCGGGCCGAGACCCGGCCGCGGAACTGGCCGGCATCAAGGCCCTGGCCCTGGCCGGCCCCGACGAGCGGGCCACCCGGGCGCAGCACGCCAAGGGCAAGCTCACCGCCCGTGAACGCATCGCGCTGTTGCTGGACGAGGGCTCGTTCCACGAGATCGAGGCGTTGCGCCGGCACCGTGCGAGCGGTTTCGGGCTGGAGCAGAAGCGGCCCTACACCGACGGTGTGGTCGCCGGCTGGGGCACGGTGGGCGGCCGCACCGTGTTCGTGTACGCGCACGATTTCCGCATCTTCGGCGGGGCGCTCGGCGAGGCCCACGCGGAGAAGATCCACAAGGTGATGGACCTGGCCGAGGCGGCCGGTGCCCCGCTGGTCTCGCTCAACGACGGTGCCGGCGCCCGGATCCAGGAGGGGGTGTCCGCGCTGGCCGGTTACGGCGGCATCTTCCGGCGCAACACCCGTTCCTCCGGGGTCATCCCGCAGATCAGTGTGATGCTGGGGCCGTGCGCGGGCGGGGCCGCCTACTCCCCCGCGCTCACCGATTTCGTGTTCATGGTGCGCGGCACCTCGCAGATGTTCATCACCGGCCCCGACGTGGTCCGTGCGGTGACCGGTGAGGAGATCACCCAGAACGGTCTCGGCGGCGCGGACGTGCACGCCGCGGTCTCGGGGGTGGCCGCCTTCGCCTACGACGACGAGCACAGCTGCCTGGAGGACGTACGGCACCTGCTGTCGCTGCTGCCGTCGAACAACCGTGAGACGCCGCCGCGCGAGTACGGCGACGATCCGGCGGATCGGCGTACCGAGGCGCTCGCCGGGATCGTGCCGGCCAGTGCGCAGCAGGCGTACGACATCCGCCGGGTCATCGAGGAGGTCGTCGACGACGGCGACCACTTCGAGGTCCAGCCCGGCTGGGCGGCGAACGTGGTGTGCACGCTGGCCCGGATGGACGGGCACGTCACCGGTTTCGTCGCCAACCAGCCCGCCCACCTCGCCGGGGTCCTCGACATCCAGGCGAGCGAGAAGGCGGCCCGCTTCGTGCAGTTCTGCGACGCGTTCAACATCCCGCTGGTCACCCTGGTCGACGTGCCCGGTTTCCTGCCCGGTGTGGGCCAGGAGCACGGCGGCATCATCCGGCACGGCGCCAAGCTGCTGTACGCGTACTGCAACGCCACCGTGCCGCGGATCTCGCTGGTGCTGCGCAAGGCGTACGGCGGCGCGTACATCGTCATGGACTCCCGTTCCATCGGGGCGGACCTGGCGTTGGCCTGGCCCACCAACGAGATCGCCGTGATGGGTGCCGAGGGCGCGGCGAACGTCGTCTTCCGCCGGGAGATCGCCGCTTCCGCCGACCCGGACGCGACGCGGGCGCAGAAGATCAAGGAGTACACGACCGAGCTGATGCATCCCTACTACGCGGCCGAGCGCGGTCTGGTCGACGATGTCATCGACCCGGCCGAGACCCGCTCGGTGCTGGTGGGCGCGCTGGCCATGCTGCGTCCCAAGTACGCCGACCTGCCGTCGCGCAAGCACGGCAACCCGCCGGTATGACGGCCGGGGAGACGGCGCCCGCCCCGGGGGCGCGGCCGTGGCGGATCGTGCGCGGCAGTCCCGACGCGGCGGAGACGGCCGCCGTGCTGGCGGTCCTGAGCGCCCTGCTGGGGCGGCGGGCGGCCGAGCGGCCCGATCCCCCGCGCACGCGGGCCGCCGGGTGGGACCGCGGCGGCGGGTTGCGGCGGGCGGGGACCTGGCGCGAGCGCTGATCCGTCGCGCCCCGAGTGCCCTGCGGCACGCTCTGGAGGTCTGGTGAGCGACGGAGGGAAACAAGGATGAGCGTGAAGACGAGAGAGAAGTCTCCCGAGCGGCCCGTGGCGCTGGTCACCGGGGCGACCAGCGGCATCGGGCTGGCCGTCGCCCGGGACCTGGGCGCCCGCGGCCACCGGGTGTTCGTCTGCGCGCGTACCGAGTCGGCGGTCAAGCAGACCGTCGCCGATCTGCAGGGCGAGGGGCTGAGCGTGGAGGGCGCGGCCGCCGACGTGCGCGACCGCGGCGCGGTACGGTCGCTGGTGGCCGCCGCGGTGGCGGCGTACGGGGCGCCGGTCAGCGTCCTGGTCAACAACGCCGGCCGCAGCGGTGGCGGCGTCACCGCGGAGATCACCGACGAGCTGTGGCACGACGTCATCGACACCAACCTCAACAGTGTGTTCCTGCTGACGCGTGAGGTTTTGACCAGCGGCGGCCTCGGCGCGCAGCCGTGGGGCCGCATCGTCAACATCGCCTCCACCGCGGGCAAGCAGGGGGTGCTGCTGGGCGCCCCCTACTCCGCGTCCAAGCACGCCGTGGTCGGTTTCACCAAGGCGCTCGGCAAGGAGCTCGCGCCGAGCGGCACCACCGTCAACGCGGTCTGCCCCGGGTACGTGGAGACGCCTCTGGCGGCGCGCGTGCGCAGCGGGTACGCGCAGGCGTGGGAGACCACCGAGGAGTACGTCCAGGAGCAGCTGGAGTCCAAGATCCCGCTCGGCCGGTACTCCACGCCCGAGGAGGTGGCCGCCCTGGTGGGTTACCTGACCACCGATCTGGCGGCCTCCATCACGGCGCAGGCGCTCAACGTGTGCGGGGGGATGGGGAACTACTGACGTCGGCGGCCGGCGCCGGGTGCGCCGAACGGGGGAGGGCCGCGGACGGTCGGTCGTCCGCGGCCCTCCCCCGTGGTGGCCGGTTTCCGCGGCCGTTCACAGGACGGTCGGCGGTCCCGAGACGTCCCAGACGAGGGCCTGCGGGGCGGTGCGGGCGTCCCGCCACCGGGCCAGGGCGGCGGTGTCCACGGGCTCGTCGGCGAGCAGGACGTGCCGCAGGGCCGGCAGGGCGGTGCGGCTCGCGCGGGCGGCGGCGGCCAGCCGGGCGAACGCGGACGGCAGTTGTGTCACCACGCTCACCTGGTGCTCGGCCAGCAGCCGGGCGAACGCGCGGGCGTCGCGGGCGGTGTCGCGGTCCACCATGACGGCGGGGGCGCCGCGGAGCAGGGGTGCCCAGATCTCCCGCATGCCCAGGTCCAGGCTGAGGGAGTGGAAGTACGTCCACACGTCGTCCGGCCCCGTCTCGAGCATCGGGACGAGGGCGTCCACCCACGCCAGGACGTCCCGGTGGGGGACGGGCCGCACGGTCAGGGCCCGGCCCGGGTCGCCGCCGGCGGGCAGGGCCAGGAAGGCCGTGTCCGGCTCGGTCGTGCGGCCCGTCGCGGTCTCGGGGCGCGCCGCGATGACGAATCCGCCCGTCTTGGCCAGCGGGATCTCATCGCGCAGCAGTTGGCTGTCGGAGATCACCATCTCGACGCCGGCGTCGCGCATCAGGTGTTCCTGGAGGCCCGCGTGGTGTCCGGGCTCCAGGGGCAGTACGGCGGCTCCGGTGCGCATCGCGCCCACCACGGCGGCGGGTGCGGTGCGCGAGCGCCGGGCGCGGACGGCGACGACCGATCCCCCTCCCGTGCGGCCCGACAGGCGCCGGGCGATGTCGTCGGCCAGCCAGTCCAGTTCGAGGTAGGTGCTGTGCCCCGTGGTGTCCCGGGTGCAGACCCGGGCGGGATGGCGGGCGGCGGCGGCCGCGAAGCGGATGTCGATGCGGTCCGGGCGCGCGGGCCGCGCGGCGGCCGGGTCGAGCCCGATCCGTCCGTGCAGAGCGGCCAGGTCGGCGGTCAACTGGTCGAGCTCGGGATGATCCGGAGTGGCGTTCATGCGGCCTCCCAGCGGGCGGGTCGTTGCTCCGGGGGCCGATGTTGTCGCAGGAGACCGGAAAACGGCTCAAGTCCCGCCGCAGAGGCGGGCTCGGGGGTCGGTCGCAGTTCCCCGGACGTGTGGTGGAGGGCTGCTCGACGTGCGGTCGAGGGCCGCTCGGGACGTCTGGTCCGGCCGCTCGGGGCATGCCTACGATTCTGGGGCTCACGCCGAAGCCACCCTCTCTCCGTCGCGCTCCGAGGTGACCACTCGTAGACGCAGGCATATGGAACTGAGCTTTGTGGCTATGGCCCGTCTCGCGAGACTGGACTTGACTGTACTCATGACTCAGAACACGCAGATCACCCTCGTCATCGGCGGTCACGGCAAGACCGGCCGGCGCGTCGCCGAGAAGCTTTCCGCCCAGGGCCGTCAGGTCCGGATCGGTTCCCGCAGCGGCCGGCCCGCCTTCGACTGGCACGAGCCCGCGACCTGGGTTCCCGCCCTGGAGGGCGTCGACCGCGTTTACGTGACCTACTACCCCGACCTCGCCTTCCCGGGCGCCGCCGAACAGGTCCGCGAATTCTCCAAGGTGGCCGTCGCCAACGGTGCGCGCCGTCTGGTGCTGCTGTCCGGGCGCGGCGAGGAGGCCGCGGAGGTGTCGGAGGAGAACCTGAAGGCCTCCGGCGCCGACTGGACCATCGTCCGCTCCAGCTGGTTCAACCAGAACTTCAACGAGAGCTTCTTCCTGGAGCCCGTCCTGGCCGGCGAGATCGCCCTGCCGACCGGTGACGCGGT
The DNA here is from genome assembly GCF_055588065.1 of Streptomyces sp. NPDC046308. Lineage (NCBI taxonomy): Bacteria > Bacillati > Actinomycetota > Actinomycetes > Kitasatosporales > Streptomycetaceae > Streptomyces > Streptomyces sp. NPDC046308. The sequence goes on from NZ_JBVJFB010000010.1 coordinate 239,392, forward strand.
GGAGGCCTTCGTCGACGCCGACGACATCGCCGACGTCGTGGTGGCCGCGCTGACCGATGACAAGCACATCGGCAGGACGTACGAGCTGTCGGGCCCGCGCCTGCTCAGCTACAGCGATGTGGCCGCCGAACTGTCCAAGGCCACCGGCCGCGACATCAAGTACATCTCGGTCACCAACGAGGAGTACCGCGCGGTGCTGCGCGAGAACAACCTCCCCGAGGAGTTCGCGGACCTGTTCACGATGATCCTCGACGGGCGCAACGCGCACCTGGTGCACGGGGTCGAGGAGGCCCTGGGCCGCAAGCCCAAGGACTTCTCCGACTTCGCCCGCGAGGCGGCCGCGTCGGGGGTCTGGAACGTCTGACGGCGCGAGCCCCGCACCGCCGTTTGCTCCCTCATCGCTCCTTGACCGGGCGGCGACTCTGGTACGGCCGCCGCCCGGTACTCGGGGTTGGGGGGCACGCCCTGCGGCTCTCCCGTGCTCCGGCTCCCCCGCACACCGGCTCTACCGCACACCGGCTCCACCGCGCTTCGGCGCCACCGCGCACGACAGACCGGCAGGAGGCTCCCGTGCCCGCTCCCCCGTCGTATTCCAGCGAACACGGACTGGAACACCTTCCCCCGCACTTCCACGGCTTCGCCCTGATGCACATCGCGATGCGGCGTGACGCGGCCCGGCTGCGCGCCGCGGCCCCCGCGTGGAACGGCGCGGGCACCGAGTGGTGGCAGCGGCTGCGGCAGGTCATCGAATGGCACCACACCAGCGAGGACGACGTGCTGTGGCCGGGACTGCGCCGCCGGGACGCCGACTTCGACGCGCAGGCACGCGAACTGCACGAGGACCACGAGGAGTTGGACGCGGCGATGGCGGCCGTCTCGACGGCGGTCGCGCACCGCGGTGACGGCCTGGTCCGGGCGGCGCAGACCTTCGAGGGGGTGCTGCGCGATCACCTGCGCGACGAGGAGCGGATCGTCTTCCCCGTCTTCGACCGGCTCGGCGAGCGGGCCTACCTGGCCGAGGAGCGCAAGGTCGTCTCCAGTGCCCCGATGCGGGTGATGACCTACCTCCAGCCGTGGATGTTCGACGGCGCTCCCCGCCAGTCGGTCGCGCACGTGGCGGCCACCATCCCGCCGCCCGTCCGGCTGATCGGCGCCACGCTGCTGAACCGGCGCTACGAGCGCACGTTGAAGGGAATCCTGAAGTGAGCAGCACGACCACGCAATCGGTGACGCTGGTGGCGGCGACGGTGGGGACCGGGCTGATGGCCGGGCTCTACTTCGCGTTCGACATCTCGGTGATGCCGGGTCTGGGCCGCGGCGACGACCAGACGTACGTGACCGCGATGCGGAACATCAACGAGGCGATCGACAACGGCCTGTTCGGACTCCTGTTCCTGGGCGCCTTCCTGGCGACCGGGGTGGCGGCCGCGCAGCAGCAGCGGGGCGGCCGTCCGGACGCGGCGCGCTGGGGCTGGCTGGCGTTCGCGCTGTACGGGCTGTCGCTGGCGGTCACCGCGATCGTGAACATCCCCCTGAACAACCAGCTGGCCCGGGCCGGCGCCGACGTGGCGGCGCCCCGCTCCCGCTTCGGCGGCCGGTGGGCCTCGGGCAACGTCGTGCGTACGGTGGCCTGTACGGCGGCGCTGGCCGCGCTGGGACGGGCCCTGACGCTGCACGGCCGCGCGTCGGTGTAGGCACCCCGGCCGCGGCAGAACCGGCGGCGGCGCACACCCCGCGCCGCTCCTCCCCCGCGAACGGCGCCCGCTCTCTTCTCCGTCCCCCGCGGGAGAGCGGGCGCTTCGCCGTGCCCGTCTCCCGTGTCCGCCGGGGAGCGGGGATGGGTGCCGGGGGCTGGGGGCCGCAGGTATGACGCGAGAGGATGGACGCATGGACACGCTGACCGGACTGCTGGAAGGCCCCAAGGCCCGGGGGGCCTTCCTGCTCAAGTCCGTCTTCAACCCGCCCTGGTCGCTGCGCGTGGAGGACCGTGCGCCGCTCTCCGTCGTCACGATGGTGCACGGCGACGCCTGGCTGGTTCCCGAGCACGGCACCCCGGTGGTGATCCGGCCGGGCGACGTGGCCGTCGTACGCGGCCCCGATCCGTACACGGTCGCGGACTCCCGGGACACGCCGGTGCAGATCACCGTCGGCCCGGAGCAGCGGTGCAGCACGCAGGAGGGCGAGGACGTCACCGAGACGATGGCGCTCGGCGTGCGGACCTGGGGCGACGATTTCCAGGACGCCGGTTCGGCCGTGATGCTCAGCGGTACCTACCAGGCGCCGAGTGAGATCGGCCGGCGGCTGCTGGGCGCGCTGCCGACGATCCTGGTGCGGCCGGCCGAGGCCGCCGACACCACCCTGGTCACCCTGCTCGTCTCGGAGATCTCCAAGGACGAGCCGGGTCAGGAGATCGTCCTGGACCGGCTCCTGGACCTGCTGCTGATCGGGGTGTTGCGGACCTGGCTGGCGGCTCCGGGCAGTGGCGCGCCCTCCTGGTACCGGGCGCAGAGCGACCCGGTGGTCGGGCCCGCCCTGCGGCTGCTGCACGAGAATCCCGCCCACGGCTGGACGGTGGAGGAACTCGCCCTGAAGGTGGGGGTGTCGCGGGCTTCCATGGCGCGCCGGTTCACCGACGTCGTGGGCGAGCCGCCGGTGGCGTATCTGACCGGGTGGCGTCTGGCCCTGGCGGCGGACCTGCTGCGGGAGCCGGACGCCACCATCGCGACGGTGGCGCGGCGGGTGGGCTACGGCTCGGCCTTCGCGCTGTCGACGGCGTTCAAGCGGGTGCGGGGGATGAGTCCGCAGGAGTTCCGTTCGGGCGCCCGCCCGGTGACCGCGCCGCAGGCCCCGCAGCAGGCGCGCACGGTGGTGCTGCCCGGGCCCTGACGGCCGGCGGTGACGGACGGTGGCGCGGGTCCGGGCGCCGGCGGTCGCCGGGCCCGGGCCGAGGTGCGCGTCGGTGTCGGTGTGGGTGTCGGTGTGTTACGCGGGGGCCGCCGAGGAGGCCGGTACGGGCGCGGCGGCCCGCTCGGCGGGCCGGCGGCGGCTCTCGCGGGTCACGGCGGTCAGGACCAGGTGGGGGCCGGCCAGCCAGCGGCCCCGGTAGTGCGGGTCCACGGGCGGGGGCGGTGAGGGGTGCATGGTCGCCGCGAAGCCGCCGTCGGGGGAAAGGGTGAGGGTGGCGTCGCGGAAGCCGAGCCAGATGCCGGTGGCCGGGTACCACGCCTTGTACGCGGCCTCTTTCGCGGAGAAGAAGACGCGGTCCCACGGGACGGTGGGATCGGCCGCGGCGAGGGCGGCGAGGTGGCTGCGTTCGTCCTCGGAGGCGATCAGGGCGAGGACGCCGCGGGGCAGCGGGCCGGCCGGTTCCGCGTCGATGCCCACGGCGGCCAGCACGGAGGCGGGGGCCGCCACGGCCGCGCGGTAGCCCTCGCAGTGGGTGATGCTGCCGACCACGCCGGACGGCCACTGGGGGGCGCCGCCCGGTCCCGGGAGCAGGGCGCCGGTGGGGCGGCCGAGGTCGGACAGGCAGCGGCGGGCGCAGGCCCGGGCGGTGGCGAACTGGGTGCGCCGACGGTCCCGGCGGCCCTCCATGAGGGCCGCCTCGGCCGGGAAGAGAGGGGCGGGCGCCGCGTCGTCGAAGGCTTCCGATGACGTGACGCCCGGGGGAAGGAGTTCCTCGATCATCGCGCGGCGAGCTCGCTGACGGCGGCGACCGCCAGGAGCGGGCGTTCCAGTGCGAGCATGTGGCCCGCGCCGGGTACCGGTTCGAAGCGGGCGCCGGGCAGGACCTCGGCGAGGGTTTCGGCGAGCGCGATGTCGATCACCTTGTCGCCGTCGCCGTGCAGGACGACGGCGGGGGTGGTGACCGCCTTGAGGGCTTCGCGGACGTCCCAGCCGCGGGTGCAGCGGAAGAAGTCCGCGCGGACGCGGGGCGTGGTGGCGGCGAACATCTGCCGGTTGACGTCGCGTACGACGGGGTCGACGTCCTTGCCCAGGGTGGAGCCGAGCAGTCTGCCTCCCAGCCAGGGCCGGCGCAGGGCCCGGGAGAAGAGCTCGCTGCCCATCATCTTGACCTCGCTGTCGGGGGTGTCCTGGCCGTGTGCCGCGGTGCCCAGGAGGACCAGGCCGCGCAGTCGGCCCGCGGAGGGCGAGGTGGCGGCGTAGGTGAGGGCGGTGAAGCCGCCGCCCGAGTGGCCGACGAGGACCGCCTCGCGGGCGTCGGTCTCGCCCAGGACGGCGGCCAGGTCCGCGCTGAGGCGTTCCACCGAGACCGGTGTGCGGCCCAGGGTGGACGCGCCGTGGCCGCGCTGGTCGTAGAGCACCACCCGGTGTCCGGCGCGGATGAGGCGGTCGGTGACGGTGCCCCAGGCGCGGCGGGTGTGTGCCCAGCCGTGGAGCAGGACGACGTCGGCGGCGCGGGGTGTGGCGGTCAGGGGGGCGAGGACGGTGACGGCCAGTTCCGCGCCGTCGTCGGTGCGGACCGTCAGTTCGCCGGCGGTGTCGGGGGTGGCGCTCACCGGGGTACCGCCGACAGCTGCCGCTCCAGTGACGCGAAGGCGGCGAGGGTGGCCTTGGAGTGTTCCGCGCCGAGGTCGGCGACCTTGGCCAGGGCCTTGAGCCAGCCGTGCGGGCTGCCGGTGAAGTGCATGGACAGGCGGGTGCGGCCGCCGGGCAGCGGTTGGAGCAGGAAGGTGCTCGGGCCGCGGAAGACGCCGTCCACGTACTCGATGTCGAGTCGGCGGCCGGGCTCCACGGCCACCGTGCGGGAGGTGAAGCGCAGCTTCAGCCCGCCCTTGTCGACGCCCTTGGTGTGCACGACCACGCCCACCGTGCCGCCGATCTCGTCGGGGGCGCCGGAGAGGGCGGTGAACGTGTTGTGCGGGACCCACCACTTCTTGGCGCCGCGGAATTCGGCGACGAGGGCGTCCCAGACGGTTTCCGCCGGGGCGTCGATCACCGCCTCGTCGATCAGGTCGTACGTCGTCATCTCGCAGCCTCCACTCGCTATGGGAAAGGCGGTGGGGGCGGGGTCCCTCTCCCCTGCCCCCACCGCCGGGTCTTCACGGCCGGCCGGCCTGCCGTCAGGCGAAGAAGCCCTGGCCGGGCGTGAAGATGTTGTTGGGGTCGAACTTGCGCTTGGCGCTCACGAAGCCGCTCCAGCGGTTGCCGAAGTGCTTTTGCCAGTCGGCGCCCGTCATCGGGATCGAGCCGACCAGGTAGCGCTTGGCGCCGCTGGCGACCGCGATGTCGTACAGGCGGCGGTTCTGGTCGATCATGCCCTGGATGTTGGGTTCACCCGGGTTGGGGAAGCGCAGCAGGTCGAAGAGGTAGACCACGGACTCGTTGGGCATCATCGCCAGCGGCCGCTTGATCTTCGAGGTGTAGAACGGGTAGAAGAGCAGGAATCCGCCGCCGAGGGAGCTGTCGTCGAGCTCCTGCTCGACGCGCTTCATGAACGCCTTGGTCTTCGAGGCGGGCAGGAACATGCTCAGCCAGGGCTTGGGCGTGTACCAGTGGCCGCCTTCCTTCAGGACGGCCTCGTAGCCGTCGAGGCGGAACATGTAGTCCCGGAAGGAGACGTCCTCGATGACCGCGTCGGCGCGGACGTCCTTGAGGTCGCACAGCAGCCTGGCGCGGTTGGGCGGCGTCGTGTTGTAGGTGGCGCCGACCTCCAGCTTGTAGCGCCAGCCGGAGTTGTCCGGGGTGCGGAGCATCTCGCCGGCGTGGACCTGGAAGCGGCCGTCGGCCAGGACCTTCTCGGAGTCGGCGAGGTACTGCTCGACGGTGCTGTAGAACAGGCTGAAGATGACGGCCCGCTGGGGGGCCGGGATCAGCTTGACGGTGGCGCGGACGATGATGCCGACCTGGCCGCCGCCCGAGAGTGCCGCGTTGAACAGTTCGGTGCGCTGGGTGGCGCTGGCGGTGACGAGCTTGCCGTCGCCGGTGACGATGTCGATGGACTGCACGGTGTCGCAGAGCAGGCCGTACCTCTGGACGGTGCCGCCGATGCCGCCGATGGAGATGGTGCCGCCGACGGAGATGTAGAGGTAGTCGGGGAGCGCCGGCGGGGTCTTGCCCACCTTGAGGGTGGCGTCGGTCAGCTGGCCCCAGGTCACTCCGGCTTCGACGACGGCGGTGTCGTTGCCGATGGAGATGATGTTCGACATGCCCTTGGCGTCGATGGAGATGCCGCCGGGGACGCGTGCCTGGCCGTAGACCGAGTGGGACTCGATGTCGTTGCCGGTGCCGCCCTGGCCGTTGACGGCGACCTTGATGTTGTGGGTGCGGGCGTATTCGACGATCTTGACGATGTCGTTGGTGCCGCCGGGGCGCAGCACCGCCCACGGCTTGCTGGGGGCGCCGTCGAAGAGGTGCCCGAAGTCGTTGGCGAAGGCGTCGACGACACCGGGGGTCGTCTCCAGGGTTCCGGCGAGTCCCGGCACGGGGACGACGTCGGAGTTGCCGGCGGCCTCGGCGGCCGTCGCCCAGGTCTGGGAGACGGTGTTCCAGCCGACGACCGCGACGGCGGTGGTCGCGATCCCGCCCAGGACCCGGCGGCGGGACGGCTCGGCCGGGGTGCCCGCGGCCGTTCTGTGGGTGCTGCTCATCTCGTGCGTCTCCTACTGGTGAGGTACCGGCTTGGTGCTGCGCACCCGGGAAGCGAGCTGGTACTCGCTCAGGTCCAGGCGCTTGGTCCCGCGGCGGAAGCGCCAGGTGTAGGTGGGGAAGACGGTGGTGTTGCGGCCGTTGGCGTCGAGGTACCAGCTCTTGCAGCCGCCCGACATCCAGACGGTGCCCTCGAGGTGCTTGTCGAGTGTGCGGTTGTAGGCGTCCTGCGCCTCCTGGCGGACCTCGATGCTGGCCAGGCCGCGCTTGTCCGCCTGCTTGAGGGAGTCGACGACGTACTGGACCTGCGCCTCGATCATCACGGTCTGCGAGGAGTGGCCCAGGGCGGTGTTCGGGCCCAGCAGCATGAAGAGGTTGGGGAAGCCGGCGATGGTGGTGCCCCGGTGGGCGGCCATGCCGTCCTTCCAGGCCTCGCGCAGCTGGACGCCGCCCCTGCCCCAGATCCGGCGGGCGACCGGGCGGTCGGTGGCCTGGAATCCGGTGCCCAGGATGATGGTGTCGACCTCGCGCTCCACCCCGTCGCCGGCGACGATCGACTTGGGGCGGACCTCGGCGATCGGGTCGGTGACGATCTCCACGTTGGGCTGCTGGATCGCCGGGTACCAGGTGTTGGAGAACAGCAGGCGCTTGCACGCCACCAGGTAGTCTGGGGTGAGTTTGGCGCGCAGCGCCTCGTCGGCCACCGACTTCTCCAGGTGGTCGCTCGCCATCTTCTGGACCTTCTCGGCGAGCTTGGGGCGCTTCCAGAAGAAGGCGAGGATCTCGCGGCCCCACATGTTGAAGCCGCGCCGGAACTGCTGGTAGCCGGGCAGCGAGCGGAGCAGCTTGGTGTGGAGCTCGCTGTTGGCCTTGTCGGGCTTGGGGCCGATCCACGGGGGGGTGCGCTGGTAGAGGTCCAGCTGTGCGACCTCGGGCTGGATCTCGGGTACGAACTGGATGGCGGAGGCGCCGGTGCCGATGACGGCGACGCGGCGGCCGGCCAGGTCGTGGTCGTGGTCCCAGTTCGAGGAGTGGAAGATCTTGCCCTCGAAGTCGGCCAGTCCCTTGATGTCGGGGACGGCGGCCTCGCTGAGGTAGCCGGTGCCGGTGACCAGGAACTGGGCGGTGTACTGGCCCTGCGAGGTCTCGATCTTCCAGTGCCGCTCGTCCTCGTCCCAGCGGGCGGCCTCCAGTTCGTGCCCGAACCGGATGTGCGGGCGGACGCCGAAGCGGTCGGCGGTGTCGCGCAGGTACGCGTACAGCTCGTCGCGGGAGGCGAACGTCGACTTCCAGTTCGGGTTGCGGGCGAAGGAGAACGAGTAGAGGTGGGACATGACGTCGCACGCACAACCCGGATAGCTGTTGTCGCGCCAGGTGCCGCCGACCTCGTCGGCCCGCTCGAACACCAGGAAGTCGTCGATGCCCGACTGCAGCAGTCGGATGGCGGTGCCCAGGCCGGAGAAGCCGGTGCCGATGACCGCGACCCGCAGGTGCCGGGTGGGGCCGCGGCCGGCGGGGGCCTTCTCGGTGCCCGTGCGTGCTCCGCCGTCCTTGGCCGGCTCAAGAATGCTCGTCACGTCGACCTCCTCAGCGGCGCGTGATGGTGACGCGGAAGTTGTTGAAGAACTTGTCCTCGAGCGTGTAGGCGAAGATGTCGAGGTAGCGCTCGAAGCGGGAGACGACCTCTTCGCCCTCCAGGGCCACGGCCTCGTCGCGGCGCTCGGCCAGCAGGACCAGCCAGGCGCGGCAGGCCATGGCGAAGGACTCGCGCTCGTTGACGATCTCGTCGATCTCGAAGAGGCCCTCGGCGGCGGCGGACAGCTCGCTCAGGTGGGGGATGTGGCAGCCCTCGAACTCGGAGCGCTGGAGGAACTTCAGGTCGTCCAGGAGCGCGCGGTTCATCGGCAGCGCCTCGGCGGTCATGGTGTGCAGGACGAACTTCGCGCCCGGGTTGAGGGCGTTCGCGACCTGCTGGAAGAAGTACCGGTAGCGCTTGGTGCGCTCCTTCGGCGGCAGGTTGGAGGAGACGAAGTGCTCCAGGGCGTTGATGCAGAACGCGGCGTCGTACTTCTCGCTGTCGTCGGCGACCTTGTAGTCGGCCCAGCTCTTCACCAGGGTGGTGATGCGCGGGTTGCCGAGGCCGTCGATGAAGGCTTCCTGGGTGCGGGAGAGGGTCAGGCCGACGGCCTGTTCCGCGCCGTGCACGGTGGTGAGGCGGTTGAGCATGGTGCCCCAGCCGCAGCCGATGTCCAGGACGCGCTTGGTGGTGCCGGCGCTGACGTTCGCGAGTTCGGCGAACTTGTCGAGCTTGCGCTCCTGCGCCTCGTCCAGGGTGGCGACCAGGTCCTCGCCGTCCTCCCAGTAGCCGCCCGAGTACATCATCGTGGGGCCCAGCAGGAGCCGGTAGAAATCGTTGCTGACCTCGTAGTGGTGCCTGATCGCATCGACCTCGGGGTCCACCGACTTGGGGGCGACCGTTGTCATCCTGATCCTCTTTCCTGCGTGTCCGGCGGGCCTTGTTTCCGAATTCGCGACCGAGAAAACCCGATGCCCCGCAAGGTGTGCGCAAGAGGGCCCGGATTCGGGATCCGGTGCGGTGTTGCGCGTTCCTTGCGGGGGCGGGGCTTTTATCGCTCTCGAAAACAAGACACGCACTGCCGAGTTGCATTGCCGAGAGAGGACCGACCCCATGTCGCTGCCCACCATCGAAGAACTGGCGAGCCAGCTCGAGGCCGTCTCGGGTGCCGCGGAGGTCAGCCCCGACGCCCCGCTCCAGCACATCGCGGACGTCGACTCGCTGGACCTGATGGAGTGGCTGTACGGATTCCAGAACCAGTACCCGCACATCCCGGCCGACGAGTCCCTCTTCGCGGACCTCGACGACACGACCACGCTGCGTGACGTGTACGCGAAGATCGTCGACCTCGTCCCGGCTCAGGCGTAGCGAGGGGTGACGTGACCGGCTTCGACATCACCGGGTGGGGCATGTCCGTACCCGAACGCATCGTCACCAGTGCGGAGCTCGCCGAGCGGTTCGGCGTGGACGAGCACTGGGTCGTCAGCCGCTGCGGCATCCGTGAGCGGCGGGCGGTCGACCCGGGGCAGACCACCGCCTCCCTGGCCGTCGAGGCCGGCCGGCGTGCGCTGGAGAAGGCGGGGCTGACCGGCGCCGACATCGCCCACCTCATCGTCGCGACCGCCACGCCCGAGCAGCCCTCCCCCGCGACGTCCGCGTTCGTCCACCACGAACTGGGCGTCTCGGGGAGCGCGCACGACGTCAACTCCGAGTGCGCGGGCTTCGTCTACGGGCTGGTGTCCGCGATGGCGCTGATCGCCATCGATCCCCGTCCGATCCTGCTGATCGGGTCCGACACCCACACGCTGACGGCCAACCCGGCCGACCGCGACCTGTCGATCCTCGTCGGTGACGGCGCGGGCGCGGTCGTCCTGCAGCCGGGCGCGGAGAACCGGGTCAAGGCGTGGAACCTGGGCGCCGACGGGGCCTGCACCGGCTCGCTGAAGGTCCTGGCCGGCGGCAGCCGGATGCCGACCACCCAGGAGACGCTGGACGCGGGTCTGCACTACGCGCAGATCAACGGCAACGAGATCTACCTCAACGCCGTCCGCTACACCGTCCGTACGGTGCGCGAGACGCTGGAGAACGCCAAGGTGGAGGCGGCCGACGTGGACCACGTCGTTCCGCACCAGGCCAACATCAGGATCATCAACTCGATCCTGTCGCACACCGGTCTGCGCCAGGAGGCGCTGATCACCAACCTCCAGAAGTACGGCAACACGGCTTCGGCGTCGATCCCGATCGCGCTGACCGAGGCTTTGGAGGAGGGCCGTATCAAGGCCGGTGACAAGGTCCTGCTGGCCGGCTTCGGAGCGGGCATGACCTGGGGTTCGATCCTGATGGAGTGGGGCGGTGTCGCGGCATGAGCAAGAACGGTGCGGGACAGCGGCCCGAGTTGCCGGTCGCGCTGGTGACCGGTGCCTCGGGCGGCCTCGGGCAGGCGCTGGCGCTCGAACTCGACGCGCTGGGCTGCCGGGTCGCGGTCCACTACAACAGCGCCCGTGAGGCCGCCGAGGCGGTCCGGGAGAAGCTGGTGAACCCCTCGGTGCTGGTCACCGGGGACGTCGGTTCGTGGGAGGCCACCCAGGCCCTCCACGAGCGGATCTCCGCCGAGCTCGGCCCGGTGGACGTCCTCGTCAACAACGGGGCGATCCGCAAGGACAGCCTGATGGCGATGCAGAACCCGCAGGACTGGGCGCAGGTCATCCAGACCAACCTGATCGGGTCGTTCCACACCGCCCGGGTCTCGGTGCCGCACATGCTGCGGCAGCGGTGGGGCCGGGTGATCAACATCGTGTCGCCGTCGGGCCTCATCGCGACGGCCGGGCAGACGGCGTACTCGGCGTCCAAGGCGGGGCTGATCGGCTTCACCCGTACGCTGGCGTCGGAGTGCGGCCGGCGCGGGGTGACGGTGAACGCGCTGTCTCCCGGGTTCATGATCACGGGTATGACGAACACCCTCCCGGAGCGGGTCGTCGAGGGCATGGAGGGCAAGGCTCCCATTCCCCGTTTCGTCACGGTCGAGGAGGTCGCCCGCAGCGCCCGGCTCTTCCTGGAGCAGGACTGCATGACGGGCCAGGTCATCAGCATCGACAGTGGTGTGTCCATCACCTGATACCGGTCCTCCCCTCCCCCGGCCCCGGCCTCCCACCCCCAGGGGAGGCCGGGGCCGCTCGCCGTGCCCCCGCACCCGTGCGGGCACTGGGGCACGGGGGTGCGGGTACGGGGGCCGGGGGCAGGGCATGGCGAAGGCCGCCGCGGGGATCCGCGGCGGCCTTCGGCGTGCGAGGGGTCAGGCCGCGGGGAAGGAGGCGGCGGGGTGGGTGAGGGGGTGGGTGACGCAGCCGTGGTCGGCCAGGGAGCAGGGGCGCGGGGCCGACGCGCGGTGGTCCATCTCGAAGACCCCCATCAGGACCGGGTCCAGGCCGGCCGCCGAGCGCGGGGCGAACGCGCGGGGTTCGGGGGTGCGCAGCAGTTCCAGGTAGGCCGCTTCCGTCTCCGGGGCCGGATCGATCCCCAGTTCCTCCGCCAGTACCTCCCGCAGCTGCTGGTAGCTGCGCAGTGCCTCGGCGCGGTTGCCGGCCCGGGTGTGGGCGGCCATCCGGCAGCGGTAGGCGCTCTCCCGGAAGGGGGCGCGGCGCACGGCCTCCTCGGCGTAGCGCAGGGCGTGGTGTTCGTCGCCCAGGGCGGAGGAGGACAGGCTCGCGGTCTCCAGGGCCTTCAGGCGTACCTCTTCGAGCTGCTCGCGCATGGCGTTGACCCATTCGCCCTCGTGGGAGGGCAGGAACGAGCCGCGCAGGTTCGACACCGCGCCGGCCGCGAGCTGTTGCGCGACCGCGTAGGCGCCCTCCGCGTACGCCTCCGCGGCCTCGGTGACCGCGGTCTCCGCGCATTCCACGTCGACGGCCGCGTCCTGCGGTAGCCGCAGGAGGTAGCGGCCGCCCTGGGCGACCAGCGGGGTCACTCCCGGCTGGTCCTGCGGTGTGGTGACGAAGGTGCGCACGCGGCTGACGAGGCTGCGCAGCGCGGAGGCCCAGGTGTCCGGCAGGCCCTCGGGCCATATGGTCTCGGCCAGTTGGTCACGGTCCGTGCCGCCGCTCCGCTCGAGGATCAGGCGGGCGAAGGCCACTTGCGCCTGGGCGCTCGAGAGGTGTTGCGGCGCTGCTCCGTCCGGCTCGATCGTGACAAGACCTATGAGTCTGATCAGCACTATGCACTCTCCGAAACGGTCGGCTTCCGGCCGTGTCCCCCCTAGTTCGTGCGATTCAGAGGATACCGGCGGGCCGTCTCGGCATGTCAACAGCGGCCGGCAAAACATTCCTTCGCGAATGAAAGCCGAGGTCCGGGGATTGTCCTTCGCTTTTCGAGTACGGCTATGGCCTTCCTCTTGCGCCGCTATTGCGCCCCCCGGGTCTTAATGGAATTCCGCTAGAGCCCCGCCGGAACAACGGCGGAGCGTGGATGGAGTTCCGGGTCCGCCGGACGATCGCGACGAGGAGAAGCACGTGAACGCATCCGCCGCCTGGAGCCGACTCGAGCCGAAGCTGGCCTACTTCCGCGACCGCGTCCGGTCTTTGGAGTACGAGCCCAACCGCAAGAACAGCTTCGTCGCCTACACCGTCGAGCGGGATTCGGCGTACGCGGACCAGGACGGCCGGCGCCTGTTGATGATGTCCGGGTACAGCTACCTGGGCCTGGCCGGTGACGAGCGGGTGGTGTCGGCCGCCAAGGCGGCCGTGGACCGGTACGGCACGGGCAACCACGGGGTGCGGGCGCTGGCGGGTTCCACGCCGCTGCACGAGGAGCTGGAGGCCGAGGTCGCCAAGTTCGCCGGGCGTGAGCAGGCGCTGGTGTTCGGTTCGGGCTATGCGGCGAACGTGGGGACCGTCGGTGCGATCGTCGGTCCCGGCGACACGGTCTTCATCGACAAGTACGACCACGCGAGCATCGTCGACGGCTGCAAGCTCTCCGGTGCGACCGTGACCCGGTTCCGGCACAACGACGTCGCCCACCTGGAGCGGCGGCTCGCCGCCGCCCCCGACACCGGTGTCCGGCTGGTCATCGTCGACAGCGTGTACTCGATGGACGGTGACATCGCGCCGCTGGTGGAGCTGCGCAAGGTGTGCGACGCCCACAACGCGCTGCTGATGGTCGACGAGGCGCACGCGCTCGGTGTGATCGGCGCGACCGGCAAGGGCATCGAGGAGCACTTCGACTACGAGGTGAAGGTCGACGTCAAGCTGGGCACCCTCTCCAAGGCCATCCCGTCCATGGGCGGTTGGGTCGCCGGCTCCGCCGAGCTGATCCACCACCTGAAGTACGCGGCGCGCCCGTTCCTGTTCTCGGCCGCGCTCGGCCCGGCGCAGAGCGCGGCGGCGCTGGAGTCCCTGCGGATCCTGCAGCGCGAGCCGGAGCGGGTGGAGTTCATCCAGCGCGAGTCGGAGCGGTTCCGCACCACCTTGCACGAGGCCGGGATCAGCACCGTCGACAGTGAGACCGCGGTCGTCCCGGTCATCGCCGGATCGGACACCGCCGCCTACGACTACGCCACCGTGTGCCGCAGGAACGGTGTGATCGGCCTGCCGGTGGTCACCCCGGCGGTCCCCAACGACCTGGCCCGGCTGCGCATCGCGATCACCGCGGCGCACACCAAGGCCGACCTCGACTTCGCGGCCGAGGCCTTCATCAAGTCGGCGCGCGAGTGCCGCATCATCTGACCGCCCTCACGACGACCGCCTTCACGCCTTAGGGAGCAGACATGCCTGGACCGTCCAGGGGCAGTTCGGCGCTTGTGCCCGTCGCCATCACCGGCATGGGCGTGGTCACCCCCGGCGGGTGCACCGCGGACGAGCTGTGGGACACGCTGCGGGCCGGCCGGTCCACCGCCGCCGAGCTGACCCACTTCGACCTCGGCCGCCACCGGGTGCGGATCGGCTGCCGGGTCCGCGGCCTGGAGGGCCTGGCCGGGCTGGTCGGGGCCAAGGAGGCCCGCCGGATGGACCCCTTCGCCCACTACGGCACGGCCGCCGCCCTCGCCGCGCACCGCGACGCGGGATCCCCCACGGCCGAGGCCGGCCGCACCGCCATCGTGGTGGGCAACGCGGTCGGCGGGCGGGCCACCAGCGACCTGGAGTCCGCCCACTACACCGAGGGCGGCCCGGCCCGGGTCAATCCGCTGATGCCGCTGATGACCATGCCCAACGCGGCCGCCGCCCACATCGCCATCCGGCTCGGCTGGACCGGTCCCGCACTGACCGTCGCCAACACCTGCGCCAGCGGCGCGGATGCGATCGGGCACGCCCTGATGCTGCTGCAGAGCGGCCGCGCCGATCTCGTCATCGCCGGCGGCGCGGAGCACACCCTCACCCCGGTCACCCTGGCCGGCTTCGGCAACCTCAACGCGGTCTCGACGCGCAACGACGACCCGGAGCACGCCTCGCGCCCCTTCGACAAGGACCGCGACGGGTTCGTGATGGGCGAGGGCGCGGGATTCGTCGTCATGGAACGCCTCGAGGACGCGCGGGCGCGCGGGGCCCGGACGTACGGGCTGGTCGCCGGGTACGCGGCCACCGCCGACGCCCACCACCTGGCGATGCCGCTGCCCGACGGTGCGGGAGCCGCGGCCGCCATGGCCTCGGCCATCGCCGACGCCGGCCTGGAGGCGTCCGACATCGTCCACGTCAACGCCCACGGCACCTCGACCCCGCACAACGACCGCTCCGAGGCCGCCGCCCTCACCAAGGTGTTCGGCAGCGCCCAGCCGCCGGTCACCGCACCCAAGTCGGTCATCGGCCACCTGATCGGCGCCGCCGGGGCCGTGGAACTCATCGCCACCGTGCAGGCCATGCGGCACTGCGAGGTACCGCCCACCGCCAACCACGAACAGCTGGAGCCAGGAATGGACATCGACGTCGTCCACGGCACACCCCGCGCCGTGCGCCCGGGACCGGCCCTCACGAACTCCTTCGGGTTCGGCGGCCACAACTCCTGCGTGGTGGTGATGCCGGTATGACGCTGCTGACCCTGCCCTCCCCCGTGCGGACGCTCACCGTCACCGAGCCCGAGATCACCGACTACCGCGGCGCGGCCCGGCGGGGGCTGCCCACCGCCCGGCCCGGCCAGGCCTCCCCCGTGCACACCTTCGTCCTCGCCCACACGGTGGCCGAGCAGACGGTGGCCGCGCTGACCGCCGCCGAGCCCGGACCGGTCTCGGTGGTCCACCTCGGCCAGGACATCCGCACGGTGCGGCCGGTCCGGCCGGGCGAGACGGTGAAGGTGGCCCTGGAGGTGGCGGGCGTCCGCAAGGAGCCGCGCGGTGCCCGGATCGCCCTGCGGGTCCATCTGGTCGGCGAGGACGGCCCCGAGCCGTTCGCCGAACTGACCATCTCCGCCCTGCTGGTCGGGGCGACCCTGCTGGAGCCCTTCGGTGACATCGGCGTCGGCCCCGCCGCCCCCGCCCCGGCCGGCGCGGGCGAGCCGCAGAGCGCGGTGCACGCGCTGACCACCGACTGGATCACCGCCTACGCCCACGCCTCCGGCGACCTCAACCCCATCCACCTCGACGCGGACGCGGCCCGCGGGGCCGGTTTCGACACCGTCATCGCGCACGGCATGAGCGTGGTCGCCCTCGCCGTGGAGGAGGCCGTGGACCGCTTCGCGGACGGCGACACCGCCCGGGTGCGCGGCCTTGGCTGCCGCTTCTCGGCGCCGGTGCCCCCCGGCATCCCGCTGGAGATCCTCCTGCAGCCCGACGCCGGGGCCCGCCTGGTCCGCTTCACCTGCAAGACACCCAAGGGCGCGGCCGTGAAGTCGGGCTGGATCGAGCTGGCGCAGCCGGCGCCGCGGGAAGGAGAGGACCGGCCATGACGACAAGCACCCCGGCCACCCCGGCCGCCCCGGCCGTTGAACTCGGTCTCCTGGGAGGGTTCCTGACCCAGGTCCGTGACCGCCCCCACGCCACCGCGCTCCTGTTCAACGGCGAGGAGACCAGCTACCGCGAGCTGTACGAGCTCGCCGGCCGCGAACGCGACCGCCTGGCGCGCCTGGAGCTCCCCCCGACGGTGCCGGTCGGTATCCTCGCCGACAAGTCGCCGGCCGCCGTGGCCCTCGTACTGGGCTGCCTGCTGGCCCGCCGGCCGCTGCTGCTGCCGTCGCCGGCCCTCGCCGACACCCTCCTGGCCGATCTGTTCGCGCAGGCCGGCTGCGCCCGGGTGCTGGCTCCCGGCGGCCTGCCGGCCCGGATCTCGCCCAACCCGGCCGTGCGGGCCCAGCCGCTGCCGGCCGACGAGGCCGCGGACGTGGCGTTCATGCTGACCACCTCCGGCTCCACCAGCCTGCCGAAGATCGTCCCGCTGAGCCTGGACGCCGTGGACCGCTTCACCCGCTGGGCCGGGAACGCGTTCGGGATCGGACCCGAGCGCACCGTCCTGAACTACGCCCCCCTCAACTTCGACCTCTGTCTCCTGGACGTGTGGACCACCCTGGCCCGCGGCGGACGCGTCGTCCTGGTCGACCCGGCGCTGGCCGCCCACGGACGCCACCTGCGCGACCTGGTGCTGCGCCACGACGTCCACGTGGTGCAGGCCGTCCCGATGGCCTTCGGGCTGCTCCAGGACGCGGCCGACAAGAGCGGCGACACCTTCCCCGGCGTCGAGCACGTCATGTTCACCGGCGACGCGATTGCCGACCGCACCCTCGGTGCGCTGCCCTCCCTCTTCCCCAAGGCCCGCATCCACAACATCTACGGCTGCACGGAGACCAACGACAGCTTCGTCCACGAGATCGAACCCGCCGACGCGCCCGCCACCGCCCTGCCCCCGGTGCCCATCGGCCGCCCGCTGCCCGGGGTGGCGGCCCTGATCCTGGACCCCGACACCGGGGCGCTCGTGGAGGGGCCCGGCAGCGGAGAGCTGTACGTCTCCACGCCCTTCCAGACCCGCGGCTACCTCGACCGGACCCGGCACGCCGACAAGTTCACCGCCCACCCGCTGGGCCTGGACGAGCGGCGCTGGTTTCGCACCGGCGACCTCGTACGGCGGGACGCGGCCGGCACCCTGCACCTGAGCGGCCGCACCGACTTCCAGGTCAAGGTCCGCGGGGTCGCCGTCAACACGGCCGAGATCGAACGGGTCCTGCAGGAACACCCCGACGTGCTGGAGGCGGGCGTCGCGGCGCTGCCCGATGCGATCGCCGGCAAGCGGCTCGTCGCCGCCGTCCGGCGCGCCCCCGGCGCCACCCTGACCGGTCTGCAGCTGCGCACGCACTGCGCCCGGCACCTGCCCAGGGCAGCGGTCCCCCACCAGCTCACGCTGAGCGACTCCCCGCTGCCGAAGACCGCCACCGGAAAGGTCGACCGCAAGGCGCTCGACCGGCTCGACTCCCCCACCGTCCCACCTGCCGCGACGTCCGTCGCCCCACCTCTCGCCGAAGGAATCCCGTCATGAGCAACATCGACACCATCAAGAACTTCGTCATCACCGAGTTCCTCCCGGGCACCGCGGCCGCCGAACTCGCCATCGACCACGACCTGCTCAACGACGGGGTCATCGACAGCCTGGGCGTCCTGAAGCTGATCGCCTGGGTCGAGGACCGCTTCGAGCTCGCCATCGGCGACGCCGACCTGGACCCCAACAACTTCCGCAGCGTCGAGGCGATCGACACCTTCATCGCCGAGGCCCGCCGCACGGCGGCCGCCTAGAACCACCCACCACCACCCGACCCCGACGAGAGAGAGACCGACCGTGCACGACGCACTCACCGGCCTGCTGGAACAGCGGGCCCCGGTCGGCCGGGAGACCTGGCGGTCCTGGTGGGACCAGCTCGGCGACGGCCAGCTCGACCAGAGCGAGGTCCTCGCCCTGCTGGCCTCCCTGGCCAGCCGGCTCCCGGACCACCAGACCCTGCGCCACCTGCTGGACTCGCTCGCCGAGCGCCGGCCGGCGGCGACGGTGACCACCTCCTGGGAGGGCACCGTGAACGTCGTCGGCACCGGCGGCGGCCCCAGGACCTTCAACATCTCCACCGCTTCGGCGTTCGTCGCCGCGGCCGCGGGGGTCAAGGTCGTCAAGACCGGGTCGCGGGCCTACACCAGCTCGCTGGGCTCCGTCGACCTGCTGGAGCGGCTCGGTGTCCGTCTCACCTCCTCCTACGCCCAGACCGAGGACACCCTCGCCGCCCACGGGATCGCCTTCGCCGGGCCCTTCGTCTACCCGGCGCAGCTGACCCGGCTGGCGCGGACGGTGACCCCGCACTCCCTCAAGCCCTTCGGCCGCTTCCTGAACGCACTGGGCCCCTTCCTCGCCGACCTGCCGGTGACCGCCCAGGTCACCGGGGTCTCGGCGGCCGCCCCCCTGGACACCCTGCGCCGGCTCGCCGCGACCACGACGGCCCGCCGGATCTGGCTGACCAGCAACGACACCGGCGCGGACGAGCTGCTGCCCTTCGCCACCAACACCGTCCACGGGGAACACGGCCTGACCCGGATCATCCGGCCGGGCGAACTCACCCCGGGCGACGGCTCCTTCGGGGACCTGCGGCCGGCCGCCGAGCCCGCCGCGGCCGTCGAGCACTTCCTGGCCGTCCTGGCCGGCACGGCGGGCCGGGTGGCCACCCACACGGTCTGCCTGGGCGCGGCCGCCCTGGTGGTGGCCGCCGGCGTCCGCCGGGACTGGCCCTCCGCCTTCGCCCTCGCCGAGGGCGCGGTCCGCTCCGGCGAGGCCCACGACCTCGCCCGGCGCCTGGCGGCGGCGTCCACGGCCCGCACCCCGGCGGTGGCGCATGCCTAGGCCCGCCGCACCCGCCCCGACCCACCGGCCTACACCGGCGGCGCCGGCCCGGCACTCCGCGCCCTTCTTCCCGACCCGGCGGCCCGGCACCGCCCCCGGCCTGGCCCTGTTCCTCAACGCGGGTGACCCGCCGCTGCCGGTCCTGCGGGATGTGGTCCTGATGCTCGACCAGGAGGGCGTGGACTGCCTGGAGCTGGCCGTCCCGTTCCCCGACTCGGTCACCGACGGCCCCGTCGTACGGCGCTCCGCCCGCCGGGCCCTTCAGCGCGGCGGCGCCGACCTGGACGACGTACTCGCCTTCATCGCCGACGTACGGCCGCACCTGGCGCACCTGCGGATCGCCCTGCTCGCCGACTGGAGCCACTCCCTCAGGCACCGCGACCTCGCGGCCACCACCGGTGAGATCGCGGCGGCGGGCGCGGACGGACTCCTGCTGCACGCGCTGCCCCCGCGGCTGCGCGAGGAGCACCTGGAATCGGCCCGGGCGGCCGGGCTGGCGGTGGTCACCACCTGCTACGCCAGCAGCCCGGCCACCGTCCGGGCCCAGGCCGCCGCGCAGGCCGGCGCCTACCTCTATCTCGTCGCCCACTACGGACGCAGCGGGACCGCACCGGCGGCCGGCCATGCCGCGCTGGCGCAGACCGTCACGGACCTGCGGGCGCACACGAGGGCCCCGATAGCCGTCGGCTTCGGGGTCAGCACACGGCAGGACGTCCAGGCCGTCGGCGCGTCCGGCGCCGACGCGGCGATCATCGGCTCCGCCGCGGTGGCCGCCGTGGAGCGGGCGCAGGAAGACGGCCTCGATGTGACCGCCGCCTTCCGCACCTTCGTCCGCTCGGTCCTGCCCGAAAGCCCGCACTGACCACACCGACCACACCGACCACACCGACCACACCGACCTTCCCTACCGGCGGAAGCGAGCTCCACCCCTCACCAGCACCATCCGCGCACCACCTCACACCGGGAGATTGCCATGATCGTTCGCGACATCGAGTCCGTGAAGACCGTCGAGTGGGGCAACGGCCTCAGCCGCCGCTTCCTCCTCGCCGAGGACGGCCTGGGCTACTCGCTCACCGACACCACGGTGCTCGCCGGCACCAAGTCGCGGCTGGAGTACGTCAACCACCTGGAGGCCTGCTACTGCATCGAGGGCTCCGGCGAGGTCATCGAGCTCGACGGCACCTCGCACGAGATCGTCCCGGGCCGGATGTACGCCCTCGACCAGCACGACGCCCACTTCCTCGTCGCCAGCCCGCACGAGGACCTGCGCCTGGTCTGCGTGTTCTCGCCGGCCCTGCGCGGCGACGAGGTCCACAGCCTCGACGCGCACAGCTCCTCCGCCTACTGAAAGGCGCGCCCGGCGCGCCCCCCGCCCGTCCGAACCGTCAGCCGAATCAAAGGGGTCCCTCGTGATCCGTTGGAACGCCGACCAGGCCGATCTGCGCGGAGGCCTGGAGCGGTGGGGAGACGCACTCAGCGCAGACCACATCGAACTCGACGAGCAGTCCGCCTTCTCGCCGGACAAGTGGAAGCTCGTGCAGAAGACCGGGATTTTGGGATTGCCCTTCGACGAGGACCACGGAGGCCTCGGACAGTCCCTGCTGACCACCATGTACGTGCTGGAAGGCCTCGGCGAGTACAACCGCGACTCGGGCCTGAGCTTCTCGGTCACCACGTCCATCTGCTCCACCGGGATCCCGATCCAGCAGTTCGGCACCGTGGATCAAAAGGAGCGCTACCTGCCCGGGATCTGCTCGGGCGAGACGATCGGCGCGCACGCCATCACGGAGGCCGAGGGCGGCTCCGACGCCATGGCGATGGCCACCAGGGCCGTGCGTGACGGGGACGACTTCGTCATCAACGGCAGCAAGGTGTTCGTCAGCAACGGGCCGATCGCGGACGTGATCGTGGTCTACGCCCGGACCCATCCGGACGGCGGCCCGCTGGGAACGACGGCGTTCCTGGTGGACCGCGACACCCCCGGGGTGAGCGCCGGCAGGCCCATCAAGAAGATGGGCCTGCGGACCTCTCCGCTGAGCGAACTGTTCTTCGACGACGTACGGGTGCCCAAGACCGCGGTCCTGGGCCGGGTCGGAGGCGGGTTCCTCGTCCTGGACCACGTGATGAAACGGGAGATCCTCTTCTCCTTCATCGTCAACGTGGGCGAGATGCAGCACCGGCTGCAGCGGTGTGTCGACTACGCGAAGACACGCAAGTCCTTCGGAAAGGCGATCGGTTCGTACCAGACGATCGCCAACAAGATCGTCGACACGAAGATCCAGCTGGAGACCGCCCGCAAGTGGCTCTACGACACCGGGGAGAAACTGGAGGCGGGCGAGAACGTCACCGTGGACCTGGCCATCGCCAAGCTCGTCACCAGCGAGAGCAACCTGGCCACCAGCATCACCGCCGTGCAGATCTTCGGCGGCCACGGTTACATGTCGGAGTTCGGCCTGGAGCAGGACGTGCGCAACGCCCTGGGCGGCACGATCTACTCGGGGACCAACGAGATCCAGTACAACCGCATCGCCTCGATGCTGGGACTGGGCAAGTGAGCACCACCCGCCCGCTGTCCCGGACGCTGCTGAAGGTCTGCGGGGCCACCGGGCTCCGCGACATCGAGGCGGCGGCGGCCGCCGGGGCGGACTGCGTCGGCCTGTGGCACGGCGTACCCGGCGGCCCGTCGGAACTGGACGCGGACGGGCTCGCCGCCCTGGTGGCGGCGGCCCGTCCGGCCGGGCTCCTGCCGGTCCTGGTGACGTTCCTGGCCGACCCGGGCGCGCTGGCCGAGATCGTGCGGCGCACCGGCGTGGCCTGGGTCCAGCTCCACGCCTACCAGCCGCCGGCCGTCGTACGGGCGCTGCGCGAGGCGCTGCCGGCGCAGGTCGGCCTGGTGAAGGTGCTGCACGTCGACGAGGCGGGCGGCTGTGTGGAGCGTCCGCTGATCGGTGCGTACGAACGGGCCGGCACCGATCTGTTCCTGCTGGACACCGCCACCGGGGACGGCCGGATCGGCAGTACCGGCGCCGCGCTCGACCCGGCCCGTCTGACTTCCCTGCTG
Organism: Streptomyces sp. NPDC046308; assembly: GCF_055588065.1. Classification (NCBI taxonomy): domain Bacteria; kingdom Bacillati; phylum Actinomycetota; class Actinomycetes; order Kitasatosporales; family Streptomycetaceae; genus Streptomyces; species Streptomyces sp. NPDC046308. The sequence continues at coordinate 261,422 of NZ_JBVJFB010000010.1, forward strand.
CCCCGTCTGGGGCGGCCCTTCCTCCTGGCCGGCGGTCTGAGCGCGGCCAACCGCCCCGCCTACGAGGACGTCGTACGCCACCCCGGTTTCCGTGGCATCGACGTGGACACGGCGGCGCGCGACCTGGCGACGGGCCGCTTCGGCGTCCCGGAGATCGCCGCACTGGCCCGTGCCTGGCGCACGGGCTCCCCCGTCCCCGACCCTCCCCGGCTGGAGCTTTCGCGATGACGCAGCAGAACCGGAACGGCTTCCCTTTTCTCGAGGCCCTCCTGGCCTCGCCGACCCCCGTGGTGATGGAGGTGAAACGGCGCGATGCCCACGGCTACGACATGCTCGGCGGCCGCACCCCGGCCGCGATCGTGGAGGCGTACGAAACGGCGGGCGCCCCGTGCATCTCGGTGGTGACGGGCCGCTGGTTCGGCGGCTCGCCGGCGCTGCTGCGGGACGTGGCCGCGCTGAGTGGTCTTCCGCTCCTGCAAAAGGACTTCATCACCCGCAAGGACCAGATCCGCACGGCGCGGGAGCTGGGGGCGTCGGCGGTGCTGCTGACGGCGGCGCTGCTCCCGGCGTCGAGCATGCGGACCCTGGTGACGGAGTGCCTGCTGGCCGGGCTCACACCGTTCGTGGAGATCACGACGGAGGCCGAACTCGATGCGGTCCACCATCCGCAGGAGTGTGTGATCGCGGTCAACAACAAGGACATCAGGACCCGCGAGCGGGGCGCCGGCGACCTGGGCCGTTCCCTGGACCTGCTGCCGGCCATCCGTGCGGCGGGGGCGGCCTGCCCGGTGAGCGCGAGCGGCATCGACGGCCCGGCGAGCGCCGCACGGCTCCTGGACGCCGGGTTCGGCGGGCTGCTGGTGGGCACCTCGCTGCTGCGCACCGGGGCTCCCGTGGAGTGGGTGGATGCGATGGCGGGCGCACGAAGGGGGCTGGCCCTGCGATGAGTTGCCTTCCGGGCGGCGCACGCCCCTACACCCTGAACGCCGCGGGCATCCCCCTGTCGGGGCTGCTGGCCCTGCCCGAGGGCGGCCAGGTACGCTCCACGATCCTGGCCGTCCACGGCCGCGGCATGCGGGCGGCGTACTGGAACGCCCTGATCCCCCTCGCCACCGCTGTGGGCCACGCGGTCCTGGCGCTGGACCGGCCGGGCTACGGAGACTCGGCGGACCTGCTGCCCGAGGGCCAGAGCCTGGCCGGGCAGGCGGAAACCCTCCACGCGGCCCTCAAGGAGCACGCGGCCGGGCACGCCATCGGCGCCGGCGTGTTCCTGCTGGGCCACTCCGACGGCGGCAAGGTGGCCCTGCACACCGCGGCCGGTGACGGCGCGGTCCCGCTGCTGGGCCTGGACGCCTCCGGGGTCGGCCACCACTACAACCCGCAGGCCCTGCACTTCCCCTCCACCCTCGGCGGCGGTGCCTCCAGGCTCAACTGGGGGCCCTTGAACCTGTATCCGCGCGGCACCTTCCAGGCCAGCCGCGCCCTGCTGGCCCCGACCCCGCCCAGGGAGTCCGCGGAGACCGTCCGGTGGCCGGGCCAGTACGAGGAACTGGCCCCCCGGATCCGTGTCCCGGTCCGTCTCACCTTCGCCGAGCACGAGGCGTGGTGGCACCTGGACGATGCGGCGCTGGCGTCGATGGCGGCCCTGCTGAGCGCCGCCCCCCACGTCGGTGTGGAGCACCTGCCGGCGGCGGGCCACAACATCAGCCTCGGTCACGCGGCCACCGCCTACCACCTGCGGGCCCTGGCCTTCCTGGAGGACTGCCTGCGGCTCTAGTGCCGGCGGGCTTCGGAAACGACGATCGGCCGCACCCCGGGCGGGGGGTGCGGCCGATCGTCGGTTCACGGGGGCGGCGGGAGCGCCGCTCAGACAGTCACCACCCGGGTCACCAGCTGGTCGCGGATCCGGGCCGGGAGCGCCGGCGCGAACCGCTGGAGGTAGTGGTCCATGTGGGCGTCGTCGCTCACCAGGAAGGGCAGGTCGAAGACGAGGAGCTTGCGGACCGCCAGCAGCGGCAGCGGGGCGCGCAGCGGACGGAAGGACTCGTTGTACAGGCCCGGTTCCTCGCAGACGGGGTGGAACTGCCCGATCATCAGTCCCTCGGCGACGAACTCGTCCTTGGCCTTGCGCTGGAGTTCGTCGAGCTCCACCGAGTCGGTGGGGTCGAAGCCCGGCAGGACCAGCAGGATGGTGAGGAGTTCGCGGTCCTCGGGCGAGAGCGGCTCGGACAGGGCCGCGTGGCGGGTGCGCAGCGAGTCGACGGCCATGGCCAGGTCCTCGCATCCGGCGGACGGCAGGGCCAGGTGGAAGAGGTCCTTGCGCAGGGAGGGCTGGGTGTAGGGGCACACGGGTCCGGTGCGGCCCAGTTCGGGGTGGCTGGAGACGAGGAAGTCCCGGCTCCACATGAGGACTTGCAGCAGCGGTCCGGCGGCTTCGGGCGGTACCTCGCCGCGGGCGACCTGGCTGCTGGTCCACGACTGGATCAGGTCGTCTCCCCTCATCGGGGGTTCCTCCACATCGGTCGCAGTGCGGGTCCGCCGTCGGGCAGGGAGATGTCCGCGCCCAGGCGCGCGAAGCCGGCCCGGCGGGTGGCGGCTTCGCCGCCCGGTGAGCTGGCCTCCGTGTAGGCGCCGACCTGTTCGGTGTCGGCGCGGGCGGTGATCTCGGCGAGGAGGCCGGACATGAGGCCGCTGCGCTGGTGGCCGGGGCGGACGGCGCCGAAGGAGATGGAGTAGTGCGGGGTGTGCGGGTGGCGTTCGGCCTGGAGGCGGGCGATGGTGCGCAGCGCGTCGGTGTGTGCGCCCAGGGCGTGGGCGAAGGCGGCGTCCAGGGCTTGTTCGTCGGGTTCGGCGCCGGGCGGCAGGAACAGCAGCACCGCGTCGCCGTCGGGGGTGGCGAGGATCGCGTCGTGGGCGGCGGAGAGGTCGACGAAGACCCGGAAGAAGCCGGGGAGCAGTTCGGCTCGCAGCCGCTCGTCGGGGATCATCCAGCGGGTCAGGGCGTCGTCGTGGAAGGCGGCGGACAGCAGGGCGGACAGGTGGTCGGCGGACGGCCGGGACGGCCGGTGGGGCCGGTGGGGCCGGTGGGGCCGGGGTAAGGCGGTCGGGCTGGACGCGTTCGGGGACAAGGCGGGGACCTCCGGTCGGAAAGACGATGAGGAGACGGGCGGGAAAGAGCCGGGGCGGGGCAGGGGTGGTCCGGCGGGCGGTGGGGGGCTGGGGCCGGGGGCGGTCGGGGCGGTGGCCGTCAGGGCGCCGTGCGGCCGCGTGCGGCCAGTTCCTCGACGCGGGCGTGCAGGGTCGGCAGGTAGTGCTCGGACTCCGGCTTGATCAGGACGCTGCGGATCACCCGGGCGGCGTCCGCGTCGCGGGGCACGTGCGGGTGGCGGCGTACGAAGGCGTCGGCGTCCGCGCGCAGCACGCTCAGGAACACGGGGTCGGCCTCCGCGGTCATGCCCTCGCGCAGCAGTCGGCCGGAGGCGGCGTCGATCGAGGAGAGGGTCATGGCTGCGGAGGTGGGGAAGTAGGTGACGATGTCGAGGTCCGGGCGCTGGTAGAGCTCCAGTGCGTCGGAGGCGGTCAGCAGGTCGGCCCAGTGCAGTGCGGCCCGGCGGTTCGCGGTGAGGATCTTGCCGAAGCCGTCGGGGGTGAGCGGCAGCAGTTGCAGGGTCAGCCACAGGGCCGCGGCGGCCGCTCCCGCGCGGGAGCACTCCAGGCTGATCTCGCCCAGGTGCAGGTCCGCGTCGGTGAAGTAGGTGTAGGGCGAGTCGTGGGCGAAGTGCCGGCCGGCCCGCGGGTCGGGGAAGAGGACGGCGCCGCAGCCATAGGGCTGCAGGCCCTGCTTGTGCGGGTCCACCACCACCGAGTCGCAGGCGGCGATGGCCCGCCAGGGGGCGGGGTCGATGCCGCCGGTGCCGGAGCGGCCCAGGATGGCGTAGAAGCCGCCGTAGGCGGCGTCGACGTGCACCCGCGCCCCGTAGTGGCGGGCCAGCGGCAGGACTTCGTGGACCGGGTCGACCGCGCCGAGCCCGGTGGTTCCGGTGGTGAGGACGACGGTGCCGATGCGGCCGCCGCGCAGCGCCGCCTCCAGCGCGTCGAGGTCGATGCGGCCGGCTGCGTCGGTGGGGATGCGGTGGCCCTCCATGCCCAGGACGTGGCACATCCGCTCGTGGGTGTAGTGGCATTCGCCGCTGTAGGCGACGCCGCGGTCGGGGTGGAGCTGGCGGGCGACGTAGAGGGCTTCCAGGTTGGCCATGGTGCCGCTGGTGGTCAGGTGCCCGACGTGCGCGTCGAGCCCGAACATGGCGGCGAGGTCGGCGACGGCCTCGCGTTCCATCTCGGTGGTGGCGGGTCCGCCCTCGGCGGCGTGGTTGTTGGGGTTGAAGAGCATGGCGGTGAGGTAGCCGGTGACGGCCGCCGGGTGCGGCGGCTTGACCATCTGTCCGGCGTAACGCGGGTGGAAGAACGGATAGTTGTGGTCCATCCGCTTGGCGAGGCGGTCGAAGGCCTCGTCGAAGGCGTCGGGCCGCACGCGGTGCGCGTCGTGGGTCCGGTACGGGCCGAACTGCCCTCCCCACCGCTCCGCCACCGTGAGTGCGCGCGGCAGCCAGTCGCGTAGGTCGTGCAGGTCGTGCAGGTCCACGGGAGCCTCCCCCAGCGGCCGCCCGGTTCGGCGGCACGAGTCGGGCGTACGCGGTCGTACGTACGCATGAGGAGGGTTACGAAGGCCCCGCAAGGCCCGCGCAACGCCTGACGCCCGCACACCATCTGGGCTCGAGTGATGCGCTAGGGGGTGTTGCGAAAGTCCGGTGCGGTGCCCGCGGTGTCCGGTGCGTGCTCTGGGCGTGCCGGGCGTAGGCCCTCGTACGGGGCGCACTGGGGACTTCGGCCGGTGCGGCGAGAGTGCGTGCCGGGCGCCGGGGGCACCGTGCGGGACTTTCGCAACCCCCCAGGCGCCTCTGGTCCACTCGCCGCGCGACAGCCACGCGGGGCACCGGCCCGGCCGGCTGCCCGCAGGCACCGCCCCACCGGCCGCCGCACACCGGGCGCCGGCCGTCCGCGCCCGCGCGCCCGGTGCCGCTGCCGGGCGCCGGGGCGAACCCACCCTTTTCCAGGAGGAGATCCCATGGTCACCAGACGCAGCCTGCTCGGCGGTGCCGTCGCCGCGACCGGCGCCGGCCTGCTCACCACCGGAGGCCTGACTCCGCTGCTCAGCGCCCGCACCGCCGAAGCCTCCGGCGCCGGCGCCGGCAAGCCGGTCGCCGTCCCGCCGCCGTTCACCGTGCGGATGCCGCTCCTGCCGGTGCTCCAGCCGATATCCACGGCGGGCGGCCAGGACACCTATGCCGTCACCATCAAGGAGGTGGCGCGGGAGATCATCCCCGGTGCGCAGACGAAGGTGCTGACCTACGACGGCCACTTCCCGGGACCGGTGCTGCGGGCCCGCAGCGGGCGCAAGGTGGTGATCCGGCACCGCAACACCCTCACCATGCCGGTCTCGGTCCACCTGCACGGCGGCAGCGTCTCGCCGGAGAACGACGGCGGCCCGATGGACACCTTCGCGCCGAACACCTCGCGCACCTACACCTACCCGAACCAGCAGCCGGGCGCCGGCCTGTGGTTCCACGACCACGCGCACCACATGGAGTCGGAGCACGTCTTCAGGGGGCTGTCGGCCACCTATCTCCTGTCCGACGAGACGGAGCGGTCGCTGCCGCTGCCGTCGGGCCAGTACGAGGTCCCCATCGCGCTGCGCGACGCCCGCTTCGACGAGGCCGGGCAGCTGGTCTACGTGATGGACGACGTGTTCGGGCGGACCACGATCCTCGCCAACGGCCGGCCGAGCCCGTACTTCGAGGTGGCGGCCCGCAAGTACCGCTTCCGGCTGCTGAACTCCTCCAACATGCGCTTCTTCCAGCTGCGCCTGTCGGACGGCGGCCAGATGATCCAGATCGGTACGGACGGCGGGCTGCTGGAGCACCCCTTCCCGACGGACACCATCGGGCTGTCCCCGGCGGAGCGGGCCGACGTGGTCATCGACTTCTCCCGCTACCGGGTCGGCACGAAGATCGTCCTGGAGAACACCCTGGGGCCCGGCACACCCGACCAGGTGGGCAAGGTGCTGCGCTTCGACGTCGTGCGGACGGCCCCGGACGCCAGCCGCGTGCCCGAGACGCTGCGCACCCTGCCGCCGATGGCGAACGCCACGGTCCAGCGCACCATCGTCCTCAACATGGACGAGGACGGCCGGGAGGAGCCGCGGGGGCTCATCGACGGTCAGGTCTGGGACTACCAGCGCATCGACCAGACCATCGCCCACGGCAGCTCGGAGATCTGGACGGTCACCAACGCCAACAAGATCGTCCCGCACAACTTCCACATGCACCTGATCCAGTTCCGGGTCCTGGAACGGGGCGGGGCGCCGGTGGCGCCGGGCGAGGCCGGGCTGAAGGACACGGTCCGCCTCTTCCCCGGCGAGACGGTCAAGCTGCACGCCACCTTCGACACCTACCGGGGGACCTACGTCTACCACTGCCACCTGCTGGACCACTCGGCGATGGGCATGATGGCCAACTTCCGCATCCGCTAGCAGCAGCGGGCCCGGGGCGGGGCCCGCCGGGGGTGGGGCCCGCCGGGGTGGGGCCCGCCGGGGGTGGGCCGCCGAAGCCCCGCGTCGAGCGGAGGTGGGGGAAGCGGCCAGCTCCGCTCGACGCGCTCTCAAGGACGGGCCGAGGACCGGGCGGCAGGATCCTCGGCAACAGACCATGTCCGGCCGTGTCCCCCACGTCCGACCCTGCCCGATCCCACCACCCGTCCCCACACCACCTGGAGTGAGATGTCCCGCCGTCTATTCACCTCGGAGTCCGTGACCGAGGGACACCCCGACAAGATCGCCGACCAGATCAGCGACACGATCCTCGACGCGCTCCTCTCCGAGGACCCCGCCTCCCGGGTGGCGGTGGAGACCCTCATCACCACCGGTCTCGTGCACATAGCGGGCGAGGTGACGACGAAGGCCTACGCGCCGATCGCGCAGCTCGTCCGGGACAAGATCCTCGAGATCGGCTACGACTCCTCGCAGAAGGGCTTCGACGGCGCCTCCTGCGGCGTGTCGGTGTCCATCGGCGCCCAGTCCCCCGACATCGCGCAGGGTGTCGATGCCGCCTACGAGAGCCGTGTGGAGGGCGAGGAGGACGAGCTCGACCGGCAGGGCGCCGGCGACCAGGGCCTGATGTTCGGCTACGCCTGCGACGAGACCCCCGAGCTGATGCCGCTCCCCATCCACCTCGCGCACCGGCTCTCGCGCCGGCTGACCGAGGTCCGCAAGAACGGCACCGTCCCCTACCTGCGCCCCGACGGCAAGACCCAGGTCACCATCGAGTACGACGGCGACCAGGCCGTGCGCCTGGACACCGTCGTCGTCTCCACCCAGCACGCCTGCGACATCGACCTGGAGGCCCTGCTGGCCCCCGACATCCGGGAGAACGTGGTCGAGTACGTGCTGGCCCGGCTCGCCGAGGACGGCATCAAGCTGGAGACCAACGGCTACCGCCTGCTGGTCAACCCGACCGGCCGTTTCGAGATCGGCGGCCCGATGGGCGACGCCGGCCTGACCGGCCGCAAGATCATCATCGACACCTACGGCGGCATGGCCCGCCACGGCGGCGGCGCCTTCTCCGGCAAGGACCCCTCCAAGGTCGACCGCTCCGCCGCCTACGCCATGCGCTGGGTCGCCAAGAACGTCGTCGCCGCCGGCCTCGCCTCACGCTGCGAGGTCCAGGTCGCCTACGCCATCGGCAAGGCCGAGCCCGTCGGTCTGTTCGTCGAGACCTTCGGCACCCACACCGTGCCCACCGACCGCATCGAGCGGGCCATCACCGAGGTCTTCGACCTGCGTCCGGCCGCGATCATCCGCGACCTCGACCTGCTGCGGCCCATCTACGCGCAGACCGCCGCCTACGGCCACTTCGGCCGTGAACTGCCCGACTTCACCTGGGAGCGCACCGACCGCGCCGAACGGCTGAAGACCGCCGCCGCCTGAGCACCCGGCACGCACCACCCGCAGGACGCATGCCCCCCGTACCGCCTTGCACCGCCTGCACCGCCCGTACCGCCCGTGCCGGCGGGCATCCCCACACCCCCCACCCGCACCACCCTGCTCTGCTCTGCCCTGTCCTGCCCTGCCACATTCCGCCCCGCCGACATCAGACCAGTTCACAGGAGTCCACGTGCGTATCGCGGTGACCGGATCCATCGCCACAGATCACCTCATGGCCTTCCCGGGCCGGTTCGTCGACCAGCTCCTCCCCGACCAGCTGGAACACCTCTCGTTGTCCTTCCTCGTCGACACCCTGCAGGTGCGGCGGGGCGGAGTGGCGGCCAACATCGCCTTCGGCCTCGGCGGCCTCTTCCTCGAGCCCCTCCTGGTGGGGGCCGTGGGCCCGGACTTCGCCGAGTACGAGGTCTGGCTCAAGGAACACGGCGTCGACACCGGCTCGGTGTACGTCTCCAGCGAGCACCAGACCGCCCGCTTCATGTGCATGACCGACCAGGACTCCAACCAGATCGCCGCGTTCTACGCGGGCGCCATGGCCGAGGCCGGGCGCATCGATCTGCGCGGCGTCCATGACCGCGCCCCCCTCGACCTGGTGCTCGTCTCGCCCAACGACCCCGGCGCGATGGTGAGGCACACCGAACAGGCCCGGGAGCTGGGCATCGCCTTCGCCGCCGATCCCTCGCAGCAGCTCGCCCGCCTCACCGGCGCCGAGGTGCGCGCTCTGGTCACCGGCGCCCGCTGGCTGTTCACCAACGAGTACGAGTCCGCGCTGCTGCGCGAGCGGGCCGCATGGAGCCAGGCGGAGGTCCTGGACCGCGTCGGCACCTGGGTCACCACCCTGGGCGCGCGCGGCGTCCGTATCGACCGCAAGGGGGAGCCGGCCCTCACCGTCCCCGCCGTCCCCGACGTCCACGCCGAGGACCCCACCGGTGTGGGCGACGCCTTCCGTTCCGGTTTCCTGGCCGCCGTCAGCTGGGGGCTGCCGCTGGAGACCGCCGCGCAGCTCGGCTGCGCGATGTCCGCGCTGGCCTTGGCGACCGTGGGCTCCCAGGCGTACGAGATCCGGCCTAAGGGCCTGCTCGCCACCGTCCGCGCGGTGTACGGGGAGCAGGCGGCCGGGCTGCTGGAGACGAAGCTGGAGCGGCCGGCATGACGACGAACTCACAGACCCGGGCCGATGCCCTGCGTGAGGCGCTGGCGACCCGTGTGGTCGTCGCCGACGGGGCCATGGGGACGATGCTCCAGGCGCAGGACCCCACGATGGAGGACTTCCAGCAGCTGGAGGGCTGCAACGAGGTCTTGAACGTGACCCGTCCCGACATCGTGCGTTCGGTGCACGAGGCGTACTTCTCGGTGGGTGTGGACTGCGTCGAGACGAACACGTTCGGCACGAACTATGCGGCGCTGGCCGAGTACGACATCGCCGAGCGCAACTTCGAGCTGTCCGAGGCGGGTGCGCGGATCGCCCGCGAGGTCGCCGACGCGTTCACGCAGTCGACGGGGCAGCAGCGCTGGGTGCTCGGCTCCATGGGCCCCGGCACCAAGCTGCCCACCCTGGGCCACATCGGCTACGGCCAGATCCGTGACGCCTACCAGATCAACGCCGAGGGCCTGCTCACCGGCGGCGCGGACGCGCTGCTGGTGGAGACGACGCAGGACCTCCTGCAGACGAAGTCCTCGATCATCGGTGCCCGGCGGGCGATGGAGGCCCTGGGTGTCACCGTTCCGCTGATCTGCTCGGTGACCGTGGAGACGACCGGCACGATGCTGCTGGGCTCGGAGATCGGCGCCGCGCTCACGGCGCTGGAGCCGCTGGGCATCGACATGATCGGCCTGAACTGCGCCACCGGTCCCGCCGAGATGAGCGAGCACCTGCGCTATCTGGCGCGCAACGCCCGCATCCCGCTGTCCTGCATGCCCAACGCGGGTCTTCCGGTGTTGACGAAGGACGGTGCGCACTATCCGCTCAGTGCGTCGGAACTGGCGGATGCGCAGGCGGGCTTCGTCCGCGAGTACGGCCTCTCGCTGGTCGGCGGCTGCTGCGGCACGACGCCGGAGCACCTGCGGCAGGTGGTGGAGCGGGTGCGTGGTACGGCGGTCGTGTCGCGCGACCCGCAGCCGGAGCCGGGTGCGGCTTCGCTGTATCAGACGGTGCCGTTCCGGCAGGACACCTCGTACATGGCGATCGGTGAGCGGACGAACGCCAACGGGTCGAAGAAGTTCCGTGAGGCGATGTTGGAGGGCCGCTGGGACGACTGTGTGGAGATGGCGCGGGACCAGATCCGTGAGGGCGCGCACATGCTCGACCTGTGCGTCGACTACGTCGGCCGGGACGGTGTCGCCGACATGGAGGAACTCGCGGGCCGTTTCGCGACCGCCTCCACGCTGCCGATCGTGCTGGACTCGACCGAGGTTGCGGTGATCCGGGCGGGTCTGGAGAAGCTGGGCGGGCGCGCCGTCATCAACTCGGTGAACTACGAGGACGGTGACGGGCCCGAGTCGCGGTTCGCGAAGGTCACCCGGCTGGCCCAGGAGCACGGTGCGGCTTTGATCGCGCTGACCATCGACGAGGAGGGCCAGGCCCGCACCGTCGAGCACAAGGTCGCCATCGCCGAACGCCTCATCGCGGACCTCACGGGCAACTGGGGGATCCGCGAGTCGGACATCCTCATCGACACCCTGACCTTCACGATCTGCACCGGCCAGGAGGAGTCCCGGGGCGACGGCATCGCCACGATCGAGGCGATCCGCGAGCTCAAGCGCCGCCACCCGGACGTGCAGACCACCCTGGGCCTGTCCAACATCTCCTTCGGCCTCAACCCGGCCGCCCGCGTCCTGCTGAACTCGGTCTTCCTCGACGAGTGCGTCAAGGCCGGCCTGGATTCCGCGATCGTGCACGCGTCGAAGATCCTGCCGATCGCCCGGTTCGACGAGGAGCAGGTCACCACCGCCCTCGACCTGATCTACGACCGGCGCGAGGGCGACTACGACCCGCTGCAGAAGCTGATGGCCCTCTTCGAGGGCGTCAACACCAAGTCCCTCAAGGCCGGCCGCGCCGAGGAACTCCTCGCCCTGCCGTTGGACGAGCGACTGCAGCGCCGCATCATCGACGGCGAGAAGAACGGCCTGGAGGCCGACCTCGACGAGGCCCTGCAGACCCGGCCGGCGCTGGACATCGTCAACGACACCCTGCTGGAGGGCATGAAGGTCGTCGGTGAGCTGTTCGGCTCCGGGCAGATGCAGCTCCCCTTCGTCCTGCAGTCGGCCGAGGTGATGAAGACGGCGGTGGCCTATCTCGAGCCGCACATGGAGAAGACCGACGACGAGGGCAAGGGCACCATCGTCCTGGCCACCGTCCGCGGCGACGTCCACGACATCGGCAAGAACCTCGTCGACATCATCCTCACCAACAACGGCTACAACGTCGTCAACATCGGCATCAAGCAGCCGGTCTCCGCGATCCTGGAAGCCGCGCAGGAGCACAAGGCCGACGTCATCGGCATGTCCGGTCTGCTCGTGAAGTCGACCGTGATCATGAAGGAGAACCTGGAGGAGCTCAACCAGCGCAAGCTGGCCGCCGACTACCCGGTGATCCTGGGCGGCGCCGCCCTCACCCGCGCCTACGTCGAACAGGACCTCCACGAGATCTACGAGGGCGAGGTCCGCTACGCCCGCGACGCCTTCGAGGGCCTGCGCCTCATGGACGCGCTGATGGGTGTCAAACGCGGTGTTGCGGGTGTGGAGTTGCCTGCGTTGAAGCAGCGCCGTGTCGCCAGGCGCGATACGCCGCTGCCGGTGGCGGCGGCCGAGCCGGGGGGCCGCTCGGATGTCTCCGTCGACAACCCGGTGCCCACCCCGCCCTTCTGGGGCACCCGCGTGGTCAAGGGCATCCCGCTCAAGGAGTACGCCTCCTGGCTGGATGAGACGGCCTTGTTCAAGGGCCAGTGGGGGCTGAAGGACAGCGAGACGATCGAGACGGAGGGGCGGCCGCGGCTGCGTGGCTGGCTGGACCGGCTGCACACCGACGGGCTGCTGGAGGCGGCCGTGGTGTACGGCTACTTCCGTTGTGTCTCCAAGGGTGAGGATTTGATCGTCCTCGACGAGAACGGGTCCGAGCGGACCCGCTTCACCTTCCCCCGCCAGCGCCGGGGCCGCCGGCTGTGCCTGGCCGACTTCTTCCGCTCCGAGGACTGCGGGGAGAGCGACGTGGTGGGCCTGCAGGTGGTCACCGTCGGCTCCAGGATCGGCGAGGAGACGGCCCGGCTGTTCGCCGCGGACGCCTACCGCGAGTACATGGAGCTGCACGGCCTGTCCGTCCAGCTCGCGGAGGCCTTGGCCGAGTACTGGCATGCGCGGGTCCGTGGCGAGCTGGGCATCGCCGGGTCCGATCCGGGCTCCGTGGAGGGGATGTTGCGCACCGAGTACCAGGGCTGCCGCTACTCGTTGGGGTATCCCGCCTGCCCCGACCTGGAGGACCGGGCGAAGATCGCCGGTCTTCTGCAGCCGGAGCGGATCGGTGTCCGCCTCTCGGAGGAGTTCCAGCTCCACCCCGAGCAGTCCACGGACGCGATCGTGATCCACCACCCCGAGGCGACGTACTTCAACGCACGCTGACAGCGGCCGCGTTGGAAAGGAGTCCGACATGCCGGCTGCTCTGGCCGCCACCACCGACCGTCCCCGCCCCTTGGCCCCGGCCGCCCCCGGTGTGCGTGAGCTGCTCTCCCAGGGCCGGCGGACCTTCTCGTTCGAGTTCTTCCCGCCGAAGACGGATGCCGGGGAGCGGACCCTGTGGGCGGCGATCCGCCGGATCGAGCCGTTCGCGCCGTCGTTCGTGTCGGTCACCTACGGGGCCGGTGGTTCCTCCCGGGACCGCACGGTGGAGGTCACCAAGCGCATCGCGGCGCAGACCACCTTGCGTCCGGTGGCGCACCTGACGGCGGTGGGGCATTCGGTCGCCGAGCTGCGTCACATCATCGGCCAGTACGCGGACGCGGGCATCCGCGATGTGCTCGCCCTGCGCGGGGATCCGCCCGGTGATCCGAAGGGGCAGTGGACGCCGCATCCGCAGGGGCTTTCCCATGCGCATGAACTGGTGACGTTGATCCGGCAGTTGGGTGATTTCACGGTGGGTGTCGCGGCGTTCCCGGAGCGGCATCCGCGCTCGCCGGGCTGGAGTGAGGACATCCGGCACTTCGCCGCCAAATGCCGGGCCGGCGCGGACTACGCCATCACCCAGATGTTCTTCCACGCCGAGGACTACCTGCGGCTGCGCGACCGGCTCGGTGCGGTGGGGTGTCTGACTCCGGTCATCCCGGAGATCATACCGGCCACCGATTTCCGTCAGATCCGGCGGTTCGCGGAGCTGAGCGACGCCCGTTTCCCGGCGGTGCTCGCCCGGCGGCTGGAGGCGGCGAAGGACGATCCGGCGGCCGGTCACCGCATCGGTGTGGAGTACGCGACGGCGATGGCCGAGCGTCTGCTCGCCGAGGGTGCGCCAGGCCTGCACTACATCACTCTCAACAAGTCCACCGCGACTCTAGAGATCCATCAGAACCTGAACCTCAGCCCGAACTAGCCATCACCATCACGGAGTAGACCCCATGGACTTCAAGGTCGCAGATCTCTCGCTCGCGGAATTCGGCCGCAAGGAGATCACCCTCGCCGAGCACGAGATGCCCGGTCTGATGTCGATCCGCAAGGAGTACGCCCCCTCGCAGCCCCTGGCCGGGGCGAGGATCACCGGCTCCCTGCACATGACCGTGCAGACGGCCGTCCTGATCGAGACGCTGGTGGCGCTCGGGGCGCAGGTGCGCTGGGTGTCCTGCAACATCTACTCGACGCAGGACCACGCGGCCGCCGCGATCGCCGCGGCCGGCATCCCGGTGTTCGCCTGGAAGGGCGAGACGCTTCAGGAGTACTGGTGGTGCACGGAGCAGGCGCTGACCTGGCCCGGCCACGCGGGCCCGAACATGATCCTCGACGACGGCGGTGACGCCACCTTGCTGGTCCACAAGGGCGTCGAGTACCAGAAGGCGGGTGCCGTGCCGGATCCGTCCACCGCGGACAACGAGGAAATGGCCCTGGTCCTGGACCTGTTGAAAAAGACGTCCCTGGACTGGACGGCGCTGGCGTCCGGGATCCGCGGCGTGACGGAGGAGACCACCACCGGTGTCCACCGCCTGTACGAGATGCACCAGGCCGGTGCCCTGCTGTTCCCGGCGATCAACGTGAACGACGCCGTGACGAAGTCGAAGTTCGACAACAAGTACGGCTGCCGCCACTCGCTGATCGACGGCATCAACCGTGCCACCGACGTCCTCATCGGCGGCAAGACCGCCGTGGTCTTCGGCTACGGCGACGTCGGCAAGGGCTGCGCCGAGTCGCTGCGCGGCCAGGGCGCCCGCGTCATCGTCACCGAGATCGACCCGATCTGCGCGCTGCAGGCGGCGATGGACGGCTACCAGGTCGCCACCCTCGACGACGTCGTCGAGAGCGCGGACATCTTCATCACGACCACCGGCAACAAGGACATCATCATGGCCGCCGACATGGCCAAGATGAAGCACCAGGCCATCGTGGGCAACATCGGCCACTTCGACAACGAGATCGACATGGCCGGTCTCGCGAAGATCGAGGGCATCGTCAAGGACGAGGTCAAGCCGCAGGTCCACACGTGGAAGTTCCCCGACGGCAAGGTCCTGATCGTGCTGTCCGAGGGCCGCCTGCTGAACCTGGGCAACGCCACCGGCCACCCCTCGTTCGTGATGTCGAACTCCTTCGCGGACCAGACCCTGGCCCAGATCGAGCTCTTCACCAAGCCCGAGGAGTACCCGACCGACGTGTACGTGCTGCCCAAGCACCTCGACGAGAAGGTCGCGCGCCTCCACCTCGACGCCCTCGGCGTCAAGCTCACCACCCTGCGCCCGGAGCAGGCCGCGTACATCGGCGTGCAGGTCGAGGGCCCGTACAAGCCGGACCACTACCGCTACTGACCGAACCGGGTACCGAACAGATCGAGCCACCGGCTCTTGAGGTTCGCTCGAGAGCCGGTGGAAAGCCCATGGCCGGGTGTCCCCGGGAATGTCACGATCGGACGTCCGTGCCGAGGGAGAGCAGTGCTCCCACCACCCCAGACGAGGATGTCCCATGAACCCCAATCCGGCCGGCAGCCCCCAGCATTACCCCGCCGGAGGCCCGAGCCCGTACGCGACCCAGCCCGGCCCCTACGCCCCGCCCCAGCCGCCCGCCGCGGCGCCCGCCGGGCGCGGCAAGGTGGCCACCGCCCTCCTGTTGGTCTCCACGGTCCTGATGGGCCTGATGGCCGGCCTCTTCTTCGCCTTCGACGTCTCGGTGATGCCGGGTCTGGCGGCGGGCGACGAGCGCACCTACGTCACCGCGATGCAGAACTTCAACTCGGCGATCGACGGCAACGGGATCTTCGGCATGGCCTTCGTGCTCGCCCTGCTCCTGTCGGCGGCCTCGGCGGTCGTCGAGTTCCGGGGCGGCCGCCGCGGCGTGGCGCTCTGGGTCGGTGCGGCGGCCGTCGTCTACCTCGTCGTCCTGATGATCACTTTCTCCGTGAACATTCCGCTGAACAACGAACTGGCCGACGCGGGTGACGCCGCGAAGCTGACGGACTTCTCGATCGTGGAGAAGTTCAAGGGCACCTGGGTCTCCACCAACATCGTCCGCACCCTGCTGTGCACGGCGGCGCTGACGGCCCTGGCCCGTGCCCTGGTCCTGTACGGTCGCGCCACCCGCTGAACCGCGCCGCGAAGCCTGCCCCGCGCGGCACCACCGCGAAGTCCCCCGGCCAACCGGCCGGGGGACTTCGTTGGTTCCGTCCCCCCGGCCGGCCGGGGGGACGGCAGGCCGGGGGGATGGCTTGAGGGGCGGCCGGCCGGGGGCAGCCGGGCCGGGGTCGGCCGGGCCGGGGTCAGCCGGTCTGGCCGTGCAGGTACAGGGCCCAGGACAGGAAGCCCACCGAGGCCGTGCACAGCAGGGTGCGCCACACGTTGGCCCGGGACCAGGGGCCCTCGAAGGCGCGGCGGACGGCGGCGGGGTCGGCGATGCGGGCGACGGGGCCGGCCTTCTCCAGCATGTTGTTCAGCGGGATGTTCACCTTGTTGGTGACGCCCATCGAGACGATGTAGCAGACCAGGGCCGCGATCAGCGGCGGCAGCACGTCGCGTCCGTCGGAGGGGACGTGCAGGGCCAGGGCCAGGGCGGTGAACAGGAACGCCCCGATGTAGCCGAGGACGAACCAGCCGTTGAGGATGGCCACGTTGATGCGCTGCATGACCTCGATGACCGTACGGTCGTCGGTGCGCTTGAGGCCCGGCATCACGGAGACGGAGAAACCGTAGAAGAGGCCACTGACCAGTCCCGTGGTGACGGTGGCGGCGATGAGCGCGGCCAGGCGTGCGGTCTCCATCGTGCGTCCCCCTGTTCGTCCGTCCGCGGAGTCTCTCGGTCATCGATTCTTCGGGAACGGGTCATCGAATCGTCAAGTCATGGGGATCATACGGGCGCGGTGGGCTCCGGCGGGGTGCCCTTCGAGCAGCCCTCGAGTGCTTCTCGAGCGGCGCGTCGCCGCCGGCGCCCGCGGGGACGGCCCGCCGGCCGGCCCCTCCACCGGTGTCCACGGGGCGCACGCGCCGCGGGGGGGGGGGGGGGGGGGGGGGGGGGGGGGGGGGGGGGGGGGGGGGGGGGGTTGGGGGGGGGGGGGGGGGGGGGGGGGGGGGGGGGGGGGGGGGGGGGGGGGGGGGGGGGGGAGGGGGGGAGGGGGGAC
>NZ_JBVJFB010000010.1:278276-287535 GCF_055588065.1 Streptomyces sp. NPDC046308
ACCCCCTCCCCCCCCCCCCCCCCCCCCCCCCCCCCCCCCCCCCCCCCCCCCCCCCCCTCCCCCCCCCCCCCCCCCCCCCCCCCCCCCCCCCCCCCCCCCCCCCCCCCGCGGCGTGGTACCGCTTGTGGGTCAGGCGCCCAGGTGGTGACCCTTCACCCACTCCTTCTCGCCGTCGGTGACGCAGTTCGAGGTGTAGGTGGGGCCGGTGTACCCGGGACGGCTCTGGGGCACCGCGGCGAGCGTGGAGCAGTTCGACGAGGAGGCCGCGTGACCGCCGGAGAAGTAGTCGATGTCGACCCCGTCGTTGGCCAGGGCGGCACCGGCCCCGCCCAGCAGGATGCCGGCGGCCAGGACGGAGGCGGTGACAGCAGAACGAATACGCATGACTCCCCTAAAGATGTCTGGAACGGCGCGCCGGTCGATGTGCGCGTCGGCCGGTCCAACCGCTCGGGGGTGCCGCCGGGAACGGTGGTTCACTCCAATGCCCGCCGCAGTATCGTTTCGGCATGTCGCGCCCCCTTCGCACTCCCCCGGGAGCCACCATGCGCCCCGTGCGGTCCGGGCGCGGCTGGCGGGCGTGGCTAGCGGGCGCGGCTAGCGGGCGCCGAGTGCGGCGAGTCTCTGGGCGAAGGGCACGACCTGGAAGCCGTCCGCCGGATCCACCGAGGTGATGGCCCCGGTTGAGGAGCGGGGTGCGATCGCCGCGGCGGTGTCGAGGTCCACGGCGGTGTCCGCGGCGGCGGGCGGCGCGTGGTCCCCGACGGTGTCGCGGGCGGTGTCGGGGGCCGGGTCGGGGGTGGCGCGGTGGGGGGTGGGTGTCATGAAGCGTGCCAGTTCCGCGCCCGCCCGGGCGGTCCGCTGCGCCAGGCCCTGCTGGCCCCAGTCGGGCGAGGCCGCGTACACGGCGGTCGGCAGGACGAGCGCGCGCAGGTGGGTGAAGAGCGGGCGCAGGGCGTGTTCGGTGACCAGGGAGTGCCGGGCGGTGCCGCCGGTCGCGCCGATGAGGACCGGTTTGCCGGTCAGGGCGTCCTGGTCGAGGACGTCGAAGAACGACTTGAACAGGCCGCTGTAGGAGGCGGCGAAGACCGGTGTGACGGCGATCAGGCCGTCCGCGGCGGCGAGGGCGTCGAGCGCGGCGGCCAGGCGGGCGGGCGGGAACCCGGTGACCAGGTGCTGGGCGATCTCGGTGGCCAGGTCCCGCAGCTCGATCACCTCGGGTTCGACGTCGGTGTCGGTGTGCCGCAGGGTGGCGGCCGTGAGCCGGTCGGCGAGCAGCCGCGTGGAGGAGGGCGAGCTCAGCCCGGCCGATACGACGATGAGTTTCATGCCTGTGCGCTCTCCTTCGGGGTCGTGCGGGCGGCTGCCACGCGGGCGGGGTGGGTGGGGGCGTCGGGCACGCCGGCGGGGCGCAGGCTCGCGAACTCCTTGCGCAGGACCGGTACGACCTCTTCGCCGAGGAGGTCGAGCTGTTCCAGGACGGTCTTCAGGGGCAGGCCCGCGTGGTCCATCAGGAAGAGCTGGCGCTGGTAGTCGCCGGCGTAGTCGCGGAAGGACAGGGTCCGTTCGATGACCTGCTGGGGGGAGCCGACGGTGAGGGGGGTCTGGGCGGTGAACTCCTCCAGGGACGGGCCGTGGCCGTAGACCGGGGCGTTGTCGAAGTAGGGGCGGAACTCGCGTACCGCGTCCTGGGAGTTGCGGCGCATGAAGACCTGGCCGCCGAGGCCGACGATGGCCTGCTCGGGGGTGCCGTGTCCGTAGTGGGCGTAGCGCTGCCGGTAGAGGTCGACCATCTGGCGGGTGTGGGAGGCGGGCCAGAAGATGTTGTTGTGGAAGAAGCCGTCGCCGTAGTAGGCGGCCTGTTCGGCGATCTCCGGTGAGCGGATGGAGCCGTGCCACACGAAGGGGGCGACGCCGTCCAGCGGGCGGGGGGTGGAGGTGAAGGACTGCAGCGGGGTGCGGAACTTGCCGTTCCAGGTGACGGTGTCCTCGTCCCACAGGCGGCGCAGCAGGGCGTAGTTCTCGACGGCGAGGTCGATGCCGTCGCGGATGTCCTTGCCGAACCAGGGGTAGACCGGGCCGGTGTTGCCGCGGCCCATCATCACATCGACGCGGCCGTCCGCGACGTGCTGGAGCATCGCGAAGTCCTCGGCGATCTTCACCGGGTCGTTCGTGGTGATCAGTGTCGTCGAGGTGGACAGGATGAGGTTCTCGGTGCGTGCGGCGATGTAGCCGAGCATCGTGGTGGGTGAGGAGGGGACGAACGGCGGGTTGTGGTGCTCGCCGGTGGCGAAGACGTCGAGGCCGACCTCCTCGGCCTTCTGCGCGATGGCGAGCATCGCTTTGATGCGTTCGTGCTCGCCGGGCACGCGTCCGGTCGTCGGATCGGCGGTGACGTCACCGACGGTGAAGATTCCGAACTGCATGACTCCCCTTCCCAGGGTTGTTGATTACTCAACCATACGGGGGAACGGGGAGCCGGTCCGGGCTATTCCCGGCGGGAGGGCCGGGGAGACGGCGGCCGCGAGGCGGCTGAGGCAGGCCCTTGTGCCCCTCGCGGATGCCCTCGCGGGCCCGGGGCCGGTCCTTCGATCCGGCCCCGGCGACGCACTCGCCGCCGCCGTGCTCGAAGGCGGTCAGGGCCTCCTTCCACAACCCCCGGGCGTTCTCGCTCGGGGGCGGGCCGGGCTGGCCCGCCTTGGCCACCTCGGTGAGCAGGTCCTGGCAGGCGGGCCCGTAGGCGTCCGGCGGGCGCCCGTAGACCTCGTTGACGCGGCCCGGGGTGTCGCAGAGCCCTTTGACCCGCTCCCCGCCTTTCGAGGACCACCAGTCCGCCGGCTCCTCCCCGGGCCGGTACCGCACCCGGCGAGCAGCACCACCGCGGCGCCGGGACCCGCCCCGCCCTGCCGCCCTGCCCGCTCCGCCCGGCCGGACACGCGGCGGGGCAGGGCGGGGCGGGCGGGGTGGGTGGGGTGGGGGTGGGTCAGCTCTGGCAGAGGCCTCGGGTGTAGTCGTGGGTCGCGGTGGCCTGGGAGTAGCGCCACTGCGGGTCCAGGAGGTCGCTCCCCAGCTGTGCGGCCGCGGCCGGGCTCTCGATGACGTACCCGAAGTCCTGGAGCCAGGACGGGTAGAGGTTCTTGGAGCCGATGTAGAAGGCCGCTCCGTCGACCGCGACCAGCTTGTGGTGCTGGGCGTAGGGCTTGCCGTCCGCCCAGGTCGGCTGGTCGGAGGCGCGGAAGGTGGCCAGTTGGAGGTTTTGGCACATCGCGGTGCGGGCCCGGCCGTCGTCACCGGTCAGGGCGGTCAGGCGTCCGCGCAGGGCGTCGGCGACCTCGGAGAGCGACTTGATCTGCGAGTAGCCGCCGCTGCCGATGGTGCCGCGGTTGGCCGGGTCGCTGACCACGATGCGGACCTTCACCCCGGAGGCGAGCTTCGCGGCGAGGGCGTCGTAGAGGCGTATGTCGTAGCGGGGCAGCGGCGGGCAGGTGGCGTGCACGTCCTGCTGGGAGATCTCGATGTGGGAGGTGGCGCTGGAGACCAGGGCGCGCAGGGCGCTCTCCTCGGGGTTGACGGTGTCGTAGTCCCGGTCGGCGTTGGTGTTGTCGTGCACCCCGATCCCGCACCTGGTGTCGCCGGCGGTGGGCAGGAGCGGGCGGAAGGAGGAGGTGGGGTCGCTCTGGCGGATGCCCACGCCCAGGCCGCCGACGGCGAGCGCGGGTACCTCTGCGCCGCCCGCCGGGGAGGCGGGCCGGGGCAGGGAGGGCATGCAGTCCGCGCCGGCGGAGGCGGCGAACCAGACCGAGGCCCAGCTGTTCTTGTTGCGGCAGGTCCACTCCCACAGGGTGTCCAGGTAGCGGCCCGCGGAGCCGGCGGCGGGCCCCGACAGCGCGAGGTCGACGTCGCTGACCGGGTGGGTGGTCTCCAGGTAGTCGTCCTTCCAGCTGTTGATGCCGCCGGTGATCACCGAGGTGCCGTCCACGACGACCAGCTTGGAGTGGTTCCAGGAGAACGCGGTCTTCGAGGTGGTCATCGAGGCCACGTTGAGGGTGATGTTGGCGGCGGCGGCCGGGCCCAGCTTCGCGATCAGCTCGTCGCGGTAGGAGGAGGGGATCACCGTGGAGTGGTAGAGGGGGGCCGCGCCGACCAGGATGCGCACCTTGAGCCGGTTGCCCTGGTGCGCGGACTCCTTAAGGCCCGCGACGATCGCCTCCTGGTAGCCGCCGTCGGGGAACGGCGCCAGCGTGGAGATGTCCACCGTCTGGCGGGCGGCGGCGATGTCCTGGCGCGTCTTGTCCAGGAGACGGCGCGATCCGGGCCGCTGCGCGCAGGTGGCGTCGCCCCAGCAGCCGGGGGTCTGCAGCAGCCAGTCGGCGCCGCCGGGGGCGGAGGAGCCGAGCCGGTTTCCGGAGGTGCGCTCCCACACCGAGCCCTCAAGGCCCGGCGAGACCTGACGCAGGCTCTGCTCGACCGCGTCCAGGTGCGGGGTGGGCGCGCCCGCGGCGAACGCGGGGGCGGGGAGGGCGAGGAGGCAGAAGCCGAGGGCGAGGGCCGAGGTGCGAACGAGGGCCGTCGTAGGGACGGTGCGTGCCAATGTGGTTCCTTGACTGGGGGGTGGCTCCGGCCGGGAGCATGGTCGGCCACGCCTCCGACCTTGATCAACTCGCGTAAGTTACCAGCACGTAGCCCTGTGTTCACCCGCCCCGGGCGACTTCCGGCCACCAGGGCCCCGGGTTCCTTCGGACGCGTCGGCGCCGCGCGGGCGGAGGCGTCCGGGTGCTGCGCGGGCGCGTCCGGGTGCCGTTCGGGCGCGTCCGGGGGTGCCCGGGTGCTGTCCGGGCGCGTCCGGGGGTGCCCGGGTGCTGTCCGGGGACGCCCGGGTGCCGTTCGGGCGCGTCCGGGGGTGCCCGGGTGCTGTCCGGGGACGCCCGGGTGCTGTCCGGGGACGCGGGCGACGAGGCCGCGGGCCGGGAACTCCCCCGGCCCGCAATGTCCCTGAGGCGGACGAGGCTCTCACGGCTGAGCCGGTGGCGGGGCGCGGAGCCCGGTCCGCTGTGTCCGTGAGGCGGGCCGGGCCGTTGCGGGTGAGCCAGTGGCGGGGCCAGCGCCCGACCCGCAATGTCCCTGCGGCGGACAAAGCTCTCACGGGTGAGCCAGTGGCGGGGCGCGGAGCCCGGTCCACTGTGTCCCTGAGGCGGGCCGGGCCGTTGCGGGTGAGCCCGTGGCGGGGCGCACGCCCGACCCGCAATGTCCCTGCGGCGGGCGAGGGTCTGACGGGTGAGCCGGTGGCGGGGCGCGGTGCCCGGTCCGCTGCGGCGGGGGGTGCAAGTGCCGGCGGCTCGGTGACGTCGGGCTCGGCCTCCGGCGTCGGCGTCGGCGTCGGCGTCGGCGTCGGCGTCGGCGGGATGGTCGGGCGTGGCGCGGTCACCCGCCGTCGCCGCTCGTCCGGATGGTGGTTACCGGGGAGCGCCGTGGGCGGGTCGGGCGCCGGCTGATCTCCTCCCCGGCCTCGCGTGCGAGGGCCCGAAGGACCCTCTCCCGGCCTCGGCGTGGTCGCCCAACGCCGCCCCGGCTGTCGGGGAGGAGCCGGCGGGGGCGGGCTTCGCCTCCGTGCGAAGGACCCGCCCGTTCGGTCGAGGATGACGGCGCCGACGGACCAGACCTCGCCAGGTGCGGATCGGGTACCTCGACGCCGTCGTCAACGGTGAACGGCCGGTGACCCTCGGCCATGCCCGACAGCGCACGCCGGGCAGCCGCAGCGCAGGGGCCGCGGGGCCGCGAGGCGCGGTTCATGGCGCACGGCGACGCGAAGGCGACGGTGGGGACGTAGGAGTTGACCCCCCTGGCTATGCGGCTCATGCCGGACATCAGGCGGGCTGTACGGGACGGAGGCGATTCATTCCTTTTGGGGGTGCGGGGTGGCCCGCGGGCCGCAATTCCGCCCGGCTGGCGCGGTGTTCAGGCCGAACGCGTTCCGGGCGGCCTTCCCCAGGCGGGGGTGCCCGGGCAGCCGTGGCCGGGCCGAGGGTGTCCGGACGGGGGTGGCCGGACGGCCGTGGCCGGACGGCCGTGGCCGGGCCGAGGGCGCCCGGGCGGGGGTGTCAGGCGGCCGTGCCGGGCGGGTGCCGTGCCCGGGTGGCCGTGGCCGGGCGGGGGTGTTCAGACGGCCGTGCCCGGGCCGGCGGCCGTGGCCGGACGGGGGGTGTTCAGGCGGCCGTGGCGGGGTGGGGGTGTTCAGGCGGGGGTGTTCCAGGCGGTCGTGAGTCCGTCGAGCCATGCGGGCGGCAGGGCGGCGGCGTCCCATTCCTCGCGCAGTTCCCGTGGGGTGGTCAGGAGCCGCTCCAGCACGGCGATGCTCGTGACGGAGTGCAGGAGCGAGTAGCGGCCGTGCACGGTGATGGCGCTGCCCGGTCCGTACGCGGCGAACAGGCGCTCCAGGCGGTCCCGGTGGGTTGCGGCGAACGCGGTCAGCCGCCCGGTGTAGCCGGCCCGCTGGCGGGGGCTCATGGTGGCGAGGACGGCGGCGAGGACCTCGTCGGTCACTTCCGGGTCCAGTTCCGAGACGTGGGTGAGGGACAGGTACAGGGGGGAGACCGCCACCCGTGCCCGTTCCACTTCCATCCGCCCGGCCCGGCGCCGTTCCCCCCCAGGGCCGCTCTGCCCGTCCGCTCCCACGACGTCGGTCAGGGTGCGTTCGGTGACGGCGCCGAGGTCGTCCAGGAGGTGGGCGGCGCCGTCGAGCCAGCCCGAGGCGTAGTCCTGGCCCTTGTCCCCGGGTGCGGTGCGGGCGCCGCTCAGTTCCGCGTGCGCGAGGGCCAGGGCGCCGGCCTCCAGGAGCCCGATCAGTTGCCGTGCGTCGCCGGAGGGGACTCCCGTGCGCGCGAGAAGCTGCAGCAGCGTCGTCCTCGCGTTGTCGACACTGACCTCGTCCGGCCACTGCCGTCCCTCGTCGGCCGCGCTCATCGGGTCCTCCTCATCGCTCGGGTGGTGCGGTGGGTGCAACGCATCGCTCCCTTCGATGATCCAACGTCCGGCGCCCGGGCTGTGCTCCCCGGCGGCGCCGCCACCCTTTCACCTCTCCCGCCCCGGCGGGTACCGGCTTTCCGTTGGCCGCGGCGGCCGCTGCGGGCGGGGCGGGCGGGGCGGGCGGGCGCAGGCCGAGCAGGACGGTCGGGGCGAGGAGGGCGAACCGGAGGCGCGCCGGGGCGGGGCGCGGGAAGGGAGCATCGGAACCGCGGGCCGGCGCGCCGGGGCGGGCCGCGGGAAGGGGGTAGCGAAACCGAGGCGCCGGGGCGCGGGAACGGGTAATTGGTGCCGGGGATCGGGGCGGCCGGGGATCGGGGTGCGGCGTGCCGGGGTACGGGGCGGCCGGGGTACGGGTGCCGGGGATCGGGGCGGCCGGGGTACGGGTGCCGGGGTACGGGGCGGCCGGGGATCGGGGTGCGGCGTGCGGCGTGCGGCGTGCGGCGTGCGGCGTGCGGGGGATGGAGTGCCGGGGACGGGGGTGCGGGAGCCGGGGTGTGGGAGCTGCCGGGGGTATGCGGTCGGGGGCATCTGTCGGCCGGTGAGGTGGCGCGGAACGCCCGGTGAGGTGGTGCGGGGCGGCCGGTGGGTGGTGCGGGGCGGTGCGTAGGGGTGGTGGGGTGGTGTCGGTGCCTTTCCGTACGCTGGCTGCATGCGTATGCGTATGCGTCCCACGCTGAGCTGGACCCCGTCCGGGGAGCTGCGGCCCGGCACCACGGATCCGGGTCCGGTCGCCGATGCGCTGCGGGCCGGCGGTGTGCTGGTGCTGAGCGGGGCGGGCCTGTCCACGGAGTCGGGGATCCCCGACTACCGGGGTGAGGGCGGGAGTCTGAGCCGGCACACCCCGATGACCTACCAGGAGTTCACCGCCAGTGAACGGGCCCGGCGCCGGTACTGGGCGCGCAGTCACCTGGGCTGGCGGACCTTCGGCCGGGCCAGGCCCAATGCCGGGCACCGGGCCGTGGCGGCGTTCGAACGGCACGGCCTGCTCTCGGGAGTGATCACCCAGAACGTCGACGGTCTGCACCAGGCGGCCGGCAGCCAGGACGTGGTGGAGCTGCACGGCGGCCTGGACCGGGTCGTCTGTCTTTCCTGCGGGGTGTTCGCCTCGCGCCGTGAACTCGCCCGGCGGCTCCAGGACGCCAACGCGGGCTTCGCGCCGATGGCCGCCCGGCTGAACCCGGACGGTGACGCCGACCTCACCGACGAGCAGGTCGGGGAGTTTCGTGTGGTGGCCTGCTCGCGGTGCGGCGGCATCCTCAAACCCGACGTGGTGTTCTTCGGCGAGGCCGTTCCCCCGCGGCGGGTCGAGCAGTGCCGTGAACTGGTCGCCCAAGCGGCCTCGCTGCTGGTCCTGGGGTCCTCGCTGACGGTCATGTCCGGCCTGCGGTTCGTCCGTCAGGCAGCCCAGGCGGGCACACCCGTACTGATCGTCAACCGGGACGCGACCCGCGGCGACACACACGCCGTCACCCGCGTCGCACTCCCCCTGGGAACCACCCTCACCACCCTGGCCGAACAACTGCACATCCCCCTCGGCGAGGCCCAACCGAACACCTGAAAACCACCCCCACACCCGCCCCCACCGCAACCCCGGGGCAACCGGCCCAGGCCGACGTGCAACTCCCCGCCCGACTCGCCACGCCAAACCGGTACACGGCCAACGCACGGCTCGCCCCCACCGCAACCCCGAGGCAACCCGCCCAGGCCGACGTGCAACTCCCCGCCCGACTCGCCACGCCAAACCGGTACGCGACCAAGCACGGCTCGCCCCCACCGCAACCCCGGGGCAACCGGCCCAGGCCGACGTGCAACTCCCCGCCGGACTCGCCACGCCAAACCGGTACGGCCCGGGCCGGCGTGCGGCTCCCCCTTCGGGGTGCGCCCGCGCCAAACCGGTACACGGCCAACGCACGGCTCGCCCCCACCGCAACCGGCCCGGGCCGACGTGCAACTCCCCGCCGGACTCGCCCACGCCCAAAGCCGGGCGGGAGCCCGGATCGGTGTGCGGCTCCCCGGTCAGGGCCGTCCGCCCTCCACCCGGGACTGGCCAGGAAAGATGACCGGCCGGCTCCGCCCACCGGTGACGGTGAACACGCGAACGCGGCGAAGCGGAGCGGGCGGAGCACGGCGGGCGGAGCACGGCGGGCGGAGCACGGCGGGCGGAGCACGGCGGGCGGAGCACGGCGGGCGGAGCACGGCGGGCGGAGCACGGCGGGCGGAGCACGGCGGGCGGAGTACG
>NZ_JBVJFB010000010.1:287629-289172 GCF_055588065.1 Streptomyces sp. NPDC046308
AGCACGGCGGGCGGCTCCAGCGAAGCCCGCAGCCGTGCCCGCCCGACGGCCGGGCACCGACGCGGAGGGCACCGGGCGGGGGGCGGCGGGGACCGGGCGGGAGGGCGGCGGCAGTCGCGGGTTTCACCCGGGGGCCTGGTTTCGCCCGGGGCGGGGTTTCACCCGGGGCCTGGTTTCACTCGGGTGGCGCACATGCGCGGGCCGGGGCAGCGGCACGGCACCAGGCTGTGTCCCAGGACGGACCGCGCCGAGGGGTGACAGCGGTGGGAGCAGCCAGGAGACGGGCGACGGCCGCCACCGCCGTCGTGACCGCGGCGGTGGCGGCCGTGGCGGTGGCCGTCGCCGCCGCGGGCTGCTCCCCCGCGGGCGGCGGCCCTTCCGGCAGGCGGACACAGGACCCGGAACGGCCTCCCGCCATCGCCACCTCCCCACCCACCCCACCCACCCCGTCCGCCCCGTCCGCCCCGTCCGTCACGTTCGCTCCGTCCGCCGCGCCCTCCCACCCCTTCGCGGCTGCTCCCTCTGCCGCGTCTTCTCCGGTGGGGCGCGGGAGGCTGGTCCCCCGGTATGAGGACGGCAGGACGGCCCAGGACCGGCGGACCCAGAGGTTCCTGCAGGAGACCGAGGTACTGGAGCACATCGCCGCGTTCGCCAACGAGCGGATCGCACTCGCCTACGACGTGCCCGTGGTCGCCAAGAGCTGCGGCGGCGCCAACGCCTCCTGGGACCCGCGGGCCAAAGACATCACGTACTGCTACGAGCTCGTCGAGGAGACAAGACCCGTCTTCCTCGAGCAGGCCGCGCGGGAGGGCTCGGGCAGCGCCGCGGACCGGGCCAAGGCCGCGGACGACGGCGTCATCGGGTTCTCCAACGGTGTCCTCCTGCACGAACTCGGACACGCCCTGGTCGACATGTACGACCTGCCGATCACCGGGAAGGAGGAGGACGCCGTCGACCAGCTCGCCACCCTGCTCCTGGCCACCGGCGGCGAGCAGCACATCGACTACGCGGTGAGCACCATCAACGCGTGGGGAGCGCTGGCCGACGCACAGGAGAGCGGAGACCTCTCCGGCCTGTTCTCCGACGAGCACTCCCTGAGCGCGCAGCGCTTCTACAACGAGATCTGCTGGCTGTACGGCTCGAACCCCGACGCCTTCGCGTCGGCCGTCATCGCCGTCGGCAACCCCGACGGTGTGCTGCCACCGCTTCGGGCCCAGGGCTGCCGGCACGAGTACGAACAGATCCGAAGGTCGTGGAACAGGCTCCTGCAGCCGTACCTGAAATGACCGAGCGCACGCGAAGACGCCCGGCCGCAGAAGGATTCCGGGCCGGGCGTCTTCAGGAGAATCTGCCAGGTGCTGCCGTGTACGGCCCACTGCTGCGGTCGTGTACGGCCGTGCTGCGGCCGGGTACTGCTGCAGTGCTGCGGCCGGGTGCTGCTGTCGGCTTAGTACCAGTGGTTGGCGGACCAGAAGTTCCAGGCGCCCACGGGGCTGCCGTAACGCTCGTTCATGTAGTCCAGGCCCCACTTGATCTGGGTGGC
>NZ_JBVJFB010000011.1:0-22851 GCF_055588065.1 Streptomyces sp. NPDC046308
TGAGTTCTCAAGGAACGGACGCTTCCTTTGTACTCACCCTCGCGGGCTTTCCTCCGGGCTTTCGTTCTGTGTTCTTGCTGTGTTCTTGCGTTTCCAACTCTACCAGATCATTTCCGCGCCCTGCTTCTCGAAAGTAGCAGTCGGTTTGGATTTGAATTCGGTGACCGTTGGGGGTCTTTGCCTTTCGGCGCTCCACCACGTTAGCGCTTATCCCTTGTCATTCATAATCGAGTGACCGGCGAAGGAATTCGGGGATGCCGAATAGGACCCCGCCAGGGGTAAGTCGTAGGTGTGGGTTGGCCGCCCCGGGGGTCTGCTGATGGCAGTGGCCCGTTCAAGCGGCTCGGACTACGTTAGGCGTGTGGCCGGGCCGAGTCAAGTTGAGCGGCGGCGGCGTGGCGCGTGGGCGCGGTACGGGCTCACCGTCGGGTCGTGGGTGATCCAGAACCGGTACGGATGGTCGGCGCCGGCTCCGCCGACTCCCGTGCGCGGGCCGCTGCTGACCAGGTCGGGCGAGGTGGGGGTCCCGGCGAGGAGGGACAAGGGGGAACCGGGGCCGGCGCACAGGTCGGTGCCGTCGAGGGAACGGTCCACCTCCAGCGCGGTGGCCAGACGGGCCGGGCCCTTGGCCAGTTCTCTCGGAGTTCTGGCTGAAAGTCGACGTTTGGCGGCGAGGTCGGCGCCCGTCGTGATCTCCCCGGCACGGATCAGGACCCCGCTCGCGTGGTCGGGTGGGCCGCACACCAGGTTGAGGCTGAACCACATGCCGTAGATGAAGTAGACGTACGCGTGTCCGGGCGGGCCGAACATCGACGCGTTGCGGGCGGTGCGGCCGCGGAAGGCGTGTGAGCCGGGGTCGGACTCCCCCTCGTACGCCTCCACCTCCGTGATGCGCAGTTCGATGGGGCCCTCCGGGGTACGGCGGACCAGGGTGCGGCCGAGGAGGTCCGGGGCCACGGTGAGGACCGGCCGGTCGAAGAAGGACCGGGGCAGGGGCGTACGGTCGGTGCGCGCGCTCATCCGGTCGAGCGTAGTGGAAGGCGCTCTCCTGCAACCGGGGCCTAAGGTTCCGCGTTGGTAAGGGGTGGGCGCGGCGCAGTCGCCAGTCCTTAGATCCGTATCAGGGAGTTTGAGCATGGGGTTCAGGAAGCTGTTCGCGAGCCTGGGTGCCGGTGGTGCCTCGGTGGACACGATCATCACCGAGCCGAACGTCGTGCCGGGCGGCATCGTCCAAGGCGAGGTCCGGATCCAGGGTGGATCCGTGGAGCAGCAGATCGAGGGGCTGTCCGTCGGGCTGCAGGCGCGGGTCGAGGTCGAGGGTGGTGACCAGGAGTACAAGCAGGACGTGGTCTTCACGAAGCAGCGTCTCGGCGGTGCCTTCCAGGTGGAGGCCGGAGCGCTGCACGTGGTGCCGTTCGGGCTGGAGATCCCCTGGGAGACGCCGATCACCCACTTCGGGGGTCAGCACCTGCACGGGATGAACATCGGGGTGAGCACCGAGCTGGAGATCGCGCGCGCGGTGGACGCGGGTGACCTCGACCCGATCAACGTGCACCCGGTGCCCGCGCAGCAGGCGATCCTCGACGCCTTCCGTCAGCTCGGCTTCTCCTTCCGCAGCGCGGACATGGAGCGCGGTCACATCCGCGGGACGCGGCAGTCGCTGCCCTTCTACCAGGAGATCGAGTTCCTGCCGCCGTCGCAGTACCGCGGGCTGAACCAGGTCGAGCTGACCTTCGTCTCCGACGGTCGGGAGATGGACGTCGTCCTGGAGATGGACAAGAAGCCGGGTCTGTTCAGCGAGGGCAGCGACACGTACCGCTGCTTCCAGGTGGGTCTGCACTCCTACCAGGACACCGACTGGGCGGCTTATCTGAACCAGTGGATCGCCGGCGTCGGTTCGCAGCGCAACTGGTTCTAGGCTCGGAGCCGCGTCCGTGAGCGGACGCGGATCCGATGTCTCCCCCTCCCGGAGGTTCAGCAGTGTCAGACCAGAGCAGGGCGCCCCTTCCGCACGACTTCCACCCCGCGGTGCCGTCCTTCACGGTGACCAGCGAGGACGTCACCGACGGAGCCGATCTGCACGCGGCCCAGGTCCTCACGGGCAAGAACATCTCGCCGCACCTGCGGTGGGAGGGCTTTCCAGAGGGGACGAAGAGCTTCGCCGTGACCTGCTTCGACCCGGACGCGCCCACGGGCAGCGGGTTCTGGCACTGGGTGCTCTTCGATCTGCCGGTGTCGGTGACGGAGTTGCCGGCCGGGGCGGGCAGCGGGGACTTCCCGGGGCTGCCGGAGGGGGCCGTGCACGCGCGGAACGACTACGGCACGCGGGACTTCGGCGGGGCGGCTCCGCCGCGCGGGGAGCGGCACCGCTACGTGTTCACCGTGTACGCGGTGGACCGGGAGCAGCTCGGTACGGACGAGGACTCGTCCCCGGCGAGCGTCGGTTTCCATCTGCGGTTCCACGCGCTGGGGCGGGCCCAGCTGATCGGTGAGTACGAGTCGCCCGCCCGCTGATCGTTCTCCGAGCGTTTGCCCGGTCCTGGTCTAAAGAAGGCCAGGACCGGGCATTTTTATTGCGTTGTCCCGCGTGGCGCGCGCGGCCAGAGTGGTTGCGGGCCCTGCCGCCGGAGTGGTCGCGGGCCTGCACACGGGAGGTGGGCGAGATGCGGGACACGCTGGTGCTGAATGCGAGCTTCGAGCCGCTGTCGACGGTGACCCTGAACCGGGCTGTCGTCCTGGTTCTGCAGGACAAGGCCGTCGTCGAACAGTCGCATCCCGAACTGCGCGTGCGCGCGGCCACCATGGATCTTCCGATGCCCCGGGTGATCAGGCTCTGCAGGTACGTCCGGGTGCCCTTCCGAAGACACGCTCCCTGGTCACGGAGGGGGGTGCTGGTCCGGGACGAGCACCGTTGCGCGTACTGCGGGAAACGCGCGACGACCGTGGACCACGTGCTGCCGCGGGCACAGGGGGGTGGGGACACCTGGCTGAACACGGTGGCGTCCTGCGCCGAGGACAACCACCGCAAGGCGGCCCGGACTCCGGAGGAGGCGGGGATGCCGCTCCTCCGGAAGCCCTTCGTGCCGTCTCCGGCGGACGCGATGCTGCTGGCTCTGGGGGTGGGCGCGCGGGAGGCGCTGCCGGAGTGGCTGGAGCGCTCCGCCTAGTCGGATACCCGCTCGCCCGGTAGTCGCGCGCGCTGGGCGACGTAGCTTTCCTACGTCGCTCAGCGGAGCATCAGCTGGACGATGGCGAGGACGCCGACCGTCACGATGACCGCGCGCAGGATGGTCGGCGAGAGCTTGCGGCCGACCTTGGCGCCGATCTGGCCGCCGATGGTGGAGCCGACGGCGATGAGGAGGACGGCCGTCCAGTCGAAGTCGGCGACGAAGAGGAAGACGACGGCGGCGACGCCGTTGACGAGGGCGGCGAGGACGTTCTTGACGGCGTTGATCCGTTGCAGGTCGTCGCGGAGCAGCAGGCCCATCAGGCCGAGGTAGAGCACGCCCTGGGCGGCTCCGAAGTAGCCTCCGTACGCGCTGGAGAGCAGCATGCCGCCGAGCAGGACCGGGCCGCCGTCGGGGTGGCCCGTGTCGCCTCCGGCTGCTTCCTGACGTCGGCGCAGGGCGGCGGCGAGGCGGGGCTGGAGGACGACGAGCACGAGGGCGAGTCCGATCAGGACGGGCACGATCGTGTCGAAGGAGTCCGACGGCAGGGTGAGGAGCAGGACCGCGCCCGCGAGGCCGCCGACGAGGGACACGGCGCCGAGCCGCACGATGCGGGCGCGCTGGCCCTGGAGTTCCTTGCGGTAGCCGATGGCTCCGCTGATCGAACCGGGCACCAGACCCAGGGTGTTGGACACGTTGGCGGTGACCGGTGGCAGGCCGGTGGCGAGCAGCACCGGAAAGGTGATCAGGGTGCCGGAGCCGACGATGGTGTTGATCGTGCCCGCGCCGATGCCGGCGGCGAGGACCGCGAGTGATTCCCAGATGGACATGGACTGTGCCATCCCCTTTGCATGAGTGAGTCGCCTCCCCGCCCTGAAGGTCGAGGGGCCTCACCGATCATGCAGGAAGGGGTGGCGGCTCAGTCGATGGGGGGCTGTTCGCGGCGGTCCGCGGCGTCCTTGTCCCGTGCGGCCGGGATGCCGCCGCCGTCCTTGCCGGTGTTCCCCGGGTTGAAGCCGGAACCGCCGCCCATGGGGCCGAAGTTGCCCATGGCGCCGGAGAGGCCCTTGAGGGCGTCGCCGATCTCGCTCGGCACGATCCAGAGCTTGTTGGCATCGCCTTCGGCGATCTTCGGGAGCATCTGGAGGTACTGGTAGGCGAGGAGCTTCTGGTCGGCGTCGCCGGCGTGGATGGACTCGAACACCGTGCGGATGGCCTGGGCCTCGCCCTCGGCGCGCAGCGCGGCGGCCTTGGCGTCACCCTCGGCGCGGAGGATGGAGGACTGCTTCTCACCCTCGGCGCGCAGGATCTCGGACTGCCGGACACCCTCGGCCTGGAGGATCGCGGCGCGCTTGTCGCGGTCGGCGCGCATCTGCTTCTCCATCGAGTCCTGGATGGAGGTCGGCGGCTCGATGGCCTTGAGCTCGACGCGGTTGACGCGGATGCCCCACTTGCCGGTGGCCTCGTCGAGGACCCCGCGCAGGGCCGCGTTGATCTCCTCGCGGGAGGTGAGGGTCCGCTCCAGGTCCATGCCGCCGATGATGTTGCGCAGCGTGGTGACGGTGAGCTGCTCGATGGCCTGGATGTAGCTGGCGACTTCGTACGTCGCGGCCCGGGCGTCGGTCACCTGGTAGTAGATGACGGTGTCGATGTTGACGACCAGGTTGTCCTGCGTGATGACCGGCTGCGGCGGGAAGGGGACGACCTGTTCGCGGAGGTCGATGCGGTTGCGGATCGAGTCGATGAACGGGACGACGATGTTGAGGCCCGCGTTGAGGGTGCGGGTGTAGCGGCCGAACCGCTCGACGATGGCGGCGCTGGCCTGCGGGATCACCTGGATCGTCTTGACCAGTGCGATGAAGACCAGAACCACCAGAATGATCAGGACGATGATGATCGATGACATGCGCTTCCCGTGCCCTTCCGGCTGTCTGTGCTGCCCCGTTGAGGGGAGTCTCGCAGACCCGGGGGCCGCGAGCAGGATGCTTGTCACATGACGACGGCGGTCGCCCCGTCGATCTCCACCACGTCGACCGACTGGCCCGGCTCGAAGCTGGTGTCCGCGTCGAGGGTGCGCGCGGACCAGATCTCGCCGGCGAGCTTGATGCGGCCGTCGCGGCCGTCGACCCGTTCGAGGACGACGGCGGTTCTGCCCTTCAACGCGTCGATGCCGCTGCGGTGTTGGGGGCGCTGGTCGCGGTGCCGGTTCGCGATGGGCCGTACGACGGCGACGAGCGCGACCGACACGATCACGAAGACCAGGACCTGTGCCACCACTCCCCCGCCGAGGGCCGCCGTGACGGCGGCCGCCACGGCGCCGACGGCGAACATGCCGAACTCCGGCATCGCCGTCAGGACCAGGGGGATGCCCAGTCCGACCGCGCCGATGAGCCACCACACCCATGCGTCGATGTCCACATGGTCATGGTAGGTCCGGCGGGCACGGTCCGGACAGGGTGCGGGTGCCGTTACTGACCGAGGGGAAGGCCCTGAGCGGTCCAGCGGTCGCTCCCGTTGCGCTCGACGACCAGGGGGAGGCCGAAGCAGCGGGAGAGGTTGCGGGACGTCAGTTCTAGGTCGATCGGGCCCGCGGTGACGACCTTGCCCTGACGGATCATCAGGACGTGGGTGAAGCCGGGGGCGATCTCCTCGACGTGGTGCGTGACCATGACCATGGAGGGGGCGAGCGGGTCACGGGCGAGCCGGCCGAGGCGGCGTACGAGGTCCTCGCGGCCACCGAGGTCCAGGCCGGCGGCGGGCTCGTCGAGGAGCAGCAGCTCGGGGTCGGTCATCAGGGCGCGGGCGATCAGCGTGCGCTTGCGCTCGCCCTCGGAGAGGGTGCCGAACTTCCGGTCGAGGTACTCCGTCATGCCGAGGCGGTCGAGGAAGGCGCGGGCGCGCTGCTCGTCGATCTCCTCGTACTCCTCCTGCCAGGTCGCCGTCATGCCGTAGGCGGCGGTGAGGACGGTCTCCAGGACGGTCTGCCGCTTGGGCAGCTTGTCGGCCATCGCGATGCCGGCGACACCGATGCGGGGGCGCAGCTCGAACACGTCGGTGCCGGGCTTGCCGAGGGTGCCGCCGAGGATGGTGGCGGTTCCCTTGGTGGGGAAGAGGTAGCTGGAGGCGAGGTTCAGCAGAGTGGTCTTGCCGGCACCGTTGGGGCCGAGGATCACCCAGCGTTCCCCCTCCTTCACCGACCAGGAGACCTGGTCCACCAGAGCCCGGCCCTCGCGGACCACGGATACGTCCACCAGCTCCAGAACATCGCTCATGAGCGTGTTGTCACCCCTTGCAGTCACGGTTCTCTGTGCGCCGGTAGACGCAGCCCCAGGGGAAAACCTACGCCACTCGGAGAGGGGTCCGGGGCCGGGGCCCGGTGCCGGGTCCGATCCGTAAAGTGGGGGGATGCTTTTCGAACCACGTTCAGGGCGGCTGGCCGCCTGGGGGAACGCTCTGCTGGCCGGTCTGGTCTCGCCCGACGAGGCCGCGATGTCGATCGTGGGCGAGGACGCCGGGCACCGGGTGGTGGGGCTGCCGGGTGAGACGGGCCCCGTGGGGCTCACCCTGGCGCTCGGGCGGCTGCGGGCCCTGGGGGTGACGGGGCTGCGGGTGGCGCTGCCGGCGCCGGGGCATCCGCTGGGGCTGAGCGGGCCGCCGGAGTTCAACGCGCGGGCGCTGGAGGCCGAGGAGGCCGTGGTGTGTGCGGGGGCCGCGCTGGGGCTCGTGCCCGAGGTCGCCGAGGTGGGGCCGGAGGGGGACGTGCACGTGTCGGTGACCTGGCACTGCCTGCCGGTGCGGGAGGCACCGCCGGCGGACGTGCCGTCGCTGAGCGAGGCGGAGCGGGAGCTGGCGGAGGCGCTGCGCGAGGCGACGGTGGCGCTGACCCGGCTGGACGTGGCCGGTTCGGGGCCGGTGGCGGAGGCGGCGCTGTCGGCGTACCGGGCGCGGGCGGAGGCGGGCCGGGAGGCGCTGGCGCCGGGGTATCCGGCGCGGGCGGTGCGGGTGCTGGCGCTCGCGCAGCGGGTGGACCTGATGGTGTCGCTGGCGTACGAGAACGGGCACGGCGGTGCGGTGGCCGCCTCGGAGATGGCGGCGCGGGCGGAGGCGTTGCGGCCGGTGGAGCGGGTGGCTCGGCGGGCGCTGGTGGCGGCGTACAACTCGGCCGTCGAGGGGGGCTAGCCCGAGCCGGCCGCCCCGGGGCTCCGCCCGGACCCGCGCCTCCCACGCCGGCGAGGCCGGAAAGACCGGGGCTCGAACGCCGGAGGGGCTGGATGTGCCGGGCAGAGCGGGCCCGAGCCGCCGACGGACGGAGTCCGGCGCAGCGGCCCGAAGCCTGCGAAGCAGTGCGAGGGACGCGTCGGGAGCCGAGCGGGCCCGAGCCGCCGACGGACGGAGTCCGGCGCAGCGGCCCGAAGCCTGCGAAGCAGTGCGAGGGACGCGTCAGGAACGGATGCGCGGCGGCCCCGCTTCCCGGGGAGAGGGGGGAAGCGGGGCCGTGGTGCGTGCGCGCTGCTACGCGGACCCGGGCCGGCCGGCGGACGGAGTCCGGGGCAGCGGCCCGAAGCCTGCGGAGCAGGGCGAGGGGCGCGTCAGGAATTGACTCCGGTGTTGCCGAAGGCGCCGTTGAGCAGGCCGATCACGTTGACCGTGTTGCCGACCACGTTCACGGGGACGTGGACGGGGACCTGGAGCAGGTTCCCGGAGGCCACGCCGGGCGAGTTCAGGGCCTCGCCCTCCGCCGACGCACCGCCGTGCGCCGAGGAGACACCGGCGCCGGCGGCCAGGAGGCCGCCCGCGATCATGGTGACGGCTGCGGCCTTCTTGAAGTTCTTCACGTTCTCGTCCTCCAGTACGTCTGCCGCGACCAGCCGCCGCGGCACGTCATGGAGAACGGGCGCGCCGTCCGTCGGGATACGCCATGTGGGCGACATACACCCGACCGTATGAATCTCAGTCCGGAACGAGACGGTCCGATTTACATCGCTTATTCGTCGAGTCCGTGCCTGACCGCCCACAATGCGGCCTGAGTCCGATCGGAAAGGTCCAACTTCATCAGGATGTTCGAGACGTGCGTCTTGACGGTCTTCTCCGACAGCACCAGCGCCCGGGCGATCTCGCGGTTCGAGCGGCCGTCCGCGATCAGGCCGAGCACCTCGCGCTCGCGGTCGGTCAGCGAGCCGGGCCGGCCCGCCGACGGGCTCTGGTCGTCCTGGGAGAGCAGGGCCTCCGCCACCTCCGGCTGGAGCAGCACGTGGCCCGCGTGGACTGAGCGGATGGCTCCGGCCAGGGCGTCCGGGTCGATGTCCTTGTAGACGTATCCCGCGGCGCCGGCCCGCAGCGCGGGGACCACGGTCCGCTGCTCCGTAAAACTGGTGACGATCAGCACCCGCGCCGGGTTCGCCAGCTCGCGCAGCCTGCGCAGCGCCTCGATCCCGTCGGTGCCCGGCATCTTGATGTCCATGAGGATCACGTCGGGCCGCAGCTCCTCGGCACGGGCGATGCCCTCCTCGCCGTCCGATGCCTCGCCGACCACCTCGATGTCCTCCTGGACCTCCAGGAAGGTGCGCAGGCCGCGCCGGACCACCTGGTGGTCGTCGACCAGCAGTACGCGCACGCGGCTGCCGCCGCGGCCGGGGTTCTCAGCCACCGGGTACCTCCATCTCGATCGTCGTGCCCTGACCGGGCTCCGAGTGCACGGTGAGCCGGCCTCCGACGCCGTCCGCGCGGTCCCGCATGGAGACCAGGCCAAGGTGGCGGCCCGCCCGGCGGACGAACCGGGGGTCGAAGCCCTTGCCGGAGTCGACGACCTTGAGGACCGCGCCGCCGGCGGGCGTCCGGGTGAGGGCGACCTCGACGCGGTCGGCGCCCGAGTGGCGCAGGGCGTTGTGGAGGGCCTCCTGGGCCACGCGCAGGACCGCTTCCTCCTGGGTCGCGGGCAGGGCCCGTACGCCGTCACACGTGAAGGTGACGTGCGCGGTGTGGGCGCGGTCGAGTACGTGGACGTGCGTGCGCAGGGTGGCGACCAGTCCGTCCTCGTCCAGTGCGGCGGGGCGGAGCTCGGTCACGGCGGCCCGCAGTTCGTCGGCGGCCTCCGCGGCGAGGGCGGCCACCTGCTGGAGCTCGTCCTTGGCACGGGCCGGGTCGCGGTCGACGAGGGCGGCGGCGGCCTGGGCGGTGAGGCGCAGCGAGAAGAGCTTCTGGCTGACGGCGTCGTGCAGCTCGTGGGCGAGCCGGGAGCGCTCCTCGGCGATGGTGAGCTCGCGGCTGCGTTCGTAGAGGCGGGCATTGGTGAGGGCGATGGCCGCGTGCTGGGCGAGGAGGGAGAGGAGCTCCTGGTCCTCGTCGGTGAAGCCGCCCGGGCCGCCCGTGCTCCGCTTGTTCGCGAGGAAGATCGCGGCGAGGGTCTCCTCGCCGTCCCGGACGGGCATGCCGAGGAAGTCGGACATGTCGGGATGGGCGGCGGGCCAGCCCTCGAAGCGCGGGTCACGGCGTACGTCGTCCAGCCGCTGGGGGGCGTCCTCGTGGAGCATCGCGGCGAGGATGCCGTGCTGGCGGGGCAGCGGGCCGATGCGGCGCCACTGCTCCGCGGTGATGCCGTCCACGACGAACTGGGCGAAGCCGCCGTGGTCGTCCGGGACGCCCAGGGCCGCGTACTCGGCGTCCAGGAGCTCGCGGGCCGAGACCACGATCGTGCGCAGGACGTCGCGGACCTCCAGGCGGCGGCTCATCGCGAGCAGTGCGGTGCTCACGGCGGCCAGGCCGCTGCGGGGTCCGCCCTGCAGGGGGCTTGCGGTCATGGCCTCACCGTACCCGTGGGCCTGACCTGCGGGATCGGACCGGGGCATCCCCCGGTGGGCGTAGGTCGAAGGGACCGGTACGGGTGGGGCCCGCGGCCGACGCGGCGCCGGTCGGGGCCTTCCTAGGTTGGGGGCATCCGCCGATCGGAACGCCGGTCGGAACGCGAGGGCGAGGGAGCTGTCATGTCGGTGGCGATCGTGACGGGGGCGTCCAGGGGGCTGGGCCGGGCGCTGGCCGGGGAGCTGGCGGCGCGGGGTTGGGACCTGGTGCTGAGTGCGCGGGGGGCGGCGGCGCTGGAGGACACGGCGGCGCGGGCCCGGGCCTCGGGGGTACGGGTGGTGCCGGTGGCCGGGGACGTGTCCTCGGGGGCGCACCGGGCGGCGCTGGTGGCGGCGGCGCGGGAGCTGGGCGGGCTGGACCTGCTGGTGAACAACGCGGGTGTGCTGGGGGCGGAGCCGCTGGTGCCGCTGGCGGTCCACCCGCTGGACGGGCTGCGCGAGGCCTTCGAGGTCAATGTGGTGGGGGCGCTGGGGCTGGTCCAGGAGGGGCTGCCGCTGCTGCGGGCCGCGGAGGCCGGGGCGGTGCTGAACATCAGCTCGGACGCGGCGGTGGTGGCGTACGCGACGTGGGGGGCGTACGGGGCGTCCAAGGCGGCGGGGGACCTGCTGTCGGGCGTGCTGGCGGTGGAGGAGCCGGGGCTGCGGGTGTGGTGGGCGGACCCTGGCTCGATGCGGACGCGGATGATGGCGGCGGCCGAGCCCGGGGAGGACCTGGCGGGGCTGCCGACCCCGGGGGAGGTGGCGCCGGCGTTGCTGCGGCTGGTGGCGGAGGCGCTGCCGAGCGGACGGTACACGGCGGAGCACCTGGCGACGGGCCGGACGCCGGAGGGCGCGGGGAGGGACGGCGGGCCGGCCGCGGAGCCCGGCGGCACGGCGGGTGCCCTGGCGGGAGGCGCGGGGGACGGCACGGCGGACCGCGCGGCGGACGGCACGGCGGGGGGTCCGGGGCTGGGCGCGGCGGGTGTCGTGGGGCACGCGGGGGGCCTGCGGTGAGCGGGCGTGCGGCGGCTCACGAGAAGGGACTGTATATACCGGACATTCCGCCGGAGCTGCTGGCGCGGGTTCCGGCCGAGCAGCGGGGGCCGGGGCTCGGCCGGGACGCGGTGCGGCTGCTGGTGTCCGGGGGCGGTGAGGAGGTGTCGCTGCGCGCCTTCCGGGAGCTGCCGGACCTGCTGCGAGCCGGGGACGTGCTCGTGGTGAACACGTCGACGACGCTGGCGGCCGCCATGGACGCCCGGCTCGGCGCCGAGGACCTGGTGGTGCACTTCTCGACCCGGGGCGACGACGGCCGCTGGGCGGTGGAGCTGCGCGGCCCGGCGGGCGGGGGGACGACCCGCCCGCACGCCGGCGGCCCCGCGGGGGCGGTGGTGGAGCTGCCGGGCGGCTTGGCGCTCGTCATGGAGGAGCCGCTCGCCGCGGGGGCGGACCGGCTGTGGTGGGCGCGTCCCGTGCCGGCGGGGCGCGGGGCGGCGGCTCCACCGGGGGCGGCGGCCGCGGACGTACCGGCGCTGCTGCGGGCGTACGGGCGGCCGATCCGCTACGCCTACACGGAGCGGGACCAGCCGCTGTCCGTCTACCAGACGGTGTTCGCGGTGCCCGCGGCCGACGGCTCGGGTTCGGCGGAGATGCCGAGTGCGGGGCGGCCCTTCACGGCGGACCTGGTGGCGCGGCTGGTGAGCCGGGGCGTGCAGTTCGCGCCGCTGACCCTGCACACCGGGGTGGCCTCGCAGGAGGCGCACGAGCCGCCGTACCCGGAGCGGTACGAGGTGCCGGCGACCACGGCGTGGCTGGTGAACGCCGCGAGGGCCAGCGGGGGGCGGGTGATCGCGGTGGGCACCACGGCGGTACGGGCCCTGGAGTCGGCCGCGGATGACCACGGGGTGGTGCGCCCGGCCGGCGGGTGGACCGATCTGGTTGTGACACCGGATCGGGGGGTACGAGCGGTGGACGGGCTGCTGACCGGGCTGCACGAGCCGGAGGCGTCCCACCTCCTGATGCTGGAGGCGGTCGCGGGACCGGCCGCCGTACGGCTCGGGTATGCCGAGGCGGTGGCCCGGTTCTGCCTTTGGCACGAGTTCGGGGACGTCCATCTGCTACTCAAGGATGAGAACCGTGACGGATTGAATTGCTTCAGCAACGCACGGTGAAACCGTTACGTGCCCGATGTGAGCCCGCACATAGGACGCACATCACTTACGAAGCTGCCTAGTGGACGGGTAAAGGCCCTGTCAGCGCGGGCGGGCGTAGCGCCGGGGCCCAAAGGGCGGCCTCGGCGCCCGCCCCTGATCCACTAAGCCGGATCGTACGTCACACCTTTGCCACAGGTTTTTGCCGCCGCTAAGAATTGCCCTCGTCGCACAGCGCCGCGACGGATCCCCGGATCCTCGTGGCGCTTTCCTGCGGCTCCCGCGATTCGAAGAGGTTGCCCCGCCATGTCTGCTTCCAGCACTCCCGGTCACAGTCGTCTGACGAAGGCACACAAGCTGTCCATTGCCGGCGTCGCCACGTTCAGCGCCGCCGCGCTCGCCTTCTCCCTCGTCCCGGCCGACGCCGCCGAGGCCGAGACGGTGGTCTCCGCCGCTCCCGTCGCCTGGGCCCAGGCCGTGAACGGGACGCAGACGAAGGCAATGCACGGCCACCTCTCCGCGCAGCAGGTCATCGCCGACGCCAACGCCAAGGCCGCCGCCGCCAAGGCGAAGGCCAAGGCCGACGCCGACGCCAAGGCCAAGGCCGAGGCCGCCGCGAAGAAGGCCCGCGAGGACAAGGCCGCCGCCAGCCGGTCCGCCGCCCGCACCCCGGTCTTCGCGAACAACCTGGACGGCTGGATCAAGGAAGCCCTCTTCATCATGAAGAAGGAGGGCATCCCGGGCACCTACGCCGGAATCCACAAGAACATCATGCGCGAGTCCAGCGGTAACCCGATGGCGATCAACAACTGGGACATCAACGCCCAGAACGGCATCCCCAGCAAGGGTCTGCTCCAGGTCATCTACCCGACCTTCAAGGCGTACCACGTCAAGGGCACCAAGTTCGACCAGTACGACCCGGTCGCCAACATCGTCGCCGCCTGCAACTACGCGGCCGACCGCTACGGCTCGATGGACAACGTCAACAGCGCCTACTAGGCCGCCGGCGGCACCCGCAGCTCCCCCACGCGCCTCAGGGCGGCACCCGGACTTTCCGGATGCCGCCCTGAGGCGTTTCGTACGGGCCCCGCGTACGGGACCTGGCGCGGACTACTTGCCCGCGCGCATGACCTCGGGCTCGTGGCGGCGCAGCAGGCGCTGCACCAGGAAGCCGCAGGCGATGCCGAGGAGCAGCAGAACGGTGATGTTCAGGCTCCACTGGCCGACCGTGGCGTCCCAGAGCGGGTCGGTGTTGGTCGGGTTGTCGCGGTCCCACGGCGGCATGAGCTTGCCGAGGTTCAGCGTGGTGCCGGCGGCGGCGACGGCCCAGCGGGACGGCATCAGCCAGGCGAACTGCTCCAGGCCCGGGGAGTCGTAGACCTGGAAGAGGATGCCGGTGAAGACGACCTGGACGATCGCGAACATGACCAGCAGCGGCATGGTCTTCTCGGCGGTCTTCACCAGCGAGGAGATCACGAGGCCGAACATCATCGAGGTGAAGCCGAGCGCGATGACCGACAGGCAGAGCTCGACGGCCGGGGGCATCAGCAGGCCCTCGGTGGGCAGGTCGCGCGGGAAGAAGCCGATCCCGCAGATGATCACGCCCTGGATGGCCGTGATGACGCCGAGGACGATCACCTTCGACATGAGGTACGCCGACCGGGACAGGCCCGTCGCGCGCTCGCGCTCGTAGATGACGCGTTCCTTGATCAGCTCTCGGACCGAGTTGGCCGCGCCCGAGAAGCACATGCCGACCGCGAGGATCAGCATGATCGTGCCGGCGTCGCCGTTGAACTGGGACGGCGGCGTCGGCGGGGCGAGGCCGAAGGTCGCGGGGATGACCGTGGAGACCACGCCGAGGACGGCGGGCAGGATCAGCATCAGGCCGATGAAGCCCTTGTCGGAGGCGATCACCGAGACGTAGCGGCGGATCAGCGTCCACAGCTGCGAGCCCCAGCCCTGCGGCTTGGGCGGCATCATCTGCTGCGGCGTGGGCATCGCGACGGACTGCGGGGCGACCGCGTCGATGTCGGCGGCGTACAGCTGGTAGTGCTGCGAGCCCTTCCAGCGGCCGGCCCAGTCGTAGTCGCGGTAGTTCTCGAAGGCCGAGAAGACGTCCGCCCACGTGGTGTAGCCGAAGAAGTTCAGCGCCTCGTCCGGCGGGCCGAAGTACGCGACCGAACCGCCGGGGGCCATGACCAGCAGCTTGTCGCAGATGGCCAGCTCGGCGACCGAGTGGGTGACGACGAGGACCGTGCGGCCGTCGTCGGCGAGGCCGCGCAGCAGCTGCATGACGTCGCGGTCCATGCCCGGGTCGAGGCCGGAGGTCGGCTCGTCCAGGAAGATCAGCGAGGGCTTGGTGAGCAGCTCCAGGGCCACGGACACGCGCTTGCGCTGACCACCGGAGAGCGCGGTGATCTTCTTGTCCTTGTGGATGTCGAGCTTGAGCTCGCGCAGCACCTCGTCGATGCGGGCGGCGCGCTCGGACTCGGCGGTGTCGCCGGGGAAGCGGAGCTTGGCCGCGTACTTGAGCGCGGTGCTGACCTTCAGCTCCTTGTGCAGGATGTCGTCCTGCGGGACCAGGCCGATGCGCTGGCGGAGCTCCGCGAACTGCTTGTACAGGTTGCGGTTGTCGTAGAGGACGTCGCCCTGGTCGGCGGGCCGGTACCCGGTCAGCGCCTTGAGCAGGGTGGACTTGCCGGAGCCGGAGGGGCCGATGACACCGATCAGCGACTTCTCCGGGACACCGAAGGTGACGTCCTTGAGGATCTGCTTGCCGCCGTCGACGGTGACCGTGAGGTGGCGGGCCGAGAAGGAGACCTCGCCGGTGTCGACGAACTCCTCGAGGCGGTCGCCGACGATCCGGAACGTCGAGTGGCCGACGCCGACGATGTCGTT
The DNA here is from genome assembly GCF_055588065.1 of Streptomyces sp. NPDC046308. Taxonomy (NCBI): domain Bacteria; kingdom Bacillati; phylum Actinomycetota; class Actinomycetes; order Kitasatosporales; family Streptomycetaceae; genus Streptomyces; species Streptomyces sp. NPDC046308. The sequence continues at coordinate 15,049 of NZ_JBVJFB010000011.1, forward strand.
CGGGCCGAGCAGCGCGGTGCCGGACTTCGCCAGCGCCTGGCCGTTGACGTAGGTGCCGTTGTGGCTGCCGAGGTCGTGGATCTCGAACCGGCCGCCGGGCATCGAGCGGAACTCGGCGTGGTGGCGCGAGACCTGGAGGTCGGAGACCACCAGCTCGTTCTCCAGCGCACGGCCGATGCGCATGACGTGGCCCAGCGAGAGCTGGTGGAACGTCGTCGGACTGCGGTCGCCGTAGGCCGGTGCCCCGCCCTGCGCCGGGCGGGGCGCGGCGGCGCCGCCCTGCTGGTGCGGCAGGTGTGCCTGCGGCTGCTGTTGGTACTGCGCCTGCTGCTGTTCCCAGGCCTGCTGCTGCGGGGCCTGGTACGCCGGGGCCTGAGGCTGGGCGTACGCCTGGGCCTGCTGCGCCGGCGCCTGCTGGGCCACGGCCGGCTGCGGCGCGGCGGCGGCGCTCAGGTTCAGCCGCGGGCCGTCGGTCGCGTTGCCGAGGTGGACCGGCGTGCCGGGGACGAGCTGGGTCTGCTGGACCCGCGCCCCGTGCACGTAGGTGCCGTTGGTGCTGCCGTGGTCCTCGATGCCCCAACTCTGGCCGTTCCAGGCGATGGTGGCATGCCGCCACGACACCCGCGCGTCGTCGATCACCACGTCTCCCTGGGGGTCGCGCCCCAGCGAGTACGACCTGGACGGATCGAGCGTCCAGGTCCTTCCATTCAATTCCAGTACGAGTTCCGGCACTCCAGCCCCACTTAAGTCCCCCGAGAATCCCCCATGACGTCAGGGAGTCTAGGGATGGCGAACATCCGGGGGAACTATTTCAGGCCCGCAGCCGTATGTGGAATCCGGGCCTTGCCGGGGCGTCTACGCCTGCCCGTTGACGGGGTCGAAAGTCACCCGGAGAGTGAGATACGGGACTTCTCGCCCGGGGGTCCCCTCGCGTACCGCTCGGTAGGCATCGGGGGTTCACCGCATGCGCCGCATTCGTTGGGGAGACGTGCTCGTGTCCGCGGTCGCCGCCGTGGGCTGGTCCCTGATCGTGATGGCGGGGGTGGCCGCGCTGGGGCTGCGCCTGCTGGGCGCGGACGCCGCGGGAGGGTCCCTCGGGGCGATGACGGCAGCCGTGGTGGTCCTCGCGGTCGGCGGCACCGTGACCCCCTCGGGTGACGTGTCGGCCTTCGGGGCCGTGGGGGCGGGCGCCGAAACCTCCCTGGACGTCATGCCCTTGGGGGTGACCCTGGTCGGGGCCCTGGTCCTCGGCCGCGTGTTCGCGCGCTCGCTCCGGGCCGGGGCCGGACCCGGTGAGACGGCCGCCCGCGTCCTCGTGCTCACGGCGCTGTTCGTCGCGACGGCGGGCGGGCTGGCGTGGGCCGGGCACGACGTGGTCACCCTCGACGGGACGGAGCTGCCGAGGATCCCGGCGAGGGTGGAGGTCCCCGGGATCGGGGACATCGGCGGGCTGCTCCCGGACCGCGTCGGGGACCTGATCGAGACGCGGACCCGGGTCGGGTTCTCGGTGGAGACGTGGCCGACGCTGCTGGGCGCGGGCGCCTGGGCGCTCGCCGTACTGGCGGTGGCCCTGCTGGTCTCGCGGCGCGGGCCGGCCGCGCTGGCCCGGATCCGCCCGGCCGCCTCGGCGGTGCTGACGGTGCTGCTGGTCGCGGTGGCGGCCGGGCTGGCCGCGGCGGTGTGGGCGGCGCTGGGCGATGCCCGTCCGGGGCGGGTGGTGGGGGCCGCGCTGCTGGGGGCGCCGAACGGGAGCTGGCTGGGCGTGCTGCTGGGGCTGTTCGTTCCGGTGCGCGGCCGGGCCGAGGGGCAGGCGGCGCGGCTGCTGCCCGATCCCCTCGACGATCTGCTGGCGGTGTCCGCGCGGGAGCCGGTGACGGTGGCGCGCCTCGCGGAGTACGACGGGCGGGTCTGGTTGCTGGTCGCGGGGGCGGGGCTGCTGCTGCTCTGCGCGGGCGTGCTGGCGGCCGTACGGACTCCCGGGCGCGGGCCCGGACGCGGGGTGCTCGGGTGTGCGGTGCGGATGTCGGCGGTGACGGCGGTGGCTCTGGCGGGGCTCGTGTGGCTGACGGGCCTCTCGGCGGACGCCTCGCTGGCGGTGGTGGGGGTGGACGCGGTGGATGCGGGGGTGGAGCTGCGGGGGTCCGTGCCGCTCGCCCTCCTGCTGGGTGCGGTGTGGGGGGCGGTGGCGGGGGTGGTGGGCGCGCTGCCGGCCCCTCGGCGGGGCGCGGCCGCTCCGGCGCCGGTCCGGGGGTGGCCCGACCCCGAGGCGCCGACGGCCGCGTATCCCGGGGCCGTGCCGTTCGGCGGGCCGGTGCGGGGCGTGCGGCCCGGGGTGGGCGGGGAGGCGGACGGCTCGTGGGACGTGACGGTGACCGGCGTCCCGCGGTGGTCGCCCAGGCCGCCGCGGCCGCCGCGGCGGGAGCCCTTCACCCCGCCTCCCCCGCCGGGAGCGCCGCCCCCGCCGAAGCCTCCGGCGCCGCCGCGGTGAGGTGGGGCCGGGTCGCCGCCCGGTCGGTCCGGCCCCGCCGGCGTGTGAGGCGCGGGGTGCGGGGCGCAGGCCCGGCGCGATCGTTCAAGACGTGGGACGGGGGTCCTGGGCGGGGGGTGGGGAAGATACGGTGAGGGCACCATGAGCGCATCGCAGACCTCCGACGTCCCCACCCTCCTCGTCAAGATCTTCGGCAAGGACCGTCCCGGGATCACCGCCGGGCTGTTCGACACCCTCGCCGCCTACTCCGTCGACGTCGTCGACATCGAGCAGGTCGTCACCCGTGGCCGCATCGTCCTGTGCGCCCTCGTCACCAAGCCCGCCGGCGGAGCCGAAGGCGACCTGCGGGCCACCGTCCACAGCTGGGCCGAGTCCCTCAAGATGCAGGCCGAGATCCTCTCCGGTACCGGTGACAACCGGCCGCGCGGCAGCGGCCGCTCCCACGTCACCGTGCTCGGGCACCCGCTCACCGCCGAGTCCACCGCCGCCATCGCCGCCCGGATCACCGCGACCGGCGGCAACATCGACCGTATCTTCCGTCTCGCGAAGTACCCGGTGACGGCGGTGGAGTTCGCCGTCTCCGGCGTCGAGACCGAGCCCCTGCGCACCGCCCTGGCCACCGCCTCCGCGCACATCGGCGTGGACGTGGCCGTGGTCTCGGCCGGGCTGCACCGCCGGGCCCAGCGCCTCGTCGTCATGGACGTGGACTCGACCCTGATCCAGGACGAGGTCATCGAGCTGTTCGCCGCGCACGCCGGGTGCGAGGCCGAGGTCGCCGAGGTCACCGAGCGGGCCATGCGCGGCGAGCTGGACTTCGAGCAGTCGCTGCACGCCCGGGTGGCGCTGCTGGCGGGTCTGGACGCCTCCGTCGTGGACAAGGTCCGCGCCGAGGTGCAGCTGACGCCGGGCGCGCGGACCCTGATCCGTACGCTCAAGCGGCTCGGCTACCAGGTGGGCGTGGTCTCCGGCGGGTTCACGCAGGTCACGGACGACCTGCGGGAGCGGCTGGGGCTGGACTTCGCTTCCGCCAACACGCTGGAGATCGTCGACGGGAAGCTGACGGGCAGGGTCACCGGCGAGATCGTGGACCGGGCGGGCAAGGCCCGGCTGCTGCGCCGCTTCGCCGCGGAGGCCGACGTACCGCTGTCGCAGACGGTGGCGATCGGTGACGGGGCCAACGACCTGGACATGCTGAACGCGGCCGGGCTGGGCGTGGCCTTCAACGCGAAGCCGGTGGTCCGCGAGGCCGCGCACGCGGCGGTGAACGTGCCCTTCCTGGACGCGGTGCTGTACCTGCTCGGGATCACCCGTGAGGAGATCGAGGCCGCCGACCTGGCCTGACCGTCGGGACACGAACGGGATGCGAACGGGCCCCGGCGGCCGCTCGGCTGCCGGGGCCCGTTCGCGCGTACGCGGCCGGTCGGGCCGGTCAGTGTCCCTTGGGGGTCCAGTAGTCGAGCAGGGTGCCCACCCCGTGCTCCACGGACTTCCACGATCCGGTGAAGGAGACGACGGCGAGGGCCGCGGTCGGGAATCCCGTACGGGTCATCCGCGCCAGGGTGTCTCCCTCCGCGCGCCCCGAGAGGGCGTCGGCGAGGGCGTGCATGCCGGGGTTGTGGCCGATGAGGAGGAGGTCGGACACCTCGTCGGAGGTCTCGTTCAGCAGGGCGATGAGCTCGCCCAGCGAGGCGTCGTAGAGCCTCTCCTCATAGTGGGTCTTCGGCCGGTGCGGCATCTCCTGGACGGCGAGCTTCCAGGTCTCTCTGGTGCGGGCCGCGGTGGAGCAGAGGGCCAGGTCGAAGGCGATGCCGGTCTCGGCGAGCTTCAGACCGACGGCCGGCGCGTCCTTGCGGCCGCGCTCCGCCAGGGGACGGTCGTGGTCGGACACCTCGGGCCAGTCGGCCTTGGCGTGCCGGAGGAGGGCGATCCTGCGGGGTGTGTCGGCGCTCATGACTCCCAGCTTCGCATGAAACGAGCCACGGGGCGCAGGGCGTTGGGGGGGCTCACCCCCGTGGGGGTGGGGCGCTCGGGAGGTCAGCCGACGGCGCGCAGGAGCTGCTCGGCGACCTGGACCAGGGAGGAGACCTCGCCGGTGGCCGCGTGGGCCTCGCCGGAGCCGGCGAGGAGCATCAGCAGGAGGCCGAAGGCGAGGGCGGGCAGGGCAGCGCCCACCAGTGCAGGCGGGTGCTCGCGCCGGCTCCGGCGCGGGCCCTGGGGGCGGCGGACGGGAGGGACCGGGTGTGCGTGGGGGCCGACATGGCCGCCTCCGTGGGTGTGCGGACGGGACTGGCTCGCTGTTGACGAATCTATGGATCCGCTGCGGCCGTTCCCATCCGGGGCACACCCCACTGCACCCTGAGCCTGACCCCCTAGGGGTGGTGGGGTTGTCCCCACCCCCCACGGGGGGGGTTCGGTCGTCGTCAGGGGGACGCGAGGGTCGCGATCACGGAGATGACCACGGTGATGGCGAGGATCGCGCCGAGGACGAGGCCGAGCTTCTTGCGGCCGTCCTGCGGGTTCGGTTCAAGTACGGGCGACATGTCGGTCAGTCTCGCATGCCGCATTCGTCCTCGATCGTGCGGTCCCTGCCCGCCAGGACGCCGAGCGCGATCTGCGGGACGAGCAGGCCCGCCATCAGGGCGAGCGGCAGGTCCCAGCCGCCGCTGTGCTGGTAGAGGGCGCCGATGAGGAGGGGGCCGGGGATGGAGATGAGGTAGCCGGTGCTCTGGGCGAAGGCGGAGAGCCTGACCACGCCGGCCGGGGACTTGGCGCGCAGCCCGATGAGGGTGATGACGAGGGGGAAGGCGCAGTTGGAGATGCCGAGCAGGAGCGCCCAGGCCCAGGCGCCGGCGGCGGGGGCGAAGTAGAGCCCGAGGTAACCGGTGAGGCCGAAGACGCCGAGGACGGCGGCGATGGCGCCCTGGTTCCTCATCCGGCCGGCGAGGCCCGGGATGACGAAGGCGAGGGGGACGCCCATGACCATGGTGACGGCGAGGAGCACGCCGGCGGTGGAGGCGGAGACCCCGGCGTCGCGGAAGATCTGCGGGAGCCAGCCCATGGTGATGTACGCGCCGGTGGCCTGGAGGCCGAAGTAGCAGGCGAGCGCCCAGGCGGTGCGGCTGCGGACGACCCGCGGGCCCGCGTCGGCCCGTACGGCGCCGCCCGCGTCGGCGGCGGCCGCGGCCTGGGCCCGGTCGGCGCTCCGGGCGGCGCGGGTGAGGGGCAGCCACAGCAGTACGGCGACGACGGCGAGGGAGGCCCACACGAGCAGGCCGGTGCGCCAGCTGCCGCCGAGGGCGGCGGTCAGCGGGACGGTCGCGGCGGCGGCGAGCGAGGTGCCGGCGGCCAGGGCCATGGAGTAGAGGCCGGTCATGGTGCCGACCCGGTCCGGGAAGTAGCGCTTGACGATCACCGGGAGCAGGACGTTGGTGAGGGCTATGCCGGCCAGGGACAGGGAGCTGGCGGCCAGGAAGCCCGCGGCCCCGTTCGTGAAGGGGCGGATCAGCAGGCCGGTGGCGACGGCGGCCATGCCGGCGCAGACGACGGCGGCCGGGCCGAAGCGGCGGGAGAGCCGGGGCGCGGTGACGCCGAAGACGGCGAAGCAGAGAGCCGGGACGGAGGTGATCAGTCCGGCGACGGTGCCGCTCATGCCGAGGCCCGTGCGGGTCTCCTCGAAGAGGGCGCCGAGGCTGGTGATGGCGGGCCGCAGGTTGAGGGCGGCCAGCACGATTCCGACGATGAGCACCGGGCCGAGCCAGGCCGGCTGCGAGGTCGCGTGCGGGGTGGCGGCGGCCGCGCGGTCTGCCGCGGCCCGCCGCGCGGGCCGGTGGCTCCCGGTGGGCCGGTCGAGGGTCTGGACTTCTTCGTCGAACATCCCCCCATCATAGAATCATGGGATGATTGGTTGTGCAGTCGCTCTTGAGAGGAACCCATGCCGCTGACCTCGCCCCGGCGCTCCGTTCTGGTCGATCAGGTGATCGCGCAGCTGCGGAACCAGATCACCTCCGGCGAGTGGCCGGTCGGCGCCCGCATCCCGACCGAGCCGGAGCTCGTCGAGCTGCTCGGCGTCGCGCGCAACACGGTGCGCGAGGCCGTGCGGGCGCTGGCGCACAACGGCCTCCTGGACATCCGGCAGGGCTCGGGCACGTACGTGATCGCCACCAGCGAGCTGGCCGGCGTCATGCACCGCCGGTTCGCGGGCGCCGAGCCGCGGCACATCGCGGAGCTGCGTTCGACGCTGGAGTCCTCGGCGGCCCGGCTGGCGGCGGAGCGGCGCACCGAGCGGGACCTCGTACAGCTGGACGCCCTGCTGGCGCGCCGCGAGGAGGCCTGGGCGGGCGGGGACGCGGAGGTCTTCGTGGCCGCGGACGTGAGCCTGCACATGGCGGTGGTGACGGCCTCGCACAACGACGTGCTGATCGAGCTGTACGCGGACCTCGGCGACCTGGTGGCGGACTGGCTGCGGGCGGACGTGGGCACCGAGCTGCACCCGTCGGCCCACCTGGACCACGCCCGGCTGATCGAGGCGATCCGGCGGGGCGACGGGGACGCGGCGGCCTCGGAGGCGGCGGGTTACCCCTTCGCCTGCCTCGGCAAGAACACGGACGCGGACCCGCTCACGCCCGCTGGTGGGTGACCCAGGCCGAGCGGACCTCTTTCCAGCAGCGCCCGGTGAGCTCCACCCGGCCGGCGGGTCCGACGGCGACGGCGGCGCCGTCGCCGTCCACGTCCCACCAGCGGTCACATTCGACGTGCAGCCGCAGCAGGTCGGTCTCCGGGTAGGCGTTGTGGCAGTTCGCCGTCACCTGCGAGCCCTCGATCGTCGTGTCGCAGTCGGCTCCGAAGAGTTCCCGCCCGGCGGGGCGGGAGGGCTGGGCGGGGGGTTCGGCGGGGATCTCGGCGAGCTCCACGACGGCGGGGGCCACCGCTTCGGGGCCGGGTGCCGATTCCTCTCCCATGGGCTCCGCGGCGGCTCCGGGGACCAGGAGTCCGGTCAGGATCACCGAGGTGACCAGCATCGATACCGTTCGGCTCGGCCTCGCTCGCACTCCTACCCTCCTCCCCGCAGGAGCCGGGAAGATCCCGGCCTGGCCAGTTTGCAGGCATCTGTCCCGGTTTTCGACTCGGGAAGATCCGGTCGACCGGTGGACATACGAGCGAGCGGCGACGGCGGGAGCCCGGGAAACGGCGGCGGCAGGCACGGAAAACGGCGGCGGGGGGGGGGGGGGGGGGGGGGGGGGGGGGGGGGGGGGGGGGGGGGGGGGGGGGGGGGGGGGGGGGGGGGGGTGGAGAGAGGGTCGATAGATGGTTCTTTG
>NZ_JBVJFB010000011.1:22857-49168 GCF_055588065.1 Streptomyces sp. NPDC046308
CGTACCCCCCCCCCCCCCCCCCCCCCCCCCCCCCCCCCCCCCCCCCCCCCCCCCCCCCCACCACCCCCCCCCCCCCCCCCCCCCCCCCCCCCCCCCCCCCCCCCCCCCCGCCGCCGTACGGACTCGGGAGCCCTGGCCGGAGGTCAGGCGCCCATCGCGTGCAGGCCGCCGTCCACGTGGACGATCTCGCCGGTGGTCTTCGGGAACCAGTCGGACAGCAGGGCGACGACGCCCTTGCCCGTCGGCTCCGGGTCGCTCATGTCCCACTCCAGCATGGAGCGGGTGTTCCAGACCTCGGCCAGCTCGCCGAATCCCGGGATGGACTTCGCGGCCATGGAGCCGATCGGACCGGCCGAGACCAGGTTGCAGCGGATGTTCTCCTTGCCCAGGTCGCGGGCGAGGTAGCGGCTGGTGGCCTCGAGGGCGGCCTTGGCCGGACCCATCCAGTCGTACTGCGGCCAGGCGAACTGCGCGTCGAAGGTGAGGCCGACGATGGCCGCGCCCTCCGCCGGGAAGAGCGGCTTGCAGGCCATGGCCAGCGACTTCAGCGAGAACGCCGAGACGTGCATGGCGGTGGCCACCGACTCGAACGGGGTGTTCAGGAAGTTGCCGCCGAGCGCGTCCTGCGGCGCGAAGCCGATCGAGTGGACGACGCCGTCGAGGCCGCCGAGCTCGTCGCGGACGAGGCCCTCCAGCCGGGCCAGGTGCTCGTCGTTGGTGACGTCGAGCTCGATCACCTTGACCGGCTTGGGCAGCTTCTTCGCGATGCGCTCGGTCAGCGACGGGCGCGGCCAGGCGGTGAGGATGACCTCGGCGCCCTGCTCCTGCGCCAGCCGGGCCGTGTGGAAGGCGATGGAGGACTCCATCAGCACACCCGTGATGAGGATGCGCTTGCCCTCGAGAATTCCGCTCATGGTGATCAGTGACCCATGCCCAATCCGCCGTCAACGGGAATGACGGCTCCGGTGATGTACGCGGCGTCGTCGGACGCCAGGAAGCGGACGGCTGCCGCGATCTCCTCGGGCTGCGCGTAACGGCCCAGCGGCACCTGGCCCACGATGCCCGCGCGCTGCTCGTCGGTGAGCACCTTCGTCATGTCGGTGTCCACGAAACCGGGGGCGACGACGTTGAAGGTGATGTTGCGGGAACCCAGCTCACGGGCGAGCGAGCGGGCGAAGCCGACCAGCGCGGCCTTCGAGGCGGCGTAGTTGGCCTGCCCCGCCGAGCCGAGCAGTCCGACGACCGAGGAGATCAGGACGACGCGGCCCTTCTTGGCCCGGAGCATGCCCCGGTTCGCGCGCTTGACCACCCGGAACGTGCCGGTGAGGTTCGTGTCCACGACCGACGCGAAGTCCTCCTCGGACATCCGCATCAGCAGCGTGTCCTTGGTGATGCCGGCGTTGGCCACCAGCACCTCGACCGCGCCGTGCGCGTCCTCGATCTGCTTGTAGGCCTGCTCCACCTGCTCGGAGTCGGTGATGTCGCACCGCACGGCCAGGACACCGAGCGAGGTGAGCTCCTGCGGCGGCTCACCCGACCGGAACGTGATCGCGACCTTGTCGCCGGCCTCCGCGAAGGCTCGGGCGATGGCGAGGCCGATGCCCCGGTTTCCTCCGGTGACGAGAACCGAGCGGCTCAACGGATCACCCTTTCGCTAGCGGTCTGAATACCAAAAACCTATAGGTCGCATCGCTCGTACGGAGAATCGACCCCCCACAGGGCCTCGCGGCGGGCTCTGTCGAGTCCCTACAGAAAGATGTAGGCACGAAGGCCCCGATCGCGACATGATCGGGGCGACCGGCTCCGACCCCGGGAGGACTTCCGTGCCCCATTCCATCGACGCGGCCTTCACCGCGCTTCCCTTGCGGGCGCTCGCCGACGCGGCGCTCGCCCGGGCCCGCGCGCTGGGCGCCGAGCATGCCGACTTCCGGCTGGAGCGGATCCGCAGCGCCTCCTGGCGCCTGCGGGACGCCAAGCCCGCCGGTGGGTCCGACACCACCGACCTCGGATTCGCGGTCCGGGTGGTCCACGGGGGCAGCTGGGGATTCGCCTCCGGTGTGGATCTGACCATGGACGCCGCCGCCAAGGTGGCCTCGCAGGCCGTGGCCATGGCGAAGCTGTCCGCCCAGGTGATCAAGGCCGCCGGTTCGGACGAGCGCGTGGAGCTCGCCGACGAGCCCGTGCACGCGGACCGCACCTGGATCTCCGCCTACGACGTGAACCCGTTCGAGGTGCCGGACGCCGAGAAGGCGGCGCTGCTCGCCGACTGGAGCGCGCGGCTGCTGGCCGCCGACGGGGTGGCGCACGTGGACGCCTCGCTGCTCGCCGTGCACGAGAACAAGTTCTACGCCGACACCGCGGGCACCTCGACCACGCAGCAGCGGGTGCGGGTCCACCCGCAGCTCACGGCGGTCGCCGTGAACGGCACGACCGGCGAGTTCGACTCGATGCGCACCATCGCCCCGCCCGCCGGCCGCGGCTGGGAGTACCTGACGGGCACCGGCTGGGACTGGAACGCCGAGCTGGAGCAGATCCCCGGCCTGCTCGCCGAGAAGATGCGGGCGCCGAGCGTCGAGGCCGGGCGCTACGACCTGGTGGTCGACCCGTCCAACCTGTGGCTCACCATCCACGAGTCCATCGGCCACGCCACCGAGCTGGACCGGGCGCTGGGCTACGAGGCGGCGTACGCGGGCACCTCCTTCGCCACCTTCGACCAGCTGAACAAGCTGACGTACGGCTCCTCGATCATGAACGTGACCGGTGACCGCACGGCGGAGCACGGTCTGGCGACCGTCGGGTACGACGACGAGGGCGTCCAGGCGCAGTCCTGGGACCTGGTCAAGGACGGCACCCTGGTCGGCTACCAGCTGGACCGGCGGATCGCGAAGCTGACCGGCCTCGGCCGCTCCAACGGCTGCGCCTACGCCGACTCCCCCGGGCACGTGCCCGTCCAGCGGATGGCGAACGTCTCGCTGCAGCCGGATCCGGGCGGGCTCTCCACCGAGGACCTGATCGGCGGGGTGGAGCGCGGGATCTACGTGGTCGGCGACCGCTCCTGGTCGATCGACATGCAGCGCTACAACTTCCAGTTCACCGGGCAGCGGTTCTTCCGGATCGAGAACGGCCGGCTGGCCGGCCAGCTGCGCGACGTCGCGTACCAGGCCACCACGACCGATTTCTGGGGCTCGATGGAGAAGGTCGGCGGCCCGCAGACCTACGTCCTGGGCGGCGCCTTCAACTGCGGCAAGGCGCAGCCCGGCCAGGTCGCGGCGGTGTCGCACGGCTGCCCGTCCGCGCTGTTCCGCGACGTGAACATCTTGAACACCACGCAGGAGGCCGGCCGATGAGCACGCTTTCGAACGGACGCACCAAGCCCCACGAGATCGTCGAGCGGGCGCTGGAGCTGTCCACCGCCGACGGCTGTGTCGTCATCGCCGACGAGGAGTCCAGCGCCAACCTGCGCTGGGCGGGCAACGCGCTCACCACCAACGGCGTCACCCGGGGCCGGACCCTGACGGTCATCGCCACGGTCGACGGCAAGGAGGGCACGGCCTCGGGGGTCGTCTCGCGCTCCGCCGTCACCGCGGCCGACCTCGAGCCGCTGGTGCGGGCCGCCGAGGCGGCCGCGCGCGGGGCGGGCCCGGCGGAGGACGCCCAGCCGCTCGTCACCGGGACCCCGGCCTCGCCGGACTTCACCGACGCCCCGGCCGAGACCACCTCGGCGGTGTTCGCGGACTTCGCCCCGGCCCTCGGCGAGGCCTTCGCCCGGGCCCGGGCGGGCGGCCGGGAGCTGTACGGCTTCGCCAACCACGAGCTGGTCTCGACGTACGTCGGCACCTCCACCGGGCTACGGCTGCGCCACGACCAGCCCACCGGGACGCTGGAGCTCAACGCGAAGTCGCCGGACCGGCAGCGCTCGGCCTGGGCCGGCCGCTCCACCCGGGACTTCAAGGACGTGGACCCGACCGCGCTGGACGCGGAGCTCGCCGTACGCCTGGGCTGGGCGGAGCGGAAGATCGACCTGCCCGCCGGCCGGTACGAGACCCTGCTGCCGCCGACGGCCGTGGCGGACCTGCTGATCTACCAGATGTGGTCGGCGGCGGCCCGGGACGCGGTGGAGGGCCGTACGGTCTTCTCCAAGCCCGGCGGCGGCACCCGGCTCGGCGAGAAGCTGTCCCGGCTGCCCCTGACGCTGCGCAGCGACCCGAGCGCGCCGGGCCTGGAGAGCGCGCCGTTCGTGATCGCGCACAGCTCCGGCGACGACGCCTCGGTCTTCGACAACGGCCTGCCGGTCCCGGCGACCGAGTGGATCCGCGAAGGGCAGCTGGCCCGGCTGACCACGACCCGGCACACCGCCGGGCTGACCGGCATGCAGCTCTCCCCCGGCTTCGGGAACCTGATCCTCGACGGGGGCGGCGAGAAGTCCCTGGAGGAGATGGTGGCGGGGACCGAGCGCGGTCTGCTGCTGACCTGCCTCTGGTACATCCGCGAGGTGGATCCGGCCACGCTGCTGCTCACGGGGCTGACCCGGGACGGCGTCTACCTGGTGGAGAACGGGCAGGTCGTCGGCGAGGTCAACAACTTCCGCTTCAACGAGTCCCCCGTGGACCTGCTGTCGCGGGCCTCGGAGGCCGGACGGACCGAGAAGACCCTGCCGCGCGAGTGGAGCGACTGGTTCACCCGGGCCGCGATGCCCGCGCTGCGCATCCCGGATTTCAACATGAGTTCGGTCAGCAAGGGCGTCTGACCGGCCTAGACTGAACGTTGCAACGAAGTGTTGCAATTTCCATCATCCGAAGGAGTCGAGAGACCGTGACGGACATCGTCGACGAACTGAAGTGGCGTGGGCTCTTCGCCCAGTCCACTGATGAAGAAGCGCTGCGCAAGGCCTTCGCGGACGGTCCGGTCACGTTCTATTGCGGCTTCGACCCGACGGCCGCCTCGCTGCACGTGGGTCACCTGGTGCAGGTGCTCACCGTGCGCCGGCTCCAGCTGGCCGGCAACCGGCCGCTGGCGCTGGTCGGCGGGGCCACCGGGCAGATCGGCGACCCGCGGCCGACCGCCGAGCGGACCCTGAACGACCCGGAGACCATCGCGAACTGGGTGACCCGGCTGCGCACCCAGATCGAGCCGTTCCTGTCCTTCGAGGGCGAGAACGCGGCGCTCATGGTGAACAACCTGGACTGGACGGCGGGCATGTCCGCCATCGAGTTCCTGCGGGACATCGGCAAGCACTTCCGGGTCAACAAGATGCTGACGAAGGACTCGGTCGCCAAGCGGCTCGACTCCGACCAGGGCATCAGCTACACCGAGTTCAGCTACCAGCTGCTCCAGGGCATGGACTTCCTGGAGCTGTACCGGCGCTACGGCTGCGTGCTCCAGCAGGGCGGTTCCGACCAGTGGGGCAACCTGACGGCCGGACTCGACCTGATCCACCGCGTCGAGCCGGGAGCGGTGGTGCACGCGCTGGCGACCCCGCTGATGGTCAAGGCGGACGGCACCAAGTTCGGCAAGTCCGAGAGCGGGGCCGTCTGGCTCGACCCGGAGATGACCACGCCGTACGCGTTCTACCAGTTCTGGCTGAACGTGGACGACCGGGACATCTCCACCTACATGCGGATCCTGTCCTTCAAGTCCCGCGAGGAGCTGGAAGAGCTGGAGGCGCAGACCGCCGAGCGGCCGCAGGCCCGTGCCGCGCAGCGGGCGCTGGCGGAGGAGCTGACCACGCTCGTGCACGGTGCCGACCAGTGCGCCGCCGTGATCGCCGCGTCGAAGGCGCTGTTCGGTCAGGGCGAGCTGGCGGAGCTGGACGAGGCCACGCTGGCCGCGGCCCTGTCCGAGCTGCCGCACGCCCGGGTCCCGGAGCTGGGCCTGGTCGTGGACCTGCTCGCGGAGACCGGCCTGGTCGCGAGCAAGTCGGCCGCCCGCCGGACGGTGAAGGAGGGCGGGGCCTACGTGAACAACGTGAAGGTCGCCGCCGAGGACGCGGTCCCCGCGAAGGAGGACCTGCTGCACGGGCGCTGGCTGGTGCTGCGCAGGGGCAAGAAGAACCTGGCGGCCGTCGAGGTCACCGGCGCCTGACGCCTCGCAGGACGGCGTACGGAACACGGCGGAGGGGCCGGTTCGGATCCGATGGGTCCGGCCGGCCCCTCCGCCGTGAGGCCGGCGCCTCCGCCGTGAGCCGGAGTGCCTCAGGTCATCTGGCGCTTTCGGCCCCGGATCGACCCGTAGAGCATTTCGCCCAGCCCGACCACGAGGACCGCGCCGGCCAGCTGGAGCAGGTGCCGGATCCAGTCGATGCCCTTGGTCTCCCCGACGCCGATCCAGGTGGCCACGGCGTTGCCGAGGACCGCGCCGGCAATGCCGAAGAGGGTGGTCAGCCACAGTGGCTGGTGCTGCTTGCCCGGCAGGATGGCCCTGGCTATCAGCCCCAGCACGAAACCGACGATGATCGCCCACAACCAACTCATGACGAGCCTCCTCCTGGCGCCTTGTGCGCACGTGGGCCCAGTCTCGGCCCGTGCGACGCACCGCGCATTTCGGGCACCCTCCAATGGGGGTGCCCCCTCTCCGCGCGGGTGCGGGGGCGGCGTACCGTGGTAAGGGTCCGGGCCGGGAGCGCCCGGCGGGCGATCGGGCGGTGGAGCGTGGAACGGACGAAGCGGCAGAAGCGGAACGGGGCCGAGGTGTTCCGGATCACCGGTGCGCGGATGGGTCTCGACGAGGACGTGCGGGGCCGCCAGCGCCGGTACGTCATCTCGATGGGGATCAGGACGCTGTCCGTCATCGCGACCGTGTTGTTGTGGAACGTGCAGCGCCCGGTGGCCATCGTGACGCTCGTCGCGGGAGCCCTGCTGCCGTACGTGGCCGTGGTCATCGCCAACGCGGGGCGCGAGTCGACGCCCTCGCTGCCCTCCCATTTCATCCCCGCTCCGGTGCGGCCGGCGCTGGAGGCGGGAAACCTCAAGAAAAGCTCAGATCAATCATGAAGTTCCGGTGCACTCCACCGGGTCCTGCGTGACATACTGCTCACGCGCTCCGCATCCCCCGTCGGAGCGACGGACCGACGCCGGGCAGCTCCCCCCGTGGCTGCTCGGCGTCGCCATTCCGTTCTAATGTGGCCCTGTGACTTCCTCCAGCGCCTCCGGTTCCGACGAAACCCCCACCTGCTCCGCCAAGGGCTGCCGCGACGCGGCCGTGTGGGTCCTGGCGTGGAACAACCCGACGCTGCACACGCCGGAGCGGCGCAAGACGTGGCTGGCGTGCGAGGAGCACCGCGAACACCTCTCCCAGTTCCTGGGGGTCCGCGGTTTCCTCAAGGACGTGGTGAAGCTCGACGAGTGGGTGCAGCCGGAGGGCTCGGAGCGCATGCGCTGAGCGCGGCCGGCCGCGCGGTCTCGCCGACTCCTCCGCCCGGTCAGCCGCCGATCGCGGACATCGGGCGGTCGGGCTGCAGGAAGGACGGGTCGTCGAGGCCGGACCCGGCCTTCTTGCCCCACATCGCCACCTTCCACAGCCGGGCGATCTCCTCGTCCGGGGCGCCCGAGCGCAGGGCGGCGCGCAGGTCCGACTCCTCCGTGGCGAACAGGCACGTACGGACCTGGCCGTCAGCGGTGAGCCGCGTACGGTCGCAGGCGCCGCAGAACGGGCGGGTGACCGAGGCGATGACGCCGACGGTGGCCGGGCCGCCGTCGACGATCCAGCGCTCGGCCGGGGCGGAGCCGCGCTCGTCGGCGCCTTCCTCGGTGAGGGTGAAGCGGGTGCGCAGCGACTGCAGGATGTCGCCGGCGGTGATCATGCCGTCGCGCTTCCAGCCGTGCTGGGCGTCGAGCGGCATCTGCTCGATGAAGCGGAGCTCGTACTCGTTCTCCACGGCCCAGGCCAGCAGGTCGGGGGCCTCGTCGTCGTTGAGCCCGGGCATGAGGACGGCGTTGACCTTGACGGGGGTGAGGCCGGCCTCGCGTGCCGCGGCCATGCCCTCGATGACGTCCTTGTGCCGGTCACGGCGGGTGAGGGTCTTGAAGACCTCGGGGCGCAGGGTGTCCAGGGAGACGTTGACCCGGTCCAGGCCGGCGGCCTTGAGGGCCTGCGCGGTGCGCTTGAGGCCGATGCCGTTCGTGGTCAGCGACATCTTGGGGCGGGGTTCCAGGGCCGCGCACTGCTCGACGATCCCGACCAGGCCGGGCCGGAGCAGCGGCTCGCCGCCGGTGAAGCGGACCTCGGTGATGCCGAGCCGGGTGACGGCGATGCGGATCAGCCGGACGATCTCGTCGTCACTGAGCAGATCGGACTTCCCGAGCCACTGCAGCCCCTCTTCGGGCATGCAGTACGTGCAGCGCAGGTTGCACCGGTCGGTGAGTGATACGCGCAGGTCAGTGGCCACGCGGCCGTAGGTGTCGAGAAGCACTGTGGGCCCCCTCCCCTGTCCGGATCTAGAGGTACGCGCGACATTGGATCTACTTCACGCGTTCTATTGCGAGCCTACGCGACGCCCGTGTCGCGAAGAGGTCCCCAAATGAACGAGACGTAACGTGGCCGCGTCGTAGGGACCTACGACGCGGCCACGCTGGGTGTTCGGATGATGTCAGTGCGCCCCTGTTCCCGTGAGGGAGCGCACCTCCAGCTCGGCGAACTTCTGCGGGTCGGCCTCCTCCTTGGAGAGGACGGTTCCGAGCCAGCCCAGGAAGAAGCCGAGGGGGATCGAGATGATGCCCGGGTTCTCCAGGGGGAACCAGAAGAAGTCCGCGTCCTTGAACATCGACGTGGGCTTCCCGGACACGACCGGGGAGAAGAGCACCAGGCCGACCGCCGAGATCAGCCCGCCGTAGATGGACCAGAGCGCGCCCTGGGTGGTGAAGCGCTTCCAGAAGAGGCTGTAGAGGATCGTCGGCAGGTTGGCGGAGGCGGCGACCGCGAAGGCGAGCGCGACCAGCCCGGCGACGTTGAGGTCGCGGGCCAGGGCCCCCAGACCGATGGCGACGGCGCCGATGACGACCGTGGACCAGCGGGCCGCGCGCACCTCCTCCTTCTCGGTGGCCTTGCCCTTGCGGATCACGTTCACGTACAGGTCGTGCGCGAAGGACGAGGAGGAGGCGAGGGTGAGGCCCGCGACCACGGCGAGGATGGTGGCGAAGGCGACCGCGGAGATCACGGCGAGCAGGATGGCACCGCCGGTGGAGTCCGGTCCTCCGCCGACCGCCTGGGCCAGCAGCGGCGCCGCCGTGTTGCCCGCCTTGTTGGACTTGATGATCTCGTCCCGGTCGAGCAGGGCCGCGGCGCCGAACCCGAGGGCGATGGTCATCAGGTAGAAGGCGCCGATGATGCCGATGGCCCAGAGGACGGACTTACGGGCGGCCTGCGCGGTGGGCACCGTGTAGAAGCGGATCAGGATGTGCGGCAGGCCGGCGGTGCCCAGGACCAGGGCGATGCCGAGCGAGATGAAGTCCAGCTTCGAGGTCGAGTCCTTGCCGTACTTCATCCCCGGCTCGAGGAACTTCGTCCCCTGTCCGCTGTTCTCCGCGGCCCTGCCCAGCAGGTCGGAGATGTTGAAGTTGAACTTCACCAGCACCAGGAAGGTGATCAGGAGGGTGCCCGCGATGAGCAGGACGGCCTTGACCATCTGGACCCAGGTAGTGCCCTTCATGCCGCCGATGGTCACGTAGACGATCATCAGGACGCCGACGAGCGCGACGATGGCGACCTTGCCGCCGTCGCTGGTGATGCCCAGGAGCAGCGAGACGAGTACGCCGGCGCCGGCCATCTGGGCCAGCAGGTAGAAGATCGAGACCACGATGGTGGAGGTGCCGGCGGCGGTCCGGACGGGCCGCTGGCGCATCCGGTAGGCGAGCACGTCGCCCATCGTGTAGCGGCCGGAGTTGCGCAGCGGCTCGGCGACGAGCAGCAGGGCGACCAGCCACGCCACGAGGAAGCCGATGGAGTAGAGGAAGCCGTCGTAGCCGAAGAGGGCGATGGCTCCGGCGATGCCGAGGAAGGACGCGGCGGACATGTAGTCGCCGGAGATGGCGAGGCCGTTCTGGAAACCGGTGAACTGGCGACCGCCCGCGTAGAAGTCGGCGGCGTCCTTGGTCTGGCGGCCGGCCCAGACGGTGATGATCAGGGTGGCGACGACGAACAGCCCGAACAGGGTGATGATCAGCGGGCGGTGCTCGGAGGCGCCCGCGGCCGTCGTCAGGTGGAGAGCGCCGCTCATTCCCCGGCCTCCATCCGCGCCTTGATGGCCTCCGCCTTCGGGTCGAGCCGGGTGGCGGCGTGCCGCGCGTACAGCCAGGCGATGAGGAAGGTCGTCGCGAACTGGGCGAGGCCGAGCACGAGGGCGACGTTGATGTTGCCGAAGACCTTGGTCCCCATGAAGCCGCCCGCGTAGTTGGACAGCAGGACGTAGAGCAGGTACCAGGCGATGAAGGCCACGGTGAGCGGGAAGGCGAAGGAGCGGTAGGAGCTCCGCAGTTCGGCGAACTCGGCGCTCTGCTGGACGCTCGCGAAATCTTCGGCCGTGGGGCCGGCCGGGGGCGTTCCCGCGCTGCCCGGAGGCGGCGCTGCTTCGGTGGTCACGGGGGGATCTCCTTGTGACGCGGGTGCGGTGGGGACGACGGACAAAACAACCTCCGTGTGGGGGGCCGGTGGTGCTGAGCCCCCCTGTCAACGGCACGTACGGCGTGTCGGGACGGTTCAACACCCAGGGATTCTTCGGAATCCGATTTCTCGAACTGATGGCGCAGGGGCGAACGGCAGCGCTAGGTTCACTTGTCATGAACCCGTCCGACGCGACCGCGTGCGGACGGCTTTTCCAAGGATGATCTGGAGAACCCATGGCTCATCTGGGATCCGTCCGCCGGCGTGCCCTCGCCGTGCCGGTCGGCCTGGCGCTCACCGCCTCGCTCGCCTTCCTGCCGTCGGCCGCGGCCTCCGCCGCGCCGCTCGGCGACACGGCGGACGCGGTGACGGCCTCGAAGCCCTCCGCTTCCGGGCCCAAGCTGTCGTACGTGGCGAACCTGAACGCGTACGCCACCGTGAAGGCGGCAAAGAAGGCCGTCGAGCGGGCCGGCGGAACGGTGGTGACGGCCTATGAGCAGATCGGGGTCGTCGTCGCACATTCCCAGAACCCCGACTTCGCCAAGCAGCTGCGCGCCCAGCGCGGTCTGTTCGTGTCGGTCGGCGCCACCCGGACGGCCCCGATGCAGGCGGTGCAGACCACCGAGGAGGGCGCGACCCAGCGGCTGAGCGAGGCGGACGCCGCCAAGGCCGCGGCGCTCGCCCAAGAGGGTCAGGAGCCGCTGGAGCCCAACCAGTGGGACCTGCGGACGATCAAGGCCGACGAGGCTCACAAGATCAACGATGGCAGCCCGGACGTCACCGTGGGCATCATCGACACGGGTGTGGACGACACCCACCCCGATCTCGCCCCGAACTTCTCCAAGGGCCAGTCGGCCAACTGTGTCGGCGGCGTCGCGGACACCACCGAGGGCGCCTGGCGTCCGTACCCCGACGGCAGCGACCACGGCACGCATGTGGCCGGCACCATAGGCGCCGCGCGCAACGGCCTCGGCATCAGCGGTGTCGCGCCGGGCGTGAAGATCGCCGCGATCAAGGTGAGCGAGCCCGGGACCAGCCTCTTCTACACCGAGGCGGTCGTCTGCGGCTTCATGTTCGCCGCCGAGAAGGGGATCGAGGTGACCAACAACAGCTACTACGTCGACCCGTACCTCTTCAACTGCAAGACGGACGACGACCAGAAGGCGCTGGTGGAGGCCATCGGCCGGGCCACCAAATACGCCGAGCGCAAGGGCACGCTCCACGTGGCCTCGGCCGGCAACTCCAACCAGGACCTGGCGGCCGACTCCCTGGAGGACACCACCAGCCCGAACGACACCACCCCGGTGACGCGCACCATCGACCCGAAGGTCTGCCTGGACCTGCCCACGCAGCTGCCGGGCGTGGTCACCGTCTCGGCCACCGGCGACAAGGGACTGCGCTCGTACTACTCCAGCTACGGCCTCGGGGTCGTGGACGTCGCCGCCCCCGGCGGCGACAAGTGGCAGGTCCCGGCCACCCCGGACGCCAACGGGCGCGTGCTGTCGACCGTCCCGGGCGGCGGCTACGGCTACAAGCAGGGCACCTCGATGGCCGCCCCGCACGTCGCGGGCGTCGCGGCGCTGCTCAAGAGCGCCCACCCGGGCGCCACGCCCTCGCAGCTGCAGGCCATGCTGAAGGCGCAGTCCACCAAGGCGGCCTGCCCGGCGCAGATCTACGACGCCGCGGGCACCCTGGTCGACGCCACCACCTGCCAGGCCAAGTGGGGGCAGACGGGCTACTACGGCTACGGCGTCGTGGACGCCCTCAAGGCCGTGAAGTAGTACGGGACGCCATGGCGGACGGGCCGGACGGGGTGCTCCCCGTCCGGCCCGTCCGTGGTTCCGGCCGCCCTGGTCAGGGCTTGATCAGGACTTTGAGCGCGCTGCGGTCGTCCATCGCGCGGTAGCCGTCCGGGACCTCGTCCAGGGACACGGCCCGGTCGAAGACGGGCGACGGGTCGATCGCGCCGCTGAGCACGTCCTCCAGCAGCTCCGGGATGTACGCGCGGACCGGGGCGACGCCACCGCGCAGTGTGATGTTGCGGTCGAACATCACGCCGAGGTCGAGGCCGGTGCCGCTGCCGTGCGGGACGCCGACGTAGCCGACGGCCCCGCCGTCGCGGGTGATGTTCACCGCGGTGCGCATGGACTGCTCGGTGCCGACCGCCTCGATGACCGCGTGGGCGCCACGGCCGCCGGTGAGCTCGCGTACGGCCGCCTCGGCGGCCTCGCCGCGCTCGGCGACGACGTCGGTGGCCCCGAAGAGCCTGGCGATGTCCGTACGGACGGTGTGGCGGCCCAGTGCGATGATCCGCTCGGCGCCCAGGCGCTTGGCGGCGAGGACGCCGCACAGGCCGACCGCGCCGTCACCGACGACGGCGACCGTGGAGCCGGGGCGGACCCCCGCGCCCAGCGCGGCGTGGTGGCCGGTGCCCATGACGTCGGAGAGCGCGAGCAGGCCGGTCAGCAGGTGGTCGTCGGAGACGGCCTCGGCGGGCAGCTTGACCAGGGTGCCGTCGGCGTGCGGGACGCGCACGGCCTCGCCCTGGCCGCCGTCGTGGCCGACCGAGCCCCAGAAGCCGCCGTGGTCGCAGGAGGTGAACAGGCCCTCCTTGCAGTACTCACAGGTGCCGTCCGACCACATGAAGGGGGCGACCACGAGGTCGCCGGCGCTCAGGCCGGAGACGGCGGAGCCGGTCTCCTCGACGACGCCGAGGAACTCGTGGCCGATGCGCTGACCGGGCTGGCGCGCGGCCTCGCCGCGGTAGGCCCACAGGTCGCTGCCGCAGATGCAGGCACGCAGGACGCGGACGACGGCGTCCTCGGGGCGCTGGATCGCAGCGTCGGGCACCTCCTCCACGCGGATGTCGTGCGGGGCGTGGATGACGGTGGCGCGCATGGTGGTGCAGTCCTCCGGTTCGGGATCGTTCAGTCTTGTACGACTGTGGAACCGTCCTACCGTACGCCTGCTTCCCGGGTGGCTGTCGAACCGGTGGCCAGGAGGTACTGGGCGGCCACGTAGGTGGCCATGATCCAGAAGTCCGGGCGGGGCAGCTGGGGCCACTCGGCGACCCCGGTGGCGATGAGCGTGTCGGACAGCAGGAACAGCGCGCCTCCGATGCCGGCCCGCAGGCCGAGGGCGCCGGAGCGGAACGCCATGGCGGTAAGCAGCAGGCTGTAGCCGGCGACCGGGATCCGCAGGTCGGCCGGCAGGTCGGACCAGAGCAGGGCGACGGTCCCGAGGAGGGCGAGCAGGTACGCGCCCCCGAGCAGCGGGTTCGCGGGCCGCTTGCCGAAGAGGACGAGGTAGCAGACGTGCCCGACGGCGAAGGAGCCCATCCCGACCAGGAAGGCCGCCTCGGCGTCGAAGAGCAGGGCCAGGTCGCCGCCCCAGCCGAACAGCAGGGCGGCGACCAGCAGCCGGGGCGCGCCGCGGGTGATCACGTGGGCGACGAGCAGCGGCATCAGCAGCGGCTTGGCGACGACGTGCCCGTGGTGCCAGTCGGCCAGCAGCGAGACGAGGTCGACGGCGGTGGCGAGGGCGAAGCCGTAGAGGGCGAGGCGGCCGAGGCGCTCCCGGCCGGCCGCCGCGCGCGGGGCGGCCCAGGAGGGGGCGGGGCGTTCCGGGGACGGTGCGGTGCTCACGCGGTGGTCTCCCGTACGGAGGACCGGGCGTCGGCGGCGGCGTCCACGGCGGGGGCTTGCGCCGGGGCGGGAACTGCCGCGGCAGCGGGGGCGGCGGCCGGGGCGGCGGGCTGCCAGCCGGGGCCGCGGAAGACCCGTCCGGCGCGCTCGCGCCAGTTCGCGGCGGCGCGCACGTCCCGTGCGATGGCCGCGTACTCGTGGGTGGCCACGCGCAACGGGTTGTGGGTGTCGATGTTCTTGGTGAGCCCGTAGACGGGCCGCTCCGTCTCCCCCACCCAGGAGCCGAACATCCGGTCCCAGACGATCAGGATCCCGCCGAAGTTGCGGTCAAGGTACCCGCCCTGCGAGGCGTGGTGGACGCGGTGGTGGGAGGGGGTGTTGAAGACGTACTCGTAGGCGCGGGGCAGCTTGCCGATGCGCTCGGTGTGGACCCAGAACTGGTAGAGGAGGTTGAGTCCGTAGCAGAAGGGGATCGCCGCCGGGTGCACGCCGAGGGCCACCATCGGGAGGTAGAACCACCAGGTGGTGGCGCTGGTCCAGGGCTGGCGCAGGGCGGTGGTGAGGTTGAACCGCTTGCTGCTGTGGTGCACCACGTGGCAGGCCCACAGGATGCGGATGACGTGGTGGAGCCGGTGCTGCCAGTAGTAGAGGAAGTCCTGCGCGAGCAGCATCAGCAGGGCGGTCCACCACAGGAACGGCACCCGCAGCGGGGTGAGTTCGTAGACCGCGGTGAAGACGGCGACGACCGGGATCTTCCACAGCAGGTCGAAGCCGATGCTGCCGAGCCCCATGGTGATGCTCGTGGCCGCGTCCTTGGTGTCGTACCCGGCCGCGTCCTCGTCGGGATGGATCCGGTAGCTCACCACCTCCAGGACGGTGAGCAGCACGAAGGCCGGTATGGACCACAGCACGACATCGGGCAGGTTCGGCATGAGCGCACCATAGAGGCGCCTCCGGGGGCACCGCTAGAGGTTGTTACCGATCGGTATCCATCAGGGTTACCGACGGTTCGGGGAGGGTGGGGAATGACGGGATTCGAGACGGTTCTCTTACGGGTGGCAGGCACGGCGGCGAGCGCCCTGGTCAGGTCCCTCCTGCCGCGCCCCGGGGGCGGGCCTCACCCCGACCCCGGCCCGCCCGGCCCCGAGGTGGCGCAAGCAGCCGACGGAACCGGGCGAGGGCGAGATCCGCCGCCTGACGGACACCCTCGGGGCCCGCCTCGGCCCGCCTCGGCCCGGCGTGCGCGGCCCTGCCGGACAGGACCGCCTGGCGGCGGTGGCCGCGGTCGGCGACGCCTTCGCCGCCCTGGGCCCGCTGGACGCGGACACCCTGTTCGCGTCGGACCTCGACCCGGTGGCCCTGGCGGCGACGGTGCCGCCGGCCCCGCCCGGGCTGGGCGAGGCTGCCGGGGCCCTGTACGGCCGGCTGGTACACCTCTGCTGCGCCCACGCGGCGGAGTACGTCACGACGCTGCCGGGCTTCGCCGCCCGCGCGGAGAGCCATCCCGCCGGGGCGGCTCACTCGGTGGAACTGAGCCGCCCCTGCGGGAGCCGGCGTCACCAGACGCGGACCGAGCCGCCCTTGGCGAAGGCCGGGCTGGTGGCTTCCGGTGGGGTGTGCGTCAGGGGTTCGGCGATCTCCGCGACCGTCGGGCCGTGCTTGGCCGCGAGGGGGTCCAGGAGGGAGAGGTCGAAGCCGTAGACGCGGGCCGCGTTGCCGCCGGCCATCGCCGCGACCTCCTCGCGCGGGAGGCCCGCGTAGGCGATGCGGAGGCCTTCCCGGGAGAAGGGGGTGGTGCCCTCGTCGTGCGGGTAGTCGCTGCCCCACATGATCTTGTCGAGGCCGATCCGGTCCCGGAGCGGGACCTCGTGGGGGCGCATGAAGCTGGCCCCCACGAAGCAGTTCTCCCGCCAGACCTCGCTCGGGCCGCTGCCCATGGACTCGGCGAGGCCCGCCCCGAACTTGGCCTCCGCCGTGGCCGAGGCCGCGACCAGGCGGCCGTGGTAGTAGTCCAGCATCTCCAGCACGCCCGGGATCCAGCCGGATCCCTGTTCCGTCAGGACGAGTTTGAGGCCCGGGTGGCGGCGGAAGGCGCCGCCGAAGACGAGGTGCCACAGGGCCCGGTGCGAGAACCACGTGGTCTCCACCATGAAGACCGCGCGGGCGGCCGGTTCGTCGCCGAGCGGTGGTGAAGCCGAGCCGCCGTGGTGGTTGACGGGGACGTCCAGCTCGTCGCAGACCGCCCAGATGGGGTCGTACGCCGCCGAGTAGAGCTCCGGAACCGAGGAGCCGGGCGGGACGCCGGGCAGCAGTATGCCGCCCGTGAGGCCCGCCTCCTTCGTGCGGCGGATCTCCTTCACCGCCGCGTCCACGTCGTTGAGGAGGATCTGCACCACGCCCGCGCGCCGGCCCGGCGCGTCCGCGCAGAAGTCCGCCAGCCAGCGGTTGTGGGCCTGGAGGCCGGCCCAGCGCATCTCGTACTCGGCGGCCGTCGGCGGCTGCGCCATCAGCGAGGCCTTGGGGAAGAAGGGCGGGATGGTGTTGGGGAAGACGACCTCGGCGACGATGCCGTCCGCCTCCAGCTCCGCGAGGCGCCGCGCGGAGTTCCAGTTGCGGTCCGCCGTGTCCGCGAGAAGGTCCTCGTACGGGTTCACGTAGCCGGCGGCCCAGGCGTCGAAGTCGTCGTGGTACCGCTTCTCCAGGTACGGCTTGTAGTCCAGCAGGTCGGCGCCCGCGTGGCAGTCCGCCGAGATGACCGTGTAGCGGTCCTGGCCGTCGGTCATCACGAGACCCCCAGGACCGGGAAGTCGCCGCCGGTGAGCCAGTGCCGGCCGGTCTCCCGGGAGCGGGCCCAGGAGGCCGCCACCGCCGCCTGGTCCGGGGACTGGCCCAGCTCGGCCGGGGTGGGGCCGATCCGGCGGGCGACCGGAGCGAGCTTCTGCGTGTCGAAGCCGAAGACCTCGGCTGCCGCCAGGCCGAGCATCCGGCGGGTCTCGTCGACCGGGATGTCGTGGAAGGTCCTGCGCAGCCAGTTGCGCGTGTCGGGCCAGGTGCCTTCCGGGTGCGGGAAGTCCGAGCCCCACAGGATGTTGTCCACGCCGATCTCGTAGCGCTGGGCGAGTTCGCGCCGTTTGGTGTTGGTGGCGCAGACGAACACCTGGCGGTCGAGGTACTCGCTCGGCGGCCGCTTCAGCTCCTCGAACGGGGAGAGCTTCTTGCCGCCGTGCGCGCCGAGGTAGAGCCGGTCCATGAACCACAGCTGGTTCGGCAGCCACCAGCAGCCGGACTCCGCCACGCCGAACCTGAGGCCCGGGTGGCGCTCGAAGACCCCCGACCAGAGCAGGAACCACAGCGGGCGGGCCGGCCACCAGGTGACTTCGGAGACGAAGATGCCCAGGTGGTCGCCGTACTCGTGGCGCGGCGAGGACCCGGAGTGGGTGACGATCGGCATCCGCGTCTCGGCCGCCGCCGCCCACACGGGGTCGTAGCGGCGGTCGTGGTAGGGCGCCTTGTCCACCCACATGGCGGGGATCATCAGCGCGCCCAGCCCGGACTCCTTGGCCCGGTGGATCTCGGCGACGACCTTCGACGGTTCGCCCGTGATGGGGAGCAGGGCGACCCCGCAGTGCCGCTCGGGGTTCTCGGAGACGAACTCCGCCAGCCAGCGGTTGTGGGCCTGCGCGCCCGCCATGCCGAGCTCGGGGTCCTGGTCGCCGGAGAGCCCGAGGCCCACGCCGAAGGGGGCCGCGGTCTGGCTGTCGACGGCGTCCGCGTCGGGGAAGACGACCTCGGCGGCCACGCCGTCGCCGTCGAGTTCCTTCAGCCGCTGCCCGGTGTCCCAGCCGCCGCGCAGGCCTTCCTCGTGGTCGTGGAACCACTTCTCGGCGAAGGCCTCGTTGCGGACCCCGAGCCGGGTGGCCTCCGCCCGGCGGGCGTCGCGCTCGCCGAGGAACTCGTCGAACTGCGGGTGGAAGCGGGAGTCGAGGTAGGGCCGGTACCGCTCCGTGGGCAGGCCGGCGTGGCAGTCGGAGGAGATGATCAGGTACGGGTCTTCGTAGGGTGTGTCACTGACGATGTCACTCACGACGAACGCCCCTCAGTCGAGGATGAAGCTTTCCAGGTAGGCGGGGTTGGCCCGGTCGAGCATCGACTGCGACCGGGCCCGGATCTGCCGGTCGCTGTGCTCGCTGGCCGGGAGCATCCAGAAGCGGTCGGCGCGGATCCCGTCGAGGACGTGCTCGGCGACCTCCTCGACGGGGGTGAACTCCACCTCGTGGCCGGCCTGCCGCATCGCGGCCTCGTACTGGTCGAGGCTGCGGTACGGGGACTTGCGCGGCCGCTCCTTCGCGTAGCGCTCGGGCCGGTTGCGGTGCGACTCCCACAGCCCGGTGCGCAGCATGTGCGGTCCGGGGAAGAGGACGGAGGCGCCGACGGAGGCGCCCTCCGCCTTGAGGTGGGCGTAGAGCGACTCGGTCATGGTGACCACGGCCGCCTTGGTGACGGCGTAGACGGAGGCGGTGGGCAGGGGGGCGATGCCGCCGTCGCCGGAGGAGGTGTTGACGACGTGGCCGGGCGCGCCGCCCGCGATCATGCGGGGGACGAAGGCCTGGATGCCGTGGAAGACGCCCCACACGTTGACGGAGAAGGCCCATTTCCAGTCGTTGGGCTCGTGCTCCCACATCCGGCCCTCGGCGCCGGAGCCGACGCCGGCGTTGTTGCACAGCACGTGCACGGCGCCGAAGGTCTCGTACGCCGCGTCGGCCAGCGCGGTCACGGAGTCGCGGTCGCTGACGTCGACGAGCCGTGCGAGCACCTGTGCTCCGTCCGCGCCGAGCTCGTCGGCGGCCTTGCGCAGGGCGCCCTCCTCCACGTCGGCGAGGACCACTTTGAGTCCCTCGGCGGCGAAGCGGCGGGCCATGGCGAGGCCGATGCCGCTGGCGGCTCCGGTGACGACGGCCACCTGTCCTGGTTCGATCCGCATGTCAGACACTGCCTTCCGGAGGGCCGTCGAGGATCTGCATCGGGTCGTCGTAGCGCTGGTGGATGTACGGGAGCAGGGCCTGGGCGCTGACCCGTTCGACGACCCGGCCCTTCTGGTCGGTGGTCTTCTCGCTGATGGTGATCTCCACGATCCGGCGGACGGGGAGGTCGGCGACGGGGTCGAACATCGACTCGCGCAGGACGATGTCCCCGGTGATGTGCTCCAGCCTGCGGACCTTCTCGTTGCGCGTGCAGTGGATGAGGACGGGGTCGGCGTCGAAGCCCGAACCGTCGACGGCCGGCAGGAACTTGAAGTAGAAGTCGGTCTTCTGGGTGGGTTCGGGCAGCGGCAGCGCGCGGTCCACCGCCCCGCGCACCTCGACGAAGGCGATCCCGTGCCGGGCGAGCGCGGCCCGCACGACGAGGCCGTCGCGTTCGACGGTGACCTCGCCCAGCTTCTTCGGCTCGCCGAAGACCTCACGGCCGCCGGTCAGCGCGCGCTCGTGGGTCATCGGCATGACCAGCGGGTACCAGCCCTCGACCCCGCCGTGCCGGGCGGCGACGGCCACCGAGCCGGCGCCGAGCGGGTAGCCGGGCAGGTCGACCTTGCTGATGTTGGCCCGTACGAGGGGCCGGTCGGCCGGCTTGAGGGGCGGCGGCAGGACCGCCGCCACGACGTCGGGGTCGCTCTCCCAGACGGCCACCACACCGGTGGACCAGATGTCGGGGAGCTTGGAACTCTTCTCGCGCGACGCCGCGATCTCGGCCTCGGTCCGCGCTCCGTACCGTACGCGTGCCATGTGTCGCCCCATCCCTCGTCATTGAGCGGAGTCAGGTTCTGTAACACAGTTACACCGCCGCCGATGAAGGGTAAAGACCCGTGCACCACAAGAGCTGACACTCCGACAGATCGGCGGCCCGCGACCATGGCCAGATCGGCGCTGACCCGCGACGAGGTGCTGGACGCCGCCGCGTCCCTGGTCAAGCGGCACGGTCCGGCCGCCCTCACCATGCGGGGGCTCGCCGCCGAACTCGGCACCGCCGTGACGTCCATCTACTGGCACGTCGGCAACCGGGAATCGCTGCTCGACGCCCTCGTACGGCGGACCGTGGAGGAGATGGGCGCGATCAGGCCCGTCGGCCGCACCCCCGCCGACCGCATCCTGTCGGTGGCCCGGACCCTGCGCCGCGAACTGCGCGAGCGCCCGCACCTGATCGCGATGGTCCACGAGCGCGGCCTCACCGAGCGGATGTTCCTGCCCGCGCAGCAGGCGCTCGTCCACGAGGTGCACGCCGCGGGCCTGCGCGGCGCCCGGGCGGCCGACGCGGTGCGCGCCATCCAGTTCCAGATCGTCGGCTTCCTGCTCGTCGAGCGCAACCGTGAGCGCTCCCCCGCCCAGTCGCCGGCCGAGAGCGAGCTCTGGGACCCGGCCGCGGCCCCCCACGACCCGGCCCTCGCCCGCGCCCTGGCCCGCCCGGCCGACCCGGAACGCCTGTTCCTGTTGTCCGTACGCGCCCTGACGACGGCACTGCTGGAGCCCGGCTCGTGAGCACCGGCGAACCGGCCACGCGGCCAAGCCGGGGAGGCATCGCGGCAACGGCTGTCAGTCGGGGCCGATATCCTCTGTGACCATGCTCGACGACCGTACGACCGCAGAGACGACGTGGCCGACCGCGTACCCACAGGGGTACGCGGTCGTCGACGTGGAGACGACCGGGCTCGCCCGCGACGACCGGATAGTCTCCGCCGCCGTCTACCGGCTCGACGCGCAGGGCAATGTCGAGGACCACTGGTACACCCTGGTCAACCCGCAGCGGGATCCGGGACCGGTGTGGATCCACGGGCTGACGAGCGAGGTGCTCCGCGGCGCCCCGCTCTTCAAGGACATCGCCGAGGAGTTCGCCGGCCGGCTCGCGGACCGGGTGCTCGTCGCGCACAACGCCATCTTCGACTGGCAGATGATCGCCCGGGAGTACGCGCGGGCCGCCGAGACCGCGCCGGTCCGTCAGCGGCTGTGCACCATCGCCCTGTCGAAGGAACTGGACCTCCCGCTGCCCAACCACAAGCTGGAGTCGCTCGCCGCGCACTTCGGCGTGGTCCAGCAGCGCGCCCACCACGCGCTCGACGACGCCCGGGTGCTGGCGGAGGCCTTCCGTCCGTCGCTGCACGCGGCCGCGCGGGGCGGCGTACGGCTGCCCCTGCTGGAGTGCCGGCCGCTGACGGAGTGGTCGGACTCGGCCGCGGCCCCGCGCGTGGGGTACCAGTCCTCCTACCGGGGTGGCGGCTGGCGGCCCTCGCGCAAGCGGCCGCCGTGCCCGCACCCGAACCCGGGGCGGTACGAGGACGGCGAGCCGCTGAAGCAGGGCATGCGGATCGCCTTCTCCGGTGACACCTCGGTGGAGCGGGAGCTGCTGGAGGACCGCGCGGTCGAGGCGGGTCTGCACATCGCGACGAGCGTGTCGCGGCTCACCAGCCTGCTCGTGACGAACGACCCCGACTCGGCGACGTCGAAGACGGTCAAGGCGAAGTCCTTCGGCACGCCGGTCGTCGACGAGGCCGCCTTCACCCAGCTGCTGCGGGACGTGGCCCCGGCGGAGCCGGAGGCCTGAGCCCGGAGTCCTGAGCCCGGAGTCCTGAGCCGTGGCCCGCCGCCCTGGGCCGCGGCGACGGGAAGTGCCGTTGCGCCGGCCGGGTGCAGGCGCGGCGACTCACCCCGCTGGATCTTGTTCCGCTCCCCCGTCGTGCGCAGCATTCGGCGCATGGCACGTTGTGAGGTCTGCGGAAACGACTACGGCATGTCCTTCGAGGTTCATGCACAGGGCGCGGTTCACGTCTTCGACTGCTTCTCCTGCGCCATCCACCGCATGGCGCCCGTCTGCGAGCACTGCCGGGTCTCGATCATCGGGCAGGGCGTCGAGGTCTCGGGGCAGTGGTTCTGCGGGGCGCACTGCGCCCGCGCGGAGGGGAAGGTGGGCATCGTCGACCGCGTCTGACTCCCCGCCGCCCCCGTCGTCATTCCCCTCGTCCCCTCCCCGATCCCGTCCCCGAGCCCATCCCCGATCCCGTCCTCCGTGACCCCGGACGGCCACCCGGCCGCCGGGGTCCTCCGCGCTGGGGGTACCGTCGTGGGCGTGTACCGCTTTGTACTGACCCGGCAGTGGGTGTGCCTCACCCTCATCACCCTCGCCCTCATCCCCGTGATGATCAAGCTGGGGTTCTGGCAGTACCACCGCCATGAGCACCGGGTTGCGCAGAACCGGCTGATCGAGGCGAACCTGCGGGCGAAGCCCGTGCCCGTGGCCGAGGTCACCTCCCCCGGCCACAACGTCCCCCGTGCGGACTTCTGGCGTGCGGTCACCGCGACCGGCACGTACGACTCCGCGCACGAGGTCGTCGTACGGATGCGCACCGACAACGACGACAAGGTCGGCTTCCACGTCCTGACCCCGCTGGTCCTTCCCGACGGCGCAGTGGTCCTGGTCAACCGGGGCTGGGTGCCGGGCGGCGACGACCCCCGCGCCTACCCGCCGGTGCCGACCGCCCCCGCGGGCGAGGTCACCGTCACCGGCCGGCTGAAGGCCGACGAGACGAGTGGCGGCAGCGGCATCAAGGACCGCAAGGGCCTGCCGGACCGCCAGGTCATGCTGATCAACAGCGCTCAGCAGGCGGAGTACCTGGGCCGGCCGGTCCTCGGCGGGTACCTGGAGCTCACCGGCCCGTCCCCCGAGGCGGGCCCCGAGACCATCGCCGATCCCGACCACGACTCGATCGGTCCCCACATGGCGTACGCCGTCCAGTGGTGGCTGTTCGCGGCCGCCGTGCCGGTGGGCTGGGTGGTCCTCGTACGGCGGGAGAAGCGCGACCGCGAGGAGGCGGCGGCCAAGGCCGAAGCCGTCGAACAGGAGCCCGCGACGGCGTAGCGTGTCGGCATGGATCTTGGACTGAAAGACCGTGTCTACATCGTCACCGGGGCCACGCGCGGCCTCGGTTTCGCCTCCGCCCGGGAGCTGACCGCCGACGGCGCGAAGGTCCTCGTGACGGGCCGGGACGAGAAGCGGGCGGCCGACGCCGCCGCCGAGCTCGGCCCGAACGCCGTGGGTGTCGCGGCGGACAACTCCGACCCGGAGGCTGCCGCGCGGCTCGTCGCCACCGCGCGCGAGCGCTTCGGCCGCCTCGACGGCATCCTCATCAGCGTCGGCGGCCCGGCTCCCGGTTTCGCCGCCGACAACACCGACGAACAGTGGTCGGCGGCCTTCGAGTCGGTCTTCCTGGGCGCGGTCCGCCTCGCGCGCGCGGCTGCCGCCGAGCTGGGCGAGGGCGGGGTCATCGGCTTCGTCCTGTCGGGCTCGGTCCACGAGCCGATCCCCGGGTTGACCATCTCCAACGGCCTGCGCCCGGGCCTGGCGGGCTTCGCGAAGTCCCTCTCGGTGGAGCTCGGCCCGCGCGGGATCCGGGTCGTCGGCCTGCTCCCGGCGCGCATCGACACCGACCGCGTGCGGGAGCTCGACGCGCTCGGCGGCGACGCCGACGCGGCCCGTGCCGGGAACGAATCCCGCATCCCGCTGCGGCGTTACGGCGCCCCGGAGGAGTTCGGCCGCACCGCGGCCTTCCTGCTGTCCCCGGCCGCCTCGTACCTGACGGGCGTCATGCTCCCGGTCGACGGCGGCTCCCGCCACGGCTTCTGACCCGCCGTGGGGCTCAGCGGTGCCGGTCACAGCACTAGCTGACGCGCTGCGCCTTGTGTGACGTCACCTTGAGGCGGGCCTCCGTCGGGAGTTCGGCGAGGCCCGCCGAGGTACGCGCGTGGTTCAGGACCGGGCCCGCGACGGCGGCCAGCGTGTCGGCGGGCACCGCGTGGGGTTCCAGTTCCAGCGCGACGCGCAGCGCGGGCGAGCCGCGCCGTCCGCGCAGCGCGACCCGGCAGCGGGCGACCCCGTCCAGCGCGCCGGCCTCCGCGGCCACCGCCTCCTCCAGCGCGCGTCCGCGCAGCAGGGCGAAGGCCCCGTCGCCGGTGTCCACGACCACTGCGGGCAGCCGCGGGCGCCTCAGCTGGGACAGCAGCCACCACAGGGCCAGCAGTACGACCACCCCGAGCCCGGCGATCACCGCCCACCACCACCAGCCGTCGGCGTGCCAGTACCGGTGCCTCGCCCCGGCCGTCAGCAGCGGCGCGTGCCGCCCGTGCAGCGGCCACCAGCCCGTCAGCAGCACGACGCCGGCCGCCAGCAGGACCGCTCCGACCACCGCCAGCAGGATCCGGTTCACCACCCCGAGCATCCCGCTCACCTCCTGATCCGTACGCGCGCCCGCGGCGGGTGCGCGAGGCCCAGTTCCTCGATGCCGACGGCGAGCACGGCGTCCAGGTCGGCCCGTACGTCGTCCAGCTCGCGGAAGTGCGAGGTGGCCCGCACCCCGACGTGGGACCGGCCCACCTTGACCCGGACCGCGCGCACCCCGGACACCTCCATGGCCCGGTCCCGCAGGACCTGCGCGGCGTCCCTCCGGCCGAGCCCGGCGTGTACCGCAGCGCCCTGGTCGGGCGTCCGCATGGTGAGGATCCGGCGCAGCCCGGGGGTGAGCGCCAGCAGCAGGAGGACCGCCCCGGCCACGGCCAGGGCCCCGCCGGTCAGTTGTACCGACAGGTCGGCCGGGGTCGCCGTCTCGAGCCGGTGGGCGAGGTCGCGGCGCCAGCTCATGGCGGGCCGGCCGGACCGTACGGCGGCCAGGTCGTACAGGAACAGGGCCGCCACCCCCAGCACGGCCAGGGCGGTGAGCGCGGCGGGCACCCGGCGGGCGGAGCGGAACCGGCGGGCGCGGCCGGGGCGGGTGCCGGTGCCGGTGCCGGGGGCCGTCACCGCAGCCGCCGGTCCCGCCCCGCGGCGGTCCGGGTGTGCGCGGAGTGCAGGTGTTCGACGTCGATGTCCACCTCGGGCACGGTCATCTGCGCGCACTCCTCGACGCGCAGGGCCACCCGGGCGCGTACGGCGGCGCACTGGGCGGCGACGTCGGAGGGGTAGTCGAGCTCCAGGCTCACCCGTACCCGTGCGATGTCGTGGTGCACGGTGACGGTGGCGTGCGGGGGCGCGCCCGCGGGGGCGGCGAGGGCCTCCCTGGCGGCCTGGGCGGCGATCTTCGCGACGACCCGGTCGGCGATGAGGGTGGATCCGCGGTCGGCGGGGGCCACGCGCGGCGGGGTGGCCCGGGGCTCGGTGGTGGTCATCGGCCCCTCACCCGCGCCGGTCGTCGCGGCGGCGGAACAGGTCCCCGGCGTCCATGTCCCCGTCGAGGAAGCGCCCGACGACGAACCCGAGGGCGCCGAGGGCGGCCACCAGGAGGAAGGCGCCGAAACCGCCGAAGTACCCGGCGAACGCCAGGGCCATTCCGGCGAACAGGCCGGCGATCGCCATGTTCATTGCGGTCCTCTCGGCTAGTGGAGACGGGTGTCCGGCTCCTCGTCGGGCTCGTCCGGCAGCTTGACGTCGCTGACCGCGATGTTGACCTCGACGACCTCCAGGCCGGTCATCCGCTCGACGGCCGAGATGACGTTCTCACGGACCGCCCGCGCCACGTCGCGGATCGACACGCCGTAGTCGACGACGATCTCCAGGTCGAGGGCGGTCTGGACCTCGCCGACCTCCGCCTTGACCCCGCGGCTGACGGAGGCCTTCTGGCCGCCGGGCACACGCTCGCGGACGGCGCCGAAGGTACGGGAGAGGCCGGTGCCGCTGCCCATGGCGTGTACGCCGGCCACCTCGCGGGCGGCCAGCCCGGCGATCTTCTCGACCACGCCGTCGGAGATGCTCGTGCGTCCCCGGTCGCCGGGTTCCTTGGCGGAGCCACCGCGGCCTGCTGCGGATTCGGTCATGGCGTGCCCTTTCGCGCGTGCGGAATCGGACTCACTGCGCACCACGTTAGGCGCGTGACCGCACTCGCGCCTCGGGACTACGCCGCTCGGCCGGATCCGCTCCCGGGTTCCGCACGCGCCCGGGGCTCCGAGGAGACCCACCCCTCGGGGGGGGGGGGGGGCAACAGCAACCCCAGAAGAACCCCCAACAGGGCCGAAAAAAAAGAAGAAAGGAAGGGGGGATGTTGA
>NZ_JBVJFB010000011.1:49178-174407 GCF_055588065.1 Streptomyces sp. NPDC046308
CCCCAACCCCCCCTCCCCTTCGTCACCCCCCCTCTCCCTTCCCT
This sequence comes from Streptomyces sp. NPDC046308, assembly GCF_055588065.1. NCBI lineage: Bacteria > Bacillati > Actinomycetota > Actinomycetes > Kitasatosporales > Streptomycetaceae > Streptomyces > Streptomyces sp. NPDC046308. The sequence continues at coordinate 49,223 of NZ_JBVJFB010000011.1, forward strand.
CCCTTCTTTTCCCCTCCCCTCCTCCCCCCCCCCCCCCCCTTTTCCCCCCCCCCCCCCCCCCCCGACGCGTCAGTCGGACAGCCCCGCGAGGTCGCGCAGACGGCGAGCCTGGGCGGCGCGCTCGGCGGTGCGCTGGTCGTCGTACGGGCGGGAGTGCGCGGCGCGCAGGAGTGCCTTGGTCTCGATCACGGCGTCCCGCGGCGGGGCCAGCAGGGCGGTGGTGAGGTCCTGGACGGCGGCGTCGAGCTCGTCGGCGGGGACGACCAGGTTGGCGAGGCCGACCCGCTCGGCTTCCTCGGCGTGCACGAAGCGGCCCGTCGCGCAGATCTCCAGCGCGCGGGCGTAGCCGACCAGGGAGGTCAGGGGCTGGGTTCCGGCCAGGTCGGGGACCAGGCCCAGGCTGGTCTCGCGCATGGCGAACTGCACGTCGTCCGCGACCACGCGCAGATCGCACGCGAGCGCGAGCTGGAAGCCGGCGCCGATCGCGTGCCCCTGCACGGCGGCGACGGAGATGATGTCGTTACGCCTCCACCAGGTGAACGCCTCCTGGTACTCGGCGATCGTGGAGTCGAGCAGTTCGTCCGATCCACGTGCCAGATCGAGGAAGGACGGCTCGCCCTCGAAGCCTTCGGGGGTGAACGCCTGCCGGTCGAGCCCTGCGGAGAAGGACTTGCCCTCACCGCGCAGCACGACGACCCGGACGGTGCCCGGCAACGACCTCCCGGCCTCGGCCAAAGCCCGCCAGAGCGCGGGGGATTGGGCGTTTCGCTTGGCCGGATTGGTCAGTGTCACCGTGGCGACCGTGTCGTCGACGGTGAGTCGTACGCCGTCCTTGTCGAGCAGAGCCATCTGTGTATGCCTCCGGTGTGCAGTCGGCCGCAAGCCCGGCCTAAGTGACTGCACAGTAACCACCCAGCCGGCCACGGGGCCGACCGGGGGTCACCGAAGGAAACGTCGGAACAAGTGAGCTGTGAAGCCGTTGGAGCCTTGGAGCGTTGGAACCGATGGGACCGGGGTCAGGCCGTAGCCGCCTTCTTACCGCGCGTCGCGCCTCCGCGACCGCGCAGCGAAACCCCGGACTCACTGAGCATCCGGTGGACGAATCCGTAGGACCGGCCGGTCTCTTCGGCCAGCGCCCGGATACTCGCACCGGAGTCGTACTTCTTCTTCAGGTCTGCCGCGAGCTTGTCGCGCGCGGCGCCGGTTACCCGGCTGCCCTTCTTCAGAGTCTCGGCCACCCGTGCCTCCTCATGGGAAGTGCGCTCTGGACTTCTCATGATCACCCCTCCCACGCTTCCTGGCCACCCATTCAGCAAGGTCGGTACGGCGGCATTTCTCAAGCGGTGGACACGCGAGCAGAACGGAATCTTCTCTTCCGCCGCATGACTTCCGTCACACTTCGCCGCCCCCGCCGGGAATCGCCAGGTCAGAGGCGGGGCAGCGGAAAACGAACGGCCCCGGTCGCGCACCTTCACGGGTGCGGCCGGGGCCGTCGAACGACGCGCAACGGTACGAGACCGTCTCACTCAGATGATGGATCACCCCTGAGCCGAATGATCCATAAGGAACTGGATCAGGGTCACCGCAGGCCCGGACCGTGATCGGACGGGACCCTTCCGGGGTCAGGCGAGCGCCACCAGGTCCCGGTAGTCCGGGCCCCACAGGTCCTCGACGCCGTCCGGGAGCAGGATGATCCGCTCCGGCTCCAGCGCCTCGACGGCGCCCTCGTCGTGCGTGACGAGGATGACCGCGCCCTTGTACGTGCGCAGGGCGCCCAGGATCTCCTCGCGGCTGGCCGGGTCGAGGTTGTTCGTGGGCTCGTCGAGGAGCAGCACGTTCGCCGAGGAGACGACCAGCGTGGCCAGGGCCAGGCGGGTCTTCTCGCCACCGGAGAGCACCCCGGCGGGCTTGTCCACGTCGTCCCCGGAGAAGAGGAAGGAGCCGAGCGTCTTGCGCACGGCGACCAGGTCCAGGTCGGGCGCGGAGGAGCGCATGTTCTCCAGGACCGTGCGCTCCGGGTCCAGGGTCTCGTGCTCCTGGGCGTAGTAGCCGAGCTTGAGGCCGTGACCGGGGACGACGGTGCCGGTGTCGGGCTTCTCGGTGCCCGACAGCAGGCGCAGCAGGGTGGTCTTGCCGGCGCCGTTGAGGCCGAGGATGACGACGCGGGAGCCCTTGTCGATGGCCAGGTCGACGTCGGTGAAGATCTCCAGCGAGCCGTAGGACTTGGAGAGGCCCTCGGCGGTCAGCGGGGTCTTGCCGCAGGGCGCCGGGTCCGGGAAGCGCAGCTTGGCGACCTTGTCGGAGACGCGGACGGCGTCCAGGCCGGCGAGCAGCCGGTCGGCGCGCTTGGCCATGTTCTGCGCGGCGACGGTCTTGGTGGCCTTGGCGCGCATCTTGTCCGCCTGCGAGTTCAGGGCCGCGGCCTTCTTCTCGGCGTTCTGGCGCTCGCGCTTGCGGCGCTTCTCGTCGGCCTCGCGCTGCTGCTGGTAGAGCTTCCAGCCCATGTTGTAGACGTCGATCTGGGCGCGGTTGGCGTCCAGGTAGAAGACCTTGTTGACGACGGTCTCGACCAGGTCGACATCGTGGGAGATCACGATGAAGCCGCCGCGGTAGTTCTTCAGGTAGTCCCGCAGCCAGACGATGGAGTCGGCGTCGAGGTGGTTGGTGGGCTCGTCGAGGAGCAGGGTGTCGGCGTCCGAGAAGAGGATCCGGGCGAGCTCGACGCGGCGGCGCTGACCACCGGAGAGGGTGTGCAGCGGCTGGCCGAGCACCCGGTCGGGCAGGCTGAGCGCCGCGGAGATGGTGGCGGCCTCGGACTCGGCGGCGTAGCCGCCCTTGGTGAGGAACTCGGTCTCCTGGCGCTCGTACTGCCTGAGCGCCTTCTCCCGGGTGGCGCCGGCGCCGGTGGCGATGCGCTCCTCGTTGGCGCGCATCTTCTTGATCAGTACGTCGAGACCGCGCGCGGACAGGATCCGGTCGCGGGCCAGGACGTCGAGGTCGCCGGTGCGCGGGTCCTGCGGGAGGTAGCCGACCTCGCCCGAGCGGGCGATGGAGCCGGCGGCGGGCTGTCCCTCGCCCGCGAGGCACTTGGTGAGGGTGGTCTTGCCCGCTCCGTTGCGGCCGACCAGGCCGATGCGGTCGCCCTTGGCGACGCGGAAGGAAGCGGACTCGATGAGGATGCGGGCGCCGGCGCGCAGCTCGATGCCGGTGGCGGTGATCACGGAAATACTCCAGGGCGGGTCGGGACGGCGGAAGGGGGGCAGGACGCGATGCTTCGACGCCGCTAATCCGCGAGGAGATTTGCCATGGGAGACATTCTACCGGGGGTGTGCAACTGGTTTCCGGGCGCGGGGCGGACCGCCCGGCGCCCCGGAGCCGCTCCGCCGGGTCCCCCGTTCGGACCACGCGTCCCGGGCGGTGCCGGGGCGCGTATCGGAAGGAATGGGCCGATACTCGCCGCAGGAGCGGCCGTGCGGCGAGCCCGGTCCCACGACGAGACGGCGGTGCGGGGATGCAGTTCGACGACGACGCCAGCCTGGACACCTCCGAGGTCAAGGATGTGCGCGGCAGCCGCATCCCCGGCGGGAGGGCCACGGTCGGCGGCGGACTCGTGGGCATCATCGCGCTCGTCCTGGGCCTGCTCTTCGGCGTGGGCCCGGACCAGCTGGGGCTGTCCTCAGGGGACCAGGAGCCGGGGCCGGCCGCGTCCTCCGTCAACGAGGTGCAGCAGCAGTGCCGGACGGGGCGGGACGCGAACGCGCGGGAGGACTGCCGGCTGGTCGCGGTGGTCAACAGCACGCAGGACTTCTGGAGGCAGGAGTTCGCCCGGCGCGGCGGCCAGTACAGCCCGGCGTCGACGGTGTTCTTCACCGGCCGGGTGAACACCGCGTGCGGAGCGGCCACCTCGGCGGTGGGCCCCTTCTACTGCCCCGCGGACCGGCAGGTCTATCTGGACCTCGGCTTCTTCAACGAGCTGCGGACGAAGTTCGGCGCGAGCGGCGGCCCCTTCGCCCAGGCCTACGTCGTCGCCCACGAGTACGGGCACCACGTCCAGAACCTGCTCGGCACGCTCCAGCGCTCCCAGGACGGGCGGCAGGGCGCGAACAGCAACGCGGTCAAGGTCGAGCTGCAGGCCGACTGCTACGCGGGGGTGTGGGCGCACAACGCGACGCGCACGCCGGACGAGTCCACCGGGCGACCGCTGATCACGAACCTGACCGACCAGGACATCAGGGACGGGCTGGACGCGGCGGCCGCGGTCGGCGACGACCGGATCCAGGAGAGGTTCCAGGGCCGGGTGACCCCGGAGTCCTGGACGCACGGCTCGGCCGAGCAGCGGCAGCAGTGGTTCTACCAGGGCTACCGCACGGGCGACATGGCCCGGTGCGACACCTTCCGCTGACTGTCGGCGCCGCCTGCCATGCTGGTGTGACGCGGGTCACCGTCACGAGAGGGAGTGATCGTCATGGCAGGCGTTCCGTCCATCTGTCCCACGCTGCTCTACCGCGACGCGAAGGCCGCCATCCGGCTGCTGACCGAGGCCTTCGGGTTCAGCCAGGTCGAGGTGTACGAGGGTGAGGACGGCTCGGTGGTGCACGCGGAGCTGAGCTATGGCAACGGCGTGGTGATGCTGGGCAGCAAGGGCACCGGCGGGGCCTTCGACAAGGCCATGGACGGCGCCGGTCCCGCGGGGGTCTATGTCGTGGTCGACGACGTGGACGCCCACCACCGGCGGGCCGCCGAGCACGGGGCGGAGATCGTGATGGAACCCAAGGACCAGGACTACGGCTCGCGCGACTACATGGCCCGGGACGGCGAGGGCAACATCTGGAGCTTCGGCACGTACGCGCCGCAGGTCTGAGCCCGCGGCCATGCCCGCGCCGCCATGCCCGGGCCGGGGAACGGCGGCGCGGATGCCGCACGGGGCAGCGGTACGCGGCCCCGTGCGGGGACGGCCCGGATACGGCGGCCCCTCACCGCACGGCGCCCGGCCAGGGGTCAGGCACCGCCCGTGTGGACCTGGAACGCGGCCCGGCGGACGGCCTTGGCCAGGGCCGGGTCCGGGTGGGCGGCGGCCAGCGCGACCAGGACCTGCACGGTACGCGGATGGCCGACGGCGCGGACCTCGTCCAGCAGCCGGGGGACGGTGGTCCGGACGGCCGAGTCCAGGTGGCGGGCCAGCAGCTCGGCCTCGCCGTGGTCGGCGATGGCGGCCGCGGTGTCCACCCAGAGCCAGGTGGACTCCTCGGCGGTGAGGACGTCCTGCGCCTCGTCGGGGTCGATCCCGTCGTGCTCGGCGAGCCAGAGCAGGGCGTAGGGGCGCAGGGCGGGCTCGCGCACGGTCGCGCGCACCTCGGGTTCGGCGGGGGCGCCGACCACGCGCAGCGCCTCGAAGGCGAGGCCGCGCAGGAGGGCGTCCTCGCCGCGGGCGGCCTGGAGCAGCTCGGCGACGGCGTGGCCGACGGGCCGGGCGGCGAGCCAGGCCTGGTACTCGGCGCGGGCCGGGCCGGGGGTGAGCCGGGCGCAGCCGTGCAGCATGGCGGCGGCGGACTGCTCGATGTTCCCGGCGGGGCTCTGCGCCGCGACGCAGATCTGCTCCAGCTTGACCCAGACGGCCCAGCTGCCGAGCGGGGTGAGCGCGGCCCGGGCGGGGCCGAGGGTGACGGCGTCCACGGCGGCGAGCCCGCCGAGCGCCCAGCGCAACAGCCGGGCGAGGGGGACGGGGGCGGGGCGGGTCTCCGCGGAGCCGGCTCCGGCGGCCGCGGGCTCTGCCTCGTACGGGATCTCGCACCGCTCGTCGCGCAGTTCGGTGACGCGCTGGCCGAGCAGGTCGAGCAGGTCGGGGACGCTCACCGGGCCGTCGGAGAGCTGGAGCAGGGAGAGGAGCTGGGGCATCGCCTCGACGACCTCGGCGACGGCCGCGGGGGCGATGTCGGCGGGGGCGGGGTGGACGAGCGACCAGGCGTCGAAGAGGGCGACCCAGCCGCGCAGCACGGCGCTGTCGTCGCGGTCCCAGGCCCGCAGCCGCCAGCCGGGCCGGGCGTGGCCGCCGTGCACCTCGACCAGTCCGGCGAGCCGTGCGCGGTCCCAGCCGACGCGGATCTGCCCGTGCGTCAGGCCCAGTTCCCCGGCGGCGCGTTCGACGTCCGAGGGTGGCAGGGCGCCCGTGGGTGCGGGCCGGCCGCCGTCTCCGGCGCCGAGGTTGCGCTCGGCCCAGCGGGTCAGGCGTACGGCGTCGGCGAGCGAGGCCCGGGCCCGGTTCGCGAGGTCGGCCGTGGCGGGGGTGCCCGCCGGGGGCCTCGGGGCGGGCCGACTGCGTCGGTCGGTCACCGCCTTGCGTGCCGCGGAGACGGAACGCGGGGAGACGAGTCGGAGTCTGGAGTCGCGAGCCAACTGCTCATCAGGCTTTCGGGACGTCACGGAAGCAGTCTCGCCCGTCACTGGCCGAAAGCCCAAACGGAATCAGCCGTTGCCACCACCTGCCCGTGGTGCAGACCGGGACAACACGCCCGCAGGACCTGGACCGTCACACGGCCTTCACATGACGGGTCCTCACATGAGGGGGGTGAGGAAGCGGCGCAGGGCCTCCTCGTAGCCGGCCGGGTCGGCGTTCCACATGGCCCCGTGTCCGGCCCCGGCCACGGTGTGCAGGCTGACGAGGTCGGGGCGGGCCGCGGCGAGCCGGCGGGAGGGGCCCCAGGGGGCGAGGGCGTCGTCCGGTCCGTGGAAGATCAGTACGGGGACGCGCAGGGCTCCGGGATCCGCCCCCGGCGGCCGGCGGTCGGCGCGCAGGCCCGCGCGGCCCTCGGCGGCCCAGACGGCCAGCGGCAGCACCACGGCGGGGGTGCGGCGCGCGGCGACGATACCGCGCAGGGTCGTGTGCCAGTCGAGCACCGGCGAGTCCAGGACCAGTCCGGAGATCCGGTCGGCCAGCGCGGAGCGTTCGGCGGCGTGCAGGGCCATGGTGGCGCCGGTGGACCAGCCGTGGAGGATCACGCGGCGGGCGCCGTAGCGCACCGCGTAGCGGATGGCGGCGTCCAGGTCCCGCCACTCCGATTCGCCGAGGTGGCCGATGCCGTCGGGGGAGGCGGGGGCGCCGAGGTCGCCGCGGTAGGCCAGGTCCAGGACGGGCAGCCGGTGGCGGTGCAGGAAGGGCATGACCACCATCGGGTGCTCGCGGGTACCGCCGAGCCCGTGCACGGCGATCACCCAGGTGTCCCGGGCGGCGGGCACGAACCAGGCGGGCAGCGCGCCGAGCTCCCCGGGGACGTCCACGTCGGCGTGGTCGAGTCCGAGCGCGGTGCTCGGATTGCCGACGTGCACCTGCGGCGTGAGGGTGACGCGGGTGCCGGGGGCGAGGGCGCCGTGGTTGACGGTGACGAGGCGGCGCACGACGGTGTCCGGGTAGTGGTCGGCGTCGGCGACCACGGGGCCGACCACGGCGTGCACCCCGGGTGCGACCAGGCCATAGGTGCCGGGGCGCAGGGAGGCCGGCGAGCGGGTCAGCGAGACCCGGCCGGTGGCGGTGGAGTGGACGCTGAGCGGCTGCCCGCCGGGGAGCGGGCGCCCCGGTTCGGAGCGCAGGGCCGCGTCGGCGGCGTACCGTCCGGCCGCGACCGCGGCCGCACCGGCGCCGAGGAGGGTGGTGGTGACGGCCGCTGCCGTTGCTGTCGCGGTACGCACCGTTCCAGTGTCCCGGCGGGGCGTGCGGAGGGCCACCGGAGCACTACCGGCGGCTCACCGGAAGAGATCGCTCCGCCGTTCGCCGCGGGAGCGCCGCGGACACAGTGATCTAGGTCTCTTTCCGGGGTCCGGGTGGAGGATCCCGTACACAACCGCCCGGGCGCGGAGGGGTGTATTCACCCGCCTTTGACCTTCATTTATCGCGTTATCTACGGCAGAATCGGGACGAATGTCCCGATCGACCCCCGCACCAGTACACCGCTCCGCCCGAGCCAGTTCACCTTCCGTTCATCCAGGTTGCCTACGGTCGCCGAGCCACTGACGTCAAACAGAAGCCTGGGTAAATGGAGCACATAACGCTTCTCCTCGGGATCGTGATCATTACCGCTCTCGTGTTCGACTTCACGAACGGTTTCCACGACACGGCCAACGCGATGGCCACCACCATCTCGACCGGCGCCCTCAAGCCCAAGACGGCGGTGGCCATGTCCGCCGTGCTCAACCTCGTCGGCGCGTTCATGTCCGTGGAGGTCGCCAAGACGATCTCCAAGGGCCTCGTCAACGAAGAGGGCATCCAGCCAGAAGTGATCTTCGCCGCCCTGGTCGGCGCGATCCTCTGGAACCTCGTCACCTGGCTGGTCGGACTGCCCTCCAGCTCCTCGCACGCCCTGATGGGCGGCCTGATCGGCGCCGCGGTGGCCTCCGCCGGCATCGGCGCGGTCAACGGCAGCGTCGTCGTCACCAAGGTGCTCATCCCCGCGATCGCCGCTCCGCTGGTGGCCGGCATCGCCGCCTTCCTGGCCGCCAGGCTCACCTACAAGCTGGGCGACAAGGTCGGCGAGAAGACCTCCACCAAGGGTTACCGCGCCGGTCAGATCGCCTCGGCCGGTCTCGTCTCCCTCGCGCACGGCACCAACGACGCGCAGAAGACGATGGGCATCATCACCCTGGCCCTCATCGCCGGCGGCGCGATCGCGCCGGACGCGAACCCGCCGGTCTGGGTCATCGTCTCCGCCGGCATCGCCATCGCGATGGGCACCTACCTGGGCGGCTGGCGCATCATCCGCACCATGGGCAGCGGCCTGACCGACCTGCACCCGCAGCAGGGCTTCGCCGCCCAGACCTCGGCCGCGTCCGTCATCCTCGCCTCCTCCAACCTGGGCTTCTCGCTCTCCACCACCCACTCGTGCTCCGGTGCGGTCATGGGTGCGGGCCTGGGCCGCAAGGGCGGTGTGGTCCGCTGGTCCACCGCGACCCGCATGTTCGTCGCGTGGGGCCTGACCCTGCCGGCCGCCGCGCTGGTCTCGGCCGGTGCCGAGCTGGTCATGCGCGCCGGTGACGTCGGCATCGCCGCGGTCACGCTCTTCCTGATCGGTTCCTGCCTGGCCATCTGGTTCATCTCGCGCCGCCAGGTCGTCGACCACACCAACGTCAACGACGTGGAGCCGGCCCCCGCCGAGGAGCCGGGTGTCGTCACCACGGCGATCGCCGCGGTCACCGTCCCGCCGACCGTCGCCGCCGCCGGCACCACCGCCGCGGCGACGACCGCCGAGGTCACGGACGAAGCCCTCAAGGCCACCATCCCGGCCGCGACGCAGACCCCGGCGGCTCCGGCCGCCGCGCTCTGACCGAGACAGACAGAGACCCGGACACTCAGAAAGCGGCAGTATGAAGATCGACTGGGAAGCGCTCGGCTCCGTCTTCGGGGTCAGCCTCTTCGCCACCGTCGCCCTCGTGGCCCTCTTCACCCTGGGCCTGGTGGGCCTCTCCAAGCACGAGACCGCCACCGAGCAGGGCGGCACCGCCACCCTCGCCCGCAGCGGCGCGTACGCCTGCTTCGCGGTGATCACCGCGGCCGTGGGCTACGGGATCTACCTGATCGTCGCCTGATCCGCCGCCCCGCGGCCGACCAGGCGTGAAGGCTCCCTCCGGGTTTGTCCCGGAGGGAGCTTTTCGCATCCCGCGCCCCGACCGCGGCGCAGGTCAACGGCGAGTTGACGGGCCTTCTCGGTGCGTGGTGGACTGCCCGAGCCAATACGGCGGCATGGAGAGGAAGTCCGGTGCGAATCCGGCGCGGTCCCGCCACTGTCACCGGGGAGCGCACGCCGTGCGCGCGCCCCGGGAGCCAGGAACTCTCGCCGCCGGACACGTCGAACCAGGGCGCGGACCCTGAGTGAGGACATACCTGCCACCATGCGTGCCGATCGCGTTTTCGCGTACGGCGCCACGGCGGGCCTGATCGGCGACCGGATCCTCGGTGATCCCCGCCGAGGGCACCCCGTGGCCGCCTTCGGACGGGCCGCCGCCGCCGTCGAACGTGCCCTGTGGCGCGACGACCGCGCCCGCGGCCTCCTGCACACGCTGGTGTGCGCCGGGGGCGCGGCCGCCGTCGGAGCGCTGGGCGCCCGCGCCGTGCGCTCCCGGCCCGCTGCCGCCCGTATCGCCCTGACCGCCGCAGCCACCTGGGCCGTCGTGGGAGGCACTTCGCTGGGCCGGGAGGCCCGCGCCATCGGCGGGGCGCTCGCCGCCGGGGACACCGAGGTGGCGCGGGAGCGGCTCCCGCACCTGTGCGGGCGCGACCCGCAGTCCCTGGACGGGCAGCAGATGGCCCGCGCCGTCGTGGAGTCGGTCGCGGAGAACACCTCCGACGCGGTGGTCGGGGCCCTGGTGTGGGGCGCCGTCGGCGGCGTCCCCGGCCTGCTGGCCTTCCGCGCCGTGAACACCCTGGACGCGATGGTCGGCCACAAGTCCCCCCGCTACCTGCGCTACGGCTGGGCCTCCGCCCGGCTCGACGACCTGGCCGGCTGGCCGGGGGCCCGGCTGACGGCCGCCGCCGCCGTACTGGCCGGCCCCGACCGGCGGGGAGCCGTACGCGCCTGGCGTGCGGACGCCGCCGCGCACCCGAGCCCGAACGCCGGGCCCGTCGAGGCCTCCTTCGCGGGAGCGCTCGGCGTACGCCTGGGCGGCACCCTCGCGTACGGCGGCCGCGTCGAGCACCGGGCGGTGCTGAACGGGGCCGGCCGGCCGGTGGAGGTTTCGGACATCGAGCGGGCCGTACGGCTGTCGCGACAGGTGACCTGGCTGGCGCTCGGGGCCTGTGTGGCCGCCCGGACGCTGGTCTCCGGCAGGAAGAGGAAGGGACGTCGATGAGCGGCGCGAAGCTCGGCGGCGGACTCCTGGTCGCCGGTACCACGTCGGACGCCGGCAAGAGCGTGGTCACGGCGGGCATCTGCCGCTGGCTGGCCCGCCAGGGCGTGAAGGTGGCGCCGTTCAAGGCGCAGAACATGTCGCTGAACTCCTTCGTCACGCGGGAGGGCGCCGAGATCGGGCGCGCCCAGGCCATGCAGGCCCAGGCGGCCCGCGTGGAGCCGACCGCGCTGATGAACCCGGTGCTGCTCAAGCCCGGCGGCGACCGCAGCAGCCAGGTGGTGCTGCTGGGCAAGCCGGTGGGCGAGATGAGCGCCCGCGGCTACCACGGCGGCCGGCAGGAGCAGTTGCTCGGCATCGTCACGGACTGCCTGGAGCAGCTGCGGGGCACGTATGACGCCGTGATCTGCGAGGGGGCGGGGAGTCCGGCCGAGATCAACCTGCGCCGGACCGACATCGTGAACATGGGCATCGCGCGGGCCGCGCGGTTCCCGGTGGTCGTGGTCGGGGACATCGACCGGGGCGGGGTCTTCGCGTCCTTCTTCGGGACGACGGCGCTCCTCTCGCCGGAGGACCAGTCGCTGATCGCCGGCTACATGGTGAACAAGTTCCGCGGCGACGTGTCGCTGCTGGAACCGGGCATGGAGATGCTGCGCGGCCTGACCGGCCGGGCCACGTACGGGGTGCTGCCCTTCCGGCACGGGCTGGGCATCGACGAGGAGGACGGCCTGCGGGTCTCCCTGCGCGGTGCCGTACGCGAGTCCGTGGTGGCGCCGCCCGTCGGCGAGGACGTGCTGCGGGTCGCGGTGTGCGCGGTGCCGCTGATGTCGAACTTCACTGACGTCGACGCCCTCGCCGCCGAGCCCGGGGTCGTGGTGCGGTTCGTGGACCGGGCCGAGGAACTGGCCGACGCGGACCTGGTCGTCGTACCCGGCACCCGCGGCACGGTGAAGGCCCTGGCCTGGCTGCGCGAGCGGGGGCTCGCGGACGCGCTGCTGCGGAGGGCCGCGGAGGGCCGGCCGGTGCTGGGCATCTGCGGCGGGTTCCAGGTGCTGGGCGAGCGGATCTCGGACGAGGTCGAATCGCGCGCGGGCGAGGTCGACGGCCTCGGGCTGCTGCCCGTACGCGTCCGCTTCGAACGGGAGAAGACCCTGGCGCGGCCGGTGGGCTCGGCGCTCGGGGAGCCCGTCGAGGGGTACGAGATCCACCACGGGGTGGCCGAGGTCTTCGGCGGGGAGCCCTTCCTGGACGGCTGCCGGGTCGGGTCGGTGTGGGGGACCCACTGGCACGGTTCGCTGGAGTCGGACGGCTTCCGCCGGGCGTTCCTCCGTGAGGTGGCCTCTGCGGCCGGGCGCCGCTTCGTCCCCGCCCCGGACACCTCCTTCGCCTCGCTCCGCGAGGAACAGCTGGACCTGCTCGGCGACCTGATCGGGGAGCACGCGGATACGGATGCGCTGTTGAAGCTGATCGAGGGCGGCGCCCCGGTCGGCCTCCCCTTCCTCCCGCCGGGCGCGCCGTGAGGGCGGCGCCGGCCCTGCGGGCGGCCATTGCCCACCCCGCCCCTTCCCGAAACCGGGGCTCCGCCCCCATCCAGCCCCACCGGCGTTTGAGGCGCGGGGTCCGGGGCGGAGTTCCGGGGAACGGTGGAAGGGCGGCGGGGGGACCCCGCTCCGCGCAGCGGCACCCCGGCCGCCCCGCACGGACCGCAAGCACACCCACCGGCACCCACATCACCACCCGCCCGCGCACGCGTTTCCGCACAGAAGGAGTGAGCACCGCATGAGCACCCCCTACCCGTTCACCGCAGTGGTCGGCCAGACCGACCTGCGGCTGGCGCTCCTGCTCAACGCCGTGAGCCCCGCCGTCGGTGGGGTGCTCGTACGCGGTGAGAAGGGCACCGCCAAGTCCACCGCCGTACGCGCCCTGTCGACCCTGCTGCCTCAGGTCGACGTCGTGCCCGGCTGCCGGTTCTCGTGCGCTCCGGCCGCGCCCGATCCGGCCTGCCCCGACGGCCCGCACGAGTCCGGCGCCGGCAGCGCCCGGCCGGCCCGCATGGTCGAGCTGCCCGTCGGCGCCTCCGAGGACCGGCTGGTCGGCGCCCTCGACATCGAACGGGCCCTCGCCGAGGGCGTGAAGGCCTTCGAGCCCGGCCTGCTCGCCGACGCCCACCGCGGGATCCTCTACGTCGACGAGGTCAACCTCCTCCACGACCACCTGATCGACCTGCTGCTGGACGCCGCCGCCATGGGCGCCTCGTACGTGGAGCGCGAGGGCGTCTCCGTCCGGCACGCGGCCCGCTTCCTGCTCGTCGGCACGATGAACCCCGAGGAGGGCGAGCTGCGCCCGCAGCTGCTCGACCGGTTCGGGCTGACGGTCGAGGTCGCCGCCTCCCGCGAGCCCGCCCAGCGGGTGGAGGTGGTGCGCCGCCGGCTCGCGTACGAGGACGACCCCGCGGGCTTCGCCGGCCGCTGGGCCGGGGACGAGAACGAGGTCCGCGCCCGGGTGGTGGCCGCGCGGGCACTGCTCCCGCAGGTCGTGCTCGGGGACACGGCGCTGCTGCAGATCGCGGCGACCTGCGCCGGTTTCGAGGTCGACGGCATGCGGGCCGACATCGTGATGGCGCGGACCGCGACCGCGCTGGCCGCCTGGGCCGGGCGGACCTCCGTACGGAAGGAGGACGTACGGCAGGCGGCCCTGCTGGCGCTCCCCCACCGGCGGCGCCGCAATCCCTTCGACGCGCCCGGGCTCGACGAGGACATGCTCGACCGGATCCTGGACCAGTTCCCCGACGAGGAGCCGGAGCCCGACCCGGACCCGGAGCCCGGCCACGACCCGGAGCCGGACGCCGATCCGGATTCCGAGGGCCCGGACGACGACGGCGGTGGCCCCGACGGCGGTGGCGGGGTGCCTCCGCAGGGCGGCGACCCCCGGCGCTCGGACGCCCCCGCGGACTCCACCGACACGGACCGACCCGCCGAGGCTCCCGACGAGACCCCGTCGGACGCCCCCGAGTCCCCGCAGCCCTCCGCTCAGGAGGCCGGCGGGCCCGAGCAGGCCGCCGTACGGGCAGCCGAGCCGTTCCGGACCAAGATGCTCAGCGTGCCGGGACTCGGCGAGGGCGCGGCCGGTCGGCGTTCGCGCGCCCGCACCGCCCACGGCCGGACCACCGGCGCCCAGCGCCCCCGCGGCCAGCTCACGAAGCTGCACCTGGCGGCCACCGTGCACGCGGCGGCCCCGCACCAGAAAGCGCGCGGCCGCGCCGGGCGCGGCCTGGTGATCCGCAAGGACGACCTGCGCCAGGCCACCCGGGAGGGCCGTGAGGGCAACCTCGTCCTCTTCGTCGTCGACGCCTCCGGCTCCATGGCCGCCCGGCAGCGCATGAGCGCGGTCAAGGGCGCCGTGCTGTCGCTGCTCCTGGACGCCTACCAGCGCCGGGACAAAGTCGGCCTGATCACCTTCCGGGGGGCCGCGGCCGAGCTGGCGCTGCCCCCGACCTCCTCGGTCGACGCGGCCGCGGCCCGGCTGGAGCAGCTGCCGACGGGCGGCCGCACCCCGCTGGCCGCCGGACTGCTGAAGGCCCACGAGGTGCTGCGGATCGAGCGGCTCAGGGACCCCTCGCGGCGGCCGCTGCTCGTCGTCGTCACCGACGGCCGGGCCACCTCGGCCGGCACCGCCGCGGGCCGGACGGACAGCACCCCGCGGGAGCTCGCGGGGCGCAGCGCGCGGCTGCTGCGGGCCGGGGGCGTCGCCTCGGTGGTCGTGGACTGCGAGTCGGGACCGGTCCGGCTGGGGCTGGCCGGCGTACTGGCCGCCGACCTCGGCGGACCCGCCGTCACGCTGGACGGGCTGCGGGCCGACTCGCTGGCCGGGCTCGTGAAGAACGTACGTACCGCAGTGACATCCGACAGCAACAGGAGGGCCGCGTAATGCCTCAGGGACAGCCGTCCGTCGTTCCGGACGACGGACTCACCACGCGCCAGCGGCGCAACCGCCCGCTCGTCTTCGTGCACACCGGCCCCGGCAAGGGCAAGTCGACGGCGGCCTTCGGGCTGGCGCTGCGCGCCTGGAACCAGGGCTGGTCGATCGGGGTGTTCCAGTTCGTCAAGTCGGCGAAGTGGAAGGTCGGCGAGGAGAACGCGCTCAAGGTGCTCGGCGCCTCCGGCGAGGGCGGCGCGGTCGCCTGGCACAAGATGGGCGAGGGCTGGTCCTGGGTCCAGCGGGACGCGCAGCTCGACAACGAGCAGGCGGCCAAGGAGGGCTGGGAGCAGGTCAAGCGCGATCTGGCCGCCGAGACGCACAAGCTGTACGTGCTGGACGAGTTCGCGTACCCGATGCACTGGGGCTGGATCGACGTCGACGAGGTCATCGAGGTGCTGCGCACCCGTCCCGGTACGCAGCACGTGGTGATCACGGGCCGCAACGCACCGGAGAAGCTGGTGGAGTTCGCGGACCTCGTTACCGAGATGACCAAGGTCAAGCACCCGATGGACACCGGCCAGAAGGGCCAGAGGGGCATCGAGTGGTGACTGCGTTCGACATGCCCCGGCTGGTCATAGCCGCTCCGTCGTCCGGCAGCGGCAAGACCACCGTCGCCACGGGCCTGATGGCGGCCTTCTCGGAGCGTGGCCTCGCCGTGTCCCCGCACAAGGCCGGGCCCGACTACATCGACCCGGGCTACCACGCGCTGGCCACCGGCCGGCCGGGGCGCAACCTCGACGCCTTCATGTGCGGGCCGGAGCTGGTCGCTCCGCTGTTCGCGCACGCGGCGGCCGGCTGCGACCTCGCCGTGGTCGAGGGCGTGATGGGGCTCTACGACGGGGCGGCGGGCCGGGGCGAACTGGCGTCGACGGCGCAGGTCGCGAAGTTGCTGCGGGCGCCGGTGGTGCTGGTGGTCGACGCCTCCTCGCAGTCGCGGTCGGTGGCCGCGCTCGTCCACGGCTTCGCTTCGTTCGACCCGCAGGTGCGGCTGGGGGGCGTGATCCTGAACAAGGTCGGCTCCGACAGGCACGAGGTGATGCTGCGGGAGGCCCTGGAGGAGGCGGGGATGCCGGTGCTCGGCGTCCTGCGGCGGGCTCCGCAGGTGGCGACGCCCTCGCGCCACCTGGGCCTGGTGCCGGTGGCGGAGCGGCGCGCGGATGCCGTTGCCGCGGTGGCGGCGCTGGCCGAGCAGGTCCGCCAGGGCTGTGACCTGGACGCCCTGATGGCCCTGGCCCGCACGGCTCCGCCGTTGACCTGCGAGGCCTGGGGTGCGGAACGTGCCCTGGCGGGCCCTCGGGGCTCCGCCCCGAACCCCGGTCCCCAAACGCCGGACGGGCTGGACGTCCTCGGCGCGCGGCCGGTCGTCGCCGTAGCCGGCGGAGCGGCGTTCACGTTCTCCTACGCCGAGCACGCGGAGCTCCTCACCGCCGCCGGGGCAGATGTCGTCACCTTCGACCCGCTCCGGGACGAGGAGCTCCCCGCCGGTACCGCCGGCCTGGTGATCGGCGGCGGCTTCCCCGAGGTGTACGCGCCCGAGCTGTCCGCCAACGAAGCGCTCCGCGCGGCCGTGGCCCGCTTCGCCGAGGCCGGCGGCCCGGTGGCCGCCGAGTGCGCCGGGCTGCTGTACCTCGCGCGTTCGCTGGACGGCAAACCCATGTGCGGGGTGCTCGACGCCGACGCCCGGATGTCGGAGCGGCTCACCCTCGGCTACCGCGAGGCGGTCGCGGTGTCGGACAGCGCGCTCGCCGCCAATGGCACCCGGCTGCGCGGGCACGAGTTCCACCGGACGGTGGTCGAGCCGGGCGCCGGGGCGTCGCCGGCCTGGGGGTTCACGCACCCCGAACGCCGGGTCGAGGGCTTCGTTCAGCAGGGCGTCCACGCCAGCTACCTGCACACGCACTGGGCGGCGGAGCCGTCCGTCGCGCTCCGCTTCGTCGCGGCGGCGGCGGCCCGGCCGTGAGATCAGTCCGCGATGCCGACCACGAGCCAGATCCCGGCCACCCCGCCCACCGTGCACATCAGCGTGGACAGGGCGGGGTGCTTGTGGTGGGCCTCGGGCAGGATCTCGGCGGCGGCGAGGTAGAGCAGGACGCCGCCGAAGAACCCGAGGTACGCGCCGAGAGGTTCCTCCGGAAGGGTGAACAGGAGAGTGGACGCCGCGCCGACGACCGGGGCGACGGCGTCCGCGAAGAGCATCATCAGGGCCTTGCGGCGGTCGTTCCCGTAGAGGCGGGTGAGCGTGTACGTGTTGAACCCGTCGGCGAAGTCGTGGGTGATGACCGCCAGTGCCACGGCGACGCCCATCCCGCCGCCGACCTGGAAGGCGGCGCCGAGGGCCACCCCGTCGGCGAGGCTGTGGCCGACCATCGCCGCGGCCGCGGTGAGCCCGACCTGCGGGACGCGGGCGCCGTCCTCGGCGCCGTGCGCGGCCTGGCGGACCGCCAGGAGCCGCTCCACGACGTGGGCGACGAGGAATCCGCCCACGAAGAGGAGCAGGGCGAGCGGGACGCCGAACACCTCGTCGCCCGCCGCCTGGACGGACTCCGGGAGCAGGTCGAGGCCGACGACTCCGAGCATCAGCCCGCCGGCCAGGCCCAGCACGAGGTGGCGGCGGTCGGTGACGCGCTGCGCCGCCCATCCGCCCGCCAGGGTCATCAGGAACGCGCCCAACGCCACGATCACGGCCATGTGCCCCTGAATACAGACTCCGCGCCCCGCGCGCACTTCCGTGCGCGGGTGGCGGGCATCGGAGTGTTGACGACGTACCGCTGCCGGCGACGCACGGGTGCGAAAGACGTGCCGGCGATGTGCCGGTGACGTGCCGGTGAGGGTGAGGGTGACGATGACTACGGAGGGAGGACTCCCGGTGGGCGATTACACGACCCGTCTGGTGGTCGGGGTCGGCGGACGCGCGGGGGTGTCCGTCGCGGAGGTCTGCGCCCTGATCGAGGAGACGCTACGGGGGGCCGGGCTGACCGCCGAGGCGGTGACGGCCCTGGCCACGGTGGAGTCGAAGGTGGGCGAGCCGGGGATCGCGGGCGCGGCGGAACGTTTCGGCGTACCCCTCGTCGGCCATCCGGCCGAACAGCTGGCCGCGATCGACGTGCCGCACCCCTCGGACACGGCGCGTACCGCCGCGGGGACCCCTTCGGTGGCGGAGGCCGCGGCCCTCGCGGCGGGCGGGGAACTCCTCGTGCCCAAGCGGCGGTCGATGGCGGCCACGTGCGCGGTGGCCACGGCGCACGCCCACGACCTGCGCCACCACGGGGACGCCGAGGTGGTCGACGGGGGCTCCGCGCTGGTGGACCTCGCGGTCAACGTACGGTCGGGCACCCCGCCGGCCTGGCTCAAGGAGCGGATCGCCGCGTCCCTCGGGGACCTCGCCGCCTACCCCGACGGCCGGGCGGCCCGCGCGGCCGTGGCGGCCCGGCACGGGCTGCCGGTCGAGCGGGTGCTGCTGACCGCGGGGGCCGCGGAGGCCTTCGTCCTGATCGCGCGGGCGCTGGGCGCCGTACGGCCGGTGGTGGTGCATCCGCAGTTCACCGAGCCGGAGGCGGCCCTGCGGGACGCGGGGCACCGGGTGGAGCGGGTGGTGCTGAGGGCGGCGGACGGGTTCCGGCTGGACCCGGCGGCGGTGCCCGAGGACGCGGACCTGGTGGTGATCGGCAACCCCACCAACCCGACGTCCGTGCTGCACCCGGCGGCGACGCTGGCCGCGCTGGCCCGGCCGGGCCGGATCCTGGTGGTGGACGAGGCGTTCATGGACGCCGTCCCCGGCGAGCGGGAGGCCCTGGCCGGGCGGACGGACCTGCCGGGGCTGGTGGTGCTGCGGAGCCTGACGAAGACCTGGGGACTGGCGGGACTGCGGATCGGCTACGTGCTGGCCGAGCCGGAGGTCATCGCGAAGCTGGCGGCCGCGCAGCCGCTGTGGCCGGTGTCGACCCCGGCCCTGGTGGCGGCCGAGGCCTGCGTGGCTCCGGCGGCGCTGGCCGAGGCGGAGGAGGCGGCGCGGCGGATCGCGGTGGACCGGGCCCATCTGCTGGCGGGGCTCGCGGAGTTCGACGAGGTGACGGTCGTGGGAGTGGCGGAGGGGCCGTTCGTGCTGATCCAGGTGGCGGGGGCCGCGGAGGTCCGCACCCGGCTGCGCGCCCTCGGCTTCGCCGTCCGCCGCGGGGACACCTTCCCGGGGCTGGACCGCTCCTGGCTGCGGCTGGCGGTCCGGGACCGGGTGACGACGGGCCGGCTGCTCCAGGCCCTGGACCACGCCCTGGCGCTCGCGGCGCGCTGAGCCGGGGCCGGGCCGGTGGACCCACTCACCGGGCCGCAGGGGCGGGCCGCGCCTACGATGGCGGGCAGGCGGGCAGGCGGGCAACCGATGACGGGGGGCGGTCCATGAAGCTGGCGGGGCGGATGGGGATCGGCCTGGCGGGGCTGGTGGTGGTCGGCGGCGGGGTCATCGCCGTGCCGCGGCTCCTGGACGACGGCGGCCGGGCGACGGCCCCGGAGCAGCGGCTGCGGGGGGAGCCCGTACCGGCGCCGAGCGCCGCGTCCCCCGCGCCCACCGGGCCGGCGCACGCGCCCTTCACCCTGGTGGCGACCGGGGACATCATCCCGTACCCCTCGATCGTCCAGCGGTCGGCGGACGACGCCGACAAGGCCGGGGAGTACGACTTCCGGAAGATACTCGCCGGGGTCAAACCCCTGGTCTCCGCCGCCGACCTGGCGATATGCCACCACGAGATACCGTACGGGCGCCCCGGCGGCCCCTACACGGGCTATCCCACCTTCAAGGCCCCGCACCAGTTGGCGGACGCCCTCAAGGACGCCGGGTACGACGGCTGTTCCACCGCCTCGAACCACACCCTGGACGACGGCTACGAGGGTCTCGCCCGCACCCTGGAACACCTCGACCGGGTCGGCATCCCGCACGTCGGCTCTGCCCGCAGCGCGGAGGAGGCCAAGGCCCCGGCCCGGCTCACGGCCGGCGGCGCGCAGGTCGCGCAGCTCTCGTACACGTACGGCACGAACGGCATCCCGCTCCCCCAGGACAAGCCGTGGGCCGTGAACCTGATCGACAGGGACCGGATCCTCGCCGACGCCCGCGCCGCCCGGGCCGGCGGCGCGAACGTGGTGGTGGTCAGCGTCCACTGGGGCACCGAGTGGCAGACGGCGCCGGACGAGCAGCAGAAGGAACTGGCGCAGGCGCTGACCGCCTCCCGCTCGGCCGACGGCCTCCCCGACATCGATCTGATCATCGGCACGCACAACCACGTGCCGCAGCCCTACGAGAAGATCAACGGCACCTGGGTGGTCTTCGGAATGGGCGACCAGGTCGCCAGCTTCGTACCGGCCGACAAGCTGCGCGGCAACCAGTCCTCGGTCCCCCGGTTCACCTTCGCCCCGGCGGCGGCCCACCCCGGCCGCTGGGAGGTGGTGAAGGCCGAATACCTCACGCAGTACTCGGACATGGGGCCGCCGTTCCGTGTCGTCTGCGCCTCGTGCTCGGCCTCCGACACCTCCCTGCCCGCCGCGAAGCGCAGCGAGTACGGCCGGATCGACCAGCAGGTCACCGAGGCGGTGCTGTCGCGCGGCGCGGGCGGGCAGGGGCTGGAGCACGCCACCCGCTGAGCACTCCCCTCCGTGTGCTCCTCGGGGCGGCGGCCCGGGCGGATCCGGGCGGCCCGGGTGGGTCCGAGCGGCCCGGGTGGGTCCGAGCGGCCCGGGTCGATCCGGCGCGGTCCTACGAGGTCCTGCCCCGTCGGGTCACCAGGAGCGCCACCCCGCCGATGCCGAGCAGGAACAGTGCCCCGCCCGCGACGTAGGGGGTCAGTGAACCGCCCCCGGTCTCGGCCAGGTTGGCGTTGGCGGTGCCACCCGGGGCGGTCCCGGTGCCCGTCCCGGTCTGGGGCTTGACGTCCGGGTCCGCAGCCGGCGGGGCGGACGAGGGCGCCGGGCCTGTCGGGGTCTCGCAGTGCGCCTCGGCGAGCACGATCTCGCCGTCCACCTGCGCCACGTTCAGGTTCAGCGGGTTCACCGAGACCTTCAGGCGCAGCGCGGCCGCGGCGGCCGTGGTGGAGGTGGTCTGCGTCCCGGACAGCTCCAGGTTGACCACGCCCACGCCCGGGACCTCCAGCTTGGCGGGGCCACCCGCCGACAGGGTGACCTTCTTGCCGAGCGCGGTCACCTTCCCGAGGACGTTCGCGCTGGCCACCGGCTTCTTGCCCGCCTCGCAGACGGCCTTGGAGGTGACCTTCTCCACCTCGACGAGGGAGAGCAGGGGCAGCCCGGGCACGTGCACGGAGGCCTTGGCGAGGTTCGCCTCGGCCTGCGCCCGGTTCTTGTCCGCGGTCGCCTTGGAGGTGGCCACGTCGGCGCGCAGGACGCTGACCGGCTTGTTCCCCTCGACCCCGTCGAGGGTGACCGTCAGCGCCGTCTTCTCGGCCTCCGCCGGGGCGCTGACCTCGTTGAGGGTCGCCTTCAGCGGAACGTGCACGGTCTTGTCGAGCAGGCCCACGTCGAGTCCCGCGCGCAGGACGACGGCGCCGGCCTTGCCCTCGCCGCCCGCCCCGGCTCCGCCTCCTCCCGTGGCGTAGGCGGGCGGGGCGGTGAGGAGGGCCACCGCTCCGGTGGCGAGCAGGACGGCCGCGGGCATGCGGAAGGTGTTGCTGTTCAAGATGGTGGAACCCCCGGGGAGATGGGTGCCGTCGCGCCGCCCATGGGGGACATCGCGCGCGCCGACGGCCTTGACCCCGGAATCTTTACGCACTGTGAGTGAACGGGCGGCGACCTGGCGTGAGTTCATCCCAAAGGGTGGTTTCCGCGTATGTATTCGATTTCTGGCGCCTCAGAAAGAACGGGAGTTCCCTCCTTTCACGGACGGTCGGCCCGTGCGGCCGTGTTCAACGACCGACGGGCCTGCGATGTCACGTGCCGTCAACAGAGTGCCGGCGCACGGCTCAGGCCCTGACCTCGCCGTTCACGACGACCCGCGACGGCTGCGCCAGCGCGCGCACGTCGGCCCTTGGATCGGCGCCGTAGACCACGAGGTCCGCCGGCGCCCCCTCCGTGAGACCGGGCCTGCCGAGCCACTCGCGCGCCGCCCAGGTCGTGGCCGAGAGGGCGTCCAGCGGCGGGATCCCGGCCTTCACCAGCTCCTCCACCTCCGCCGCGACCAGGCCGTGCGGGAGGGAACCCCCGGCGTCGGTGCCGACGTAGACCGGGATGCCCGCGTCGTAGGCGGCCCGGACGGTGTCATACCGGCGCTCGTGGAGCCGCCGCATGTGCGCCGACCATCGGGGGAACTTCGCCTCGCCGCCCGCCGCCATCTTCGGGAACGTCGCGATGTTCACCAGGGTCGGCACGATCGCGACCCCGCGCTCCGCGAACAGCGGGATGGTGTCCTCGGTGAGGCCGGTGGCGTGCTCGACGCAGTCGATGCCCGCCTCGACCAGGTCGCGCAGCGAGTCCTCCGCGAAGCAGTGCGCGGTGACGCGGGCGCCCAGCCGGTGCGCCTCGGCGATGGCCGCCTCGACCTCGGCGCGCGGCCAGCAGGCGGCCAGGTCCCCGGCGTCGCGGTCGATCCAGTCACCGACCAGCTTCACCCAGCCGTCGCCGCGCAGCGCCTCCCGGCCCACGTACGCGACCAGGTCGGCCGGCTCGATCTCGTGCGCGTAGTTGCGGATGTAGCGGCGGGTGCGCGCGATGTGCCGACCGGCCCGGATGATCTTCGGCAGGTCCTCGCGGTCGTCGATCCACCGGGTGTCGGAGGGTGATCCGGCGTCGCGGATGAGGAGGGTGCCGGCGTCCCGGTCGGTGAGGGCCTGGCGCTCGGCGGTCGCGGCGTCGACCGGGCCGTGGGAGTCCAGTCCCACGTGACAGTGCGCGTCGACCAGCCCCGGCAGTGCCCAACCGGTCACCGTGGTGATCTCGCGGGCCCCGGGCGGGCGCTCGTACGAGACCCGCCCGCCGACCACCCAGAGCTCGTCGCGGACCTCGTCGGGCCCGACCAGCACCCGCCCCTTCACGTGCAGCACATCGCTCATGGCGGCACTGTACGTGCGCCCCGCACGGGCGCGCCGTCCGCCTCAGGGAGCGGAGAGGACGTCCAGCAGCCGGTCCACGTCCGCCTCCGTGCTGTAGAGGTGGAACGAGGCCCGCAGGGATCCGGCGCGGGCCGAGGTGGCGATGCCGGCGGCCAGCAGGCCGGGCTGCCGGTCCGCGAGCCCCGGCACCGAGACGATGGCGGCGGTGCCGGGCACGGGCTCGTGGCCGAGGCGGGCGAGGCCGGCCCGGTAGCGGGCGGCGAGGGCGGTGTCGTGGGCGTGGATGGCCTCGACGCCGATCCGCTCGATGAGGGCCAGCGAGGCCTCGGCCGCGTGGTAGGCGAGGAAGGCCGGGGACTCGTCGTACCGGCGTGCCCCGTGGGCCAGTTCCGCGATCGGCCCGTAGGTGGAGTCCCACATGGACTCGGCCGCCACCCAGCCGGCGTGCAGCGGGGTCAGGGTGCGCTGGGCCTCCTGCGACACGGTCATGAACGAGGCCCCGCGGACGGCGAGCAGCCATTTGAAGCCGACGGCGACCGTGTAGTCGTAGGGCGAGGCGTCGAAGGGCAGCCAGCCCACCGCCTGGGACGCGTCCACCAGCATCCGGGCACCGTACGCCGCCGTCGCCGCGCGCACCGCGGACAGGTCGGCGATCCGCCCGTCCGCGGACTGTACGGCGCTCAGCGAGACCAGCGCGGTGTCCGGTCCGACGGCCTCGGCGAGGGACTCCAGCGGCGCGAAGCGGACCTTGAGGTCGCCGCGCACCACGAAGGGGTTGATCACGGAGGTGAAGTCGCCCTCCGGGCACAGGACTTCGGCGCCCGGTGGGAGGGAGGCGGCGACGAGGCCGACGTGGGTGGACACGGCCGAGCCGACGGCCACCCGGTCGGCGTCCACCCCGACCAGGCGGGCGAAGGCCTCCCGGGAACGGTTGACGCGGTCGAAGTCACCGAAACCGGCGGGGACACCGGCACCGGCCGCCTCGGCCAGCTCACGTACGGCCGCGACGGCGGAACGCGGGAGCACCCCGCAGTTGGCGGTGTTGAGGTAGGCGTTGGAGTGGGCGAACTCGGCACGGGTCGCTTCCGCGAGCGAAAGATCCATGCCGTCAACTCTGCGCCAGGAGCGACCCAAAGTCCATTGCCGAGTTATCTGCGCCCACCCCAAGTCATCCTTATGCCTGCGGGACGGCGCAGGCCCCCTCGGGCTCGCACGCCTCGGCCCCGGCGGCCGGCTCCTCGATCTCCCGCCCCGCCCACGCCTGCTCCAGGGCCCGGGTGAACACCTCGGCCGGCTGCCCGCCGGAGATCCCGTAGCGGCGGTCGAGGACGAAGAACGGCACGGCGTTCGCGCCCAGCTCGGCGGCCTCGCGCTCGTCGGCGCGGACCTCGGCGGCGTAGGCGGAGTCGTCGGCGAGGACGGCGCGGGCCTCGGCCTCGTCCAGCCCGGCCTCGACGGCGAGCACCACCAGCGTCTCCGGGTCGAAGACGGAGCGCTCCTCGGCGAAGTTGGCCCGGTAGGCGAGGTCGAGCAGCTCCTCCTGCCGGCCCCGGGCGGCGGCCAGGTGCAACAGGCGGTGGACGTCGAAGGTGTTGCCGTGGTCGCGGCCCTCGGTCCGGTAGTCGAGCCCCTCGGCGCGGGCGCTGGCGGCGACGTGCTCCTCCATGCCCCGCGCCTCGTCGAGGGTGCGGCCGTACTTCTTGGCGAGCATGTCCACCACGGGAGCGGTGACCCCCTTCGCGCTGCCCGGGTCGAGCTCGAAGGACCGGAACACGACCTCCACCTCGTCGCGGTGCGCGAACTCGGCCAGCCCCTTCGTGAAACGGGCCTTTCCGACGTAGCACCAGGGACAGGCGATGTCCGCCCAGATCTCGACGCGCATGATCCTTCTTCTCTCCGGGGTTCGGGGGGCCAAACGGTTTCCCCTTCAACCACCCCGGGCCGCGTCTCATTCCCCGGACACGCCGGCGCGCGGGCGCGCGGGCAGCGGGCGTGCGGGCAGCATGCGGGGACTGCACCGCCGGGTGGGCGGGCGCAGTCCCCGTGGGCATGCGGGTCCGGAGGCCGGCCGTCAGCGCTGGGGCGGCCGGGGCTCCCCGGGAGCGGGGGGCTCGTTGCCGCCGATCTGCTCGTTGAGCTTCTGCTGCGCCGTGTCGACCTGGCTCTGGTACTTGCTGCCGGTCCTCGCGTCGAAGGCGTCTCCGGCCTTTTCGACGCCTTGGCGGGCCTGGTCAGGGTGTCCCTTGATCAGGCCTTTGAGCTTGTCGAGCATGGACATGGGGCGTCCTCTCTACGGAATGCCGGTCGCTTCAAGCTTCTCCGCGAAGGGCGCTGTCCGCACCCGGAGCGTCCGCGGGCTCCTCGACCCGGTCCGCGGCGGGCGGGGGAGCGATCCGGAGCCAGAGCGTGCGGTGGGTGCCCGCCTGGGAGGCGGACGGGTCCGGGCGCCAGCCGTGGCTGGCGTAGAAGGCCTGGGCGCGGAGATTGTGGGCGTAGACCTCGAGGCGGACCCGGCTGACTCCGGCGCGGCGCCAGACGTCGAGGCAGGCGGCGTGCAGGGCGGCCCCGGTGCCGCGGCGCCAGTGGACCGGGTCGACGTGGAGCTGGGTGAGGGTGGTCTCGCCGTACTCCGTACGGAAGGCGGCCACCCCGGTGAGCTCGCCGTCCTGTTCGGCGCAGAGCACCGCGCCCTCGGCCGGGTCACGGGCGACGGCCCGGGACCAGCCCTCGCGCGTCCGCTGGAGCTCGGCGTCCCCCGCGTAGGCCTGCTCGGGGATGTGGCCCTGGTAGTACGTGGCCCGGGCCCGGGTGTGCAGGGCGGCGATGGCGTCGAGGTCTGCGGGCTCCGCGGCTCTGATCACGGGAGGGCAAACGCGCCGGAAGCCCCTTGGGTTCCCGGCGCGTCGGCCCTGACGGCGGCGCGGCTACTTCTTCAGCCACGCCTCCATCATCTTCTGGGCGATGGGGGCGGCCAGCCTGCCCCCGCCGATCTCGGAGCGGTCGGTGTCCGAGTTCTCGATCACCACGGCGACCGCGATCTGCTTGCCGCCCAGCTTGCCGTACGAGGTGAACCAGGCCAGCGGGGCGAGGCTGTTGTTGACCCCGCGCTGGGCGGTACCGGTCTTGCCGCCCACCTCGGCGCCCGTCACCTGGGCCGGCTTGCCGCCGCCCTCGGTGGCGACCGTGCGCATGGCGTCCCGGATCATCGACGCGGTCTTCTCGTTCATCACCTGCTGGGACTTCGCGTCCTTGAAGCTCTCCAGCACGTCGCCGTTGCCGTCGGTGACCTCGGAGACCAGGTGCGGGGCGACGAGCCTGCCGCCATTCTCGATCGCGGCCGTCACCATCGCCATCTGGAGCGGGGTGGCCTGTACGTCGAACTGGCCGATACCCGTCTGCGCGACCTGGTCGATCGACATCTTCTTCGACGGGTACCTGCTCGGCGGGTTCGTCCGGACGGGGGTGTCGATCTGCACGTTGAAACCGAGCTTCTCGGCCGTCGCGCGCATCTTGTCCTGGCCGAGCTTGGACGCGAGCTCGGCGAAGACGTTGTTGCAGGACAGCCGCAGGGCGGTGCGCACCGAGACGTTGTTGCAGGCCGCGGAGCCCGCCTCGCTGGGCAGCAGGGTGCGGGTGCCGGGGATCGTGTACGGGTCGGCGATGCCGGTCTGCCGGTCGAGGTCGGTGACGAGGCCGTTCTCGATGGCCGCCGCGAGGGTGACCAGTTTGAAGGTGGAGCCGGGCGCCTGCGGCTTGCGCAGCGCCACGTTCTCCAGGGCCTTGCCCTTGTCCGCGGAGAGTGCGTCCCAGGCCTGCTGGTCGTTGGCGCCCGCGATGCTGCCCGGGTCGAAGGAGGGGTTGTTCACGACGGCGAGGATCTCGCCGGTCTTCGGGTCCATGGCGACGGCCGCGCCCTGCTTGCCCTGGAGCGCGTCGTAGGCGGCCTTCTGCACGTCCTTGTCGATGGTGGTCAGGACGTTGCCGGGGGTGGCCCGCTTGTTGGTCAGCATGTCCATCACGGTCTTCAGCCGGTTGTCCGAACCGTTGAGGACGTTCTTGTAGATGCCCTCCAGCATGGACGTGCCGTAGGCCTGGGAGCTGTAGCCGGTGACGGGCGCGTAGAGCGGACCGTCGACGTAGGTCCGCTTGTAGCCGAAGTCCTTGCCGCCCGTCTTCACCGAGCCGGTGATCGCCTCCCCGCCCACGATGATGTTGCCCAGCGGGTTCTCGTACTGCCCGATGAGGTTCCGGCGGTTGTGCTTGTCGTCTGCGAGGGCCTGGCCTTGGTATGCCTGCACCCAGGTGACGCGGACCAGCAGGGCCAGCACCAGGAGCAGACAGAAGACCGACGCACGCCTGATCGTCTTGTTCATCCCCCAGAAGGACGTCTCAGTGACCCCGGCCGTTCCGCTCTGCCCCGATTGTGGCGGGGTTCTCAGCTTTTCTTCATGATGAAGCCTCCTTCATAGGCCGCGATGACCGCCTGGGTGCGGTCGCGGGAGCCGGTCTTGGTGAGGACGGACGCGACGTGCGTCTTGACCGTCTGCGGGCCGACTCCGAGGCGCTCGCTCATCTCGTGGTTGGACAGCCCGGTGGCCATCAGGCGCAGTACGTCGGCCTCGCGGTCGGTGAGCCGGGCCACCCAGGGGGCGGTGGCGGCCGGGGCGCCGGCGGGCGTGTGGGCGGCCGCGAGGGAGCGCACCGCGGCGGGGAAGAGCAGCGAGTCGCCGCGGGCGACGAGCCGGACCGCGCCGATCAGCTCGTCGGGGTCGGCCCGTTTGAGGAGGAAGCCCGCGGCTCCCGCGCGCAGCGCGTCATAGACGTGGGCGTCGTTCTCGAAGGTGGTGACGACCACGATCCTGGGCGGCGCGGCCATCGTGGCGAGGATCTGCTCGGTGGCCCGGATGCCGTCGATCTCGGGCATCCGGACGTCCATCAGCACCACGTCGGGGGCGAGGGACCGCACGAGCGGGACCGCCTCGGCGCCGGTGGCGGCCTCGCCGACGACCTCCAGGTCGTCCTCGGCCTCCAGGATGACCCGCAGCGCGGTGCGGACCATCCGCTCGTCGTCGCAGAGCACGATCCGCAGCCGCGGTCGGCCCGCCGGCGCCGGCGCCGGCGCGGTCCCCTCGGCCTGCGGCGCCGGCGAGGTCGGTGGGGTCGGTGGGGTCGGCGCGCTCATCGGCCGCCCCCGGCGAGCGGGAGGACGGCGCGCAGCCGCCACCGGTCCTCGTACGGTCCGGCCTCGACGCTGCCGCCGAGCAGCGCGGCCCGTTCCGCGGAGCCGCGCAGTCCCCGGCCCCCGGTGGTGCGGGGTTCCCCTTCGCCGGGGGCGGCGGGTGCGTTGGTCATGGTGATCTCCAGTTCGCGTTGTCCGTCCTCGTGGCCGGCCCGCACCCGGATCCGCAGGTCCACCGGGCCCGTGCCGTGGCGGAGGGCGTTGCTGAGGCCCTCCTGGACGATCCGGTACGCCTCGCGGGAGGTGATCTCCGGGAGCCGGGCCCAGTCCCCCACGGGCCCGGGGTCCTGGTGCGCGGTGATGGTGGTGCCGGAGGCCCGGGAGCGGGCCAGCAGCCCGTCCAGGTCGACGGCGAGCGTCGGGGCGGGAGCGGTCGCGCCGTCCGGCCCGGCCGGGTCACCCTCGCGCAGCAGGCCCAGTACCGCGTCCAGCTCGCCCACCGTCCGCCGCGTCGTGTCCTCGATCGCGGCCAGCGCCTCCCGTACGAAGCCGGGGTCGCGGTCCAGCATCCGCCGGGCGGCGGCCGCCTGGAGGGTGACGGCGCTCAGCGCGTGCCCGACCGCGTCGTGCAGCTCCCGGGCCAGCCGGTTGCGCACGGCCAGGTCGGCGGCCCGCTCCTCGGCCGCAGCCAGCCGGTCCGCCGCCGTCGGCCCGAGGAGTACGGGCGCCAGCCGGGCCAGCAGCGCCCCCGCCCCGGCGGCGCACAGGGCGAGTGCCGCCAGCAGACCGACCCCGAGAAGGGGGGCCGCGTACGTTTCGACGCCGGTGTCGAACCACCCGAAGCCCAGCCGGACTTCGCGCAGTCCGCTCACGAACGGCAGCACGAGCAGCACCGCGGCCATGGGCGGCACCGCCAGGGTCATCCCGCTGACGAGCGCTCCGACGCCCAGGTGCAGGGTCCACCAGGCCGAGGCCCGCCCCCGCGCCGCCCAGGACCGTGCGGCCCCTTCGGCGAGCCGCTCCCCCGGCACCCCGCACATGGCCCGGACGGCGGTCACCGACAGCGGCCGGACCAGCCCGTACACCCCGGTGACGGCGACCAGCGGCAGGGCCGCGGCGTAGGCGGCGAGGGACAGGGGGAGGGAGGCCAGGGCGTTGGCTCCGCCGGCCGCCGAGCCGACGCCCACCGAGGCCAGGAGGAAGTACGGCATCAGCAGGGCGCCGCCGAGGATCTGGTGGACCCATCGCAGCCGGGCGCGCGCTCCCAGCAGCCGCCCCAGGCCGTCGCGCATCAGCTCTCGCGTCGGGATATGAGGAACCGGACGAGGACGGCGGTGGCGAGCGATCCGGTGACCATCTGGCCAGCGTAGATCAACTGGGTGCTGAGGGGCGTTCCTTCACCTGCGTCCAACTGCGGCCCCAGCGAGGCGATCAGCACCCAGGACCCCCAGGCCAGGGTGGAGGCGGCGCCGACCCAGGCGAGCCCGAGCGGCCACCGCGCCCCGAGTGACCCGCCGCGGGCCAGGAGCACCGCTCCCGCCCCTGCGGCGAGCGCGCATATCGCGTTGACCACGGAGCCCACGGCGCTCTGCGCCGAGTGCGCCTCGACCCGCTCGGCGCTCAGCCCGGCGCTGCCGCCGAAGGCCCAGTAGACGTATATCGCGGCCAGAACCACGGCGCCCGAAGCCGCGGCTGCCGCCACCACCCCCGTGGGCGACGGCAGCCGCTCTCCCAGCACGCCCTGCCACCGCCGGCCCCAGCGCTTGCGCGCGTAGGGCACGAACAGTGCGGCCAGAGCGAGTCCTTGGACGGTGAATCCGGTGTACACGACGATGAAGACCCAGTCGTCCAGGAAGGGCACCCGGGCGGCCGCCGCCTGCGGGCCGGTCCCGAAGCCCAGGGCCCGGACGAGCAGCTGGCCCGGGAAGGCGAGGAGGATCGGGGTCAGCAGGCCCGTGGCCGTGAACACCGGAACGGTCAGCATCCAGGCGGGTGTTCTCAGCCCCCACGGTCTGGTGAGCACCAGGACGAGCAGGATCACGCACGCGTCCATGGCCAGCGTGACGGCATTGGCCACCGTGAGGAAGATTCCGGCGTCCAGCAGCACGCTGCCGTCCGGTATCCCGATCCGGCTGCCGGACAGCCAGGCGGCTTTGAGCGCCAGATACGGCACCGTGGCAGCCAGGGCCACAGCCGTGAGGAGGTGCCTCCGGGCCCCCGGCGACGGGACGGAGGACTGCGGTGCGTGCGTCGTGTGAACGGCTCGTGTGGTCATGCCCCAACGGTCCCGTGTACGGCCGCCCGCCACCTCCCCCGCAAAGGGGAACCGCCTCCCCCATGCGGGGGAGGAACCACCCGCCCCGGATGTCACATGCGGCGCGTCACCACCGACAGCCGGTCCCGCGCCTCGAACAGCGCCGCCTTGATGACCTGTTCGTGCGCCGCCGTCAGCCGGGCCACCGGCACCGAGCAGCTCACCGCGTCCCGCGCCGGCGTCCGGTACGGGACGGCCACCCCGAAGCAGCGCAGCCCCAGCGTGTTCTCCTCCCGGTCCAGCGCGTACCCCTGCTCCCGCACCAGCGCCAACTCCTCGACGAGCTGCTCGCGGTCGGTGATCGTGTGCTCGGTGACGGCCTCCAGCCGCTTCGGCAGCAGCGCGCGCACCTCGTCGTCCGTGTGCGTGGCCAGCAGCGCCTTGCCGAGCGCCGTCGAGTGCACGGGCAGCCGCCGCCCGACCCGGGTGAAGGGCCGCAGGTAGTGCTGGGACTGCCGGGTGGCGAGGTACACCACGCTCGTCCCGTCCATCCGCGCCAGGTGGATGGTCTCCGTCGTGTCGTCGGAGAGCCGGTCCAGGGTGGGCCGGGCCGCCGCGACCACCTCGTCGCCGTCGATGTACGAGCTGCCGACCAGCAGGGCCCGTACGCCGATGCCGTACCGGGTGCCCGTCGCGTCCGTCTCCACCCACCCCAGGTTCACGAGCGTGCGCAGCAGCATGTACAGGCTGGACTTCGGCAGGGAGAGGTCGTGCTGGATGTCGGCCAGGCTGTGCAGCCCGGGCCGGGCCGCGAAGTGCTCCAGCAACAGGACGGTCCGCACGGCCGATTTGACCGGCGCCGCCGCGGCCGGGAGCCCCGACTCGGTCGTCGTCATACGCCTGCTTCCCCTCTGGTCGCCTCTTGTCACGCGGAGGACGCGGAAATAGAGTCCGCAGCAGATGTGATCATTCATCCACCGGAACGGCGTTCAGAATACTGAACGATCCAGGAGGCAGTGGGCCATGGCAACGACACCAGTCTGGAGTGTGGACCCCCGCACCGGGAAGCAGCGCGAGCAGGTCGCGGTGGAAGCCACGCCGCAAGAGGTCGACGGAGCCGTACGGGCGGCCCACGCGGCCCGCGGCCCGCTCGCCGACGCCACCGTCCGCGCCGCCTTCCTGCGCGCCGCCGCCACGCTGCTCGACGAGGCCGCCGCCCACGTCATCGAGGCCGCCGACGCCGAGACCGCGCTCGGCCCGGGCCGGCTCACGGGCGAACTGGCCCGCACCACCGGCCAGCTGCGCGCCTTCGCCGACGCCGTCGACGAGGGCGCCTACCTCGACGTCCGGATCGACCGCGCCGACCCCTCCCTCAGCCCGCCCCGCCCCGAACTGCGCCGCTACAAGGTGCCGCTCGGCGTGGTCGCGGTCTACGCCGCCTCCAACTTCCCGCTCGCCTTCTCCGTCCCCGGCGGGGACACCGCGAGCGCGCTGGCCGCCGGCTGCCCGGTGGTCGTCAAGGCGCACCCCGACCACCCGGCCACCTCCGAGCTGTGCGCCTCGCTGCTGCGCCGGGCCGCGGTCGCCACGGGGCTCCCGGCCGACGTGGTGACCGTGGTCCACGGCTTCGACGCCGGCCTGGAGCTGATCCGCCATCCACTGGTGTCCGCCGCCGGATTCACCGGTTCCATCCGGGGCGGACGGGCGCTGTTCGACGCGGCCGCCGCCCGGCCCGTGCCGATCCCCTTCCACGGCGAACTGGGCTCCCTCAACCCCGTCGTGGTCACCCCGGCGGCGGCCGCCGAGCGCGCCGAGGAGATCGGCGCCGGGCTCGCGGGCTCGGTCACCCTCGGCCTCGGCCAGTTCTGCGTGAAGCCCGGGCTGGTGCTGGTCCCCGAGGGGGCGGCGGGCGACCGCCTCACCGGAGCGCTCACCAAGGCGCTCGGGGAGACGGAACCCGGGGTGCTGCTCGACCACCGGATGCGCGACGACTTCGTCTCCGGGGTGCGCGAGCGGGCCGGGCTGCCCGGCGTCGACGCCCCCGTCACCCCGGGCTCCGGCGGGGAGCACACCGTCGGCGCGGGCTACCTGACCGTGACCGCCGCGGACCTGCTCGGGGGCGGGACGTACGACCTCCTCCTGGAGGAGTGCTTCGGCCCGGTCACCGTCGTCGTGCGGTACGCCGACCAGGACGAGGTGCGCGCGGTGCTCGGCCGGCTTCCGGGGAACCTGAGCGCCACGCTCCAGTTGTCGGCCGCCGAGACGCAGGGCGCGCCGGGCCCGGCCGCCGAGCTGATCCGGCAGGTCACGGGGCTGGCGGGGCGGATCGTGGTCAACGGCTGGCCGACCGGGGTGGCGGTGGCCCCGGCCCAGCACCACGGCGGCCCCTACCCGGCGGCGACCTCGCACTCCACCTCGGTGGGCGAGACCGCGATCGAGCGCTGGCTCCGGCCGGTGGCCTACCAGTCGGTGCCGGACGCGCTCCTTCCGGCGGAGCTGCGCGAGGCGAACCCGCTGGGGCTCCCGCGCCGGGTCACGGGCGGCTGACCCCAACCGGCCCGGTACCACCCCCGCGACCGGCGCTGAAATCTCGAGCGAGGGTAAGGGAACGGCAAAGCCCCTCCGGTCGTTCTCCGGGCATGACCGCTATGACCCCTGGTTCCAATCTGCCGCTCAATGCCGTCCGTGTGACGGTGGACGTGGCTGCGCCGGTGCGGCTCGACGTATCGGCCCTGCTCCTGACGGCCGACGGCAAGGTGCGCTCCGACGCCGACTTCATCTTCTTCAACCAGCCCTCCGGCCCCGGTGTCAGCTACCGGTCCGGCGGGGGTGCGGCGCCGGACTCGATCACCGTGGACACCGGCGCGGTGCCGCCGGGCATCGAGCGGATCGTGGTCACCGCCAGCCCGGACGCCGCCGGGCAGACCTTCCAGGGCATCGAGCCCACGGCCACCGTGCGCGGCGCCGACGGCGGCGCGGTGATCGCCTCCTTCACCCCGCCGCAGCTGGGCTCCGAGACCGCGCTCGTCGTCGTCGAGATCTACCTGCGCGGCGGCGTGTGGAAGGTGCGCGCGGTCGGCCAGGGGTACGCGAACGGCCTCGCCGGCATCGCCACCGACTTCGGCGTCTCCGTGGACGAGGAGCCGGCTCCCGCCGCCGTCGCCCCGCCCGTCGCCCCGGCGCCCCCCGCCCCGCCCGCCCCGCCGGTCTCCTACCCGCCCTCCCCCTGGCTCGGCGGCGCCACGACCCCGACGGCGCCCACCCCGGTCGCGCCGGTCCCGGCGGCGGCCCCCGCCGCACCCCCGGCCGCCGCGGCCGGCACGGGGAAGATCAACCTCGACAAGGGCCGGGTCAGCCTCCAGAAGAACCAGACCGTGTCCCTGGTCAAGGGCGGCCGCCCGCTCCTGTCCCAGGTCAAGATGGGCCTGGGGTGGGAGCCCGCCTTCGGCGGCCGGGACATCGACCTCGACGCCTCCGTCATCGCGTACGGCCCCCAGCGCAACCACATCGACAGCTGTTACTTCGGCAAGCTGTCCATCCTCGGCGGCTCCATCAAGCACTCGGGGGACAACCTCACCGGTGAGGGCGCGGGCGACGACGAGGTGATCGTCGTGGACCTCGGCCGGCTGCCCGCCGAGGCCACCGGGCTGGTCTTCACGGTCAACTCCTTCTCCGGCCAGAAGTTCACCGAGGTGGCGAAGGCCTACTGCCGCCTGATCGACGCGGCGAGCGGCGAGGAGCTGGTGCGCTTCGACCTGACCTCCGCCGAGCCGCAGACCGGCGTGATGATGGCCAAGCTGATCAAGCAGTTCAGCGGCGAGTGGGAGATGACGGCCATGGGCGAGTTTGTGAAGTCGCGCACAGTGCGCGGCATGGTCAAGCCCGCCGCACAGGCACTCTGAGCAGGTGGGCGGGCACCGGCAGCCACGGCGGCGCATCCCGGGTGATGGATGCCACGCGTAATCCGTAAGTGGCTGTCAGTGCCCGCCCGTAGCCTTGAAACCATGCACGAGACACTCACACCCGCGGGTCCCGCCCGCCCGTCCGCCGCCGAGGCGAACGAGGCGATACGGCACCTCGTCGAATCCCGGGTGGACGGCGAGTGGCCCTCGGAGGCGTATGAGTTCCTCCTCTCCGAATGGGCCGAGGCCTCGCGTGCGGAGGTTTCCGCAGGCCCGTGAGCGCGGGCGGCTGTCCGCCCGCGCCCGTCCCGCACGCACGGGCCCGTTCACACCCGCGCGCTCGGGCACGCCGTGCGCCGTCCGCGTCAGTGACCGCGCCGCCACGGTCCGGTGATGGCCAGCATGATGCCCGGCGTCTGGAGGTTGGCGAACAGCGTGCGCCCGTCCGGGGAGAAGCAGACCCCGGTGAACTCGGAGTACTCCGGCTCCTCCGCCGTTCCGAGATTCAACTCGTTGCGCGCGAGCGGGTAGGTGCGGCCCGACTCGGTCGCGCCGAACAGGTGCTGCAGCCCCGAGCCGTCCTCCGCGATGACGAGGCCGCCGTACGGGGACACCGTGATGTTGTCCGGACCGTCGTAGCCGCCGTCCACCGCCGGATCCGCGTTGACGCCGATCAGGACGGTCAGGCGGACCGTGCGCCGCTTCGGGTCGTAGAACCAGACCTGGCCGTCGTGCGCCGCGCCCGGGCTCTCCTGGCGGGCGTAGGAGGAGACGAAGTACGCGCCGCCGTCGGCCCACCACATGCCCTCCAGCTTGCGCCCGCGCGTCACCACCCCGTCCGCGAACTGCTTGCGCACCGCCGTGGTGCGGGCGTCGCGGTCCGGGACGTCCACCCAGTCGACCCCGTAGACGGTGCCGATCCGCGTCGCGCGCGAGAAGTCGTCGACGAACCGGCCGGAGCTGTCGATGCACTTGGCGGCCTGGAGCACGCCGGCGTCGGCCGCGAGCGTACGGAGCCTGCCGCGCCCGTGGTGGAAGCCGCGGGGCGGGGTCCAGCGGTAGAGCAGCCCGTTGGGGCCGGAGGCGTCCTCGGTCAGGTAGGCGTGGCCCTGGCGCGGATCGATGACGACGGCTTCGTGGTCGTACCGCCCGAACGCCTTGATCGGGCGCGGGTCGCGGTTGGCGCGGCGGTCGTGCGGGTCGACCTCGAAGACGTAGCCGTGGTCCTTGGTCATGCCGTTCTTGCCGGCGAGGTCCGAGTTCTCCTCGCAGGTCAGCCAGGTGCCCCAGGGGGTGGCGCCGCCCGCGCAGTTGGTGGACGTGCCGGCGATGCCGACCCATTCGGCGACCTCGCCGCCGCGCCGGACCTCGACGACCGTGCAGCCGCCGGCCGCGGCCGGGTCGTAGACCAGGCCCTCGGTGAGCGGGACGGGGTGGGTCCAGCCCGAACGGGGGCCCTTGAGC
The DNA here is from genome assembly GCF_055588065.1 of Streptomyces sp. NPDC046308. NCBI lineage: Bacteria > Bacillati > Actinomycetota > Actinomycetes > Kitasatosporales > Streptomycetaceae > Streptomyces > Streptomyces sp. NPDC046308. Next base: position 84,872 of record NZ_JBVJFB010000011.1, read on the forward strand.
TCGTGGTTGTTGACGAGGAGGGTGACTCCCCGGTGGCCCTCGAAGGCGGCGGTCCCGTCGTGGTTGGACGGGGTGCTCTCGCCCGACTCCAGCGTGGTGACCCCGCTGTGCGTGATCACGCGGTAGGTGAACCCGGCGGGGAGGGCGAGGATGCCGGCCGGGTCGGGGACGAGCGGGCCGTAGCCGGGCTCGCAGGGCCGCCCGTGCTCGTCGCGGTGGGTGCTGTCGTCGGCCGCCAGCGCTCCCGGGGCGGTGGCGAGTGCGCCGACGGTCCCGGTGAGGGCCACGCCCGCGCCGGCGATGACGGTACGGGCGGTGAAGTCTCTGCGGCTGAGCGGCATCGGGTCTCCTGGGGTGGGGAGGTGGTGCGCCTGTCGTGCGGTCGTCGGCGCACACGCTCTCGCCCGCACGTGAACGGCGGCTGAACTACCCACGAAGAGGATCAGTCCCCTTGCCGGTGGCCGGAATGGCCAACTCCGGCCGCAGGAACGGCGCATTGTCGCCGCCCACCAACCGCCCCACGAGCCACCCCACCGACCGCCCCACGAGCCACCCCACCGACCGCCTCACGAGCCACCTCACCGACCACCCCACCGACCCACCAGCCATCCCGCAGGCCATCCCGCCGGCCGTCCGGATCAGGGGCGGCGGGAGCGCGCCTTGAACGCGGCCTTGCGGGCCTCCTTCGCCGCCTTCTTGTCCGGGTGCAGCCGGCCCATCGCCTCCAGGACGTACGCCGTCGCCGGGTGCTCCACCCGCCACACCTGCTCGAAGAAGCCCGTGTGATGAGCGGTCAGGGTCTCCATCAGGAGCGGCAGCTCCTCCGTCTCCCCGTCGGCGGCCAGCTGCGCCGCGACCGTGTCGACCGTCAGCCAGAACACCATCTCCGGGTCCGGCGCCGGTACGTCGGCCACCCCGCGCTCCGCCAGCCAGACCCGGGCGAGGCCGCCGAGCTCCGCGTCGTCCAGCACCGCCCGGACCGCCGGCTCCGCCTCGGGCCCGGCCGGCGCCAGGGCCTGCTGGCACCGGAGCCGGCGCAGCGGGCCGCCCTCGTCGTCCCCGCGCGCGGCGGCCAGCAGTTCGGCGACCGCGGCGGGCAATTCGCGGCCGGCGAGCCACTGCTCGATCTCGGCCTGGGCGGCGTTCTCGGGGTAGAAGGCGACCGCGTCGAGCAGTGCGTCGGCGCCCTTGTCGGCCAGTTCGCCGACGGCGGGGGCCTCGACCCCGGCCTCCAGCATCCGGGCCCGGATCCCGTACAGGCCGAGCGGGGTGAGGCGGACCATGCCGTAGCGGGAGACGTCCTCGTCGTCCACGGCGCCCGTGGCCTTCGGCTCCAGCGGTCCTTCGGCCTCCGCCATCAGCTCCTCGTCGACGGGCCGGAACTCGACCAGCCCGATCGGCTCCAGCTGCCTGAACTGGTCGTCGAGGCGCATCATCGCGTCCGAGACCTGCTCCAGCACGGCGTCGGTGGGCTCGCCCATCCCGTCGGGCACGACCATCGACGCGGCGAGCACCGGCAGCGGAACCGGCCGGTCCGCCGCCCCGCCCTCGGTGACGGTGAGCAGGTAGAGGTTGGCGAGGACCCCGTCGAGGAAGTCCGCCTCGCGGCCCGGGTTCCAGTCGAGCTGGTCGAAGTCGATCTCACCGCCCGCGTCCAGCGCGTCGACGAGGCCGTCCAAGTCGGGGACCGCCGCGTCGGCGAGCACCGTGTCCAGGGCCGCCAGCCAGAGGTCGAGCACGTCGCCGGGGGCTCCGCTCGTCACGAGCGCCAGGTCCTCGCCGGGCGCGGCCGTGCCGAAGCGCTCCTCACCATCGTGGCCGGCTCCTTCGCGGACGCCCTGCCCGGCGTCCTCCTCCGGCTCCGTCACGTCGACCAGGCCGGTGTCCACGGCCACCCGCCAGGCCTGGCCCGCGTACCCGGTGGAGTCCTGGTCGGCGGCGTCGAGGCCGAGCACGGCGACGGCCTCGGGCAGCTGCTCCGCGACGAGTTCGCCGCCGACGTCGACGCGGGTTCCGGGTCCGGCCCAGCGGGCGAGGCGCACGGCGCGCGCGAACAGCGGGGCGACGAGGGCGTCGCGGGCCAGTTCCGCGTCGGAGTGCAGCCGTACCGGCGGCAACGTGGGGTGCGACTCTGCGGACATGGTGCTGTTCTCCTCGCGGACGCGGTGGGGCCGGGCGCGCAGCCGGGCCGACGGGTCGTAACGGCCGGTTGGTCCGTCATGTGCGCGCGGACATCGGCGACATGGCCGACATGCCAGGCAAGGCGGCGCGGGTCGGATGTGGCGCAGATGACAGCGGTGGCCGTCGTTCGGCGTCCCAGCGTAGACGCATTTCGGGACCATCCGGCGGGCCATCACCGTTGGTTCATCCCACAGTCAGCCGTCGTATTCCCTGGAGGGCTTGACAACTTTGCTGGCCACACAGGAAATTGACGCGCGTAGATGTATCGGGAGCGGCACGCCCCCCGCAGATCTCGCTGCGACCCCGCTGCCGCGCCCCTCCTTTCCCTCTCCCACACCGGAGTTCCTGCCCATGCGCTCCTCGCATCCCCGTTCCGCCGCCGTCGCGGCCCTCGTCGCCACCGCACTGGCCACCGGCCTGCTCGCGGGCTCCGCCGACGCGGCCGAAGGCGCCGTGTCCGCCGATCCGATACGCATCCACGACATCCAGGGCACCACCCGGATATCCCCGCTGAACGGCAAGCAGGTCACCGACGTCGAGGGCATCGTGACGGGCGTGCGGACGTACGGCTCGCGCGGCTTCTGGATCCAGGACCCGGACGCCGACGACAACGACGCCACCAGCGAGGGCGTGTTCGTCTTCACCAGCTCGGCCCCCACCGTCGCCGTGGGCGACGCGGTCAAGGTCTCCGGCACCGTCGGCGAGTACGTCCCCGGCGGCCTGACCTCCGGAAACCAGTCGGTCACGCAGATCTCCAAGCCGACGGTGACCGTGGTCTCCTCCGGCAACGCGCTGCCCGAGGCCACCGCGATCAACGAGTACTCGGTGCCCGCCGAGTACGCCCCGGCGGGCGACCCGGCCGCCGCCGGCAGCATCAACGGCCTGGCCCTGGAGCCCGCGCGCTACGCCCTGGACTACTACGAGTCCCTGGAGGGCATGAACGTCAGGATCGGCACCTCCCGCGTGGTCGGCGCCACCGACCCGCACGCGGAGCTGTGGGTCACGGTGAAGGGCTGGGAGAACACCGCCAAGCGCGGTGGCACGATCTACGGCTCCTACGAGTCCCAGAACACCGGCCGCCTCCAGATCCAGCAGCTCGCGCCCCTCGCGCAGCAGCCCTTCCCGGTGGCCAACGTCGGCGACAAGCTGGAAGGCACCACCGAGGGCCCGCTGGACTTCAACCAGTTCGGCGGCTACACGCTGGTGGCCCGCACCCTCGGCACGGTCAAGGCGGGCACCCTCGCCCCCGAGAAGACCAAGCCGCAGGCCGAGCAGGAGCTCGCGGTGGCCACGTACAACGTGGAGAACCTCGACCCGACCGACCCGCAGGAGAAGTTCGACGCGCTGGCGAAGGCGGTCGTCGAGAACCTCGCCTCGCCCGACGTCCTCGCCCTGGAGGAGATCCAGGACGACAACGGCGCCAAGAACGACGGCACCGTCTCCGCCGAGCAGACGCTGACGAAGTTCACCGCGGCGATCACGGCGGCGGGCGGCCCGGCCTACCAGTGGCGGTCCGTCAACCCGGAGGACAAGAAGGACGGCGGCGAGCCCGGCGGCAACATCCGCCAGGTCTTCCTCTTCAACCCGGCGCGGGTCTCCTTCACCGAGCGCGCCCCGGGCGACGCGGTGACGGCGACCGGTGTGGTCAAGGAGAACGGCAAGGCCGCCCTGACCCACTCCCCCGGCCGCGTCGACCCCGCGAACCCGGCGTGGGCGGACAGCCGCAAGCCCCTCGCGGGCGAGTTCGTCTTCCGCGGCAAGACGGTCTTCGTGATCGCCAACCACTTCGGCTCCAAGGGCGGCGACGAGGGCCTGACCTCGCACCACCAGCCGCCGGTCCGTTCCTCGGAGGCCAAGCGGCTGCTGCAGGCGCAGGCCGTGAACGGCTTCGTCAAGGAGATCCTGACGGCGGACAAGAACGCGAACGTCCTGGTCCTCGGTGACATCAACGACTTCGAGTTCTCGGCGACGACGGACGCGCTCGCGGACGGCGGGGCGCTGTACCCGGCGATCAAGTCGCTGCCGAAGGCGGAGCGCTACTCGTACGTCTACCAGGGCAACGCGCAGGTGCTGGACCAGATCCTGACCAGCCCGGCGGTCAAGAAGTTCACGTACGACAGCGTGCACATCAACGCGGAGTTCTCGGCCCAGAACAGCGACCACGACCCGCAGGTGCTGCGCTTCAAGCCGTAGCCACGCGGCCGCGGGGGTCCGGCCGCCGTCCCGGCCGGGCCCCCTGCCACAATCCGGCCATGGACTTCCGCAATGCCGGGCGCCGGGACCTGCCCGCCGTACTCGCCCTGCTCGCCGACGAGGACCAGGTCCTCGACCCGGCCTCGATCGTGGTCGGCGAGGCGCACGAGCGGGCCTTCGCCGCCATCGGGGCGGACCCCCGCAACGAGATGATGGTCCTCACCGACGGGGCGGCCGGGGCGGAGGTCGTCCTCGGCTGCCTCCAGCTGACGTACATCCCGGGCCTGGGGCAGAACGGGCAGGAGCGGGCCGTCGTGGAGGCCGTACGGGTCCGCGCGGACCGGCGGGGCGCGGGACTCGGCGCGGAGCTGATGCGCCTGGCCGTCGAGCGGGCCCGCGAGCGCGGCTGCGGCCTGGTCCAGCTGACGAGCAGCAAGCGGCGCACCGCGGCCCACCGCTTCTACGAGCGGCTCGGCTTCGCGCGCAGCCACGAGGGCTTCAAGCTGAAGCTGACGCCGTAGCGGGCCCTTTTCCGGGCAAGGCGGGGACTTTCGCCCCTGGCGTGACGCTCGACACATCCCTACCGAATCCACCGGTTGTGGTGTTGAGTATCTCCACGCCCGATCTTGCCCGGCTTGTACCGCCCCCTCCCTGGAGGATCCGCGTGTTCCCCTCCATCTCCCTCGCCCACGAAATCGGCCTCGCCGTCCTGCTCGTGGCCGCGCTCGTCTGGGTCGTGGGTTTCGGTCACATGCTGTGGGACAGCCGCTTCCACCAGCCGGAGCCCAGCGCGCCCGAGGGTCTGCCGATGATCCCGGCGCAGCGCGGCTGTGCCGGGCACCCGATGGAGTCGGTGGAGCTGACCGAGGCGGAGCAGCAGGCCTTCGCCGGCCTGGTCCGCACGATCCCGCTGCACTGACCGCCGCCGAACCCCTCGCCGCGTCCCCGGCCTACTCGTGGACGCGCCGCGGAGGCTGTCGCCGTCCCACCGCGCCGATCAGGGCGCAGACGCCGGCGGTCACGACGAGGCTCCCCACCATGACCATCCCGACGCCGATGACGAAGAGCCCGCTGGCGTCGTCCGACCAGTCGTAGGCCGCGGCGATCGTCAGACCGGCCGTGACGCCCGCGACGACGCCCGCCGCGTTGCCGCGCAACGCCGCCCAGCACACCGGCACCAGCAGGGTCACCACGAGCCCGATCACCTGCCATGCCTCGTACGGGCCGGTCTGCGAACCGTCGGGGTGTACGTCGCGCTGCTGGTCCCAGCCCAGCCAGGCGGCCCAGGCCGCCGACGCCAGCACGGCGAGCAGCAGAGCGGTCAGGAGCCGGGGAGCGGGGCCGGAGAGGGGTCGTCGTCTCATGTCCCCCAGCCTTCCCTGCGGCCCCACCGCCGACCAGAGCGCACGTACTCAGTCCCGACCGAGTACCGGCCCCGCCCACGACCGAGCGCCCTCCCGACCCGCGAGGGGCCGAAAGGGCGCTCGGTGCTGACATCGGGCAACCGGCAACCGGCGGAGCGTCAGTTGTGGCTGTGCAGGACCTCGTTCAGGCCGCCCCAGGCCGCCTTGTACGGACGGGCCTCGACGGCGCCGGTGACCGAGTTGCGGCGGAAGAGGATGTTGCTGGCGCCGGAGAGCTCCAGGGCCTTGACGATCTGGCCGTCCGGCAGCGTGACGCGGGTGCCCGCGGTCACGTACAGGCCGGCCTCGACGACGCACTCGTCGCCCAGCGCGATGCCGACGCCGGCCTCGGCGCCGATCAGGGTGCGCTCGCCGATCGAGATGATCTGCTTGCCGCCACCCGAGAGGGTGCCCATGGTGGAGGCGCCGCCGCCGATGTCGGAGCCGTCGCCGACCACGACGCCCGCGGAGATGCGGCCCTCGACCATGGAGGTGCCGAGGGTGCCGGCGTTGAAGTTGACGAAGCCCTCGTGCATGACGGTGGTGCCCTCGGCGAGGTGCGCGCCGAGGCGAACGCGGTCCGCGTCGGCGATGCGCACGCCCTTGGGGGCGACGTAGTCGGTCATCCGCGGGAACTTGTCGATCGAGGTGACCTGGAGGTGCAGGCCCTCGGCGCGCGCGTTCAGGCGGACGGTCTCGACCTGGTCGATCGCGACCGGGCCCAGCGAGGTCCAGGCGACGTTGGCCAGCAGGCCGAAGACTCCGTCGAGGTTCTGGCCGTGCGGCTTGACCAGGCGGTGGCTGAGCAGGTGCAGGCGCAGGTACGCGTCGTGCGCGTCCAGCGGCTTGTCGTCCAGGGAGGCGATCACCGTGCGGACGGCTACGACCTCGACGCCGCGGACCGCGTCCGTGCGGATCGCCTTGGCCGCGGCGGCGCCGAGGAGCTCCACGGCCTGCTCGGCGGTGAGGCGCTCGGTGCCGGCCGGGCCGGGCTCGGCGACCAGCTCGGGAGCGGGGAACCAGGTGTCGAGGACGGTGCCGTCGGCGGTGAGGGTGGCAAGTCCGGCGGCGACGGCGCCGGTGGTACGCGTAGCAGTCATATCCGAAACCTAACCGGCGACGACCTGCGGTCGCGAACCGGTCTCATGTGCCGGGCGGAGCGCGTGTCGCCGCTGCCGCGCCGAGGCCCACAGCACCGCCCCGCCCGCCGCCACCGCCAGCCCGGCACAGAGCGGCCACAGCAGGCCGGGAGCGGCCGAGTACAGCGCGCCGCCCAGCGGCGGCCCGATGACGACCCCGCTGACCGAGACGCCCGCGTACAGGCTCTGGAACCGCCCGATGGCGTGCTCGGGCGCCTCGTCGGCCACGTAGGCGGTGGCGGTGGTCTTGTAGAGGATCTCCCCGAGGCTCAGCAGGACCATCATCACCACGGCGCTCGCGATCCCCGCCCCGAAGAGCAGCGCCCCGTAGCCGGCCCCGACCAGCACCAGCCCGGCCGCGATCACCGGCAGCGCCGGCCGTTCGCGCAGCGCGACGGCGGCGGGCAGCTCCAGCAGCAGGATCACCCCGCCGTTGAGGGCGATGACGAGCCCGAAGGCCCGCGGGTCCAGGCCGTGGTCGGTCAGGAAGACGGGGAAGGTGGAGTACTGCTGGCGGTAGACGACGTCGGTCACCAGGATCGCGCCGAGCAGCACCAACAGGGCGGGCCGGGCCCGCAGTTCGGCGGCGAGTCCGCGGCCCCGACCCCCGTCCGGGGCCGCGGGGCTCTTGCGGGACGCGCCGCGCGCCGGGACGACGCGGGCGGTCCAGAGGGCGAAGACGAGGGTCCCGACGCCGTCGGCGACGAAGAGCCAGTCGTACGAGAGCCCGGTGGCGATCAGGGCGCCGAGCGGCGGCCCGAGGGTGAATCCGCCGTTGGACGCGCAGCGTACGAGCGCGAAGGCCTGGCGGCGGTCTCCCTCCGGTACGGCGACCGCGACCAGCGCGGAGTTCGCGGCCCGGATCACGCCCGAGGCGTACTGGGCCACCGGCATGGCCACGAAGAGGAGCGGCGTGGGCAGCAGCGGGAAGGCCGCGAGGGCCAGTCCACCCAGAGTGGCGGCGGCCAGCAGCACCCGGCGGTGGCCGAAGCGGTCCCCGTACCAGCCGCCGCTGAAGTTGCCCGCGACCAGGCCGACCCCGCTGATGCCGCTGACGAGGCCGGCCTCGGCGGCCCCGAGGCCGCGCGGGCCGGTCAGGTAGAGGAAGACGAAGACGAAGGTGAAGCTGACGACGGCGTTGACGAACACCCCCGCAGCCAGCAGCCACACGACCCTCGGTATGTCCTTGAACCCCTGCAGCACACCCGTGTCCCCCGCATCCGATGAGTTAGTTCCTTTTGGGAACTGACTATGTCAGCATGACAACCTCGGGTCAACGGACGAAGGAGTTCCCATGGCCCAGCGCACACACCTCGGCGACGCGGACTGCGCCATCGCCCAGGCCCTCGACGTGGTGGGCGACTGGTGGACGCTGCTGATCGTGCGCGACACCGCGCGCGGCGTGCACCGCTTCGACGAGCTCCAGCGCGAGCTGGGCATGTCCCGCAAGGTGCTGACGGAGCGGCTGAAGATGCTCGTCGAGGCCGGGGTGCTGACGCGCGAGCCGTACCAGGAACGACCGGTGCGGTACGAGTACCGGCTGACCCCGCGCGGGCGGGGGCTGCTGCCGGTCCTGGTGGCCCTCCAGGACTGGGGAGACACCTGGGTCCTGGGAGAGGGCGAGATGACGGCGACGACCGACGCGGCCTCGCGGGAGGCGGAACGGGTGCACGCGCTGCGCGGCACGCGGGTACCGGAGCTGCTGCTGCCGGACCGTTTCGGCGGGCTGAGCGACCCGGTGGCGGACACCCCGTTCACGGTCCTGTACTGCTTCCCGGGCGCGTACGCCCGCGCCGAGGCCTACCCGCCCGGCTGGGCCGGCATCCCCGGCGCCAAGGGCTGCACCTTCGAGTCGTGCACGTACCGCGACCAGCTCGCGGAGTTCACCGCGGCCGGCGCCACCGTGCACGGGGTGTCGGCCCAGCGCCCGGACGAGCAGCGGGAGTTCGCCGAGCACGAGCGGCTGCGGTTCCCGCTCCTGTCGGACGCGGACCTGGCGCTGACGGCTGCGCTGCGACTGCCGACGTTCCGCGCGGGGGGCGTGAGCCGGATCAAGCGGCTGACCCTGGTCGTGGACCGCGACCGCACGGTCCGTGAGGTGATCTACCCGATCCGGGACATCGAGGCGAGCGTGGCCACGGCACTGACCGCGGTCCGCTCCGCGGGCTAGGTGGTGCGCCCCAGCACCCGGCCCAGGACCTCCCGGGCGTACGCCTCGTCGTACGGGGCGTCCGTCAGCAGGACCTGGAGGCCGATGCCGTCCATGACGGCCACCAGCGCCCGCGCCGTCACCGGATCCGTCCGGGCGGCGAGCGCCGCGCACACGGACTCGCACCACTGCGACGCCACCGGACGCAGCGCCGGCCGGCGCAGGGCCGCGAGGTAGAGCTCGTACTCCAGCTCGACCCGGCCCCGGTCCGCCGCCAGGAGCTCCCCCAGCAGGCGGGCCAGCGCCCGGGCGAGGTCCGCTTCCGGGTCGGCCAGCGCCGCCGAGTCCGCCACCGCCCGCGCGAAGCCCTCGTTGGCCTGGCGCAGCGCCGCGACCAGCAGGTCGTCCAGGGTCTTGAAGTGGTACGTCGTCGACCCGAGCGGTACGTCGGCCTCCGCGGCGGCGCTGCGGTGGCTCAGCCCCGCGATGCCCTTGGGCGGGGAGAAGGGGCGGCCCGCGCATGGCGCAGCATTGGACCCACCACGGCAGCGGCTGGCTGCCCTCGCGCTCTCCCCTGCCGGGCGTGATACCTCTGCGCCCGCTGGCACCGCGGGAGATCCTCGGCGGCGCCCTCGTCACCCTGCGCCGCTACGGCGGCCGGCTGCTCGGCGCCCTGCTCCTCGGGCAGCTCGGCGGGCTGCTGCCGGTGGCCGTGGTCGCCGGGGCGGCCACCCTCGCCTCCCTGACCCGTACCGCCGGCAGCCGGGCGTTCGTCTACGCCCTCATCCCGGCCTTCGCCCTGTTCCTGCTGTTCGGCTGGGCCCTGTCCGGTGCCCTGGCCGCGGCCCTGCTCCGGCCGGCCGTCCTCGGGCGCCGCGTCGCCGCGCGCGAGCTGCTGCGGGCCGCCCTGCCCCGGACGCCCGCGGTGCTCGGCGCCGGGCTGCTGGCCCTGCTCGCCGCCGCCGGACCGGCCGCCGCCGCCTTCGCCGCCGGGCTGCCGGCGCTCGCCCTGCTCCCGCTCGCCCCGGTCGCCCTGTGGCTCGCCGTGCTCTTCGCCCTGGCCCCCACGGCCGCCGGGTACGAGGGGCTCGGCCCCCTGGCGGCCCTGCGCCGCTCGGCCCGCCTGGTGCGCGGCGCCTGGTGGCGCACCCTGTGCGTCACCGCTCCGGCGGCGGCGCTGGCGCTGGGCGTCGGCTACGCCCTGCAGTACTGGTTCGGCGCCGTCGGCGTGCTGCTCGCGGCGGCCCTGCTGCCGGCCTTCCCCCAGCTGACCGCCGGCCTGCTCTACGCCGACCGGCGGCTCCGCGGTGAGCACCCGGCCGGGTCGTTCACGGCGGAGCCCCTGATCACGGATTCAGCGTGAACCAGGCCGCCCGCGCCTTCTTCCACTCGGCGTGCGTCAGGTCCTTGGCCTCGGTGCCGTCGCCGTAGAGGTCCGCGGACCCGCTGTCGGTGACCAGCTGCACCCGGGCGCCCGCGGCCGTCAGGTCCGGGACGTCCACGACGGCCTCCCAGCCGCCCGGGTCGGTGGTCGGCAGATCGGCCCGCTTGACCGGGGCGTGCCCGGGAACGCCGTCCCACTGGTAGAGCGCGTACGGGTCGGAGTTGTCGTCCGCGGCCCAGGAGCCGGCCAGGATCAGGTACTGCCCGGCCGTGTTCTTGCGCAGGTCCCGGACGGCCAGTCCGCCGAGGTCCAGCTCGATGCCCGCCCCGAAGACGGCCTTGGCCCCGCTCGCAAGGACCTTGTCGAAGTTGGTGACGGGCACGATCAGCGCCTTGCCGCCCGGCACGGCCGGCGCCAGCGGGGCCCGGAAGCCCAGGTAGGCGGTGGTCGTGGAGCCGGGCGCGAACTCCAGCCCCTCCACGTTGAAGCCGTCGATCTGCTTGGGCGCCTGGCCCGCCGCGGTGCCGGCCGCGAAGCCGTAGCGGTTGCCGTTCGCCGTGTCCCAGGCGACCAGGTCCTCGCGGAGCTTCTTGTACGAGCGCCCGTACGCCAGCTGCGTGCCCGTGCCGGACCCGCTCACCGTGGTGGTGAACACCGTGTTCCGGGGCGCCTTGTACTCGCCGTCCTTGTTGTTGCCGAGCGAGCCGGTCCAGTAGACGGTGTCGCCGATCCGGGTCGCCCCCTCGATGTCCACCTCCTTGGTGACCCCGAGCTGCGAGCTGAAGTCCCAGGTCCGCACGGGCGCGCCCGAGCGGGAGCGGTCGTACAGGCGCAGCACGTTGGACTCGTCGTCCGCCACCACCGCGTACCCGCCGCCCACGTCCACGGCGGCCGAGGCGTCCGCGGAGCCGGTGAGGTAGCGCGCGTCGGCCGGGTTCCGCACCTCGGAGGAGGCGGCGTACGAGAGGGTCCTGGTGGCGGTCTTGCCGCCCAGCCCGGTCACCTTGACGGTGAGGTCGGTGTAGCCGCGGCCGCGCGCCGTGACGGCCAGCTGCCGCACCGCCCCGGCGCCGGTGACGGTGACGTCGCCGGTCCCGGCGACCGAGGCCTTGCTCGACGCCGAGGCGCTGACCGTCAGGGCGGAGGCGTCGGCCCCGCTCTGGCCGACGGTGACGTTCACGACCGGGTCCCCGACGGCCCCGACGGCTCCGGAGAGGTAGGACGCGGACAGCGCGATCGTCGGCGTCCCGTACGTCACGGCCTGTGCGGGCGCGGTCAGCCCGACGAACAGCAGGGCGGCGGCGCCGGCTGTCCCGGCGGCGAAACGAACGGTCACAGAGGGTCCTCTCGTATTCGGCGCCACGTCGTGACGGCCGTCGAGAAGGTTCGGCGACGGTGGACAACTGCGGGTGCACGCCATCCGTCCACCCGGAGAACAGCGTTCCCGATCAAGAAGACAACGGTGGAGAGCAGAAGGGCCCCCGGCACGACCGTGCCGGGGGCCCTCGTCCGCGAGCGGTGATCAGACGTTGAAGCCGAGCGCGCGGAGCTGCTCACGACCGTCGTCCGTGATCTTGTCCGGGCCCCACGGCGGCATCCAGACCCAGTTGATCCGGAGCTCGTTGACGATGCCGTCCGTCGCCGACTTCGCCTGGTCCTCGATGACGTCGGTCAGCGGGCAGGCCGCCGAGGTCAGCGTCATGTCGAGGGTGGCGATGTTGGCGTCGTCGATGTGGATGCCGTAGATCAGGCCCAGATTGACGACGTCGATGCCCAGCTCGGGGTCGACCACGTCGTAGAGGGCCTCACGGACCTCCTCCTCGGTGGCCGGCTTGGTCGACGCCTCGGGCGTCGCGTTCTCGGTCATGCCGTCTTCCTCTCCGCGTCGCCCAGAGCCTGGGCGGTCGCGTCCTTCCACGCCATCCAACTCAGCAGAGCACATTTCACGCGAGCCGGGTACTTGGAGACCCCGACGAACGCGACCGCGTCCTCCAGCACGTCCTCCATGGCCTCGTCCGGCTCGATCTTGCCCTTGGACTGCATCATCTCCAGGAACACCGCCTGGATCTTCTGCGCCTCGGCCAGGTCCTTGCCGACCAGCAGCTCATTGAGTACGGACGCGCTGGCCTGGCTGATGGAGCAGCCCTGGCCCTCGTACGAGACATCGGTGAGCGTCTCGCCGTCGTACTTCACGCGCAGCGTGATCTCGTCGCCGCACGTCGGGTTGACGTGGTGCACCTCGGCGTCGCCGTCGCGCAGGCCACGCCCGTGCGGGTGCTTGTAGTGGTCCAGGATGAGTTCCTGGTACATCGAATCCAGCTTCACAGCGTCCTCGTCAGCCTCATCGTCGTCGACTCGTCGTCACCCGAAGAAGTTCCGTACGTGCTCCAGCCCGTCGACCAGCGCGTCGACGTCGGCCGGAGAGGAGTACAGATAGAAAGACGCTCGCGTCGTCGCCGGAATTCCGTAGCGCAGGCAGACGGGGCGCGCGCAGTGGTGTCCCACGCGGACCGCGATGCCCTGCTCGTCCAGCACCTGGCCGACGTCGTGCGGGTGGATGTCGCCGAGGACGAAGGAGATCGCGGCGCCGCGGTCCTCGGCCGTGGTGGGGCCGATGATCCGCAGGTCGGGCACCTCGGCGAGACGCTTGATCGCGTACTCGGTGATCGCGTGCTCGTGCGCGGCGATCTTGTCCATGCCGATCGCGGACAGGTAGTCCACGGCCGCGCCGAGGCCGACGGCCTGGGCGATCGGGGGCGTACCGGCCTCGAACTTGTGGGGCGCCGGGGCATAGGTCGAGGCGTGCATCGACACGGTCTCGATCATCTCGCCGCCACCGAGGAACGGGGGCAGGTCCTCCAGGAGCTCCTGGCGGCCCCAGAGGACGCCGATGCCGGTCGGGCCGCACATCTTGTGGCCGGTGAAGGCCACGAAGTCGGCGCCGAGCGCCTGGACGTCCAGCGGCATGTGCGGGGCGGCCTGGGAGGCGTCGATCAGCACCAGGGCGCCGACGTCCTGGGCACGCCGGACGATCGCCTCGACCGGGTTGACCGTGCCCATGATGTTGGAGACCAGCGTGAAGGAGACGATCTTCGTCTTCTCCGTGATGACCTCTTCGATGTTGGACAGGTCGAGCCGGCCGTCGTCGGTGAGGCCGAACCACTTCAGCTTCGCACCGGTGCGCTGCGAGAGCAGCTGCCACGGGACGATGTTGGAGTGGTGCTCCATCTCCGTGATGGCGATCTCGGTCTCGCGGTCGACCCGGTAGGGCTCGTCCGCCCAGCCGAGCATGTTCGCGACCAGGTTGAGCGACTCCGAGGCGTTCTTGGTGAAGATCACCTCGTCGCGGCTCGGCGCGTTGATGAAGGCGGCGACCTTGTCGCGGGCGCCCTCGTACAGCGCCGTGGCCTCCTCGGCGAGCACGTGCACGCCGCGGTGGACGTTGGCGTTGTGCTGCTCGTAGTACTCGTTCAGCGCGTCGAGCACCTGGCGCGGCTTCTGCGAAGTCGCCGCGTTGTCCAGGTAAACGATCTTCTTCCCGTCGTGGACCACACGATCCAGAAGGGGGAAGTCCTTGCGGATCGCCTCGATGTCGAGGAGGCCAGGCAGCTGTGTCACGCGGTCGCGCCACCCTTCACGTACTTGTCGTAACCCTCGGCCTCCAGCTGGTCGGCGAGCTCGGCGCCACCGGACTCGGCGATGCGGCCGTTCGCGAACACGTGCACGAAGTCGGGCTTGATGTAGCGCAGGATGCGCGTGTAGTGGGTGATCAGCAGGGTGCCGACCTCACCGGTCTCGCGGACGCGGTTGACGCCCTCCGAGACGATGCGCAGCGCGTCGACGTCGAGGCCGGAGTCGGTCTCGTCGAGGATCGCGATCTTCGGCTTCAGGAGCTCCAGCTGCAGGATCTCGTGGCGCTTCTTCTCACCACCGGAGAAGCCCTCGTTGACGTTGCGGTCGGCGAAGGCCGGGTCCATGTGGAGCTGCTCCATCGCGGCCTTGACCTCCTTCACCCAGGTGCGCAGCTTCGGCGCCTCGCCGCGGATGGCGGTGGCCGAGGTGCGGAGGAAGTTGGAGACCGAGACGCCGGGGACCTCGACCGGGTACTGCATGGCGAGGAAGACGCCGGCGCGGGCACGCTCGTCGACGGACATCTCCAGGACGTCCTCGCCGTCGAGGGTCACGGTGCCACCGGTGATGGTGTACTTCGGGTGACCGGCGAGCGAGTACGCCAGGGTGGACTTGCCGGAGCCGTTCGGACCCATGATGGCGTGCGTCTCACCCTGCTTGACGGTGAGGTCGACGCCCTTGAGGATCTCGCGGGCGCCGTTCTCGGCCTCGACGGAGACGTGCAGGTCGTGGATTTCAAGCGTTGCCATGGATACCTCAGGACTCCTGGGTGAGGGAGACGAGCACGTCGCCCCCTTCGATCTTTACGGGGTATACGGGTACGGGGCGCGTCGCGGGCAGACCGGAGGGCTTGCCGGTGCGCAGGTCGAAGGCCGACCCGTGCAGCCAGCACTCGATCATGCAGTCCTCGACCTCGCCCTCCGAGAGCGAGACGTTCGCGTGCGAGCAGATGTCGTTGATCGCGAACACCTCCCCCTCGGTGGAGACGATGGACACCGGCGTGCCGTCGAGTTCCACCCTCTTCGGGGTGTTCTCCTCCAGCTCGCTCAGCGCGCAGGCCTTGACGTAGTTCATCAGACGGAACCCTGGAGCTCGGCCTCGATCTTGCTGAGCAGGCGCTCCTCGATGTCCGGGACACCGATCTGCTGGACGAGCTCGGCGAAGAAGCCGCGGACGACCAGGCGGCGGGCCTCGTCGGCCGGGATGCCGCGGGCCTGGAGGTAGAAGAGCTGCTCGTCGTCGAAGCGGCCGGTCGCCGAGGCGTGGCCGGCGCCGACGATCTCGCCGGTCTCGATCTCGAGGTTCGGCACCGAGTCGACGCGCGCGCCGTCCGTGAGGACGAGGTTGCGGTTCATCTCGTAGGTGTCGGTGCCCTCGGCGGTCTTCTCGATGAGCACGTCACCGATCCACACCGCGTGGGCGTCCTGGCCCTGGAGCGCACCCTTGTAGACCACGTTCGACTTGCAGTGCGGCGCTGCGTGGTTGACCAGGAGGCGGTGCTCCTGGTGCTGGCCGGCGTCCGTGAAGTACAGGCCGAAGAGCTCGGCCTCGCCGCCGGGGCCGGCGTAGGTGATCCGCGGGTGGATGCGGACGACGTCGCCGCCGAAGGTGACCACGACGGACTTGAAGCTCGCGTCGCGGCCGATCAGCGTGTTGTGCTGCGAGCAGTGGACGGCCGTGTCGTCCCAGTCCTGCACGGAGACGACGGTGAGCTTGGCGCCGTCGCCGACGAGGAAGTCGACGTTGGCGGCGCGCACGGCGTCACCGGTGTGGTCGATGACGATGACGGCCTCGGCGAAGGCCTGCACGTCGAAGACGGTGTGTCCGAAGGTGGTACCGCCCTCGCCGTGCAGCGAGAGGCGCACCGGCTCGGTCAGGACGGCCTCCTTGGGCACGGTGACGACCGTGGCCTTGGCGAAGGACGAGTACGCCTGGGCGGCGATCCGGTCCACCGGGGTGCCGGCTTTGCCGATGCGCGCGTCGTCGCGGTCCACCGACTCGACCGTGACGCCCTCGGGCGCGTCGATCTGGGCCTTGATGGCGCCGTCGGCGACCGCGGTGCCGTCGTGGAGACCGCGCAGGCGGGCCAGCGGGGTGAAGCGCCACTCCTCCTCGCGGCCGTGGGGCACGGGGAAGTCCGCCACGTCGAAGGACGGGGGGGCACTCATCCGGGTGGCGACGGTGGACTCGGCGGCCACCGCGATCGCGCCGGCGGTGGTCGAACCCGCCGGAATGTTCTGAGCCTCAGCCATGGCTGTCTTCGTGCTCGCTCTCTTTAAAACACACGTCTACGTCAAATGATGTCTGCGGGACTCGGGCGGGTCGGGACTAGCCGACCGAGCCCTCCATCTGCAGCTCGATCAGCCGGTTCAGCTCCAGGGCGTACTCCATGGGCAGCTCGCGCGCGATGGGCTCGACGAAGCCGCGCACGATCATGGCCATCGCCTCGAACTCCGTCATACCGCGGCTCATCAGGTAGAAGAGCTGGTCGTCGGAGACCTTGGAGACGGTGGCCTCGTGGCCCATGGAGACGTCGTCCTCACGGACGTCCACGTAGGGGTACGTGTCCGAGCGGGAGATGGTGTCGACGAGGAGCGCGTCGCACAGCACGTTGGACTTCGAGCCGTGGGCGCCCTCGCCGATCTCGACCAGGCCGCGGTACGAGGTGCGGCCGCCGCCTCGCGCCACCGACTTGGAGACGATGTTCGAGGAGGTGTTCGGCGCCATGTGGACCATCTTGGAGCCGGCGTCCTGGTGCTGGCCCTCGCCGGCGAAGGCGATGGAGAGGGTCTCGCCCTTGGCGTGCTCGCCCATCAGGTAGACGGCCGGGTACTTCATGGTGACCTTGGAACCGATGTTGCCGTCGATCCACTCCATGGTCGCGCCCTCGTACGCCACGGCGCGCTTGGTGACCAGGTTGTAGACGTTGTTCGACCAGTTCTGGATCGTCGTGTAGCGGCAGCGGCCGCCCTTCTTCACGATGATCTCGACCACGGCGCTGTGCAGCGAGTCCGAGGAGTAGATCGGGGCGGTGCAGCCCTCGACGTAGTGGACGTAGGCGTCCTCGTCGACGATGATCAGCGTCCGCTCGAACTGGCCCATGTTCTCCGTGTTGATGCGGAAGTAGGCCTGGAGCGGGATGTCGACCTTGACGCCCTTGGGCACGTAGATGAACGAGCCGCCCGACCACACGGCGGTGTTCAGCGACGCGAACTTGTTGTCGCCGACCGGGATGACCGTGCCGAAGTACTCCTGGAAGAGCTCGGGGTGCTCCTTCAGCGCGGTGTCCGTGTCGAGGAAGATGACGCCCTGCTCCTCCAGGTCCTCACGGATCTGGTGGTAGACGACCTCGGACTCGTACTGGGCCGCGACACCGGCGACGAGGCGCTGCTTCTCCGCCTCCGGGATGCCGAGCTTGTCGTACGTGTTCTTGATGTCCTCGGGCAGGTCCTCCCAGGAAGCGGCCTGCTTCTCGGTGGAGCGCACGAAGTACTTGATGTTGTCGAAGTCGATGCCCGAGAGGTCGGAGCCCCAGTTCGGCATGGGCTTCTTGTCGAACAGCTTCAGGCCCTTGAGGCGCAGCTTCAGCATCCACTCGGGCTCGGACTTCTTCGCCGAGATGTCGCGGACGACCTCTTCGGACAGACCCCGCTTGGCAGCGGCACCGGCCGCGTCGGAGTCGGCCCAGCCGTATTCGTAGGTGCCCAGGCCATCGAGCTCAGGGTGAGCAGTCTCCGTGGTCATGCGGGGTTCCTCCCGGCCGTACTTGCAGATACTGATGTGTCGGTCTGTGTGGTGCCCGCGCTGCGCGGAATGAACGTCGTGCACACTCCGTCGCCGTGGGCGATCGTGGCGAGGCGCTGTACGTGCGTTCCCAGCAGGCGAGAGAAGACCTCGGTCTCCGCCTCGCAGAGCTGCGGGAACTGCTCGGCCACGTGGGCGACCGGGCAGTGGTGCTGGCAGAGCTGTTCACCGCTGTGCGGACCGGGAGCGCTCTTCGCCGTAGCAGCGTACCCGTCCGCGGTCAACGCCTTGGCCAGGGCCTCCGCGCGGTCCGCGGGGGCGGCCGCGTCGACGGCTTCCCGGTAGCTCCGCGCCTGCGTCTCCATCCGCGCCCTGGCGAAGGCGGCGACGGCCGCCTCGCCCTGTTCGCCGCCGCCGACCGACTGCGCGATCCAGCGCAGGGCGTCGGCGGCGAGGGTGTCGTAGGACTGGTCGAAGGCGTCCCGGCCGCAGTCGGTGAGCGCGAAGACCTTGGCGGGCCGACCCCGGGTGCGCGCACCGTACACACGCTGCTCACGGGCCTCGACCACGTCGTCGGTGACGAGCGTGTCGAGGTGGCGGCGGACGGCGGCCTGGGTGAGGCCGAGGCGCTGCGCGAGGTCGGCGACGGTGGACGGACCGTGGTCCAGGATCGAGCGCGCCACTCGGTTGCGGGTTGACCGCTCCCCGGTGGCGAGCTCCCCCTGGGGGGTCTCGATCTGCCGTTCGCCGTATTTCACAACGCCATTGTTGCGTAATTAGTCGAGCCCCGACAAGCCGTGACCGAGGCCACTCCTGGTGGCCTCCATCACTAAGGGTTACCTAATCTGTCGACGCAGAGTTACTTCGAGGGGAGCCTTCCGCGGTCCTCCCGAGCGGGTCCGGAGCACCGGCAAACGGCCCCCACCAGCACACCTCCACCCCTGGGCGTTCCCCGCAGCCGTGCGCACCGAGCACCGGAAAGGATCACGGAAAGCGGCCGGGTCATCCGGACAGGCCGGCGGAAAAGAACCGTATTCCGCTACGCCAGGTCAGGAACGAGCCGCCCGTCACCCCCCGACCCGGGGCCCGTGCCCCCTCCCGCGGCTCCGTAGACTCACCCCTCATGAGCAACGACCCCGCCGTGGAGATCCGCGGACTGGTGAAGCGGTTCGGCGCCAAGACAGCGGTGGACGGGCTGGACCTCACCGTCCGCAGGGCCACCGTCACCGCGGTCCTCGGTCCCAACGGCGCGGGCAAGACGACCACGGTGGAGACCTGCGAGGGCTACCACCGCCCCGACGCCGGGACCGTCCGCGTGCTCGGCCTCGACCCCGTCGCCCAGGCCGGGGCACTGCGCCCGCGGATCGGCGTGATGCTCCAGTCCGGAGGCGTCTACTCCGGAGCCCGCGCGGTCGAGATGCTGCGCCACATGGCCAAGCTCTACGCCGACCCGCTCGACGTCGACACCCTGGTGGAACGCCTCGGACTCGGCGGCTGCGGCCGCACCCCCTACCGCCGGCTCTCCGGCGGCCAGCAGCAGCGCTTGGCCCTGGCCATGGCCGTCGTCGGCCGCCCCGAGCTGGTCTTCCTGGACGAGCCCACCGCCGGCCTGGACCCCCAGGCCCGCCGCGCGACCTGGGACCTCGTACGGGAGCTGCGCACCGACGGGGTCGGCGTCGTCCTCACCACCCACCACATGGACGAGGCCGAGCAGCTCTCGGACGAGGTCGCCATCGTGGACGCGGGCCGGGTCATCGCGCACGGCAGCCCCGAGCAGCTCTGCCGGGGCGGCGCCGAGAACACCCTGCGCTTCACCGGCCGCCCCTCCCTCGACCTCGCCTCGCTGCTGAAGGCGCTGCCCGACGGGACCCAGGCCGCCGAGATCCTCCCCGGCACCTACCGGGTCACGGGCGACGTCCACCCGCAGCTGCTGGCCACCGTGGCCTCCTGGTGCGCGCAGCACGGCGTGATGCCGGACAGCCTCACCGTGGAGCGGCACACCCTCGAAGACGTGTTCCTGGAACTGACCGGTAAGGAGCTGCGCGCATGAGCGCCGGTACGTTCACCCCCAACCCGGGGGCCGCGCCCGTGTCCCGCATGATCCTCGCGCAGACGGCTCTGGAGACCCGGATGCTGCTGCGCAACGGGGAGCAGCTGCTGCTGACCGTGATCATTCCGGCGCTGCTGCTGACCCTCTTCTCCGCCGTCGACATCGTCAGCGTGCCCCTTCGGGAGGGGGGCGGCGAGAAGTCCGTGGACTTCCTCGCCCCCGGCGTCCTGGCGCTCGCCGTGATGTCCACCGCCTTCACCGGCCAGGCCATCGCCACCGGCTTCGACCGCCGCTACGGGGTCCTCAAGCGGCTCGGGGCCTCCCCGCTGCCGCGCTGGGCCCTGATGGCCGCCAAGACCCTGTCGGTGCTGGTCACCGAGGTGCTCCAGATCGCCCTGCTGACGGTGATCGCCCTCGCCCTGGGCTGGTCCCCGCACGGGAACCCGCTGTCGGTGGCCGCGCTGATACTGCTGGGCACCGCCGCCTTCTCCGGGCTGGGGCTGCTGATGGCGGGCACGCTCAAGGCCGAGATGACCCTGGCCGCCGCCAACCTGGTCTTCCTGCTGCTGCTGGTGGGCGGCGGGGTGATCGTGCCCCTGGAGAAGTTCCCCGAGGCCGCGCAGTCCGTCCTGGGCCTGCTGCCCATCGCGGCCCTGTCCGACGGCCTGCGCGAGGTGCTCCGGCACGGGGCCCCGCTGCCGTGGGGCGACGCGGCCGTGCTCGCCGGCTGGGCCGTACTCGGTCTGGGCGCCGCCGCGCGCCTCTTCCGCTGGGAATGAAACCCTTCCCCTCGCGCCGAGAATGCCGCGAGGATGGGCGCCTCCACACATGAAGCCGGGGGGCGGACATGGTGCAGCGGGAGGCCGTACTTCGGCTGGACGAGCAGTGGGCACAGGTGCGGTCGGGGGCGGCGCACGCGGAACCGGAGGAGCGCGAGCGGCTCCTCGACGAACTGATCGGCGCCCTGCGCCCCCTCGCGGACGACCCGCAGTGCGCCGCGCTGCTCGGGCTGCGCCTCGCCGACCGGGCCGCGCTGCGGTTCGCCGCGGGGGACCGCGCGGGAGCGCTGGCCACGATCGAGGAGGGGCTGCGCAGTTCCGAGCGCGCGGCCCGGTACTCCCCCGAGTTCGCCCGCTGGTACGCCCGCGGGCTGATCAACCACGGGGTGTGGCTGGCCTGGCCGCTGAGCGACGAGGCCCGGCTGCCGAAGCACCCGCTGGGTCCGGCCGGCGGTGAGGGGCCGAGCGCCATGGAGCGGGCGGCCGGTGAGCGCGCCCGCGACCTGACCCGGAGCGCGGTGGAGGTGTGGGCGGGCCTGGACCAGCGCGATCCGGTCAACCGGCGGGGCCTCGCCCAGGCCAAGGTGTTCCTCGGGGACCGCCTCGCCGAGCTGGGCTTCGCCGAGGACGCGGTGGCCTGGGCGGTGGACGCGGAGTCCGACTTCCGCCAGCTGCTGCTCGCGGATCCCGCCGCGGAGGCGTCGCAGGAGGCCGAGGAGGCCCTGGACCACATCGGGCGCCAGCTGGAACTGCGGCTGCGCTTCCTGACCTTCGAGTCCCTGGTCGGCCTGCGCGCGCGGGGGCTGATGCCCGAACGGCTGCTGCCGCAGGCCGTGGTGGCCGCCCGCATCCAGGGGGTGGAGGAATCCGAGGTGGCGGCCCGGCTGCGCCTCGATCCCGAACAGGTACGGACGATGCTGGAGGTCACGCCCTGGCTCGCGGTGTGGCGCGTCGAGGTGCGGGGCTCCGACGGGCTGTGGAACGTATTACCCCATCCCTGGCACAGCACGGCGGAAGTAAGGAATCGCACGGCCGAGGACGTAGCGGGCGAACTGCTGCGCGGGTTCGTCGGCTCGGCGGACTGCCCGGGCGACGGCGTCCCTTGGCGCATCCTCCTGTGGTGGCACGAGGAGGGCGAGCCCGCGGGAGCGAAGTACCGCCTGGTCGTCGGTCCCGACGCCGGCGTGGGCACCCCCTCGTGAAAGTTTGCACAAGGGGTCGCCTACGATATGGGGCGTGTTGAACCCCCTCGCCCACATCGCCAGCCGCTGGACCCCGTCACCCCGGACCGTCCAGCGGGCCGCACTCGCCGCGCTCGTCATGAGCGTGGTCATCGTCGTCACCGGCGGCGCGGTACGGCTGACCGGGTCCGGCCTCGGCTGCGACACCTGGCCCAAGTGCACCGACGACAGCCTGATCGTGACGCAGGAGCAGGGCTTCCACGGCGCCATCGAGTTCGGCAACCGCATGCTGACCTACGTGCTCAGCGCGGCCGTCGGCTGGGCGATCATCGCCGCCCGCTCGGCCAAGCCCTGGCGCCGCTCCCTCACGAAGCTCGGCTGGGTGCAGTTCTTCGTCGTGCTGGCGAACGCCGTGCTCGGCGGCATCACCGTCCTGACGGGGCTCAACCCGTACAGCGTGGCCGGGCACTTCCTGCTCGCCACCGCCCTGATCACCGTGACGACGCTCACCTGGCAGCGCACCCGCGAGGGCGACGGCTCCCCCAGGCCGCGCGTGCCCGGCCCGGTGCGCAAGCTGTCGTGGGCACTGCTCGCGACCGCCCTCGTCCTGATCGCGGCGGGCACCGTCGTGACCGGCTCCGGCCCGCACGCCGGTGACAGCAGCGAGATCCGGCGCATGCCCTTCGACTGGGAAGCCACCGCCCACGTGCACGCCGTCGCCGCCTGGCTGGTGTGCGCGCTCGCCGTCGCGATGTGGCTGGTCCTGCGGGTCGTCGACGCCCCGGCCGACACCCGGGCGCGCGCCCGCGACCTGCTGGTCGTGCTGCTCGCCCAGGGCGCCATCGGCTACGTGCAGTACGCCACCCAGGTCCCCGAGGCCCTGGTCGCCGCCCACATGCTGGGCTCCTGCCTGGTGTGGATCGCCGCGCTCCGGGTCGCGCTGAGCCTGCGCGAGCGGCCGGCCGAGGAGGCGGAGATCCCCTCCCAGGGCGACCCGCAGCTCTCCGCCGTCTGAGCCCCGGGCCCGTCAGAGCCCGTCAGAGCCCGCCGGGGCCGTCCAGCCGGTAGACGCGGCGGGCGTTGCCCGCCGCGACCAGGCCGGCCACCCGGTCCGCGTCCCGCCAGGACCAGGACCCCTCGGCGACCCAGCCGCCCAGCACCCGGCCCAGCGCCTCCCGGAACACCAGGGCGCCCACCGCGTGCAGTTCGGGCAGCTGCCGGCCGCCGCTGGAGAACAGCACCTTCCCGAACGGCGCCAGCTCCAGCAGTTCGGCCAGGACCGCCGCCGCCCGCGCCCCGGTCTGCCCGAGGGCCGCGCCGGCATCGGCGTAGACGTGGGGGAAGGCCGCGGCGAGCCGCGCCGTGTGCCGGTGGTGGGGGTATCCGCCGATCAGCACCAGCCGCGCGCCCAGGCCCGCGGTGGCCCGTACGAACTCCGTCAGCGGCGCGGGATCGGCGACGCCCGCGTGCAGCTGGAGCGGCAGCCCGGACGACACGGCGCTCCACAGCAGGTGCCGCAGGAGTACGGGGTCCCGTACGGCCGCGCCCCGGGGCCGCCCGGCCAGCCATCGTCCGGCCGCCCCGCGCACCTCCCCGGGACCGGGCGGATCGGGTACGAGAGCAGGGACGCCGACGCCGTCGAAGGCGGCCGCGCAGGTGAAGGCCGTGGCCCCGGCGGTGGCGTGGTGGACGGCCTCGGCGAGATTGGCGAGGAACGCGGACACCGTCCCGGAGGTGTCGGCGACCTGCTCGGCCAGTAACTCCAGCCGGACCGACTC
The DNA here is from genome assembly GCF_055588065.1 of Streptomyces sp. NPDC046308. Taxonomy (NCBI): domain Bacteria; kingdom Bacillati; phylum Actinomycetota; class Actinomycetes; order Kitasatosporales; family Streptomycetaceae; genus Streptomyces; species Streptomyces sp. NPDC046308. Next base: position 108,483 of record NZ_JBVJFB010000011.1, read on the forward strand.
GAAGGCCTCCGCGTCCCCGGCGAGCGCCAGCTCCTTGGGCCCGGTGACGTCCCCGCTCACCCCGGTGTCGACCAGGTACGCGGCGACCCCGGACCCCCTCAGCAGCCGCCGGGCCGACTCGGCGGCGCCCAGCTCGCGCCGCCGCGCCAGATAGCGGGCGGGGGCGGCGTGCGGCTCCAGCCCCAGCAGCGGCGGGCACCAGCGGCGCACCGCGAAACCGGTCTGGGTGTCGAAGAAGGTGGTGCCCGCGGCGGGCGGGCCGGCCGAGCGGATCAGCTTGGCCTCGAAGGTGCCCAGGCCCAGCTCCGTACGGAGTACTCCGTGGCAGTACTGGTCCACCAGGGGCGGCGTTTCGATCATCCGGGCATCCCGTTGCGGACGTGAGGAAGGGGCTTCCACACGTCCTAACGGGTGAGCGGGGTGTGAGGTGTTGCTCGCGCTGTTGACCGATCGCCCGGACAGGGTCTAGCTCTCGTGTCCGCCGAGCTGGATGCCGGCCATCCGCGTCCACTCGTACGGGCCGGTGCGCACCCGCGCGGCGAACTCGCCGTCGAACTCCTCGTGGAGGGTCAGCCCGGCCTTCTCGGCGGCCAGCTGCGCCGCCGCGAACGTCGGCGCGACCAGGTCGCCCCAGCCGCCGTCCGTTCCCACGAGCACGATCCGGGTGCCGGCCTGCCCGATGTGGGCGAGCTGGCCCTCGGCGCCTCCGTGCTTCTTGGCGAAGGCGCCGATCTGCTTGGCGAGCTTCGCCGCCGTACGGTCCTGCTTCTTGTCCGCGGCGCCTGCGGCGGCTGCGGTTTCTGCGGTTTCTGCGGTGTCTGCGGTGTCTCCCATGGAGGGCATGCTACCGGCGAGTAATCAGCGGAGGAAGGGATCCACGGCCACCGCCACGAACAGCAGCGACACGTAGGTGATCGACCAGTGGAACAGGCGCATCTCCTTGAGCTTCGCGCCCGTCACGCCCGCCTTGGCCCGCGCGTGCAGCGCGTGCGCCTCCCACAGCCACCAGCCGCCGGAGACCAGCGCGACCGAGGTGTAGAACCAGCCCGTGTACCCCATCGGGGTCAGCAGCAGCGAGACCGCCACCATCACCCAGCTGTAGAGGACGATCTGGCTCGCCACGGCCTTGTTGCCCGCCACGACGGGGAGCATCGGCACACCGGCGCGCGCGTAGTCGTCCTTCACCTTCATCGACAGCGGCCAGTAGTGCGGCGGCGTCCAGAAGAAGATGACGAGGAAGAGGACGACCGCGGCCCAGGAGACCTGGTTCGTGACCGACGACCAGCCGATGAGCACCGGCATGCAGCCCGCGATGCCGCCCCAGACGATGTTCTGGGCGGTGCGCCGCTTCAGCAGCATCGTGTAGACGACGACGTAGAAGAGGAGCGCGCCGAGCGACAGCGCCGCCGACAGCCAGTTGACGAGGAAACCGAAGAAGAGGGTGGAGACCACCGCGAGGGTGAGGCCGAAGGCCAGGCACTCGCGCGGGCTGACCATGCCGGTCACCAGCGGGCGCTGCGAGGTCCGGTCCATCAGCGCGTCGATGTCGCGGTCGATGTACATGTTCAGCGCGTTGGCGCCGCCCGCGGACAAGTAGCCGCCGAAGCAGGTCACGAGGACCAGCCACAGGGACGGCACGCCCTGCTCGGCCAGGAACATCACCGGCACTGTGGTGATCAGCAGAAGTTCGATGATCCGCGGCTTGGTCAATGCCACGAAAGCCATGACGCGGGCCCCGAACGGCCGGTGACCGGGGCTCGTCCCGAGCACCGCCGCTGGACGGGATTCGACGGCCGTCACGCACACCCCTGAGAGAGAATCCAGCAAGCCACGACCCGGGGCCGCCATCGACATGAGGGCCCGGTTGAGGCTTGCGCGTACCACGCCACTGTAGACGTTGCGCTTACGTCGCCCCGCGCCGGGGTCGCCTCGTGTTGGGCCGATCGGACCGTGCATACCTACGGGGGACGACGCGGTCGGAGCCCCCGCGGGCGGGTGAACACCGGTCGGCGGCGCGGTGACGGACTGAGTGCACTCGAATAGCTGCACGCCGTTGCGGGGGTAGGCTCGGAATCGCGCCGGTGCACCGTTCGTCACCGGGATTCATACATGTGGAGAGGAGCCCTGACCCACGGTGAGCACCAAGCCGACCACCACAGAGCTCGAGTGGACCGAACTGGACCAGCGGGCCGTCGACACCGCCCGCATCCTGGCCGCTGACGCGGTCCAGAAGGTCGGGAACGGCCACCCCGGTACGGCGATGAGCCTGGCCCCCGCCGCGTACACCCTCTTCCAGAAGGTGATGCGGCACGACCCGGCGGACCCCGAGTGGGTGGGCCGCGACCGCTTCGTGCTCTCCGCGGGGCACTCGTCCCTGACGCTCTACACCCAGCTGTACCTCGGCGGGTTCGGGCTCGAACTGGACGACCTCAAGGCGTTCCGCACGTGGGGTTCCAAGACCCCCGGCCACCCGGAGTACGGCCACACGGCCGGCGTGGAGACCACGACCGGCCCCCTCGGCCAGGGCGTCGCCAACGCGGTGGGCATGGCCATGGCGGCCCGCTACGAGCGCGGCCTGTTCGACCCGGAGGCCGCCCCGGGCACCTCCCCGTTCGACCACATGGTCTACGCGATCGCGGGCGACGGCTGCCTCCAGGAGGGCATCTCCCACGAGGCGTCCGCGCTGGCCGGCCACCAGAAGCTGGGCAACCTCGTCCTGCTGTGGGACGACAACCACATCTCCATCGAGGGCGACACGGAGACGGCCGTCTCCGAGGACACCCTCAAGCGCTACGAGGCCTACGGCTGGCACGTCCAGCGCGTCGCGCAGCAGGAGAACGGCGACCTCGACCCGAAGGCGCTCTTCGCCGCCCTCCAGGCCGCCAAGGCCGAGACCGGTCGCCCCTCCTTCATCGCGGCCCGCTCGATCATCGCCTGGCCCGCCCCGCACGCCCAGAACACCGAGGCCGCGCACGGCTCGGCGCTCGGCGACGACGAGGTCGCGGCCACCAAGCGCGTCCTCGGCTTCGACCCGGCGAAGAGCTTCGAGGTCTCCGACGAGGTCCTCGCGCACACCCGCGGCCTCGGCGACCGCGGCCGCGAGGCCAAGGCCGCCTGGGAGAAGGACTTCTCCGCCTGGCGCACGGCGAACCCGGAGCGCGCCGCCTCGTTCGACCGCATCAACGCCAACGAGCTGCCCGCGGGCTGGGAGGACGAGCTCCCCGTCTTCGAGGCCGGCAAGGACGTCGCCACCCGCGCCGCCTCCGGCAAGGTGCTCCAGGCCCTCGGCGCGGTCATCCCGGAGCTGTGGGGCGGCTCGGCCGACCTGGCCGGCTCCAACAACACCACCATCGACAAGAACTCCTCGTTCCTGCCGAAGGACAACCCGCTGCCGGAGGCCGACCCGTACGGCCGTACCGTCCACTTCGGCATCCGCGAGCACGCCATGGCCGCGACCATGAACGGCATCGCCCTGCACGGCCACACCCGTATCTACGGCGGCACCTTCCTGGTGTTCTCCGACTACATGCGCAACGCCGTGCGCCTGTCGTCCCTGATGCACCTGCCGGTGACCTACGTGTGGACGCACGACTCCATCGGTCTCGGCGAGGACGGCCCGACCCACCAGCCGGTCGAGCACCTCGCCTCGCTGCGCGCCATCCCGGGCCTGAACGTCGTCCGCCCGGCCGACGCCAACGAGACCGCGATCGCCTGGCGCGAGATCCTCAAGCGCCACACCAAGGTCTTCGGCAAGGGCGCCCCGCACGGTCTGGCGCTCACCCGCCAGGGCGTGCCGACCTACGAGCGCAACGAGGACGCCGCCAAGGGCGGGTACGTGCTCTTCGAGGCCGACGGCGGTCCCGCCCAGGTCGTGCTCATCGGCACCGGCTCCGAGGTCCACCTCGCCGTCGAGGCCCGCGAGCAGCTCCAGGCGCAGGGCGTCCCGACCCGGGTGGTCTCGATGCCGTCGGTCGAGTGGTTCGAGGAGCAGTCGCAGGAGTACAAGGACAGCGTCCTGCCGCCGTCGGTCAAGGCGCGCGTCGCGGTCGAGGCGGGCATCGGTCTGACCTGGCACCGCTACGTCGGCGACGCCGGCCGCATCGTCTCGCTGGAGCACTTCGGTGCCTCGGCCGACGCGAAGGTGCTGTTCCGCGAGTTCGGCTTCACCCCCGAGAACGTGGTGGCCGCCGCCAACGAATCCCTCGCCGCCGCCGCGCGCTGACGCCGCACGCAACCAAGTAGGAGATGTAATCACATGACAGACGCACTCAAGCGCCTCTCCGACGAAGGCGTGGCGATCTGGCTGGACGACCTGTCCCGCAAGCGCATCACGTCCGGCAACCTGGCCGAGCTCATCGACCAGTCGCACGTGGTCGGTGTCACCACCAACCCGGCGATCTTCCAGAAGGCGATCAGCGGCGGCGAGGGCTACGAGCAGCAGCTCACCGACCTCGCGACCCGCAGGGTCACCGTGGAAGAGGCCCTGCGCATGATCACCACGGCGGACGTCCGCGACGCCGCCGACATCCTGCGCCCGGTCTACGACCGCACCGACGGCCAGGACGGCCGCGTGTCCATCGAGGTCGACCCGCGCCTGGCGCACAGCACGCCGGCGACCATCGCCGAGGCCAAGCAGCTGGCCTGGCTGGTGGACCGTCCGAACACGCTCATCAAGATCCCGGCGACCAAGGCCGGCCTGCCGGCGATCACCGAGGTCATCGGCAAGGGCATCAGCGTCAACGTCACGCTGATCTTCTCGCTGCAGCGCTACCGCGAGGTCATGGACGCGTACCTGGCGGGCCTGGAGAAGGCCAAGGCCGCCGGCCTGGACCTGTCCCTGATCCACTCGGTCGCCTCCTTCTTCGTGTCCCGCGTGGACAGCGAGATCGACAAGCGCCTGGACGCGGTCGGCACCGACGAGGCGAAGGCCCTCAAGGGCAAGGCGGCGCTCGCCAACGCCCGTCTGGCCTACGAGGCCTACGAGGAGGTCTTCTCCTCGGACCGCTGGGCCGCCCTGGAGCGCGTCGGAGCCAACAAGCAGCGTCCGCTGTGGGCCTCGACGGGCGTCAAGGACCCGGCGTACAAGGACACCCTGTACGTGGACGACCTGGTCGCCCCGAACACGGTGAACACCATGCCGGAGGCCACCCTGGAGGCCACCGCCGACCACGGCCGGATCACGGGTGACACCGTGCGCGGCACCTACGAGCAGGCCCGTGCCGAGCTCGACGCGGTCGCGAAGCTGGGCATTTCGTACGACGATGTGGTGCAGCTGCTCGAGGACGAGGGCGTCGAGAAGTTCGAGGCGTCCTGGAACGACCTGCTCAAGTCGACCGAGGCGGAGCTTGAGCGCCTTGCCCCCACGGAGGCCTGAACACCTTGTCTGTGAACGGAGCGAACCCGCTTCGTGACGCACAGGACCGGCGGCTCCCGCGCATCGCGGGGCCGTCCGGCCTGGTCATTTTCGGCGTTACGGGTGACCTGTCGCGCAAGAAGCTGATGCCTGCCATCTACGACCTGGCCAATCGCGGCCTGCTCCCTCCGGGCTTCTCGCTGATCGGGTTCGCCCGCCGCGAGTGGGAGCACGAGGACTTCGCCCAGGAGGTGTACGAGGCCGTCAAGCAGCACTCGCGCACCCCCTTCCGGGAGGAGGTCTGGCAGCAGCTGGTGCAGGGCTGCCGGTTCGTACAGGGCGATTTCGACGACGACGCGGCCTTCGAGACCCTGAAGGCGACGATCGACGACCTGGACAAGGCGCAGGGCACGGGCGGCAACTTCGCCTTCTACCTGTCGGTCCCGCCGAAGTTCTTCCCCAAGGTGGTCCAGCAGCTCAAGAACCACGGGCTGGCGCAGAAGGAGGGCTCCTGGCGGCGTGCCGTCATCGAGAAGCCCTTCGGCCACGACCTGAAGAGCGCCGAGGAGCTCAACAAGGTCGTCCACGAGGTCTTCCCCCGGGACGAGGTCTTCCGGATCGACCACTACCTCGGCAAGGAGACCGTCCAGAACATCCTGGCGCTCCGCTTCGCCAACACCATGTTCGAGCCGATCTGGAACCGGTCGTACGTCGACCACGTGCAGATCACCATGGCCGAGGACATCGGCATCGGCGGCCGGGCCGGGTACTACGACGGCATCGGCGCGGCCCGTGACGTCATCCAGAACCACCTGCTGCAGCTGCTCGCGCTCACCGCGATGGAGGAGCCCGGCTCCTTCCACCCCAAGGCGCTGGTGGCGGAGAAGCTGAAGGTCCTCACGGCCGTCGAGCTCCCCGAGGACCTGGGCAAGCACACCGTGCGCGGCCAGTACTCGGCGGCGTGGCAGGGCGGCGAAAAGGTCGTCGGGTACCTCGAAGAGGACGGCATCGACCCCAAGTCGAAGACCGACACCTACGCGGCCGTCCGGCTGGAGATCAACAACCGCCGCTGGGCGGGCGTCCCGTTCTACCTGCGGACGGGCAAGCGCCTGGGCCGCCGGGTGACCGAGATCGCCGTGGTCTTCAAGCGTGCCCCGTACCTGCCGTTCGAGTCGGGCGCGACCGAGGAGCTGGGGCAGAACGCCCTGGTCATCCGGGTCCAGCCGGACGAGGGCGTGACGGTCCGCTTCGGTTCCAAGGTTCCGGGCACCTCCATGGAGGTCCGGGACGTCACGATGGACTTCGCCTACGGCGAGTCCTTCACGGAGTCGAGCCCCGAGGCGTACGAGCGGCTCATCCTCGACGTGCTCCTCGGCGACGCGAACCTCTTCCCGCGTCACCAGGAGGTCGAGCTGTCCTGGAACATCCTCGACCCGATCGAGGAGTACTGGGACAAGCACGGCAAGCCCGCGCAGTACCCCGCGGGCACCTGGGGTCCGGTCGAGGCGGACGAGATGCTCGCACGAGACGGACGGAGCTGGCGCCGGCCATGAAGATCGACCTCACGGAGACCAACTCCAGCAAGATCAACGCCGCGATGGTGCAGGCACGCCGGGACATCGGCACGCCGGCGGTCGGCATGGTCCTCACGCTGGTGATCGTGACCGACGAGGAGAACGCGTACGACGCGCTCAAGTCGGCGAACGACGCGTCCCACGAACACCCCTCGCGGATCGTCGTCGTCATCAAGCGGGCCAGCCGCTCGCCGCGCAGCCGCCGTGACGCCCGGCTCGACGCGGAGATCCGCGTCGGGGCGGACGCCGGCAGCGGTGAGACGGTCGTGCTGCGCCTTCACGGCGAACTGGTCGACCACGCCCAGTCGGTGGTTCTCCCGCTGCTCCTTCCGGATGCGCCTGTGGTCGTCTGGTGGCCGGACGGTTCTCCCACGGACCTGGCGGGCGATCCGCTGGGTGCGCTCGGGCAGCGCCGCATCACGGACACGTACTCCTGCGAACACCCGGTCGGGACGCTCGCCGCCCGGGCCGGCGCGTACGCACCGGGGGACACGGACCTTGCGTGGACCCGGATCACCCCGTGGCGCTCCATGCTGGCCGCGGCACTGGACCAGCAGGCCCTGACGGTCGTCTCGGCGACCGTCGAGGGCGAGGACGACAACCCGAGCTGTGAGCTGCTGGCCATGTGGCTGGCGGACCGGCTGCACGTTCCCGTCCGCCGCGAGCTGTCGCCGGGGCCGGGCCTGACCTCCGTACGCCTGGCGACGAAGGACGGCGACATCGTCCTGAACCGGGCGGACGGAGGGCTGGCCACGCTGTGCATGCCGGGGCAGCCCGACCGGAACGTGGCGCTCAAGCGCCGCGACACGGCCGAGCTCCTGGCGGAGGAGCTGCGCCGGCTGGACCCGGACAACACGTACGAGTCCGCGCTGAAGTTCGGCGTGTCGAAGCTCCACCCGTCTGCTGCGCCGGCTCCGGCCAAGCCCGAAGCCCCCGCCGAGGCGGAGGCCGAGCCCAAGCCGGAGGCCCCGAAGCCTGCGGCCAGGCCATCGAAGAAGGCCGCGAACAAGTAACCGGGCCCTGCCCGGAGGGGCGGGACGGGGACCGGCTCCGCGCAGCGGTTGCCCGTCCCCGCCCCACCCGCACTACCAAAGAAGGCGGCAGCACATGGGTATGACGACTCCCCAGGTCGTCGTCCACCGGGACAAGGAACTGATGGCCCAGGCCACCGCGGCCCGGCTCATCACGAAGATCGTGGACGCGCAGGCGGCCCGCGGCACCGCGTCCGTGGTCCTCACCGGCGGACGCAACGGCAACGGTCTCCTCGCCGCACTGGCCGCCGCCCCCGCCCGCGACGCCGTCGACTGGGCGCGCCTGGACCTCTGGTGGGGCGACGAGCGGTACGTCCCCGCCGACGACCCCGAGCGCAATCACACACAGGCCCGCGAGGCCCTCCTGGACTCGGTCCCGGTGGACCCCGCCCGCGTCCACGTGATGCCGGCTTCGGACGGACCGTACGGGGCCGATGTCGACGCGGCCGCGGCCGCCTACGCGGCCGAGCTGGCGAAGGCGGCCGGTCCGGAGGACCACGGCCCGGTCCCGCGCTTCGACGTGCTGATGCTGGGCGTGGGCCCGGACACGCACGTGGCCTCGCTGTTCCCGGAGCACCCGGCGGCCCGCGAGGGCGAGCGGACGGTGGTCGGCGTCCACGGCGCCCCGAAGCCCCCGCCCACCCGTATCTCGCTGACGCTCCCGGCGATCCGGGCGGCCCGCGAGGTCTGGCTGCTGGCGGCCGGCGAGGACAAGGCCGGAGCGGTCTCCATCGCCCTCGGCGGGGCCGGCGGGGTGCAGGCCCCGGCCGCGGAGGCGTACGGCCGCTCCCGCACCCTGTGGCTCCTGGACCGCGCGGCGGCGGCGAAGCTCCCGGCCGGGATGTACCCGCCGGCCTCCTCCTGACCCGTACGACGCGAAGGGCCCGCTCTCCCGAGGAGAGCGGGCCCTTCGTCCGTTCTGCCGTCAGATCCGGCCGCGCAGCTTCCGGTACGTGGCCACCAGGGCCTTCGTGGAGGGGTCGAGGCCCTCGACGTCCACGCCCTCGGTCAGGGCGGGCTCGACGCGCTTGGCGAGGACCTTGCCGAGCTCGACGCCCCACTGGTCGAAGGAGTCGATGTTCCACACCGCGCCCTGGACGAACACCTTGTGCTCGTACAGCGCGATCAGCTGGCCGAGCACCCCCGGGGTGAGCTCGGTCGCCAGAATGGTGGTCGTCGGGTGGTTGCCGTGGAAGGTCTTGTGCGGGACCAGCGATTCCGGGGCGCCTTCGGCGCGCACCTCGTCCGCCGTCTTGCCGAAGGCCAGCGCCTGGGTCTGCGCGAAGAAGTTGGCCATGAGCAGGTCGTGCTGGGCCGCGGGGGCCGCCTCCAGCTCGGCCACCGGCTTCGCGAAGCCGATGAAGTCCGCGGGGATCATCTTCGTCCCCTGGTGGATCAGCTGGTAGTAGGCGTGCTGCCCGTTGGTGCCGGGCGTGCCCCAGACCACCGGGCCCGTCTGCCACTCCACCGGATTGCCGTCGCGGTCCACGGACTTGCCGTTGGACTCCATGTCCAGCTGCTGCAAGTACGCGGTGAAGCGCGAGAGGTAGTGACTGTACGGGAGCACGGCGTGCGACTGGGCGTCGAAGAAGGCGCCGTACCAGATCCCCAACAGGCCCATCAGGAGCGGGGCGTTCTCCTCCGGCGGCGCCGTGCGGAAGTGCTGGTCCATCAGGCGGAAGCCGGCCAGCATGTCGCGGAAGGCGCCCGGACCGATCGCGATCATCAGGGAGAGGCCGATGGCCGAGTCGAAGGAGTAGCGGCCGCCGACCCAGTCCCAGAACTCGAACATGTTGGCCGGGTCGATGCCGAAGTCGGTGACCTTCTCGGCGTTGGTCGACAGCGCCACGAAGTGCCGTGCCACGGCCATCCGGTCTTCGCCGAGGCCGGCCAGCAGCCAGCCGCGCGCCGAGGTGGCGTTGGTGATGGTCTCGATGGTGGTGAAGGTCTTGGAGGCGATGATGAACAGCGTCTCGGCCGGGTCCAGGTCCCGCACGGCCTCGTGCAGGTCGGCGCCGTCGACGTTGGACACGAAGCGCACGGTCAGGGCGCGGTCGGCGAAGGCGCGCAGGGCCTCGTAGGCCATGGCCGGACCGAGGTCGGAGCCGCCGATGCCGATGTTGACGACGTTCTTGATGCGCTTGCCGGTGGAGCCGGTCCACTCCCCCGACCTGACCTGGTCGGCGAAGGCCGCCATCTTGTCCAGGACGGCGTGCACGCGGGGGACGACGTTCTCGCCGTCCACCTCGACGACGGCGTCCCTGGGCGCGCGCAGGGCGGTGTGCAGCACCGCCCGGTCCTCGGTCGTGTTGATCTTCTCGCCGCCGAACATCGCCTCGCGCAGCTCGGCCACCCCGGTGGCCGCGGCCAGCTCGCGCAGGAGCGCGAGCGTCTCGTCGGTGACGAGGTGCTTCGAGTAGTCGATGTGCAGGTCGCCGACCTGCAGGGTGTAGTCGGCGCCGCGGCCGGGATTCTCCTCGAACAGCTCCCGCAGATGCGTCTGCCCGAATTCCTCCCGGTGCTTGCCGAGTGCCAGCCACTCCGGCGTCCGGTTGAGCTTCGTCCTGCTGTCTGCGTTCATCTCGGACATCAACCCGTTTCTTCCGTCCTGTCGTGCCCCGCCGTTCACCAACTTAAGGGATCAGAAGCGGCGCAACGCACACAAAGAGGCCCGGCTCCGCAGGAGATGATTCCTGCGGAGCCGGGCCTCACGTCACACATGGGGGGGTGTCAGATCTCGCCGCGGAGTTTGGCGAGCGCCTCGGCGAGGATCGCCTCGCCGTCGGCGTCGGAGCGCCGTTCCCGTACGTACGCCAGGTGCGTCTTGTACGGTTCGGTGCGCGGCGGCGCGGGCGGGTTGTCCCGGTCCTGGCCGGCCGGGAACCCGCAGCGCGGGCAGTCCCAGGTGTCCGGCACCTGCGCGTCGCTGGCGAAGCTCGGCTGCGTCTCGTGCCCGTTCGAACACCAGAAGGAGATGCGCAGGCGGGGCGCGGACTCGCCGCGCTCTGCCTCACCCATCGGCCCCGCTCCGACCCGGCTGCCCCGGATCGCGTTGCCACTTGCCACGGTCGTAACTCCCTGCGTGATGGTGCCGCGGAGTGTGAGTGGAATTTCCGCCGCGGAGCGCCCAAGTCTACGTAAGGCCTAACGCACGTCCAGTGAGCGGAGTTACTGATTCCGCGCTAGGGACGCCGGACCTCATGATAGGCCGGGCACCACCGACAGGACTGCCGGAATGGCCAGAACGGTCAGCTGCTCGACTTCATGAGCAGACCGAGCGCGACGATGCACGCGAACCACAGCAGACCCACGACGACGGTGATGCGGTCGAGGTTGCGCTCCGCGACGGAGGAACCGCCGACCGACGACTGCATTCCGCCGCCGAACATGTCGGAGAGGCCGCCGCCCTTGCCCTTGTGCATCAGCACCAGCAGCATCAGCAGGGCGCTGAAGACGATCAGGGCGATCGAGAACCCCATAATCACGGCTGATTCCTACTTTCTGGCTTTTTCAGGCTTTCCGGCTTTGCGGGATGTGCGCGGGGGCCAGTGGCTGGTGGTTCAGCCCCTGGCCCCCGCAAGGGTACGACGGATCCGCCCTACCGCATACTCACTGGTCGCGGAAGCGGACGATCTTGACGAACTCCTCCGCGTCCAGTGCCGCGCCGCCGATCAGGGCGCCGTCCACGTCGGGCTGGGCCATGATCGCCGCGATGTTCCCGGACTTCACCGAGCCGCCGTACTGGATGCGGACCTTGTCGGCCAGCTCCTGCGAGTACAGCTCCGCGAGGCGGGTGCGGATCGCCCCGCAGACCTCCTGGGCGTCGTCGGGGGTGGCGACCTCGCCGGTGCCGATGGCCCAGACGGGCTCGTAGGCGATCACGATGGACTCGACCTGCTCGGCCGGGACGTCCTTGAGGCCGCCGTCGAGCTGGCTCAGCGTGTACGCGACCTGCTGTCCGGCCTTGCGGACGTCCAGGCCCTCGCCGACGCACAGGATCGGGGTGAGCCCGTGCCGGTAGGCGGCCTTGACCTTGGCGTTGCAGATCTCGTCGGACTCGCCGTGGTACTGCCGGCGCTCGCTGTGGCCGACGGCCACGTACGTGCACTTCAGCTTCGCCAGCATGGAGCCGGAGATCTCGCCGGTGTAGGCGCCGGAGTCCTGCGCGGACAGGTCCTGGGCACCGTACTTGATCTTCAGCTTGTCGCCGTCGACCAGGGTCTGGACCGAGCGGAGGTCGGTGAAGGGCGGCAGGACCGCGACCTCGACCGCGTCGTAGTCCTTGTCGGCGAGCGCGAAGGCGAGCTTCTGGACGTGGGCGATGGCCTCGAGGTGGTTGAGGTTCATCTTCCAGTTGCCCGCCATCAGCGGGGTACGGCCGTTCACAGCGTCAGACATAAGGGGTCAGCCCTCCAGGGCGGCGAGGCCGGGGAGCGTCTTGCCCTCGAGGTATTCGAGGGAGGCGCCGCCACCGGTAGAGATGTGGCCGAAAGCATTCTCGTCGAAGCCGAGGATGCGGACCGCGGCGGCGCTGTCTCCGCCGCCGACGACGGTGAAGGCGCTGCTGTCGAGCAGGGCCTGGGCGATGGCCGCGGTACCGCCGGCGTAGTCGGGGTGCTCGAACACGCCGACCGGACCGTTCCAGAAGACGGTCTTGGCATCGGCGATCTTCGACGCGTACAGCTTGCGCGTCTCGGGACCGATGTCCAGGCCCTCCTTGTCCTCCGGGATCGCGTCGGCGGCCACGGTGTCGAAGACGGCCGGGGTCTTGCCCTTCAGGTCCGGGAACTCCGCGGAGACCAGCACGTCGACCGGGAGGACCAGCTCGACGCCGGTCTTCTCGGCGCGCTCCATGTACTCCTTGACCTTCTCCACCTGGTCCTTCTGGAGCAGGGAGATACCGACCTCGTAGCCCTTGGCGTAGAGGAAGGTGTAGGCCATGCCGCCGCCGATGAGGATGCGGTCGGCCTTGCCGAGCAGCTCGTCGATGACGGCCAGCTTGTCGGAGACCTTGGCGCCGCCGAGGACCACGACGTAGGGGCGCTCGACCTCGGCGGTGAGCCTCTTCAGGACGCCGACCTCGGTGGCGATGAGGTAGCCGGCCGCGTGCGGGAGGCGCGCGGGGAGGTCGAAGACCGAGGCGTGCTTGCGGTGGACGGCGCCGAAGCCGTCGCCGACGTAGACGTCGGCGAGCTCGGCGAGCTGGTCCGCGAAGGCGCCGCGCTCGGCGTCGTCCTTCGAGGTCTCACCGGCGTTGAAGCGCAGGTTCTCGATGACGGCCACCTGGCCGTCGGTGAGGGCCGCGACGGTCGCCTTGGCGGAGGCGCCGACCGTGTCGCCGGCGAAGGCGACGTCCGCGCCGAGCAGTTCGCCGAGGCGGGTGGCGGCGGGGGCGAGCGAGAAGGCCGGCTCCACGCCGGTGCCCTTCGGGCGGCCCAGGTGCGAGGCCACGATGACGCGGGCGCCGGCGGCGGCGAGCTTCGCGATCGTGGGCTGGACGGCGCGGATGCGGCCGTCGTCGGTGATGCGGTCGCCGTCCAGCGGGACGTTCAGGTCCGCGCGGACGAAGACCCGCTTGCCCTTGACGCCCTCGGCGAGGAGTTCATCGATCGTCTTCATGTGTACCTACTCCTTTGTGCCCTTCGCTCGAAGGGCGAGGAAGGGAGAACGAGGCAAGCAACAGGGCCCGTGCGGCGCTTCGTCGCGCTGCTCGGACCCTGTGCTCACATCGTGGTGCCTTGCCTATGTGCTTAGAGCTGACCGCCGACGAAGACGGTGAGGTCGACGAGACGGTTGGAGTAGCCCCACTCGTTGTCGTACCAGCCGACGACCTTAACCTGCGTGCCTTCCTGGACCATGGTCAGGGAGGAGTCGAAGGTGCAGGACGCGGGCCAGTTCACGATGTCGGAGGAGACGATCGCGTCCTCGGTGTAGTCGAGGATGCCCTTCAGCTGCCCCTCCGAGGCCTTCTGGAAGGCCGCGTTGATCTCTTCCACCGTGGTCTCGCGGGAGAGCTCCAGGACCAGGTCGGTGACCGAGCCGGTCGGGACCGGGACGCGCATGGCGATGCCGTCCAGCTTGCCCTTGAGCTGCGGGAGGACCAGCGCGGTGGCCTTGGCGGCACCGGTGGACGTCGGGATGATGTTCTCGGCGGCGGCGCGGGCGCGACGCAGGTCCGAGTGCGGGAAGTCCAGGATGCGCTGGTCGTTCGTGTACGCGTGGACCGTCGTCATCATGCCCTTGACGATGCCGAAGTTCTCGTCGAGGACCTTGGCCATCGGCGCCACGCAGTTGGTGGTGCAGGACGCGTTGGAGATGACGTGGTGGTTGGCCGCGTCGTACTTGTCCTGGTTGACGCCCATGACGATGGTGATGTCCTCGTCCTTGGCCGGAGCCGAGATGAGGACCTTCTTCGCGCCGGCCGCGATGTGCTTGGCGGCGTCGGCCTTCTTGGTGAAGATGCCGGTCGACTCGATGACGATGTCGGCGCCCAGTTCACCCCAGGGGAGGTTCGCGGGGTCGCGCTCGGCGAAGGTCTTGAAGGTCTGGCCACCGACGGTGATGCTGTTGTCGGTGTGGCTGACCTCGTGCTTCAGCCGGCCCAGAATGGTGTCGTACTTGAGAAGGTGCACCAGGGTGGCGTTGTCAGTCAGGTCGTTGACACCGACGATCTCGATGTCCGCTCCCTGCTCCAGGAGCGCCCGGAAGTAGTTGCGGCCAATGCGGCCAAAACCGTTGATGCCTACGCGGATCGTCACGAACCGATCTCCTCGTTGGTGCGCCGGTTAGTGCGCCGGCGAGCTGAAATGGGATGTCCCCGACCGCTTACGACCCTACCTCTCCGTGAGCTTTTGGGTGACATCGGTCGGAGCCTGACACTCCCCCCGCTTCGTGGGGGACACACGCCCCGGCCCCGTTCCTGACGCTCCGGAACGGGACCGGGGGGACTTTGGTCCCCGTCACTCAGGGTGAGTGACGAAGGGCCGCCGATCAGCGGTTCAGTGTGCGCAGCGCCTTACCGACGAGTAGGGCGCGGTCGGCCGCGGCGGGCAGGTGTTCCAGTCCGAAGCCCAGCAGGACGGTGTCACGGGTGGTGACCGCCGCATAGGACTTGACCAGTTCGCCGGAACGGGACCAGCCGCCGGGGACGTCGGGGCTTCCGGCGGGTGCGCCCTGGACCGTCCAGACACCGAAGGAGGACTCGAAGCCGTCGACGGCCTGTTCCGCGCCGCCGACGGACAGGCGCGCCTCGTCCGCGAACACGCCGCGGCCGCCCGAGCCCGGGTCGGTGATGTAGGAGAGCGAGACCTCGACGGTCCTGCCCGCGTACGCGCTCAGGTCGAACGAGACCTGCTTCCAGCCGCCGGAGGAACCGGTGAAGCTGTTCCACTGGCCGCTGGTGCCCTGCGGGGTGCAGCCGCCCGCGTCGAGCGTGAGGTAGCGGCGCAGGAAGGGGTGGTCGTTCACGAAGAACCCGGCCGCGCACTCCTCCGGCACCGTGGTGCTGCTCAGACCGCCGCGGTCCGGCAGCGTGGTCCAGTCGTCGCCGCCGGCCGTACGGGCCTCCAGCGCGGCGTGGTCGTAGCCCTCCTCCGTGTTCCAGTTGAGGGCGAGCTTCAGCTGCGGCTGGTCGGCCGCGGTGACGCCGGTGAGGTCGATCGTGCGGACGAGGCGCTTCCAGTCGTCGTCCGCGTGCAGGGCCGAGGCCATCCCGGTGCCCGCGTAGGGGGCGTACGGGTTCACGACCCCGGTGAACTGGCCCGCCTGGGCGCTCTTGAACTGCGGGAACTGCGCGGGGGCCAGGCTCTCGGAGGTGACGGTGTAGCCGCCGGGGGCGTTCAGCGGGTTGCCGGCTGCGTCGCCGAGACCGCCCTTCGCCCCGGTCAGGGAGCCGGCGCCGGTGAAGCCGGTCGCGCCGGGCGTGCTGGTCCGGCTGTACGCGCCGAGCCAGTACTGGCTGAAGTCGTTGGTCACGGCGCGGCCGACCTGGGCGTTGCCGCCCGCCAGCTCACCGGCCTCGATCAGCTTGCCGCCCTCGTTCAGGAAGTCGCGCACCGCGAGCTGGGTGTCACCGCCGGGGGTCTTGGCCCCGGTGTAGTGAACGGCCGTACGGAAGTGCGAGAGCACGCCGAGGTGGTGCGGGGCACCCTGCGTCGCCACGTCCCAGACCGCCGCGGACCTCCCGTTGGCGCGCAGGGCGTCGACGTAGCTCTGGGCGTGCTGGGCCTTGGCTCCCTCCTCGGCGATCACCAGGACGTCCGCGCGTGGCCGCTCGGCCACCGTGTACGTGAAGTGCTCGCTGGAGACCTGCTTGCCGGCGCGGTCCCGGCCGGTGAACCAGACCTCCACCTTGTCGCCGGGCCTCGCGCCGTCCACCTTGGCGCGGTACTCGTCGAACCAGTTGTTGTCGTCGCCGCCGTAGGCCTCGCCGCCCTTCCAGGCCTTGAGGTCCTCGTCGTGCGTGCGGCCGCCGTTGATCCGGAAGTTGAGCTCCTTGTCCTTCAGCGCCTTGCGGGCCGTGACGGAGACCGTCTGGTCCTCGCCCCGGGCGACGTAGGAGGTGGTGAAGGGGTCGACGGTGAAGTCGGCGGCCTTCAGGCCCAGGGAGGACTTCGGCTGGTCCGGGTGCTCGGCGCTCTCGGCCACGGACAGCGCGAAGGGGACGTTCTTGGCGAACTCCGCCTGGATGAGCTTCTCGTCGTCCGGGAAGTTGAAGCCGGAGGCGCAGTCCTCGGGCCTCCACTGGTCGTTCGGGTCGGCCGCCGAGGCGGTCTGGCAGGTGGTCATCTCCGGCGTGAACATCATGATGCCGTTGACGTTGGAGGCGTGGCCGTCGGCCTCGCCGTTCGTCGTGTAGAGCTCGGAGGAGACCTGCGGGTAGTAGCCGGGGACCGCGGGGTTCTCCGGGGTGCCGGCGAGTGCCTTGTAGGCGACGTCGTCGGGGGTGGGGGTGGCCACCTGCCAGCCGACGCCGTAGAGCAGCAGCTCGGCGGCGGAGTGGTAGTTGATGGCGTAGTCGAAGCCGATGCGCTTCTCGAAGGCGTCGAGGGCGGTGGTCTCGGGCTCGGAGGAGGCCTTCGGGCCGCGGTAGGTCTCGCTCGCCTGGTTCGGGGAGGAACCCTCGTTGTCGTAACCCCACTTGTAGGCGAAGTTGCGGTTGAGGTCGATCCCGTCGCCGGCGGTGATCTTGCCGTCGCCGTTGTTGTCGCGCAGGTTCTTGCGCCACAGCCGCTCGCCGTCCGGGGCGTGCGTGAAGTCGTACCCGTCCGGGTTGGCGGAGAGCAGGAACCACAGCTCGGTGGAGTCCACCAGCCTGGTGATCCGCTGGTCCTTGCCGTAGTTGTCGATCGTGTGGTGCATCAGCCGCCGGGTCATCTCGGGGGTGATCCACTCACGGGCGTGCTGGTTGGACATGTAGAGCACGGAGGGCTTGTCGCCGTCCTTGGTCTTCTTGGCGTTCTTGCTGACCTTGAGGGCGAGGATGTCCTTGCCCCGGACGGTCTTGCCGATGGAGACGACCTTGGTGAGCCCCGGGTTCTCCTGCGCCGTGCGCAGGATCTCCTCCTGGAGGCCGCCCTTGCCGCTGTACGGGCGGAACACGCCGTCGCCGGCGGCCTTGGCACGGGCCAGCCCCTGCGCCCCGATCTTCCGCTCGGCGAGCTTGACGCCCTGGGCGGCGAGGTCCTTGGCCTGGCCGCCGGTGAGGAAGAGCTCGACCCGGGCGGTACCGCTCTCCGGGGCCCGCTCGCTGAGCTCGTGGGCGTCCTGGCCGGCGGCGAGGACGAGCGGGACCTGTTCCCGGGTGATGTCGGCGTCGTAGACCCGCACCTCGTCGGCGCCGGGTGCGGTGCCGGAACCGGGCTGGGCCTGGGCCGCCGCGGGTAGCGCGGCGAGTGTGCTTGCGAAGACGAGTGCGCTTGCGGCGAGGATCGATCTCGCGCGGTGCCTCATGTGCCCCCCTGGGCGTCGTCTGCCACGAAAGCGTTCGGACGCCAGACTCAAGACCGGCCCATGCTCATGTCAATGGGGCCTACGGCAAAGGGGCCCGCACGAGTGATCGCGCGAGCCCCTTTGCCGTACACGGACCGTCGGCTAACCGGCCATGTTGTCGGCCATCTCCTCGCTAAGGTCGAGGTTCGACTCGGTGCCCGGGATGCCGAGGTCCTGGGCCCGCTTGTCGGCCATCGCCAGCAGGCGGCGGATCCGGCCTGCGACGGCGTCCTTGGTCAGCGGCGGGTCGGCGAGCGCGCCCAGCTCCTCCAGGGAGGCCTGCTTGTGCTCCATGCGCAGCCGGCCGGCCGCGGCGAGGTGCTCGGGGACCTCCTCGCCGAGGATCTCCAACGCGCGCTGCACGCGGGCTCCGGCGGCCACCGCGGCCCGCGCCGAGCGGCGCAGGTTGGCGTCGTCGAAGTTGGCGAGGCGGTTGGCGGTGGCGCGCACCTCGCGCCGCATCCGCCGTTCCTCCCAGGCCAGCACGGACTCGTGGGCGCCGAGGCGGGTCAGCAGGGCGCCGATCGCGTCGCCGTCACGGACGACGACCCGATCGACCCCGCGCACCTCGCGCGCCTTGGCGGCGATGGAGAGCCTGCGGGCGGCGCCCACCAGGGCCAGGGCGGCCTCCGGGCCGGGGCAGGTGACCTCCAGGGAGGAGGACCGGCCCGGCTCGGTGAGCGAGCCGTGGGCCAGGAAGGCGCCGCGCCACGCCGCCTCGGCGTCACAGGTGGCGCCGGAGACCACCTGCGGGGGCAGGCCCCGGATGGGACGCCCGCGGCCGTCCACGAGGCCCGTCTGGCGGGCCAGCTGGTCGCCGCCGGCCACGACGCGGACCACGTAGCGGCTGCCGCGGCGCAGTCCGCCGGGGGCCATCACCACCAGGTCCGAGGAATGGCCGAAGATCTCCAGGATGTCCTTGCGCAGACGTCTGGCCGCGATCCCGGTGTCGAGCTCCGCCTCGATGACGATGCGGCCGCTCACCAGGTGCAGGCCGCCCGCGAACCGAAGGATCGCCGAGACCTCCGCCTTCCTGCAGCAGGTCCGGGTGACGGGAAGGCGGGAGATCTCATCCTTCACCGCGGGCGTCATCGCCATGGGCCGATCCTTCCATGCATCCGAAAAATACGGTCGTACGCGGCGGCCAGCAGCTCCGGGTCGTGCTTCGGAGAACCGTCCTGCCTGGCCACGGGGGCCAGCTCGACCGCGGCACCGAACCGTTTCGCGGCATCGGCGAGGGACTCGCGGTCGGGCACGGCGGCCTCGTCGGCCAGCACCACGTCCAGGGCGAGTTTAGGGGCGTGTCGGGCCAAAACCTCCAAATGACGCTGCGGAGAGAAGCCCTCTGTTTCGCCGGGCTGCGGCGCGAGGTTCAGCGAGAGGACCCGCCGGGCCTTCGTCTCGACCAGCGCGTCGAGCAGTTCCGGCACCAGCAGGTGCGGAATGACGGAGGAGAACCAGGACCCCGGGCCGAGAACCACCCAGTCGGCGTCCAGGACGGCCGCGACGGCCTCCGGCACGGCCGGCGGGTCGCTCGGCACCACCTGTACGGAGAGCACCTCGCCCGGAGTCAGCGCCACGGTGGCCTGCCCGCGGACGGTGTCCACGTCCTCGGGTCTGGCCGGATCGTGCCCCCTGACCAGGGCCTGGAGCTCCAGCGGCACCGCCGACATCGGCAGCACCCGGCCCTGGGCACCGAGCAGCCTGCCCACCAGGTCGAGGGCCTGGACGGGGTCGCCGAGCTGTTCCCACAGGGCGACGATCAGCAGGTTGCCGACGGCGTGCCCGTGCAGGTCGCCCTCGGACTGGAAGCGGTGCTGGATGACCCGGGCCCAGGTCTGGCCCCAGTCGTCGTCCCCGCACAGCGCGGCCAGCGCCTTGCGCAGGTCGCCGGGCGGGAGCACGCCGAGCTCCTCCCGGAGCCGGCCGCTGGATCCGCCGTCGTCGGCGACGGTGACCACGGCGGTGAGGTCACCGGTGATCCGGCGCAGGGCGGCGAGGGAGGCCGACAGGCCCTGGCCGCCGCCGAGCGCCACCACCTTGGGCGTGGCTCCGCGCCGGCGGCCGGAGCGGCCGGAGCGGCCCGCGCCGTCCTCGCCCCGTCCGGGGGTGAGGCGGCGCAGACGGCTCAGCCGCGGGGTCCGTGCGGTCACTCGCGCCCCATGTCCCGGTGGACGACGACGGTCTCGACTCCCTCGGAGGCGAGGCGGGCGGCGAGCTTCTCGGACATGGCCACGCTGCGGTGCTTGCCGCCCGTGCAGCCGACCGCGATGGTCACGTACCGCTTGCCCTCGCGGCGGTAGCCGGTGGCGATCAGCTGGAGCAGCTCGGTGTAGCGGTCGAGGAACTCCTTGGCGCCGGGCTGGCTGAAGACGTACCCCGACACCTCCTCGTTGAGCCCGGTGAAGGGGCGCAGCTCCGGGACCCAGTGCGGGTTCGGGATGAAGCGGCAGTCGACGACGAGGTCGGCGTCGACGGGGAGGCCGTACTTGTAGCCGAAGGACATGACGGTGGCCCGCAGCTCGGGCTCCTCGTCCCCGGCGAACTGGGCGTCCATCTTGGCGCGCAGCTCGTGCACGTTCAGGCTGGACGTGTCGATCACCAGGTCGGCGTCGCCGCGCAGCTCGCGCAGCAGGTCGCGCTCGGCGGCGATGCCGTCGGTGATGCGCCCGTCGCCCTGGAGCGGGTGCGGGCGTCGGACCGACTCGAAGCGGCGCACCAGCGCGTCGTCCGAGGACTCCAGGAAGACGATCCGGCGGGTGACGCCACGGCTGTCGAGGTCGGCGAGGGACTCGCGCAGGGCGTCGAAGAACTGGCGCCCGCGGACGTCGACGACGACGGCGATGCGTGCCACGTTGCCCTGGGAGCGGGCGCCGAGCTCCACCATGGTGGGGATCAGCGCCGGCGGGAGGTTGTCGACGACGAACCAGCCGAGGTCCTCCAGACACTTGGCCGCCGTACTGCGGCCGGCCCCGGACATGCCGGAGATGATCACCAGCTCGGGGATGGCCGCCTCGGCGGTCTCGCCGGGCTCCGCTGTCGTGCCCGTACTCACCTGTGCTCCGTCTCGGTCGTGCGTGGTCTCGTGCTCGGTCATTGCTCGGTCCCCCGTTCGGACGATGGCTCCCGGTTACGGCTGGGAGGTGCCCCCACCCGCGGGGGCGGGGTTCTCATCCTCAATGATCTCTCCTGTCGCCATGTTGACGGCAGGGCCGGCGGGGACCGCACCGGCGAGGGCCGCGGCCACGGTCTCGGCCGTCTTGCGTCCTATGCCCGGGACCTCGCAGATCTGGTCGATTGTCGCCTGTCTCAGCTTCTTCACCGAACCGAAGTGCTTGATCAGGGCTTGTTTGCGGCTCTCGCCGAGGCCGGGCACCTCGTCCAGGGGGCCGGACGTCAGGCGCTTGCCGCGCTTGTTGCGCTGGTACCGGATGGCGAAGCGGTGGGCTTCGTCACGCACCCGCTGGAGCAGGTAGAGGCCCTCGCTGCTGCGGGGCAGCACGACCGGATCGTCCTCGCCGGGCAGCCAGACCTCCTCCAGCCGCTTGGCCAGGCCGCACACGGCGACGTCGTCCACCCCCAGCTCCTCCAGGGCCCGCTTGGCCGCGGCGACCTGCGGCTGCCCGCCGTCGACGACGACGAGCTGCGGCGGGTACGCGAAGCGCTTGGGCCGCCCGTCGTCCTCGGGCACCGCGCCCTCGCCCTCCTCGGCCTCCCACTCGCCGGTCTTCAGCTTCTCCTGGAGGTAGCGGCGGAAGCGCCGCGAGACCACCTCGTGCATGGAGCGGACGTCGTCCTGCCCCTCGAAGGACTTGATCTGGAAGCGCCGGTACTCGCTCTTGCGGGCCAGCCCGTCCTCGAACACCACCATCGACGCGACGACGTCGTCCCCCTGGAGGTGGGAGATGTCGAAGCACTCGATGCGCAGCGGCGCGCTGTCGAGCTCCAGGGCCTCGGCGATCTCCTCCAGGGCCCGGGAGCGGGTGGTGAGGTCGCTGGCGCGCTTGGTCTTGTGCAGGGCGAGGGACTGCTGCGCGTTGCGGTGGACGGTCTCCATGAGGGCCTTCTTGTCGCCGCGCTGCGGTATCCGCAGGCTGACCTGGGATCCCCGGTGGTCGGCGAGCCACTGGCTCAGCGCGGCCGTGTCCTGCGGCAGCGCCGGGACCAGCACCTCCTTGGGGACGGCCTCGCCCTTCTCCTCGCCGTACAGCTGCTGGAGGGCGTGCTCGACGAGCCCGGCGGTGTCGACGGCCTCCACCTTGTCGGTGACCCACCCGCGCTGGCCGCGGACCCGGCCGCCGCGCACGTGGAAGATCTGCACCGCCGCCTCGAGCTCGTCCTCGGCGACCGCGATCAGGTCGGCGTCCGTGGCGTCGGCCAGCACGACGGCGTTCTTCTCCATGGCCCGGCGCAGCGCCCCCATGTCGTCGCGCAGCCGGGCGGCCTTCTCGTACTCCATCTCCTCGGCGGCCTCGTGCATCTCCCGCTCCAGGCGGGAGAGGTACGTCCCCGTCCGCCCGGCCATGAAGTCACAGAAGTCCTCGGCCAGTTCGCGGTGCTCCTCGGGGGTGACCCGGCCGACGCAGGGGGCGGAGCACTTGCCGATGTAGCCGAGCAGGCAGGGGCGGCCGATCTGGGCGGAGCGCTTGAACACTCCGGCGGAGCAGGTCCGCACCGGGAACACCCGGAGCATCAGGTCGACGGTCTCGCGGATGGCCCAGGCGTGCCCGTACGGACCGAAGTAGCGCACGCCCTTCTTCTTGGGCCCGCGCATGACCTGGACGCGGGGGTACTGCTCGTTCATGGTCACGGCGAGGGAGGGGTAGCTCTTGTCGTCCCGGTACTTGACGTTGAACCGGGGATCGAACTCCTTGATCCACGAATACTCCAGCTGGAGCGCCTCCACCTCGGTGGACACCACGGTCCACTCGACGGAGGCGGCCGTGGTCACCATGGTGGCGGTACGGGGGTGCAGGCCGGCGACGTCCTGGAAGTAGCTGGCCAGGCGCTGGCGCAGGCTCTTGGCCTTCCCGACGTAGATCACCCGGCGGTGCTCGTCACGGAACCGGTAGACCCCCGGGGAGTCGGGGATCTGTCCCGGCTGGGGGCGGTAGCTGGAAGGGTCGGCCATGCCAACCACCCTACTGGCGTGGTCCGACAACGTGCCGCAGCCCTCCGGGCAGGTGTGCGGATCCGGGCCGTCCGACAGCTCGGGGCTCCGCCCCGGACCCGTCGCCTCGAACGCCGGCGGGGCTGGATCTTCCAGCCCGTCCGGCGTTCGAGGACCGGGGTCCGGGGCGGAGCCCCGGGAAACGGCGAAAGGGCGGGGCGGGGAGAGCCGCCCGCAGGGCCCGGCCCCTGGCCTCGGCCGGACCCTGCCCGGGCGGGGGGGGCTACCCTGCGGCCACGGTCCGGCGGCGGCGCAGGGCCAGCAGCCCGGCTCCGCCCAACGTCAGCGCCGCCGCGCCTGCGGCGAACACCTCCACGGGAGTCCCGGCGGCGCCGGTCACGGCCGGCTCGGCGTAGCCGCCCGCCCCGCCCCGCGCGGCATAAGCGGAGCCGGGCAGCTTGTCCCCGTAGGCGGCGGTCACCCGGGCCCGGTACCCGTCCAGGCCTGCGCCCCCGGCGCCCACGGCCCGCACCGCGTCCTCGTCCAGCGGCAGCACCCGTCCGCCCCCGGCCACGTACCACGCGTCGATCTGCGGCTCCCGGAACACCGTCCCACCGGGCAGTTTCTCCGCGCCCAGCCGCGCGTAGCGGAATTCGTCGTCGCCGGTGGCGATGTTCACCACCTGCCAGCCCGCCTCGGTCCGGGCCGTCCACAGCGCGGCCTGCTGCCCGTCGGAGGAGACCGCCTTGCTGGCGAGGAACTCCAGGCGGGCGACGGGCGCCCCCGCCCGGCCCGCGACGAAGTCCGGGGAGAGGTGGTTGACCGGTATCGCCTCGCCCTCGATCCGGGGCTGCGCGGCCGTGAGGGAGACCTTGCCCTCCCGGGCGAAGAAGCGGGACAGCGTGGCGAGGGTGTCGGGTGCGGTGGCCGCCCGCGCGGCGGCGGCCCGGTTCTCGGCGGTGGCGGCCTCGGGCTGCGGCACGGGACCCCCGGTGGCCGCGGCGGCGAGCGGGGCGATCCCGAGGAGGGCGGTGGCGGCGAGGACCGCGGCGGCGGCGGTGGCGCGCAGGGTCATGGCGGTCACGCCCCGATCCGGTAGAGGGAGTGGGTCCAGGAGAAGGTGCTGTTGTTCACGTACCAGGCGTGCGAGGCCCAGTTGTAGCGGTCGCTGGAGGGCCAGGGGTCGCCCCAGTACACCCAGTTGCTCGCGGTGTCGTAGCCGTAGACGACGTGCATGTGGCCGCCGCCGTTCGACCACTGGATCCGGGTCTCGATCGGCCGGTTCGCGTTGATCTCGGTCTGGACGGTGGAGTACTGGAGCCAGCCGGTGACGTACGAACCGGGGTTGATGCCGGCCCAGCGCAGTCCGGTCTGGACGTTGCCGAGGGTGGCCTGGTTGTTGGGGCACTCGGAGCCCTGCTGGCGGTTGAAGGCGGCGTTGCAGAACTGGTTCTGGGAGTAGTTCCGGCCGAACCAGGTGGCGATGGTGTTGCCGCCGGCGGCCCAGCACCAGTTGGTCTTCTGCTGCGCCTGCATGGTGATGTTCAGGCGTTTGTAGGCCAGGGCGGAGTCGGTGCCGGTCTCGGCCGCCGTGGCGGTGGCGGCGGCGACGGGCAGGGTGAACAGCACGGCGGTCAGGAGGGCGGCCAGGGAAAGCCGCCGGTTTCGGGTGCGCATCGCGTTCCTCCCGTGGGGGGAGTGGGGGTGGAGGAGCGCGTCCGGACGCTGTGGAGGAGCATCGAACAGTTGTCGCGATCAGGTCAACACGCTTCAATACGCGGTGACGTTGCAGTGTGAACGGTGGGGCTGTGGTGTGAACGGTTGCTGTCGTTCCACCTGGTCCCCCGGAGCCTGCGGCCCGATCCTCCGCGCCGACGCGCGTGAACGTTCACAGAGGAGTCGTGATGGCGCCGACGGGGGACACGGCCGAACTCTGCCGGTTGCTGCGCGGCGGCCCCTTCCACCTCGCCCTGCGCGCCGCCCTCGCCGCGCGCGGGCTGCCCCTGCACCGGATCCAGCACCGGCTGGCGGCGCGGGGCATCAAGATCGGTGTCACCAGCCTCAGTTACTGGCAGCAGGGCGCCCGGCGGCCGCGCCACCCGGAGTCGCTGCGGGCCGTCACCGCCCTGGAGGAGATCCTGGAGCTGCCCGACGGCGCCCTCCTGCGGCTGCTCGCCGCGCCGGAACCCGGTCCGGGGCCGGCCCGTCCGGCCGCCCGCTCGTACCGGGCCCTGTTCAGCATGGGCGCCGCGGTGGAGCGGCTGCTGGACGGGATGGAGCTGCCGCCGGACGGCGGACTGCACTCACTCGGCCACCACGAGCGGGTCCGCATCGGCCCGGCGGGCGAGCTGCGGGTCCGCGAGTCGCAGCAGATCGTGCGCGCGCACCGCGACGGGGTCGACCGCTACCTCGCCGTCCACCACGGCGACCCGGGCTGCGACGTCTCCCGGATGCGCGTGGCGGCGTACGAGAACTGCCGCACCGGCCGGGTGCGCTGCCATCCGGAGGCCGGGATCGTGGTCGCGGAGCTGCTCTTCGACGCACGGCTGCGGCGCGGGGACACCTACGTCTTCGGCTACGGCATCGAGGACGGCACGGGCTCCCGCAGCGGCGAGTACGTGCGCGGCTTCAGCTACGCGGGCGGCCAGTACATGCTCCAGGTCCGCTTCGACGAGGCGGCCCTGCCGGTGCGCTGCCGGCGCTTCGCCCGGACCGGGCCGAGGGCCCCGCGCACGGGCCTGGTGGACCTCACGCCCAGTGGCCGGCACCGGGCGGTGCACCTGGTGGAACAGACGGTGCGGCGCGGGATCCTCGGGATCAGCTGGGACTGGGAGTGAGCCGTGGCCCTACGGGGTCAGCCCGCGATGAGCTTGCCGTTCTCGGCCCGGACGGGGACGGCGGGCAGCGGGGCGGACGCCGGGCCGCGCAGGACCTTGCCGGTGGCCGCGTCGAAGCGGCTGCCGTGGCAGGGGCAGTTGCCCTGACCCTCGACGATCTTGTCGAGGACGCAGCCCGCGTGCGTGCACTGGGCGCTGAAGGCCTGGTACCGGCCCTCCGCCGGGCAGCTGACGATCAGCTTCCGCTCCCGGTACAGCTTGGCGCCGCCCACCGGGACGTCGGCCGCAGCGCCGAGCTCCACCGGCGCGGTGGGCGTGGCGGGAGTGCCGCTCCCGCTGTCGGTCTCGGTGGAGCAGGCCGCGAGCGTCGCTGCGGCGCCGGCGGCCCCGGCGAGCGCGGCGGCGCCCTTGAGGACGGTACGGCGGGCGGCTGACTGCGGCGCGGACATGCGGTTCTCCTGAGGTGCGGGCACGGGGGGCGGGGTACGGGTACGGGCGCAGGCACGGGCCGTGGTGCGGGCGGGGGCCCGGCCGGGGCACCGGCCCACCCGACGATACCGCCGCCGCATGGGGTACCTTCCCCCGCGTGATCGTCGTCGGCGGAGAAGCCCTCATCGACCTGGTGCCCGTGGCGCGGCCGCCGGGCGCGCTGCTGCCCCGGCCGGGCGGCGGACCGTACAACACCGCGCTCGCCCTCGGGCGGCTCGGCGCCGAGGCGGCCTTCTGCTCGCGGGTCTCCGCGGACGGCTTCGGCGAGAGCCTGCTGGCCGGGCTGCGCGCGGCCGGGGTCGACGTGTCGCTGGTCCAGCGCGGACCGGAGCCGACCACGCTCGCCGTCCCCTCGCTGGCCCCGGACGGCTCCGCCTCGTACGGCTTCTACGTCGAGGGCACGGCGGACCGGCTGTTCACCCTGCCGCCCGCCCTCCCCGACGGGGTACGGGCCCTCGCGCTCGGCACCTGCTCGCTGGTCCTGGAACCGGGCGCGAGCGCGTACGAGGCCCTGCTGCGCCGGGAGTCGCGGCGCGGGCTGCTGACCCTGCTGGACCCCAACATCCGGCCGGCGCTGATCGCGGACCCGGCGGGGTACCGCGCGCGCTTCCTGGAGCGGCTGCTGCCGAGCACGACCGTCCTCAAGCTGTCCGAGGAGGACGCGGCCTGGCTGGGCGGCGGGGTCCGCGACTGGCTGGCGGCGGGGCCCTCGGCGGTGGTGCTGACCCGGGGCGCGGCGGGCCTGACCGTCTGGACGCGGGAGGGCGCGGAGCATTCGGTGGCCGCCCGCCGGGTCGCGGTGGCCGACACGATCGGGGCGGGCGACACCGTCAACGCGGCCCTGCTGCACCGGCTCGCCGGGGCGCCGGGGCAGCCGGTGGACTGGCCGGACGTCCTCGCCTACGCCGCCCACGCGGCGGCCCTGACCTGCACGCGGCCGGGCGCGGAGCCCCCGTACGCGGCGGAGCTCAGCGGATAGCGGCCCACAGGGTCCCGGCCACGGCCGGGGCGAACTCCTCCACCGGCTGGACCACGTGGGCGCCGGAGAAGTGCAGGAAGAAGGCCCGCTGGAAGCAGGCGCCGAGCAGCAGGGCGGCGGCCGCCGCCGGATCGGCGTCGGCCCGCAGCCGGCCGGCGTCGAGCTCCCGCCGCAGCCGGCCGGCCAGCGCGTCGAGGACCACGTGGGGCCCGGAACCGATCTCCCGCACGCCCTCGCGGTGCCGGATCAGCAGGGCGGGTTCGGCGAAGAGCGAGGCGGCGATGGGCATGGCGTCGGCGTAGAAGAGCGAGGCGTGCCGGGCGATGTCGGTGAGCACTTCCTCGACCCCCTGCTCCGCCGGATCGGGATCGGCGTCCAGGGCGGCCATGAGCGGGCCCGCGTTGGGGGTGCGCTCCATCAGCACGCGGACGAACAGCTCCTCCTTGTTCGCGAAGTACTTGTAGAGCGCGGCCTCCGAGCAGCCGGCCTCGCGGGCGATGGCCTTGGTGGTGGCGTTGGCCAGGCCGCTGGTGCGCATCAGCTTCTCGGCGGCGTCGAGCAGCCGCTCGGGGGTGGGACGGCTTGACTTCGGGGTGAGCATTCACTCACTCTAAGGGCAGGCAGAGGTGAGTAAACACTCACCCACCCCCCTTTCCCCTAGGTCCCGGGAGCCAGGATGAAACTCACGGTGTTCGGAGCCACGGGCGGCGTCGGCCAGGAGGTCGTCAAGCAGGCGCTGGCCGCTGGGCACGAGGTCACGGCGGTCGTCCGCGACCCGGCCCGGCTGCCGGTGCCGGCCCATGACCGCCTCCGGGTGGCCGTCGTCGCCGATCTGACGGACGAGGACGCGCTGGTCCCCGTACTGGCGGGCCGGTCCGCGGTGATCTCGGCGCTCGGCGCGGCGAGCAACAAGCAGGCCAAGGCGGCCCCGGTGACGGGCCCGGCGGTACGGGCCGTCCTCGCGGCGATGGACCGGGCGGGCGTGACCCGCCTCTCGGTCGTCAGCGCGGCCCCGGTCGGCCCGCCGGCGCAGGGCGAGAGCGTGCTCACCCGGGCGGTGGTCTACCCCCTGCTGCGCCGACTGCTGCGCGACCTGTACGCGGACCTCGCGGTCATGGAGGCGGAGCTGAGCGCGAGCGGAGCCGAGTGGACGGTCATCCGCCCGCCGATGCTCCGCGACAAGCCGCGCACGGGCACGTACCGCCGTGCGCTCGACGCCAATGTCCGCGGCGGCCGCGCCATCCCCCGGGCGGACGTCGCCGATGCCCTCCTGACCACCCTCACCGACCGGGCCTACATCGCTCACACGCTGGGCGTCGCCTCCTAACGGCGCTCCGCTCCCGCGCCGATCTCAGCCCCGCCGGCGTGTGAGGCGCTGGGGGTCCCCCCGGACGAAGTCTGGGGGAGTCCGGGGGCAGAGCCGCCGGCAGCGGCGCCGCAGACGAAGAGGGGCCCGGCCGCAGCCGAGCCCCTCCTGTCCGGCTTCGCGCAGCGGCTACGCCTTGCGGGCCCGCGACGCCGTCTTCTTGGCCGGGGCCGCCTTCTTCGCGGCGGCGGTCTTCTTGGCCGGAGCCTTCTTCACCGCGGCCCGCGCCGGAGGCGTCCCGTCGGAGACCCGGTCCGCCCCCAGGATGTCCCGCAGGAACTTGCCGGTGTGGCTGGCCCCCACCGACGCCACCTGCTCCGGCGTGCCCTCGGCCACCACCAGACCGCCGCCGTAGCCGCCTTCCGGGCCCATGTCGATGACCCAGTCCGCGGTCTTGATGACGTCGAGGTTGTGCTCGATGACGATCACCGAGTTCCCCTTGTCGACCAGCCCCGACAGCACCTTGATCAGCTTCGAGATGTCCTCGAAGTGCAGACCCGTCGTCGGCTCGTCCAACACGTACACCGTCCGGCCCGTCGACCGCTTCTGCAGCTCGGAGGCCAGCTTGACGCGCTGCGCCTCACCGCCCGACAGCGTCGGCGCCGACTGGCCGAGGCGGACGTAGCCCAGCCCGACCTCGTTCAGCGTCTTCAGGTGGCGGGCGATCGTCGGCACCGCCTCGAAGAAGCCCAGCGCCTCCTCGATCGGCATGTTCAGGACCTCGGCGATGGACTTGCCCTTGTAGTGGACCTCCAGCGTCTCCCGGTTGTACCGGGCGCCGTGGCACACCTCGCACGGGACGTAGACGTCCGGCAGGAAGTTCATCTCGATCTTGATCGTGCCGTCGCCCGAGCAGTTCTCGCAGCGGCCGCCCTTCACGTTGAAGGAGAAGCGGCCCGGCAGGTAGCCGCGCACCTTCGCCTCCATCGTCTCCGCGAAGAGCTTGCGGACGTGGTCGAAGACGCCGGTGTACGTGGCCGGGTTGGACCGCGGGGTCCGGCCGATCGGCGACTGGTCGACGTGCACGACCTTGTCGACGAGGTCGTCCCCGTCCACCCGGGTGTGCCGCCCGGGCACCGAGCGGGCGCCGTTCAGCTCGCGCGCCAGGTGCGTGTAGAGGATGTCGTTGACCAGCGTCGACTTGCCCGAGCCGGACACGCCGGTCACGGCCGTGAGGACGCCCAGCGGGAAGGACACGTCGATGTCCCGCAGGTTGTTCTCCTTGGCACCGTGGACGGTGAGCCTGCGCTCTCCGTTCACGGGCCGGCGCACGTCCGGGATCGCGATGGAGCGCTTGCCCGACAGGTACTGCCCCGTCATCGACTCGGTGTTCTTCAGCAGGTCCTTCAGCGAACCGCTGTGCACCACCTTGCCGCCGTGCTCACCCGCGCCCGGACCGATGTCCACGACCCAGTCGGCCACCTTGATGGTGTCCTCGTCGTGCTCGACCACGATGAGCGTGTTGCCCATGTCCCGCAGCCGGACCAGCGTCTCGATCAGCCGGTGGTTGTCCCGCTGGTGCAGGCCGATGGAGGGCTCGTCCAGCACGTACAGCACGCCGACCAGGCCGGAGCCGATCTGTGTGGCGAGCCGGATGCGCTGGGCCTCGCCGCCCGAGAGGGTGCCGGCGGCCCGGTTGAGCGAGAGGTAGTCGAGACCGACGTCGACGAGGAAGCGGAGCCGCTCGTTGACCTCCTTCAGGACCCGCTCGGCGATCTTCTTGTCGCGGGCGTCGAGGCGCAGCCGTCCCAGGAAGTCCGCGCACTCGCTGATCGACATGGCGGCGACCTCGGCGATGGACTTCTCCATCACCGTCACGGCGAGGACGATCGGCTTGAGGCGGGTGCCCTGACAGGTCGGGCAGGGCACCTCGCGCATGTAGCCCTCGAAGCGCTCGCGGCTGGCGTCGCTCTCCGATTCCGCGTGCCGGCGCTTGACGAACGGCACGGCGCCCTCGAAGGCCGTCGTGTAGGCCCGTTCGCGTCCGTACCGGTTGCGGTAGCGGACCTCGATCTGCGTCTTGTGCCCGTAGAGCAGGGCCTTCTTGGCGCGCGCCGGCAGCCCGGCCCACGGGATGTCGGTCCGGAAGCCGAGCTCCCCGGCGAGCGCGCCGATCAGCCGCTGGAAGTAGTCCTTGGTGTGGCCGAGCGACCACGGCGAGACGGCGCCCTCGTCCAGGGACTTGTCCTCGTCCGGAATGATCAGCTCGGGGTCGACCTCCATGCGCGTGCCGATGCCGGTGCACTCGGGGCAGGCGCCGAAGGGCGAGTTGAAGGAGAAGGAGCGCGGCTCCAGCTCCTCGAAGGAGAGGTCGTCGTACGGGCAGTAGAGGTGCTCGGAGAACATCCGCTCACGCTCGGGGTCGTCCTCGGCGAGGTCGACGAAGTCCAGGATCACCATGCCGCCGGAGAGGCCGAGGGCGGTCTCCACGGAGTCGGTGAGCCGGCGCTTGGCGCTGTCCTTGACGGTGAGGCGGTCGATGACCACCTCGATCGTGTGCTTCTCCTGCTTCTTCAGGGTGGGCGGCTCGGAGAGCTGGATGGTCTCCCCGTCCACCCGGGCCCGGCTGTAACCCTTGGTCTGCAGGTCGGCGAAGAGGTCGACGAACTCGCCCTTGCGCTCGCGCACCAGCGGCGAGAGCACCTGGAAGCGGCTGCCCTCGGGGAGCGCGAGCACCTTGTCGACGATCGCCTGCGGGGACTGCCGCGAGATGGGGCGGCGGCACTCGGGGCAGTGCGGCTTGCCGATGCGGGCGAAGAGGAGGCGGAGGTAGTCGTAGACCTCGGTGATGGTGCCCACGGTCGAGCGCGGGTTGCGCGAGGTCGACTTCTGGTCGATCGAGACGGCCGGGGAGAGGCCCTCGATGAAGTCGACGTCGGGCTTGTCCATCTGCCCGAGGAACTGGCGTGCGTACGACGAGAGCGACTCGACGTAGCGGCGCTGGCCCTCGGCGAAGATCGTGTCGAAGGCCAGGGAGGACTTGCCCGAGCCGGAGAGTCCGGTGAAGACGATGAG
The DNA here is from genome assembly GCF_055588065.1 of Streptomyces sp. NPDC046308. Taxonomy (NCBI): domain Bacteria; kingdom Bacillati; phylum Actinomycetota; class Actinomycetes; order Kitasatosporales; family Streptomycetaceae; genus Streptomyces; species Streptomyces sp. NPDC046308. The sequence goes on from NZ_JBVJFB010000011.1 coordinate 140,227, forward strand.
CGAGTCGCGGGGCAGGTCGAGCGAGACGTTCTTGAGGTTGTGCTCGCGAGCGCCACGAACGATGAGACGGTCGGTCACGCCGGTCCGCACCTTTCTTGAGAGAGCGGGGGCACGGGCCCCCGTCCCAGGGTATGGGGGGCGCCACTGCGGTGGAGATGGAGTCTGGACTTCGAGCGTATAGCACGCACATTCGATTTACGGCACTCCGAAGACCTCTTCACCCGATCGTGTGGCCGAACCCCCGGGAGCACTAGGCTCGACTCATGACTGATCATGTGCACGACCTGCGATCTGTACGTGAAGCCACGGACCGGCTGCTGACCGCAGTCGCGAAAATGGACAACGCGGCCCTCGCCGAGGAGTCACATCTCCCCGGCTGGACGCGCGGCCACGTCCTGGCCCACCTCGCGCGCAACGCCGACGCCCTCGTGAACGTCTTCGAGGGGCGCCCGATGTACGAGAGCGCCTCCGCCCGCGACGCGGACATCGCACGCGACGCCGGCCGGCCCCTGGAAGAACACCTCGCGGACCTCCGTGATTCCGGGGCCCGCTTCCTCGCCACCACGGAGCCCGACCAGGACTGGTCCCGCACCGTCGAACTGCGCAACGGCATCACCGACCTCGCCGCCAACGTGCCGTTCCGCCGCTGGGTCGAGGTCGACCTGCACCACGTCGACCTGAACATCGGCTACGAGCTCGACGACCTGCCCGCGGAGTTCATCGACCGCGAGATCACCTTCCTCGCCGACCGCTGGTCGGCGCGCCCGGAAGTGCCGCCGACGGCCCTGGTCACCGCCGACGGGCGGACCTGGCGCACCGGCTCCGCCGGGGAGCCCGCCGTGACCGTGTCCGGCACCGCCGCCGGGCTGCTGGCCTGGCTGGCCGGCCGCGGCGACAAGGGCGCCTCCCTGACCACCACCGGCGGCCCCCTGCCCGAGCTCCCGCCGCTCTAGGATCACCTCATGACGTACACCGGAGAGGTCAAGGTCGGCGGTCCGGCCGACGTGCACGAGCTCGCGGACCTGATGATTTCCAAGGTCGCGGTGGGCCCCATGAACAACAACGCGTACCTGCTGCGCTGCCGGGCCACCGACGAGCAGCTGCTCATCGACGCGGCCGCCGAGGCGGACACGCTGCTGAGCCTGATCGGGGACGACGGCATCGCGTCCGTCGTCACCACCCACCGGCACGGCGACCACTGGGGCGCGCTCGCCGAGGTCGTCGCGGCGACCGGCGCGCGGACCTACGCGGGCGCCCAGGACATCGAGGGCATCCCGGTGGCGACCGACGTGGCCGTGGCGGACGGGGACACGGTCCAGGTCGGGCGGGTCACGCTGACCGCCCGCCACCTGGTCGGACACACCCCCGGCTCGATCGCCCTGATCTACGACGACCCGCACGGCCACGCGCACGTGTTCACCGGCGACTGCCTCTTCCCCGGCGGCGTCGGCAACACCCAGGGCGACCCGAAGGCCTTCGCGAGCCTGATCGACGACGTGCAGCACAAGCTCTTCGAGCAGCTGTCGGACGAGACCTGGGTCTACCCGGGCCACGGCAACGACACCACGCTCGGCGCGGAGCGTCCGCACCTGGCCGAATGGCGCGAGCGCGGCTGGTAGCCGGGGCGGCGCGTCAACTTCGGTACGCGACGCACTCCTTCCGGTCGTTGACGGCCGAACGCACGTCCCGAGGGGTGGGGAACGGGGTAATTGGTGCACCATGCACCAAGACCCCTCCCCGCCCCTCGCGTCCTCCCCCGCTCCCTCCCCCGCTCCCTCCCCCGCCTCCGGGGCCGACGACGCGACCCGCCCCGGCATGCTGCGGCTCGCCTCGGCCTCCCTCGCCGGTACCGCGATCGAGTTCTACGACTTCTTCGTGTACGGAACGGCCGCCGCCCTCGTGCTCGGCCCGCTCTTCTTCCCTTCCTTCTCCCCGCTCGCCGGGACCCTCGCCGCGTTCGGCACCTTCGCCGTCGGCTTCCTCGCCCGCCCGCTCGGCTCGGCGGTCTTCGGCCACATCGGCGACCGCCACGGCCGGCGCCCGGTGCTCCTCGCCTCCCTGCTCCTCACGGGCCTCGCCACGGTCGCCGTCGGCTGCGTGCCCACGTACGGCTCGATCGGCGTGGCCGCGCCCGTTCTGCTGCTCCTGCTGCGCTTCCTGCAGGGTCTCGGGCTCGGCGGCGAGTGGGGCGGCGCGGTGCTGCTGACCGCCGAGCACGCGCCGGAACAGCGGCGCGGGCTGTGGTCGAGCTTCCCGCAGATCGGCCCGCCGGTGGGCTTCCTGCTGGCCAACGGCCTGATGCTGGGGCTGTCCGCGTCGCTGAGCGACGCGCAGTTCACCTCGTGGGGGTGGCGGGTGCCGTTCTGGGCCGCCGGGCTACTGGCCCTGGCCGGGCTGTGGCTGCGCCGCTCCGTGGAGGAGACCCCGCAGTTCAAGGCGCTGACCGAGACCGGGCGGCGGGCCGAGGCACCCGTGGCCGAGGTGTTCCGGAGTCACTGGCGGCTGCTCCTGCTGACGGGCGGGGCCCTCGCCGTGGCCTACGCCGTCTTCTACACGGTCACCACCTGGGCCCTCGCCTACGCCACCGAGCGCCTGGGAATGGGGCGGACGGTGGTGCTGGCCTGCATCATGGGCGCCGTCGCGCTGATGGGCCTGGCGACCCCGCTGGTGGCGGTGCTCGGCGACCGCCACGGCCGGCGGCCGCTGTGCCTGGCCGGGTGCACGGCCTGCGTCCTGACGATGTTCCCGCTGGTGGCGCTGCTCGGTACGGCCGATCCGCTGCTGATGACGGCGGGCTTCGCGGTGGCGCTGCTGGCCATGGTGACGATGTTCGCGGTGGTGGGCGCGTACCTGCCGGAGCTGTACGCCCCGCGCATCCGCTGCACCGGCGCGGCCGTCGGCTACAACCTGGGCGGGGTGCTGGGCGGGGCGCTCACCCCCGTCGTGTCGACGGCGCTCGCGGACGGCCCGGGTCCGCCCTGGGGCGTCGCGGTGTACCTGACCGGGATCGCCCTGGTCAGCCTGGGCTGCTTCGCGCTGCTGCCGGAGACCGGTCCGCTGGTCGTGCGGGCGGGATCGGGCGCCGGCGGGGAAACGGAAGCGGGGGCGGCCGAAGCGGCCGCCCCCGCGTAGCCCCGTAGCCGCGGTTACGCGTCGATGCTCTCCTGGCGGGCGGCGGCCTCGGCCGCCGCCTGCTTCTTCGAGGCCATCAGGCTGGTGATCGTGGTGATGACCAGGACACCGCAGATGACGCCGAGGGAGACCGGGATCGAGATCACCGGGACGTGCACCCCGTTCTCGTGCAGGGCGTGGAGCACCAGCTTGACGCCGATGAAGCCCAGGATGATGGACAGGCCGTAGCTGAGATGGACCAGCTTCTTCAGCAGGCCGCCGATGAGGAAGTACAGCTGGCGCAGGCCCATCAGGGCGAAGGCGTTGGCGGTGAAGACGATGTACGGGTCCTGGGTGAGGCCGAAGATCGCGGGGATCGAGTCCAGGGCGAACAGCACGTCGGTGGTGCCGATGGCGAGCATGACGACCATCAGCGGGGTCAGCACGCGCTTGCCGTTGTCGACGATGAAGAGCTTGGTGCCGTGGTACCGGTCGGCGACGCCGAACTTCTTCTCGACGGACTTGAGAAGACGGTTCTCCTCGAACTCCTCCTCGTCCTCGTCCTTGCGGGCCTCCTGGATCAGCTTCCACGCGGTGTAGATCAGGAACGCGCCGAAGATGTAGAAGACCCAGGAGAAGCTGGCGATGATCGCGGCGCCGGCCGCGATGAAGACCGCGCGCAGGACCAGGGCGATCAGTACGCCGATGAGCAGCACGCGCTGCTGGAGGTGGGACGGCACCGCGAACTTCGCCATGATCAGGACGAAGACGAAGAGGTTGTCGACGCTCAGCGACTTCTCGGTGATGAAGCCCGCGAAGAACTCCTGGGACGCCTGCGGGTTGCCGAAGAACCACAGGCCGAGGCCGAAGAGCGCGGCGAGGACGATCCAGACGACCGTCCAGGTACCGGCTTCCTTGATCGATACGTCGTGCGGCTTGCGACCGATGAAGAAATCGGCACCGATGAGGAGGGACAGACCGAGAATGGTCGCGGCCCACAGGGCCCAGGAAACTTCCATGGTGAACACGCCTCCGGCGGATGGCTCAGGACTACGTCAGCGTCATCGCTGCCGGAGGTCTCTTCCACCCGGGCGGCCTGGAGGCCGTGGGCCGGCGCCCCGGGACCGACCGCGCTCACATCACCGCGGTGGTCCGTATTGACGGGTACGCCGTAGCAGGAAAGCAGGAATACTCCCCTCCGCAGACACGAGCATACCCATCAAGGGCCGAAAAGGTAAAGGAAATGCCAAGCGATGGTCACGGGCGGGTAGTGCGCCGGGCCTCCGCCACCCGGTCCAGTGCCTGTTCGAGGACTCGGCTGCCCTGCGGCGGCAGGTCCGGTTCGAAGGTCCAGGCATGGTGGACCCAGGGATCGGCGAGGTGGCTGTCCGGAACCGGCGACAGCCGCATCAGCGAGCGCCACAGCGGGTCGAGCAGCGGCCCGTAGGCCGAGGCCTCGTCGCGGTCGGCGACCATCAGCAGGTGCACGCCGACCGCCGGGCCCTCGTCGGCGAGGTAGCGCAGCTGGGTGACGGCGCGGTCGTCGAAACCGTGCGGGAAGTCGTGCACGATCAGCAGCTGCTCGGCCGTGTCCACGTCCGGCGGCAGGTCCTCGGGCGCACCGGCCCGCAGCGCCATCTGTACGAGGTCGACCCGCCGGGTCAGGCCCGCCAGCGTCTGGGTGACCCCGTGGGCCCCCGCGGCGGGCGGCGCGGCGAGCACCCCGGCGCGGACGAGGGGCGCCAGGGAGGCGGTGCCGGCCCCGGCCGCGTCGATGACGTGGACGGAGAACCGGTCGGCCGGGTGGACCGCGAGCAGCCGCACCGCGTGCGCGACGGCCATGTCCATGGCGGCCCGGCGCAGCCGGTCGGTGTCCATGGCCATCGCGGCCTCCGAGCCGGTACGGCCGTTGTCGATCCAGATCCCGCGCTCCAGCGGGACCCGCATCAGCATGGGGATCCGCAGGTCGGGGCGCTCGGGCAGGCTGAGGTCGCCCAGGCGCAGGGCCAGCGGGTTCTCCTCGGGCGCCGCGGTCGCCCGGCTGTCGTGCCAGACCGGGTTGCCCCAGCGGGCGTACGCGGGCGGCAGCGCGGGCTCGACCACCTCCGATTCGGCGATCAGCTGGGCGAGGTCCCGGTCGAGCACGGCCTGGGCCTGGGCGACGAGCTCCTCGCGGCGGGCCCGGGCGGTGTCGCGGGCGGCGTTGCCGGAGCCGCCGAGGCGGTGGCGCGGGTCCGAGAGGGCTTCGTCGAGCTCGCGGTCCATGCGGGAGTCGGCGAACTCCACGGCGCTGCGGTAGGCGGCCACCGTGCGGGCCAGGTCCTCGAACATGCCCCAGACCTGGTTGTAGAGCCGCTCCTCCAGGGACCAGCCGCTGGCGTCACCGGCGACGGGCCGAGGGGGCTGTCCGGGCTCCTGCGGCGCGGCGGCCCGGGGCGCGGGCTCGGGCGGCTCGGTGCTGGTGCGGCGGCGCCGCGGGTGCGCGTAGTCGATGGTGGGCGGCGAGCCCCCGGTGTCGCCGCCGGGCACGGGTCCGGGCACGGCGGCGTACGGGACCCCGGAGACGGGGACCGGGCCGGGCGGCTCGGGGGTGGCCGCGGGACCGTGAGCCGGGTCCTGGGCCGGCGTCTGCGGGGCGCGCAGGTCACCGGCCAGGGTCCGCAGGGCCGCGCGCGTGGCGTCGCCCTGCGCGGCGGGGGCGGCCGTGCGCAGCGCGGCGGCGGCCAGGGCCGCGGCCTCCGCCGCGGGCAGTCCGCCGTCGGCCAGCAGGGCGCCGAGGCCGTCGGCGTAGCCCTGGCCCACGGCACGGACCTTCCAGGCGCCCTGGCGCCGGTACAGCTCCAGGGCGACCACGGCGGTCTCGGCGTCGAGCCCGGTCAGGGTGTAGCAGGCCAGCTCACCGCCCGCCGGGTCGGCCACCGCCACGTAGGAGGCCGGGACGGAGCCGAAGCGCACGGGGCCGCCGGGCGGCAGGACGAGCAGCACGCCGATCCGGTGGACGTCCGCCGCGACCGCGTCGAGGTCGACGGCGAAGGTGTGCCGGTCGGCGAGCTCCCCGGGCGCCTGCACGCCGGGGAGGGACCTGGCCCCCGGGTGGGCCAGTACCGCGTCGCCGGCGAACCGGCCCTGTTCGTCGGCGAGCGAGGCCAGGGCGAGCACGGCCGTGCCCGCCGAGACCCTGATTTCCACCCGGCTGTGGGACACGGGGTGGTTCTGCCCCCGGACCAGTTCGGCCGTCATCGTGCAGCCCCTCCCCCGTGCCTTGTTCTCTCGTGCCTTCGTCTCGTCCGGTACTGCTACAGGTGCGGCAGGATCGCCGGCATGAGGTCCTGGAAGGTGCGGCCGTTGGCCGGGTTTCCGAGGGCCGTCATCTGCCAGCCCCCGCCCACGCGCGACACCTTCGCCATGATCTGCGCGGTGTACTGACCGCCGCCGTCGAGGGTGTAGCGGGCCAGCTCCTGGCCGTTGGTCTCGTCGACGATGCGGCAGAACGCGTTCTGCACCTCCTGGAACGTCTGGCCGGTGAAGGAGTTCACCGTGAAGACGATCTGGTCGATGTGGACCGGCACGCGCTGGAGGTCGACGAGGATGGCCTCGTCGTCCCCGCCCTGGCCGACCCCGCCGACGAGGTTGTCACCGGTGTGCCGGACGGAGCCGTCGTCGCTCTGCAGGTGACGGAAGAACACGACGTCCACCGGCTGCTTGTCGGCGAAGAGCACGGCCGAGGCGTCGAGGTCGATCTCCCGCGTCCGCGAGCCGAACAGTCCGCGGCGCTTCGCCGCCTGCCAGCCGAGGCCCATCCGGACCGCGGTCAGCGTTCCCCCGTCCGCCTTCTGCAGACTGATGGCCTGACCCTTGGTCATATTGACCGTCACGTGCTGTCCCCTCTCCATGGCCCGCCCCAATAACGGGCGCGCAGGGTGTACCTGCGGCTGTGATTCAACCCTACTGACCCGCTCGGGGTCAGGCGAGGCCCGCTTCCTTCATCTGACGCAACTCCTTCTTCAGCTCGCCGACCTCGTCCCGGATCCGGGCCGCGACCTCGAACTGCAGCTCCGCGGCCGCCCCGCGCATGCGCTCGGTCATCTGCTCGATGAGCGCGGTCAGCTCCTCGGCGGGCCGGTCGGTGAGCGCCACGGCCCCCTTGGCGGCCTTGGCCCCCTTCGCGCCCTTGCCGCCCGCCTTGGTGTGGGCGGCCCGGCCGCCGAGCGCCGGCACCGGCGCCTTGGCCCCCTTGCCGTCCTTCGCCTGCCGGTACCCGGTGCCGAGAAGCTCCTCGGTGTCGAGCTCCTCACGGGCGATCGTGGCGACGATGTCGTTGATCTTCTTGCGCAGGGGCTGCGGGTCGATGCCGTTCGCCGTGTTGTAGGCGATCTGCTTCTCCCGGCGCCGGTTGGTCTCGTCGATGGCCTTCTCCATCGCCGGGGTCATCTTGTCCGCGTACATGTGGACCTGGCCCGAGACGTTGCGCGCCGCGCGGCCGATGGTCTGGATCAGGGAGGTCCCGGAGCGGAGGAAGCCCTCCTTGTCGGCGTCGAGGATCGCCACCAGGGACACCTCGGGCAGGTCGAGGCCCTCGCGAAGCAGGTTGATGCCGACCAGGACGTCGTACTCGCCGGCCCGGAGCTCGCGCAGCAGCTCGATGCGGCGCAGGGTGTCCACGTCGCTGTGCAGGTAGCGGACCTGGATGCCGAGCTCCAGGAAGTAGTCGGTGAGGTCCTCGGCCATCTTCTTGGTGAGGGTGGTGACGAGGATCCGCTCGTCCTTCTCCACCCGCTGCCGGATCTCGTGGACCAGGTCGTCGATCTGGCCTTCGGTGGGCTTGACCACGACCTCGGGGTCGATGAGGCCGGTGGGGCGGATGATCTGCTCGACGAAGCCGTCGCTGCGCGAGAGCTCGTACTTCCCGGGGGTCGCGGACAGGTAGACGGTCTGGCCGATGCGTTCCTGGAACTCCTCCCACTTCAGCGGACGGTTGTCGAGGGCCGACGGCAGCCGGAAGCCGTGGTCGACCAGGGTCCGCTTGCGGGAGGCGTCGCCCTCGTACATGGCGCCGATCTGCGGCACGGTCACGTGCGACTCGTCGATGACCAGGAGGAAGTCCTCCGGGAAGTAGTCGATGAGGGTGTTCGGTGCGGAGCCGCGCTCGCGGTCGTCCATGTGCAGCGAGTAGTTCTCGATGCCGGAGCAGGACCCGATCTGCCGCATCATCTCCAGGTCGTACGTGGTGCGCATGCGCAGCCGCTGCGCCTCCAGCATCTTGCCCTGCTTCTCCAGCTCGGCGAGGCGTTCGGCCAGCTCGGCCTCGATGCCGTTGATCGCCTTCTCCATGCGCTCGGGGCCGGCGACGTAGTGGCTGGCGGGGAAGACGTACAGCTCGCGGTCCTCGCTGATGACCTCGCCGGTCAGCGGGTGGAGGGTGGAGAGGGCCTCGATCTCGTCGCCGAACATCTCGATGCGGACGGCCAGTTCCTCGTAGACCGGGAAGATCTCGATGGTGTCGCCGCGCACCCGGAAGGTGCCGCGGGTGAAGGCCACGTCGTTGCGCGTGTACTGGATGTCGACGAAGCGGCGCAGCAGCTGGTCCCGGTCGATCTCCTCGCCGACCTTGAGGGAGACCATCCGGTCGACGTACTCCTGCGGGGTGCCGAGGCCGTAGATGCAGGACACGGAGGCGACGACGATCACGTCGCGCCGGGTCAGCAGCGAGTTGGTCGCGGAGTGGCGCAGCCGCTCCACCTCCTCGTTGATCGAGGAGTCCTTCTCGATGTACGTGTCCGACTGCGGTACGTACGCCTCGGGCTGGTAGTAGTCGTAGTACGAGACGAAGTACTCGACGGCGTTGTTCGGCAGGAGCTCGCGGAACTCGTTCGCCAGCTGGGCGGCGAGCGTCTTGTTCGGCGCCATCACCAGGGTGGGGCGCTGAAGCTTCTCGATCATCCAGGCGGTCGTCGCCGACTTGCCGGTGCCTGTCGCACCCAGCAGGACGACATCCTTCTCACCTGCGCGGATGCGCTTCTCCAGGTCGGCGATGGCCGCCGGCTGGTCGCCGCTGGGCTGGTAGGGGCTGACGACCTCGAAAGGCGCCACCGTGCGTTCGATCTTCGATACGGGCCGCATGACTCAACCGTACGACCCCCCACTGACACTCACGCGTCCCCGCCGGTCCGCGGCGCGCTCCGGCGGCTCCGGACGCCGCGGGACCCTGTCATCCGTTCTGGTCCGTTTGTCGTAGTTCGGTGGCGGCTCTGTGATCTTCAACCCCATGATCGCGGTGAAGTGCATCGCCACAACGTCTGCCGCTCCGCACCCGTCTGACGCAGGAACAGGGCTACGACCCGAGGAGAACGCACATGTACGTCCGACCCGCCGCCGCGGCCGCCGCCGCATTCCTGGGCTTCACCCTCACCCTGCTGGGCGGGACGGCCTCGTACGCCGCCAGCGGACCCGGATCCGCCGCCGACCGGGCAGCGCTGGGGGAACCAGTCGTGTACGCGCACCGGGGGGCCTCGGCGTACGCCCCGGAGAACACCCTGGCCGCGATCGACCTGGCCATGCGGCTGGGCTTCGACTGGGTCGAGAACGACGTGCAGCGCACCAGCGACGGCGAGCTGGTGGTGATCCACGACGACACCCTGGCCCGGACCACGAACGTCGAGCAGGTGTTCCCCGGCCGCTCCCCCTGGAAGGTCAAGGACTTCACGGCGGCCGAGATCGCCCTGCTGGACGCGGGCACCTGGTTCGGCGAGGAGTACGCGGGCGCGCGCGTGCCCACCCTGCGCCAGTACCTCAACCGGGTACAGCGCAACCAGCAGAAACTGCTGCTGGAGATCAAGAAGCCGGAGCTCTACCCGGGGATCGAGGAGCAGACCCTGAAGGTGCTGGGCGACGCCGGCTGGCTCGACGAGCGGCACATCGCGCGGCGCCTGGTGGTGCAGAGCTTCAGCGCCGACTGCGTGCGCCTCGTGCACCGGCTGCGCCCGGACCTGCTGACGGCCTTCCTGGGCACCCCCACCGTGGCGGACCTGCCGCGGTACGCGGAGTTCACCGACCGGATCAACCCCTGGCACACCACGATCTCGGCCGACTGGGTCGCCGCCGTGCACGGCCTGCTGGGGGCCCACGGCAAGGCCATGGAGGTGGACACCTGGATCGTGGACGACGCGGCGACCGCCCGGAAGGTCCAGGACATGGGCGTGGACGGGATCATCACCAACGCCCCGGACGTGGTGCAGGAGGCGATCGACGGGTTCTGAGCCCGCCGACGTGCCGCGGCGGGCGTGGGTGACGCGGGTGGTGTGGTGCGGGTGAGGGGGCGATGCGGCCGAAGCGGCCGGCGTTGTCAGGGGGGAGCCGTACGGTGGACGGGTGGACAGCACCGAGCGGCCCCGCGGGCCGCACCTCGAATGGACCGTCGTCGCCAGCGACATCGGCCCCCTGCTCCTGGCCGCGACCCCGGAGGGTCTGGTCCGGGTCGAGTTCCATGCCGCCCCGGACCGGGTCGAGAAGATGATCGGCCCGCTGGTCTCCCGGCTGGGCGCCGACGCGCGCCGTCCCGCGCCGGGCGAGGAGGCCCTGCTCGCCGAGCCCATACGCCAGCTCAAGGCGTACTTCGCGGGTGCGCTGCGCCGCTTCGAGCTGCCGCTGGACTGGCGCCTCAGCTCCGGGTTCAACCGGCAGGTGCTCCAGGAGCTGGACCGCACCGTGCCCTACGGATCGGTCGTCGGCTACGGGGAACTGGCCGCCCGCGCCGGACAGCCCGGCGCCGCCCAGGCCGTGGGCAACGCCATGGGCTCGAACCCGCTGCCGCTGGTGGTGGCCTGCCACCGGGTCGTGGAGAACGACGGGGGCATCGGGGGCTTCGGCGGCGGGGTGGAGACCAAGCGGCAGCTGCTCGCCCTGGAGGGCGTGCTTCCGCAGCCGCTGTTCTGAGCGGGCTCCTGACCTGCGGGCCGGCCGGTACGCCGGGACGGTTCCGCCAGGCGGTAAGGGGTGGCACACTGCGGCGGTGACTACTGCTGCCGCCGCATCCGGCTCTCTCGCGCCCTCCGGGCCCCGCGTCACGCACCCGCGGAAGCGGGGTGCGGCATGACGGCCTCCCCCGGCACGGACCGGCCGGCTCCGCCGCTCGACCTCCCGGACGTGGCCCGGCTGCAGCGGCGCACCTCCTGGGTCCTCATCGCCGGGCAGATCCTCGGCGGGCTCGGCGTGCCCATCAGCATCGCCCTGGCCCCCGTGCTCGCCACCGAGATCAGCGGCACCGAGGCCATGTCCGGCCTCGCCTCCACCGCCGCGGTGATCGGCACCGCCCTGGTCTCGCTGCCGCTCGCCGCCCTGATGACCGCGCGCGGCCGACGCCCCGGCCTGGTCCTCGCCTACGCGATCGGGGCCGTCGGGGCGGGACTCGTCGTCCTGGCCGCGACGATCCGGAACTTCCCGCTGCTGCTGCTCGGCATGGCCGCCTTCGGCGCGGCCTCCTCCGCCAACCTGCAGGCCCGCTTCGCCGCCGCCGACCTCGCCGCCCCGGACCGCCGGGCCCGGGCGATCTCCGTCGTCGTGTGGGCCTCCACCCTCGGCGCGGTGCTCGGCCCCAACCTCTCCGCGCCGGCCAGCCGCAGCTTCGCCGGAACCGCGATACCCGAGACGGCGGGCCCCTTCGTGTGGGCCGCCGTCGTCTTCCTGCTCACCGGCACGCTGATCGGCGTACTCCTGCGACCCGACCCGCTGCTGACGGCCCGGGCGCTCGCCGCTCCGGCGGAGCAGACCCGCGAGGGCCGCTCGCTGCGCGCCGGGTTCGCCGCCGTGCGGGCCTCCCCTCGGGCCCGGCTCGCGCTCGTCACCGTCGCCGTGTCACACACCGTCATGGTCTCGATCATGGTGATGACCCCGATGGACCTGGGCCACCACGGCGCCGGCCTGGAGCTCATCGGGCTGGTCATCAGCATCCACATCGCGGGCATGTTCGCCTTCTCCCCGCTGATGGGGTGGCTCGCGGACCGGCTCGGACGGCTGTCCGTGATCGGCCTGGCCGCCGGGCTCCTCTCGGTCGCCGCGCTGCTCGCCGGGACGGCCGGGCCCAGCCACGGCCGGAGCATGCTCGGGCTGTTCCTGCTCGGGCTCGGCTGGTCCGCCGGGATGGTGTCCGGCTCGGCCCTGCTGACCGACTCGGTGCCGCAGCCCGCGCGGGCCGCCGTACAGGGTCTGAGCGACCTCACGATGAACGCGTCCGCGGGGGTGGGCGGCGCGGCCGCCGGCCTGGTCATGTCCCAGGCCGGCTACGGCTGGCTGAACGCCGTCGGCGCCGCGCTGCTGCTGCCGATGGCGGCGCTCGCCCTGTTCACGGCACGCCGCCACCCCGTCGCCGCGAAGGCCGTCGGCGGCTGACGGGCCTCTGGGGGCTGGCGCCGGCGGGGGCCTCAGTAGCTGATGTGGTAGGCCTTGCGGAGCGTCTCGTGCACGGTCCAGGTGGTCTTGTCGCCCTCCCGCAGGACGCAGGCGGAGCCGGGACCCACCTCCAGGGTGTCGCCGCCCTCGACCTCGACGGTGGCGCGGCCGCTGACCACCACGAACAGCTCGTCGGCCTCGGTGTCGGTGACCACGCCCGGGGTGATCTGCCAGATCCCGCGCACCTGGCGGCCGTCCGGCGACTCCCAGAGCACCTTGCCCGTCACGACGGGCTCCCCGGAGACGATCTGGTCGGGGTCGAGGTCCTCGGGCTCCAGTTCCACGTCCGCGACGGAGACGGAGAAGGAGGCGGGGGCGGCGGAGTGATCACTGGTGCTCATGGCGCGCCAGCCTAGACCGGCCCGCCCCTGCGGCGCGGTGACCACAGCGTCCAGGAACGGCCCGGCCCACGAGTCACCCTGTCCAGTCGGACCCGGGCGGCGGGGGCGGGCGGCGGGCGGTGAGGACCGGCTGGTGGAACCCGGTGTCCGCCGGCGCGTGCCAGACCGGGTCGCGCAGGCCGGTCTCCCGGGCGAACTCGGCGGTCCGCTCCTGCGGCAGCGCCCAGTACGTCGCCGTCGACGTCCTTGTGGTCCAGGTGTCGCCGGCCGGCAGCAGCTGGAAGAGCTCCAGGTCGTAGCGCTCCCCGTCGGCGTGCCAGTGCCACAGCTGGAAGGTGATGGTCCGCCCGTCGGGGCCGGTGCGCACGTGCGGGGCCTCGCTCTGCGGGCGGGCCCGGCGCAGTTCCCCGTACGGGCGGGTGGAGAGCAGCAGCAGTCCGCCGGGGCGCAGGACCCGCCGGGTTTCGGCCAGCGCGGCGCACACGTCCCGAGCGGTGAGCAGGTGCGGCAGCGCGTTGTCGGCGCAGACCACGGCGTCGAAGGAGGCGTCCGGGAAGGGCAGGGCCCGCATGTCGGCGGCGGCGACGGACAGGTCGAGTCCCCGGCCGACGGCCTCCCGGGCGGCGCGGGCCGCGGAGGCGGGGCTCAGGTCGGTCCCGGTGACCCGGTGGCCCAGGGCCGCGAGGCCCAGGGCCTGGGTGCCGATGCCGCAGGCGTTGTCGAGGACGGTGTGCGGCCCGGGGCCCAGCGCGGTGGTGAGGAGGGCGTCGAGGGCCCGGCCCTGCCGGGTGACGGAGGCCTGCCAGTCCGCGTACAGGAGGTCGTAGCGATCGGCCAGATCGTCGTAGAACCCGCGCGTGTCCACGGGGGAACGCTACTCGGACAGGTGGGGACGGGTGTGGCGGGAGTGCGTTTGGGGGCGTGGATCCCGTGCCATGGATGGGGACATGTCACAGCACACAGATACTGCACCCCTGTCGGGCGGACCGGTCCTGTCAGAAGAGGTACGCGACGCACTCGCCCGGGGCAGGCCCGTGGTGGCCCTGGAGTCGACGATCCTCGCGCACGGCCTGCCGCGTCCCCGCAACCTGGCCGTGGGACTCGAACTGGAGGCGCTGGTCCGCGCGGAGGGTGCGGTCCCGGCGACGGTGGCGGTCGTGGACGGGGTGGCGTACGCGGGCCTGGACAAGGCGCGGCTGGAGCGGATCGCGGGCGGCGACGGCGTGCGCAAGCTCGGCCACCGGGACCTGGCCCCCGCGCTGGCGACGCGGGCGACCGGGGCGACGACGGTGTCCGCGACGGCCTTCCTGGCCGCGCGGGCGGGCCTGCGGGTCTTCGCCACGGGCGGGCTGGGCGGCGTACACCGGGAGTGGGCGCAGACGCAGGACGAGTCCGCGGACCTCGCGCTACTGGCGCGGACCCGGATCACGGTGGTGTGCGCGGGGGTCAAGTCGATCCTGGACGTGCCGGCCACGCTGCAACGGCTGGAGACGCTGGGGGTCGGGGTCCTCGGGTACGGGACCGACCGCTTCCCGGGGTTCTACCTGGCCGACTCCGGCGAACCGGTGGACTGGACGGTGCACCGGCCCGAGGAGGTCGCGGCGGTGATGGCCGCTCAGGACGCCCTGGGCGGGGCGGAGTCGGCGCTGCTGGTGGCCAATCCCGTGGCCGAGGCGGAGCAGCTGGACCCGGAGCTGCACGACCGGGTGCTGGCGGAGGCGCTCGCGGAATGCCGTGAGCAGGGGATCACGGGGCAGGCGGTGACCCCGTTCCTGCTGGGGTTCCTGGTACGGGCCACCGGTGGCGCCTCCCTGGAGGCCAACCTGGCGGCGGTACGCGGCAATGTGCGGCTCGGGGCCCGGATCGCGGGAGCCTGGGCGGCGCGGGGATGACCGCGCCGGGAGCGCTGGTCGTCGTCGGCGACGTGGTGACGGACGTGGTGGCGATACATCCGGAGCCGCTCGCCCCGGCCACGGACACGGCCGCCCGCATCCGCACCCTGCCGGGCGGTGCCGGCGCCAACGCCGCCTGCTGGGCGGCCCGTACGGGGACCGCGGAGGTACGCCTCCTCGCGCGGGTGGGCGGCGAGTCGGCGCGGTGGCACGAACGTGCACTGGTGGACGCGGGGGTGCGGCCCCGGCTGGTCATCGACCCGGAGGAGCCGACCGGGACGGTGGTCGCGCTGGTGGGCAAGGACGCGGAACGCACCTTCCTGACCGACAGCGGGGCCTCGCTGCGGCTGTGTCCCGCCGACTGGGCCCCGTCGCTGCTGGACGGGGCGGCCCACCTCCACCTGTCCGGCTACCTGTTCTTCGCCGACAGCAGCCGGGAGCTCGCCCTGGTCGCGCTGCGGGCGGCACGGACCCGGGGGGTGCCGGTGAGCGTGGACCCCGCCTCGGCCGGGTTCCTGGCCGCCCTGGGCCCGCGGCGCTTCCTGGACGCGGTGGCGGGGGCGGAGATCCTGCTGCCCAACGAGGACGAGGCCCGGCTGCTGGCCGGGCTGCCGGAGCCGGCCGGGGTGGCCCGCGCGGCGGTGGAACTCAGCCGGCGGACACCGCTGGTGGTGGTGACGTTGGGCTCGGCCGGCGCGCTGGTCGCCGAGCGCGGCCGGATCACCGCCGAGGTCGCCGCCGAGCCGGCCGAAGCGGTGGACTCCACCGGCGCCGGAGACGCCTTCACCGGCGGCTTCCTCGCAGCCCGCCTCCAGGGCGCGGACCCCACGGAGGCCACCCGCGCCGGCTGCCGCACCGCCGCCCTCGCGATAACCCGCCCAGGCGGCCGCCCCTAGCCCGCTGGCAAACGCCGGCCCCGCCGACGTTTGAGGCGCGGGGGTCCGGAGCCCCGATCCTCCAGCCCACCCCGCACCATCCAGCGCCTCCGGCCGTTCCAGCCCCGCCGGCGTTTGAGGCGCGGGGTCCGGGGCGGAGCCCCGATCCTTCAGCCGCACCGACAACTCCGGCCGCACCAACCCCCTCCAGCCCACGCCGCACCATCCAGCGCCTCCGGCCATTCCAGCCCCGCCGGCGTTTGAGGCGCGGGGGTTCGGGGGCAGCCCCCCCCGGCTACGGCGCCGGGCCCGCGCCCGCGTTACCGCCTCCGGACCCCCGTCCACGCCGGATGCCGGGAATCGTCGGCCCGGACCACCACGTCCGCCCCAGCCGCCGGGTCCACCTCCGCCTCGTACCGCGCGAACGCCGCCACCGTCCACCGCTGCGCCTCCTCCGTCCGACGGCCCATCGCCCCCGGCGACAGCCGGATGTGGACGCTCAGGTCGAAGGGGAACCACTGCCCGAGCAGCAGCGGGCCGTGCACCAGCAGCACCCCTCCGGCCGGGAGTTCGGCGTACGGGCTGCGCGTCGCCCGGTCGGTCACCGGGTCCCACAGGTCCGGCAGCACCCGCCCGGTCCCGCCGGGATCGGTCGGGCCGAACACCTCACGCCAGAGCGCGGCCGTGTCGTACCAGCCGCCGAGGTACGCGTCCACGTCCTGCCGCCCGAACTCAAAGCGGAGGGAGGCGGGCCGCAGGAACCCCTCCGTCGCCACCACCAGCACCGCCCGCCCGCGCCCGCGCAACGCCTCCGCGAGCTCCTCCGCGAGCACGCCGGTTCCGGCGGCCGGCGCTCCGTCAATGCCGACCCGCTGCCAACTGCCCTGCTCGGGCCGGTTCTCGGGGTCGTCGAGGTGACCGGCGAGCCGCTCGGCCATCCGCTGCCATGTGATCGCTTCCCACTTCACCGGCCCATTGTCAGTGGTGGGACTTAGCGTTTTTCACGAGGGATCACCGGCGGAAACGGAGCCGGCGGCCCGGCCTTCGGGGAGGGGTTTGTCATGGCTCGGGAGACGACGTATCTGGAGCTGTCGCAGGACGGCGGCGGGGCGCACAAGTTCTACGAGGTGACCGTCGACGGCACGGCCGTCTCCGTGCGGTACGGACGCATCGGCGCGGACGGCCAGCTGCAGAGCTCCTCCTTCCCTACCGCCGAGAAGGCCCGGGCGGCCGCCGCGAAGAAGATCGGCGAGAAGGTCCGCAAGGGGTACGCCCCGGCGGTGCGGGGGCAGCGCGCCGCCCGCTCGGTGACTCGCCGCCAGGTGACGTCGGCGCCGTCGACGGCGCGGGCGGTGGCCCCGGTGCTGTGGCGTTTCCGCACCGGCTCCTCCGCTTTCGGGATCCACGTGGACGAGGACCGCTGCTGGGTCGGCAACCAGGCCGGCGACGTCTACACGCTGAGCCACGGCGGTGAGGTGCTGGCCCGGTATGCGCTGCCGGACGGCGTGAAGTGCCTGGTGGCGGACGAGTTCTGGATATACGCGGGCTGTGACGACGGCACGGTGTACGACCTGTCGTCGAAGGTTCCCTTCGGTGCCTACGACATCGCGGAGGACGTGGACATCTTCTGGCTCGACATCCGCGAGGGCGTCCTGAACGTCTCGGACCGACGCGGCGGGCTGACGGTCATCGACCACGAGGACGAGTTCCAGTGGTCGAGGCGCTCGGCCGGCTCCAACGCATGGATGGTCCGGGCGGACGCGGACGCCGTCTACCACGGCCACAGCAAGGGGGTGACGGCGTACGCGCCGGACGGCGGCCGGGAGCTGTGGCACACCGCGACCAACGGCTCGGTGCTGTTCGGCTGGCAGGAGGACCACGCGGTGTACGCGGGCACCGGGCGGAACACCGTGCAGCGGCTGTCGAAGGCGACGGGCGCGGTGGAGGCGACCTACCGGTGCGACGCGGCGGTGTACTCGTGCGCGACCTCGCCGGACGGACGGCACGTCTTCGCCGGCGACCTCTCCTCCTCGGTGTACTGCTTCGACGCCGACGGGCAGCGGCTGTGGAAGCTGGGTACGGGCAGCGGGTCCGCGCTGTCCATGCAGTACCTGGACGAGCGGCTGTACCTGGTCACCACGGACGGTTCGCTGGTCTGCGTGGATGCGAGCGGGCAGGCGATCGCGGCGGCCCAGCAGGGCTCGGTGCCGACTGCGGTGGACGTGAAGTCGGCGGCGGCCCTGCCGGTGTTCACCCCGGCCGCTTCGGCCTCGGCGGTGGCGACGGTCTCCATGGCCGTGGTGGCCTCGGAGCCGGCCGGCGGTGTGGTGGTGGAGTGCGTCCGGCAGGGCGGCCGGATGCGGGTGCAGGTGGTGTCGGACGGCTTCGAGCCTTCGTGGAACGTGCAGTTCCCGCGCGGGATACGGGAGCCGGGCGCCCGGTACGTGGTCGAGGGGCTGCACGCGGCCTCAGGTGGCTTCTACCGGGTCCGTGGAGAAATACGACGGCTTGTGTGAGCGGCAGGCCGCCGGGTTGGCGCCGGCCGGGGCCGGTGTGGGTATCGCGAAGGGCGTTCCCTCGGGAAGTGCGGGGGTCACGTGGAGCACGACCGGTTCGGTGCCCAGGTTGTGGCCCAGGTGGATGTGTCCGATGCCCGCGGGTTCCACGAAGGTGGTCCCGGTCCGGTGGACCACGACGGTGCGGTCGTGCAGGACCCGGGTCAGGGTTCCGGCGAGCACCACGGCGTCCAGCCGGACCCGGTGGAAGTGCCAGCCGGTGCAGCCGCCGGGTGGGATGACGATCTTCCGGCCCGACGGGGCCGCGGCACCACATGCCCTGCCCGCCCGCGCCGTCGTCGCCTGCCGTCCACCCATGAGCCCTCCTCCGCGGACCGGCCTCCGGCCCACGGCCCCACCGTAGAAGGCGTCCCGGTATCCAGGAAGAGTTGGTGAAACATCAACCGCCCCTTGCCACCAGGTGATATGAGGCCCCTACGGCGGTATCACCCCTGTATGAGCCTGGTGGTTTTCGAGTCTCTGAAGCAGATCCACTGCGCCGAGTGCCGGCGGGGCCCGCTCCGGCACCTCGTGCGCGAGGCGGGCGTGCCGCGCTGTCTGGACTGCGCCGATCTGGGGCACCTGGTCTACCTGCCGCGCGGGGACGCCGCGCTCACCCGCCGTTCCCGCGAGGCCAGTTCGCTCTCGGCCGTCGTCGTCCGCTTCCACAGGCGCCGCCGCCGGTACGAGCGCCTGGGGCTCCTCGTGGAGGACGCCGCCCTGGCGCGGGCGGAGCGCGACTGTCTCGCGGACTCCGAGGCACGGGCGCGCCGGCGGGAGCGCGACCGGCTGCGGCGCGCGGCCGAGGACACCCGGTTCACGGCGGCCTTTGCCGCCGAGATAGTGCGGCTGTTCCCCGGGTGTCCGGCCGACCGGGCCGTGGCGATCGCCCAGCACGCCTCGGTGCGCGGCAGCGGCCGGGTGGGCCGCACCGCGGCCGGCCGGGCCCTCGACGAGTCGGCCGTCTCGGTCGCGGTACGGGCGGCGGTGCGGCACACCGACACCGAGTACGACGCCCTGCTGATGGCGGGCGTCCCCCGGTTCGCGGCCCGCGCCCGGCTGGCCGCGCGGATCGACGCCATCCTCGACGGGTGGCGTTCCCCGCCTAGTTGAGGCGGAAGCGGCGGTAGAGGAGGACACCGCCGAGCAGGAGGGCTCCGCTGCCGGGCAGCAGGTATCCGAGGCCGTCGGCTCCGGTGTGGGCGAGGGCCTCGGTGTGCCGCGGCGGGGCGGGCGGGGCGGGCGGGGTGACCGGCCGTTCGGTGACGGGCGGTTCGACGACCGGAGGCTGGGCGGGCTTGCCGCCGGTGGGTTCCTCGCCGTTGACGGAGGTGTTGCCGTGCGAGGAGTTGCCGACGCCGACGACGCTCACGGAATTGCCGCTGAGGTTCAGCGGGAGCTCCACGGGAAGCTGCAGGCCGTTGCCGGACAGCACTCCGGGTGAATCCTTTCCGCGCCCTTCCGCCACGGCCCCGGCCCCGGCACCTCCCCCGTTTCCCGCTCCCGGTTTCGACGGATGTGACGAGGTCCCCTGCCCGGGATGCCCGCCACCGCCTCCCGGTGTCTCGTTGGCACAGCGGTTGCCGGCAGCCGAGTTGAGTACGCCGACCACGCTCACGGTGTTCCCGCACACGTTCACCGGGACGTGCACGGGCAGCTGCACCAGATTCCCGGACAACAGCCCGGGCGAGCCTTCGGCCCGGCCGCCCGCGTCCGCATCGGCGTAGGCGAAGCCGCTCACGCCCGCGACCGCCAGTCCACCTCCCGCAACCACCGCCGCGATCAGGCCATTCCGACGACTGTGACGCATGAGTTTCCCTGCCTTCCGGAGGATTCAGCGGGTGCTGCACCCGCACCGGAGATAACGCGGTAAACCCATACGGGTTATAGAGCCGGTAGGCATTTCACTCCATCGTGTACTGGGTAATGCCTACTTCATGACTGATCGCCCGCTGCTCCTCCTCGACGTGGACGGACCGCTCAACCCCTTCCGTTCGCCCCTCGCCGGACTGCGCGGCTACCGGAGCCACCGGATGCGGCCGGACGTCTGGCTCTCCTACCGCGACCCGGATTCGCGCAGCGCCCGGCGCGGTGCGCGGGTCCGCCTCCACCCCTCCCACGGGGCCCGGCTGTCGGCCCTGCCCTTCGAACTCGCCTGGGCCACCGCATGGACGCACCAGGCCAACACACTGATCGCCCCGCACATCGGGCTCCCCGGCGACCTGTCCGTCATCGACTGGCCGGAACTCTTCGTCGAGGACCCCGACGGGCTCTCCTGGAAGACCCGGCATCTCGTCGCATGGGCAGCCGGCCGGCCCTTCGCATGGGTCGACGACATGATCAACCCCCGCGACCGCGCCTGGGTCGCCGCCCACCACCCGGCCCCCGCCCTCCTCCTGCGCATCCGTCCCCGCCACGGTCTGCGGGAGCGCGACTTCACCACGTTGACGCGCTGGGCCGCCGGGCTCAGCCCAGCAGAGCGGTGACCGGGTCCGCGGAGGGACGGCCCCGGGGCCACCAGTCGTTGTCGCCCAGGCGGTCCTCGTAGCAGTACCAGAGGCCGTCGCGGCCGAGGCGGAGCTGGCGGGTGCGGATCGTCAGGCGGTTGCGGTCCGGGCGGAAGGAACCCTGGCCCGCGGCGAGCAGGGCCGGCCGGGCCCGGTCGAAGGGGCCCGCCGGCGGGTCCCAGGGCTCCTCCAGGGCGGCCAGTGCCGGGCGGCCGCCCTGACGCCACGCGGCGGCGGCCCTGGCGAGCTCGGTGGGCGTACGGCCGGTGGCGCGGGCCAGGTCCCGGTAGAGGGTGCGGGCCGTGCCCGTCAGGCCCGCCGTGGGGTGCGCGGAGGCGAGCCGGACCGCGTCCTGCCAGAGGTCGAGCCCCGCGATCGGGTCCTCGCCGGTGGTGAGGAGGGCCAGGGCGCGGGCCGCCGCGTCGCAGGCGAGCTGGTCCAGGGCCAGCGGGTCCGGGGCCGCGGGATCGGCCGGGTACGCGGGCGGGAGGCCCGCGGCGGCGGGCGCCGGGAGCGGCGCGGGCAGCAGCGGCAGGCCGGTGCGGGCGAGCGCCGCGCGGGCCGGCACGCCCGGGAAGTCCGGCGCCGCGTCGGGCTGTTCGCGTGCGGCGTGAGCGGCGTTGCGGCGGGTGAGCTCGTCGAGGAGCTCCCGCTCGCCCCGGCCGCGCAGGAGCAGCAGGACGAAGGGGTCCTCGTCGAGGAGACGGGCCGCCCGGTAGCAGAGGGCCGCCGCGTGCTTGCACGGCGGACGCCCGAAGTCCGGGCAGGAGCAGTGCGGGACGAGCTCGCCCGCGCCGGGCAGGACGCTCTGCGCCAGCGACTGCGGAACCTCCCGCTCCAGCAGGGCGGCGAGCGCGCCGGGGTCGGCCGCGACCTCCTCCAGGAGCTCGTGCCACTCCGGTTCCGCGAAGACGGGCAGGGTCAGCTCGGTGCGGTACGGGCGGGCCCGGCTGCCGCGGACGTACGCCACGATCCGGCCGGGCGTGACGGTCACCGCGTCGACGTGTCCCTCCTCGGCGTACGCACGGCCCCGGGCCAGCCGCGCCGCATCGTGGGAGACCTCCTCCAGCGCCGTCACCCAGGCCCGGCCCCACCAGCTCACGGCCGCCGCCCCGGCGGGCACGGTCTCGAAGGTGCGGCGGCGGTCGTCCCGCGCGGTGATCATGCGGGCCTCCGCAGGGAGACGAGGTCGGCCAGTTCGCGGTCGGTCAGCTCGGTCAGGGCCGCCTCGCCCGAGCCGAGGACGGCATCGGCCAGGGCCCGCTTCGCCTCCAGCATCTCGGCGATGCGGTCCTCGACGGTGCCCTCGGCGATGATCCGGTGGACCTGGACGGGCTGGGTCTGGCCGATGCGGTAGGCGCGGTCGGTGGCCTGTTCCTCCACGGCCGGGTTCCACCAGCGGTCGAAGTGGATGACGTGGCCGGCCCGGGTGAGGTTCAGGCCCGTGCCCGCCGCCTTCAGGGACAGCAGGAACACGGGGACCTCGCCCGCCTGGAAACGGTCGACGAGCTCCTCCCGGCGCGGCACCGGCGTCCCCCCGTGCAGCAGTTGGTGGGAGATCCCCCGGGCCGACAGGTGCCGTTCGATCAGGCGGGCCATCGTCACGTACTGCGTGAAGACGAGGACCGAGCCGCCCTCCGCAAGGATCGTGTCCAGCAGCTCGTCCAGCAGGGCGAGCTTCCCCGAGCGGTGCCCGATCCTCGGCTGCTCCTCCTTGAGGTACTGCGCCGGGTGGTTGCAGATCTGCTTCAGCGAGGCCAGCAGCTTCATGATCATGCCGCGTCGTTCCATGCCCTCGCTCGACTCGATCACGGCCATCGCCTCGTCCACCGCGGCCTGGTACAGCGAGGCCTGCTCCCGGGTGAGCGAGACGGGGTGGTCGGTCTCCGTCTTCGGCGGGAGTTCGGGCGCGATGCCCGGGTCGGACTTCTTGCGCCGCAGCAGGAACGGCCGTACGAGCGCGGACAGTCGGGCGACCGCCGCCTCGTTGCCGCCGTCCTCCTCCGTCTGGTGCTCCACCGGGCGGGCGTGGCGGGCCCGGAAGGCGGTGAGCGGCCCCAGCAGACCCGGCGTGGTCCAGTCGAGCAGCGCCCACAGCTCGGAGAGGTTGTTCTCCACCGGGGTGCCGGTCAGCGCCACGCGGGCCGGCGCCGGTACCGTGCGCAGCGCCTTGGCGGTCGCCGAATGCGGGTTCTTGACGTGCTGCGCCTCGTCGGCGACGACCATGCCCCAGCTCTGCTCCGCCAACAGGGCGGTGCTCGCGCGCAGGGTGCCGTACGTGGTGAGCACGAACCCGCCCTCGCAGGACGTCAGGTCCTCGATGCTGCGGCCGCCGCCGTGGAAGCGGCGCACGGGCGTGCCGGGGGCGAACTTCTCGATCTCCCGCTGCCAGTTGCCCAGGAGGGACGCGGGACACACCACGAGCGTCGGCTCGGGCCGGTCCCGGTGCAGGTGCAGGGCGATCAGGGTGACGGTCTTGCCCAGGCCCATGTCGTCGGCGAGGCAGCCGCCGAGACCGAGGGAGGTCATCAGGTCCAGCCAGGCCAGGCCGCGGGCCTGGTAGTCGCGCAGGGTGGCCTTGAGCGCGGCGGGCTGCGGGAGCGGGGCCAGCTCCCCCGTCAGCCGCTCCCGCAGGGCGGCCAGGGCCCCCACCGGCACCGCCTCGACCGGCTCGCCGTCGACCTCGGCCGTCCCCGACAGGGCGACGGCCAGCGCGTCCACCGGGTCCAGCACGCCCAGCTCCCGCTTGCGCGCCTTGCGCACCAGCTCCGGATCGACGCGCACCCACTGGTCCCGCAGCCGCACGACGGGCCGGTGGGCCTGCGCCAGCGCGTCCATCTCGCCCGGCGTGAGCCGGTCCCCGCCCAGCGCCAGCTCCCAGGAGAAGGCGAAGAGGTGCTCGGCGTCGAAGAAGGCGGTGCCGTCGGTCGCGGAACCGGGCGCGGTGGACCGTACGACGGCGGTCGCGGACAGCGTACGGGCCAGCTCGCGCGGCCAGTGGACCAGGACCCCGGCGGCGGCCAGGCGGCTCGCGGCCACCCCGAGCAGGTCCTCCAGCTCCGGGTCGGACAGGGCGAGGGCATCGGGCACGGGCTGGTCCAGCAGCCGCAGCAGGGGCGGCCAGACGCGGGCGGCCCGGCGCAGCGCGAGCACGGCGTCGATCCGGGCGCGGGGTCCGAAGCCGGCGGCCGCCGTGCCCGCCCACAGCTGCGCCGCGTCGGTGATCAGGGTCGGATCGGCGAGGCTGTGCACCTGGACGACGGCGGCCCCGGCTCGCCGGACGTCCTCGCCCTCGGCTTCGTCGAAGAGGCGGAAGGAGGACAGGTCGAGCCGCAGCGAGATCCCGACGCCCGCGTCGGCCCCGGCCGCGACCTGCGCGGCCCAGTCCTGTATCCCGGGCACCCGCTGCGCCTCCCGCGCGGCGAACGGCCGTCCGGCGGCCACGGCCGCGGCCGGGGTGCGGGGCAGGCTGTCGGCGACGGCGTCGAGGAACGCGCGGACCAGCGCCTCCGGTTCGGGCAGCTGGAGCGGACGGCGGCCGGTCAGGGGCGTCGCATACCCCTCGTGCGGAAGGGCCGCGGCGACCGCCCGCAGGTGGTCGATGTCGGCGGCGTCGAGCGGCCCGGCGCGCCAGGCGTCCACGCCCTCGGGGGTGAGCCCGGGGAGCAGCCTGCCTCGGGCGGCCAGGGTGAGGGCCTGCGTGGCGGCGGTCCCCCAGGCGCGGGTGGCGGGGTGCGCGGCGGGGCTGCGGGGCGCCCCCGCGAGCAGGGGCAGGGCGGAGGCGACGGAGAAGGTCACGGCGGGCACGGTGCGGCTGCGGACCCCGTCGCCGTGCGGACGTACGACGGTGAGCGGCGCCGACGTGCCCACCTCGGGCAGGGCGTCCCCGCCGGGGGCCCAGAAGGCGACCCGCCCCTCGCGGGGGACGGCGGCGGGCAGGAAGACGGCGGCGTGGCGCAGCAGCGCGGCTGCCCGCGGCTGCGACCCCGACTGCGACTGCGACCCCGACTGCGGCTGCGACTGCGACCGCGACTGCGAGTGCGGCCCGGTCTGCGGCTGCGGCTCCCACTGCGGTGTCACTTGTCCCCCTCCCCCGGCTTCCCGTCGATCTGCTTGCGGATCTGCTGACATCCCCTGCCGACGAGTCTAGGCGCGGCCACCGACAACGCCGCTGACCTGCGGATCAGCGCCCCCAGCGGCCCTGCTCCGGCGCGTATCCGTACACCGGCCGGCCGGGCGCGGCGCTCGTGCGCAGCGGCCGTCCGCCGTCGTCGATGCGCAGGGTGCCCGAGCCGGACGGCCCGGACCACCGGAGGTCGAGGAACCAGTCGCAGTCGCAGCCCGTGGTGACCGCCTCCACCCGCAGGACGACCGGTTCGGCCGCCGAGACGCGCATCGGGAAGGCCGGGGCGGGCAGGGTGCTCCCGGCGTCGTTCCCGGCGACCGGGCGGGCCAGGGGGCGCGGCGCGTCCAGGTTGACGGCGAAGACGGCCGGGGTGAGCGCCCCGCCGCAACCCTGCGACATCTGGTAGACGTTCCAGGCGGGCGGGGTGCGGCGGCCCGCCACGCGGACCTCGAGGTCCTCCAGGACCACGGCTCCCGGGCCCGTCCCGTGCAGGGTGACCTCCACGATCTGCGTCCCGGCGTGCACGGCGCGCAGGTTGGACGCCCAGGCGGGCGCGTCCGCCTCCACGGGCGGCGGGGGCACCGACCCCGGACCCCGCTCGGACAGGTAGGCGTGGTCGCAGCCCGCGGTCCACACGTGCGACCGCACCGCCGCCCTCAGGGGTGCCGCCGAGGCCGGGGACGGGGACGGGGCCGCCCGTGGCGGGGTGGAGGGCGCGGCCGACGCCGGCCCCGGACCACCGGCCGGCGGCGGGCTTTCCGGTGCGGTCGCGGCCTCGGGTGCCGATGCCGGGGCGGAGGCCGTTCCGGAGGTCCCCGCGGACGCCGCGGGCGCCGTCGTGCCCGGCCCGGAGCCCGTCGCCCCACCCGTCCACCCCCCGGACCGTGGCGCACGGGGATCGGGGCCGGCCGCCGCCAGCAGAGCCACGGCGACCGCGCTGGCCGCCATCCCTGCGGCGGCGACCACGGCCGCCCGCCGCCGGTACCAGGGCCGGCCGCCCGCCGGCTCCGCGACGACGGCCGGCTCCCCCACGACGACGGCGAGCTCCTCCCCCGCATCCGAGCCGAAGCCCGGCTCCCGCTCCGGCTCCGGCTCCCGTTCCGGCTCCGGCTCCGGCTCCGTTGGCGCGCCCGCCCGCCGCCGCGCATCGGCCAGCAGCCACGCCCGGTGCAGGTCCACCGCCTCCCCCGGCGACGCCCCGCAGGCCCGTGCGAAGCGGTCCACCACCGCGAACTCCGCAGGCAGCGCATCCCCGTTGCAATAGCGGTGCAAGGTCGACGTGCTCGTGTGCAGGCGGCGCGCCAGGGCGCCGTAGCTCAGCCCGCCACGCTCCTTCAGCTCCCGCATCAGCCGCGCGAAATTCCCGGCCTCGCTCACCGCGTTCCCCCGTCCGACGTCCCGTGACTGCGTTCCATGCCTGAGGTGTTCCCCCAGGTGACGGCCCGTACGGCCGTTCCAGCGTCCCGGATTCGCCCCAAACCGTGGCCGGCGGGGCGGCCCGGGGAACAGGCTCGTCAGGCACACCGAACCACTCACGGGGAGACCGTTCATGTTCCAACGCACCGACACCGTCGCCACGCTCGCCACCACGCTCGTCGCGGCGGCCGCCGCACTGGTCCTGACCGCTTCGACCTCCGCCACGGCCGCGACCGCGACGCCCGTCCCGCCCGGCTTCCTGGCCGGCACCGACCTGCCGCCGCACCCCGGCTCGGCCTGGTATCCGGGCAAGATCACCAAGGGGCTGCCCGAGTTCGCGCCGTTCTGCCTGGACGGCGTCCTTCCGGCGGCGGGCAGCTGGCACCGCGCCTTCGGCACGGAGTTCGACACCGGCGCCGTGCAGGTCTCCGTACGGTCCGCCTCGCCCTCCGCGGCGGCCGAGCTCGTCGGCACGCTGGAGCGCAAGATCGCGGCCTGCGCCGCCGACTGGCTGCGGACGACCCCGGGCGGCACCGCCTCCTGGGACGACTACGGGAAGCTCACCGTCGAGGAGGGCGCACACGTCTACGGAGTCCATGCCTCGATCCCCGACTCCGAGCCCGGCGTGCACCTCTTCGGGATCGGGCGCGACGGCTCCACCGTGACCGTCGTGAAGTGGAGCGAGATGGGCGACCTGTCCCACGCCCCGGTCGCCGCGTTCAAGAGGACGACCACGACGGCCGTGAACAAGCTCAACCCGTAGCCGGGAGTCGGGCCGCCCCCCGGCCGCCGGAGCAAAGGAGCACCGGAGTGGGACCATGGACAGGAGAGGCGATGACCATGCGTTCCGGAAATGAGCCGGTGACCGCGCGCAGTCCGCTGCGGCTGCGGTTCTGGCTGGGTGTCTGGGGGCTGATCTGGGCTGCCGCCGGGACGGTCGGCTTCTCGCTGGCGGGCCGTCCCGGATGGGCGGCCGCCTGTGGGGTCCTGGCGGTCGTCGTGACCGTGGACCTTGTCATGATCGTGCGCCACATCCGGCAGGGGCCGCACTACCAGCCCGGCCGGGACATCCCGCCGTACGAACCGCCCCGCGGCCGCTGAACCGGCAGCCGGCGGTCACCCGTGGGCAGCCGGATCAGGCCTGGTCCTCGAAACGGGCCGCCGCCAGGTACTCCGGCTGCGGGTCGAGGGCGGCGGCCAGGCGGAAGTGCTTGCGCGCCTGCTCGGGCCGGCCCGCGCGCTCATGGGTACGGGCCAGCGCGAAGTGGGCGAAGGCGTTGTCCGGCTCCCGCTCCAGCACCAGCTCGAACTCCAGCTCGGCCGGGCGTAGTTGGGCGGCAGCGAAGAAGGCACGGGCCCGCAGCAGGCGGGCCGCCGTGTTCTCCGGGTGGGCGGCTATGACCGAGTCGAGCAGCTTGACCGCGCCGCGCGGGTCGCGCGCGGCCAGCAGCTGCTCCGCGGCCCGGAAGTCGATGACGTGGGTTTCCGGGCTGGACGGCGTGGGGCGCGTGGTCTCGGACACGGTCTGGATCCTTCCCTCTACGGGCGCCTTCAACGCCCCCACTACGGCCGGTATTCCATGCACACGACAGGACAGGCGGCAGGACTGACGACAGGACACACGACAAGGCGCCCGGGACGTCAGGGGGTCCCGGCCGCCGCCCGCGCCGTGAGCTCGTCCCACACCTTGCGCACCTGCGGCTCGAGCGCCTCCAGCGGCCCGTCGTTGTCGATCACGAGGGTCGCCACCGAGAGCCGCTGCTCCCGGGTGGCCTGCGCGGCCATCCGGGCCCGTGCCTCCTCCTCGGCCATCCCGCGCAGGGCGGTCAGCCGCGCCAGCTGCGTCTGCGGCGCCGCGTCCACCACGACCACCAGGTCGTAGAGCGGCGCCAGGCCGTTCTCCGCGAGCAGCGGTACGTCGTGGACCACGATCGCGTCCGCCCCCGCGGCGGCCTCCAGCTCGGCCGACCGGGCCCCGACCAGCGGGTGCACGATCGCGTTGAGCGTCTGGAGCTTCGCCGGGTCCGCGAACACGATGGCTCCGAGCTTCGGCCGGTCCAGCGCCCCCTCGGCGGTCAGCACCGACTCCCCGAAGGCCGCCACGACGGCGGCCAGCCCCGGCGTCCCTGGCTCCACCACCTCGCGCGCGATCCGGTCGGCGTCGACGACGACCGCCCCGTATCCCGCCAGCAGCCGCGAGACCTCGCTCTTGCCGGCACCGATTCCGCCCGTCAGTCCTACTTTCAGCATGCCCGCAGCCTAGGCCCTGTCCGGCCGGTCCTCGTAGGCCCTCGACGTCACCCGGGCCCTGCCCCAGGCGCCGCCACAACCCGGCGGCGTCAGTTCTCGCCCTCGCGCTCCGCCAGGAACCGCTCGAACTCGCGCCCGATCTCGTCCGCCGACGGAATCTCCGTGGGCTCGGCGATCATGTTGCCCCGGGTCTCGGCTCCGGCGGCCGCGTCGAACTGGTGCTCCAGCCCCTGTACCAGGGCGACGAGCTCCTCGTCGCCCTCCCGGATCTGCCGGTCGATCTCCGTCTGCGTGCGGTGCGCCTCGGTCCGCAGGGCGTGCGCCACGGCCGGCAGGACCAGCCCGGTGGCCGCCGTGATGGCCTCCAGCACCGTCAGCGCGGCGTCCGGGTACGGGGAGCGCGCGACGTAGTGCGGTACGTGCGCGGCGACACCGAGCACGTCGTGCCCGGCCTGGGCCAGGCGGAACTCCACCAGGGACTCCGCGCTGCCCGGCACCTGGGCCTCGTCGAAGGGGCTGCGGTGCCCGGGCATGAGGTCGGTCCGGTTGCCGTGCGGGGTGATGCCCACGGGACGGGTGTGCGGCACGCCCATGGGAATGCCGTGGAAGTTGACCGAGAGCCGCACCCCGAGGCGCTCGACGATCTGCCGGACGGCGACGGCGAAGCGCTCCCACTCCACGTCCGGCTCCGGGCCGGACAGCAGCAGGAAGGGCGCACCCGTGGCGTCCTGGACCAGCCGGACCTCCAGCCGGGGCTCCTCGAACTCCGTCCAGTGGTCGCGCTGGAAGGTCAGCAGCGGACGGCGTGCCCGGTAGTCCACCAGCCGGTCCGCGTCGAAGCGGGCGACCACCTGGTGGGGCAGCGTGTCCAGCAGCCGCTCGACGATCTGCTCACCGGCCTCACCGGCGTCGATGTACCCCTCGAAGTGGTACAGCATGACCAGCCCGGCCGAGTCCTGGGCGACCGCCAGGTCGGCCACCGCCAGGCCCTTGGCATCCCATTCGTACAAACCCTGTGGATCAAGCACTGCCACCACTCCTCCTCGCCGCGTTCTCTGCCAAGAACGTCCAAGGCGGCGCCACCATTCCCCAGTTGGCCGCATTCACAGGAACGCAACGGATCAACGAACGGTTCAGCGGCGGATCGACGACGGGATCGAAGGCGGGATCGACGGCGGTCGAGGGGGAAACGCGGTGAGGCCCGCCCCCCGAAGGGGACGGGCCTCACCGTTCAACTCGACTCAGCTCTGCTCACACCGGAGTGTGATGCGCGCTGCGATCAGCTCTGGCCGCCGGCCAGCTTCTCGCGGAGCGCGGCCAGGGCCTCGTCCGACGCCAGGGCGCCGGAGGTCTCGTCGGACTCCGAGGAGTACGAACCACCCGAGATGCCCGCACCGGCGTTGCCACCGGCGGCCGGGGCGGCAGCGCCCTCGGCGGCAGCGGCCTCGTCGGCCTCGCGGCTCTTGATGACCTGGGCCTGGTGCTGCTCGAAGCGCTGCTGCGCCTCGGCGTACTGGGTCTCCCAGGCCTCGCGCTGCTTCTCGTAGCCCTCGAGCCAGTCGTTGGTCTCGGGGTCGAAGCCCTCGGGGTAGATGTAGTTGCCCTGGTCGTCGTAAGACGCGGCCATGCCGTACAGGGTCGGGTCGAACTCGACCGACGCCGGGTCGGCACCGAAGGACTCGTTGGCCTGCTTCAGGGACAGCGAGATCCGGCGACGCTCGAGGTCGATGTCGATGACCTTGACGAAGATCTCGTCGTTGACCTGGACGACCTGCTCCGGGATCTCCACGTGGCGCTCGGCCAGCTCGGAGATGTGGACCAGACCCTCGATGCCCTCGTCCACGCGGACGAACGCACCGAACGGAACCAGCTTGGTGACCTTACCCGGGACGACCTGGCCGATCTGGTGGGTCCGGGCGAACTGCTGCCACGGGTCCTCCTGCGTCGCCTTCAGCGACAGGGAGACGCGCTCGCGGTCCATGTCGACGTCGAGGACCTCGACGGTGACCTCCTGGCCGACCTCGACAACCTCGGACGGGTGGTCGATGTGCTTCCAGGACAGCTCGGAGACGTGGACGAGACCGTCGACGCCACCCAGGTCCACGAAGGCACCGAAGTTGACGATCGAGGAAACGACGCCGGAGCGGACCTGACCCTTCTGCAGGGTGGTGAGGAACGTCTGGCGAACCTCGGACTGGGTCTGCTCCAGCCAGGCACGGCGGGACAGGACCACGTTGTTGCGGTTCTTGTCCAGCTCGATGATCTTCGCCTCGAGCTCCTTGCCCACGTAGGGCTGGAGGTCGCGGACACGACGCATCTCGACGAGAGAGGCCGGCAGGAAGCCGCGGAGGCCGATGTCGAGGATGAGACCACCCTTGACGACCTCGATGACGGTACCGGTGACGATGCCGTCTTCTTCCTTGATCTTCTCGATCGTGCCCCAGGCACGCTCGTACTGAGCGCGCTTCTTGGACAGGATCAGACGGCCTTCCTTGTCCTCCTTCTGGAGAACCAGGGCCTCGATCTCGTCGCCGACCTTGACGACCTCGTTCGGGTCGACGTCGTGCTTGATCGAGAGCTCACGGCTCGGGATCACGCCTTCGGTCTTGTAACCGATGTCGAGCAGGACCTCGTCCCGGTCGACCTTCACGATGACGCCGTCGACGATGTCGCCGTCGTTGAAGTACTTGATCGTCTCGTCGATCGCGGCGAGGAAGGCTTCCTCGTTACCGATGTCGTTGACCGCTACCTGCGGAGTGGTAGAGGTGGTCTCGGTGCTGCTCGTCATGTGGGAAAGGGCTCCGGTTACGGACAGAAAGTCGTAGGTACTGCTACGCCGGGAGCCCTTATCGGCATCTGCCGAAGCCGGACAGCCAAGGAGACCCCCGTTCCGCGAGAGCGGCGGGGCCTCGAAAACCGAGGGGACATCAACAGATACAAGCGCAGCCTGCTAGGTCTGAGGAGCACAGGCTCGCAGCGCAACTTGTAGCATACGGGGGCGGCCGGACAGGGTCAATGCGCGAAGGCGCACACCCCGGGCGGATCACCGCACAACCGGCACAATTCATGGGCGGAAGAGCGTTCCTGACGCTTCCTGCCACTTTCCGAAGACATTCGCAGACTACGACGACGGGCCCCATGAACCAAGAGGACTACGCCCCCGAAGACGCGTACGAAGCCGGTCCCGGCTCCGTGGAAGACGCCGAGGCCACACGGCGTGACGCGGGGGAAGCGGAGAGCAGCCGGGCGAGCCGGGGCTGGTGGGACCGCAACGCCGACGACTACCAGAGCGAGCACGGCGCCTTCCTCGGGGACGACCGCTTCGTATGGGGTCCCGAGGGGCTGGACGAGGCGGAGGCGGCCCTCCTCGGCCCCGCCGCCTCCCTCAAGGACAAGGACGTCCTGGAGATCGGCGCCGGTGCCGCCCAGTGCTCGCGCTGGCTCGCCGCGCAGGGCGCCCGCCCGGTGGCCCTCGACCTCTCCCACCGCCAGCTCCAGCACGCCCTGCGCATCGGCGACGACGTCCCCCTGGTGGAGGCCGACGCGGGGCGGCTGCCCTTCCGCGACGGCTCCTTCGATCTGGCCTGCTCCGCCTACGGGGCCGTCCCCTTCGTCGCCGACCCCGTCAACGTCATGCGCGAGGTGCGCCGCGTCCTGCGCCCCGGCGGCCGCTGGGTCTTCTCCGTCACCCACCCCATCCGCTGGGCCTTCCCCGACGAGCCCGGCCCCGAGGGGCTGTCCGTCGCCGCCTCCTACTTCGACCGGACCCCGTACGTGGAGCAGGACGAGCAGGGGCGCGCGGTGTACGTCGAGCACCACCGCACCCTCGGCGACCGGGTGCGCGACGTGGTCGCGGGCGGCTTCCGCCTCGTCGACCTGGTCGAGCCCGAGTGGCCCGAATGGAACAGCCAGGAGTGGGGCGGCTGGTCCCCGCTGCGCGGCAACCTGATCCCCGGCACCGCGATCTTCGTGTGCGAGAGGGACTGATCCCTTGATCCGCCAGGCCGCCCTCGACGCCCTTCCCGTACGGGAGGCCGTGCCCGCGCTCGTCTCCGCGCTGGACGGCCACGGCGCCGCGGTGCTCTGCGCCCCGCCCGGCACCGGCAAGACCACGCTGGTGCCGCTGGTGCTGGCGGGCCTGGTGGGCGGTGGACCGCGGCGCCGGGTCGTGGTCGCCGAGCCGCGCCGGATCGCGGCCCGTGCGGCGGCGCGGCGGATGGCCTGGCTGCTGGGTGAGGCCGTCGGCGGTCCGGTCGGCTTCACGGTGCGCGGGGAGCGGGTGGCGGGCCCGGAGACCGTGGTGGAGGTGGTGACCACCGGAGTGCTCCTCCAGCGGCTCCAGCGCGACCAGGAGCTGGCCGGGGTCGACGTGGTGGTCCTGGACGAGTGCCACGAGCGGCACCTCGACGCCGACACGGTCGCCGCGTTCCTCGTGGACGTACGGGAGACCCTGCGGCCGGAGCTGCGGCTCGTGGCGGCTTCGGCGACCACGGACTCCGCCGCCTGGGCGCGGGTGCTGGGCGGCGCGCCGGTGGTGGAGGCAGCGGGCATCTCGTACCCGGTGGAGACGGTCTGGGCGCCGCCGGCCCGGCCGGTGCGGCCCCCGCACGGGATGCGGGTGGATCCGGCGCAGCTGACGCACGTGGCCTCGGTGGTGCGGCGGGCCCTGTCCGAGCGCGCCGGCGACGTCCTGTGCTTCCTGCCCGGCGTGGGCGAGATCGCCCGTGTCGCCGGGCAGCTGGGCGGGGTGGACGCGGAGGTGCTCCAGGTCCACGGCCGGGCCCCGGCGGCCGTGCAGGACGCGGCGCTGGCCGCCTCGGACCACCGCCGGGTGATCCTTTCCACCGCGGTGGCGGAGTCGAGCCTGACCGTGCCGGGCGTGCGCGTGGTGGTGGACTCCGGGCTGGCCCGCGAGCCCCGCGTGGACCATGCCCGGGGGCTGGGCGCGCTGGCGACCGTACGGGCGTCCCGCGCGGCCGGCCGGCAGCGGGCGGGCCGGGCCGGACGGGAGGCGCCGGGCGCGGTGTACCGCTGCTGGGCCGAGGCGGAGGACGGCCGGCTGCCCGCGTTCCCGTCACCGGAGATACGCATCGCCGACCTGGCGCAGTTCGCCCTGCAGGCGGCGTGCTGGGGCGACCCGGACGCGGCCGGGCTGGCGTTGCCGGACCCGCCGCCGGCCGGCGCGATGGCCGCGGCGCGGGAGGTGCTGCTCGCGGTGGGCGCGGTGTCCCCGGCGGGGCGGCCGACCGCGCGCGGGCTGCGGATGGCCCGGCTGGGGCTGCACCCGCGGCTGGCCCGCGCCCTGCTGGACGGCTCGGCCGCGGTGGGTGCCCGTCGGGCGGCGGAGCTGGTGGCGCTGCTGAGCGAGGAGCCGCCGCGCGAGTACGGGGACGACCTGGCCGCGGCCTGGCGGCGGGCCCGCGCGGGCGGGGACCCGTACGGGTCCCGCTGGCGGGCGGAGGCCGGGCGCCTGGAGCGTGCCGCCGCGGAACGAAGCCCTGCGGGGCCCTCCCCCACCCCGCCCCTTCCCGAAACCGGGGCTCCGCCCCGGACCCCTTCGGGGGCTCCGCCCCCGGACCCTTCCCCAGCTACCGCTGGGGGTGCCCCCCGCGGCTTCCACACCCGTGGGGGGTAAAGGTTTGCCGCTTCTGAGTTTTGGGTGGG
>NZ_JBVJFB010000011.1:174417-206755 GCF_055588065.1 Streptomyces sp. NPDC046308
CCGACCCTTCTCGTTTTCCCCCCCCCCCACCCCCCCCCCCTCTCCCTTGTGGGTCCCCCCCCCCCCCCAACATCCCGGAGGACCCGAAAATCCAGCCTCGCCGGCGTTTGAGGCGCGGGGTCTGGGGCGGAGCCCCGGCAGCGGTGCTGCGCCCGACGACGGCGCCGCAGGGCTGATCGCCGCGCTCGCCTTCCCCGAGCGGGTCGCCAAGGCCAAGGGACAGGGGGCCTTCCTCATGGCCTCCGGGACCGGGGCCGAGCTCGGTGACGGCTCACCGCTGCGCAGCGCGGCCTGGTTGGCCGTCGCCGTCGCCGACCGGCCCCCGCACTCCGCCTCCGCCCGGATCCGGCTGGCCGCCGTCATCGACGAGGACACCGCCCGGGCCGCCGCCGCACACCTGTGGACCGAGGGCGAAGAGGTGCGCTGGGAGGACGGGGACGTGGTCGCCCGCGCCGCCGAACGGCTCGGGGCGATCGGGCTCTCCGTACGCCCCCTGCGCACCCCGGACCCGGCGCTCGTACGGGCCGCCCTCCTCGACGGGCTCCGCACCGACGGCCTCGGCCTGCTGCGCTGGTCCCCGGACGCGCAGGCGCTGCGGGCCCGGCTGGGCTTCCTGCACCGCACGCTCGGCGCGCCCTGGCCCGACGTGGCCGACGACCAGGAGCTCCTGGCCCGGGCCGACGACTGGCTGGAGCCCGAGCTGTCGCGGGCCCGCCGCCGCGCGGACCTCGGGCGGATCGACGCCGGGCAGGCCCTGAACCGGCTGCTGCCGTGGGCCACCGGCGAGGCCGCCCGACTGGACGAGTTGGCTCCGGAACGGCTGGAGGTGCCCAGCGGATCCCGGATCCGGCTCGACTACTCCGCCGAGCACGGGCAGCCGGTGCTCGCGGTGAAGCTGCAGGAGCTGTTCGGGCTGGCCGAGACCCCGAAGGTGGCCGGTGTGCCGGTGCTGGTGCACCTGCTGTCGCCCGCGGGGCGGCCCGCGGCCGTCACGGCCGACCTCGCCTCCTTCTGGCAGGGCGGCTACCGGGCCGTCCGCGCCGAGCTGCGCGGCCGCTACCCCAAGCACCCCTGGCCGGAGGACCCGGCCACCGCCGAGCCCACCCGGCACACCAACGCCCGCCTCAGGCGCTGACCCCTTCGCTTTCCTCTTCCTCTTCCACTTCCTCCCGCTCCCGCGCCCGGCGGCCTCGGGCCTCCAGCCACAGCGCCAGCCCGAGGAGCGCGAGCCCGCCGCCCGTCAGGCCGACCGGTGCGTAGGTGTGCAGCGCGAGGATCTTCGTACGGTTGGACTTGACGAGGTCGACCGTGTAGTCGGAGTAGTCCTCGCGCATCGTCACGTGCCCGGCGAAGGCGGTGAGCTTGCCGTCGGGGCCGCCCGCCGCGATGCCGCCGCGCATCTCCTGCTGGATGTCCTGCTCGGCGTTGACCGGCGCTCCGGTCACCGGGTCGACCCAGAACCTCACCTTGGCGGTGTACCAGAGTGTGGTTCCGGTGGCCGCCTCGATCGTCGTGGGGTCGATGCCCTCGATCGGCATCTTCTTCGGCATGGCGACCTTGGTCCAGGGGATCGTCTGCTCGAAGTAGTAGACGTCCATGCCCTTGAACGTGCGCGGTCCGACGTAGTGGATCGGCGAGGAGGTGCGGGTCTGGGCGTCGAAGTACAGGTAGTCGCGCGGCTCGGTGAAGAAGGGCCACTTGAACTCGATGCCCTCGCGCTTGACGGCGTCCCCGTCGACCATCTCCCCGGTGGCGTGCACCGGGTCCTGGGTGTGGGCGTCGAAGATGTAGCGCTCGGGTATCTGGGAGACCATCTTGCCGTCGGGGCCGATGATGTAGGACAGCGTGTCCCAGACGACGACGTCCTTGCCCGCGCTCGACTCGATCTCCCTGGACGCCTCCACGTTGCCCTTGAGGGTCTGGACGATCGTGACCTTGTCGACCTTCTTGGGCTGCATGCCGCCGGTGTAGTCGAGGAGGGTCGCGTCCTTGGCCTCCAGGACCATCTCCTGGTACTGGCTCGGTGGGATCTTGGCGAGGCGGGGGTACGCGTACCAGCGCAGCAGCGGCGCGAGGGCTGCGCAGAACACGGCTAGGGCCAGCAGGACGAGGCTCGCTCTGCGTCGCAAGGCCGGGCCCTCCTCTACTTTCCGGGCGCGGGGGGCGCGGTGGTGAGCAGGGGCCTGGGTGAGGTCTTGCCCTCGGGCGCCCCGAACGCCGTGACGGCGAGGACGAGGAGTACCGCGAGGACGAGCCCGCTGGCGGCGGCGATGAATGCACGCATGCCGGGCCTCCGGAATCTGATAGGGCGTCAGGGCGGAGGCACCGTAGCAATGCGGGGGCGAGATGAGAACCGTCCGCGCGACGGATCCCGCGCAACGCCCCCTGACCTGCGAGCGAGCCGCATGCCGGAGGGCGTTTCCCGGTGGTTGGCCCGGTTCGTCCCGGCCCGGTTCACGGCCCGGCGGGGTCCGGATCGCTGCTCTGCACGGCGGCGGCCAGCTTGTCCCGCCGATCGCGGTCGCCGTCACCCTTGGTGCTGAGGATCGTGTCGCAGATCTCGCGCAGCTTGTCCGTCGCCTGCTTGGAGAACAGGCCGCACAGCCCGGCGATGCCGGAGAAGCCGTACGGGTTCGTCGCCCCCGCGCCGGAGCTCCCCGCGAACAGGCCTCCACGCAGGAGCAGGTACACCAGCAGGGCCAGCGCGACGCCGATGCCCGCCCTGAGCAGGTACCACCACAGCCAGCTCGCGTACAGCCGCCGGTTGCCGACGTACGTCGCGAACGAGGTGGCCGCGTGGACGAAGCTGCCGAGGGCGCTGCACAGGATCACCGCGAGGAGCATGGCGACGTCGGCGGTGAGGGCCCATCCCCCCAGGCCCAGGGGCGACCACCGCGCCGTGGAGGCCGGGTCCGTCCCGGGCGCGACCAGGGCGAGGAGGATCGGCCACAGGCTGAGCAACCCGCCGCACAGCGCCACCACTTCCGCCAGCAGCACCACGCCGAGGGCCGCTGTGGCCGCCGTCGGCAGGTGGCGCTGCCGAGCGTCGGCGCCGACGTCGGCGCCGTCCGCGTGTTCCGCCGCCTCGTCGCGCTGCCGAGGTACTGTCCCGCTCACCCGTTCGCCCCGGGCGTCGGCCGGGCCGCCCTCGGCGTGGAGGACGGGGTCACGGAGGCGGACAAGGACACGGAGGGCGTGGGCTTCGGCGACGGGGTGGCCCTCGGGGGCGTGGTGGCCGTGGGCGAGGGCTTGGGGGTCGGCGTGGGAGACGGGGTCGGCGTCGGGGTGGGGCTGGGGGTCGGCGTCGGAGTCGGGGTCGGAGTCGGGGTCGGAGTCGGGGTCGGAGTCGGCGTCGGAGTCGGGGTCGGGGTCGGGGTCGGCGTCGGCTTGGGGGCCGGCGTCGGCGTCGGTGTCGGCTTCGGGTCCGGGGTCGGCGTAGGCGTAGGCGTAGGCGTGGGGGTGGGCTTGGGGTCCGGCTTCGACGTCGGGCTGGGTGTCGGCTTCGGCGTCGGCGTGGGTGCCGTGGGGGTGCCCGCCGCCGTGCCGGGGCTGTCCGGGACCTCGTGCGTGCCCTTGAGGTAGTACGTGAACCAGGACCGGACCGTTCGCAGGTACTCCGCGGAGTGGTTGTAGGACAGCACCGCCCGGTCCAGGTCCGCGTCCGTCCGCAGGTCCCTGGTGCCCGCGCACAGGTACCGTCCGGCGGCGAGGGCCGCGTCGTGCACGTTGTTCGGGTTGCGCCGCCCGTCGCCGTCCGCGTCCTGGCCCCACGCCGCCCACGTGGAGGGGATGAACTGCATCGGCCCGACCGCCCGGTCGTACCGGGCGTCCCCGTCGTAGGCCCCGCCGTCCGTGTCGGAGATGTTCGCGAAGCCGTTGCCGTCGAGCACGGGCCCCAGGATCGGCCGCAGGGTGGTCCCGGCCGCGTCCACCTGGCCGCCGCGCGCCTGACCGGACTCCACCTTGCCGATCGCCGCGAGGAGTTGCCAGCGCAGTCCGCATCCGGGGTCGCTCCGCGCCACGGTCTTCTCCGCGCGCAGGTAGGCCGCCAGTACGCTCGCCGGTATCCCCTGCGCCCCCTCGGCCGGTCCGGTCGCGGCGAGCACCGGCACCGTCTCCGGGGCCGGGGACGGCGACGGCTGCGCCTCGTCCGGCAGCACCACGGCCGGCGGCTCCGGGCTCGCCGGGGGCGGGAGTTCGGTGATGTAGTCGGAGTCGCCGCCGCTCGCCTCGGCCGGGAGGGCCGGTTCGCCCTCACCGACGGCGACCGTGCGGTCCCCGCCCGCGCCCGCCGGCCCCTGCGAGGCGGTGAGCGCGGCGGCCACCAGCGCGGAGACCAGGGCGGCTGCCGCCCCCTTGCGCAGCCTGCGTCCGATTATTCGAGCCGACATGATCGGGACCCCTCCTCCTCGACGTCCGCGTGACCATACGTCAACTCCCTGTAAAGGGCACGGAGAGGGGGCCGGAATTCACCACATCACCACGTCCG
The DNA here is from genome assembly GCF_055588065.1 of Streptomyces sp. NPDC046308. Classification (NCBI taxonomy): domain Bacteria; kingdom Bacillati; phylum Actinomycetota; class Actinomycetes; order Kitasatosporales; family Streptomycetaceae; genus Streptomyces; species Streptomyces sp. NPDC046308. Next base: position 178,907 of record NZ_JBVJFB010000011.1, read on the forward strand.
TGCGCAGGTCACGCATACTGTCGGGACCCTTCGGGCGCATTGGCCCGAAGTAAGGAACATCCACGAGAACATCCACGACAGCGTCCAAGAGAACGTCCAGGAGAGGTGTCATGCCGTTCACTCTCAGCCATGCGGCCGCCGTGCTTCCGGCCGTCCGCCGGACAGGGCGTGCGCGGGGCCCCCTCGTCGCCTCGGCCCTGGTCCTCGGGTCGTTCGCGCCGGACACCTTCTACTTCACCGACGCGGTCGTCGAGGGCGTCATGGCCTACGGGACCTTCACGCACTCGCTTGCCGGGGTGTTCACCCTGGACGCCGTGCTCACCGCCGTCCTCGTGGGGTGCTGGCTGCTGTTGCGCGAGCCGCTGATCGCACTCCTGCCGCGCGGGTGGCGGGGCAGGGTGCACGCCTTCGTGCGCGGTGAGGAGTGGCGCGAGCGCCGCCGACTGCCCGCGCTCGCCGCCTGGTTCTACGTGTCGGCCGTCGTCGGCTCCCTCACGCACGTGGTGTGGGACAGCTTCACGCACATCGACCGCTGGGGGACGAACGCCCTGCCGGAGCTGGAGGAGCCGCTCGCCTTCGGCCTGCCCCTCTACTCGTACCTGCAGTACGGCACTTCGGCGGTCGCGGCCGGCGCGTTGCTCTGGTTCACGGTGACCGCCCTGCGCCGCCGGCCCGCCTCCCCCGCCCCCGCGTCCGTGCCGGTGCTCGGCCGGGCGGAGATCTGGGGCGCGCTCGCCCTGGTCGTGGGGTGCGTGGCGGCCGGGGTCACGCTGCGCGTGATCCGCTTCTTCACCTTCTTCGACCGGATCCGCACGCCCCTCGACATCATCCCGACCGTCTGCTTCGGCGCGGGCGGCGGCCTCGCCGTGGCCCTGCTGCTGTACGGGGTGCTCGTACGGCTGCGGCACCGCGGCGGCCGTGCCGCCCGTAGGGACGAGGAAACGCGGACGCCCGTCCCCACCGGCTGAGCGGGGACGGGCGCTGCCCTGGCCGTACGGACCTCAGTGCGCGGCGGACTCCCAGTCCGGGCCGACGCCGACGGACACGTCCAGGGGAGCCCGGAGGTCGACGGCGGCGCCCATCTCGCGCCGCACCAGCTCCTCGACCTGCTCGCGCTCGCCCGGGGCGATCTCCAGCACGATTTCGTCGTGGACCTGGAGCAGCATCCGCGAGCGCAGCCCGGCCCCGGTGATCGCCTTGTCCACGCGCAGCATCGCGACCTTGACGATGTCGGCGGCCGTGCCCTGGATGGGGGCGTTGAGCGCCATCCGCTCGGCGGCCTCGCGGCGCTGGCGGTTGTCGCTGTTGAGGTCGGGCAGGTACCGGCGGCGGCCGAAGACGGTCGCCGTGTAGCCCGTGGCCCGGGCCTCGTCGACGACGCGCCGCAGGTAGTCCCGCACGCCGCCGAACCGCTCGAAGTACGTCTCCATCAGGCCGCGCGCCTCGGCGGGCTCGATGTTCAGCTGCTGGGCGAGACCGAACGCGGAGAGCCCGTACGCCAGGCCGTACGACATGGCCTTGATCTTGCGGCGCATCTCGGCGTCGACCTGGGACCGCTCCACGGCGAAGACCTGGGAGGCGACCGTGGTGTGCAGGTCCTCGCCGGTCGCGAAGGCCTCGATCAGGCCCTCGTCCTCGGAGAGGTGGGCCATCACGCGCAGCTCGATCTGGCTGTAGTCGGCCGTCATGAGGGACTCGAAGCCCTCGCCGACGACGAAGCCGCGGCGGATGGCCCGGCCCTCGTCGGTGCGCACCGGCACGTTCTGCAGGTTGGGGTCGGTGGAGGACAGCCGGCCGGTCGCGGCGACGGTCTGGCTGAAGCTGGTGTGCACCCGGCCGTCGGCGGCGATGGTCTTGACCAGGCCCTCGACGGTGACGCGCAGCTTGGCCTGCTCGCGGTGGCGGAGCATGATCACGGGCAGGTCGTGGTCGGTCTGCGTGGCCAGCCAGGCGAGCGCGTCCGCGTCCGTGGTGTACCCGGTCTTGGTCTTCTTGGTCTTCGGCAGGTCCAGCTCGCCGAAGAAGACCTCCTGGAGCTGCTTGGGCGAGCCGAGGTTGAACTCGTGGCCGACGGCCGCGTGCGCCTCCTTCACCGCCTGCTGCACGGCTCCGGCGAACTGCTGCTCCATGGCCTCCAGGTGGTCGCGGTCGGCGGCGATGCCGTACCGCTCCATCCGGGCGAGGAGCTCGGAGGTCGGCAGCTCCATGTCGTGCAGCAGCTCGACGGCGCCCACCTCGGCGAGCTTGTCGGTGAAGGCTTCGCCCAGGTCGAGGACCGCGCGGGCCTGCGCCATCAGCGCCTCGGCCTCGGCCGTGTCGTCGGCGCCGAAGGCCAGCTGGCCGTCGGCGGCGGCGGGCGCCAGCTCGCGGTGCAGGTACTCGTTGGACAGCGCGTCGAGCGCGAAGGAGCGGCGGCCCGGCTTGACCAAGTAGGCGGCGAGCGCGGTGTCCATGGTGACGCCCGCGAGGCTCCAGCCGTGCTCGGGGAAGACCCGCATCAGGCCCTTGGCGTTGTGCACGATCTTCGGCTTCGCCGCATCGGCCGCCCAGGCCGCGAAGGCCCGCTCGTCGGCCTCGTCCAGCTCGGACGGCTCGAACCAGGCGGCCGCGCCCGTGGCCGAGGCCAGCGCGATCTCGCTGACGTTGCCCTGTCCCAGCGCCCAGCTGTCGACGGTGGACACGCCCAGCGGTGCGCTCGCGTGCGCTTCGAGCCACGGCGCGAGCTCGCCCGCGCCCAGAACGGAGCCGTCGAGCTCTACACCCCCCGCGACCGGAGCCGGGGGCTCCTCCTCGGCCGTGCCCGGGTCCACGGCGAGCAGCCGCTCGCGCAGCGAGGCGTTGCGGATCTCCAGGACGTCCAGCACGCCGAGCAGGGCGGTCCGGTCGTACGGGAGGCGGACCAGGTCGGCGGGGGCCTTGGGCAGCTCCACGTCCTTGACCATCTCGGTCAGGACCCGGTTGAGCTTGACGGCCTCCAGGTGGTCCCGGAAGTTCTGCCCGGCCTTGCCCTTGACCTCCTCGGCGCGCTCCACGAGCTCCGCGAACGACCCGAACTGGGTGATCCACTTGGCCGCGGTCTTCTCGCCGACGCCGGGGATGCCCGGCAGGTTGTCGGACGGGTCGCCGCGCAGCGCCGCGAAGTCCGGGTACTGCTGCGGGGTGAGCCCGTACTTCTCCTCCACCTTCTCGGGCGTGAACCGGGTGAGCTCGGAGACGCCCTTGGTGGGGTAGAGCACGGTGGTGTGCTCGGACACCAGCTGGAAGGAGTCCCGGTCGCCGGTGACGATCAGCACGTCGAAGCCGAGGGCCTCCGCCTGCGTCGCCAGCGTCGCGATCACGTCGTCGGCCTCGAAGCCGTCGATCGCGAACCGCGGCACGTGCATCGCGTCGAGCAGCTCGCCGATCAGCTCGACCTGCCCCTTGAACTCGTCGGGGGTCTTGGAGCGGTTCGCCTTGTACTCGGGGAACTCCGTCGAGCGCCACGTCTTGCGCGAGACGTCGAACGCCACCGCGAAGTGCGTGGGCGCCTCGTCGCGCAGCGTGTTCGCCAGCATCGACGCGAAGCCGTAGATGGCGTTGGTCGGCTGGCCGGTCGCGGTCGTGAAGTTCTCCGCGGGCAGCGCGAAGAACGCCCGGTACGCCAGGGAGTGCCCGTCCATGAGCATCAGGCGGGGGCGGTCCGCTGCGGTCGTCTGGTCCGTCTTCTTCGATGCTGTCTCTGCCACGCCCCCGATCCTAGGCGCCCCCACCGACAAATCCGGACGGCCTGCGGGGAGGGGCAAATCCGCCGTCGGCGATGTCGGCGGGGCGTGACAGGATCCGTGTACGTGACAGGATCCGTGTATACGACAGGACTGTTCAAAGGGGAGCGTCATGGCCAGCAAGCCGCCCGCAGGTGATCCGGTACAGGACGCTCCGCAGGTCGCGCCCCCGAAACACGCCGCCGCGGGGCTGCCCGCGATCGGGCACACCCTGCGGATCGCCCAGCAGCAGATGGGCGTGGCCCGTACCGCCCGCACGCTGCTCAAGGTCAACCAGAAGGACGGCTTCGACTGCCCGGGCTGTGCCTGGCCCGAGGGCGACGAGCGGCACACCGCCGAGTTCTGCGAGAACGGCGCCAAGGCCGTCGCGGAGGAGGCCACCCTGCGCCGGGTCACCCCGGAGTTCTTCGCCGCGCACCCGCTGGCCGATCTGGCCGACCGCTCCGGTTACTGGCTGGGGCAGCAGGGCCGGATCACCGAGCCGATGTACCTGCCCGAAGGCGCCGACCGCTACGAGGCGATCAGCTGGGAGCGGGCCTTCGAGATCATCGCCGAGGAGCTGACCGCCCTCGACTCCCCCGACGAAGCCCTCTTCTACACCTCGGGCCGCACCAGCAACGAGGCCGCGTTCCTCTTCCAGCTCTTCGCCCGCGAGTTCGGCACCAACAACCTGCCCGACTGCTCCAACATGTGCCACGAGTCCTCGGGCTCCGCGTTGAACGAGACCATCGGCATCGGCAAGGGCAGCGTCTCCCTGGAGGACCTCCACCGGGCCGACCTGATCATCGTCGCCGGGCAGAACCCGGGCACGAACCACCCGCGCATGCTCTCCGCCCTGGAGAAGGCCAAGTCCGCCGGCGCGAAGATCATCTCGGTGAATCCGCTGCCCGAGGCCGGCATGGAGCGGTTCAAGAACCCGCAGACCCCCCTCGGCATGCTCAAGGGCACCGCCCTCAACGACCTCTTCCTGCAGATCCGCATCGGCGGCGACCAGGCCCTCTTCCGCCTCCTCAACAAGCTCGTCATCGAGACGGAAGGCGCCACCGACGAGGCCTTCATCCGCGAGCACACCCACGGCTACGAGGAGCTCGCGGCCGCCGCCAAGGACGCCGACTGGGCCGAAACCCTCACCGCCACCGGCCTGACCCGGCCGGAGATCGAGCAGGCGCTGGCCATGGTCCTGGCCTCGGAGCGCACCATCGTCTGCTGGGCCATGGGTCTGACCCAGCACAAGCACGCCGTCGCCACCATCCGCGAGGTCGTCAACCTGCTCCTGCTGCGCGGCAACATCGGGCGGCCCGGCGCCGGCGTCTGCCCGGTCCGCGGCCACTCCAACGTGCAGGGCGACCGCACCATGGGGATCTTCGAGCGGCCCGCGCCCGCCTTCCTCGACGCCCTCGACAGGGAATTCGGCATCACCTCGCCGCGCGGGCACGGCTTCGACGTGGTCCGCTCCATCGAGGCGCTGCGCGACGGCAGGGCCAAGGTCCTCTTCGCCATGGGCGGCAACTTCGTCGGCGCCACCCCCGACACCGAGGTCACCGAGGCCGCGATCCGCCGCGCCTCCCTGACCGTGCACGTGTCCACCAAGCTGAACCGCTCCCACACGGTCACGGGCCGGCGCGCCCTGATCCTGCCCACCCTCGGCCGCACCGACAAGGACGTCCAGGCCTCCGGCAAGCAGTTCGTCACGGTCGAGGACTCCATGGGGATGGTCCACTCCTCCCGCGGCAACCTCGCCCCCGCGAGCCCGCACCTGCTCTCCGAGCCCGCGATCGTGGCCCGGATGGCCCGCGCCGTCCTCGGCACCGCCTCCGCCACCCCGTGGGAGGACTTCGAGCGGGACTACGCCTCGATCCGCGACCGGATCGCCCGCGTGATCCCCGGCTTCGAGGACTTCAACGCCAGGGTGGCCCGCCCCGGCGGCTTCCGGCTGCCGCACGCCCCGCGCGACGAGCGCCGCTTCCCCACCGCCACCGGCAAGGCGAACTTCACCGCCGCGCCCGTCGAGTACCCGAAGGTCCCGCAGGGCCGGCTGCTCCTGCAGACCCTGCGCAGCCACGACCAGTACAACACCACGATCTACGGCCTCGACGACCGCTACCGCGGCATCACCGGCGGCCGCCGCGTCGTCATGGTCAACCCGGACGACGCGGCCGAGCTGGGCCTGGTCGACGGCTCGTACACCGATCTGGTGAGCGAGTGGAAGGACGGTGTGGAGCGGCGCGCGCCCGGCTTCCGCGTCGTGCACTACCCGACGGCCCGCGGCTGCGCCGCCGCGTACTACCCGGAGACGAACGTGCTGGTCCCGCTGGACTCCACCGCGGACACCAGCAATACCCCCGCGAGCAAGTCCGTCGTCGTGCGCTTCGAACCGGCCTGATAGAACGACCTCAGGACAAGAAGGTTAACGAGCGTTGACGAACGGAGCCTGACCATGGGCGAGCAGCACGCAGTGAAGTTCCCGCAGGAGGTCCTCGACGAGTACGCGGCCCTGGGGATCGACCTCCCCGCGCTGTTCTCGGCGGGGGACCTCGGCGAGCGGATGGACATCCGCATCCTGGAGGCCTCGGCCGACCGCGTCGTCGGCACGATGCCCGTCAAGGGCAACACCCAGCCGTACGGGCTGCTGCACGGCGGGGCCTCCGCCGTCCTGGCCGAAACCCTCGGCTCGATCGGCGCGATGATGCACGGCGGCATCACCAAGATCGCCGTCGGCGTGGACCTGAACTGCACCCACCACCGGGGCGCCCGCACCGGCGTCGTCACCGGCGTCGCCACCCCCGTGCACCGCGGCCGCTCGACCACCACCTTCGAGATCGTCATCACCGACGAGCAGGACAAGCGGATCTGCACCGCCCGCCTGACCTGTCTGCTGCGCGAAGTCGACCAGGCCGCCGGCGCCCCCTCCGCCGAGACCCCCGCGGGGGCCTGACCCGGCCCGCACGGGCGCCTTGCCGGGCGGGCCGCCGCGCCCCGGGAGTCGGGCCCTCCCCCTCACCGGGGGGTCCCGGAGCCGGCGCGGCCCGCTCACCGCATCCGCGGCCTCCCCGCGTACCTCCGAGTGGGGAGGGCGGAGCGACCCGCTCGACGACCGGCAGCCCCGCGCGGTGGGGCGCCGCTCACGACCGCAGCCCCGCGCGGTTAGGGCGCCGCTCACGACCACAGCCCCGCGCGGTTAGGGCGCCGCTCACGACCGGCAGCACCGGGGACACGCGGGCTGCGCGCCGGCGACGTCCGCCCGGCCCGGGCGGCGGATCCGTACATTCCCGGACCGGGTCCCACCCGCAACCGCCCGGAATCCGCCAGTCCGCACGCTTCGCGGTGACATCTGTTGTGTCACCGATGGTGACCGCCTACCTTCCCCTCATGGGGACCATGCCACGTCCGGCCCGGTACGCCGCCCACACCCTCCTCGCGGCGCTCGCCCTGACCGGATGCTCTTCCTCCGCACCACCCATGGCGGCGGTCTCGGAGAGCCCTTCCGCCAGCCCTTCCTCCCCCGCGCAGGTCTGCACGAGCCTGGTCTCGTACTGGGCGAAGGAGACCCTCATGGGCACCAAGTGGTCCGGTCTCGACTGGGAGCAGAAGGGCCTGTCGAACGACCAGTACGCGATCCACGAGGACGCCGTCGCCGCCGGCCGCGCCGAGGAGCGAACTGCCGGACGGGACAAGGCACTTGAGCTGATCGACCGCTTCGTGGCCCAGCGCTGCGCCGCGCAGGACGGCGCGACCCGCAGTTCGGAGAACTGGCGACCCCCGACGTGACCCGGGTCACCGCATTCCCGAGCCCGCTGTCCGGCTTCCGGGCAGATGCGCGCAAATGGCCGAACCGCAGGTCGCAGGCCCTCTCGCCGACCCGGCCAAGATCCGCCCGGCGGGCACACCCCGCGCGCGTCATTACTCTGAGTAATTCACATGCCGTACGCAATCCGTCTTTTCCTCCGAGAATCGCCACTGGGGGGATTCCTTCGGACACACACCGCCACATTCGGCTGAATTTGATCTAAGACAGGTGCATGGAGGCCTCAAGCCCCTTAGGGGAACAGGTATTTCTCAGAATGCGGACACTATTCACCGTCACTAAATGTCCGTTATGTGCACACTCCCGCCACACATTCTTGGCCTTGGCATAACAAGAGCGTCACATCCTCCTTTCCCGCCTCCCGGTGCTCGCCACCTCGGGCCTAGAGTCACGGCCAGTCACCGCGCCGCAGGGCGCGAATCAGCACGGCCGTGGACCTCCCAGTGCGGCCCGGCGACCTAACGGCACCTCTCACGAGAGAGCCGCGCCAGGGAAAGGAAGAATCGTGCGACACCGTTCTTTGCTCGTCCTCACCACCGTGATCACCACGGGAGCACTGACCCTCACCGCTTGCGGATCGCGCGACGGGGACTCCAAGGACAACGGCGGCGGCAAGAAGACCCTCGTGGTCATCGGCGTGGACGCCCCGCTCACCGGCTCGCTCTCCGCGCTCGGCCAGGGCATCAAGAACTCCGTCGACCTCGCGGCCAAGACGGCCAACAAGAACAACGAGGTTCCCGGGATCGAGTTCAAGGTCGAGGCCCTCGACGACCAGGCCGTCCCCGCCTCCGGTCAGGCCAACGCCACCAAGCTCGTCGGCAACAAGGACGTCCTCGGCGTCGTCGGCCCGCTGAACTCCGGCGTGGCCCAGCAGATGCAGGGCGTCTTCGCCTCCGCCAACCTGGCCCAGGTCTCCCCCGCCAACACCAACCCCGCGCTCAGCCAGGGCGACAACTGGGGCAAGGGCGAGTTCAAGCGCGGCTTCAAGACCTACTTCCGCACCGCCGCCACCGACGTGGTCCAGGGCAAGTTCGCCGCCCAGTACCTCTTCAAGGACGCCGGCAAGAAGAAGGTCTTCATCGTCGACGACAAGCAGACCTACGGCGCCGGCCTCGCCGCCATCTTCGCCGACGAGTTCAAGAAGCTCGGCGGCGAGGTCGTCGGCACCGACCACGTCACCGTGAAGGAGACCGACTTCTCCTCCACCGCCGACAAGGTCAAGGCCTCCGGCGCCGACTCCGTCTACTTCGGCGGCCAGTACCCCGAGGGCGGCCTGCTCGCCGACCAGATCAAGAAGACCGGCGCCAACGTCCCCCTCATGGGCGGCGACGGCATCCAGGACCCGGCCTTCATCAGCGCCTCCGGTGAAGCCAACGAGGGCGACCTCGCCACCTCCATCGGCTACCCGGTCGAGAAGCTGGACACCGCCAAGAAGTTCATCGAGGACTACAAGGCCGAGGGTTACAAGGACCCGTACGCCGCCTACGGTGGCTACTCGTACGACGCCGGCTGGGCCGTCATCCAGGCCGTCAAGGCCGCCGTCGCCGCCAACAACGGCAAGCTGCCCGCCGACGCCCGCGCCAAGGTCGTCGAGGCGCTCGGCAAGGTCTCCTTCGAGGGCGTGACCGGCAAGGTCGCCTTCGACGAGTACGGCGACACCACCAACAAGCAGCTCACGGTCTACAAGGTCGAGGGCGGCAAGTGGGTCGACGTCAAGAGCGACACCTTCAACCAGTAATCCCGTAGTCCCCAGCACCACCCGCACCACCTGAACCAATCGCCGCGCGAGGGCGCAAACAGCGCCCTCGCGCGGAGTCTTATCCGACACGCTCATCGGAGGCCCTGCGGTGCACGAACTGCCGCAACAGCTGGCCAACGGCCTGGCCCTCGGTGCTCTCTATGGCCTCATCGCCATCGGGTACACCATGGTCTACGGCATCGTCCAGCTCATCAACTTCGCCCACGGCGAGATCTTCATGATCGGCGGCTTCGGCGCACTCAGCGCCTACGCCATCCTCCCGACCGGCACCTCCCTGCTGATCGCGATACCCGTCATGATCGTCGGAGGTGCCGCCACCTCCGTCGCCGTGGCCTGCGCAGCCGAACGCTTCGCCTACCGCCCCCTGCGCAGCGCCCCCCGGCTCGCACCCCTCATCACCGCAATCGGCCTCTCGATCGCGCTCCAGCAGCTCGTCTGGCAGTTCTACCCGGACGCCAAGAAGGCAGTCAGCTTCCCCGAGTTCAAGGGCGCGGCCTTCAAGATCACCGACAGCCTGGCGATCCAGCGCGCGGACCTCTTCGTCCTCATCCTCGCCCCGCTCTGCATGCTCGCCCTCGGCATCTTCGTCCAGAAGAGCCGCAGCGGCCGCGCCATGCAGGCCACCGCGCAGGACCCGGACACCGCCAAGCTGATGGGCATCAACACCGACCGCATCATCGTCATGGCCTTCGCCATCGGTGCCGCGTTCGCAGCCGTCGCCGCCGTCGCCTACGGCCTCGACAAGGGCCAGATCAACTTCGAGATGGGCTTCATCCTCGGCCTCAAGGCCTTCACCGCGGCCGTCCTCGGCGGCATCGGCAACATCTACGGAGCCATGGTCGGCGGCGTCGTCCTCGGACTCGCCGAAGCCCTCTCGATCGCCTACATCGAAGAGATCCCCGGCATGCAGCAGCTCGGCGGTGGAGCCTGGTCCAACGTCTGGGCGTTCGTACTCCTCATCGTCGTCCTCCTCGTGCGGCCACAAGGCCTGCTCGGTGAGCGCGTCGCGGATCGGGCGTGAGAACCATGACCACCAACACCACCCCGCAGACCGACACGGTCAAGCAGGGCCCCGCCCCCACCGCACTCCTCTACGCGGTCATCGGCGGCAGCCTCCTCACCATCGTCAGCGCCTTCCTCGCGTGGACCTGGACCTCCGAATTCCCCGGCGACCTGACCTACTACGGCAGCCCCGCCGACATCCAGTACGTCACCCTCGCCGGAGCCGCCCTCACCCTCGCCTACGCGCTCTCCGCGCTCGGCATCAAGGGCCTCGGCTGGCTCACCCCCGCCGGCTCCCGCAAGGCCGTCTGGTTCCTGGCCCTCGGCAGCCTCGCCGCCACCTGGTTCACGGTCATCTCCATCACCGTCGTCCTCGGCGGAGTGATCAACCTCGAACCCGGCGCGTACATCGCCCTCGTCGGCTCCGCCATCCCGGCCCTCGCCGCGTACAAACTCCCGGACGACACCCGCAAGGCGGCCCCCGCCAAGCAGCTGCCCTCCTGGGCCGAAATCCTCGTCATCACCGGCGTCTTCGCCATCGGCCTCTTCGTCATCACCTTCGGCATCGACACCGATGACAAGGAACCGCAGCTCTTCGTCGCCTACCTGATCACCGTCGGCTTCGTGGCCCTCGCGCTGAACAAGGCAGGCCTCTTCGCCCGCCTCGGCGGCATCACCGCCAAGCACCGCCAGGTCACCCTCATCGGAACCGCGGCCGCGGCGATCGCCTTCCCGTTCATCCAGCAGAGCGGCGACACCTACACGCTCATCGCGGTCAACATCCTGATCTTCGCGACCGTCGCCCTCGGCCTCAACGTCGTCGTCGGCCTCGCCGGCCTCCTCGACCTCGGCTACGTCGCCTTCCTCGGCGTCGGCGCCTACGCCGCGGCCCTGGTCTCCGGAAGCACCGCCTCCGCCTTCGGCATCCACCTGCCCTTCTGGGCAGCGGTCATCGTCGGCGCCCTCGCCTCGCTCATCTTCGGCGTGGTCATCGGCGCACCGACCCTCCGCCTGCGCGGCGACTACCTCGCCATCGTCACCCTCGGCTTCGGAGAAATCTTCCGCATCGCCATGGGCAACCTCGACGGCACCTCCGGCCCCGACATCACCAACGGCCCCAACGGCATCCCCAACATCCCCCACCTCGAAATCCTCGGGTGGAACTTCGGGGAATCCCACGTGGTCGGCGGCATCACCCTCGGCGCCTACGCCAACTACTACTTCCTGATGCTGCTCGTCATGGCCCTCGTCGTCGTGGTCTTCGCCCGCGCCGGCAGCAGCCGCATCGGCCGCGCCTGGGTCGCCATCCGCGAGGACGAGACCGCCGCCGAAGCCATGGGCATCAACGGCTTCAAGGTCAAGCTCATCGCCTTCGCCCTCGGCGCCACCCTCGCCGGCCTCGCCGGCACCGTCCAGGCACACGTCAACAGCACGGTCGTCCCCGAGAACTACGTCTTCGCCGGGCCCGTCCCGCCGAACTCCGCGTTCCTCCTCGCCGCCGTCATCCTCGGCGGCATGGGCACCATCCGCGGCCCCATCCTCGGCGCCGCACTCCTCTTCCTGATCCCGGCGAAGCTGGCCTTCCTCCAGGACTACCAGCTCCTCGCCTTCGGCATCGCCCTCATCCTGCTCATGCGCTTCCGCCCCGAAGGCCTCATCGCCAACAAGCGCGCGCAGCTCGAGTTCCACGACGACACCGCTGACCAGGCCCCCACGGACCTGGCCACCGCCAAGGCGGGGGCGTGAACATCATGACGACCACCACGGAAACCACCACCAAGACCACGGTTCTCGAAGCCAAGGGCGTCACCATGCGCTTCGGCGGCCTCACCGCCGTCAAGGGCGTCGACCTCCAGGTCAACGCCGGCGAGATCGTCGGACTCATCGGCCCCAACGGCGCCGGCAAGACCACCTTCTTCAACTGCCTCACCGGGCTGTACGTCCCCACCGAGGGCTCCGTCAGCTACAAGGGCACGGTCCTGCCCCCCAAGCCCCACAAGGTCACCGAAGCCGGCATCGCCCGCACCTTCCAGAACATCCGGCTCTTCCACAACATGACCGTGCTGGAGAACGTCCTCGTCGGACGCCACACCCGCACGAAGGAAGGCCTCTGGTCCGCCCTCCTGCGCGGCCCCGGCTTCAAGAAGGCCGAAGCCGCCAGCGAGGCACGCGCCATGGAACTCCTGGAGTTCATCGGCCTGGAGAACAAGGCCCAGCACCTGGCCAAGAACCTCCCCTACGGCGAACAGCGCAAGCTGGAGATCGCCCGCGCCCTCGCCAGCGACCCCGGCCTCATCCTCCTGGACGAGCCCACCGCCGGCATGAACCCCCAGGAAACCCGCGCTGCCGAAGAACTCATCTTCGCCATCCGCGACATGGGCATCGCCGTCCTCGTCATCGAGCACGACATGCGCTTCATCTTCAACCTCTGCGACCGCGTCGCCTGCCTCGTCCAGGGCGAAAAGCTCATCGAAGGCACCGCGTCCGAGGTCCAGGGCGACGAGCGCGTCATCGCCGCCTACCTGGGCGAGCCCTTCGAAGGCGACCCGGGCGCCGCCGAGGACGCCGAGGTCGTCGCGGCGGAAGCCGCGGCGGCCGCCCCGACCGCCGACGCGGACGAGGACGCCAACGCGGAAGCCGAGACGGAAGCCGAGGCCACTGCCGACGCCGACGCCGAGTCCGACACGGCCACCGAGCCCGAAGCGGAGGCCGACGCCGACGGCGACACCGACGCCCCGGCCGACGCCGACCCGGACAGCACCACCCGCACCACCAGCACGGAAGGAGAGGCCAAGTGACCGCACTGCTCAAGGTCGAGGACCTCAAGGTCGCCTACGGCAAGATCGAAGCCGTCAAGGGAATCTCCTTCGAGGTCAACGAAGGCGAGATCGTCTGCCTCGTCGGCACCAACGGCGCCGGCAAGACGACCACCCTGCGCACCCTCTCCGGGCTCATCAAGCCCAAGAGCGGCAACATCACCTTCGACGGCAAGCCCCTCGCCAGCGTCCCCGCCCACAAGATCGTCTCCCTGGGCCTCGCCCACTCCCCCGAGGGACGCCACATCTTCCCCCGGCTGACGATCGCCGAAAACCTCCAGCTCGGCGCCTTCCTGCGCACCGACAAGGACGGCATCGAAAAGGACGTCCAGCGCGCCTACGAGATGTTCCCCATCCTGGGCGAACGCCGCAAGCAGGCCGCCGGCACCCTCTCGGGCGGTGAGCAGCAGATGCTCGCCATGGGCCGCGCGCTCATGTCCCAGCCCAAGCTGCTCATGCTGGACGAGCCCTCCATGGGTCTCTCGCCGCTGATGATGCAGAAGATCATGGCGACCATCAAGGACCTGAAGGCCGCCGGCATGACGATCCTGCTCGTCGAGCAGAACGCCCAGGCGGCGCTCTCGCTCGCCGACCACGCGCACGTCATGGAGATCGGCAAGGTCGTTCTCTCCGGCACCGGCCGGGACCTCCTCCACAACGAGGACGTCCGCAAGGCCTACCTCGGCGAGGACTGAGCCCTCCCGCACACGTGAGGCCCGCCTCCCCTCGGGGGGAGGCGGGCCTCACTCATGCGCGGGGCGGACCTACTTGCCGCTCTCCTTCTTCTTCGCCTCGGCGTCCTCGATGACCACCTCGGCCACCTGCTGCATGGACATCCGACGGTCCATGGAGGACTTCTGGATCCAGCGGAACGCGGCCGGCTCCGTGAGCCCGTACTGCGTCTGCAGGATGCTCTTCGCCCGGTCCACCAGCTTGCGGGTCTCCAGCCGCTGGGAGAGGTCCGCGACCTCCTTCTCCAGCGCCCGCAGCTCCGCGAAGCGGGAGACGGCCATCTCGATGGCCGGCACCACGTCGCTCTTGCTGAACGGCTTCACGAGGTACGCCATGGCCCCGGCGTCCCGGGCCCGCTCGACGAGGTCGCGCTGCGAGAACGCGGTGAGCATGAGCACGGGGGCGATGGACTCCTCCGCGATCTTCTCGGCGGCGGAGATCCCGTCCAGGACGGGCATCTTCACGTCGAGGATGACGAGGTCCGGCCGGTGCTCGCGCGCGAGCTCGACGGCCGTCTGCCCGTCCCCGGCCTCGCCGACGACGGAGTACCCCTCCTCCTCCAGCATCTCTTTCAGGTCCAGGCGGATGAGCGCCTCGTCCTCGGCGATGACGACGCGGGTCGTCAGCGGCGGAACGTGCGACTGGTCGGCGTCGGGCGTGGGCGTCGACTCGTGCTCGGCGGTCACGGGGGCTCCTCTTTGCGGGGCATAACTGCTCACCCGAGCCTACCGAGCTCCTGTAAGGTGGTGGCACGCAGGGTTCCTGCGAACCTTCGTTTCTTAGGCCCCAGTACTCCAACGGTTAGAGAGGCCGCTCTCAAACAGCGGACAGTGTGGGTTCGAATCCCACCTGGGGCACCTTTCCTTGAATTCCAAGGTCACGCCGGTTGAACGAGCCTCCCCCTTTCGGGGGAATGTGCCGCAATCCGCACGCACCGCCAGCGGATCTTCCCCACTGTCGGCCATATGTACGATCTGGCGACTCGACGGCATGCACTGAACCTTCTCGGTGACGGCCGCAGCATGAACTCTGTCAGTAAGGAAACGGGGATATCCCGGTCTGCCATCCGCGCATGGAAGGTGCGCATCGAACCGCTCCCTCGCGTGGAACAGACACCGTGCTCGGGGCCGGACGACGCGGCAGCGTACGCCTACCTTCTCGGCCTCTACCTCGGTGACGGCTGCATCAGTCGTCACCCGAAGGGCGGACATTACCTACGCATCGCCTGCGCAGACGCATGGCCCGGCCTCATCGAGCAGTGTCGGGCCGCGATCCGGACGGTGCGCCCATCCGCCAAGGTGTACGTGTTGCAGCGCCAAGGTTGTGTCAACGTCACCAGCTACGGGCGGCACTGGACGTGCCTGTTCCCGCAGCACGGGCCGGGCAGGAAGCACGAGCGGCGCATCGTCCTCGAAGGGTGGCAGCAGGAGGTCGTCGACGCCTACCCGTGGGAGTTCCTGCGGGGGCTGATCCACTCCGACGGGTGCCGCATCACCAACTGGACCGTCCGCAACGGCAAGCGGTACGAGTACCCGCGGTACTTCTTCACCAACAAGTCGGACGACATCCGCACGCTGTGCACGGACACGCTCACCAAGGTCGGGGTCGAGTGGACGGTCCTCGCGCGCGGAGGCAACCCGCTGAACGTGTCCATCGCCCGACGGGAGTCCGTTGCGCTGATGGACGCGCACATCGGGCCCAAGCACTGAAGCCACCCGGCCTAAGCTGCCTCCGTGAACGACACGACTGATGGCATACGGATCAGGCCGGGCGGACCGGACGACGCGACGGGCATTCTCCGGATGCTCGACTCCGCCGTGGCCTGGATGAACGCGCGGGGCAATACCGAGCAGTGGGGCACGATCCCGTACTCGCAGCGGCCCGGCGGGGTGGAGCGGGTCGAGCGGTACATGACCGAGAACGTGCCGTACGTCGCGGAGTTGGGCGGGGTGGCGGTCGGGGCGCTGGTGCTGGACTGCGGGCCGAGTCCGCAGATGCCGATCGCGCCGGCCGGCGAGCCGGAGCGGTACGTGCGGCTGCTGGTCTCGGACCGGCGGTACGCGGGGTTGGGGGTCGGGGCCGCGCTGCTGGCCCACGCCGTCGAGGAGACGCGGCGTGCGGGTGTGGAGCTGTTGCGGGTGGACTGCTGGGCGGGTGGTGGGGGCGAGCTGGTCGCGTTCTACGAGCGCAACGGCTTCGTGCCCACCGAGAGCTTCCTGTCCGGGGACTGGCCGGGGCAGGTCCTGGCCCGGCGGGTCGGCTGACGTCCCGGTCCGGCGCGGGGTGCTCCGGGGGCTGCGGAGTGGGGCCGGCGGTGCGGCTGTGCCGGGGTGGCCTCGGGTTAGGTTGAGGGTCGAGGTCGATGACGATGAGGGGAACCGTGATGAGTGAGAAGGCCCGCAGGCTGTTCGACGCGCTCGATTTGAACGAGGACGGTCGGCTGACCCGGGTGGAGGTGATTTCGGCTCTGCGGTCGAAGGGGCCGACGCTGGCCGCGCGGGGGGATCTGCCGTTCTGGGGCGTGGGGGACGCGGACGCCTCGTCGGCGCTGTTCGATGCGGCCGACGCGAACGGGGACGCGGTGTTGACGTTCGAGGAGTTCGCGGCGGTGGTCGACCGGCGCTTCGGCTGGTAGTGCCGGGGTGGGTGACCGCGTCGGGCGGGTGGGTGCTGCCCGACGCGGTGCGTCTCGTACGTGAGGTGCCGGAGCCGCGGCTGCCGCGGCGGGCGGGTTCAGCGGACCGGGTCGCCGATGTGGTGGATGCGGACGAGGTTGGTGGATCCGCTGACGCCGGGGGGTGAGCCGGCGGTGATGACGACGGTGTCGCCGGGGACGCAGCGGCCGATGCGCAGGAGCTCTTCCTCGACTTGGGCCACCATGGCGTCGGTGGAGTCGACGTGGGGGCCGAGGAAGGTTTCGACGCCCCAGGTGAGGTTGAGCTGGGAGCGGGTGGCCTGGTCGGGGGTGAAGGCCAGGAGCGGGATGGGTGAGCGGTAGCGGGAGAGCCGGCGGACGGTGTCTCCGCTCTGGGTGAAGGCGACGAGGAACTTGGCGTCGAGGAAGTCGCCCATTTCGGCGGCGGCGCGGGCGACGGCTCCGCCTTGGGTGCGGGGCTTGTTGCGGTCGGTCAGGGGCGGCAGGCCTTTGGCGAGGATGTCCTCCTCGGCGGCTTCGACGATGCGGGACATGGTGCGTACGGTTTCGACGGGGTGTTTGCCGACGCTGGTTTCGCCGGACAGCATGACGGCGTCGGTGCCGTCGATGACGGCGTTGGCGACGTCGGAGGCTTCGGCGCGGGTGGGCCGGGAGTTGTCGATCATCGAGTCGAGCATCTGGGTGGCGACGATGACGGGTTTGGCGTTGCGTTTGGCGAGCTTGATGGCGCGCTTCTGGACGATGGGGACTTGTTCCAGGGGCATTTCGACGCCGAGGTCGCCGCGGGCGACCATGATGCCGTCGAAGGCGGCGACGATGTCGTCGATGTTCTCGACGGCCTGGGGTTTTTCGATTTTGGCGATGACGGGGAGGCGGCGGTCTTCTTCGTCCATGACGCGGTGGACGTCTTCGATGTCGCGGCCGCTGCGTACGAAGGAGAGGGCGATGATGTCGGCGCCGGTGCGCAGGGCCCAGCGGAGGTCTTCGATGTCCTTCTCGGAGAGGGCGGGGACGGAGACGGCGACGCCGGGGAGGTTGAGGCCTTTGTGGTCGGAGACCATGCCGCCTTCGATGACGCGGGTGTGGACGCGGGGTCCGTCGACTTGGGTGACTTCGAGGGTGACGCGGCCGTCGTCGACGAGGATGCGTTCGCCTGTGGTGACGTCGGTGGCGAGTCCCTTGTAGGTGGTGCCGCAGGTGTGGCGGTCGCCTTCGTGGTCTTCGACGGTGATGGTGAACTCGTCGCCGCGTTCAAGGAGTACGGGTCCTTCGTGGAAGCGGCCGAGGCGGATCTTCGGGCCTTGAAGGTCGGCGAGGATGCCGACGCTGCGGCCGGTCTCGTCGGAGGCCTTGCGTACGCGTTGGTAGCGCTCCTCGTGTTCGGCGTAGGTGCCGTGGCTGAGGTTGAGGCGGGCGATGTCCATTCCGGCTTCGACCAGGGCTTTGATCTGGTCGTATGAGTCGGTGGCGGGGCCCAGGGTACATACGATTTTCGCTCGGCGCATGAGGCGAGCGTATTCCCCTACCAGAGAGTAGGTAATCGCTTCCTGGTGTCCACTCAACAACCTTTGAGCAAAAGGTTGTTGACAACTGTTGAATGTGCATGGGGGTGCTCTGATGAGCACCCCCGGGGTGCCGATTTCGCGGGTCGGTCAGAGCCGCGGAGGGGTCATGGTGAAGCGGGCGTTCACCTGGGCGTGGACGGTTTGGCGTTGTGGTTCGAGGTCGAGCGGCGGGGGTCCGGCGTCCTCGGCGGTGCTGAAGGCCATGGTGCGCATTCCGGCGCCGGCCGGGACGGGGAAGGGGCCCGCGTCTTCGGCTCCGAGGTCCGCGAGCTCGACGAGGGCGGCGAGTTGGGCGCCAAGCGCCTCGGCGTATTCGCGGGCGCGCTGGACGGCTTCGAGTACGGCCTGGCGGCGGGCCTGGCCGTGGGCGGGTGAGGTGGGCCGCAGGGCCCACCAGGGGCCGTCGACCTGGGTGAGTTCGAGGTCGGCGAGGCGGGTGGTGAGTTCGCCGAGGGCGGTGAAGTCGCTTACCTCGGCGGTGATGTGCACGCGGCCGTGGTAGGCGCGGACGCGTTCGGCGCGGCCGTGGCGGGTGAGTTCGGGGGTGATGGAGAAGGAGCCGGTTTCGAGTTTTTCGACGGGGTCGCCGTAGCTCTTGATGAGGTCGAGGACGGTGTTGTTGCGGCGGGTGAGGTCTTCGAGGGCGGAGCGGCGGTCGGCGCCGCGGGCGCTGACGGTGACGCCGATCCGGGCGATCTCGGGGTCGACTTCGATGCGGGCTTCGCCGCGGACTGCGACGCGGGGTACTTCGGGGGTGCCGTAGGGCTGGTGCGATGCGTCCTGGGTCATGGATTCACTCTCGCACTGTCGCCCGTACGGGTGTGGTCATCGGATCGAAACCTGACGGGGGTGTTGCTGGTTGTTACCGGTGGGTCAGAATCTACGCGCGTTGTTCACGGCTCAAAGGGAGATGGCATGGCGTTCGACCGCAGGACTTTTCTGGGGACCACGGCCGCGACAGGTGCGGCGGTGGCGCTGGCGGGGGCTACGAGCACCCCGGCCGCCGCGCAGCAGCAGGAGGTGGGGGGCCCGGCGCCGCGGACGTACTCGTTCACGGTGATGGGCACGACCGACCTGCACGGGAACGTCTTCAACTGGGACTACTTCACGGACAAGGAGTTCGACGACAAGGCGCACAACGACGTCGGCCTGGCGAAGATCTCCACCCTGGTGAACCAGGTGCGGGCGGAGAAGGGGCGGCGCAACACGCTGCTGATCGATGCCGGTGACACGATCCAGGGCACGCAGCTGTCCTACTACTACGCGAAGGTGGATCCGATCACCGCGCGGCGGGGCCCGGTGCACCCGATGGCGCAGGCGATGAACGCGATCGGCTACGACGCGGCGGCGCTGGGGAACCACGAGTTCAACTACGGGATACCGGTGCTGCGGAAGTTCGAGGAGCAGTGCGACTTCCCGTTGCTGGGGGCGAACGCCCTGGATGCGAAGACGCTGCGGCCGGCGTTCGCGCCGTACAGCATGCACAGGCTGCGGACGCCTTGCGGGCGGGACGTGAAGGTGGCGGTGCTGGGGCTGACGAACCCGGGGATCGCGATCTGGGACAAGGCCAATGTGCAGGGCAGGATGACGTTCCCGGGGTTGGAGGAGCAGGCGGCGAAGTACGTGCCGAAGCTGCGTTCCATGGGGGCCGACGTGGTGATCGTGTCGGCGCACTCGGGGTCGAGCGGTACGTCCTCGTACGGGGACCAGCTGCCCCACATCGAGAACGCGGCGGGGCTGGTGGCGGAGCAGGTGCCGGGGATCGACGCGATCCTGGTGGGGCACGCGCACACGGAGATCCCGGAGTACCGGGTGAAGAACAAGGCGACCGGCAAGGACGTGGTGCTGTCGGAGCCGTTGAAGTGGGGGCAGCGGCTGACGCTGTTCGACTTCGAGCTGACGTGGGTGAAGGGCCGCTGGTCGGTGGCGAAGGTCGCGGCGAAGGTGCTGAACTCCAACACGGTGGCGGAGGACCCGAAGATCACGGGGTTGCTGTCGGACGAGCACCGCAAGGTCGTGGCGTACGTGAACCAGGTGATCGGTACGTCCACGCAGGCGATGTCCTCGGCGGAGGGCCCGGTGAAGGACGTGGCGATCATCGATCTGATCAATCACGTGCAGGCGGAGACGGTGCGGGCGGCGCTGGCGGGTACGGAGTGGGCGGCGCTTCCGGTGCTGTCGCAGGCCTCGTGCTTCTCGCGGACGGCGGCGATTCCGGCCGGTCAGGTGACGATCAGGGATGCGGCGGGGCTGTATCCGTTCGAGAACACGATGGAGGCGCGGCTGCTGACGGGTGCGCAGCTGAAGGACTACCTGGAGTTCTCGGCGCGGTACTTCGTGCGGACGGCGCCGGGTGACGCGGTGGATCCGGCGAAGCTGACGAACGCCGACGCGATTCCGGACTACAACTACGACGCGGTGTACGGGCTGGCGTACGACATCGACATCGCGCAGCCGGCGGGTTCGCGGATCACGGGGCTGACCTTCCAGGGGAAGGCGGTGGATCCGGCGGCGCGGTTCGTGTTGGCGGTGAACAACTACCGGGCTTCGGGTGGGGGGAACTTCCCGCACGTGCCGCAGGCCAAGCAGCTGTGGTCGAACTCGGACGAGATCCGGAACACGATCATCCAGTGGGTGAAGGCGAAGGGGACGATCGATCCGGCGCAGTTCGCGTCGGTGGACTGGCGGCTGACGCGGGCCGGGGTGCCGGTGTTCTAGTCCGTTCGGGGCGGTGCGGCCGGGACCTGCTGTGGCGGGGTCCCGGCCGCTGTGCGTGGGGGCGGGCCGTGGCCGTCGGCGGGGGGGTCAGCACTGCCGGAGGAACGCGGCGCGGCCCGCAGGGGGTGCAGGTGTGGGCGTGGGCGCGGCCGGAGCCGAAGTTCATGGCGGTGACCGGGTCGGGGCCCTCGGTCGGCTCGGCGGTGACCTCCGTGGGCCGTGCGACGCCCGGGGTGGGGGCGGTGGGGGCGCGGAGGTCGCCGAGGTGGATCTGGGCGAGGAACTGCAGGGGCGCCGCGCAGGAGGCGCAGGTGGGCCATGCGGTGCCGGCGGGGGCCAGGGGTGTGCCGCCGGTACGGGTCACCGGGGCGTCCGGGGCGTCCGGCCCGCCGTCGAGGAGGAGCGTCGTCGTGCCGGGAACGTACGGGGTGCGGAGGGCTGGGTGGCGGGGTCAGGGGTGGTCGACCAGGGGGAGCAGTTCGCCCGCGGGCCGGGGGCGGGTGTGCTCGCGCTGTTCGAGGCCGAAGGTGGTGAAGGCCGTGCGTGCGGGCTGGGGGTAGGGGTCCTTGCCGGTGAGGGTGTTCAGGATGGCGGCGCTGCGCCAGGCGGCGAGGCCGAGGTCGGGGGCTCCGACGCCGTGGGTGTGGCGTTCGCCGTTCTGGACGAAGATGCTGCCGGTCACGGTGGGGTCGAGGATCATCCGGTAGCGCTCGTCGATGCGCGGCCGGCCGGCCGAGTCCTTGCGCAGGTAGGGGTCGAGGCCTGCGAGGAGGCCGCTGAGGGGGCGTTCCCGGTAGCCGGTGGCGAGGACGACGGCGTCGGTGGTGAGGCGGGAGCGGGTGCCCTGCTCGACGTGTTCGAGGTGGAGTTCGACTTTGGTGGTGGCGACGCGGCCGGCGGTGCGGACGCTGACGCCGGGGGTGAGGACGGCGTCGGGCCAGCCGCCGTCGAGGGTGCGGCGGTAGAGCTCTTCGTGGATGGCGGCGATGGTGCCGGCGTCGATGCCCTTGTGGAGTTGCCACTGGGCGGGGACGAGTTGGTTGCGTACGGGCTCGGGGAGGGCGTGGAAGTAGCGGGTGTAGTCGGGGGTGAAGTGTTCGAGGCCGAGCTTCGAGTACTCCATGGGGGCGAAGGAGGGGGTGCGGGCGAGCCAGGTGAGGCGTTCGCGGCCGGCGGGGCGGGCGCGCAGGAGGTCGAGGAAGACCTCGGCGCCGGACTGGCCCGATCCGATGACGGTGACGTGGTCGGCGCCGAGGATGCGCGGGCGGTTGTCGAGGTAGTCGGCGGAGTGGATGACGGGGACGGTGGGGGCTTCGACGAGGGGGCGCAGGGGTTCGGGGACGTAGGGGGCGGTGCCGATGCCGAGGGCGAGGTGGCGGGTGTGGGTGCGGCCGAGGGCCTCGACCTCGCCGGCGGTGTCGAGCTGGGTGAAGTCGACTTCGAAGAGGTCGCGTTCGGGGTTCCAGCGGACGGCGTCGACCTGGTGGCCGAAGTGGAGGCCGGGGACGCGGCCGGCGACCCAGCGGCAGTAGGCGTCGTATTCGGCGCGGTGGATGTGGAGCTGCTCGGCGAAGTAGAAGGGGAAGAGCCGTTCCTTGTGCCTGAGGTAGCTGAGGAAGCTCCAGGGGCTGGTGGGGTCGGCGAGGGTGACGAGGTCGGCGAGGAAGGGGACTTGGAGGGTAGCGCCTTCGATGAGGAGGCCGGGGTGCCAGCGGAAGTCGCGGCGCTGGTCGTAGAAGGCGGTGGCGAGTTCGCCTGCGCCCTGCCGCGGCAGGCCGTGGGCGAGGGCCGCGAGGGACAGGTTGAAGGGGCCGATGCCGATTCCGACGAGGTCGTGGGGGGCATCGAGCTGGGCGGTCATCGGTGGGTGCTGCCTTCCAGGAGGGCGATGAGGGTGTTCATGTCCCCCGCGGTGGTGTGCGGGTTGAGCAGCGTGGCCTTGAGCCACAGGCGGCCGTCGGCGCGGGTGCGGCCGAGGACGGCGCGGCCTTGGTGCAGGAGGGTGCGGCGCAGGGTGGCGAGCTGGTCGTCGTCGGCGTGGGTGGGCCGGAAGAGGACGGTGGTGAGGGTGGGGGTGGAGTGGAGTTCGAAGCCGGGGTGGGCGTCGAGGAGTCCGGCGAGGTCGTGGGCGAGTTCGCAGGTGCGGTCGATGAGGCGGGCGAGGCCGTCGCGGCCCAGTGAGCGCAGGGTGGTGGCGATCTTGAGGGCGTCGGGGCGTCGGGTGGTGCGCAGGGAACGGCCGAGCAGGTCGGGCAGGCCGGCTTCGGTGTCGTCGGTGGCGTTGAGGTAGTCGGCCTGGTGGGCGAGGGGAATGAGCAGGGCGCGGTCGGGGACGGCGAGGAGTCCTGCGGCGACCGGCTGCCAGCCGAGTTTGTGCAGGTCGACGGTGAGGGAGCGGGCGCGGCCGAGTCCGGCGAGTTTGTCGCGGTGGCGGGGGCTGAGGGCGAGGAGGCCCCCGTAGGCGGCGTCGATGTGGAGGTCGGCGCCGTAGCGGTCGCAGAGGTCGGCAATGCGGTGGAGGGGGTCGATCAGTCCGGCGTCGGTGGTGCCGGCGGTGGCGGTGACGAGGGTGGGGCCGGGGATCGCGGCGAGCTCTTCGGCGAGGCGGGCGGGGTCGAGGACGCCGGCGGGGGTGGGGAGTTCGGTGGCCGGGCGCAGGCCGAGGAGCCAGGCGGCGCGCGGGATCGAGTGGTGGGCGTTGGCTCCGTGGAGGACGGTCAGGGTGGGGCCGTGGCGTTCGCGGGCGAGGAGCAGGGCGAGCTGGTTGGCTTCGGTGCCGCCGGTGGTGACGAGGGCGTCGGCGTGCGGGGTGTCGTAGAACTCGGCGGCGAGGGCCTGGGTGAGGAGGGCTTCGACGGCGGAGGCGGCGGGCGCCTGGTCCCAGGAGTCGAGGGAGGGGTTGAGGGCGCTGGCGGCGAGGTCGGCGGCGGCCGCGACGGCGAGCGGTGGGCAGTGCAGGTGGGCGGCGCAGAGGGGGTCGGCGGGGTCGGCGGCGCCTGCGGCGAGGGTGTGCACGAGGGTGCGGAGCGCTTCGTGGTCGCCGGTTCCGTGTGCGGGCAGTACGTCGCCCAGTGCGGCCCGGACGCGGGCGGTCTGTACCTCGGGACCGCCGGCGGGCAGCGGCCCGCCGCGGTCGCGGGCTCCGGTCTCCAGGGCGTCGAGGACGGTGTCGAGGAGGGGCCGCAGGGCCGCGGGGCCGGTGGCCCCGCCGGCGAGCGGGGGCGGTGTGCCGGTGCCTGTGCCTGTGCCAGTGCCGGGCGGCGCGGTCATCGGGTCCTCCGGTGCTGGGAGGGGTGCGGGGCGGGGCACCCTGCCAGTACAACGATCCGACCCGAATGGGGTAACCGCCGGGGTTTGTCCGGTCTTTCCGGTGGGTGGGGTGTCCCCGGCCCCCGCCTCGGTCGCCGGCGGGGCTCGAAGCCCGGGGGGCCGCCCCTGCCCCCGCCCCTCCGTTGCCGGAGGGGCTGGAAGAGCGGGGGCGGGCCGGGGACCGGGGCGGGCCGGGGACCGGGGCGGGCCGGTCAGGCGGTGGGGCCGGTTTCAGGCGGTGGGCTGGTGCCAGGCGGTGCGGACGCGGAGGGCGCGGGCGAGGTCGTCGAGCTGGTCGACGAGTTTGCGGCGCAGGAGGGGGAGGATGTCCGGGTCGGCGAGGCAGGCGTGCCCGGCCTGGAGGTTGGCCTCGTCGACGGCGTACGCGGGGAAGGCCCAGCGGCCGGCGGCTTCGCCGATGGCGGGGCCGCGGCGGGCGCCGAGGGCGACGGCGTCGGGGTAGAAGCGGGCCACGTATTCCTGTACGAGCTCGGCCTGTTCGGGCTGCCAGAAGCCCTGGGCGGTGGCGCTGAAGAGGTAGTTGGAGAGGCTGTCGTCGTGGAAGAGCCGGTCCCAGGCGGCGGCCTTGGCCTGCGGGGTGGGGAGGGAGGCGCGGCAGCGGGCCGCGCCCTCCTGGCCGGTGGCGCTGGGGTCGGCGGCGAGGGCGGCGTCGATGTCGCCCTCCTCGACGGCGCCGAGGACGGCGAGGCGGCCGAGGATGCGCCAGCGCAGCTCGGGGTCGAGCGCGGGGCCGCCGGGGACGGTGTCGTCGGCGAGCCAGGCGTCGATCGTGTCGGGCCGGGTGGCGCTGTCGATGAGGGTGCGTACGGCGGTGAGGCGCAGGCCGGGCTCCGAGCCGTCCTCGGTGCGGCGGATCAGGTCGCGGGCGATGGTGGTGAGGGTGGTCAGGGCGGCGGTCCGCTCCGCGGGGGCGACGTAGCGCACGGCGACCTGGGTGCGGGCGAAGGAGAGCACGCCCTGGACGATGGCCAGGTCGTGTTCCTGCGGCAGGTGCGCCTCGGCGGTCAGCAGGTAGTCCCACGGGTCGAGTTCGCCGTCGCGGACCATGTCGCGCAGGGCGTTCCAGACGACGGCGCGGGTGAGGGCGTCGGGGATGCCGGACAGGCCGCGCAGGACGGTCTCGAGGGAAGTCTCGTCGAGCCGGACCTTGGCGTAGGTGAAGTCCCCGTCGTTGAGGAGGAGCAGTGCCGGGCGGGCGCCGCTCACCGAGACGACCTCGTCGGAGGGGATGTCGAGCGCGAGGGGCTCGCGGGGGGCGAGGGCGTGGCCGTCGGCGGGGTCGCGGTCGTAGATGCCGACGGTGACGTGGTGCGGGCGGCTGCCCTTGCGGTCGACGGTGAGGGTCCAGCCTGCGGCTCCGCCGGCTCCGCCGGATCCGTCGGCGTCGTGGGCGTCGTGGGCGGCTTCCTCGATGCGCGGGGTGAGGGTGTCGATGCCGGTGGTGCGCAGCCAGACGTCGGCCCAGGCGCGGACGTCGCGTTCGGTGTGGGCGGCAAGGGAGTCGATGAAGTCGGCGAGGGAGGCGTTGGCGAACTTGTGCCGGGCGAAGTGGGTGTTGATGCCGGCGAGGAAGTCCTCCTCGCCGAGCCAGGCGACGAGCTGGCGCAGGGCGGAGGCGCCCTTGGCGTAGGAGATGCCGTCGAAGTTGAGGAGGGCGGAGGCGGTGTCGGGGACGTCTTCGGGGGCGGGGGCGACGGGGTGGGTGGAGGGCCGCTGGTCGGCGTCGTAGCCCCAGGGCTTGCGGGTGACGCCGAAGTCGGTCCAGGTGTCGGTGAAGCGGGTGGCCTCGGTGAGGGTCTGGTAGCCCATGTACTCGGCGAAGGACTCGTTGAGCCAGATGTCGTCGAACCAGGCGAGGGTGACGAGGTCGCCGAACCACATGTGGGCCATCTCGTGGGCGATGACCATGGCCCGCGACTGGCGTTCGGTGTCGGTGACGGCGGAGCGGTAGATGTACTCGTCGCGGAAGGTGACGAGTCCGGGGTTCTCCATGGCTCCGGCGTTGAACTCGGGTACGAAGGCCTGGTCGTAGGAGTCGAAGGGGTACGGTTCGCCGAACTTCTCCTGGTACCGGTCGAAGCAGTCCCTGGTGATGGACAGGATCTCGTCGGCGTCGGCGTCCATGTGGGGTGCGAGGGAGCGGCGGCAGTGGATGCCGAAGGGCAGTCCGGCGTGTCGGGTGGTCACGCTGTGCCAGGGGCCGGCGGCGACGGCTGCGAGGTAGGTGGAGATGACGGGCGTCGGGGCGGAGGTCCAGATGCCGGCGCCGTCCGTGTCGCGGTCGGCGAGGCGGGTGGTGATGCCGTTGGCGAGGACGGTCCAGTGGGCGGGGGCGGTGACGGTGAACTCGAAGACGGCCTTGAGGTCGGGCTGGTCGAAGGCGGGGAAGACGCGCTGCACGTCGTCCATGAACATCTGGCTGTAGACGTACGTCTCCCCGTCCGCGGGGTCGGTGAAGCGGTGCAGGCCCTCGCCGGTGCGGGAGTAGCGCATGCGGGCGTCGAGGTGCAGCTCGTGGGGGCCCTGGGTGAGGCCGGTGAGCGGGAGGCGGTTGTCTTCGAGGGCGGCCGGGTCGAGGGGGCGGCCGTCGAGGGTGACGGAGCGCAGCTCGTGCGGCTTCAGTTCGACGAAGGTGTCACCGGCGGTGCGGGCGGTGAACCGGATGACGGTGGTCGAGCCGAAGGTTTCGGCGTCGTCGCGGTCGCGGTCGCGGTCGCCGCCGGGGTCGCGGTCGCCGTCGCCGTCTGGGGTGAGGTCGAGGGTGACGGCGTAGTGGTGGACGTCGAGGAGCCGGGCTCGGAGCTGCGCTTCGTTGCGCGTCAGTGCGGACATGGGGCCCATGCTGCCCCAGCGGCCGACCGAGCCCTTTGCGCTGCGCGGCTGGTGCTCCGGTCCACGGCTCCCGAGCGGTGGCTACTCCTCGCCCGCGGCGATCGTCTCGTGGTGGCGGATGACCTCGGCGATGATGAAGTTCAGGAGCTTCTCGGCGAAGGCGGGGTCGAGCTTGGCGTTCTCGGCGAGCTGGCGCAGCCGGGCGATCTGGCTGGCCTCGCGGCCCGGGTCGGCGGGCGGCAGCTGGTGCCGGGCCTTGAGGTGGCCGACCTGCTGGGTGCACTTGAAACGTTCGGCGAGCATGTGGACCACGGCCGCGTCGATGTTGTCGATGCTGTCCCGCAGGCGGGCGAGTTCGGCGGTGACGTTCTCGTCGATGCCGCCGGCGGCACCCTTGCCGCTGCCCGGGCCCGGGCCCGCGCCGTTGTCGAGGTCGCTGATGTTCATGGTTCCCGAGAATACGTGGCGCCGGCCGGTGAGTCTCCGGGCAGTCGGCCTGTGAGACGGGGGCGGGGGGTGCGGGTCGGCTGCGCCGCTTGGGCGGGGTCGGGTGGGGGCCGCTAGCACGGGTTGCCTGCGCCGCTCGGGCCGGTTCGGAGGGGGCCGGTTGCACCGGGGCCTAGCCGGCTACGGGGGCCGGTGGGGGCGGAGGCGGGCCGGTCGGCTGCGCCGCTTGGGCCGGTGTGGGGGCCTGTCGCACCGCGGCCGAGCGGGTACGGGGGCCGGTTGCGGGGGTCGGGCTTCGGAGGGGGGCCGGTTGGGGTGGGGGGCGGGCGCGCGCCGGGGCGTCTCCTCGGGCGCCGAACGTGACGAGGGGTCGGACAGCGCGGCGGCAGTGCGTTTGAAGGCCCGTGGGGACCACCCCAAAACACA
>NZ_JBVJFB010000012.1:0-181474 GCF_055588065.1 Streptomyces sp. NPDC046308
TCCACGAACGCACCACCGAACAGCTCCGCCAACGACTCGTCCCACTCGTCCGGCACGACACCACGCACGTCATACGCCTTGACGATGTTCGAAAGGTCGGGCATTTCCACTCCTTCAGGGGGTGACCGGCTGTGTCCCGGACGCTACCCGCCGCGCCGCCCGGCCCAGCCCGTCCGCACCCCAACCCGCTGAGGCTTTGGCAGATCGCCTCACCCCGGGGCGCTCCCGCCCCTCTCCCGGTACCACTGGGCCGCCGCGCCGAGCCGGCTCAGCGGGCCGGGACCCGGCGCGGTCCCGGCGAGCCGCCAGACCTCGTCGGCGCGGTACCAGTGGTCCCCGGCCAGCAGCGTGAACTGCCGCTCGCTCACCCAGCCCGGGGTCGCGGCCAGCGTCTCCAGGCACCTGCGCCACGGCCGGTCCCCGACGGGAGCCGCCGGCAGCACCCGGTGGGCGGCGAGGGCGGCCATGAGGTCGCGGTTGCGCACCGGCACCGGGTGGTGGGCGTGCAGGATGCCCGCGGGCGCGGCGCCCTCCCCGAGCGCGAACGCCGCGATGAGCCGTGCCAGGTCGTCGACGTCGACGAAGGAGGCCAGTCCCGCGCCGCCTTCCCAAGCCGCCGGTACCCGCCGGAAGGCGTCGGCGAGGGCCGGTACGACCCAGCGGTCGCCGCGGCCCAGCACCAGCCCCGCGCGCAGGACCAGCCCCCCGGCGTCGAGCACCGGCTCCTCCCCCGCCAGCCGGCTGTTGCTGGCCGCCGACACCGGGGCGGGCGTCAGCTCGCCGACGTCCTGTCCGGTGTGCGGGCCCGGCCCGTAGACGGCGCAGGTCGACAGCTGGACGATGCGCCGCACGCCCGCCCGGCGCGCCTCGGCCATCAGGGCGGCGGTGCCGGTGGAGTTGACCGCCGTACAGCGGTCGACGTCCGGTCCGATGAAGGAGGCCAGGGAGAGCAGGACGTCCGCGCCGTCGCACACCCCGCGCAGGGATTGCGCGTCGGCCAGATCCGCGCCCACCCAGCGCCCTCCGTACGCGATGGGGGGACGCGTACGGGACACCGCGCGCACCACGGCCTGCGGGTCCTGCTCGGCCAGCCGGCGCAGCACCGCCGACCCCACGAATCCCGTCGCCCCGGTGACGACGATGTGACGGGGGCTCACCCGCGCTGCTCCGGTCCGGGTTCCGGTTCCTTCGGCCGCTGCGTCGGCGGCAGCGTCAGGCGGATGGTGCGGCGGGTCTCCTCGGTGGCGACCGCGGGGAGGAGGTAGCGCCACAGCGAGGCGATCCGCTGCGGCAGGTCGGCGCGTCCGGTGGACGCCTGGGAGAAGAGCTGCGCGCCGGTGAAGGAGCTGACCAGCACCCAGGCCAGTTCGTGGTCGTCGACGTCCGGCTGGAGTTCGCCCTTGGCGCGGGCGAAGCGCAGCTGCTGGCGGAACTCCAGCACCCAGGCCTGGTAGGCGACGTCGTCGCGGAGGCCGAACTCGCCCTGTTCGACGGCCAGTCGGACGCCGGCCCGGAGCACCGGATTGTGCTGCAGCTCCTCCGAGAGGTAGAGCGTGATGTCCACCAGGTGCTGGAGCCCGTCCTCGCCTTCGGGGAAGACCAGGCCCTCGCCCTGGCCGACCATCACGGCGTAGGCGAGCTCCTCCTTGGAGCTGAAGTGGAAGTACATCCCGCCCTGGGTGACGTCCGCCCGCTTCATGATCTTGCTGATGCTGGCCCCGCTGAAGCCGAACTCGTCGAAGACCTCCGCGGCGGCACGCAGGATGGCCGCTTTGGTCTGAACTGCCCTGAGTTGAGGGGCGCGTTGCTGCTTCCGCTCTGACATGGACACCTAATCTCTCTCGACAAAAAAAACGAACATCCTTTATTTTAGGACCCAGCGCCACACAAGCACCAGCTCATGTCCGATGTCCAGGGGGGCTCAACCATGACTGTGTCAGCTGATCACTCCGTCTCGTCCGTCGCCGCACTCAGCAGCGCCTTACCGCGGGAGTACGTCCACAAGAGCGCACACTCCGAAGTCCTGCTCACCGGTTGGCGCAGCGTCGCGCCCGACGAGTACGTCGTCACCGCCCAGTGGCCCCGGGCCCACAGCTTCTACTCGCCGGACGGGGGCCACCACGACCCCCTCCTCCTCGCCGAGTCGGTCCGCCAGGCCATTCCGCTCCTGAGCCACGTCGCCTACGAGGTCCCCTTCGGCCACCGCCAGATCTGGGACACCTTCAGCTACTCGGCGCATCCGGAGGCCCTCGTCGTCGGGCCGGCGCCGGCCGACATCGAGCTCCGCATCAGCTGCTCCGGCGTCACCCGCCGCGGCCGAAGACTGGCGGGCCTCACCATGCACGTCACCGCGACGCGTGACGGGGAGGTCCTCGGCACCGCCGAGGCCGGCTTCACCAACCAGCCCCAGGCCGTCTACCAGCGCCTTCGCGGTACGAACGCGGACCTCGACCAGGTGGCCGCCCGCATCATCCCGCTGCCGCCGCCGCTGACGCCCCGCCGCGTGGGCCGCGACCGCTTCCACGACGTGGTCCTGTCCCCCACCAGTTCCGCGCACCGCACGCAGCTCCGGGCCGACATCAACCACCCGATCCTCTTCGACCACCCCGTCGACCACGCCCCGGGCATGCTGCTCCTGGAAGCGGTGCGGCAGGCCGCGTACGGTTCCGCCTTCCCCCGCCGGGGGGTCCTGACCGACATCGAGATGCGCTTCTTCCGCTACGCCGAGCTCAACTCGCCCTGCTGGATCGAGACGACCCCCGTCACCGGCGGGACGACCGCGGCGGGCCGCCATCCCGTCCGCGTCGTGGCCCGCCAGAACGGCGAGGACGTCTTCACCGCCACGGCGACGATCACCACCGCGGCGCCCGTCCCCCTCCGCGTCTACGCCGCGCCCTGATCCCCCGGCCGGGAGTGAACGGCCGGATGAACGACGAAGGCGCCTGACCGGGTCTCCGCCCGGCAGGCGCCTTCGCCTTCCCCGCGGAGCGCGGGAGACGGGTGCGGCTCGCTCCGGTCAGAGCTTCCCGACCACGCCGGACTTACAGGGGGTCAGTCACCCCGACCGTACATTTCAGGCCATCTTCGCAGGTCGGCGCACGCGTACCCGCTCCGGCGTGTGCGAGAGTCCCGTCGGCGCGGTTCACGAGGGGTCGCCGGACCGCCGGGTCCCGCTCTCGCCACCCAGTCCAGGAGGTCCATGTGTCTGCCGCATCGAGCTACGCGTCCGGGGTCGGTGAAACTCCGCTGCTGGGAGACACCATCGGCGAGAACCTGGACCGCACCGTGCGGAGGTTCCCCGGGCGCGACGCCCTCGTCGACGTGGCCGCGGGGCGCAGGTGGACGTACGCGGAGCTGGCCGCCGACGTCGACGCGCTCGCGCTCGGACTGCTGGACCTGGGCATCGTCAAGGGCGACCGCGTCGGCATCTGGGCCCCCAACCGGGCGGAGTGGACGCTGGTGCAGTACGCCACCGCCAAGATCGGGGCGGTCCTCGTCACCGTGAACCCCGCGTACCGCTCCCACGAACTGGAGTACGTGCTCCGGCAGTCGGGGGTCCGGCTGCTGGCCGCGGCGGACCGGTTCAAGACCTCCGACTACGCGGCCATGATCGAGGAAGTGCGACCGCGCTGCCCGCTGCTGGAGTTCGTGGCCCTGCTGGGCGGGCCCCTGTGGACCTCGCTGCTGGAGCGGGGCCGCCAGGGCGACCCGGCGGAGCTGGCCCGCGCGCAGGCCGCGCTGAGCCCGGACGACGCGATCAACATCCAGTACACCTCGGGAACCACCGGCTTCCCCAAGGGCGCGACCCTCTCGCACCACAACATCCTCAACAACGGCTTCTTCGTGGGCGAGCTGTGCCACTACACCGAGCAGGACCGGGTCTGTATCCCGGTGCCCTTCTACCACTGCTTCGGCATGGTGATGGGCAACCTCGCGTGCACCAGCCACGGCGCGGCCATGGTGATCCCGGCGCCGTCCTTCGAGCCGGCGGCCACCCTCGCCGCCGTGGAATCGGAGTCGTGCACCTCGCTGTACGGGGTCCCCACCATGTTCATCGCCGAGCTGGCCGATCCCGGATTCGACGCGTACGACCTGTCCAGCCTGCGGACGGGGATCATGGCGGGATCGCCCTGTCCGGTGGAGGTGATGAAGGAGGTCATCGACCGGATGGGCATGTCCGAGGTGTCCATCTGCTACGGGATGACGGAGACCTCGCCCGTCTCCACGCAGACCCGCGCCGACGACTCCGTCGAGCGGCGGGTGTCCACGGTGGGCC
The DNA here is from genome assembly GCF_055588065.1 of Streptomyces sp. NPDC046308. Taxonomy (NCBI): domain Bacteria; kingdom Bacillati; phylum Actinomycetota; class Actinomycetes; order Kitasatosporales; family Streptomycetaceae; genus Streptomyces; species Streptomyces sp. NPDC046308. Next base: position 4,277 of record NZ_JBVJFB010000012.1, read on the forward strand.
GCGTCGGGCCGCACCTCGAAGTGAAGGTGGTCGATCCGCAGTCCGGCCTGACGGTCCCCCGCGGGGAACCGGGTGAGCTGTGCACCCGCGGCTACTCGGTCATGCTCGGCTACTGGGAGGAACCGGAGCGGACCGCCGAGGCCGTGGACGCGGCCCGCTGGATGCACACCGGCGACCTGGCCGTCATGGACGGCGACGGCTACGTGAGCATCACCGGCCGGATCAAGGACATGGTGATCCGCGGCGGGGAGAACCTCTACCCGCGCGAGATCGAGGAGTTCCTCCACACCCATCCGGACGTCCTGGACGTCCAGGTCATCGGCGTGCCCGACGCGAAGTACGGGGAGGAGCTGATGGCGTGGGTGCGGATGCGCGAGGGCGCCGAGCCGCTGACCGCGGCCGCCGTGCGGGCGTACTGCGACGGCCGGCTGGCCCACTTCAAGATCCCGCGCTACGTGCACGTCGTGGAGGAGTTCCCCATGACCGTCACCGGAAAGATCCGCAAGGTGGAGATGCGCGAGGCGGCGCTCCGGTTGCTGGAACTGCCCTCCCAGGACGGCGCGTTGCGGCCCGGCCCGCCGCCCGCCCTGCCCGATGATCTCCGGTAGGCATCACAGACCCCGACCTTCCGACCAGAGGAACACAGTGCGCCTGCCCATGAACCGCCGTCTGGCCCTCAGTACAGCCCTGCTCGCGGTGATGGCCGCGGTGGCTCCGGTGACCACCGCCCACGCCGCCGGGACCACCCCCGACCTCGAGGCCCTGACCCAGGCGCTGGTGAGGACGACCGACGCCGGGGCGCCGGGCGCCCTGGCCCGTTTCAGCGGCCCCGACGGCACCCGCACCCGGGCCGTGGGCGTACGCGACCGGGGCACGGGCGCGCCCATGCAGCCCCAGGTCCGCTTCCGGATCGGCAGCGTCACCAAGACGTTCTCGTCCGTCGTCCTGCTCCAGCTGGTGGGCGAAGGACGGATCGAGCTCGACACCTCCGTCAACCGGTACCTGCCCGGCCTGCTGCCCGACGACCGCATCACGGTGCGTCATCTGCTCACCCACCGCAGCGGACTGGCGGACTACACCGACGCCATGTTCGAGCACACCGTGCCCGGCTTCGAGGCCGTGCGCAACAAGGTCTTCGGCTACCAGGAGCTGGTGGACCTCTCCCTGGCCAAGCCGCGGACCGGCGTGCCCGGGGCGGCGTACGGGTACTCCAACACGAACTTCGTCGTCGTCGGCATGCTCATCGAGAAGGCCACCGGCCACCCGGTGGCCAAGGAGTACGAGCGGCGCATCATCCAGCCGCTGCGGCTGCGCAACACCGCGTACGTGCACCCCGTCACGCGGATCAGCGGGGTGCACGCGCGCGGCTACCTCCACCCGGACGAGGCCGGCGGGCCCCTGGTCGACTCCACCGAGCAGACGGCGTCGTGGGCCCAGTCCGCCGGTGCGATGATCTCCGACCCGGCCGACCTGAACACCTTCACCTCGGCCCTGCTGAGCGGGAAGCTGCTTCCCGCGCGGCTGCTGGACGCCATGACCACCGCGACCCCGACCGACGCCACGAACACCCGGTTCTACGGGCTCGGCCTGCGGCGCTACGACCTCTCCTGCGGCACGTCCGTCTACGGGCACACCGGCACCGTGCAGGGCTTCTACACCTACGCCTTCTCCACCCGCGACGGCCGCCGCAGTCTCGCCGCCATGGCGAACACCTCGAACAAGGGCGAGGCGAACACCGCCCTCGGCGGGACCCTCGAAGCGGCGTTCTGCGGGAAGCGGACCGCGAAGGCGACCAAGCGCGGCTTCGGGTTCGCCCCGGCCGAGGTGGACCTGCCCGAGCACGACGTGCGCTGACGCGCCTCAGCCCTCGCCCGCCGCGTCGTCGCAGGCGGGACAGACCAGGCTCGCCTCCTGCGGGTCGTACCACGCGGAGCCGGGCTGCCCCGGCGGCTGCCGGGAGGCCCTGCGCATGGCGAACGTGTCCCTGCCGCAGAAGGTCCGCGGGCCGGGGACGGCCGTCATGCCGGGGGCGGCCGGCGCCGCGTGCACCCGGCGTACGGAGGGCTCGCCGCCCTCTGCCGGTGCGCCGAGCTCGTACACGACGACGAATTCGCTCATACCCCGACGGTAGGCCGCCGACGGGCGTCCCGCAGGACCCCGACACCGGACGGGTGAGCCGGGTGCGCCCCGGTTCACCTGCGTGTCGGGCCGCCGGCGCCGACCGGGTTCGCCATCCTGGGCCGGGCGCGGTCCCGCGGGGGCCGCGGCCCCTCCCCCACGGCGAGAAGGAGCACGGCATGGCCTCGGACGCGATCGGACGTTTCCTCGCGGCGCTGGACCCCGACCACCGGGAGGCCGTCAGCGGCAGACCGCGCGAGGAGCAGGAGCGTCTCGCGGCCGCGTGGGAGCGGGAACTGGAGTCGGACGACGAGCTCGACACCCTCGACGAGCTCTCTCCCGCCGCGGCGGAGGCGGAGGCGGCCCGCCGCGTCATGTCCCGCGAAGCCTGACCCGCGCCGCCGGAAAGCCGCCCCGCGCCTCAAACGCCGGCGAGGCTGAATCTGCGCGCCGGTGCGGCTCAAAGCCCGGGGCTCCGCCCCGCACCCCGCGCCTCAAACGCCGGCGGGGCTGAATGGGTGCGGCGCAGCTGGACAGTGCGGCTCAAGGATCGGGGCTCCGCCCCGGACCCCGCTCCTCAAACGCCGGAGGGGCTAAATTTGCGCGGCGAGCCGGGTCGGTTGGGGTGGGGGTGGGTGGGTGTCGGGGTGATCCCCGCAGGGCGCCAAACGCACTGCCGCCCAGCTCTCCGACACCCCGACACGTTTGGCGCCCGAGGAGACGCCCCGGCGCGCGCCCGCCCCCACCACAACCGACCCCCGCACCCGCTAGGTCGCGCCGCGACAGGCCCCCGTACCCGGCCCGAGCCGCGCAGCCAACCCGCTCACCCCCCGGACGGGCGTCGGTGCCAGGCCTGCGTGAACATCTCGTGGAGCGGCGCCGTCGGCAGGACCCGGTCGAACGGGGCCTGGATCGTGTTGCGCCACAGCGGCCGCACCAGGTGGCTCGCCAGCTTCGCGGTCTCCAGCGGCAGGTGCGGGGCCTTCAGTTCGGTCCACTCCCCGGGCAGGAACAGGGTCCGGCCCGCCCGCGCCCGCTTGGCCTCCACCACCGCGCCCGTGGCGAGGAGTTCCGTCCGGGCCGACGTGTGCTCCTTGGCCGACCAGCCGTTCCAGCGCCGTACGTCGCGGTCGGTGGGCGCGGCCAGCGTGGCCAACTGGAGGTACAGCGCCGCTGCGTCCGCGCCCACGCCGAGCTCCGCCCCCACCCGCGCGACCAGCTCCGGGCAGGACTGCCGCGGATCGGCCTCGTACGCGCCGGCCGGCAGGGCTCCCGAGCGGGCCCGGAGCATCATCCGCTCCAGCCCGCCGCCGGGCAGCAGCGGCGCCACCCGGTCCAGTGCCTCCGCGAGGCCGGTGATCGCGCGCAGCCGCGTCCACACCTCGGGGCCGGTGGCCGCCGCGGGCCGCAGGAAGGCGGCGCCGCCGGGCGCGCAGACGACGAGCGGCCCGGAGTCGTAGGCGGCCACGGTCACCGGACCCTCCTCCGCGAAGCGGCCCTTCACCACCGGCAGCCGCGCCGGCCCGAACTGCTCGGCGATCGGGATCGTGCTGTCGTGGACCGTCGCCCCGGGCAGTTCCAGCAGCAGCTCGGGGCGCCGCAGCTCGGCCCGCAGCCGCTCGTAGAGGGCCATCGCGCCGGCCACCGCCGGATCGCCGACGGGCCGGTCCGTCCAGGCCCAGACCAGCGCGCTCGCGATCCGCCCGAGGGCGAGGCCGACGGGGGTGCCGTACGGGAGCTCGGCTCCGGCCGGTGGCACGGCCCTGACCTCCACCTTGTTGCCGTAGCGGGTCGCCTCCAGCTGCCAGCCGGCGGCTTCCACGGTCGTGTCCTCCGCGGCCTCGTAGCCGGCCGCCAGTCGCCGGGCCCACACCTCGCAGAGGCCGAGGTCGGCCTCCAGGGCGTCGGCGGCCTCCTCGTGCACGGCGGGCTGCGCCCCGATCAGCTCCCGCCACACGGCGGCCATCCGTTCCACGGCCGCCAGGACCCCGCCCGGCCGCCACAGCTCGGCCGGGTCCTCGGGCAGGGCCGCGGCCAGGACGGCCCGCCGGCCCGCGCCCCCGAGCCGCGCGCGCAGCCGCTCGTACGACTCGGCCGTCATCGGGGTCGCCTTGTACGGGGCCTTGCGCGCCAGGGAGCGGTCCTCGTCGCGGCCGGGCCGGCCGACCAGTCCGGCCACGACGAGCCGGGCCACGGCCCTTCGGGCGCCCGTCAGTTCGGCGAAGCGTTCGGCCGCCGACTCCGGCAGCGGGACGGGCCCGTGCGCGTCGACCGTCTCGACCAGGGCCCTGAGCCGGGCGGCGTCGTCCCGCTCCACCCGGACGAGGCGTGCGTCGGCGATCGTCGCCGGTACCGGATCGGCGTCGGCGTCCGGCGCCACGGGGGCGACGAACCAGCAGGCGGATCCTCCCGCCCGTACCGCGGCGGACGCCACGGCCGTGCCGCCCGCGCGCAGGCCGTCCAGGACCCCGGCGTCGGCCCGGCCCACCCACCACCGGCCGTCCGCCCGGGCGAACGGCAGGCCGGCCCAGGTGTCCAGGAGCGCGAGCAGCGCGGCCCGGTCCGTGTCGGGGGTCGGTGCCACCGCCGCCCGCCAGGCCGCGGCGTCGATCGCGCCCAGCAGCTGCGACCAGTCGTGCGGGGGCGCCGGCGGCGAGAGCCGGCGGACCTCCTCGACGATCGTCCCGGCCAGACAGGCACCGTCGGAGGCCAGCGCGGTGAGCGTCGCCGGCAGGGCCGCGTCCCGGGTCGGCCGCTCCCCCTTGGAGACCAGCCCGTACAGCGCGGGCATCAGTTCGGTGTCCGGTGCGGACCGGCTCGGCGGGGCCGGCGCGGCCTCGGTGAGCAGGGTGACGCGCCGGTGCAGGGCGCGCCGGCGCTCCTCCACCCGGGCGGCCCGCCCGGCCACCGCCACGACGGCTTCGACCAGGACAGGGTCGGTGACCGGCAGCTCCCGGGCCACGGCAGCGCGCAGGGCCGCCGGGCCGTCGAGGGCGGCCGTCAGCAGGGTGTCGGCGGTCTGCCGTCGCACGCCGCGCAGTGCCCGGGATCCGGCCGTGTCCCGGGTCCGCAGCAGGTACCAGAAGGCGGGCGGCAGGGCCACGCCGCCCGAAGCGGTGGCCCGCCGGGCCGGCCTGACCCGCGGGTGCCGGGGTGAGTGGTGTCCGTCCAGTTCCCACAGCAGCACGCCGTCGGCGGTGTACGCGCGCACGCCGGTCCGGGTCTCCGCCTCGGCGAGGACCACGTCCTCGACGGCGCCCTCCGGCGGGGCCCACAGGGCCCAGGGCTCCTGCCCCGGACGGTCGATGTCGAACCGGGCGGTGCGCCCGTCCACGCTCTCCAGCAGGTAGTGGTCGGGCGCGTGGTCGCGGTGCCGGGTGCGGAACAGCACCCGGGTCCCGACGAGCCCGTCCCGGCTGCCGAGCGGGGAGCCGTCCAGGCCCGCGGGCAGCGGCGCGAGCTGCAGCGCCTCCACGGCAAGGCTCATGCCCACCTCGGACGGTTCCGCGCCCGGATCGGCGCTCGCGGGCCGGCCGGGGAAGTCCGGCAGCGGCGTCGCGCCCCGCCGCTCCCCGGTGACCGGGTCGACCACCTCCCACGGCCGCCGCCCGAAGACGGAGTTGGTCCAGATCCGGGTGCCGTCGCCGAGCAGCAGCTCGTCCCCGTCGATGCCACCGGTGCCGCCGGGGCGCAGCACGCGCCTGCCGCCGTGCCGTCCGCCCCCGTCGGCGGTCTCGAACTGGAAGCCGTAGGCCCCGTCCAGGCTGCCGCCGAACGGCACGAGGCCGCTCAGCTCGTCGGGGGTGAAGGGCTCCTCGGGGCGGTCGGCCCAGACGGCGGTGTCGCAGAACCAGGGGCTCGCCTTGAGGGTCCAGCTCACGAGGAAGGAACCGCCCACGTAGTGGACGGCGTACATGGTCGCCCCGTCCGGGACCGTGAACCGGCAGGAGCCGCGCTCCCCGTCCGGGGCCACGGCGACCGCCCGGTCCCGACCGAACACCGTCAGCACCGGCCAGGTGCAGGTCACCCCGGCCACCCCCGGCAGCGCCTCGTCCGCGGCCCCGGGCCCGGCGTCGGCCGCGAACCGCGCGTACACCGCTTCCAGGGCCGGCCAGGCCAGTTCCTCCGGCAGGCCGGCCGCCAGCGAGCGCCGCAGCGCGCCGGCCGCGCCCGCTCCGGCGAGGGCGTCGGCGATCCCGCCGAGCGCGGTCACCGTGGGCCGGTCCAGCAGGGCCTCCAGTTCGGCGACGGCTTCCTCGGCTCCCGCCATGCCGCCGCCCGCGACCGTGTCGACGAGCTTGCCGACCCGCCCGGCGACCTCGTGGGCGATGCCGTCGTTGCCGGGCAGCAGCGTCACCGCGGACCCGGGCCGGCGCTGCGGCGACCAGCGGGGGGTCAGGTCCTGGTGGACGCGCCCCTCCAGGCGGGGGCCGAAGACCGGGTCGGCCGCCAGTGCGACGAGGTCCCGGCGGGACCGCTCGCCCCAGAAGCGCATCCGCGTCTCGGGACCGGGGTCGACGACCGCGACCCCGGCCGCGAGGCAGGCGTCCAGTACGTCCGCGTCGAAGCCCTGGTAGTGGTGCCGGGTGGTGTGGAGCGTCACCGGGGCACCCGCAGCCCGCAGCCGCGGCCCCAGCCGGCCCACCAGGTCGAGGAACTCCGCCGGGAGCGGCTGCCGTGCGACGCCGCCGCCGGACTGCGCCGCGTACTGGTACATGCGGACGAAGTTCCCGACCCAGTGGTGCAGTCCGCCCTGCGGCACCACCCGTCCGCTCTCCATCGCCTCCGCCGCGCCGCAGCCGATCAGCATCCGAAGCCACGCCCCGCCGTCGGTGACCCCGTCCGGGAAGACCTCCACCAGCCCGGCGGCGACCGTGTCGGCGGGCGGACGGGCCGTCAGGACCTGTTCCGCGGCGGTCAGCAGCGCGTCCGGCACCGACTTGTTCCGGGTGACGCACAGGATGGCGCCGACCAGGCGCGCGACCTCCTCGTCCCCGTGCCCGGCCGCCTTCGCGGAGGCCCGTACGCGGCGTACGAGATCCGCCGGCAGGTCCGCGCGCGAGCCCGCCCAGGCGGACAGGAACGCGTCCAGGGCGGTGTGCGCGGCGGCCGGGTCCAACGTCTCGGCGAGGAAGCGCTGGTGGGCCCCGAGCTCCTTGGCCGGCATGGCCCCGCCCCTGGCGAACAGCAGGGCGTTGGCCCGCCGGTAGGCCGGGTCCACCGGCAGGCCGTGCCGGTCCTCGGCCGCCCGCGCCGCCGCGTAGGCCCGCCCGCCGGGGCGGCTCCCGTAGCCGATCAGCCGGTGGCCGACGGTGTCCCAGAACCACGGCAGGTGGGCCGGCGGCAGCCGTCGTGCGCGCGCCGTCATCGTGTCGAGGAAGCGGCCGGGCTTGCCGTGGGACCGGCCCAGTTCGGAGCGCATGTCCTCCATCAGCGCGTGTGCGGTCCCGGCCGCGTCCGGGTCGTGGGCGGCGACCCAGTCGGCGTAGGTGGTGGAGGTGTGCGTACCGGCGGTGGGCAGCAGGGCGGCGAGCGAGGCGATCATGCCTGGGATCGTCGCACGTCCCACCGACACCGCCGGCACCCGAGGACACCGGGGGCACCACGGCCGGAGGGAGCCGATCCGGCCGGACTGACGAGTCATCAGGTCATCTGTCCCGGACTCTTGACTCTGCTGCCGCCAGTGGCGATTCTCGTCCCACTGTTTGTGCGGTCCATGACAATCAAGCCACAGCCGTGCCGTGCGGTCGTGGCCGTCGTGCCCCGGACGGATCCGGCTCCTCGACCGCGCCCTCCACTGACCGAAGACGTGAGTGATGACCATTTCCCGACACACGCACCACAGGCGTAGGCCCCTGGCGGTCCTGTCATTGCTCCTCGCCGTGGTGGCCATGGTGCTCGGCCCCGTGCCCAGTTCCTCCGCCGCCGACCCCGGCTGGTGGAACCCGGTCGCCCGGCCCGCGCCCGACTCCGAGATCGACGTCACCGGCGAGCCCTTCAAGGGGACCGACGCCCAGGGGCGCGTGCGCGGCTTCGTCGACGCGCACGACCACCTGATGTCCAACGAGGGTTTCGGCGGCCGTCTCATCTGCGGCAAGCCGTTCTCCGAGCAGGGGGTGGCCGACGCGCTCAAGGACTGCCCCGAGCACTACCCCGACGGCACGCTCGCCGTCTTCGACTTCATCACCAAGGGCGGCGACGGCAAGCACGACCCGAACGGCTGGCCGACCTTCAAGGACTGGCCCGCCCACGACTCGCTGACCCACCAGCAGAACTACTACGCGTGGGTCGAACGAGCCTGGCGCGGCGGTCAGCGCGTGCTCGTCAACGACCTCGTCACCAACGGCGTGATCTGCTCCGTCTACTTCTTCAAGGACCGCGGCTGCGACGAGATGACCGCGATCCGCCTGGAGGCGCAGAAGACGTACGACATGCAGGCGTACGTCGACAAGATGTACGGCGGTCCGGGCAAGGGATGGTTCCGGATCGTCACCGACTCCGCGCAGGCCCGCGACGTCGTCAAGCAGGGCAAGCTGGCCGTCGTCCTCGGGGTGGAGACCTCCGAGCCGTTCGGCTGCAAGCAGATCCTGGACATCGCCCAGTGCGGCAAGGAGGACATCGACCGCGGCCTGGACGAGCTGTACAGGCTGGGCGTGCGCAGCATGTTCCTGTGCCACAAGTTCGACAACGCGCTGTGCGGGGTCCGCTTCGACCAGGGCGCGCTCGGCACCGCGATCAACGTGGGCCAGTTCCTCTCCACGGGAACCTTCTGGCAGACGGAGAAGTGCAGGGGACCGCAGCACGACAACCCCATCGGCCTCGCGGCGGCGCCCGAAGCGCAGAAGCAGCTCCCGGCGGGCGTCGCGGTCCCCTCGTACGCGGCGGACGCGCAGTGCAACACCCGCGGGCTCACCGAGCTCGGCGAGTACGCGGTGCGCGGCATGATGAAACGCAAGATGATGCTGGAGATCGACCACATGGGGGTCAAGGCCGCGGGCCGGGCCTTCGACATCCTCGAATCCGAGTCGTACCCCGGCGTGATCTCCTCGCACAGCTGGATGGACCTCGACTGGACGGAGCGCGTGTACCGGCTCGGCGGCTTCGTCGCCCAGTACATGAACGGTTCCGAGGCCTTCAGCGCGGAGGCCAAGCGCACGGACGCGCTGCGCGAGAAGTACAAGGTCGGCTACGGCTACGGCACCGACATGAACGGCGTCGGTGGCTGGCCCGGCCCCCGCGGCGCGGACACCCCGAACCCGGTCCGCTACCCGTTCCGCAGCACCGACGGCGGCTCGGTGATCGACAAGCAGACCACCGGCGTGCGCACCTGGGACCTGAACACCGACGGCGCCGCGCACTACGGCCTGGTCCCGGACTGGATCGAGGACATCCGGCTCACCGGCGGCCAGGACGTGGTGGACGACCTGTTCCGGGGCGCCGAGTCGTACCTGACCACCTGGGGTTCGTCCGAGAAGCACAAGGCGGGGGTGAACCTCGCCGCCGGCGCCGCCGCCTCGGCCAGCTCGTCCGAGTGGAACCCGTTCGTCAGTTACGCGCCCTCCCGGGCCGTGGACGGCAACACGAGCACCCGCTGGGCGAGCGACTGGAGCGACGACCAGTGGCTCCAGATCGACCTCGGGACACCGGGCCTGGTCAAGCGCGTCACCCTCGAATGGGAACGGGCCCACGCGAAGTCGTACCGCATCGAGCTCTCGGGTGACGGCACGAACTGGCAGTCCGCGTGGTCCACGACCACCGGTGACGGCGGGCTGGACACGGCGCAGTTCGCCGCCGCCCCGGCCCGGTACGTACGGGTCCACGGGCTGCAGCGCGGCACCCAGTGGGGGTACTCGCTCCACGAGGTCGGCGTCTACAGCAGCTGACGCGTGACGCCGCCCGGGCGGCGTCCGGGCACCGGGGCCGGCCGGATCCTCACCGATCCGGCCGGCCCCGGCCGTCTTCCCCGGACACGGCACGACACAGCACGACACGGCACGGCACGACACAGCACGGCACAGCACCGCAGCACGAACCGAAGGGACCGCCCATGGCACGGATGCCGTCGGCCGACCGGCGCCGGCAGCTGACCGAGGCCGCCATCCGAGCGATGACCCGCGACGGGGTCGCCCGGACGACGACCCGGTCGATCTCCGCCGAGGCGGGCGTGTCGCTGAGCGTCTTCCACTACTGCTTCGACTCCAAGCAGGCCCTGCTCGAATCCGTCATGACGGCGATCACCGAGCACAGCGTCACCGTGGTGAGGGAGGCGATCCAGCCGAAGGCCACCCTCCGGGAGACCGTCCGGGCCGGCTTCCAGGCGTACTGGGACCACGTGTCCGCCCACCCGGGCGAGCACATGCTCACCTACGAGCTCACGCAGTACGCCCTGCGCAGGCCCGGCTTCGAGCACCTGGCGCGACGCCAGTACGAGCTGTACGCCGACACCTACACCGAGCTCATCGAGCAGCTCCGCCACCACATGGGCTTCGAGCTCCGCGTCCCCGTCACCGTGCTGGCCCGCTATCTGGCCGCCATGACGGACGGACTGACGCTCAACCACCTCGTGCTCGGCGACGCGACGATCTCCACGGCCATCCTCGACACGGTCACCGACCACGTCGCGGGCCTCGTCGGGGACGACCGCGCCGGCGGGCGCGGCCGTCAGTAGCGGTCCAGCAGGGTGGTCAGGACCTTGTAGAGGACCGATTCCTCGTCCGCCACCGCCTCCTCCGAGCGCCAGGCCACGAAGCCGTCCGGGCGGACGAGGACCGCCCCGGCCTCGGTCGTGCCGTGCGCCTCGGCCCAGTCGCCGCCGTTCGCGGGGATCAGGTCGGCCTCCGGTCCGGTGCCGATGGCGTAGGCGTCCAGGCGCACGTTCATCCGTTTGGCGACGGAGCCGGCCGCTCCGCTCCAGGGCGTGCCCTCGGAGCTGAGCAGGACGAAGGACCGCTCGTAGAGGTCCACGGTGGACTTCGGCCGCTCCTCTCCGGGGACGTGCAGCCACATGTGCGGCGCGCGGGTGCCCGGTTCGCCGCGCAGGCTCATCCGTTCGGGCACGACCGGCTGGTCGGGGTCGGTGCCCAGGACCGCGCCCTGGTTGTAGCGGTAGCCCATGGCCACGGCCAGGACACCGCCCTGCGGTCCGCCCGCGCCCCCGCCCGGGGTGGGCTCGGGCTGGGCCTCGGGGTGGGGTTCGTAGCCCGGGTGGCTGTGCTCGGCGGACCGGGCGGAGGCGCGTTCGCTCGTCGCCCGGGCGACCGGGAGCCGCTCGGCCTCGTACGTCTCCAGCAGCCCGGGGCCGGCCGCGCCGTCCAGCACCGCGGCGAGCTTCCAGGCCAGGTTGTGCGCGTCCTGGATACCGGTGTTCGAGCCGAACGCCCCGGTGGGGGACATCTCGTGGGCGGAGTCGCCCGCCAGGAAGACCCGTCCGGCCACGTACCGCTGGGCGACCCGCTCGGCCGCGTGCCACGGGGCCTTCCCGGTGATCTCGACGTCCAGGCCGGGTGCGCCGACGGCCCGGCGGATGTGCTCGACGCAGCGCTCGTCGGTGAAGTCCTCCAGGGTCTCGCCGCGGTCGGGGTGCCACGGCGCGTGGAAGACCCACCGCTCGCTGTTGTCCACCGGAAGCAGGGCCCCGTCGGCGTCGGGCTTGGTCAGGTAGCACACGATGAAACGCCGGTCGCCGACCACGTCCGCGAGCATGCGGGACCGGAAGGTGATGCTCACGTTGTGGAAGAGGTCCCCGGAACCGGTCTGGCCGATCCGGAGCGCCTCCCGCACCGGGCTGCGGGGCCCGTCGGCGGCGACGAGGTAGTCCGCGCGGACCGTGCTGTGCTCACCGCTCTCGCGGTCCTTCACGAGGGCGGTCACCCCGCCCGGATCCTGTTCGAAGGAGAGGAGTTCGGTGGAGAACCGCAGGTCGGCCCCGAGCCCGGGGGCCACGGACATCAGGACCGGCTCGATGTCGTTCTGGCTGCACAGACACCACGCCGACGGGCTGAAGCGGGCGAGCGCACCCCCCGGGTCGATCTGCTCGAACAGCCACTCCTGGTCGTCACCGGTGAGGGAGCCGCCCTGCAGGATGCCGTGGTTGTCCGCCAGGACCGAGGCGGCCTCGCGGATCCGGTCCTCGACACGGGCGACGCGGAACAACTCCATGGTCCGTACGTTGATACCGCGTCCTCGCGGGTGCATCGAGGTACCCGCGTGCTTCTCGACCAGCATGTGGCTGATGCCGTGCCGGCCGAGGAACAGCGAGGTGCACAGGCCCACCAGCGAGCCGCCCACGATGAGGACAGGGACGCGGTGGTCGACGTTTTCCTTCATGGCTCTTCCATGCCCTGTACGAGGGGGCTTCCCTCGCTCGTTCACCCGCTTGGTTCTCTCCTCTCGCGCCGAGCGGATTACGGGACAACGATCGGTTCGGGTGGCGCCGCCCCGTGGCGACCGTGTGGTCTCGAAGGAGTGTGAACGATGACAACCTTGTCGGAACGGATATCCCAGTCCGCCTTCGACGGCTCGAGGCTTCGGGTCGTGCTGCTGCTGGATCTGTACGACGGTGCGCAGAACCAGTTCCTGGAGGTCTACGAGCATCTGCGCAAGCAGGTGTCCTCCGTCCCCGGACACGTCAGCGACGAGTTGTGCCAGTCGATCGAGAACCCCTCGCAGTGGCTCATCACCAGTGAGTGGGAGAGCGCGCCGCGGTTCCTGGACTGGGTCAACAGCGAGGAGCACGTCGCGTCGGTGCAGCCGCTCCACGGCTGCGTACGGGACACGCGCTCGCTGCGGTTCAGCGTGCTGCGGGTGACCGGCAAGGACTCCGGGCCCGAGGCCCCCTTCTCCCCCTCCTCACCCGGCGACGACCCCGGCTTCGGCCCCGACGCCGCCACCGCGCACTTCGGGGACCGGCCCGGGGACCGCCTCCAGGTCGCTCCGCGGCGCGGGGACGGCGTGGTCCGCCACGCGCTCACCTTCACCGTGAAGCCGGGCAGCGAGGCCGTCGTGGCGGAGCTGCTCGCCGGGTACACCTCCCCGCAGGCCCGGGTCGACGAGAACACCCGGCTGCGGCGCACCTCGCTCTTCATGCACGGCAACCGGGTCGTACGGGCGGTCGAGGTGGAGGGCGACCTCCTGGCGGCGCTGCGCCACGTGGCCCTGCAGCCCGAGGTCAGGGCTCTGGAGGAGGCCATCAACCCGTACCTGGAACAGGACCGGGACCTGAGCGACCCGGGATCCGCGCGGCTGTTCTTCACCCGTGCGGCGCTCCCCGCGGTGCACCACGTGGCGGGCGCCGGCCGCGAGCACGCGGACGTCCGGCGGCACGCGCTGATCTATCCCGCCAAGAACGGGTGCGGCATGGAACTCGCCCGGCTGCTCGCCGGCCAGGACGAGAGGGCCGTGGACGACCCGGCCAACCCCATCGAGGCCAGCACCCTGTTCCAGCGCGACGACATCGTCGTCCGGCTCCTCGACATGCGCGGCCCGCTCGACGCCCGGCCCGCCCTGACGCTCGGCGTCGAGGGTGGCCACAAGGCGGCGGTGCTGGCCCGGCTGCTCGACAGCGCCAAGGACGGCGTCCCCACGACGGACGAGGAGATCTCACGCTTCCTCGCGCGCTCTGAAATGCGCCTGATCACCGACCGGCGCACGCCGGACCAAGCCTGAGGAGATGGCCGTCATGACCTCTCGAGTGACCATGGAAGAACTGGCCGCCCTGATGAAGAAGGGGGCCGGGGTGAACGTCGACCCCGCGGCCATGGCGAGCCGCCCCGACGCGGGCTTCGACGAGTGGGGGCTCGACTCCCTGGGGCTCCTCGGCATCGTCGGCGAACTGGAGAACCGGCACTGCCGGCCCCTGCCCGCCGACGCGGACCGGTGCAAGTCGCCGCGCGAGTTCCTGGACCTCGTCAACAACGCCCTGGCGGCGAAGACCTGACGCGTTCACGGACGGGCACCGCCCGTCCGCCGTGCCGACGCCCCCGAGACCGGCTCGTCCCGCCGGTCTCGAGGCGTTGTGGCGCCCGGAGGGGGCCGTACGGCGCGGGCTCGGCTCAGCCGGGCACGGTGCACTCGAAGGCGTGCAGGTACGGGTTGACCGGACGGATCTCGCCGATCACCAGACCCGCGTCCCGCATCCGGGTGCACAGGCTGTCCTTGGTGTGCTTCGCACCGCCGACGTTGAGGAGCAGCAGCAGGTCCATCGCCGTGGTGAACTTCATCGACGGGGTGTCGTCGACCAGGTTCTCGATGATGACGACCCTGGCTCCGGGGCGGGCCACGGAGACGACGTTGTGCAGGGTCCTGCGGGTGCTCTCGTCGTCCCATTCGAGGATGTTCTTGATGATGTACATGTCGGCCTCTACCGGGATGGCCGCGCGGCAGTCCCCGGGGACGATGCGGGCGCGCTCGGCGAGCGGGCCGCCGTCCCGCAGGCGGGGATCCGCCTTCGCCACGACACCCGGCAGGTCGAGCAGGACGCCGCGCACCGTCGGGTGCTTCTCCAGCAGGCTCGCCAGTACGTGCCCTTGGCCGCCGCCGATGTCCGCGACCACGGAGACCCCGGTGAGGTCGAGGAGCTCCGCGACGTCCAGCGCCGACTGCATGCTGGAGGTGGTCATGGCCCGGTTGAACACGTGGGCCGACTCGTGCGCCTCCTCGTGCAGGTACTGGAAGAACCCCTTGCCGTAGAGGTCCTGGAACACGCTCCCGCCGGAACGCACGGCGTCGTCGAGGCGCGGCCAGGCCTGCCAGGTCCAGGGTTCCGTGCACCAGAGGGAGATGTAGCGCAGGCTCTGCGGGTCGTCCTCGCGCAGCAGCCGGGACATCTCCGTGTGGACGAACTTCCCGTCCTCGGTCTCCTCGAAGATCCCGTAGCAGGTCAGGGCGCGGAGCAGCCGTTCCAGGGGCCGGGGCTCGCAGTTCACCGCCGCGGCGAGCTCGGCGGCGGCGGTGGGCTCCGTGCCGAGGGCGTCGGCCACGCCGAGGCGGGCGGCGGCCCGTACGGCCCCGGCGACGGCAGCCCCGAAGACGAGCTCCCGCAGCCGCATGGCGGGCTGGGGGGTGTGCGGGGGAACGGGGACGGTGGCGGGGGTGGAGGTGGAGGTGGAGGTGGAACCTACCGTGGTCATACGGCCTCGCTTCTTCCGGTGAGGTGGGGCACGGTCAGCACATCCCGGCCGGTACGGAGGTCCCGCAGCGGTTGCCGACGAACCGGTTACCCGTGCCGGTGCCCCGGTTGGCCAGGTCGGCTGGCTGGTTGTCCCGCACCACGTTGTCCTCGATGACGTTGTCGGTGTTCGTCGCGCCCACGAAGCTCTTGAACAGCAGGATTCCGCCCGAGAGGGGGGAGGCGCCGACGTTGCCGCGGATGGAGTTCGAACGGACGACCGTCTCCTCGGCCCCGGTGAGGACGATGCCGACGCCCTGGATGTCGGGGAGGCGGGTGTTGCCCTTGCAGAACTTGTTGTTCTCGTGGATCAGGTTGCCGCGGATGATCATGTCTCCGGCGCCCGGCTCGCCCTCGTCGCCGACGACGAAGATGCCGCCGCAGTTGCCGGTGAGGGTGTTGCCGCTGACGGAGAGGTTCCGCACCCGCCTGACCGTGACGCCGATCCGGTTGCCGGTCAGCGTGTTGCGCCGGACCACCGCGCCCAGGGTGTCGGTGGCGCCGCCCTCGCGTGCGACCGTGTTGGCGATGAAGATCCCCGACTCGGTGTTGTCGCGGGCGATGTTGCCGCGGAACACGCCGCGGGTGGACCGTTCCTGGGCGATGCCCCAGGTGCCGTTCTTCTCGGAGATCACCCGCTCGACGCTCAGTCTGTCGGTGTAGGAGGCCCAGATGCCGTTCCGTTTGAAGCCGGAGACGGTCAGGGCGCGGATCTTCACCTGGTTCACGCTCCGCTCCGGCGTCCCCATGACGCAGATGCCGGTGTCGGCCTGCGAGCAGGTGGTGGCCGCGCGCGCGGGGGCCGCCGGCGCGCCCGGCGCGGCCTGGGCCGCTCCGGCCGGTGCCTCGGGGACGGCGGGTACCGCGGGTACCGCGGGTGCGACCGGTGCCGCCGGTAGGGCGGGCGCCGCGGTTGAGGCCGCCCCGGCCTCGGCGGCCGGTGGCCTGATCACCGTACGGCTGCCGTATCCCCGCAGGGTCAGCCGCTTCGTGATCAGCACGTTCTCGTAGTAGGTGCCGGGCATCACGGTGATGATGTCGCCCGGCCGTGCGGCGTCCACCGCGTCCTGGATCGAGTCGCCCGGGTGCACTCGGCGTCCGGCCGCGGCGGCGGGCGGCGCGGCCACGCCGAGCCCTGCGGCCATGACGACTGCGATGCACGTGAGGGACTTGAGTTGTCGGTTCGTCACGATGCAGAAGTTATGGGCGATTAGGGCAATTCGCCACACTGGGTGAGCGGAAGGACACATGCCGTGCGCAAACGGCGCAATTTGACCTCCTCAGGAGTGGCGTGCGAGGGCCGGGGCGGCGGCGTCGCGCCCCGCGCCATGACGCCTCGTCACCTGGAGTCGGGGAGCACGCCACGAGCCGTTGCCCGCGCTCGCGCGACCGGGCTGGTCGCAGGGGGTTTCCCGGGCCCTCCGGCAAGGGGCAACGGGCAACCCGTCGACCCCGGC
The DNA here is from genome assembly GCF_055588065.1 of Streptomyces sp. NPDC046308. Classification (NCBI taxonomy): domain Bacteria; kingdom Bacillati; phylum Actinomycetota; class Actinomycetes; order Kitasatosporales; family Streptomycetaceae; genus Streptomyces; species Streptomyces sp. NPDC046308. The sequence goes on from NZ_JBVJFB010000012.1 coordinate 21,017, forward strand.
ACCCGGCGGGGGCAGGCTGAAGTCGTCCGCAGGAGGCAAGAACCACCAGGGGAAATCATGCTCAAGACGTTCCGCGGCCTCGCCGCTCTCGCGACCGCCGCCACCGCCGTCCTCGCGCTCAGCGGCTCCGTCGAGGCCAAGCCGGTCGACGCGTGGGCCGGATGCCCGGAGGGGGCGGTCTGTATCTACCCTCAGAACCAGAACCCCGCCGTCAAGCCGACCCACGTCTTCTACTCGTACGGGGCCCACAACCTGAGCAACCAGTTCGGGAACCACTGGGTGCTCAACAATCAGTACGGCGGTGCGACCGCAAACCTGTGCACCGGCTACAACGGCGCGGGCTGCGGCAACCCCATCGCCGCCAAGACCGGTGTGTACGCCGACCTCACGCCGGTCAACTCGGTCCGGCTCAACCGGTAGCACCCCGGCGGCAAGGGCCTCCGGAGTCGCCGAGCGGACGGCTCCGGGGGTTCCTGTGCTCGTCATACCGGCTGGAAGATCCGGGTTTCCGGCCCTCCCTCGCGGTAGCCTGGGCAGCGCCGCCCCGCTGCCCGGGCGCGCATTGCCATGGGGGATGTCTTGGGGGATCCGGACCGCCGGCGGAACACCGACCACCCGTACGAATCCGAAGGCGCCGCGGCGCACTTCCCCGCACAGCTGAGACGTCTGCGGGTGCAACGCGGCCTGTCCCTCGCGGACCTCGCACGGCAGACGCACTACAGCAAGGGCTACCTCAGCAAGATCGAGACCGGCTCGAAGCGCGTCACCGTCGACGTCGCGCGGCGCTGCGACGACGTGCTGCGGGCGGGAGGTGAACTGCTGCGGATGGTACGGGAGACGGGAACGCCCGGCGCCGGTGCCGGCGTGGCCCCCGGCGCGGAGCACCCGGCCGGCGCCGGGCCGGCGGCGGACGGCGCGTGTCCGTACCGCGGCCTGCCGGCCTTCACCGCGGGGGACGCCGAGTGGTTCTTCGGCCGGGAGCGCGCCACGGCCGAGCTGGTCGAACGGGTCTTCGAGCGGGTCGGCGTGGGCCCGCTGATGCTGGTCGCCCCGTCGGGCGCGGGCAAGTCCTCGCTGCTCAACGCCGGTCTCGTGCCGGCGCTGCGGCGTCGCGGGGGGTTTCCGATGCCCGGCGCCGACACCTGGCCGGTGGTGCGGTTCACTCCCACCGCGCGTCCGCTGGAGGAGCTGCTGGACCGCGCCGCGAAGGTGCTGGGCGCCGATCCCGGCATCACCGCGGGGGAGTTGCGGGAGCGTCCGCACGCCCTGCTCGAAGCCGCCCGCCGGGTCCCGGACCCTCCCCCGGGCGGCTCCGGGGACCGGCGGCCGCCTCCCCCGCGTCCGGTGCTGCTCGTCGACCAGTTCGAGGAGCTGTTCACGCTCTGCTCCGACGAGGACGAGCGGCGCGCGTTCGTCCGTGTCCTCTGCGCGCTGGCCGCGTCCGGACCGGCGACGCCGGCCGGTCACGACCCCGCCGTCGTGGTGCTCGGCGTACGGGCGGACTTCTCCGGGAACTGCCTGGACCTTCCGGAGCTGGCCCCGGTCTTCACCGGTGGGCTGTACGTGCCGCCCCCGATGTCCCCGGCGGAACTGCGGGAGTCGATCACCCGGCCGGCCGAGCTCGCCGGTCTCACCCTCGAACCGGGCCTGGTCCCGCTGCTGCTGCGCGACGTCGGACTGCGCGACGACCCGCCGGACCGGACTCCGTCCGGCGCGCTGCCGCTGCTCTCCCACGCGCTGATGGCCACCTGGCGGCAGCGCGAGGGCGCCACCCTGACCGTCGCCGGGTACGAACGCACCGGCGGCATCCAGGGGGCGATCGCCCGCACGGCCGAGGAGGTGTTCACCCGCCTGTACCCGGCGGAGCAGCACACGCTGCGCCGCGTCCTGGTACGGCTGGTGCACGTGGCCGACGGCACGGGCGCGGCCCGGCGCCGGATGAGCCGGACCGCCCTGATGGAACAACTGGCCGACGCGGGCCCCGCTGCGGCCGCGCTCGACACCTTCGTGCGGGCCCGCCTGATCACGATGGACAGCGACACCGTCGAGATCACCCACGAGGCGCTGCTGCACGCCTGGCCACGGCTGCGCGGCTGGATCCGCGCCGACCGGGCCGGGCTCCTGATCCACCAGCAACTGGCCCACGCCGCCGCCGAGTGGGAGCGCGAGGGCCGGGACCCGTCGGCGCTCTACCGCGGGACCCGGCTGGACACCGCCCGCTCCTGGGCCGACGAGCTGGACGGCAGGAGCCGGCTCGCTCCCCTGGAGGCCGCGTTCCTCCGGGCCGGCCAGGAGGCGCACGACAGCCGCGAGCGGCAGGCCGCGCGCCAGGTGCGGCTGCGGCAGCGGATGCTGGCCACGCTCGTCGTGCTGCTGGTGCTCGCGGTGGGCGCCGGCGGCCTGGCCTACCAGCAGCGCGCGGGGGCGCTCGGCCAGGAGCGCCTCGCGCGTTCGCGGGCGCTCGCCCTGCAGTCGGCGGCACTGGCCGCCGGCCAGCCGGAGGCGTCGATGCTGCTCGCCGGGGAGGCCTACCGGACCGCGCCGACGAGCGAGGCCCGGGGGGCCCTGCTGAGCACCCAGTCCCAGCCGTTCATCGCCCGCCTGGGCGGGCACGGCGGGCCGGTGAACGCGGTGGCCTTCTCGCCGGGCGACGGCGCGCTGGCGACGGCCGGTTCCGACGGGACGGTGACCCTGCGGCGGGTGGCCGACCGCCGCACCCTCGCCACCTTCACCATGCCCGGGCGGGCCCGCGCGGTCGCCGTCAGCCCCGACGGGCAGAGCCTGGCGGCCGCCTCCACGGACGGGCCGGCGCGGCTCTGGGACACCGTGACCCACCGTCCGACGGGGGTGCTCCCCGCGAGCACGACGGGCGCCCGGGCCGTGGCCTTCGCCCCGGACGGGCGGACCCTGGCCGTCGCCGGCGCGGACGGGACGGTCCGGCTGTGGGAGAGCGCCGGGGACCACCGCGCCGTCGCCTCCCTCGCGGGCCACGCCGGGCGGGTCAACGCCCTCGCGTACGCCCCGGACGGCCGGACGCTGGTCTCGGCCGGCGCCGACCGGACCGTACGGCTGTGGGATCCGGTGGAGGCCCGCCCCCTGGCCGTGCTCACCGGGCACACCGGCGAGGTGCTGGGGGCGGCGTTCGCCCCGGACGGCCGCACGGTCGCCACGGGGGGCGTGGACCGGACCGTACGGCTGTGGGACGTGGGCGGGCGGCGGACGGCCGCGACGCTGACCGGGCACAGCGACGACGTCAACGGCGTCGCCTACACACCGGACGGGACGACGGTCGTCAGCGCGGGGGGCGACGGGACGACCCGGCTGTGGGACGTGGCGGGCGGCCGGCTGACGGCGACGCTGGCCGGGCACACCGACTACGTGCTCGGGGTGGCGGTGGACCAGCGCGGGGCGGTGCTGGCCACCGCCGGCTTCGACCAGTCGGTGGTGCTGTGGGACCTGCGGGGCGCGGCGCTGGCCTCGCGGCCGTTCACGGAGATCTGGCACGCCGCGTACAGCCCGGACGGCAGGCTGCTGGCGACGGCGGAGGCGGATCACCGGGTGCGGCTGTGGGACGTGGCGGAGCGCAGGGTGCTGGCCACCTTCGAGGGACACGGCGAGACGGTGTTCTCGGTGGCCTTCTCCCCCGACGGGCGCACCCTGGCCTCGGCCGGCTCCGACGGGACCGTACGGCTGTGGGACGTCGCGGCGGGCGGTCCGTCGGCCACGCTCGCGGGGCTGGGCGGCACCGTGTTCGCGGTGGCCTTCTCCCCCGACGGGCGGACGCTCGCCTCGGCCGGCTCGGACGGCACCGTACGGCTGTGGGACGTCGCGGCGCGGCGCTCGCTCGCCACCCTCACCGGGCACACGGATTTCGCCAACGACGTGGCGTTCAGCCCCGACGGGCGCACCCTGGCGAGTGGCGGCGACGATCTGACGGTCCGTCTGTGGGACGTGGCGGGGCGCCGTCCGCTGGCCGCCCTGACCGGTCATACGGGCGCGGTGCGCGGGGTGGCCTTCAGCCCGGACGGGCGGACCCTCGCCAGCAGCGGCAATGACGGGACCGTGCGGCTGTGGGACGCGCGGCGCCACCGCTTCCGGGCGGCGCTGTCGGGCCACACCGGCTCCGCGCGGGGCATCGCCTTCTCCCCGGACGGGCGCACGCTGGCGAGCAGCGGCAACGACCGCACGGTGCGGCTGTGGGACGTGGCGGCGCGCCGGACGGTGGCGGCGCTGGCCGGCCACGCCAGCGCGGTGTGGGGGGTCGCCTTCGCCCCCGACGGGCGGACGGTGGCCAGCAGCAGCACGGACGGAACCGTACGGCTGTGGAACCTGGACGTGGGGGCGCGTCTTGCGGCGATCGACGGGTTGCGGAAGGGCCCGGCCGGCCGGGGAATGGCTGATCCACAGGGGAGTTGACGAGGCCAACGTCCATACTCGGCCAGAGTTTGGCTGAATTTCCTTTGCAGAAAACGTTGCTGCGAACCCCCGTGGCAATAGTACGATTTCCACCGAACATGTGCCCTTGGCAACCATCGACCCGGACCTCGACCATCCTGTTCTGCCGCCAAAGGCCCATGCCGCATTGCCGCTTGTCCACCGGCACCGTCAGGTGCACGGCCGAGGTCACAAACCTTGACGGGCGGGGCACGGACGGCGTGCGCGACATGCGCGCCGACCACCCCGTCGGCAACACCTAGGGGAGTATTTTCCGTGTCTCACATGCGCAAGATCGTCGTTGCAGCCATCGCCGTTTCGCTCACCACCGTCGGGATTACGGCCAGCGCCTCGGCGGACCCCACGAAGGACGCGAAGGCCCAGGTCTCGGCCGTCGAAGCCGGCATCACCGGCACCTGGTACAACCAGCTGGGCTCGACCTTCATCGTGACCGCGAACGCGGACGGCGGCCTCACCGGCACCTACGAGTCGGCCGTCGGCAACGCCGAGAGCCGTTACGTCCTGACCGGCCGTTACGACACCGCCGCCGCCGACGGCACCGGCACCGCCCTCGGCTGGACGGTGGCCTGGAAGAATAACTACCGCAACGCCCACTCCGCCACGACGTGGAGCGGCCAGTACGTCGGTGGCGCCGAGGCGAAGATCAACACCCAGTGGTTGCTGACCTCCGGCACCACCGCGGCCGACGCCTGGAAGTCCACCCTGGTCGGCCACGACACCTTCACCAAGGTGAAGCCGTCCGCCGCCGCCATCGACGCGGCCAAGAAGGCCGGCGTCAACAACGGCAACCCGCTCGACGCCGTCCAGCAGTAGGACGCGCCCGGGCACCCGGGTGCCGAGACACCGCACCGAACGCGTGCGGGCCGTCCGGAGGACCCTCCGGACGGCCCGTCCGTCCGCGGACCCGCCCCGGCGCCGTCCACGCGAGACGCGTCTCACACAGACTCGTCCCCGGCGGGTGTTCAGCGTGATCACGACGGCTTGATACCGTCGGCCGGGGGAAGGTGGAATTGACGTGATGGTGGCAATACCCGTTGGCAGTGTGGATCTTTTCGACCAGGGGTACGCACTCGACCCCTATCCGACGATGGCGGCACTCCGCGCGAAAGAACCCGTGAAGTACGACGAGAACACGGGGCTTTGGCTGATAAGCCGGTACGAGGACGTGCGCCGCATTCTCCTCGACCCGGAGAATTTCCTTCCGGATAATGCGATCGATGCCGTCGGGCGTTTCTCGGTGCCGACGCTGCGCGCTCTCGCACGGGTCAGGTTCGACCTTCCGCAAACGCTTGCAAACAACAGCTCGGACAGTCACGCCGGTTATCGGCGGATCATGACGAAGTTGTTCAACGCCCAGGCCGTCACCGCCTCGGTGCCGATGGTCGAGAAGGTCGTGGCGGAGGCGCTCGACGACGTGGAGCGGCGGCTGGCCGCCGACGGCGCGTGCGATCTGGCGACGACCATCGCCCGGGACGTGCCCTTCCGGGTGATGCTGCGGCTGCTCGGTCTGGAATCGGCCATCGACGTGGACATCGACACCCTGGCCCGGTGGAGCGACGCCTCCCTGGAACTGTTCTGGGGGCGGCCGCGGGGCGAGCGGGAGGTGGCACTGGCCCGCGAGGCCGCCGACTTCTACGCCTGGCTCACCGCGCTGGTCTCCAAGCCCGCGCCCGAGGAGGCCACGCTGCTCGGCGCGCTCGCCGCGCACCGGCTGCCGGACGGGGAGCCGCTGGGCGTGAGCCAGAGGGCCGCGGTGGTCTACTTCATGATCATCGCCGGTCAGATGACGACCACCCAGATGCTCAGCACCATGTACCGCAGGGCCCTGCGGGAGCCCGGCCTGTGGCAGCGGTTCGCCGAGGCTCCGGCGACCGTCGGGCCGTGGACCGAGGAGGTGCTGCGGCGCGATCCGCCCATCACCACCTGGCGACGGGTCACCGGCCGGCCGGTGACCCTGTCCGGTGTGGGCCTGCCGGCCGGGGCGCCGCTGCTGCTGATGCTCTCGTCCACCGGCTCGGACACCGAGGTCTTCGAGAACCCCGAGCAGCTCTGCCCGCACCGGGCCAACGTCCGCAAGCACCTGTCCTTCGGCGTGGGGCGTCACCGCTGCTCCGGCGCCGAACTGGCCAGGATGGAAGCCGATGTGGTGATGCGGATGACGGCCGAGCGGCTCCCGGACCTCAGGCTCTCGGACCGGTCCTCGCCCGGGATGCTGGCGCTGCTGTCGTTCCGGGCCCCCCTCCAGGTGCTGGTGGAGCGGGGCTGAACAAGGCCCCGCCGCCGCCCGGGGGTCCGGCCGGCGGTCAGGGCCGCGGCGCATGGCGTTCGAAGAGGGTGGCGATGCCGAGGCCGCCCGCCGCCCCGAGCGTGGCCAGGCCGTACCGGGCGCGGCCCGCCACGGGGTCCGTGTCCCCGAACATGTCGGAGAAGAGCCGGGTCACCAGAACGGCACCCGAGGCGCCCCACGGATGGCCCAGCGCGATGGCGCCGCCGCCGCGGTTGACCCGCTCCTCGGGGATGCCCAGTTCGTCCAGGCAGGTCAGTACCTGACCGGCGAACGCCTCGGTGAACTCCACCAGTTCGACGTCGGCGAGGTCGAGGCCGGGATTGCGCTCAAGCAGCCGGCGCACCGCCGGGACGGGACCCCAGCCGAGGATCTCCGGGTCCACGCCGGTCACCGCGGAGTCGGTGACCCGCAGCCCCCTCGTCAGGCCCAGCTCGCGGAACTTCCGCTCGGAGACCACCGCGACCATGGCCGCGCCGTCGTTGACCGGGCAGGAGTTGCCGGCGGTGACGGTGCCGCCCTCGACGAACGCGGGCCGCAGCCGCGCGAGCTTCTCCAGGCTGGTGTCCGGCCTCGGGCACTCGTCCGCCGTCACGGTCACGGTGCCCGCCCTGCCGACGCGTACGTCCACGGGCACCAGCTCGGCCGCGTGGCGTCCCGCCCGGGCGGCCTCGACCGCTTTGCGGTGGCTGGCGAGCGCGAACCGGTCCTGGCGTTCCCGGGTGATCCCGCCCCGCCGGGCCACGTTCTCCCCGGCGACCCCCATGTCGGGGTCCCCGAACCCGGCGGGCACGAAGTGCGGGCGGGCGTAGAACCGGGGTGTCCCGTGCGGGACCGGCGGGCGTTCCACCCGCCAGGGTGCGGTGCTGGCGCTCTCCGCGCCGCCGGCCAGGATGACGTCCGCCGCTCCCGCCGCCACCAGCCGGGCCGCCAGGTTGACGGCCTCCAGACCGCTGCCGCACTGCCGGTCGACGGTGGTCGCCGGCACCTCGATGCCCAGGCCCGCGGTGAGCGCGGCGTACCGGGCGGGGTTGCCGCCCGAGCCCCCGGCATTGCCGACGATCACGTCGTCGACGTCGGCTCCGGTGAGCCCCAGGTCCTCCAGCACGGCCGTGAGGACGGGCCCGAGGAGCTCGTGGATCGGTGTGGTGGCGAAGGCACCGCCGATCCGGCCGATCGGGGTCCGCCGCGCCGCCGCGACGATGGGCAGCCGCCCGTTCACATGACCTCCCGCATACCGTGGCGACCGTCGAGGAGGATGCCGCGCACCCGCCCGTGGTCGATCTTTCCGCTGGACGTGTAGGGCAGCGCGTCCGTCTCGAACAGCCGCCTGGGGCACTTCTGCCGCGACACGTGGGCCGCGGCCCGGTCGCGTACCTCCGTCAGGGCGAGGCGCGCCTCGCCGTGCCACCGGACCACCGCGCACACCAGGTCGCCCCAGTGCTCGTCGGGCAGGCCGACCACCGCGGCCTCGGCGATCTCCTCCAGCTGGAGCAGGGCCGCCGTGACCTCCTCCGGGTACACGTTGAGCCCGCCGCTGATCAGCATTCCCTTCTTCCTGCCGACGAGGTGGAGGTAGCCGCGCTCGTCGAGGCGGCCGACGTCGCCGACGGTGAACCAGCCGTCCCGGTCCGGGCCTTCGCCGTCCTGCGCCGACAGGTAGCGGGTGAAGAGCATGTCGCTGCGCACGTGTACCTGCCCCGGCTCGTTCACGCCGACCTCCTCGCCCGAGGGCGAGCGCAGCGACAGCTCGACTCCGGCCGCCGGCCTGCCGACCGACTCCCGCGGGCCGTCGTCGTCCCCGTGGAGGACGGAGACGAGGCTGAGTTCCGTCGCGCCGTAGAACTCCACGGCGTCGGCGTTCGGGAAGAGCTCCCCGGCCTGGGCGCGGCGGGCAGGGGACCATTTCGCGCCCACCGAGAGCAGGGAGCGCACCCCGGGGAAGCGGCGGCCCGGGTGCCGGCGCGCATGGTCGAGCAGCGCCTGGAACATGGTCGGCACCAGGTAGAGCCGGGTGGCGGAGTGCCGCTCGATGTCGTCGAGCGCGCGGCCCGCGTCGAAGGCGGGCGTCAGGCAGACGGTCGCCCCGACGTGCAGTGCGTGCACCAGGCCGAAGAGGAAGTGCGAGTGGGCGAGGGAGCCCGGCAGCAGGACGGTGTCGCTCGCGTCGATGCCGAACTCGTCGGTGTAGCGGTCGAAGGTGCGCAGCCAGGACCGGTGGGAGCGGACCACGCCCTTGGGCCGGCCGGTGCTCCCCGAGGTGAAGCCGACGTAGAACGGCGCGCTGTCCGGCACGCCGGCGAACCCGGCGGGGCCGCCGGGGTCCTCCCCGCCGCCGTGATCGCCCAGCCAGGCCTCGAAGCGGGGTCCGGGCACCTCCAGCAGGTCGGCGGGGGGCACGTACCGCGTGAGCGGTTCGGCGGCCCCCTCGCAGAACAGCCGGGAGGGCGGCGTGTCGCGCAGGACGGCGGCCAGTTCGGCGTCGCTCCACGCCGGGTCGAGGACCATGACCGGGACGCCGGCGACGGCCGCGCCGAGGAACAGGCGCGGGAACTCCTCGCGGTTGCCGAGGAGTACGGCGATCCGGACGTCGGGGCCGGGATGCGGGCCGAACTCGGCGCGCAGGGCGCGGGCGACGGCGAGCACGCCGCGCCGCAGCGCTCCGTAGCTCCACCGCCGCCCGGCTCCCCCGCCGATGGCGAGGGCGGCCCGGCCGGGTGTGGTCGTGGTGTTCGAGAGGAACCCACCGGCGATCGTCATGACGGTCTCCCTCACTCGGCCCGGGCCGACTCGCCCCGGGCAACGGGCTTACCAGGGGCTGTGCTTGACCACGACGTCGATCGCGCGGTCGATCTCGGCCTCGGTCAGGTCGGCGCGGGAGGTGAGCCGGATCCGGGAGAACCGGTCGGGCACCGACGGCGGGCGGAAGCACGCCACCTTGACGCCGTCGGCCAGGCAGTCCTGCGCCCACTTCGCGGTCTGAGCGGCGGAGGGCCCGCGGACCGAGACCACGGCCGCCTGCGCCTCGGTCACCGGCAGTCCGGTGGCCGCGAGGCGCTCGGCGAGGGTGACCGCCACGTTCCGGGTCCGGGCCGGCCGGTCCGGCTCGGCGCGCAGCACCCGGAGCGCCGCCAGGGCTCCGGCGGCGGAGGCGGGGGCGAGCCCGGTGTCGAACAGGAAACTGCGGGCCGTGTTCATGACGTGGTCGATCACCCGGCGGGGGCCGATCACGGCTCCGCCCTGGGCGCCGAGGGACTTGGACAGCGTGATGGTGGTGACCACGTCGGGGCTGCCGGCCAGCCCGGCGGCGGCCACCGCGCCCTCTCCGCGCTCGCCGATGACGCCGAACCCGTGCGCGTCGTCGACGAGGAGGCCGGCGCCCTGCCGGCGGCAGACGTCGAGGACGGCCCGGAGGTCGACGAGGTCGCCGTCGACCGAGAACACCGACTCGGTGACCGCCACCGCGCGTTGCTGCTCCCGTTCGGCGAGCACCCGCTCCAGCGCCTGCGGATCGGCGTGCGCGGTGTCGACCACGTCCGCGCCCGACAGCCGGTAACCGTCGATCAGGGAGGCGTGGTTGAAGGCGTCCGAGGCGATCATGGTGCCGGGGCGGGCCAGTACGGTGACCGCGCCGAGGTTGGCCAGGTAGCCCGAGGAGAAGACCAGTGCGGCCTCCGCTCCGCTGAACTCGGCGAGCTCCCGCTCCAGTTCGACGTGGAGCTCGGTCGTTCCGGTGGCCAGCCGGGAGCCGGTCGAGCCGGCTCCCCAGGTCAGGGAGGCGTCTGCCGCCGCCCGGACCACGTCGGGGTGGCGGGTGAGGCCCAGGTAGTCGTTGCCGCCGAAGTCGATGACGTTCGGCCGGGCGCCGCGGACCTGGACCCGGCGGGTGAGGCCCGCCCGGTCCCTGCGCCGTGTGCTGTCGTCGATCCACGCGAACACGTCGTTCGGATCGCTGTGTCGCTCTGCTTGCATCGCTTCGCTCCGAACGCTATCCGGCAGGGCCGAGGACGAGGACGCCGTTGTGGCCGCCGAAGCCGAACGACTGGGTGAGCGAGGGGCCGGGCTGCCACGTGCGGCCCCCGCCGGTCACCACGTCCACGGCGAGCGCCGGGTCGACCGTGGTGAGGCCGACGGTCGGCGGTATCAGCTCGTGGCGCATCGACAGGAGCACCGCGACGGCCTCCAGCGCACCGCCCGCGCCGAACGCGTGCCCGGTCGCCCCCTTGGTGGAGGTCACCGGCGGGCACTGGTCGAAGACCGACAGGATGGCGTTGGTCTCCGCCTCGTCGTTGCGCAGGGTGCCGGTGCCGTGCGCGTTGATCTGCCGTACGTCCTGCGGGCGCACCCCGGCGTCCTCGAGGGCGAGCCGGATGCACCGGGCGGCGTCGCCGCCGCCCGGGGCGGGCATGGTGATGTCGTGCGCGTCGGCGGTGCTGCCGGAGCCGAGCACCTCTCCGTGGAGGGTGGCGCCGCGCGCCACCGCCGTGTCCCAGTCCTCCAGGACGAGCACGGCGGCGCCCTCGGCGATGGCGAAGCCGTCGCGTTCCGCGTCGAAGGGCCGGGTGCGGCCGGAGGCGGACAGGGCCCGCATGTTGGTGAACCCGGCGACGATGGTCGGTGTGATCGCGGCCTCGGTGCCGCCGGCGAGCACCCGGTCACAGGTGCCGTCGGCGATCATCCGGGCGGCGTGCCCGATGGCGTGGGTGGCCGCGGCGCAGGCGGTCTCCAGGCTCTCGCACGGGCCGCGCCAGCCCTGGCGCATGGCCACCGTCGCGGCGGCGGCGTTGGCCATCATCATCGGCACGAGGAACGGGGAGACCCGGCGGCCGCCGCGCTCGTGGTGGATGACGGTCTGCCGTTCGAAGGTGCTGACGCCGGCCAGCGCGGTGGCGATGACGACGCCGCTGCGTTCGGCGTCCACCTCCGTGAGGCCCGCGTCGCGGTGGGCCATCTCGGCGGCCGCGACGGCGAACTGGGTGAACCGGTCGGTGTGCCGGGCTTCGCGGACGTCCATCCAGGGCGACGGGTCCCAGTCCGTCAGTTCCCGGTGGCCTTCGGGCGGCGGCTGGAAGAGGCCTTCCCAGAAGGCCTCCACCCCCGTGCCGCAGGCGCTCACGACACCGAGCCCGGTGACCGCGACGCGGCGTGCCCCTGGCGCCCTGCCTGCCATCACGCGACCAGCGAGAGGATGAGCCGGTGCAGGTCGTCGACGGTGCGGATGTCCTCCACCGCCTCGTCGGGCACCGAGATGCCGAACTCCTCCTCTATGGCCATGACCAGCTCCACCTGGATGAGGCTGCTGGCGCCCAAATCGTCGGTCAGGCTCGCGTCCGGGGTCACGGACTCCTGCTTGACCTGCAGCACGTCCACGGCGCAGGTGGTGAGCCGGTCGAAAACGTCGTCGTCAGCCACGGGTGGCCAACCTCCCCCAAAATAAGATGAATTGTCAGTGTTTCGTACTTTCCGGCTCCAGGGCCGCTGTGTCAGCGCCGGGAGGCCGGAAGTCATCAAGGTCACATGTCGTGCACGGGCTCCGGCAGCGCGCAGGCGGGCACCCCGGCCCGGCCCTTGCGACCTGCGGAAACCCTCGGGAGGACGACCAGCGCCAGAGCGATCAGCTCCAGGCAGGCGCCCGCCCAGGCGAGGGCGGCCGGTGAGAGCCTGTCCAGCACCGCCCCGCCGACCGCGCCGCCCAGGGCCACGCCGAGGTACGAGGCCGAGCTGTTGACGGAGATGGCCACGCTCGGGGCGGTGGGGGCCAGGTCCAGCACGCGGTGGATGGCGGTGGGCGGTTCGGCCCAGTAGACCGTCCCCCAGCCGACCGTGACGGCCAGGAAGAGGACCACCACCACCGTCGAGTCGGAGGCGAACCAGCTCGCCAGTACGGCCAGCAGCACCATGGCCGCCGCGACGCCCGACACCGAGGCGGTGAAGGTGCGCTGCGCCCCGACGCGGTCGCTCAGCCGGCCGCCGACCGCGTTGCCGACCGCGCCCGCGACACCGAACACCAGCAGGACGATGCTCACGCTGGCGTCGTCCATGCCCGTGGTGGCCCGGGTGAAGGCCGCCAGGTAGGTGAAGACGGTGAAGCAGCCGGCCACCGCGAACAGGTTGGCCAGCACGGCCAGCAGGACCGGGCGCCGCGCGCCGATCCGCACCCGGTCGCGCATGCTGATGAGCGGCGGCTGCGGCACCGCGGGCAGCACCAGGAACAGCCCGATGAACACGGGCAGGGCCAGTACCACGACGAGCGCCAACGTCAGCCGCCAGCTGCCGAGTTGCCCGACCAGCGTACCGCCGGGCACACCGAGCGCCGTGGCCACCGTGAGCCCGCCGATGATCAGGGACACCGCCCTGCCCCGGTACCGCTCCCCCGCGAGCGCCGTCGCGGTGGCCGCGGCGGTGTTCATGTAGAGGGCGGCGCTGATCCCGGCCAGGATCCTGGCCGCCATCAGCACCCCGTACGTGGGGGCGAGCGCACCCAGCACGTTGGCGAGCAGGAAGGCCAGCATCGAGCCGCGCAGCATGACGCGGCGGGACAGGCCGGCGGTCAGGGTCATCAGGACCGGAGCACTGATCGCGTAGCTGAGCGCGAAGGCCGTGACGAGCTGTCCGGCCACCGGTTCGGACACGTCCAGTTCACCGGCGATTCGCGGAAGAATCCCGCTGATGACAAATCCGTCGGTGCCGACGGCAAAGGAGCCGATCGCGAGAAGCGCCAGAATCACCTTGTGGGGCATGACGCCTCCCGGGGACCCTGTGCGCGATCACGCATGTCAGGATCGTGAATTTCCGAGCCCCCCTTTCAAGTCGAGCCGCTCTCGTGAACCGGCTGTACGAACGGGGTTGTTCCGATCAACGTACCAGCAAGCATGTCCCGGCAAAAACGGCTTTGACGTGAGGGCGATCACGCCTTGCGATGGCTGAAAAACATCTCCCTGCCGACGGCTTGACCAGCAATGACGGTTGCTTTTCAGACACATCCCGGCCGCCGCAGACAGATGTGGCTTAAATGCGACGGGTGGGCGAATACGTGGGGACCGTTTGTCAACGTGCGATTCCGACGAACTGCCACGCGGGGTGGTTCCATGACGGTTCGTCAGCAACGCCCGGAGCCGCGACACCTGACGTCGGACAACTGACTCGAGTAACGACTCCGGGCGTTACCGCTGGTCGCAGTGGGCTGAGTCACACGAGGGTGCATATTCGGCCCGGCGTGACTAGCATCGAACGGTGGAACGGCCTTCTCGGACCGCCGCATCGACCGCACGACCATTCCGCGCATCCGAGAAGATCCGAACAGTGACAGACACGACGGGGGCTTTACATGTCACTTTCATTGGCTTCGCCATGCGCACCTTTCTCTTGAACATGCCGACGTGTGCTCGACCAAGAGCGATCGATTCACCCGTGAATCACCACCGATAGAAAAGTCGGTCAGCCGGACCACCGTGCCCAAAAGGCCCGTTCCGGCCGTCAAGGAGCTCGACCACATCGTGATAGACCTGCGAATCCTTCTCGTAGACAACTATGACTCCTACACGTGGAACCTCTTCCAGCTGATATGGAAGGTGGCAGGCGTACCCCCGGTCGTCGTGCGCAACGACGAGGCGACGGCGGACGACCTCCTGCGCCGGGGCTTCACCCACGTCGTGATCTCCCCGGGCCCGGGCACCGCGGCCAGGGACGAGGACTTCGGGCTCTGCCGGGCCCTGCTCGAACAGGCCACCGTGCCCGTCCTCGGCGTATGCCTCGGCCACCAGGGCCTCGCCCTCGCCTTCGGCGGCGAGGTCCGGCACGCACCGGAGGTCGTGCACGGCCAGACGAGCTCGATCACCCACACCGGGACCGGCGTGTTCGCCGGCATCCCGCAGGGCTTCCGCGCGGTGCGCTACCACTCCCTCACCGTCACCGAACCGCTGCCGGAGGACCTCGTCGCCACGGCCTGGTCCGAGGGCGGCCTGCTGATGGGCCTCCAGCACCGTGAACGCCCGCTGCACGGCGTGCAGTTCCACCCCGAGTCGGTGGACAGCGAGTACGGGGAGGAGATCATCGCCAACTTCCTGGGCATCACGCCCACGCTCCGCTGGAGCGAACTGGACGTCGACCTGAGCGCCGAGGACCTGTTCCTGCGCGCCTTCGCCGACAGCCCGTACGCCTTCTGGCTCGACAGCTCGCGCACGGCGTACGGGATGGGCCGCCACAGCTACCTCGGCTCGTGCGCCGGCGCCGGCCTGGAAGTGATCCGGGCGTACGCCGGGGCGAACGTCGTCGAGCGCGAGACCCAC
The DNA here is from genome assembly GCF_055588065.1 of Streptomyces sp. NPDC046308. NCBI lineage: Bacteria > Bacillati > Actinomycetota > Actinomycetes > Kitasatosporales > Streptomycetaceae > Streptomyces > Streptomyces sp. NPDC046308. The sequence goes on from NZ_JBVJFB010000012.1 coordinate 36,044, forward strand.
GAGAGCGTCGAGCGCGTCCACGGCACCGTCTTCGAACACCTGAGGACCGGCCTCGCGGCCACCCCGGTGCCGTCCGGCGCCTCGCCCGTGCCGTTCGCCGGCGGCTACCTCGGCTATCTCGGATACGGGATCAAGGGAAGCGTCGGCATCGGCCGGGCGGGCAGCGGGGAGCGGCCGGACGCGGAACTCCTGCGCGTCGACCGCTTCGCCGCCTACGACCACGAGACCGACCGGCGCTACCTGATCACCGTGGGGCTCGGCGCCGAGGAGCACGAAGCCTGGTGCGAGGAGGTGCGCACGCTGGCACGGCGCGCCCTGGTGCCCCGGCCCCGGCGGGAGGCCGCACCGGCCGTACTGGAACCCGGCGTCGACCGGGAGACGTACCTGGAGCACTTCGACACCGTCCAGCGGTGGCTGCGCGACGGCGACTCGTACGAGGCCTGCTACACGTACCAGATCAGCGGCACCAGCGAGGCCGACCCGCTGGACACCTACCTCCGGCTGCGGGCGACCAACCCGGCGCCCTACGCCGCGTACGTCCGGCTGGGCGAGCGCTCCATCCTGAGCTCATCGCCGGAGCGGTTCGTCACGGTGGCCGGCAACGGCGAGGTCGAGGCCAAGCCCATCAAGGGGACCGCCCCCCGGCACGCCGATCCGGTGGCCGACGAGGCGGCCCGCAGGGCGCTGGAGACGGACCGCAAGATCCGCAGCGAGAACCTGATGATCGCGGACCTGCTCCGCAACGACCTCGGGCAGGTCTGCGACACCGGAACGGTGCACGTGCCCAAGCTGATGGCCGCCGAGTCGTACGCCACCGTGCACCAGCTCGTCACCACGGTGCGGGGCAGGTTGCGCGCCGACCGCGGCGCGGTCGACTGCGTCGAGGCGCTCTTCCCCGGCGGGTCGATGACCGGCGCGCCGAAGAAGCGGACCGTGGAGCTGCTCGACGCGCTGGAGCCGGAGGAGCGCGGGGTGTACTCCGGCAGCCTCGGGTACTTCGGGTTCGACGGGGCGGCGGACCAGTCCATCGTCATCCGCACCATCGTCTGGGAGGGCAACCGCGTGCGCATCGGCGTGGGCGGGGCGCTCATCGTGCTCTCGGACGGCGAGGAGGAGTTCCAGGAGACGCGGCTGAAGGCCCGTGCGCTGCTGCGGGTCCTCGGCGTCGAGGAACTGCGCGAGGTCACATCGGGAACGGCTGCGAGGTATCAGGGATGAGCACGGTGGAGTTCGAGACGGGCCCGGCCGAGCCCGCGGAGGCGCAGGCGGTGGCCGAGGCGGTCACCGCCCTCCTGCGGGAGCTGCGCGGGGACCCCTCCCACACGATCCCGGGCCTCGGCGCGGCCGTGGACGAGGCCATCGCCGGCAAGGACGGCTCCGGCGTGCTGGTCGCGCGGGACGGGGAGCGGCGCGTGGTCGGCGTCCTGGGGTACACCACCCAGACCGCTCTGCGGCTCGCCGCCCCCTACCGCCACGTCCAGGAGCTGTGGGTGGCACCGGAGCTGCGGTCCCGGGGGGTCGCGGCCCTGCTGCTGGAGGCGCTGGACGCGCGGTGCGCCGCGGACGGCGTCCGGCGGGTCGAAGTGTGCCTGCCCGCCGAGCAGTTCTCCACCTACCCGCGGACCCTGGCGTTCTACGAGCGCTCCGGTTTCCGTGTCATCGGCCCGCGCGTGATCAAGGACCTGTCATGACGCTGCACGTGGTGGTACCCGAGGAGTCCGAGGCGCTGCCGTTCACGGTCGAGCCGGGCGGCGCCCAGGTGGCCAGCAAGGAGATACCGGAGCGGATCCACCGGATCCTGGCCGGTCTGCTCGACGGCGGCGCGGTGGCGGCCCCGCTCGGCGCGGACGGCACGGCCCGCGCGGAGCGGATGGTCGGCGCGGTGCACGAGGCGGCCCTGCTGGAGCACCTGCGCCACGGGGTGCCCGAGGGCCGGGACTCGGTGCTCGACAGCGCGTTCGCGGCCCCGGGCCTGGAGCAGGAGACGCCGGTCACCCGCGGGGTGTGGCCCGCCGCCCTCGGGGCCGCGGCCGCCGCGGTCCGGGCGGCCGAGCTGACGGCCCGCCGGGGCGAGAACAGCTACGCCCTGGTGCGGCCCCCGGGCCACCACGCGGGCCCCGGCTGGTACGGCGGCTACTGCTTCCTCAACAACGCCGTCGTCGCCGCCCGGACCCTGCGCGAGGAGGGCGTGGCCCGCGTCGGCATCCTCGACGTCGACTACCACCTGGGCAACGGCACGCTCGCGTGCGTCCAGGGCGATCCCACGCTGCCGTTCGCCTCGGTGCACTCCAGCCACGCCAAGGACTTCCCGTACGCCTTCGAGCCGGGACCGGGGCTCTTCGGCGTGGAGTGCGACCCCGGCACGGAGGGGTTCCTCGCGCTCGTGAAGGACGCCCTGTCGCACCTCCTCCGGGAGGACGCCGAGGCCCTGGTGGTCTCGGTCGGCTACGACGTCCTCGCGGGCGACCCGCACGGCTCCTGGACGCTCCCGCCGGAGGTGTTCGGACCCGTCGCCGCGCTGCTGGCCGAGCAGCGCCTGCCCACCGTCTTCGTCCAGGAGGGCGGATACGGACTCCCGTCCCTGCGCGGCGCGGCCCGCGCCCTCGCATTGGAGGCCTCGCGATGAACGCGACTCCCGAAGACGTCCTGCGGCCCTTCCGGGAACGGCTGGAGGTACTGGACCAGCAGCTGGCGGAGCTGGTGGCGGCGCGCCTGGCGATCTGCTGCGAAGTGGCCGAGGTCAAGCGGGCCCACGGCATCCCGATGATGCAGCCGCAGCGGGTCACCGCGGTGCGCGAGGCGTACGCGGCCCGGGGCGAAAAGCTCGACCTCTCCCCCGCGTTCATGCGGTCCCTGGCGACCCTGCTCATCGACGAGGCGTGCCGCCTGGAGGACGAGATCATCGACGCTCCGGCGGCCGCGACGACTGTGGAGGCACGGCGATGACCCTGACGTTCACCACCCTCGGCCCCGAGGGAAGCTGCCACGAGAACGCCCTGCGCCACTACTTCGGGTTCCAGGGCATCGAGGACGACGCGAAGATCGACCTCACCATCGACCTGCACGAGGGCCTGGAGCGGGTGCGCCGCGGCGAGTCCGACTACCTCGTGCAGTGCAGCGCGCACCCCGAGGTGCACCTGCTCACCGAGCGGTACTTCAACGAGGTCCACGTGGTGGACACCTTCGTGTACCCCACCAAGGAACTGGTGCTGCTGAGCCGGGCCGACGTGGAGCGGCCCCGGTCCCTCGGGCTGGTCCCGGCGACCGCCGGGTACGTCGACGTGTCGCAGTGGGAGGAGGTCGTCCCGGTGGCGTCCAAGCCCGTGGTGGGCGCCCAGCTGCTGGCGGGGGCCTACGACTCGGGGCTCACCCACCTGGAGTACCTGGAGAAGTCGAAGGGGACGCTGCGCCTGGACCGCTACATCGGCGCGGTGACCACCACCTGGGTCGTCTACGGGCGCCGGCCCCGGTTCTCCGGTGAAGTCATCGGCACCAAGTGCCGCGAGTACCTGTTGGGAGAGGGCGCATGACCGGGACCGCATCCGCGGCGAGGAACATCCTCGTCTGTGACACCACGCTCCGCGACGGCGAGCAGACCTGCGGAGTGGCCTTCCAGGTCGAGGAGAAGGTGAGGATCGCCCGCCTCCTCGACGAGATGGGCGTCGACGTGATCGACGCCGGCTTCCCGGCCTCCTCGCAGGCCGACCAGGACGCCGTGCGCGGCATCTCCGCCCTGGGCCTGCGCGCCCGGGTGGTGGCGTTCTGCCGGCCCAACCGGACCGAGATCGACCTGGCCAGGGCCTGCGGGGCGAACGCCGTCTACACCTTCGTGCCCACCTCCGACGTGCACATGCGGGTCAAGTTCGGCGGCACGGACAGCGCGGTGCGCGAGCGCCTGAAGGCCGAGATGGCCGACGGCATCAAGTACGCCAAGAGCCTCGGCATGTACGTCGGCTGCGGCTCCGAGGACGCCACCCGGACCCCGTACGACTACCTCGAGGAGGTCCTCGTCCTCGCCCAGGAGAGCGGCGCCGACCTGGTGGGCGTCGCGGACACCGTGGGCTCCACCACCCCCGACGCCTTCCGGACGCTCATCCAGCGGCTGCGCTCGCAGATCCACGTGACGCTCTCGCTCCACTGCCACAACGACTTCGGCCTCGCCACGGCCAACACGGTCGCCGGCATCCTCGGCGGCGCCGACGAGGTCCAGTGCACGATCAACGGCCTGGGCGAGCGGGCGGGCAACGCCTCCCTGGAGGAGGTGACCGTGGCCCTGACCCAGCTGTACGGCTTCGAGACCCATGTGGACCTGTCCCGGCTCAAGCCCATGTCGAACCTGATCGCCGACCTGTCCGGCATCGGGGTCAGCCCGATGAAGCCGATCGTCGGCGGCAACGCCTTCTCGCACGAGTCCGGCCTGCACGTGTCCTCGGTGATGAAGGACTCCACCGCCTACGAGCCGCTGCGGCCCGAACTGGTGGGCCACACCCGGCGGATCGTCATGGGCAAGCACTCGGGCAAGGGCATCATCGCCCACGTCCTCGACGCCCACGGGCTCGCGTACGACGACGAGGTCCTCGGCGCGGTGCTCCTCGACGTCAAGGCGGCGTCCGTGCTGACGAAGTCCAGCGTCACCGAGGCCCAGGTGATCGAGATCCACCGCGCGCGAACGGCCGTACGGATATGAGCGCGGAGCACGACACCGGCACCGGCGCCGCCGCGGCCGACACCTCCGGCTGGTACGCGGACCAGACCTTCTGGGACGACTTCCACCCGCACATCTTCTCCGCCGAGCGCGCCGCGGAGGCCGCACGGATCGTGGAGCGGTCCCCGCTGTTCCGTTTCCCCTCCGGTGCCCGCGTCCTCGACCTGTGCTGTGGACCGGGCCTGTTCACGGTGCCGCTCGCGCGGGCCGGCCACGCGGTCACCGGCGTGGACCTCAGCGCGCCCCTGCTCGGCCGGGCCCGGGCGCGCTGTCAGGACGCCGGCGTCAAAGCCCGGTTCGTCGAGGCGGACATGCTCCGTTTCGCCGAGCCGGAGGCCTTCGACGCCATCGTCAACATGTTCACCTCCTTCGGTTACCTGGACCGGCACGAGGACAACGTCCAGGTGCTGCGCAACGCCCACACCAGCCTCGCGCCGGGCGGGACGCTGCTCGTCGACGTCGTCGGCAAGGAGATCCTCGCGCGGCTCGACGAGCGGGTCTCCTGTTCCGAGCAGAACGGAAAGCTGCTCTTCCAGCGGGACACCGTCCTCGACGACTGGAGCCGGCTGCGCAGCGACTGGTACTCCATCGACGGCTCGCACGCGGCCCGGGGCTCGATGACGCTCCACCTCTACGGGGCGAGTGACCTGCGGGCGATGCTCGCGGCCGCCGGCTTCACCGACGTCCGCTTCCACGGGGACTACGCCGGCGGACCGTACGACCACCGGGCCGAGCGTCTCATCGCGGTCGCCACGAAGGGCGTGGACGTCCGTGGGCACTGAGGTCGTCGTCGTACGGTCGGCATCCGGCGTGGACCGCGAGGAGTGGGACGCGCTCGTCCCCGACGCGCAGGTGTACCTCTCGCACGACTGGCTGCGCGCCGTCGAGGAGTGCTTCGGCTTCGAGCTGGTCCTCTTCCTGCTGCGGGACGGGGCGCGCACGGTCGCCGGCGTGCAGGGCCTGCTGGTCCGGGACCCGGACGCGTTTCCCTACCACGATCCGACGGGGGCCCTCTTCGGCGACTACGAGATGGACCACCTGCGCCGGGCGCTGGCGCGGGACCGCTCGCAGGAGGAGTCCGCCGAGGCGGCGGCGCTGCTCGCCGCCGTCGTGCGGACGGAGGCCGGGCACACGCGGGCGACCGGCTATCCGGCGCTGGTGATGACCAGTCCGTACGGGTACGCCAGTGACGTCCTGACCCTGCCGGACGTCGACCGGCGGCGTGCGATCGGTGAACTCCTTTCGGCCGTGGACGAGTTCTGCGAGGCGGCGGGGGTGCCCTCGCAGTCCTTCCTGTGGGAGTCCGGCGGGGACGGCGAGCTGCACCGCGCCCTGGCCGACCACGGCTACCTGGGGTTCCTCTCCGACCTGGAGTTCGACCTCGAGACCGGGCCGCACACCTCCCTGGAGGAGTACCTGGGCGCCCTGGACCGCAAGCGCCGTACCGTCGTCCGCGCCGAGATCCGCAAGTTCTCCGAAGCCGGGATGCGGGTCGAGCAGATCACGGAGCCGGACCCGGCGGTGATCGCCCGCTGCGCCGAACTGTCGGAGGAGCAGCAGAAGAAGTACGGGCTGCCGGTCGACCGGGCGGCGATGGAACGGCTGTTCACCGCGCTCCTCGGGGCCCCGCGGCTGGGTCCCGCGCTGTACGTGGTGCGCGGCCGGGAGGCGCAGGGGCCCGACATCGCGGGCTTCCTGCTGTGCCTGGAGGGCGGGGGCGTCCTGCACCCGAAGTTCCTCGGCTTCGACGCCGCCGCCGTCGGGGCCTCCTACGCCTACTTCAACCTCGTCTTCTACCACCTCGTCGAACTGGCCGTCGCGGGCGGCGCCCGGCGCATCGCCTACGGCATGGGTTCGGCGGACGCGAAGCGGCTGCGCGGCTGCCACCCGGCACCGGTGCGCGGCTGGATCCGCTTCTCCTCGCCCGCGGCGCACCGGCGCATCGAGCCGTACGTCACCGTCTTCGACTGCCTCAAGAAACAGCTTCTCGGCCACCAGGATGGACGCGTTCTGCGATGACTCTCGTACGACAGCTCTTCGAGCACAAACTCGGCCGTCCCGTCAGCACCGGCGAGGTCGTGGACCTGCCGTTCGACCTGTGCTGGGGCAGCGAGATGACCGTCAAGTGGGCCCTGGACATCCTCCGGGGCTCCGGCTTCGACGACGACTACATCACCGCCGGCCTCGCCGCGCAGCGGGAGAAGACGGCCTTCGTCTTCGACCACGTCGTCCCCACCCACACCGCCTCGATGGCCTCGATCCTCGTCGAGCTGCGGCGGTTCGCCCGCGAGCACGGCATCAAGGTGTTCGACGTGGGCTACGACGGCGGCATCCAGCACAAGATCCTCATCGAGCAGGGGCTGATCCGCCCCGGCGACGTCGCGGTCGGCGCCGACTCGCACAGCTGCACCGCGGGCGCGATCGGCTCGCTCGCCACCGGCATCGGCTCCACCGACCTGGCCATGGCCCTGGTCCGGGGCAGCGTCTGGATGCGGGTGCCCGAGGCGACGCTGGTCCGCTTCCACGGGAGTCTGCGTCCGCACGTACAGGGCAAGGACGTGGCGCTGTACCTGTGCGGGCTGATCGGGGTGCACGGCGCGGTCTACCGCAGCCTGGAGTTCGGCGGTCCCGGCCTCGCCTCCCTGGCGATCACCGACCGGCTGTCGCTGAGCAACATGGCGGTCGAGATGGGCGCCAAGTACGGCCTGTTCCCCACGGACGGGGTGCTCGCCGACTACCTCGGCGACGAGGTGGGGTACCCGTCCTTCGCCATCGACGAGGACGACTCCGAGTACGTCGACGTGATCGACGTCGACCTGGGCCTGATCGAGCCGACCGTCGCGCTGCCGTTCTCCCCCGACAACGCCGTCGGCACGCACCAGCTCCAGCACGTCCTGCGCAACTGGGAGGCGTACGAGGGCCGTGAGGACCTGATGACGGGCGTGGCGCCGCTGGCCCGCAGGGCCAACGGGAACGGCGAGATACCCGTCGACCAGGTCTTCATCGGTTCCTGCACCAACGGGCACCTGGAGGACCTGCGGGTCGTCGCGGACGTCCTGCGGGGCAAGCGGGTCCACGAGGGGGTGCGCACCATCGTCATCCCGGCCTCCCAGCAGGCCTACCGGGCGGCGATGAAGGAGGGCCTGATCGACGTGCTGATCGAGGCCGGCTGCTACGTGGAGTCCTCCAGCTGCGGTCCGTGCATCGGCATCAAGTCCGGTGTGCTCGGCAAGGGGGAGGTCGCCATCTTCACCTCCAACCGGAACTTCCGCGGCCGGTGCGGGGACGTCGACGCCAGCGTCGTCCTGGCCAGCCCCGCCATCGCCGCCCGGGCCGCGCTGACCGGCGTACTGGCCCCCATCGGCGACCGGAGCGACTACTACGCCGACGAGGACGCGCTGCGGCGCGGCATCGACGAGCTGTTCGCGCTCCACTCGGCGCGCGAGGGCCGGGCCCCGCTCACGGGCGGTCCGGACGGGCTGCCCGCGGCGCCGGCCGACGCGGATGGCGCCGGAGGCGGCGGACGTCTTGCCTGGGTCTTCGGCGACCACGTCAACACCGATGTGATCCTGCCGGGCGTGTTCTGCCAGATCCCCGATCCGGCCGAGTACAAGAAGCACATCATGGCCCACGCGGGCAACCAGCCGTTCCTCGACCACTACGCGCGGACCGGGCACGACCTGAGCGGCTCGGTGATCGTCGGCGGCATGAACTTCGGCTGCGGCTCCTCCCGCGAGAACGCCCCGATGGGCATCAAGGCCTCCGGCGCGCCCTTCGTCGTCGCGCACAGCTTCGCGCGGATCTTCTTCCGCAACGCCCTCAACATCGGCCTGCGGCTGGTGGAGGTCGGGGAGTTCGCCTACGAGATCCGCGAGGGCGACCGGCTGGTCGTCGACGACGAGCGCGGTGAGCTGGTCAACGTCACCCGGGGCACCTCCGCGCCGATCACCCCGCCCTCCGCCTTCGAGCGGGAGCTGCTGACCGCGGGCGGCCTCGTCGCCTACGCCGGCGCCCAGGTCCGGGCGCAGGCGGCGGCCTCGTGAGTACCCTCGCGGTCATCCCGGGAGACGGCATCGGCCCCGAGGTCATGGCCGAGGTGCTGAAGGTGCACGCGGTGGTCGAGGAGGTCTTCGGCACCGGCCTGAAGACCGAGGTGCTGCCCTACAGCGCCGACTGGTTCCTGGAGCACGGGGACGTCGACATCGACATCCAGGCCATCCGCGGCGCCTACCGGGCGGTGCTGCTCGGCGCGCTCGGCGACGCCCGGATCCCCGACAACCGGCACGCGATCCGGATCATCGGCGGACTGCGCCAGCAGCTCGAACTGAGCGTCAACCTGCGGCCGGTGCGCCTGCGCGCGCTCGCGCACTGCCCGCTCAAGCACGTGCGCTCGGTCGAGGACGTGGACCTCGTCATCGTGCGGGAGAACACCGAGGACGTGTACGTCGGCGTCGGCGGCACGGTCCGGGGCGGCCGCCCCGGCCACGTCGCGATGGAGGTCGGCGTCCACACCCGCTGGGCCGTGGACCGGGCGGTCACGGCCGCCTTCGAGCTCGCCCGCTCCCGCCGCCGCAGGCTCACCCTGGTGGACAAGAGCAACGCGATGCCGAGCGCCGGCCCGCTGTGGCAGAGCCGGTTCCGGGCCATCGCCGCGTCCTACCCGGACGTGGAGTGCGACCACCTGTACGTCGACGCCGCCGCCATGGAGCTGATCCGCGACCCCGCCCGCTTCGACGTGGTGGTGGCCGGCAACCTCTTCGGGGACATCCTCAGCGACGAGGCCGCCATGCTCGCCGGCGGGCTCGGGGTGGCGCCCTCGGCGAGCTACGACCCCGAGGACACGCAGTTCCTCGGCGTGTTCGAGGCCGTGCACGGCAGCGCGCCCGACCTCGTGGGCACGGGACGCGCCAACCCGCTCGCGTCCGTGCTGAGTTACTCGCTGATGCTGGACCGGATGGGCCTGACCGCGGCGCACACCGCAGTGGAACGCGCCGTCGACGAGGTGCTGTGCGGTGACCTGCTGACACCCGACCTGGGCGGTACCGCGCGCACCGCCGAGGTGGGCAACCTGATTTGCCGGGCGGTCGCCCGGCACGACAAGGACTGAGGAATGAACGAACCAGCGAAGCTCATGTGGTGGCAGGGCAGCGTGGTGCCCGCCGGGGACACCGCGCTGACCCTCGCCAACCACAGCCTCCACTACGGCCTCTGCGTGTTCGAGGGCGTCTCCGCCTTCCCTTCCGGGGACGACGGCCACCACGTCTTCCGGCTGGAGGAGCACATGACCCGGTTCGCCGAGTCGTGCCGCCTGGTGGGAACGACGCTAGCCCAGTCGCCCGCCGAACTGGCCGCCGCCTGCCACGAGACGCTGACCGCCAACGGCCTGCGCCGGGCCTACCTGCGCCCCGTCGCCTTCCTCGGCGACGGGGTCCTGGGCCTCGCCGCGCCCGGTGCGCAGGCCCAGGTCGCCGTCCTGGCCTTCGACGTCTCCTCCTTCGACGAGGTCGTCCGCGGGCAGCAGCCCCGGCTGACCCTGTCCTCGGTCGCCCGGCTCAGCCCGCACGCCTTCCCCACCAAGGCGAAGGTCTCCGCCGGCTACCTCAACTCCAGGATCGCCTGGATGGACGCCCAGCGGCGCGGCTACGACGACGCGCTGTTGCTCGACGACATCGGCTTCGTCGCCGAGTGCACCGTGCAGAACGTCTTCGGGGTGCGCGGACGCACCCTCCTGGTGCCCGACTCCCCCGCCGCGCTCGACGGGATCACGGTGGCCTCCGTCATCGAGATCGCCCACGACCTCGGGTACGAGGTGGACCGGAGCCCGCTCACCGCCGCGGACCTGCCGGCCTGCGAGGCCCTGTGCGTGGCGAGCACCGCCGGCGGCGTGCGCCCGGTCCGGTGCGTGGACGGGACCGACTTCGACACGGAGAACGCCGTGGTCGCCGAGATCGTGCACACCTACCGGCAGGCGGAGCTGGGGCTGCTCCCCCGGTACGCGAAGTGGGTGTCGCTCTGATGGCCGACGCACTCGTGGTGGACCTGTACGACACCCTGCCCGAGGAACTGCGCGGGCGGATCGACGCGCTCGGCCGGGACCACTGGCGCCGGGCGAACGCCGGAGTGCCGCGCGTCGCGGACTCCTGGTGCCCGACCCGACCCCTGCTGCTGGGCCCCGAGGCCCACGCGCTGGTCGGCGCCGTCGCGGACCGCGCGGCGCGCCTGGTGCTCGACGCGTGCCTGCGCCGGGTGGGGACGGCCGGCGAACTGCTGGACGCCCTCGCCATGCCCCGCGAGCAGTTCCCGCTCCTCGATCCGGCACAGCGGCTCACCGAACGGCTGCTGACCTCCCTGCGCGCCGACGTCATGGTCGAGCGCGGCGTGCCCAAGGTCGTCGAGCTCAACATCGACGGGGCGATCGGCGGGGCCATCGAGGCCGACCTCATCGCCGGCCAGTTCTACCGCATCTACGCCGACCTGCTCCCGGCCGGACCGGACGGCCCGGCGGGCCCGCTGCGCACCCCGCCGTCGGCCGTCGACGCGTTCTTCGCCGAGCTGGTCTCCTTCCTCGGTCTGACCGACGGCAGCTGCCTGCTCGTCCCCGTCTTCCGCGAGGACGGCCTCGACGCCCTCGCCGACCTGGACGACTTCATCGGCTTCCTCGCCCCCATGGCGGAACGGGGCAAGGCGTACGGCATCGGCGTCGTCGGGTACCCGCTGGACGCGCTGACCCTCGACGACCGGCAGCGGCTGCGGGCCGGCGAGCAGATCGCCGACGGCGTGTTCCGGCTGTTCATGCCCGTCGAGCAGGCGGGCGCCGGGCTCGACGCGCTGGAGCGGGCGCTGCGGGCGGGCACCGTCGGCATGTACACCCCGGAGGCGACCAGCCCGGTCAGCGACAAGCGGGTGCTGGCCTGGATCTGGGAGGACCTGCCCCTGCTGGACCCTGCGGACCGGGATTTCGTACGCCGGCACATCCCGCACACCACCATGGCCCGGGCGGACGCCCTCGGCGAGGACCGGACCTCCCTGGTGCTCAAGCCCGGCGACGGCTACGGCGGCGCCGGGGTCACCCTGGGCCGCTCGGTGACCGAGGAGGAGTGGCGGCAGCTGCTCCTGGCGGCCGCCGCCACGGGCGACCACGTCCTCCAGCGGGTGGTGGACGCCGACCTCGTCACCTTCGAGTTCGCGCACGACACGACCGGGGAGATCCGCAGCTCCGCCGTGCCCTGCGTACTGGGGCCGATGATGTACGGCCGCGAGCTGTCGGGCGTCTACGTCCGGCACGCCACTCCCCGGCCCGGTGAACTCATCAACACGCACCAGGGCGCTGCCTCCAACAGCGTGCTGATCGTGGAGAGTCCGACGGTCGGACGGTGAGCGTCGACGGCGGCCGCGCCCCCACCCTGCTGGACCCCCTGCGGCAGCGGGACTTCCGCTGCCTGGCGGGGGGCCGGATGGCGACCTACTTCGCCAATGCCATGGCGCCGATCGTGCTCTCGTTCGCGGTGCTCGACCTGACCGGTTCGCTGATCGACCTGGGGATCGTCGTCGGGGCGCGGTCGGTGGCCAACGTGGCGCTGCTGCTGTTCGGCGGCGTGATCGCCGACCGGCTGCCGCGCAGGCTCGTGCTCCAGGGGTCGAGCGTGGCCGCCGGGCTGGCCCAGGCGGTGATCGCGGCGAGCCTGCTCTTCGGCTTCGCCTCGATCCCGGTGCTCGTCGTCATCAGCGTGATCAACGGCATGGTGGCCGCGGTGTCGCTGCCGGCCGCGGCCGCGCTCGTACCGCAGACCGTCCCGCACGAGGTGATCCGGCCGGCCAACGCGGTCGTGCGGATGGCCGTCAACGCGGGGATGGTCCTGGGCGCCTCGACCGGCGGGCTCGTCGTCGGCCTCGCCGGCCCCGGCTGGGGCATCGCCGTCAACGCGGCCGTGTTCCTGCTGGCGGGGCTGTGCTTCGCGGGGATCCGGGCCGCGAGGACCGCGTCGCCCGCCGCGGGGCCGGCCCGACCGCTGGCCGAACTGCGCGAGGGCTGGTCGGAGTTCACCTCCCGCACCTGGGTGTGGGTGGTGGTGCTGCAGTTCCTGGTCATCAACGCGGTGGTCGCGGGCGGGCTGCAGGTGCTCGGCCCCACGATCGCCGACCAGTCCTTCGGGCGGACGACCTGGGGGCTGCTGCTCGCCGCGCAGACGGCGGGCGCCTTCGCGGGCGGCTTCCTCGCGGCCCGTACCCGGCCCCGGCACGCCCTGCGGATCGGCGCGGCCGTGGGCGCGTTCGAGGCGGTGCCGCTGCTGGCGCTCGGGACGACCTCGCACATCGCCCTGCTGCTGGCCGCGATGTTCGTCAACGGTGTGGCCCTGGAACAACTGGCCGTCGCCTGGGACGTGTCCCTGCAGGAGAACATCCCTGCGGAACGGCTCGCCCGGGTCTACTCCTACGACGCGCTCGGCTCGTTCGTGGCCATCCCCGTCGGGGAGGTGGCCGCGGGCCCGATCGCCCTCCACGTGGGCCTCGACACCACGCTGGTGGCCGGCGCCGTACTGGTCGTCGCCGCCACCGGTCTCGCCCTGTGCAGCTCCAGCGTGCGCCGGCTGACCGTCAAACCGGCCGAACGTAACCTGCCGGCCGGGGAAGTGACCGCGTGAAGCAGACCACCACAGCACCATCGGCACGAACAGCACCACACCTAGGGGGACCACCATGCCGCACGGCATATCTCTCATCGACAAACCGGGGTGGTACGGAGGGGAACCGTACCCGCCCGGGGCCCTGGACCACATCCGGGCCCTGCCGGCGGCGCAGCAACCCGACTGGGCCGCCCACCAGGCCCTCGGCTCCGCCGTAGGGCAACTGCGCGAGGCTCCGGGGCTCGTCGGCCCCCGCGACGTCGACCGGTTCGACCAGCTCGTCGCCGAGGCCGCGCTCGGCAACGTGGGCATCCTGCAGGCCGGGGACTGCGCGGAGGACCCGGCCGACTGCACGCCCGAAGCCGTACGCGGCAAGGTCCGCATGCTCGACGTCCTCGCCTCGGCCCTCTCGGAGATCACCGGCAGGCCGACGGTGCGGGTCGGCCGGATGGCCGGGCAGTACGCCAAACCGCGCTCCCGGCCCACGGAGCGGCGCCGCGGCCGGGAACTGCCCGTCTTCCGCGGGCACATGATCAACCGACCGGAGCCGGAGCCGGCGGCCCGCGCCCACGACCCGCGCGGGCTCACGCGCTGCTACCGGGCCGCCCTCTCCGTGCATGCGGCCCTGCGGCCCGACACGGGGTGGACCTTCGCGACCACCTGGACCAGCCACGAGGCCCTCGTCCTCGACTACGAACTCCCGCTGGTGCGCGGGGACGGCGCGGGGCGCACGTTCCTCTCGTCGGCGCACTGGCCGTGGATCGGCGAGCGCACCCGCTCCACCCGCGGGGCCCACGTGCGGCTGCTCGCGACGGTGGACAACCCGGTCGCCTGCAAGGTCGGGCCGACGATGAGCCCCGCGGAACTGGTGGAACTGTGCGGGCTGCTCGATCCCCACCGCCGGCCGGGCCGGCTCACCCTGATCGCCCGGCAGGGCGCCGGCACGGTACGGCGCAACCTGGCCGCCCTCGTGGAGTGCGTACGCCGGGCAGGGCATCCCGTGGTCTGGATGTGCGATCCGATGCACGGCAACACCGTCACCACCGCGGGCGGCCGCAAGACCCGCCTCGTCGAGGAGATCGTCCGCGAGATCGCGGGCTTCCGGCACGCCGTGGAGTCCGCCGGCGGGGCGGCCGGCGGCCTCCACCTGGAGGCGACCCCCGACGAGGTGCTGGAGTGCGTGGCCGACGCCGACGGCCTCACCGGACTCGCCGGCCGCCCCGAGCCGCTGTGCGACCCCCGGCTGAACCTGGAGCAGGCCCTCACCGCGGTGTCCGCCTGGCGTGCCTGAACGCCGCCGCCCACCTCCACCAGCCGGCCTTCCACTTTTCCGCAACCGGGCGACATCGCCGACTGCGCCCCGAGACGGAGGGAGCCCGATGACGAGTACGGACCTCCGCGCGGCGCCCGCGAAGCGGCGGCTCGGCGCCCCGTACGAGCTGCTGCTGTTCGCCTTCGTGGTGTCCGGGCTGGGCAACTGGATCTACCGCCTGGCACTGCCGCTGATGGTGTTCGAGCTGACCGGGTCGGCGCTGAACACCGCGGTGGTGTACGCGCTGGAGTACGCGCCACTGCTGCTGCTCTCGCTGCCGGGCGGGGTGATCGCCGACCGCTTCGAGCGCCGGCGGATCCTGGTCGTGGGCGACCTGGCGGCGACGGTGCTCGCGGGGCTCCTCGCGCTCGTCGTGACGTCGGGGTCCTCGTCGGTGCTGCTGGTCTACCTGGCGGCGTTCCTGCTCGCCTGCGTGGAACCGCTGTACTACCCGGCGTTCCAGGGGATGGTGCCGGACCTGGTCCGCGACAAGGACCTGGAACGGGCCAACGCGTGGATGCAGATGGGCGACAACGTGATGAGCCTCGCCGGTCCCGCCGTGGCCGGCGTGCTCATCGCGGCCGTCGGCTACGAGGGCGCGATCTGGGCCGACGCGGGCACGTTCGCCGTGTCGGCCCTGGCCATGGTCGCCATCCGGACCAGGTCGAGGCCGCCCGCCGCACAGGGCCCGCATCCGGTACGCCGCGACCTGCGGGCCGAGGTGAGGGACTCCCTGGTCCACATCGTCCGGGACAACCGGCCCCTGCTCAGCGGGGCGGTGCTGTTCGCCCTCGCCAATCTGGGCACCTGGCTGGTGCAGGCCAACCTCGTCTATTACCTGAGCGACTACCAGGCGATGTCACCCACCCTGATCGGGGTGGTGTTCGCCGCGCAGGGCGCGGGTGCGGTGCTGGGAGCCGCCGTCTGCCCGTGGCTGGGACGCCGTTTCGCGCCCGGCCGGGTGGTCATCGCGGGCACGGTGCTCGCGGGCGCCGGGATCGTCCTGCTGATCCCGCTGCGCGACGTCGTCGGCATTTCCGTGCTGTGGGCGCTGATCTACGGCATCGGCACCGTGAACATGGTGAGCTGGTTCGTCCTGCGCCAGCGCACCGTGCCCGCGCGGATGCTGGGCCGGGTGGTGGCGACCACCCGGATGATCGCCTTCATGTCGATCCCGGTCGCCTCGGTGCTGGGCGGTGTGCTGGAGCAGCACTGGCACAACATGTACCTGATCATCGCCATCGCGGGGCTGCTGCGCCTGCTCGTCGGCCTGGGCGCCCTGTTGTCACCGCTCAACTCGGCCGCCGGATGGCGTGATCCGGCCGATTCCTGACGGCGGGCCCGGCGGCACGACGACCGCGGCCAGGAGCAGTGCGGGGGTGGCCGCCCAGCGTCCTTCGTACAGGAGGGGCGCGGGCTGCTGCTCCCCGGACCCCGGCCGCTCCCCCGCCGGGGCCGTCCCGGCCCGTTCGGCCATCTCGGCGCGGAAGGTCCCGGCCGCCGGGTCGAAGGTGACCGAGGCGTCGGCGAAGCCGAGCCGGCGCCCGGTCATCGGGAACCACGCCTTGTACACGGCCTCCTTCGCGCAGAACAGCAGCCGGTCCCAGTGGACCTGCGGGCAGCCGGCGCCGAGGTCGGCCAGCCGCTCCCGTTCCTCGGGAAGGGTGACGGCTCCCCGTACCCGCGGCGGCAGGGGTTCGTGTGGTTCCGCGTCGATGCCCACGGCCCGGACGTCCGTGCTGCGCGCGACCGCCGCGGCCCGGTACCCGGTGCTGTGCGTCATGCTGCCGACCACCCCGCGCGGCCACACCGGCGCCCCGCGCTCACCGTGCAGCACCGCCACGGGCGGTACGCCGATTTCCGCCAGGGCGCGCCGGGCGCAGTGCCGGACGGTGGTGAACTCCCGGCGGCGCCCTTCGTGGCGGGCTCCGCCGAGTGCTTCCAATTCCTCCGGGAGAAGCGTGGATTCGGATACGTCGGCAAAGCTCTCGGCACACGCCACGGTGGCCGGAAGGATCAGTTCGAGCACCTCAGGACCCTAACGACCGGAACCGCTCTTCCGCCATTTCTGCCCGCCGACCCGGCTGCTAGCGTGAGTCGGGACCAGATGTGCATTCGAACGAAACGCGAGATTCGTTCACCGAGGGGGAATTCCGCAATGACCAGCGGTATTGATGAAGTGTCGACCACCGAAGGCTTACCCGAAACGGGCTCGACGAAGCGGCCGCCCGGTCTGCGCCTGCCCGCGGTGGTCCAGACCCTGCTGTTCGCCCGGTACCGGCACCGGCTGTTCCCGGCCCTGCGCAGCATCCACGGGGACGTGTTCACGCTGCGGCTGACCACTCCCACCCGCCATCTGGTGATCCTCACCAAGCAGGAGGACATCAAGACCGTGTTCGGCGGTCCGGTGGAGGTCCTGCACGCGGGCGAGGGCAACGCGATCATGGGTCCGGCCCTCGGCGACCACTCGGTGCTCCTCACCGACGAGGCCGAGCACCGAAGGGCCCGCCGGCTGCTGATGCCCGCCTTCACCGGTGCGGCGCTGGCCGGCTACCAGGAGATGGTCGGCGAGCTGACCAGGGCGGAGGTGGACGGCTGGCCCGAGGACACCGTCTTCAGCTCCCACGAGCGGATGCAGGCCCTGACCCTGGAGGTGATCCTCCAGGTGGTGTTCGGAGTGACCGACGAGGCCAGGCTGAAGCGGATGCGCCCGCTCGTGCGCGGCATCGCGGACATCGGCCCGGTCACCCTGCTCGGACTGCCCTACCCGCTCCTGCAGCGCTTCGGGCCGTGGCGCCGCCACATCACCCTCCAGCGGGGCCTCGACAAGCTGCTGTACGCGGAGATCTCCGACCGGCGCCGCGCCGCCGACCTGCACAGCCGCACCGACGTGCTGTCGCGGCTGCTCCAGGCTGCGGAGAACGAGGAGGGCGGCGGGTTCAGCGACGCGGAGCTGCGCGACCAGCTGATCACGCTGCTCCTCGCCGGGCACGAGACCACGGCCACCGGGCTGGCCTGGGCGCTCCACGAACTGGTCCGCGAGCCGAAGCAGTTGAAGCGGGCGCAGCGCGCCGCGGACGAGGGTGACGACGCGTACCTGACGGCCGTCGCCAAGGAGGCGCTGCGGCTCAAGCCCGTGGTGTACGAGGTGGCCCGGCAGCTGACCCGGCCGCTCACGGTCGGCGGCTACCGGCTGCCCGCCGGCGCCACCGTGATGCCCGCCATCGGTCTGGTGCAGTCGGATCCGGCCTACCACCACCAGCCGGACGAGTTCCGCCCCGACCGCTTCCTCGACGGCCAGCCGCCTGCCCACACGTGGATCCCGTTCGGCGGGGGCGCCCGCCGCTGCATCGGTGCCGGTTTCGCGCTGCTCGAGGCGACCGTGGCCCTGCGCGAGGTGCTCGTGCGGTACGAGATCCGGCCCGACCGGGCCGCCCCGGAGGAGCAGAAGGCGCACCACGTCACGCTGATCCCCTCGCGGGGTGCGCGGCTCGTGGTGCGCCGCCGCCGCTGATCCCGTCGCGGGGGTGGGACGCGGACCGCGGCCGTCCCGTACGGGGCGGCCGCGATCGGCCCGGCGGCCGGAGGCGGTGGCCGGCCTCGGTGTCCGCCGGCGGTCAGCGGGCGAGTTCCGCCAGGACCGGCAGCTTCCCCGTCAGGTAGCGCTCCCGGGTCAGGGCGCGCTGGACCTTGCCGGAGGAGGTCCGCGGGATCGCGCCCTTGTCGAGGGCCACGACCTTGTCGGGGGCGTGCCCGAGGTGCTCGCGCAGCCGCTTCATCACCAAGGCCGCCAGCTCGGCGTGGTTGTCGAAGCCCTTGGCGGTCTCGAAGGCCACGATCATCCGCTCGGTGTCCGGCACCGCGAAGGCCGCGCAGACCGGCCGTACGCCGTCCACCTTCGCGGCGACGTGCTCGTAGTCCTCGGGGTACAGGTTGCGGCCTGAAACGATGATCATGTCCTTGACGCGGCCGCAGACCACCAGGCCCCCGTCCTCGGTCCGGTAGCCGAGGTCGCCGGTGCGCAGCCAGCCGTCGCGCAGGACGGCCGCGGTCGCCTCGGGGTCCTGCCAGTAGCCCTGCATCAGGGAAGGGCTGTTCACCCAGATCTCGCCGACCCGGCGCTCCGCCAGCGGCTCGCCGTCCTCCTGCCTGATCTCGATGCGGACCCCGGGCACCGGGGGTCCGCAGACCGCCAGCGCGCGGGCGTCGGGGGCGCCGGCGGGCACCGGGGTCGCGACGGCGCCCGCCTGCAGTCCCTCCCGGGACACGTGGTCCCAGACCAGCGGGCGGGTCGCCTCTCCCATGGCGACGGCCAGGGTGGCCTCGGCCAGCCCGTACATCGGGGTCATCGCCTGCGGCCGGAGCCCGTACGCGGCGCCCGCCTCCACGAACTGTTCCAGGGTGGCCGCCCGGATCGGCTCCGCGCCGTCCCCGCACACCTCCAGGTGGGACAGGTCGAGCTGCCGCGGGCGCAGCCGCATGCCCTGGGCGGCGAGGCCGTAGGCGAAGTTCGGGGCGACCGTGCTGGTGGCCCGGAACCGGGACAGGGCGTCCACCCAGGAGTCCGGCCGCGCCAGGAAGTCCTCCGGCGGCTGCAGCACCATCTTGATCCGGTAGGCCATGCCGGAGAGCACGGAGATCAGGCCCATGTCGTGGTAGAGCGGCAGCCAGCTGACGTGCACGCTGCGGTCCCGGACCAGTTCGAGGCGTTCGCAACAGACCGCGGCGTTCGTGAGCATCTGCCGGTGGGTGAGCGCGACCGCCCGGGGCAGGCCGGTGGTGCCCGAGGTGAACTGCAGGTAGGCGAGGTCCTCGGGGCGGGTCCGGACCGGCCCGCTGATCTCCTCGCGCTCCGAGGCCAGCTCACCACAGGTCAGCACCGGCCGGTCGCCGGTGATCCGGCCGGTGACGAAGTCGCCGAAGGCGTCCGCGACCACCACGCAGCGCGCGTCCACGTGGTCGAGCCGCCGGTTGATCTCGGCGACGAACTCCGGCAGGTCCGACAGCCGGTGCGGCAGCGGCAGGATGACCGGCACGGCGCCCGCCCGCCAGACGCCGAACAGGCTGAGGAGGAAACCGGGCGAGGTGGAGGAGACGATCGCCACGCGGTCCCCCTCGGCCACGCCCGCCCGGACCAGCCCGCCGGCCACCCGCCGCGCACCGGCGGCCAGCAGCGCGTACGGCATCGGGCTCTGGTCGAGCCGCCGGTTCACCACGGTGATCCCGCGCGGGGTGGTGGCGGCGAGTTCCAGCACCTCGGGCACCGTCACCGCGCCGAACAGGTCCTCGGGACGCGGGTGTTCCATGGTCTTCTCTTCCCCGTTCATCCGGCGCTCCGCGCCAGCGTGTGCAGTTCCTCGATGAAGCGGTCGGCCAGGGCCCGGACCGTCGATTCCTCGTGCAGGTGGGAGCTGTACGTCCACACCAGGCGCAAGGTGCCGTCCGACACCATCGCCATCAGGTCGAGCGTCCTCGTCCGGTGGCCGAGGTCGCTGCGGTGGTGGCCGAAGGAGTCCACCACCGGGCGGGCGTCACCGGTGAAGTACTCGCTGACGTCGCCCCAGTAGTTGAAGCCGATCTCGGGCACGGGGACCTCGGCCATGCGCGCCCGTACCGCGGGGTCGGGATGCAGGTGGCGCAACAGGCCGTATCCGACGCCCTGGTGGGGCATCTCCCGGATCTGCCGGAGTACGGAGGCGAGGTCGCCGGGGCGCAGCACCAGCGGCGACAGCGTGGAGAACCGGGCGACCGTACGGGAGATGTCCAGCGGTCCGAACGCCCGCTGCCGGCCGTGGCCCTCCACCTCGACGACGAGTTCCGGCTGTCCCGTCCAGGCGGTCACGGCCCGGACCAGCGCGGTCAGCAGCACCTCGCGGATCTCGGCGCCCTGCGTGCGCGGGAGCCCGGTGACGACCGCGTCGAAGGTCTCGCCGATCACCTCCGTGAAGTGGCGGACGGCGGAGGCCTGCGTGTTGGGGCCGAGGCGGTGGTCGACGGGCAGCGGCTGCGGTGAGAGGTCGGCGAGCCTGCTCCAGTACGGGAGCTCGGCCGTGACCTCCTCGCTCGCCGCGTACGCGTGGAGCCGGGCCGCCGCCTGCGGCAGGGAGGCCGTCTTGGGCGGCAGGACCGGTTCGTCACCCCGCTCGAGGGCGAAGCAGGCGGTGCGCAGGTCCTCGTAGAACACCCGGGAGGAGTAGTAGTCCATGACCAGCCAGTGGGCGCTGACGAGGAGGCGGGGCCGGCGCGCCGGCCCGAGGTCGAACTGGGTGAGCTGGACCGTCATGCCGTCGGCCAGGTCGAGCTCGCCGTTGCGGAGCGCGACGTGCCGGGCCATCTCCGCCTCGAGGTCGGCGTCGGGGGTCGCGCCGAGGTCGACCTCCGTGACCCTCGAGTCGGCCGGCGGCCGCACTCCGGGCAGTTCCGCGTACGGTCCCTGTTCCCCGGTGCGGAACCGGGCGCGCAGCCCGTCGTGGTGGGCGAGCACGGTGGCGAGCGCCTGGCGCAGCGCACCGGGCTCCAGCCGCCGGTCCAGCTCGAAGACCGGCCACATGCCGTTCCAGTGGTCGGCCGCGGCGAAGTCCTGCTCGAAGAACCAGAGCTGGCTGGGCGAGAGCCCGGCCCGCCCGGTGATCTCGCCCTGGTCCGCGGCGGCCGTCGGCCGGTCGGTCGCGACCGCCGCCTGCCCGGCGACGGTCGGGTGGGCGAAGAAGTCCGCGAGCGTGAGGTGGATCCCCTGCTCGGCGGCCTTGGCCACGGCGCGTACGCCGAGCAGCGAGTCCCCGCCGAGGGCGTAGAAGTCGTCGTGGCGGCCGATGGTCTGCACGGGCAGTACGCAGGCCCAGGCGCGGGCGAGGGCCTCCTCGGCCGGGGTCGCGGGCGGCTCGGCTCGCGGGGCGACGGCCTCCGGCACGGGCAGCGCGCGCCGGTCGAGTTTCCCGTTGGCTCCCGTGGGGAGCCGGTCCAGGGTCATGACGACGGCGGGGACCATGTACGAGGGGAGCTTGGCCCCGAGGTGGGTGCGCAGCTCGTCGTCGGCGAAGGAGGCCCCGCTCTCGGGTACGGCGTAGCCGATCAGCCGCTTGGCGTCCTGGGCCACGACGACGGCGGCCTTGACCCCGGGGTGGCTGCCGAGCACGGCCTCGATCTCGCCGAGCTCGATCCGGTGGCCGCCAATCTTGACCTGGAAGTCGTCCCGGCCGAGCAGTTCGATGGATCCGTCGGGCAGGTAACGGCCGAGGTCGCCGGTCCGGTACAGGCGCTCGCCGGTGACCGGATGCACGATGAACTGCGCCGCGGTGCGCTCGGGGTCGCCCCAGTAGCCCCGGGCCACGCCCGCACCGCCGATGTGGAGATCGCCGGTGACGTGGTCCGGCTTGTCGGTGAGTTCGGCGTCGAGCACGTGGAAGGTCTGGTTGCGCAGGGGGGTGCCGTAGGGAACGCTGCGCCACGCGGGATCGATGCGGTCGATCGGGTGCCAGATCGACCAGATCGCCGCCTCGGTGGCACCGCCGAGGCTGATCAGGTCGGGCCCCCCGGAGGCGATGGCCCGGACCCGGCCGGGCAGGGTCAGCGGGATCCAGTCACCGCTGAGCAGGGCCGTGCGCAGCGAGCGCGGGAATCCGCCGCCCTGCTGCTCGCAGTGCTCCACCAGCAGTTCGAGCAGCGGCGGCACGGTGTTCCACAGGGTCACCCGGTGCTCGTCCGCGAGCGTGGCCCAGCGGCCGGGGTCGCGCGTCTCGCCGGGTGCGGGCAGCACCAGCGCGCCGCCGGCTCCGAGCACGCCGAAGACGTCGTACACGGACAGGTCGAAGCTGAGCGAGGACAGTCCGAGGACCCGGTCCGCGCGGCCGACGGCGAAGCGGGTGCTGATGTCGTCGATCGTGTTCACCGCGGAGCGGTGGCTGATCATCACGCCCTTGGGGCGGCCGGTCGATCCCGAGGTGAAGATGACGTACGCGAGGTCGTCGGGGCCGGTGACCGGGGCCGGGGCCGGTCCGTCGGGCACGTCCGGCCACGGCTGCCGGTCCACGGCCAGGCCCGTGACGCCGTTCGGTACGTACCCGCCGGGCTGGGTGAGGGCCACCGTCACCCCGCCCGCCCCGATCAGCTGGTCGATGCGCTGGCGCGGGAGGCCGGCGTCCACCGGCAGGTAGGCCGCGCCGGCCCGGAGCACTCCCAGTACGGCCGGGATCTGCTCCCAGCCCTTGTGCATGAGGACGGCGATCAGGGTGTTCGGCGCCGCGCCGAGCTCGCGCAGCCGCCGGGCGATCTGGTCGGCGCGGCGGTCGACTTCGCCGTACGTGAGCGTGGCGTCGGCGGTGATCACGGCCGGCGCATCCGGGTGCGCGGCGGCCTGCCGGCCGACGGCCGCGTGCAGGAGCTCGTCGGGCAGCGGGCCGGCGGTGTCGTTCACGGCCGCGCGTACGGCGAGCTGCCGGGACGGCAGGGCCACCGGCGCGGGCGTCTCCTGCTCCGCGATGCGCTCGACCAGGCCCAGGTAGGCGGCGAACATGTCGTCGAGGACGCCCGCGGGGAACATCTCCTCGACGGCGTCCCAGCTGATCAGCAGATCGCTGCCGCGGGCCACGACCTGGTTGTCGAGGTAGACCTGCGGGGTCTGGGAGATGGCGTACACGGTCTCGAAGACCATGCCTTCGAGGGAGCCGAGGCTGTCCTGCTCGCGCAGCAGGCTGGTGAACACGACGGGCATCCGCGCCTGCGTGCCGTCGCCGCGGCGGGCCAGCTCGCGCTGCACCTCGACACCGCTGAACCGGGCGTGGGCCAGGTCCTGCCGCAGCTGCGCCTGGAGCCGGCCGGCGACCGTGGCCAGGTCCGGGGCGCCGCCGAGGTCGCACTCCAGCAGGATGGTGCTCGTGAAGTCGCCGATCACCCGGTCGATGTCGGCGTGCCGGCGCGGCCGGTCGGCGAGCGTCAAGTTGAGGGTGAAGCGGGAGCTGCGGCTCCAGGTGCGCAGGACCTGCGCGTAGGCGGCGCACAGCAGTACGGAGGGCGTGACGCCGAGGGTGTTCGCGCGGTCCCTGATCTGCCGCCACACCCGGCCGGGCAGCCGGCGCTCGCGGCGCACGAAGGCCGGGGCCCCGGTGTCGGCGATGGCGCGGACGGGCAGTTCGGGGGCCGGCGGCAGCGAGTCCAGGCGGTCGGACCAGTACGCGCGGGCCATCGCGTGGCCGGGCTGCGCACGCTGTGCGGCGACGTCGTCGAGGCAGTCGCGGAAGGTCACCGCGGGGGCCGGGCCGAGGGAGTCGGGGTCGAGGACGAGGCGGATCCACTCGGCCAGCAGGACCTGGATGCTGCCGGCGTCGGCGAAGAGCAGGTCGATGCTGAGGTGGAGGCGGAGCCGGCCCGCGTCCAGCTGGTGGGTGCGTATGTCGTACAGCGGCCAGGTGTGCGGGTCGAAGAGCTGGGCGGCCATCTCCTCGCGGGTCTCGTCGAGACGACATCGGCCGTCGGCTTCCGGGAGCCCGCTCAGGTCGCCGTGGCGGAAGCGGTAGTACGGCACCTCGGGGGCCACCTGCTGGCGGCCGTCGGGGAGCAGCGTCGCCCGCAGCATGCCGTGGCGGCCGATCAGGGTGTTGAAGGCTTCCTCGACGCGTTCGTGGTCCCCGGCGAACAGGTCCACTTCGACGTAGAAGTGGGCGGAGCGCCCGCCGAGGTCGAAACCCCGGCTGCCCAGCCAGTACGCCTGCTGGACGTCGGTGAGGCCGAAGGGCTCGTGGTCCCGCTCGGGTGCCGGAACCAGCTGCGGGACGGACCCGCCGTCCGTACCATGGTTGAGCAGCGCCCCGGCGAGCGTTTCGAGCGTGCAGTGGCCGAAGAACATCTCGAGCGGGAGGTCGACCGTGCACGCGGTGTCGATGGCGGACTTGAGCCGTACGGCGTCCAGCGAGTCGAGGAACAAGGGCTCCTGCGGATCGACCCAACGGTCGTAGTCGCTGTTGACCTCGGCCAACAGGTCTCGTAACCGGTTCAGGCCCTCGTCCTGGTCGGGAATGGGCACAGCGGATTTCTCGGACATCAGTCCCCCGTATCAACCAGCGGGTCATGCTGGTTCAGCGTGATTGCGATGTGGCCTGCGCGTCGGCGACCTTGCGCAGGTAGGAATAGATGCCGCCGTTGCGGGCGATCCAGGCGGTGAGTCGCGGCGAGAGGGCGCTGACCACGTCGGCGACCTTCTCCATCACGGGAGCCACGGTGATCTCCACCTTGTTCTCCCTGACGCACTTCAGCACCGCGCGCGCGACCTCGTCGGGTCCGACCCGGCCGAGCAGCGGCGGCCGCCGGCCCGCCTGCCAGCCGGCGGAGATGCCCACGTCGGCGATCAGCGTGGGGTACACCGCCGACACCCCCACCCCGGTCCCCCGCAGCTCCTCGCGCAGGGACCAGGTGAAGCCGACGAGACCGTGCTTGGCCGAGGAGTTGATGGTGGCGTAGGGGTAGGCCGTACGTCCGCCCACGGAACCGATGTTGACCACGTGCCCGCGTCCGGCGTCGAGCATGTGCGGCAGCACCAGCCTGGTCATCGCCTCGACACCGAAGAGGTTCACCATGAGGACCCTCCTGATGCTCTCCACCGAGGCGTCCTGGAAGCGGGTGATGTGCTCGATGCCGGCATTGTTGACCAGGAGTTCGGGCGGCCCCAGTTCACGGTGGACGGTTTCGACGATCCGCCGCTGCGCCTCCTCGTCGGAAACGTCGGCGGGCACCACGAGCGGCTTGGGTCCGAAACGGCCGGCCCTTTCCGCGGTGGCCCGCAGGCCTTCCTCCGAGCGGGCGACGAGTGCCAATTGGACACCGGCCTTCGCCAAATGCTCGGCGATGTGCGCGCCGACGCCCCGCGAGGCCCCCGTGAGGATTCCCACCACATTGTTCAATTCGCGCACGGACGTGGTCCTTTGCCGAGAGGAGAGGTCTACCGGGACGGTTGGAGCGCGGAACGCCGGGCGGAGAGCACCTGGATCACGACGGCCACGCAGCACAGCAGCGCTCCGGTGAGCGTCACCGCGCCGATGCCGGCGTGGTCGAGCACCGCGCCGCCGAGGACACCGGACAGTCCGATGCCCAGGTACAGTGCCGACGCGTTGAGCGCGAGCAGCAGGCCGCCGGCGCCCGGTGACAGTTCGAGCAGCCGGCGCTGGACCGGCGGGTTGAACCCCCAGCTCGACACGCCCCACACGAACAGCAGCACGGCGGCCATCGCCGTGCTGTGTACCGCGGACAGCGCCGACAGTGCGATCACACTGCCGGAGACGGCCACCAGCAGCGGCACCCGGTAGCCGTACCGGTCGGCCGCGACGCCGCCGAGGACGTTGCCGATCGCACCGCCGATCCCGTAGCCGAACAGCAGCAGGCTCAGCCCGGTGCCGTGCGCGCCGACGGTCTCGGCCAGCACCGGCGCCGCGTACGTGTACACGGTGAACACCCCGAGGCTGGCGGCCAAAGTGATCCCCAGGACGGTGACCACCCGCGTGTCCGCGGCGACTTCGAGGCGCCGGCGCAGCGTCACCCGCGGGGGCGCCGCGACCTCGGGCACCACCACCGCCACGGCCAGCGCGGAGACCGCGCAGAAGGCGGCGACCAGCCAGAAGACTCCCTGGTACCCGAGCGGTCCGACGAGCAGCGTGCCCGCGGGTACGCCGACGATGGTGGCCGTCACCAGGCCGCCGAACACCCAGGCCGCGGCGCGCGCCCGGCGCTCGGGCCCGCTCAGCTCGGCGGCGACCGCGGTGGCCGCCGGGGTGAACACCGCGGCGCCCACGGCGGTGACGATCCGGGCGGCCATCAGGACGCGGAAGTCCGGTGCCACCGCGGCGAGCGCGTTGCCGGCCGCGGCCACCAGCAGGGCGGCGACGATCAGCGGGCGGCGGCGCCATCCGCCGAGGGCCACGGCCAGCAGCGGGGAGCCGATGGCGTAGGCCACCGCGAAGGACGTGGTCAGCAGTCCGGCCGTGGACAGCGGGACCGACAGTTCCGCACTCAGCTGCGGCAGCACGCCGGTGACGACGTAGCCGCTCGTTCCCACTGCGAACGCCCCGAGCGCCAACGTAAAGATCTTGCCCAACACGAAACGAACCCCCTGCCCCGGCCGGTCAGTGCCGAAAGTGATCATGGCACGGGTCCCGAAGGCCACGCGAACCGGAGTCCGAACCACACTCCCACAACAGAACTTGCAGGCCAACGGGGGTTTTGCGCCAAGATCACCTGGCCGGGCGCGGACGTGCGCGACCCGCCCACCAGGGGAACCCCATCGCTGCGGGCGGATCACACGCTCGGCAGTGCGGCCGGATCACTCCCCGTCGGCGGCCGGCGGATTCGCAGAGGTGACGCCCTGCCGGCGCGCCTCCTCGACGGCGGCGGCGGAGGGCTTGACCCGGGTGAACTCGTCGTGGCCGAGGATGGTCGACTTCCACTGGTCGGCGGGGGTCGTGCCGTAGCTCAGCAGCCACTGGGTGACGATCCGCTCCTGGGCACCGCCGACGTACTGGCCGCTCCAGGTGGCGACGGAGTGGGCGTTGCGGTAGGCGTTGCGGTAGGCGACGGTCCAGCCGACGGCGGTCCCGGTGCCGTCGGCGGGGGCGCTGTCGTAGCGGCCGGTCATGACGTAGCGCTTCTCGGCGTTGCCGACCGCGGACTCGTAGGTACCGGTGAACCCGCCGTCGGCGGCCCGGGTCACGACCATGGTCGAACCGAGCTGGTTGTACCAGGTGCCCAGGATGCCGGGGCGGGAGTCCGTCGCCGACCCGGCTGCGTCGGCCTCCGCGGACACGGTCCCCCGGGTGTCCGCCGAAGCGCTGGCGGACACGGTGACGAAGGTCAGGGACATGGCGCACACGGCGACCAGTACTTGGCGTAAACGCGTCACGAGATGATTCCCCCTGTGAGGGCCCAAGGGCCCGCCCGTCGCCCGTGATGGTGGAAGGTCACGGGCGCTTTCGGGGAGCAGCGTAGGGGCGTGACCGGCGGTACGCCGGGGTCGGTCACGCGAATTGTCGGAGTTCATGCGCAGAGTCGGCGTGATGTGTTCGCCCGCCGGCCTCCGGGGAATTCCGGAGGCCGGCGGTCCGTCGGTCAGCTGTCGCGGACCGCGACGATTCCGTTGAAGACGCCGACGTACGCGGTGCCGTCGGGGCCGAGGGTGATCGGGGCCCAGTTGTTGTCGTAGAGCGGGCCGGTTCCGACCAGTTGCCGCCAGCGGCGTTCACCGGTGCGGAAGTCCACGGCCGTGAGGTACCAGCCGTCGATCCCCCAGAAGTTGGGCTCCTTCTCGTAGAAGTAGAGCAGCCCGTTCGCGGTGGAGAGCTTCGGGACCACGGAGGGAGCGCGGATCGCGCTCTCCCACACCGTGTCGCAGCCGCTGCCGTCGGCCCGGACGTCGATGCGGGTCACGCCGCCCACGACCGACTTGCCCAGCAGCAGGGTGGTGGGGTTCTCGTAGCCGTAGTTGTTCTCGACGACGATGCTGTTGCCCCAGGTGATCAGGGAGTTGTCGGTGGTCGAGGCGCCGGAGCCGAAGACCGGCACCTTGCAGACCAGCCGCTGGGCGGCGGGGACGTCCGTGCCCCGCTTGTAGACCAGGACGTTCATCCGGTCGTCGGCGTTGTCGGTGATGGCGACGTATCCGTTGCCGAAGAGGTCCGGGGTGGTTCCCGAACCCTGGTTGACGGAACCGGGCTTGGCGGCGGTCCCGCGGTCGTACGTCTGGCGCCACTGCACCTCGGGGGTGCCGTCGGCGGCGGCGCGGAAGCTGTAGAGCGCGTGGTCGGAGACGATGGAGACGCCGTCCTCGGCGACCGAGAAGGAGTTCTGGATCTCCTCGCCCGGCAGCCGGACGGAGCGGATCACCGAGGTCGCCGGGTCCACGGTGCCGACCCGGCCCTGGCGGGTGACCCACCAGATCCGGCCGTTCCAGTCGGGCATGACCGAGGTCACGGGGTCACAGGTGCCGCTGGGCCACAGGTTGGTCCAGGTCACGCAGTCGTGCGGGACCTGGCCGGTGAGGTCCCAGTCGTTGTCGACGGTGAACTTCCAGCTCCCGTCGGGATTCCGGGAGTGGGCCAGGCGCAGGATGTGCTGACGGGAGTCGGCCAGCACCGCGCGGTCCTGGTCGTCCAGGTAGAAGTATGCACCGCCCGAGGTGTCCTTGAAGATCTTCGCGAAGTCGAGCGAGGTGATCGCCTCGACCGTCGAAGAACGCTGCGGGAGCTGGTACTCCGCGAGCGTGGCGAGCGTACGGGGCTCGAGGAGCTTGACCTTGAAGCCCGAGAAGGTCCCGCACACGGTGACGAGCCGGCCGCCCGCGTCGAAGGTGGCGGTGGCGCATTCGCCGCCCAGTGCGGCGATCTTCTCGCTGGTCACCTGGGGGTTCCTGCCGAGCGGGCCCGACCAGGGTGAGGTGGCGCTGCCGGCCGCGTCGGAGTGCATGCCGCTGCGGCCGTTGGGCGCGAGGTGGGGGTGCTGCGGCGGAGCCTGGCCGGGCAGCGGTGCGGCGGCCGCGGGGCTGCCGTCGTAGTGGCTGATCAGGCGGTGGCCGGGGGCTTTGGGTATCTCCTCGGCCTGGGCCGGCGAGCCGCCGTACATCACCGTGAAGGCGGCGACGACGGGCAGCACGGCGCAGTTCAGCGCTCTTCGGAACATCCAGACTTCCTCCCTGTCTCTTCGGTCTTGTTGACGTTGCGTCTGACATCGCGCCGCGGCCAGACGCTAGATCGCAGTGCCCGAGGAGTCCATGGATGCGCCGGATGATTCACGAAGGCGCAACAGTCGATCAACGCCGTCCCTTTCGAAGGGGACGGCCCGGGTCACGGGCGGAGGCCGGAGACCACGTTCGCGGTGGCCGTCAGTCCGTCGTGGATGGTCCCGG
The DNA here is from genome assembly GCF_055588065.1 of Streptomyces sp. NPDC046308. Classification (NCBI taxonomy): domain Bacteria; kingdom Bacillati; phylum Actinomycetota; class Actinomycetes; order Kitasatosporales; family Streptomycetaceae; genus Streptomyces; species Streptomyces sp. NPDC046308. The sequence goes on from NZ_JBVJFB010000012.1 coordinate 65,563, forward strand.
CCACGCTGCTGCTCGCGAGGTAGAAGCCGAGCAGTACGCAGACGAGCGCGTGCGAGAACTTGAGTCCGCCGCCGCGCAGGAAGATCCAAGCGAGGATGAGGAGCAGGACGACCACCGAGAGGGAAATCACCATCGAAACCTCCTTACTCGCCGCCATGGTGGCGCAGGAGGGGGTGCGCTCGGGCGAAACACGTGTCCGCCGTACGGGTGTTGACCGTCCGTGACGGGCGGTCAGTCCTTGACGATCTCGTTCCAGTGGGTCGTGCGGCCGCACCAGCGGCCGAGGAGCACCGGATCGTGACCGACAGCGAGGAGTCCCGCCCCGCTCTCGGCGCGGTACTCCTCGACGACCGCGACCAGGGCCGCGGCGGTGGAGGCGTCCAGCATCGCGGTCATCTCGTCGCAGACCAGCCAGCGCGGACGCAGCACCAGGGCCCGGGCCAGGCAGGCGCGTTGCAGCTGGCCGTCGCTGACCTCGTGGGGACGGCGGGCGAGCAGGTCCGCGCCGAGGCCGACCCGCTCCGCCAACTCGGGCACCACCGTGGCGGCTTCCGCACGCCGTCCGCTCGCGCGGAGGGGTTCGGCGACGAGGTCGCGCAGCCTGAGGCGGGGGTCCGCGGCGAGCCGGGGCTGCTGGAACACGACGCCGACCGCGGTCCGCAGGGAGCGCGGGGCACGGTGGGAGAAGCCGGTCACGGGGCGGCCGTCGAGCACCACGGTCCCGCGGTCGGGGCGGTGCAGCAGGGCCGCGACCCGGGCCAGCGTGGACTTGCCGCAGCCGCTCGGGCCGAGCAGCCCGCGGGACTCGCCGGGCCACAGGGTCAGGTGCGCGCCCCGGACCACGGGCGCGCGGCGGTCGTAGCCCGCGGTGATGTCCTTGAGCTCAAGCACGGTGGCAGGCCACCCCTTCGGTGAGCACGGGCCGCCGGCTGCGGCAGGTCTGGTCGGCGGCCGCGCACCGGACGGCGAAGGCGCAGCCCGCCGGGAGCGCGCCCAGCTCGGGCGCAGTCCCGGGGACCGGCGTGAAGGCGCGTTCGGGGAGCGCGTCGAGGAGGCCCCGGGCGTACGGGTGACGGGGGCCGGGGCTGCCGAAGAAGGCTCCGGCCGGGGTGATTTCGACGATCCGCCCGGCGTACATGACCGCGACGGTGTCGGCGATCCGCTCGGCCGCCGCGAGGTCGTGCGTGATCATCAGTAGCGCGCGGCCGGCCTCACGGGTGCGGGCGCGCAGCTCGTCGACGGTGCGGCGGACCAGGTCGCGGTCGAGGCCCGTGGTCGGCTCGTCGGCGAGGAGCAGCGGCGCGTCACCGACGAGGGCGAGGGCGGTGGCGGCCCGCTGGGCGAGCCCGCCGGAGAGTTCGTGCGGGTGGCGGTCGAGGTGGGTGGCGGGGAAGGCGGCCCGCTCGGCGGCCGCCTCGGCCGCCGCGCGCAGGGCCGCCCTGCCGAACCGCCCGCGGCGTGCGGGCCGCTCCGGCCCGCCGGGCCCGGCGGCCGGGCCGGGCGGACCCGGCGGCCGGGGTCCGGCCGCCGTGGCCGGGCCGGCGCGGCCGGCGTCGGCGGCCAGTTCGCGGACGGTCTCCTCCAGGTGGGCGCGGACGGTGCGGACCGGGGTGAGGTGCGCGGCCGGGCTCTGCGGGACCAGGCCGATGCGCCGGCCCCGTACGGACCGGGCCAGGGTCCGCTCGTCGGCGGCGAGCACGTCCAGCCCGTCGGCGAGCCGGGCCGACCCGGCGGTCTCGGCGTTGCCCGGGAGCAGGCCGAGCAGGGCGGAGGCGAGCACGGACTTGCCGCAGCCGCTCTCGCCGACCAGGGCGAGACACTCCCCGGGCGCCAGGGAGAAGGTGGCGTCGGTGACGGCCTCGACGTACCGGCCCGCGGGCATGCGGAAGCGGACGGAGAGCTGCTCGACGCTGAGCACGGGAGGCGGGGTCACAGGGTCAGCTCCGAGCGGCGGCGGGGGTTCAGGCGCTCGCGCCAGGCGCCCGCGAGTCCGGCGAGGGCCAGCGTCGGGACGATCAGGAGGAGGCCGGGGAAGAGGGTGGGCCACCAGTCGCCGGCGAGCAGCGAGCCGCGGCCGCTCTGCGCGAGGCTGCCCAGGCTCGCCTGGTGGGCGGGGAGTCCGAGGCCCAGGAACGACAGGGCGGACTCGTGCCACATCGCGTGCGGAATCATCAGAACCGCGGCCAGGCCCGCCTGCGGCAGGACGCCCGGCACGAGGTGGCGGACGGCGACCCGCCACCGGGAGGCGCCGCCGGAGACGGCCGCGTCCACGTAGGGGCGGCCGCGCAGGGACAGGACCTCCGCACGGACGATGCGGGCCGTGGACAGCCAGTGGGTCACGGCCACGGAGACCACCACCGGCCACACGCCCGGCCGGAACATCGCCACGATGAAGATGCCGAGGAGCAGGTGCGGGATCGAGGACAGGGTGTCCACGGCCCGCATGACCACCCGGTCCGTCCAGCCGCCCAGGGCGCCCGCGGCCGCGCCCACCGCCGTACCGATCACGGTGGCGACGAGGGCGGCCACCAGGCCGACGAGGAGGGAGAGCCGCAGACCGTGGACGCACCGCAGCAGCAGGTCGCGTCCGACGTCGTCGGTGCCGAAGGGGTGGGCCCACGAGGGTGGCCGGAGCCTGGCCGACAGGTCGACCGCCTGCTGGTCGAGCTGCGCCAGCGGCGGAACGATCAGCACCACCAGCACGATCACCGCCGTCACGAGCGCCGAGGTGCGCACGCGCAGGGTGCGGGTGGAGCGCCGGGTGCGCCCGGCCGGCCGCCACCTGACCGGGGGCTCAGCCATCGAAGCCCACCCTCGGGTCGGCCAGCCCGTACAGCAGGTCGGACAGCAGGTTCCCGGCCAGCACCGCCGCCGTGGCCAGCATCGTGAGGGCGGCCAGCAGCGGGAAGTCCACCGAGGTGGCCGCCTGTACGGTCGCCGCCGCGATGCCCGGCCAGCTGAAGACGGTCTCCACCAGCAGCGCACCGGTGATCAGCTCGGGTACCCGGGATCCGATCAGGGTCAGCACCGGCAGCATGCCGGAGCGGAGCCCGTGCCCGAGCAGGACGCTCCGCTCCGCGAGACCCCGCGCGCGGGCCCCGCGGACGGGGTCCTCCGCCAGCGCGTCGGCCACGCCCTGGCGCACGTACAGGAAGAACCACGGCAGTTGGGAGACGCCCAGCACCAGCGCGGGCAGGACCAGGTGCGAGGCGACCTGCCCGAAGGTGACCGTGTCGCTGCCGGCGTCGGTCAGGCCGCCCGAGGGCAGCGCCCCGAGCCGGACCGAGAAGAACCAGATGGCCAGCAGGCCCAGCCAGAAGGCCGGGGCGGCCTCCAGGGTGTAGGCGAGCGAGGACGCGAGCCGGTCCAGTGGGCCGCCCTGTCGGCGGGCGGCCAGGACACCGAGCACGGTGCCCGCCGACACCGCCACGGCGAACGCGCACGCGGCGAGCAGCGCCGACCAGCCCATCCGCTCCCCGATGACGTCGGCGACGGGCTGGCGCATGACGGAGGAGGTGCCGAGGTCTCCCGTGACCGCCGAGCCGAGCCAGTCCCACCAGCGCGGGACCAGGGCCTGGTCGACTCCGAGGTTGGCCCGGAGCTGGTCGAGTTCGGCCTGCGAGGCGGTGAGGCCCGCGGTGCCGGCGTAGGCCTTCACGGGGTCGAAGGGGGACAGCGCGGCGATGGCGAAGACGCCGAAGGTGACGGCGAGCAGGACCGGGGCGGCGAGGAGGGTCCGCCGCCCCACCATGCGTGCCATCGGCCCCCAGGGGAGGGTCACTTGGCCTTCGGCTTCCAGCTCTCGACGTTCCACCAGGGGCCCGAGCCGAGGCCGTGGTCGTGCGGCTCCACCTGGGTGGTGAGCCCCTCCCAGCGGTCGTTCACGACGTACAGGTGGTCGATGTGGGTGAGGAAGACGTAGCCGGGGTCCTTGACGAGCTCACGTTGCACGGTGTCGTACGCGGCCTTGCGCGCGGCCGGGTCGCCGCTCCTGCGGGCCTCGTCGAGGGCGCGGTCCACGGTCGGGTTGGCGTAGCGGGCCATGTTGTTGAAGCCGTCGCCGCCGAGGGAGGAGGTGAGGAGCAGGTACTGGTCGAAGTCGGGGTCGGCCGGGGACCCGCCGCCGGCGAGGACGGCGTCGGTCTTCATCCGCGGCTCGATGACCTCCCAGGTGCCGGCCTCGGCCTTGACCTCGATGCCGGCCTTCTTCGCGTCGGAGGCGAAGGCGAGTGCGTGGTCCTGGCGGATCTTGTCGCCGGAGGTGTACCAGAGCGGGAAGGAGGCGCGGACCCCGTCCTTGACGCGGATGCCGTCGCCGCCCGCCTTCCAGCCGGCCTCGTCGAGGATCCTCTTCGCCCGGTCGAGGTCGTGACGGCGCTCGGTGCCGGCCGTGAACCACGGGCTGTCGGTGGGCACCGGGCCGAAGGCGGGCTTGCCCGCGCCCTCCAGCAGCTCGTCGACCATGGCCGTGCGGTCCACGGCGATGTCGAGCGCCTGCCGGACCGCCATGTCTCCGGTGACCCGGTGGTGCGTCGGGAGCGTCACGTTGCGGTAGTCGAAGGTCTTGGCCGCGTACGTGCGGCGCGCGGGGTCCTTCTCGAAGCCCTGGGCGAGGTTGGGCGGCAGGATCGCCCCGTCCAGCTCGCCGGAGCGCAGCCGGGTGGCACGCACGTCGTCGTCCTTGACGACGGCCATGGTGAACTTCTTCACCGCGGGCTCGCCGCCCCAGTAGCCGGGGTTGGCCCTGAAGCTGAGCTTCTCGCCCTTGGACCAGGCGGTGAGGACGTACGGGCCGGTGCCGACGGGCCTGGTGGTGAAGTCGCCGCTGTTGACGTCCTGCGCGCCCGCGATGTGCTCGGGGGCGATCGGCAGCACGGTCCGCTCGGCGAACGGGGCGTAGGGGTACTTCAGGGTGAAGACGACGGTGTCCTCACCGCGCGCCTCGACGCCCTCGATCGCGTCCAGCTCGGTCTTGGAGGCGTTGTTCGTCCTCGCGTCGAGGATCGTCCGGTAGGTGAAGACCACGTCCTTGGCGGAGAAGGGCGCCCCGTCGCTGAACCTCACGCCCCCGCGCAGCTTGTAGGTGTACGTGCGGCCGTCTGCGGAGACCTCCGGCAGGGCCTCGGCCAGCGCCGGCTTCAGCTTCATGTCCGCGTCGTGCGTGAGCAGTCCGTCGAAGATCTTCGAGTTGCCGTCCTTGCCGTAGCCCAGCAGCGGGCTGAGGCTCTCGGGCTCGGTGGCTATGCCGACCACCACCGCGTCGGCGGCCGCGGCGGTGCCGCCGGGGCCGGAACAGGCCGCCACGCCCGTGATGAGTGCGGCGGCCAGCGTCGCGCCGGCCGCTCCCCGTACTGTCCGGGCCGTCATGCTCTGCACATCCCTGTTCAAGATCATCCGCTATTGCAAAGAGCTCGCAATAATGCCAGACAGGATCGGAAGAAGACGAACCGGGGCACATCGCCGACGACCGGCCGCAGGGGTCTTGCCGGGCTCCCGCCCTCCGTGCCATATATGTCTAGACCTTTACGGAGCGGAGGAAGGCACCCCCGTGCGACGCAGCGCCGCCCCCACGCTCGCCCTCTGCCTGGCCCTCACCGGCCTCACGGGCCTGACCGCCTGCACCGCGCCCGACACCCAGGCCCCGCCCGCCCCAACCGGACTGACCGCGCAGGCCGGCAGCGCCACCACCGTGCACGTCATGTGGGACGCGGCGGCGGACCGGGACGGGGTGCGCGGCTACCGGGTCTTCGAAGGGGACCGGCTGGTCCGCGAACTCCCGGCCGAGAAGACGATGGTGGACGTCACCGGCCTCTCCCCGCAGACCGGTTACGCCTTCACGGTGCGGGCCGAGGACGCCGCCGGGAACCTCTCCGAGCCCGCTCCCGCCGCCCGCGCGACCACCCCGGCGGCCAAGGCCGAGGACCGCGCGGCGCCGACCGCCCCGGCGGCCACCACCGGCCGCGCGAGCGGCCCCCGGGCCGCCTGGGTGTCCTGGACCGCGGCCACGGACGACACGGGCGTGACGGCGTACGACGTCTACCAGGGCGGCGTCCGGATCCACACCGCCGGCCCGGGCGAGAGCGGCACCGCCCTGAGCGGCCTCCAGCCGGACACCGTCTACACCTTCACCGTCCGGGCCCGGGACGGGGCGGACAACTCCTCCCCCGACGGACCGGCCGTGGACGTGACGACCCCGCCCGCCTCCGGCGACGGGCCCGGCACCGCCCCCTCCGCGTTCGTCGCGGCCGCCTCGCCGGGGGCGGTCACGCTCACTTGGACCGCCCCGGACACCGGCCGCGAGACCACCGAGTACGAGCTGTACGTCAACGGACGGCCCACGACCGTCATCCAGTTCGGAGCGGGCGCCGTGCCCACCGGACGGGTGGAGCACCGGCTCACGGTGACGGAGCCCACAGGCACCGAATGGGCCGTCAAACTGCGGGCCAGGCTGCCCGACGGCAACTGGGGCGCCTTCTCCGCGGAACGGCGGATCACCCTCGTGGCGTGAAATTGAGGCACCGATCCGGCCCGAACGGCACGGTCGGATAAGAAGATCACGCACAATACATCCGTGTTCGGTGAGTACTCGGTCAATGACAATCAGGCAGCATCCGCGGACGACGACCCCCCACCGGGTTCCCGCACGCCGGGGAACCTGCCACCCGAACCGGCGAGCTTCGTCGGCCGGGAACCCGAACTCCGGCTCCTCGGAGATCTTTTGCTCGAGCGGCGGCTGATCACCCTCACCGGGGTGGGCGGGGTCGGCAAGTCCCGCCTCGCCCTGCGGGCCGTCGCCGATCCCCGCCAGTCCCGGCCCGACGGCGTCTGGTGGGTGGAGCTGTCGCCGCTGCGCGATCCCGGCCTGCTCACGGCGACCGTCGCACACGCCGTCGGCCTCGCCGAACACTCCCCGCGCCCGCTCGACGAGGAGTTGTGCGCGTGGATGGCCGACCAGCGGCTCCTCCTCGTCCTCGACACCTGCGAGCACCTGGTGGCCGCCTGCCGCCACCTCGTCGGCGAACTCCTGCAGTCCGCACCGGGACTGACGGTCCTGATCACCTCCCGGGAACCGCTCGGCTCCGCGGCCGAGGAGGTCGTCGAGGTCCGGCCGCTGCCCTGCGAGGGGCCCGACAGCGACGCCCTCGCCCTCTTCCGGGCCCGCGCCCTCGCCGCGACCCCGCAAGCGGTGACCGTCTTCACCGACCCCGTACGGACCGCGCTCGCGGCCGAGGTGTGCCGGCGCCTGGACGGCATCCCGCTCGCGCTGGAACTCGCCGGAGCCCGGCTGCGGTTGTGGACGCTGGAGGAGACGGCCGAGCGGATCGGCGAGCGCTTCGAGATGCTGTCCGGCGCCCGCGCCGCCCTGCCGCCCCGGCACCGGACGATGCGGACCACGATCGGCTGGAGCCACGAACTGTGCGAGCCGCTGGAGCGGTTGCTGTGGGCCCGGCTCTCCGTCTTCACCGGGGACTTCGACGTGGCCGCGGCCCGCGCCGTCTGCGCGGGCGGCCCGCTGCCCGCCGCGCGGGTCGAGCGGGTCCTGGCGGGGCTGGCCGCCAAGTCGGTGGTCCTGCGCACCGATGAGCGGGGCGCGGGCGCCCGCTACCGGCTGCTCGACACGATCCGCGAGTACGGGCAGGACTGGCTGGCCGAACTCGGCGAGGCGCGGCTCGTGAGCGATCGGCACGCCCACTGGTACGCGGCGCTCTGCCAGGCCGCCGACCGGGGCTGGCTCGGCCCGGGCCAGGTGGACTGGTACCGCAGGATCACCGCCGAGCACGCGCAGCTGCGCACGGCCCTGGAGCACCTGCTCACCGCCGACCCGACGGCGGCCCTGGAGATGGCCGGGGCGCTGTGGTTCCACTGGTTCGCCTGCGGACACGCGCACGAGGGCCGGGCCTTCCTGGAACGGGCGCTGCGGTCCGCTCCGCCCACGGGGGCCGCGTACAACCAGGCCCAGTGGGCCCTCGGGCTCACGCTGCTGCTCCAGGGCGACATGGAGGCGGCCGGGCGGATCGCCGAGGAGTGCACGCGGGACGCGGCCCGCCTCGCGGACCCCGAGCGGGAGCTGCGCGCGGCCTATCTGCAGGCGGTGGCGGTCCTCATGCCGGGCGATCCCGTACGGGCGCTGGCGCTGGCGGGTCCGCGGGCCAGGGCGGGCCACGGCGGGCGGACGAGCGGCCCGGGCTGGCTGCTGTGCAAGCTGGCGACCGGCTACGCCCTCTGCGACCAGGGGCGGTTCGAGGAGGCGACCGATGAGGCACGGTCCCTGCGGGAGGCGTGCGCGGAGCTCGGCGAGCGCTGGCTGCGGGCGTACGCGGACTACATCCTGGCGGTGGCCTCGCTGGGCCTGGGCGACCACGGGGAGGCGGCCAGGCACGTGCGGGCGATGCTCTCCGGCAAGCGGCTGCTGGGCGACCGCTTCGGCATCGCGCTGGGCCTGGACGTACTGGCCGCGGCGGTGGCCGGGCTGGGCGACGGAGAACTGGCGGCGCGGCTGCTGGGCACCGGGCACGCCTGGTGGCGCACGGTGGGCCGGCCGCAGATGGGCTCGCCCTCGCTGACGGCCCTGCGGGACCAGGGCGAGCGGCAGGCCCGGGCCGCGATCGGCGACGCCGCGTACGAGACGGCGTTCCGGGGCGGCGCGGCGACGCCCACCGGCTGAGCAGCGGCCGGTGGACGCCGTGCGTACTGGATCGGCTTCGTCGGAGCTCCCGTCAGTACGGGAGGGGTCTGCCCGACGGCGTGCGCAGGTCCAGGTCTCGTGGAGCGGGCTTGGGGACGGGCTTGCGGATCAGCTGCTGGCGCATGCTGCCTCCTCGCTCAGACCAGGGCCGGGCGGCGGGGTTCCACCGTGCGGCTGTCGGGGAGCAGTTCACCGGTGTCGTCGAACACCACGACCCCGTTGCACAGCAGGCTCCAGCCCTGTTCCGGGTGGGAGGCCACGGTGCGCGCGGCGTCGTGATCGGCGCTGTCGGCGGGTGGGCAGGGTGGCTGGTGGGAGCACATGGCGCACCTCCTCGCAAAGTGGGGCGGGAGGGCCGGTGGTCACCCGGTCGATTCCGCGATCCACGGTGGCTGGTGAGTATTGCTGATCGCCACCCCCGGACGGAACCCGTATTCGCGGTCCAGTTCACGGTGTGTATGCCCGATTACCATGCGCTCATGCCCGGTATCCGGATCATTCACCATACGTCTCGGCCACCCGACGAGACCTGGCTGCGGCTCACCGACTGGGAACGCCACGGCGCGCAGGTCCCCCTCACGCGGACGATCATCCGCACGGCGCCCCCGACGCGCGTCGGAACGATCTTCGCCGCCCGCACGGGTGTGGGCAGGATCACTTTCGACGATCCCATGGAGGTCGTGGTCTGGCAGCCCCCGGCGGGCGGCTCGGCGGGGCTCGTCCGGCTGGAGAAGCGCGGCCGGTCCGTGACGGGCTGGGCGGAGATCGAGGTCCGGCCCCTCGCCTCGGGCGGCACGGAGGTCCACTGGCGCGAGGACCTGCGCGTGCGCGGCCTCCCCCGCGCCCTGGACCCCGTGGTCGCGGCGGCGGGCCGGCTGCTCTTCGGGCGGGCCCTCGCCCGGCTGCTGCGGACCTGAGGGCGCGGGCTAGGGTGCCGTGATCACCACGCCGGTGATCATCGACCGACCGAGGAGAATCCCCGTGGCCACTCCGCCACCGCCGCAGCAGGGCGCCGGAGGCCCGTACAGCCCGGCGGGCCCCTACGTACCCCGACAGCCGACCGGGGCCGACGGCCCCGTGTTCACCGGACCGCAGCAGCCGTACGGTGCGTACGCGGCCCACCCGCAGCCGGGCCGGTACGGCTGCACCCTGTGCGGGGCCTGGCCCGCCGCGCCCGCGACCGTACGCGGGCACCAGGGCCTGATCGTGCTGATGCGGTTCCTGAGCTTGCGCGGGCCGTTCTGCCGCGACTGCGGACTCGCCACCTACCGCCGCATGTCCTCGGACACCCTGTGGCAGGGCTGGTGGAGCCCGTTGTCCCTCTTCGTCACGCCGGTGACCCTGCTGATGAACCTCGGCCCGCGGGCGGCCTTCCGCAGACTCGCGCCCCCGGCGGGCGGCTTCCGCCCGCCGCTCGACCCGGGCAGGCCGCTGTGGCGCCGGCCCCCGGTGCTGCTCTTCCTCACACCGGTCCTGCTGCTCTTCCTGGCCGTCCAGGCGCTCCTCGTGATCGGCCTGGTCGTCGACGGCCCGGAGAAGCTCTCGGTGGGGCAGTGCGTGCGCAACGAGGGCAGCTGGACCGACCAGGACCTGGAGGTCGTGTCCTGCGGCTCGTCCCGGGCCCAGTACGAGGTCACCGCCGTACTGGACACGCCCGGCGCGCACTGCGCCCCGCTGGACTACCTCGCCGATCCGAAGTACGGCCCCGACGAGTTCACCAGCGCCTGCCTCACGCCGCTGCGCTGAGACCGGGCCGGGGGGTGTGGAACCCGGGTCCCGCACCCCCCGGCCACAGCACTAGCGGATCGGCATGCCGGAGATCGTGCGGGCGATCACCAGCCGCTGGATCTCGCTGGTGCCCTCGAAGATGGTGTAGATCGCGCTGTCCCGGTGCATGCGCTCCACCGGGTACTCGCGGGTGAAGCCGTTGCCGCCGAGGATCTGGACCGCCTGCGCGGTGACCTTCTTGGCGACCTCGCTCGCGAACAGCTTCGACATCGAGCCCTCGGCCGACTCGAACGGCCGACCTGCGACCGCCATCCAGGAGGCCCGCCACACCAGCAGCCGGGCCGCGTCGATCTGCGTCCGCATGTCGGCGAGCTGGAAGGCCACGCCCTGGTTGTCGATGATCGGGCGGCCGAACTGCGTGCGGGTCCTGGCGTAGTCGAGGGCGACCTCGTACGCCGCGCGCGCGGTGCCCACGGCCATCGCGCCGACCGCCGGCCGGGAGGCCTCGAAGGTGGCCATGGCCGCGTTCTTCACGCGTTCCCCGCCACCGCTGCGGGCGCGCTCGTGGGCCCGCGCGAGGCGCTCGTCCAGCTTCTCCTTGCCGCCGAGCAGGCAGGAACCGGGGATCCGTACGTCCTCCAGCACCACCTCGGCGGTGTGCGAGGCGCGGATGCCGTGCTTCTTGAACTTCTGGCCCTGGGACAGCCCCGGCGTGTTCGGCGGCACGATGAAGGAGGCGTGTCCCTTGGTGCCGAGCTCGGGGTCGACGACGGCGACGACGATGTGGACGTTGGCGATGCCGCCGTTGGTCGCCCAGGTCTTGGTGCCGTTGAGCACCCACTCGTCCTTGGCCTGGTCGTAGACCGCACGGGTGCGCATCGAGCCGACGTCGGAGCCGGCGTCCGGCTCGGAGGAGCAGAAGGCGGCGACCTTCACGTCGTCCGGGGTGCCGTACATCTGCGGGATCCAGGTGCCGATCTGCTCCTCGGTGCCGTTGGCGACGACGCCGATGGCCGCGAGTCCGGTGCCGACGATGGACAGGGCGATGCCCGCGTCCCCCCAGAAGAGCTCCTCCATCGCCATCGGGATGCCGAGGCCCGTCGGGTCGAAGAACTGCTGGGCGTAGAAGTCCAGCGAGTAGATGCCGACCTTCGCGGCCTCCTGGATGACGGGCCAGGGAGTCTCTTCGCGCTCGTCCCATTCGGCGGCCGCGGGTCGCATCACATCGGCGGCGAAGCCGTGGATCCAGTCCCGTACCTGCTTCTGGTCGTCGTTCAGCTCCATGGTGAACTCCGCCATGTCCCCTCCACCTGTCCGTTCTCGTCCCTGCGGGAGGTTACTAGCGGTAACCACCACGAGGGCCACAGTCTGTTACCGGCGAGTAAGGCCTGTCAAGCACGGAGGATTCAGCCGGCGGCGGCCGCCGATTCGATCCCCGGGGTGCACCGGGTGTTACGTTGCGTGGGCGTCACGCACATCGCAAGGGCGGGGAGAGAAACACGTCATGGAGACCACTCAGCAGGCCGGCGAACCGGGAGCGGCCGAACGCCGCCGGCGGGAGCTGCTCGAAGCCGCGGACCGGGTCGTGCTCAGGGACGGCCCCAAGGCCTCCATGAACGCCATCGCGGCCGAGGCCGGCATCACCAAGCCCATCCTGTACCGGCACTTCGGGGACAAGGCGGGCCTCTACCAGGCACTCGCCGTACGGCACACCGACGCCCTGCTCGACTCGCTGCGGGCCGCGCTCGACGCACCCGCCTCCACCCGGCGCCACCGGGTCGAGGCGACCCTCGACACGTACCTCGCCGCCATCGAGGCCCGCCCGCAGGTCTACCGCTTCCTCATGCACCCGGCCGAGGACTCGCACAGCGCGGAGCGCGGCTTCGACGTGGGCCTGCACTCGGCGCCGCTGCTGCGCAGGCTCGGCGAGGAACTGGCCGAGGTGATCGGCGAGCGGGTCGACCTCGGCCCCGGCGGCGAACGCCTGGCCCGGGTCTGGGGCCACGGCATCGTCGGCATGATGCACGCGGCCGGCGACTGGTGGCTCGGCGAACGCCCCTGCGAGCGCGCGGAGCTCGTCGCCGGCCTCACCGACCTCCTCTGGGGCCGCCTCTCCTCCGCCGGCAACCGCGTGGACGGCCCGGGCTTCTGACGAACCCCGGCCGGCGAATTCAGCCCCTCCGGGTGTGAGGAGCGGTCCGGGCGGAGCCCGGTGCCGCTCCTCCAACGCCGGAGGGGCCTGATGTGACTCAGCCGAAGAGACGACCTAGCCCTGAGAGGACCAGGGGGCCTTCCGGATGGCGCGCCGCAGGCGACGGGCTCGCAGGCCGGTCACGCGGTCCGCGTACACGGTCCCCTCCAGGTGGTCGCACTCGTGCTGCAGGCAGCGCGCGAAGAACCCCGTACCGACGACCCGCACGGGCGCCCCGCCCGAGTCGACCCCCTCGACGACCGCCCGGTCGAAGCGCGCCGTCCCCGCCTCCAGGCCCGGCAGGGACAGGCAGCCCTCGGGCCCGAGGAACTCGTCCCCGTCGGCCTCGACCAGCCGCGGGTTGACGATGTGTCCGACGTGGCGGACGTCCTCGTCGTCGGGGCAGTCGTAGACGAAGACCCGCTGTCCGACGCCGATCTGGTTCGCGGCGAGGCCGACGCCCTCCGCGGCGTACATCGTCGCGAACATGTCCTCGATGAGCCGCTCGAGCTCCGGGCCGAATTCGGTGACCTCCGCGCAGGCCGAGTGGAGCACCGGAGCACCCAGCAGGCTCATGGTGCGGACGAGTCCGGTGGTACCGGGAATGGGGCGCTGTCGCATGGCCGTAAGCGTACGACGGGCGACTATATGAGGAGATCCGCGGCGGGGCGGGGGCGCCGCGGTCAAGGCTGCGGCCGGTACTGGATAGGCTGGGGCCGACCGACGCAAGGAGGACAAGGGACGATGGCAGGCAACACGGAGCCGCTTTCGCCGCGGGCCAAGCTGGCCGTGACGGCGGGCAAGGCCGCGGCGGCGGTGTCGCGGGCCGCGGGACGCGGAAGCGGATCGGTGATCGGTGGCAAGGTCGCACTCAAACTCGACCCCGATCTTCTCGGCGCGCTGGCGCAACACCTCGACGTCGTCCTCGTCTCCGCGACGAACGGCAAGACCACGACGACCCGGCTGATCGCGGAGGCCCTGCGGGCCAGCGGTCCGGTCGTCTCCAACGCCCTCGGCGCCAACATGCCGGCCGGCATCACCTCGGCCCTGGCGGGCGGCTCGGACGCCAAGTACGGCGTCATCGAGGTCGACGAGAAGTACCTGGCCGGAGTGGCCCGGGACGTCACCCCCAAGGTGATCGCCCTGCTGAACCTCTCCCGCGACCAGCTGGACCGCGCCGCCGAGACCCGCATGCTCGCGGAGAAGTGGCGCGAAGGACTCCAGGGCTCGAAGGCGGTCATCGTCGCGAACTGCGACGACCCGCTGATCGTGTGGTCCGCCTCCTCCTCGCAGAACGTCGTGTGGGTCGCGGCCGGCCAGGAGTGGAAGGACGACGCCTGGTCGTGCCCCTCCTGCGGCGGTGTCATGCAGCGCCCGGGCGACGACTGGTTCTGCGGCGAGTGCGGTTTCCGCCGCCCGGCCCCGACCTGGGTGCTCTCCGGGGACCACGTGCTGGACCCGCACGGCTCGGCCTGGCCGATCCACCTCCAGCTGCCCGGCCGCGCCAACAAGGCCAACGCCGCCACCTCGGCCGCCGTGGCCGCCGTGTTCGGCGTGCCGCCGCAGGTCGCGCTGGAGCGGATGTACCAGGTGCAGGCCGTCGCCGGCCGCTACGACGTGGTGCACTTCCAGGGCCGTGAGCTGCGGCTGCTGCTCGCGAAGAACCCGGCGGGCTGGCTCGAAACGTTTTCGCTGATCGACCCGCCGCCGACGCCGGTGATCCTCTCGGTGAACGCGCGCGGCGCCGACGGCACGGACACCTCCTGGCTGTGGGACGTGGACTACCCGCGCCTGGCCGGCCACCCGATCTTCGTGATCGGCGACCGCAAGCTGGACCTCGCGGTCCGCCTGGAGGTCGCGGGCCTGGACTTCCGGGTGTGCGAGACCCTCGACGAGGCCGTGCAGCTCGCGCCGCCCGGCCAGATCGAGCTGATCGCCAACTACACCGCCTTCCAGGACGTCCGCCGCCGCGTCGGCAACTAGGCCCGTCACAAACGCAGAGGACAAGAGCATGAGCGACAACAGCCTGCGTCTGGTGTGGGTCTACCCCGACCTGCTCAGCACGTACGGAGACCAGGGCAACGCCCTCGTCGTGGAGCGCCGGGCCCGCCAGCGCGGCCTGGACGTGCAGCGCGTGGACGTGCGCAGCGACCAGCCGATCCCCACTTCGGGCGACATCTACCTGATCGGCGGCGGCGAGGACCGGCCGCAGCGCCTGGCCGCGGAGCGGCTGCTGCGCGACGGCGGTCTGGAGCGCGCCGTCTCGAACGGGGCGATCGTCTTCTCGGTCTGCGCCGGGTACCAGATCCTCGGCAAGGAGTTCGTCAACGACCAGGGCCAGCGCCAGGAGGGCCTCGGCCTGCTGGACGTCGTCACCCTGCGCGGTGAGGGCGAGCGGTGCGTCGGCGACGTCCTCGCCGACATCGACCCGCGCCTGGGGCTGCCGCAGCTGACGGGCTTCGAGAACCACCAGGGCGTCACGCACCTCGGCCCGACGGCCAAGCCGTTCGCCCGGGTCACGATGGGCCGCGGCAACGGCACCGGCGACGGCACCGAAGGCGCGTACAACGACACGGTGTTCGGCACCTACATGCACGGCCCGGTGATGGCCCGCAACCCGCAGATCGCGGACCTGCTGCTGAAGCTGGCCCTCGACGTGAACGCGCTGCCGGCCATAGACGACCGGTGGTACGAGGCGCTGCGCGCGGAGCGCATCGCGGCCGCGACGCAGCCCGCCTAGCACCCGGCGGACCGCTCATCGGGGCGGCCCCGTCATCATGTGTTCGGCCCGGTTTTCCCTAGGGGGAACCGGGCCGACGTGGTTTCGTACGACGAGTGCGACCAGCATGTGGAGGATGGTTCAGCCCACTGCTCCACCGCTTGTAGGGTGGCCGTAGTTCCAACCGGACGACGTGGTCCGGTCGTCGGCCCACGTTGCAAAGGTCTCTCCCTGCCATGCGCATTGGTGTGCTCACTTCCGGTGGCGACTGCCCCGGCCTCAACGCCGTCATCCGCTCCGTCGTGCACCGCGCCGTCGTCGACCACGGCGACGAGGTGATCGGCTTCCTCGACGGCTGGAAGGGCCTGCTGGAGGCGGACTACCGCAAGCTCGACCTCGATGCCGTCGCCGGCATCCTGGCCCGCGGTGGCACCATCCTCGGCTCTTCCCGGGTCCAGCCCGCGCACCTGCGCGACGGCGTGGAGCGTGCCCGCGGGCACGTGGCCGACCTCGGCCTCGACGCGATCATCCCGATCGGCGGCGAGGGCACCCTGAAGGCCGCGAACCTGCTGTCGCAGGCCGGTCTGCCGATCGTCGGCGTCCCGAAGACCATCGACAACGACATCGCCTCCACCGACGTCACCTTCGGCTTCGACACCGCCGTCGGCGTGGCCACGGAGGCCCTGGACCGCCTGAAGACGACCGCCGAGTCCCACCAGCGCGTGATGGTCGTGGAGGTCATGGGCCGCCACACCGGCTGGATCGCCCTGCACTCGGGCATGGCGGCGGGCGCGCACGCGATCGTCGTGCCGGAGCGCCCCTTCGACATCGAGGAGCTGACGGCGATCGTCGGCGAGCGCTTCTCGGCGGGCAAGCGTTTCGCGATCGTCGTCGTCGCCGAGGGCGCCAAGCCGCGCCCCGGGTCGATGGACCTCGAGGAGGGCGGCGTCGACATGTACGGCCACGAGCGGTTCGCCGGCATCGGCAACCGGCTCGCGGTGGAGCTGGAGCACCGCCTGGGCAAGGAGGCCCGGCCGGTGATCCTGGGCCACGTCCAGCGCGGCGGCACGCCCACCGCCTACGACCGCGTCCTCGCCACCCGCTTCGGCTGGCACGCCGTGGAGGCCGCGCACCGCGGCGAGTTCGGCATGCTGACCGCGCTGCGCGGCACGGACATCGAGATGGTGCCGCTGGCCGAGGCGACCTCGACCCTCAAGACGGTGCCGGCCGACCGGTACGACGAGGCCCAGACGGTTCTGTAACCGTATGCCCGTTACGGCCGCCCCCGCGCGCGGGAACGTACGGGGGCGGCACTACTGTGGTGGGGCGCCACAGTCAAGGGAGTGAAGAGATGGACCACAGCGGGCACGGCATGGACATGAACATGGACCTGCCGCCCTTCACTCTCGGACGCGGGCTGGAGTTCTCCTTCGACGCGTTCTTCCTGATCGGCTCGCTGGTGGGGCTCGCCCTGTACGGGTGGGGGGTGCTGCGGCTGCGCCGGCGCGGGGACGCCTGGCCGCTGGGCCGGACCATCGCCTTCACCGCGGGCGTGCTGACCGTGGTCCTGGTGATGTGCACCAAGCTGAACGACTACGGCATGGTCATGTTCAGCGTGCACATGGTCCAGCACATGGTGATCAGCATGATCACCCCGATCCTGCTGCTGCTGGGCGCCCCGGTGACCCTGGCGCTGCGCGCGCTGCCGCCCGCCGCACGCGGCCACAAGGGCCCGCGCGAGCTGCTGCTGGCGCTGCTGCACAGCCGGTACATGCGGGTGGTCACCCACCCCGCCTTCACCATCCCCATGTTCATCGCGAGCCTCTACGCCCTGTACTTCACCCCGCTCTTCGACTTCCTGATGGAGAGCCGCACCGGGCACATCGCGATGATGCTCCACTTCCTCGCCGTCGGCCTGATCTTCTTCTGGCCGATCATGGGCATCGACCCGGGTCCGCACCGTCCGGGCTACGTGATGCGGATGCTGGAGCTCTTCGCCGGCATGCCCTTCCACGCGTTCTTCGGCATCGCCCTGATGATGGCGAGCGAGCCGATGATCAAGACGTACGCGAACCCGCCGGCCTCCCTCGGCATCGACCCGCTCCTCGACCAGCAGTGGGGCGGCGGGATCGCCTGGGCCTTCAGCGAGATCCCCTCGGTGCTCGTCCTGATCGCCCTGGTCTACCAGTGGTACCGCTCCGAGCAGCGGGCGGCGAAGCGCTCCGACCGGGCCGAGGACCGCAACGGCGACAAGGAGCTGGAGGCGTACAACTCGTATCTCGCCTCGCTCCAAGCGCGTGGCCAGTAGCGCAACCGCCCTGTCGCGCGCGACCATGGGGCATGACCGGATCCGTTAAGGCGATGGCCGTCATGACCTTCGCCGCACTGGTGGCCGTCGCCACGTACTCCGTGGCCCTCGGCAGCAACGGCTGGCTGTGGTTCGGCTGGGTGGTGCTGGGGCTGCTGACCGCCGGGATGGCCGCCTCGCGCAATGTCTGAGGTTGGTTCCCACCGCCCCCTCCAGCCCGTGACTCACCGTCCGTAAACTGGCGGTGACAACGGGATATCGACGGGAGCGGCCTGGTGTTCTACCACTTGCTCAAGCACGTGCTGATCGGTCCTCTGCTGAGACTGCTGTTCCGGCCCCGGATCGAGGGCCTGGAGAACATCCCGGCGGAGGGTGCCGCGATCGTCGCGGGCAACCACCTGTCCTTCTCCGACCACTTCCTGATGCCCGCGATCCTGAAGCGGCGGATCACCTTCCTCGCGAAGGCCGAGTACTTCACCGGCCCCGGTGTCAAGGGCCGGCTCACCGCCGCCTTCTTCCGCAGCGCCGGGCAGATCCCGGTGGACCGCTCGAGCAAGAACGCCGGACAGGCGGCGCTGCGCGAGGGGCTGGCGGTGCTGGCCAAGGACGAGCTGCTCGGCATCTACCCGGAAGGGACGCGCTCGCACGACGGGCGGCTCTACAAGGGGAAGGTGGGCGTGGCCGCGATGGCCCTGGGCGCCGGGGTGCCCGTGATCCCCTGCGCGATGGTCGGCACCTTCGAGATCCAGCCGCCCGGGCAGAAGATCCCGAACATCCGGCGGGTGACGATCCGCTTCGGCCGGCCGCTGGACTTCTCCCGGTACGCGGGCATGGAGGGCGAGCGGGCGATCCTGCGGGCTGTCACCGACGAGATCATGTACGCCATCCTCGAACTGTCCGGCCAGGAGTACGTCGACCGGTACGCGGCCGAGGTGAAGGCCGAGGAGGAGGCGGAACGGAAGAAGGCCCGGCGCACCTCGCGCTGAGCCTCCTCCCGTTCCACGACCGCTCCCGGCTAGCGGACCGCCGGGAGCTCCTCACGCGCCGGAAGGTCCGCGGCCGGCGCCTGCGCCGTCAGCGACTTCGCGGCGGCCGGGGCCGGGGCGACCGGAGTGGCGTGCGGAGCGCACTTCACGTCCTTGGCGTCGACCTTGCCGGTGAGCAGGTAGGTGTCGACCCGGGTGTTGATGCAGGGGTTCACCAGGCTGGTGACACCGTGCGAGCCGGCGTTCTGCTCGGTGATCAGGCGCGAGCCGGCCAGTCGCTTGTGCAGGGAGACGGCGCCCTCGTACGGGGTGGCCGCGTCCCGCTCGGACTGGACGATCAGGACCGGCGGCAGACCGCGCTTGGCGCCGACCTCGATCGGGGTGCTCTGCTTGGACTTCCAGGTCGCGCAGGGCAGGTTCATCCAGGCGTTGGACCAGGTGAGGAACGGGTACTTCTGGTGCAGCTTGCTGTTGTCCCGGTCCCACTTGGCCCAGCTGGTGGGCCACTTGGCGTCGGCGCACTCGACCGCGGTGTAGACGGCGTTGCCGTTCTCCGAGGCCGCGTTGCCCTTGGTGTCCGACATGTCCGGGGCGATGGCGTCGACGAGCGCCTGCTCGTCACCCGCCTCGTACGCGGCCCAGGTCTGGGCGACGGGCACCCAGGAGGAGTCGTAGTACGGGGCGCCCTGGAAGAACCCGATCAGCTCGGCCGGACCGACGACCCCGCCGAGCGGGTTGGCCTTGGCCTTGGCGCGCAGCTTCTGGTAGCGCTCCTCGACCTGGGCGCGCGTGGTGCCGAGGTGGAAGGAGGCGTCGTTCTTGGCGACCCAGTCCTGCCAGTCGTTCCAGCGGGTCTGGAAGGCGACGTCCTGGCCGAGGTTGGCCTCGTACCAGATGTTGTCCTGGTCGGGGTCGACCACGCTGTCGACGATCATGCGGCGCACGTGGGTCGGGAAGAGGGTGGCGTAGACCCCGCCCAGATAGGTGCCGTAGGAGACGCCGAGGTAGTTCAGCTTCTGCTCGCCGAGGGCGGCACGGATGACGTCGAGGTCCCGCGCGGTGTTCGGCGTGGTCATGTGCGGCAGCATCTCGCCGCTGCGCTCCTTGCAGCCGTCCGCGTACTCGGCGGCGAGCTTGCGCTGGGCGCGCTTGTCGGCCTCGGAGCCCGGGACCGGGTCCGCCTTGGGGGCCTTGACGAACTCCTGGGGGTCGATGCAGGAGATGGGCGCGGAGTGGCCGACGCCGCGCGGGTCGAAGCCCACGAAGTCGTACGCCTTGGAGGCGTTGACCCACAGCGCGCTCTTGGTGGTGACCCGGCGCGGGAAGCGCATGCCGGAGCCGCCGGGGCCGCCGGGGTTGTAGACGAGGGCGCCCTGGCGCTCCTCCTTGGTGCCCGTGCTGCCGATGCGGTCGACGGCGAGCTCGATGGTCTTGCCGAACGGCTTGGTGTAATCGAGCGGGACCTTCACCCAGCCGCACTGGATGGGCTTCTCGAAGCCCCAGTCCGCGGGGCAGTCCTTCCAGTCGATCCCGGTACGGGCGGCGCGGGCGGCGGCGATCTGGACGCCCACCGCCTCCGCGGCACCGTTGTCACGGCCGGCCGAGGCCGCCGAGGCGGACGGCGCGAGCATCAGGCCCGCCGCCAGCGTGCCGGTGATCAGTGTGGCGGCGCTCCCCAGCGCCGCGTTGCGTATCACGTGGTTGTTCCCCCTGCGTCAGGTGCCGCCGTGGGCGGCCGGGTTGGCCGTTTTCGGTCATCGGCGTGCACAGGGATCCTGTCCTCTGATCCGGGACCGGCGACAGGGCTCGATCGACTTCTTTGCCAACCCGATAACCGGAAAGGCGTGTACCGCTGAGCGGTGCCTGCTGCGTCCCGCTTTCACCACCCGTGGGTACGGCAGGCCGCGTCGAGCAGTTCCCGTAGCCGCAGGGCGTCCGGGGCCAGGGCCGTCACCAGGACGGCCGGACCGGCCAGCGGCGTCACCGCGGCGAACTCGCCCAGGACCGCCGCGACGGGCGGGGCCTCGGCGAAGGCGGGGTCCACGACGAGGAGTTGACCGAGCGCGCGGTGGCCGGCCAGGCCCGCCGGGCCGTCCCAGCCGCCGGGCGCACCGGGGCCGCAGGCGAGTTCCTGGTCCAGCAGCGGACGGCCGCCGCGGGTGACGGTGAGCCGGCTGCTCAGCAGGCCCGGGCCCTCCCCCGCGCGTCCGAGCACCTGCTCCTCGCGCAGCAGCAGCCGGGCGGTGGGGGCCAGCGCGACCCGGGTGCGCACCCGCAGGTCGCTGCCGCGCACCGAGACCAGCGGCTCCGGCAGCCAGCGCACCGACGCCCCGTCCTCCAGGGTCAGGCGTACGTCGTACCGCGCGGGTTCGCCGCCGCGGCCGGGCAGTGCCAGGGTGGCGGCGGCCGAGGCGAGGGCGAGGCGCGCGCCGGGCCCGGCGGCGGCCTCGACGGTGAGGTGGTCCCCGCCCAGCGGCGCGCTCATCGCGCCGACCAGCACGACCCGGGCCTCGGCCCCGGACCCGCGGGTGCGGCGCAGCGCGAGCGGCCCCTCGCCGGCCAGCAGCGGCAGGGCGGTGCCGCCCCGTCCGTCGGCTACGGCGTGGATGCGGGCGGTGGCCCGCAGCCCCGAGGCAGGCACGGGCACGGAGAGCGGAGGGTCCCGGGGCGGGGAGAGGGGCGGCGCGCTGGTCACCGTGCGCTCCAGGCGGTGATCCGCTCGCGCACCCAGGCGGCCACCGGGGCCACCCCTTCCGGTCCGCGCAGCGACTGGAAGGCGACGGGCAGTTCACCGCGCTGCTCGGCGGCGTCGCGGGCCATCCGGCCGAGGTCGGAGCCGACGTACGGGGCGAGGTCGGTCTTGTTGACGACGAGGAGGTCGGCGGTGGTGACGCCGGGGCCGCCCTTGCGGGGGATGTCGTCCCCGCCGGCGACGTCGATGACGAAGATCTGGGCGTCCACGAGGCCGCGGGAGAAGGTGGCGGTGAGGTTGTCCCCGCCGGACTCGACGAGGATCAGGTCGAGCGGGCCGCTCTCCCGGAAGGCGTCCTCCAGTTCCTCGACGGCCTCCAGGTTGGCGGAGATGTCGTCGCGGATGGCGGTGTGCGGGCAGGCGCCGGTCTCGACGGCGGCGATTCGCTCGGGCGGCAGGACGGCCTCGCGGAGCAGGAACTCGGCGTCCTCCCGGGTGTAGATGTCGTTGGTGACGACGGCCATGGACAGTTCGGTGCGCAGCGCGCGGCACAGGGCCGCCACGGTGGCGGTCTTGCCGGAGCCGACGGGCCCGCCGAGGCCGATGCGCAGGGCGCGCCGGGTGCCGTCGGCGCGGAGCGGGGCGGCGCTGTGGGTGTGCCGGTTGGGGTGGGTCACGGCATGGTCGAGGTGCATGGGGGGTGTCTCCTTCGGGGTCAGGATGCGAACAGCCGTACCGGCCAGTCGGCATGAATCTCCGCCGAGATGTCCAGCAGCGGCGAGGAGGCGGCGGGCAGCACCTCCGGCCCTTCGGCGCGGGCGCGCAGCGCGGCCCCGGCGGCCCGGGCGGAGACCGCGTCGAGTTCGGGGGCGAGCCGGGCCAGGACCCCGCTCGCCTCGAAGGGGTCCAGACCGAGCAGCCGTACGGTCGCGGTCGCGGGCCCGCCGACGCTCTCGTACGCCGCCGCGTGCGCGGCGTCGAGCGGCCCGAGCCCGGCCGCCCGGGCCGTGACGCCGAGCACCACGGGCTGGTGGGCGCCGCGCGGGAAGGCGGCGGCCAGAGCCTCCAGTTCGGGGGCGGGCCAGGTGGCGCGGGCGGCGCGCAGCAGCTGCCGCCCGAGTCTGCGGGCGGCGGTGCGCAGGGCGGGTGAGGGCGTGCGGGCGTCGGCGGCGGCGTCGAGTTCCGCCGGGTCGAGCCCGAGGGCGGCGGCCGCCGCCAGCGCGGCCGCGGTGAGTCCGGCGGTGTTCAGCCGGCCCCGGCAGAACTCCTCCAGGGTGGCCGCGTCGTGGATCCGGCCCGCCTTGCAGGCGGCCTCGGCCCCGCCGGAGTGGGCGTGCCCGCCGGCGGGGAAGCGGCCGTCCGCGAGGACGAGCAGGGCGGCGAGGCTCATGGCAGGGGGCCTCTCATCGGGCTGCGCTCCATCAGAAGAGGAAGTACCGCTGGGCCATGGGGAGTTCCGCCGCGGGTGCCGGTTCGACGACCTCCCCGTCGATGGAGACCGTGAAGGTGTCGGCGTCGACCTTGACCCTCGGCATGGCGTCGTTGTTGCGCATGTCGGCCTTGCCCACCTTCCGGGTGCTCTCGATGGCGGTGAACTGCTTCCCCAGTCCGAGGCGTTCGGGCAGTCCGTGGTCGAGGGCGGCCTGTGCGGTGAAGTTCAGCGAGTTCAGGGCGGGGGCGCGGCCGTGGCTGCCGAACATCGGGCGGGGCAGGACGGGCTGCGGGGTGGGGATGGAGGCGTTGGCGTCGCCCATCTGCGCGTAGGCGATCTGGCCGCCCTTGATGACGAGTTCGGGTTTGACGCCGAAGAAGGCCGGGTTCCACAGGACCAGGTCGGCGAGTTTGCCGGTCTCGACCGAGCCGATCTCGCGGGCGAGCCCCTGGGCCACTGCGGGGTTGATCGTGTACTTGGCGACGTAGCGGCGGGCCCGCTGGTTGTCGGCGGGTCCGTCGCCGGGGAGGAAGCCGCGCCGCTTCTTCATCACGTGGGCGGTCTGCCAGGTGCGCAGCACGACCTCGCCGACCCGGCCCATGGCCTGGGAGTCGGAGGAGATGATGGAGATGGCCCCGAGGTCGTGGAGGACGTCCTCGGCGGCGATGGTCGAGGGCCGGATGCGCGATTCGGCGAAGGCGAGGTCCTCGGGGACGGCCGGGTTCAGGTGGTGGCAGACCATCAGCATGTCGAGGTGTTCCTCGACGGTGTTGACGGTGTGCGGCCGGGTGGGGTTGGTGGAGCTCGGCAGGATGTTGGGCTCGGAGACGACGGTGATGATGTCGGGTGCGTGCCCGCCGCCCGCGCCTTCGGTGTGGTACGAGTGGATGGTGCGTCCCGCGATGGCCGCGAGGGTGTCGTCGACGAAGCCGGCCTCGTTGAGGGTGTCGGTGTGGATGGCGACCTGGGCGCCGGTCTCGTCGCAGACGCTCAGGCAGGCGTCGATGACGGCCGGGGTGGACCCCCAGTCCTCGTGGATCTTGAATCCGAGGGCGCCGCCGCGGAGTTGTGAGTGCATGGCCTCGCGGGACATGGTGTTGCCCTTGCCGAGGAGGCCGATGTTGACCGGGTAGGCCTCCAGTGCCGCGAACATCCGGGCCAGGTGCCAGGGTCCGGGCGTGACGGTGGTGGCCTTGGTGCCTTCGGCCGGTCCGGTGCCGCCGCCGACGAGGGTGGTGATACCGGAGGCCAGCGCCTCCTCGATGACCGTCGGGGAGATGAAGTGCACGTGGGCGTCGATGGCGCCGGCGGTGACGATCTTCCCGTTGCCCGCGATGATCTCGGTCTCGGGGCCGATGACGAGTGCCGGGTCGACCCCGTCCATGGTGTCGGGGTTGCCGGCCTTGCCGATGCCGCAGATCCGGCCGTCGCGGATGCCGAGGTCGGCCTTGACGATGCCCCAGTGGTCGAGGACGACGACGCCGGTGATCACGGTGTCGGGGGCGCCCTCCGCGCGGGTGGTGCGGGCCTGCCCCATGGATTCGCGGATCACCTTGCCGCCCCCGAAGACGGCCTCGTCCCCGGCCCGGCCGGGGCCGCCGCTGCGGTCCTCCTCGATCTCGACGAAGAGGTCGGTGTCGGCGAGCCGGATCCGGTCTCCGGCGGTCGGCCCGAAGAGGTCGGCGTACACCTGGCGGGAGATCTCAGCCATCGAGCGGCCCCCCGGTCTCCCCGCGCAGTCCCGGCACGGTGCGCAGGCCGCCCAGCGGTACGAGTTCCACCGCGACCGGGATGCCCGGCTCGAAGCGGACGGCCGTACCGGCGGCGATGTTGAGGCGGAGCCCGCGGGCGGCGGCGCGGTCGAAGTCGAGGCCGGGATTGGCCTCGGCGAAGTGGTAGTGGGAGCCGACCTGGACCGGGCGGTCGGCGGCGTTGAGCACGGTGAGGCGGGTGACGGGGCGGCCCTCGTTGAGGCGCACCGGGCCGTCCCCGTGGGCGATCTCGCCGGGGATCATGCGGGCACTCCTCTTCAGACGATGGGGTCGTGGACGGTCACGAGCTTGGTGCCGTCCGGGAAGGTCGCCTCCACCTGGACGTCGTGGATCATCTCGGGGATCCCCTCCATGACGTCCTCGCGGCGCAGGACGGTGCGGCCGGAGGCCATCAGCTCGGCCACGGTCCGCCCGTCGCGGGCCCCTTCGAGGAGGTGCGACGTGATCAGCGCGATGGCTTCGGGGTGGTTGAGGCGGACCCCGCGCGCCCTTCGCTTCTCGGCCACGTCGGCAGCCACGTGGATGAGCAGTCTCTCCTGCTCGTGGGGTGTCAGATGCACTCGTCATCACCAAGTTTCCGGGACAAGATCAACAGCGCGCCGGAGCGACCCTAGCCGCCTTCAACACTTTGTTGACCTGCACATATCCGAGCCAAGCATGTCTTGCCCAACGCAGGAGAAGGCTTTCCGTCCCGACCACCGCCGCTTTACCGGATCATGGGTGATCATTGGCGGTCGAACGTGGCCGCCACGCTAGGGCCCGCGTTTTTCCGCTGCGTTAACCCACGTTTCGGGCAGGCGCCCGGTTCAACTGCGCCGCCCCAAGAACCCGGTTCCGTATACGGATTCGCGTACGCCCTCGCATACGGCCTCGCACACCGCCCCGCACACGGAATCCCCCTCGAGGAGTCACATGTTCGTCAACCCCGTTCGGCACATCACCTTCGACGCCCTCGACCCCTACCGGGTCGCCGAGTTCTGGTCCGCGGTGACCGGCTTCCCCATCCACCCCGACGACGTGGAGGGGGACGACGAGATCCTGCTGGAGCCGGGGCGGCCCGGGGTGCCCGGACTGCTGTTCATCCGGGTGCCGGACGCCAAGTCCGTCAAGAACCGCGTCCACTTGGACATCGCGCCGCCCACCGGCACCCGGGACGAGACCGTCGAGCGGCTGATCGGGCTCGGCGCGAAGCTCGTGGACGACCGCCGCGACGAGGACGGCGTCATGGGCTGGGTCGTGCTCGCCGACCCCGAGGGCAACGAGCTGTGCATCGAGCGCGGCGCGGTGGAACGCGGCACCGCCTGAGCCCCGTCAGCAGCCGGTGGCGCTCCGCGCCGCCGTCGGCGCCCCGACGGCCCACGGCAGTGCGATCCACACCGTCTTGCCGCCCTCCTCGGTCGGTGTGACCGAGAGCCGGCCGCCGGCCTCCGCGGCGAGCCAGCGGATGATGACCATGCCCCGGCCGTTGTCCTGCTGGACGGCGGCCGGGAGCCGCTTGGGCCAGCGCGGGTGGCTGTCGGTCACCCCCACGCGCAGCCACTCCTGACGCTCCAGCCGGATGTCGACGGTGAAAGTGGGCGACTGGCCGAAAGTGTGCTGTACGGCGTTGGTGGCGAGCTCCGAGACGATCAGCCTGACGCTGTCCGCGGTCTCGGCGTCCTCGGGGAGTCCCCATTCGCTCAGCACGTCCGCCACGTAGCGGCGGGCGGCGGCGACCGAGGCGGGATCGCTCGGCAGAGTGACGGATGCTTCCTGGTGGTCTGCCATGGCGACGGTCCCTTTCCCACCGGAGCGGAACCGCCCCGGATCTGTGCTGGACGCCAGAGTGCCACCCATCGTGCCGCCGCACCTGCCGTTCTCCCAAGATCTGCATATATCTGTCGCTCGATGCGGTGAACTCTGCTACGGAAGAGCGTATTTGGACGGCAGACTGGTGCGAGCTGTGCCGGTTGAAGGGAGGCGGGTGTGCAGCACGGTCCCGCGGTGCGTCGGCGCAAGCTCGGCGAGGAACTGCGTGCCCTGCGTGACCGGTCCGGCCTCACCAGTGGTGAGGCCGCCCGGATCATGGGATGGCACCAGTCGAAAATCAGCCGTATCGAGACAGGCCGCAGCGGTGTGAAGCCGGAGGACATCCGGCTGCTCCTCGACGTCTACGGGGAGGTCGTGAGCCCGGAGCAGCGCGCCCTCCTGGAGGCCCTGTCGGCCTCGGCGGCCGGCCCCGGTCCGGCCGGTGACACCGGGCGGGGCCGCCAGTGGTGGCACGACTACCGCGGGCTGCTGCCCCAGGAGTACCGGGACTTCATCAGCCTGGAGGCGGGCGCCCGGTCGGCCCGCACCGTGGAACTGTCCGTGGTGCCCGGCCTGCTGCAGACCTCCGAGTACGCGCGGGCGGTGACCCGGGCCGCGCTGGGCGGGCTGCCGGAGCCGAAGGTGGACGCGCTGGTCGACGTACGGCTGGCCCGGCAGTCGGTGCTGCGGGCGGATCCGCCGCTGGAGCTGAGCGCGGTCCTGGACGAGGCGGTGCTGCGCCGGCAGATCGGCGGGCCCGGGGTGATGGCCGCCCAGTTGCGGCACCTGGCGGAGGTGGCCCGGCTGCCCCAAGTGTGCCTGCAGGTGCTGCCGTTCAGCGTCGGCGGCCATCTCGGCCTCACCGGACCGTTCGTGATTTTTTCATTTCCGGACATCGCTGATCTGGATGTGGTGGTACTCGACCATTTGACGAGTAGCCTCTATCTGGAGCGGAAGGAAGACCTAGAGGCGTACAGCGCCGCGTTCCGCACCATCCAGGAACACGCCCTCCCGCCCCAGGACTCGTCGGATCTCATCAGCAGGCTTGCTGACGACGCGTAAGGAGGCACCCCCGTGTCCGCAACCCCCTTATCCAGCGGCGGACTTCTGATCAGCGCGCGGTGGCGGCGGAGCAGCCGCAGCACCGGAATGAACAACTGCGTGGAAGCGGCCGCCCTCGGCGGCGGCCTGCTGGCCGTCCGCGACTCCAAGCGGGCGGACGGCCCGGCCGTGCTCTTCACCGGGCCGGCCTGGGACGGCTTCCTCGCCTCCGTACGGGCGGACGCGCGCGCGTAGCTCCGCCTAGCGGTCCGTGGCTCCGGCCGGCGCGGTCCGCAGGATCGTCCCGACCGCCCTGTCGATCTCGTCCCCCGTGAGATCGGCCCGGGCGGTCAGCCGCAGCCGGGAGATGCCGTCCGGCACCGACGGCGGGCGGAAGCACCCCACGGACAGACCTGCCTCGCGGCAGTCGGCGGCCCAGCGCAGTGCCGCCGACGCCGACGGGGCCCGTACCGACACCACGGCCGCGTCCGGCCTGGCCGCGGTCAGGCCGGACGCGGTGAGCCGCCCGTACAGCCGGTCGGCCACCTCGCGGGCGCGGCCCGCCCGCTCCGGTTCACGCCGCAGCAGGCGCAGGCTCGCCAGCGCCGCGCCCGCGGCGGCCGGGGCCAGCCCGGTGTCGAAGATGAAGGTGCGCGCCGTGTTGATCAGGTGTCTGATCACCCTGGCCGGACCGAGCACGGCTCCGCCCTGGCTGCCCAGGGACTTCGACAGGGTCAGCGTGGCCACCACGTAGGGCGCGCCCGCGAGCCCGGCGGCGTGCAGCGCGCCCCGGCCGCCCTCGCCGAGCACGCCCAGTCCGTGCGCGTCGTCCACGATCAGGGCCGCGCCCGCGTCGCGGCAGGCGGCCGCGTACCCGGTGAGCGGGGCGGCGTCCCCGTCCACGGAGAACACCGAGTCGCTGACCAGCAGCGCCCGGCCGTCGTGCGCGGCGAGCGTCTTGCGCGCGGTGTCCGGGTCGGAGTGCGGGATCACGGCGGTCTCGGCGCGCGAGAGCCGACAGCCGTCGACGATCGAGGCGTGGTTGCCGGCGTCGGAGAGGACCAGCGTCCCCCAGTCGCCGAGCGCGGTGACGGCGGCGAGGTTGGCCGCGTACCCGGAGGAGAGGACCAGCGCGGCCTCGAAGCCGCAGAAGTCGGCGAGCTCCCGCTCCAGCTCCGCGTGCAGCTCGGTCGTCCCCGTCACCAGACGCGAACCGGTGGCTCCGGCGCCCCAGCGCTCGGCCGCCTCCCGTGCCCCGCGGATCGTCTCGGGGTGCCGGGACAGGCCGAGGTAGTCGTTGCTCGCGAGGTCGAGGAGCGGCGACACCGGCGGCCGCGGGCGGAGCGTGCGGACCAGCCCCGCCTGTTCCCGCGCGCTCTCCGCGGCATCGATCCAGGCGAAGACATCCTCGGGCTCGGGGGTGTGCTGGGGCATCGGCATGTCCTCGTGTTTTGTCGGCAGTCCACAGACCTGCCCGACCCTAGCGGCCGTGACTTGTGCGCCAGGTGTGGTGATACACACACACCCATCCGGCCATGTTGTGCGATCTCTCCTTGGCCGGGATGGGTGCTGTGGTCCAGGATCGGGTGCATGGACCTGCTGAACACCCTGGTGGACAAGGGGCTGCGGCGCGAGCTGCCGACCCGCGAAGAAGCGCTCGCCGTACTGGCGACTTCTGACGACGAACTGCTCGACGTGGTGGCCGCGGCCGGCAAGGTGCGCCGCCAGTGGTTCGGGCGTCGGGTCAAGCTGAACTACCTGGTCAACCTGAAGTCGGGCCTGTGCCCGGAGGACTGCTCCTACTGCTCCCAGCGCCTGGGGTCGAAGGCGGAGATCCTCAAGTACACGTGGCTGAAGCCGGAAGAGGCCTCCCAGGCCGCCGCCGCCGGTGTCGCGGGCGGCGCGAAGCGGGTCTGCCTGGTCGCGAGCGGCCGCGGGCCGACGGACCGGGACGTGGACCGGGTCGGCAAGACCATCGAGGCGATCAAGGAGCAGAACGAGGGCGTCGAGGTCTGCGCGTGCCTCGGCCTGCTCTCGGACGGCCAGGCGGAGCGGCTGCGCGACGCGGGCGCGGACGCCTACAACCACAACCTGAACACGTCCGAGGCGACGTACGGGGCGATCACCAAGACCCACACCTACGCGGACCGGGTCGACACGGTGCAGAAGGCGCACGCCGCCGGCCTGTCCGCCTGCTCCGGTCTGATCGCGGGCATGGGCGAGACCGACGAGGACCTGGTCGACGTCGTCTTCTCGCTGCGCGAGCTGGACGCGGACTCGGTCCCGGTCAACTTCCTGATCCCCTTCGAGGGCACTCCGCTGGCCAAGGAGTGGAACCTCACCCCGCAGCGCTGCCTGCGGATCCTGGCGATGGCGCGGTTCGTCTGCCCCGACGTCGAGGTCCGCCTCGCCGGCGGGCGCGAGGTGCACCTGCGCTCGCTGCAGCCGCTGGCCCTGCACGTGGTCAACTCGATCTTCCTGGGCGACTACCTGACCAGTGAGGGCCAGGCCGGTCAGGCCGACCTCGACATGATCGCGGACGCCGGTTTCGAGGTGGAGGGCGCCGGTACGACGACCCTTCCCGCGCACCGCTCCGACGCGGCGGCCGCGGCCGCCGCCGGAGGCTGCGGCTCGAACGGCGGCGCGTCGGTCTGCGGTTCGGGCGCGGCCCCGGCCGACGACGCCGAGGCGGCGGGCTGCGGCTCGGCGTGCGGCGGCTGCTCCGGGCACGGGCCCGCGGAGGCGAAGCCCGTACCGGCCCAGGCCGAGGCGGGCCAGGTCCGGCCGGAACTGGTGGCCGTACGCCGTCGCGGCGCGGGAACGGACATCGCTCCCAATGCCTGATCGGCTCCACCCGCTCGACGCGCCTGACCGGCTCGACGCGCCTGACCGGCTCGACGCGCCGTCGGCGGGCGCGGAACTGCTCGCACTGGACCGGCAGCACGTCTGGCACCCGTACGGTCCGATGCCCGGCCGGCAGGAGCCGCTGGTCATCGCCTCCGCCTCGGGCGTGCGGCTGCGCCTCGCCGAGCCCTCCCAGGGGGAGGGCCACGAGGAGCTGGTCGACGGCATGTCCTCCTGGTGGTCGGCCATCCACGGCTACAACCACCCGGTGCTCAACGAGGCCGTGACCACGCAGCTGGGCCGCATGTCGCACGTGATGTTCGGCGGGCTCACCCACGAGCCCGCCGTCCGGCTCGCCACGAAGCTCGTCGAGATCACCCCGCCGGGGCTGGAGCACGTCTTCCTCTCCGACTCGGGCTCGGTGGCCGTCGAGGTCGCGGTCAAGATGTGCCTCCAGTACTGGCGTTCGGTGGGCCGGACGGGCAAGACCCGGCTGCTGACCTGGCGCGGTGGGTACCACGGGGACACCTGGCAGCCGATGGCCGTCTGCGACCCCGAGGGCGGCATGCACGAGCTGTGGCAGGGTCACCTGCCGCGGCAGGTCTTCGCGGACGCGCCGCCCGGCGGTTTCGACACGCCCGTGGACCCGGCGTACGCCGACCACCTGCGGTCCCTGATCGCCGCGCACGCCGACGAACTGGCCGCCGTCATCGTGGAGCCGGTCGTGCAGGGCGCGGGCGGCATGCGCTTCCACCACCCGGGCTACCTGCGGGTGCTGCGGGAACTGTGCGACGAGTACGGCGTCCTCCTCATCCTGGACGAGATCGCGACGGGCTTCGGCCGGACCGGCGCGCTCTTCGCCGCCGACCACGCCGGGATCACCCCGGACGTGATGTGCCTGGGCAAGTCCCTGACCGGCGGCTACCTCACCCTCGCGGCGACCCTGTGCACGGAACGGGTCGCCGACGGGATCTCGCAGGGCGAGGTGCCCGTGCTCGCGCACGGGCCGACCTTCATGGGCAACCCGCTCGCCTCGGCGGTGGCGCTCGCCTCGATCGAACTCCTCCTCGGGCAGGACTGGGCGACCGACGTCAAGCGGATCGAGGCCGGGCTGCGCGAAGGACTGGCCGCCGCGGCCGGGATCCCCGGGGTGCGGGACGTACGCGTCCTCGGCGCCATCGGCGTGGTGCAGCTGGACCACGAGGTCGACGTGGCCGCCGCGACCCGGGCGGCGGTGCGCGAAGGCGTGTGGCTGCGGCCGTTCCGGGACCTGATCTATGTGATGCCGCCGTTCGTCACGGGCGAGGCGGATGTGACCCGTATCTGCCGCGCGGTGTGCGCGGCGGCGCAGGAAGGCTGAGATGTCCGTAGTGATGGTGTCCGGGACGGGCACCGAGATCGGCAAGACGGTGGTCACCTCGGCGATCGCGGCCGCCGCGCTCGCGGCCGGCCGCTCGGTGGCGGTGCTCAAGCCCGCACAGACGGGCGTCGGTCCGCAGGAGCCCGGGGACGCCGCGGAGGCGGTCCGCCTGGCCGGCTCCGCCGTCACCGCGGTGGAACTGGCCCGCTACCCGGAGCCCTTGGCCCCGCACACGGCGGCCCGCCGCGCGGGGCTGCCGGCCCTCTCCCCGGCGCAGATCGCGGAGGCCGCGCGGCAGCTGTCCGAGAAGCACGACCTGGTCCTGGTGGAGGGCGCGGGCGGGCTGTTGGTCCACTTCGACGACGAGGGCAACACCCTGGCCGACGCGGCCCGGCTGCTCGGCGCGCCGACCGTGATCGTCGCCCCGGCGGGCCTCGGAACCCTCAACTCCACCGCCCTCACGGCGGAAGCCCTGCGGGCCCGCG
Organism: Streptomyces sp. NPDC046308; assembly: GCF_055588065.1. Taxonomy (NCBI): domain Bacteria; kingdom Bacillati; phylum Actinomycetota; class Actinomycetes; order Kitasatosporales; family Streptomycetaceae; genus Streptomyces; species Streptomyces sp. NPDC046308. The sequence goes on from NZ_JBVJFB010000012.1 coordinate 97,595, forward strand.
ACCTGACCCCGCTGGGCGTGGTCGTCGGCAGCTGGCCGCGGGAGCCGGACCTGGCGGCCCGCTGCAACCTGGCGGACCTCCCGACGTCCTCGGCCCTGCCGCTACTGGGCGCGGTCCCCGAGGGCTCGGGCGCCCTCTCCCCCGAGGAGTTCCGCGCGTCGGCCCCCACCTGGCTGGCCCCACCCCTCTCGGGCACCTGGTCGGCCCAGTCCTTCCTCACCACCTGGTCCCCCCCGGCCTACACCCTCACCAACGCCTGACCCCCACCCCACCCCCACACCGGGCCCCGCCGCCACAAACCCAGCCCCGCCGTCACACATCCAGCCCCGCCGGCGTTTGAGGCGCGGGGCCCGGGGCGGAGCCCCGATCTTTGAGCCGCGCCGCCCCAACCGGGCCCCGCCGCCACCCATCCAGCCCCGCCGTCACAAACTCAGCCCCGCCGGCGCCTGAGGCGCGGGGCCCGGGGCGGAGCCCCGATCTTTCAGCCGCGCCACCCCAACCGGGCCCCGCCGCCACACATCCAGCCCCGCCGGCGTTTGAGGCGCGGGGCCCGGGGCGGAGCCCCGATCTTTCAGCCGCGCCGCCGTCCGAGGGCGCGGGCCCCGGGGGCGGCCGAGCCCCGGCAGCCGGACCGCGGGGATGAGGCCCCGCCGACCGGGCACGCTGAAGGTACCGGCACATCCGCCCCCGGGAGGTCCTCATGCCGCGCCCCCGCAAGAACCGCACCGCCCACACCACCCCGCCCCACGACCCCGTCCACCACCCGGTCTTCGCCCGCTTCTACGCCCGTGCGAGCCAAGCCGCCGAGACCCGCGCCGGCATCGCCCCCCTCCGCCGCGAGCTGCTGCACGGCGTCTCCGGCCGCGTCATCGAGATCGGCGCCGGCAACGGCCTGAACTTCCCGCACTACCCCCGCGCCGTCTCCGAGGTCGTCGCCGTCGAACCGGAGCGCACCCTCCGCCGCCTCGCGTCCTCCGCCGCGCTCCGCTGCGAGGTCCCCGTGGACGTCGTACCAGGCGCCGCCGAGGCCCTCCCGGTCAAGAGCGAGGCCTTCGACGCCGCCGTCGCCTCGCTGGTGCTGTGCACCGTACGGGACCTGCACCGCTCCCTCGCCGAACTGCACCGCGTGCTCCGCCCCGGCGCCGAGCTGCGCTTCTTCGAGCACGGCCGCGCGCCCGGTCCCGGCATGGCCGCCGTCCAGCGGACGCTGGACCGGACCGTCTGGCCCCGCCTCTTCGGCGGGTGCCACACCGCGCGCGATCCGCTCGCCGCCATCGAGGCGGCCGGTTTCCGGATCGTCTCGCAGCGGCGCGTGCGGCTGCCCGAGCACGGTCCGGCGCTGCCGACCTCCTACTGCGTCATCGGGTCGGCCCGCCGAGAGACTTGACCCAGCGCCTCCACTGGTCCTGGGGCCCGTAGCCCGCGGCCTCCCAGGCCAGGTGGGCCCGCTCGTTGCGGACGAGCACCATCGCGTCCGCCCGCCGCCCGCCGAGCGCCACGAAGCGCTCCTCGGCGGCGGCCAGCAGCGCGGTCCCGATCCCCTGGCGCCGGTGGCCGGGGTGCACCGCGAGCCGGTACAGGTGGCAGCGCCACCCGTCGAATCCGGCGATCACCGTGCCGACGAGCTCTCCGTCGCGCCGCGCGAGCAGCAGCGCCTGCGGATCGCGGGCGTGGAGGCGCTCGACCCCGGCGAGGTCGTCGCTGATACTCGTTCCCTCGGCGGCGGCCTTCCAGAAGTCCAGCACGGCGCCGAGGTCGGCGGTCGACGCCGGTCCGATCTGAAGATCACTCATGTCCGGATCCCATCATCCGGCCGTGCTCCGCCAAAAGAATGATCCGTTCTCTTTGCCCGTCCTTTACTATGTGGACAAAGTCCCTCTGAGTGAAAGGTGTGAGCGTCCGCCCATGGGCGAGCCTCCCGGTCCCCGACACAGCCGTCCGCGACACCGCGCGGTCCCCCTCCTCCTGGCCGATCATGGGACGGAGGTGATCGACCGATGACCGAGGTGCTCCTGCTCGTCGTGGCACTGCTGCTCTGCGTCGCCTGCGGGGTCTTCGTCGCGGCCGAGTTCTCGCTGACGACCGTGGAACGGAGCGAGCTCGAGCGAGCCGTCGAGCGCGGTGAGCGCGGGGCCGACAGCGCCCTGGCCGCCGTCCGCACCCTGACGTTCCAGCTCTCCGGCGCCCAGCTCGGCATCACCGTGACCGGCCTGGTCATCGGCATGATCTCCAAGCCGTCGATCTCGACCCTGCTCCAGGGCCCGTTCGAGGCGATGGGCCTGTCGGCCGCCGCCGCCTCCTCCACCGCCCTGGTCCTCGGCACCGTCGTGTCGACCGTGGTGCTGATGGTCGTCGGCGAACTGGTGCCCAAGAACTGGGCCATCTCCTCCCCGCTGGCGATCGCCAAGCGCGTGGCGACGGCGCAGCGCGTCTTCAGCCGCGCCTTCCGGCCCCTGATCAGCCACCTCAACACCACCGCTAACCACATGGTGCGGCGCCTGGGCATGGAGCCGGCCGAGGAGCTGGCCTCCGCGCGCACCCCGCAGGAGCTGGTCGCGCTGGCGCGGCACTCCGCGAAGGAGGGTGCCCTGGAGAAGGACACCGCGGAGCTGTTCGTGCGGACCCTGAACCTGGCCGACCTGACCGCGGAGAACGTGATGACCCCGCGCGTCCAGGTCACCGCCCTCGACGTGCAGACCACCGCCGAGGACGTGGCGAACGCGACGCTCGCCACCGGCCTGTCCCGCTTCCCGGTCTACCGGGGGAGCCTGGACACCGTCGTCGGCACGGTCCACATCAAGGACGTGCTGGCGCTGCCCGCCGAGGAGCGCCGTCTGCGTCCCGTGTCGCAGCTGCTGCGCGAGCCCCTCCTCGTACCGGAGTCCCTGACCGTGGACCGACTGCTGGACCGGCTGTCCGGCAAGCAGACGATGGCCGTCGTCATCGACGAGTACGGCGGCACGGCCGGCGTGGCCACGCTGGAGGACATCGTCGAGGAGGTCGTCGGCGAGGTCCGCGACGAGCACGACCCGCACGAGACCCCGGACCTGGCCCCGGCCGGTACGGACGACTCCGGACGCCTCCTCTACTCCGCCGACGGCGCCGCGCGCACCGACCAGCTCCAGCGGATCGGCCTGCGCGTGCCGGACGGTCCGTACGAGACGCTGGCCGGTCTGATAGCGACCGAGCTGGGCCGGATCCCGGCCGTCGGCGACCAGCTGGAACTGGACGGCTGGCGCCTGGACGTCGTGGACGCCGGCGGACGCCGGGCGGCGCGGGTGCTGCTGCACGCGCCGGCCGGGCGCCCCGGGGGAACGGAGGAGGCCCGATGACCGTCATCCAGCTGCTGATCGGCCTGGCGACCCTGGTCGTCAACGCCTTCTTCGTCGGTGCGGAGTTCGCTCTGATCTCGGTCCGGCGCAGCCAGATCGATCCGTACGCCGAGCAGGGCGACCGGCGTGCCCGCGCCGTCCTGTGGGGCCTGGAGCACGTGTCGGCGCTGATGGCGGCGGCGCAGCTCGGCATCACGCTGTGCACCCTGGTGCTGGGTGTGGTGGCCGAGCCGGCCATCGCGCACCTGCTGACACCGCTGTTCGACCTCGTCGGGGTACCCGAGGGGCTGACGCACGCGATCTCCTTCGCGGTGGCGCTGTCGCTGGCGACGTACCTGCACATGCTCTTCGGCGAGATGGTGCCGAAGAACGTGGCGCTGTCCGAGCCGGTGCGCACCGCGCTGTTGTTGGGGCCGCCGCTGGTGACCCTCACGCGGGCGCTGCGGCCGGTGATCTTCGCGATCAACGCCTTCGCCAACGTCCTGCTGCGACTGCTGCGGGTGGAGGTGAAGGACGAGATCGCGGCGAGCTTCTCGGACGACGACCTGGCTCGGATGGTCAAGGACTCCAGCGAGGCGGGGCTGCTCGACGACCGGGCGAGCGAGCGCCTGCACGACGCCCTGGAGCTGGGCCGGCGGCCGGTGGCCGATGTGGTGCTGCCGGCGGACCGGGTGGTCTCGGCCACGGTGGGCATCACTCCCGCCGGACTGGAGCGGCTGTCGGCCGAGTCGGGGTACTCCCGGTTCCCGGTGGTCGACGAGCAGGGCCGGATCCTGGGCTACCTGCACGTGAAGGACGCCCTGGACGCGGACGGGGACGCGCGGAACGAGCCGTTCCCGGTGTCGGAGCTGCGGCCGATCGCCCAGGTGCGGGCGGAGACCCCGCTGGACGACGTACTGACCGCCATGCGACGCAGTCGTACGCATTTGGCGGCGGTGCTCGGCGCGGAGGACGCCATGACGGGCCTGGTGACGATGGAGGACGTGCTGCGGGAGCTGTTCGGAAGGCCCGCGGCCGCCTGATCCCGGGGTGAGGTGCGGTCCCCGGCCCTGCGGGGCCGGGGTACCGCGCGGTAACATCACTCCGCCATGGAGATGAATGCCTCTTACACCAGTTTCGTCGCGATCGGCGACTCCTTCACCGAGGGCATGTCGGACCTGCTTCCGGACGGCTCCTACCGCGGCTGGGCCGATCTGCTGGCCGCCCGCCTCGCCGCGCGCGAGCCGGGCTTCCGCTACGCCAACCTCGCGGTCCGCGGGAAGCTGATCGGCCAGATCGCCGAGGACCAGGCCCCGGTGGCGGCGGCGATGGGCGCCGACGTGGTGACCCTGGTGGGCGGGCTGAACGACGCGCTGCGCCCCAAGGTGGACATGGGCCGGGTCCGCGGCCACCTGGAGGCGGCGGTGGAAACCCTCGCTCCGTCCTGCAAGCACCTCGTCCTCATGCGCTCCCCCGGGCGCAACGGTCCGGTGATGGAACGCTTCCGGCCCCGCATGGAGGAGCTTTTCGTCATCATCGACGAGCTCGCCGCCCGGCACGGCGCGCTGGTGGTCGACCTGTACGGGGCCTCCGCGCTCGGCGATCAGCGGATGTGGGACGTGGACCGGCTGCACCTGACGGCGGAGGGGCACCGCCGGGTCGCCGAGGCCGTCTGGCAGGCCCTGGGTCTGCCCGCCGAGGAGGACTGGCGCACGCAACTGCCCGCCGCCGCGCCCGCCGGCTGGACGGTGCGCCGGGCCCAGGACGTGAGCTTCGCCCGGCAGCACCTGATCCCCTGGATCGGCCGCCGCCTGACGGGCCGCTCCTCCGGGGACGGCCGCCCGGCCAAGCGCCCGGAACTCCTGCCCTACGGGGACGCACCGCTCTCGTAGCAAGCCACAATCACGAGCGGGGGCCCTACCTGCGTAAACGCACAGCGGCAGCCCAAGTAGAATCCCTCCACGTGACTGCCAAGCCCCGCATCCCCAATGTCCTGGCCGGCCGCTACGCCTCCGCGGAGCTCGCCGTCCTGTGGTCCCCCGAGTACAAGGTGACGCTGGAGCGGCGGCTGTGGCTCGCCGTGCTGCGCGCCCAGAAGGACCTCGGTATCGAGGTCCCGGACGAGGCCCTCGCCGACTACGAGCGCGTCCTGGAGACCGTCGACCTCGCCTCCATCGCCGAGCGCGAGAAGGTCACCCGGCACGACGTGAAGGCCCGCATCGAGGAGTTCAACGCCCTCGCCGGTCACGAGCACGTCCACAAGGGCATGACCTCGCGCGACCTCACCGAGAACGTCGAGCAGCTGCAGATCCGGCTCTCGCTGGAGCTGGCCCGCGACCGCACGGTGGCGGTCCTCGCCCGCCTCGGCAAGCTCGCCGGCGAGCACGCCGAGCTGGTCATGGCCGGCCGCTCCCACAACGTGGCCGCGCAGGCCACCACCCTCGGCAAGCGCTTCGCCACCGCGGCCGACGAGCTGCTCGTCGCCTACGACCGCCTGGAGAACCTTCTCGGCCGCTACCCGCTGCGCGGGATCAAGGGCCCGGTGGGCACCGCCCAGGACATGCTCGACCTGCTCGGCGGCGACGCCGCGAAGCTCGCCGACCTGGAGCAGCGGATCGCCGCCCACCTCGGCTTCGCCCAGGCCTTCACCTCGGTCGGCCAGGTCTACCCGCGCTCCCTCGACTACGACGTCGTCACCGCGCTCGTGCAGCTGGCCGCCGCCCCCTCGTCGATCGCCAAGACGATCCGCCTGATGGCCGGCCACGAGCTGGTCACCGAGGGCTTCAAGCCCGGCCAGGTCGGCTCCTCCGCGATGCCGCACAAGATGAACACCCGCTCCTGCGAGCGCGTGAACGGCCTGATGGTCATCCTGCGCGGCTACGCCTCGATGACCGGCGAGCTGGCCGGCGACCAGTGGAACGAGGGCGACGTCTCCTGCTCCGTGGTCCGCCGGGTCGCCCTGCCGGACGCGTTCTTCGCCTTCGACGGCCTGCTGGAGACCTTCCTGACGGTCCTCGACGAGTTCGGCGCCTTCCCGGCCGTCGTCGCCCGCGAACTGGACCGCTACCTGCCCTTCCTCGCGACCACCAAGGTCCTGATGGGCGCGGTGCGGGCCGGGGTCGGCCGCGAGGCCGCCCACGAGGTCATCAAGGAGCACGCGGTGGCCTCCGCGCTCGCCATGCGCGAGCAGGGCGCCGAGCGCAACGAGCTGCTGGACAAGCTGGCCGCCGACGAGCGGATGCCGCTGGACCGGGCCCAGCTCGACGCCCTCATGGCCGACAAGCTGTCCTTCACGGGCGCCGCGGGCGACCAGGTCGCGACCGTGGTCTCCCGGATCGAGGCGATCGCCAAGCAGCACCCGGAGGCCGCCGGGTACGCGCCGGGGTCGATCCTCTGACCCCCGAAGAGCTGGCCGCCGCCCGTGACCGCGTCCTCCCGGACGTGGTCGCGGGCGGTCTGCGTGTGTTGTTCTGCGGGATCAACCCCGGCCTCCTCTCCGCCGCGACGGGCCACCACTTCGCCCGCCCCGGCAACCGCTTCTGGCCCGTCCTGCACCTGTCGGGCTTCACCCCGCGCCGGCTGGCCCCCGCGGAGCAGGAGGAACTCCTCACCTACCGCCTCGGCATCACCAACGTGGTGGCCCGGGCCACGGCCCGCGCCGACGAACTGAGCGCCGAGGAGTTCCGCGAGGGCGGCCGCATCCTGACGGCCAAGGTGGAACTCCTGCGCCCCCAGTGGCTGGCAGTGGTCGGGGTGACGGCCTACCGCACCGCCTTCGGCGAGCGGAAGGCGCAGATCGGCCCCCAGGAGCGGACCATCGGCTCCACCCGCATCTGGGCCCTCCCCAACCCGAGCGGCCTCAACGCCCACTGGACCGCCGAGTCCATGGCTCAGGAGTACGCCCGCCTCCGCGCCGCCGCCGAGGCCGCCCCCGAGCGCCCCGAGTTCCCGAAGGGCTAGGGCGGGTCGATCACGGTGACCCCTGCCATCAGCAGGTAGGGGTCCCCCTCGGCCCCCTGCGCCACGTAGGCCACCAGCCACTGCTCCCCGGCCCGCCACAGGTGCACGTGGTCGGTGCTGTTGCTCAGCTCGTCCCACGGCTCCGGTATCTCCTCCCCGTCGAGTCCCCTTTCCAGCAGCGATCCGAGGCTGAAGACCTGCGGCTCCCCCCACCTGTCGGAGAGCACCTGGGCGAGCGCCCCGTACTCGGCGTTGATCTGGTCGGTCGCCTCGGTCCGGCCCGCCCCGCCGTCCTCCCAGAAGTCCGCGGTCCGGCCGACCGGGACGAGGTGGTAACCCGGGCCGCTGCTCTGCCCGCCGGACCGGACCGGCTCGGTGGGGAACTCCCGCACCCGGAGCCGGTCGATCATGTCGAGATGCTCTGCCGTGGTCATTGCGTCAGTATCCCGACCACCACTGACAACTGGCTTGGCGTCACGCGTCCCGGCGCCGCACAGAGAACCACCCTCCGACCACCGCGACGGCCGCCCACAGCGCCATCACACCGAGTCCCGTCCAGGGTCCGACGAGGTCGCCGGGCTCCATGCGCATCATCATCTGCCCGGCCCGGTCGGGCAGGAGCTGGGCCACGCCCTCGGCGCCGGCTCCGATGACGAAGGACACGAGCAGGACGAAGGGTATGAGCAGGCTCAGCACGGCCGCCGCGCTCCGCAGGACGGCCGTCAGGCCCGCCGCGAACAGCGTCATCAGCGTCAGGTACATCCCGCAGCCGAACACGGACCGGATGGTGCCGGGGTCACCCGGTTCCATCGCGTACGGCCCCATGAACGACTGGCCGGCCACGAAGGTGACGAGGGCGGTGACCTGCCCCATCACGAAGGCGAGTGCCCCCACCATGGCCATCTTCGACAGGTAGAAGCGGGTGCGGTTCGGCACGGCGGCCAGCGAGGTGCGCAGAGCGCCGTTGTGGAACTCGGCGGACAGCGCGTTCGCTCCGAAGGCCATCGCCGCTATCTGGCCGAAGTTGAGCCCGTAGTAGGCCGCGAGGAGTCTGTCGTCCCCCATGCTGCCCTCTTCGGACTGGCCTATCGCCGCGGCGGTCAGCGCCTGGATTCCGGCGGTGGCGACGAAGACGGCGATGTAGGCGCCTATGGTGCCGCGGAGGGATCGCAGCTTGATCCATTCCGAGTGCAGGACGGGCAGGGTGGGCAGAGCGGCGCTCATGGGGAACCTCCTGAGTGGGGAAGTGGGGAAGATCAGCGGGTTGCGGTGAACTGGGCGTGGCCGGCGGTGAGATCCAGGTAGGCCTGCTCCAGCGAGGCCCTGTCGTCGGCGAGTTCCAGCACGGGCACGCCTTCCCGGGCGGCCAGGCTGCCGACCTGATCGGCCTGTATGCCCTCGACGGTCCACCGCCCGCCGTCCGCGGTCACCAGCTCGAATCCGTCCCGGGCCAGCGCGGCCCGCAGCCGAACCGGGTCGGAGGTGCGCAGGCGCACCCTCGGGGTGCTGCGGGCGTCGATGAACTCCTCCATCGAGGTGTCGGCCAGCAGCCTGCCGTTGCCGAGCACGATCAGGTGGTCGGCGAGCGCCGAAGTCTCCGACATCAGATGGCTGGAGACGAGGACGGTGCGTCCCTCGGCGGCGAGAGCGCGCATCAGCTCGCGGATCCAGATGATGCCTTCGGGGTCGAGGCCGTTGGTCGGCTCGTCCAGCAGCAGCACTCCGGGGTCGCCCAGCAGCGCCGCCGCTATGCCCAGGCGCTGGCGCATGCCGAGCGAGAAGGACTTGATCCTCCGCCCGGCCACGGAGGCTATCCCGGCCTGCTCCAGGACGTCGTCCACCCTGCGCATCGGGATCCGGTCGGCTGCCGCGAGGAAACGCAGGTGGTCCCGGGCGGTGCGCCCGCCGTGGGCCGCCTGGGCGTCCAGCAGCGCGCCGACCCTGTGCAGCGGGTCGGGGAAGTCGGTGAAACGCTGCCCGCCGATCGTGGCCGTACCGGACGTGGCCCGGTCCAGGCCCAGCAGCAGGCGCATTGTGGTGGACTTACCGGCGCCGTTGGGGCCGAGGAAGCCGGTGACCCGTCCGGGCAGGACATCGAAGGTGAGGCCGTCCACCGCACGGTGGGTGCCGTATGCCTTGGTGAGTTCTCGGATCTCGATGCTGTTCATGGCTCAAGACTCGCCGCCGGCCCCACCCCCCTTCCTCCCCCATGCGAGGGTGCCGTCTCCCCCACGCGGGGGAGACGCTGGCCGGCCGTCGGCTGTCACGATGAGTGCATGTACCGACTGCTCCGTGCCCCGCTCCAACCGGTGACCTACTCACGCTGGTTGCACCTCTGCGTGCCCGTGCTGCTGGTGGCCCTCTGGTTGTTCATAGGGCCCGAGGTGCCGTGGGTTCCGCTGCTCATCGCGGTGCCGCTCGGTCTGGTCCCCTGGGTGCGGCTGGTCGAGGGGCTGCAGGCCCGGTTCCTGCTCACCCCGCACGACTGGGACCGCTCGGAGAGCACCATCAGCGCAGTCCGCTCAAAGCGGTGGAACGACCGGTGGCGGACGCTGCTGTGGCTCGAGGTGCGGCTCGTCCTCGCGGGGGTCGCCTGGGTCCCGACGGTGTGGCTCCCGGCCATGACGGTCGAGCTGGTCTCGATCGCGATCGGGCATCCGCTGGGTGGCGACCTCATGCTTCCCGTCGTGCTCCCGTGGTGGGCCGCCGCGCTGCTGGTGCCGGTGCCGCTGGTCCTGCTCATCGCCATAGTGGTCCTGCTCGGGGAGCTGATCACCGCGATCGCCCAGCGGTTGCTGGGGCCTTCGGCGGCCGAGCGGCTCACCGCGCTGGAGGCCCGGACCGAACAGCTGCTGGAGCGGAACCGGATCGCCCGCGAACTGCACGACTCCATCGGGCACGCGCTGACGGTGGCGGTGGTGCAGGCGGGGGCCGCCCGGGCCGCCGGCGACCCGGAGTTCACGGACCGGGCGCTGTGCGCGATCGAGGAGACGGGCCGGGCCGCGCTGGAGGATCTGGAACGGGTCCTGGGAGTCCTGCGAGAGTCCGGGCACCGACCGTCGCAGCGCCCGACGCTCGTTGAGGCGGACCGGCTGCTGGAGTCGGCCCGGGCCTCCGGGGCGGCGGTGGACGCCCAACTGACCGGCCCGCTCGACACGTTGCCCGGGCCGGTCACCCGGGAGGGGTACCGGATCCTTCAGGAGGCGCTCACGAACGTGCTGCGGCACTGCGGTCCGGTACCCGTCCGGGTGAGGATCGAGATGGCCGGGGACCGGCTGGACCTGGAGGTGTCGAACCCGCTGCCGGCGGGGCCGGCCCTGACGCAGGGCAGCGGGAGCGGGCTGCGCGGGATGCGGGAGCAGGCCGCGCTGCTCGGCGGGGAGGCCGAGACCGGTCCGTACGAGGGCAGTTGGAGGGTGCGCGCCCGGCTTCCGCTGGAGCGAATACGCTGACCGGATGCCGGTTACCGTACTGCTCGTCGATGACGAACCCCTCGTGCGCGCGGGTCTGCGCGCCGTCCTGGACTCACAGCCCGACATCGAGGTGGTGGGTGAGGCGGCGGACGGGGCCTCCGTGGTCCCGCTCGTCCGGCAGCTCAGGCCGGACGTGGTGGCCATGGACGTGCGGATGCCGCTGCTCGACGGGATCGAGGCGACCCGGGCGGTCCTGAAGTCGGTGGACTCCCCGCCGAAGATCCTGGTGGTCACCACCTTCGAGAACGACGAGTACGTCTACCAGGCGCTGCGGGCCGGAGCCGACGGGTTCCTGTTGAAGCGGGCCAGGCCTTCGGAGATCGTGCACGCGGTGCGGCTGGTGGCGGAGGGCGAGACGCTGCTCTTCCCGGCGGCGGTGCGGGCTCTGGCCGCGGAGTACGGGAACCGGAAGGCCCGGGCGGTGCTGGAGCGGGCCGCGCTGACCGAACGGGAGGAGGCGGTCCTGCGGCGCATGGCGCGGGGACTCACCAACGTGGAGATCGCCGGTGAGCTGATCATCAGTACGGAGACGGTCAAGTCCCACGTCAGCGCGATCCTGGCGAAACTGGGGGCGCGGGACCGCACCCAGGCCGTGATCATGGCGTACGAGTCGGGGTTCGTCTCGCCGGCCTGAGGAAGAGCTGATTCCGGCCGATGGGGGGCCGCTTCTCGCCGCCGCACCGGGGGCGCAGTACGATCCGGCTGACAAGCTCGCTAGCTGGGAGGACACACGTTGGGGCAGCTGACCGGCGGGGACCCCTCTCTGCTCCGGCGGATCAATTCCGCCGTCGTGCTGCGCGCCCTGCGCACGGCCGGATCTCCGACCCTCACCGACCTCACCCGGCTGACCGGGCTCTCCCGGCCGACCGTCGAAGGTGTCGTGGAGGGGCTGATCGGGACCGGGCTCGTCGTCGAGGCCGAGGCGGAGGAAGGCGCGCGTCGCCAGGGACGGCCGGCGAGGCGGTTCCGGTTCCGGGCCGAGGCGGGGCATCTGCTGGGCATCGAGATCGGTTCGCACCGGATCGCGGTGCTGCTGTCCGGGCTGGACGGCCGCGTCATCGGCGCCGGCACCAAGGACGTCGCGGAGGACGCCTCGGCGGACGAGCGGCTGGAGCGGGTGCGGGCGGCCGTCGCCGATCTGCTGCGCCGCGCCGGCGTTCCGCGCGACTCCCTGCGGGCGGTCGGGGTCGGCAGCCCCGGGATCGTGGAGGCGGACGGCACGGTCCGCCTCGGCACGGCGCTGCCCGGCTGGACCGGGCTGCCGCTCGGGGAGCGGCTGCGCCGCTCGTTCCGCTGCCCCGTGCAGGTGGAGAACGACGCCAACGCGGCGGCGGTCGCCGAGCACTGGAAGGGCGCCGCGCGGGACACCGACGACATGGTGTTCGTGATGGCCGGGCTCAGTCCCGGCGCCGGCTCACTGATCGGCGGACGACTGCACCGGGGCTTCGGCGGGGCGGCCGGTGAGATCGGCGCCCTGCACCTGCTGGGCCGCGAGGTCACGCCCGAGCGGCTGCTGTCGACCACGGGCGAGCCGCTGCACCCCCTGGACGAGCCCGCCGTGGCCGAGGTCTTCGCGATGGCCGGGCGGGGCGACGAGCGCGCGGTGGCCGCCGTGGAGCGGTTCCTGCAGCGGCTGGTCCACGACGTGGCGGCGCTGGTCCTGGCGATGGATCCGGAGCTGGTGGTCGTCGGCGGCTGGGCGGCCGGACTCGACGGGGTCCTGGAGCCCCTGCGCCGGGAGCTGGAACGCTACTGCCTGCGCCCGCCTCGGGTGGCCCAGTCCCTGCTCGGCGAGGCCGCGGTGGCGACGGGGGCCCTGCGGCTCGCGCTGGACCACGTCGAGGAGGAGCTCTTCGCCGTGGAGAAGACGGTCACGGCCCGCCGCTGACCGCTTGCCCGGCGGGCCCGCGGTCCCTCCGGGGCCGGCCGGGGCCGTGACGGCCCGGCCGGGGCCGGGTTCAGGAGGCGACGCGGGGTTCGTGGGTGATCTCGACGTGGCCCGAGTCGCCGAAGGTGAGGCGGCAGGTGTCGGCGCGGTAGGTGGCCACCGAGACGGCGGCCGTGCCCGCGGCGGTGAAGTAGCGGGTGGTGACCAGGAGGACCGGGGCGCCGGGCAGGCGGTCCAGTTCCTTGGCGTCGTCGGCGCGCGCGGAGCCCAGCTCGACCGAGCGGTCCTGGCCGTCGAGGACCAGTCGCTGCAGCTCGCGCAGGACGGCGCGGGCACGGGCCGGACCGGAGGGGGCCTCGATCGCGGGAAGTCCGGGCACCGAGGCGGCCGGTACGTAGAGCAGCTCGGCGGCGACGGCCTGGCCCTGCGCGACCCGGGTGCGGCGCACCGTGTGCACCGGCTGGTCGGCGGCGAAGTCCCCACTGGTACCGAGGAGCCCCAGCACCGCGGCGGGCGGCAGGCTCTCGGCCGCGTCCACCGGCTGCCAGTCGTCGGCGCCGTCGCCGGGCCAGCTGTGCTGCGCGGTGCCGACGGCGACGCCCACGCGCGGCGGGGCGACGGTGGTGCCGACTCCGCGGCGACGCTGCAGCCGGCCTTCGAGCTCGAGCTGCTCCAGCGCCTGACGCAGCGTCGCGCGGGCGACGCCGAAACGGGCGGCGAGTTCACGCTCGTTGGGCAGGACCTCACCGACGGCGAAGTCCTGGTCGAGCGCCTCGCTGAGGACGGTCTTGAGGTGCCAGTACTTCGGCTCCGGCGCCGTTTCGAGCTGCGTGGTCCCCACCCTGACTCCTCCTGCCGTCGCTGCACTCGCCGTGTGTTCCAGCGGCAGTTCCGCGCCTTTGTTTATTAAAGGTTCCTGCACTATCCCTGCGACGATAGGACGGTGCACCCCCTTGGTCAAGACCAATGCTCATCCCTTTGCCGGGCAGATCGGGCATACGTATCAAGCCGTTCACGGGATGTTCTCGTGGTTCTCGTGCGCCCCGAAGGCTTGTAGTCAAGGCCTACCGGACGGTAATCATGGCGGTAGGCCTACTGACAGCCTGTCTGACAGCCTGTCTCGCACGCGTCCCCCCGACGAGGAGCAGCAGCATGACCGCCACGGTCTCCTTCACGTTCGATTCGCCGCTCGGCCCCCGCACCACCACCGTCGCCTACGAGCGCAAGGGCTCCGGCGAACCGCTTCTCCTCCTCCACGGCATCGGCCATCACCTCCAGGCCTGGCAGCCCGTGACCGACATCCTGGCCGCCGAGCACGACGTGATCGCCGTCGATCTGCCGGGCTTCGGCGCCTCGGAACCCCTGCCGCAGGGGGTTCCGTACACGCTGGGGACCGTGGCCCCCGCGCTCGGCGCGCTCTGCGCGGCCCTCGGCGTCGAGCGCCCGCACGTCGCGGGCAACTCGCTCGGCGGGCTGCTCGCCCTCGAAATGGGCCGGAACAAGCTCGTCCGGTCGGTCACCGCCCTGTCCCCCGCCGGGTTCTGGACGGAGGGCGAGCGGCGCTACGCCTTCGCCGCCCTCCTCGCGATGCGGGCCGGCGCCAAGGCCCTGCCCCTGCCCGCGGTACGGCGGCTCTCGCTCAACGCCGCCGGCCGTGCCGCGCTCACCGGCACCATCTACGCCCGCCCGGCCCGCCGTTCGCCCGAGGCCGTGGTCGCCGAGACACTCGCCCTGCGCGATGCCACCGGTTTCGAGGAGACCCTGGCCGCCGGCGGTTCCGTACGGTTCACCGACGACGTGCCCGGTCTGCCGGTCACCATCGCCTGGGGCACGCGCGACCGGCTGCTGCTGCGCCGCCAGGGCGTGCGCGCCAAGCACACCGTCCCGGGCGCCCGGCTGGTCCGGCTCCCGGGCTGCGGTCACGTCCCGATGAACGACGATCCGGCGCTCGTCTCCCGGGTGATCCTGGACACGGCCCGCCGCGCCAGCTTCGTGCCGGCCTGAACGACTGCCCGGGTGACTGCCCCGGCGGCTGCCCGAACGACCACCCGCAGCGCCTCCCGAAGGACCGGGCGACGTACGGGACGAAGTACCGGGCGGCTGAACGGATGAGCGGCTGACGGCTGTTCATCCGAGGTTCGCGTGGGCGACGCGGCCGGGCCGGGGTGCGACGGCACGCTGGTCCGACCCGTCCTCGCCGGCCCCTGGAGACCCACCGATGGCATCGATGCCGCACACCCGACGGACCCTCATCGGGGGTTCCCTCGCCCTGTCCTCCGCGCTGTTCGCCGCTCCGGCTCTGGCCGCCCCCGCCTTCGCCCGCTCCGGCCGGCCGAAGGCGCTCTGGGGCGTCCAGTCCGGCGAGATCACCGCCCACTCGGCCACCGTCTGGACCCGTGCCGACCGCCTCGCGCGGATGTACGTCGAGACCTCCCCGAGCGAGGCGTTCCGCTACGCCGTACGCCGCCACCGCGGTCCGCTGCTCGGCCCGTCGAGCGACTTCACCGGGACCACCGTCCTGCGCGACCTCCCGCCCGGGCAGCAGATCCACTACCGCGTCGTCCTGGCGGACCCCGACGACCCTCGCCGCACCGCCGAGCCGGTCCACGGCACCTTCCGCACCACCCCCGTCTCCCGCCGCCACGGCGTGCGCTTCCTGTGGTCGGGAGACCTGGCGGGCCAGGGCTGGGGCATCAACCCCGACCTCGGCGGCTACCGCGTCTTCGACGAAATGCGGCTGCGCAACCCCGACTTCTTCCTCTTCAGCGGGGACACGATCTACGCCGACGGGCCGATCAAGGAGTCCGTGCCCCTGCGAGACGGCAGCCTCTGGCGCAACGTGACCACGGAGGAGAAGGCGAAGGTCGCCGAGACGCTCGCCGAGTTCCGCGGGAACTTCCGCTACAACCTGCTCGATCGCAACCTCACCGCCTTCAACGCCCAGGTCCCCGTCCTCGCGCAGTGGGACGACCACGAGGTCCGCAACAACTGGTACCCGGGCCAGCTGATCGACGACCCCCGCTACACCGTCAAGGAGGCCGACACCCTCGCCGCCCGCGCCCGTCGGGCCTTCGGCGAGTACTTCCCCGTCACCGACCTGCGCGGCGGCCGCGCCGAGGGCCGGATGTACCGGGTGATGCGGTACGGCCCGCTGCTCGACGTCTTCGTGCTCGACATGCGCACGTACCGGAACGCCAACTCCCCCGGCACCCAAGCCGAGGACCCCATCGGCATCCTCGGCCCAGAACAGCTGGCCTGGGTCAAGCGCGAGCTCTCCCGCTCCCGCGCCACCTGGAAGGTCATCGCCGCCGACATGCCGCTCGGCATCGTCGTCCCCGACGGGGCCGCGAACTTCGAGGCGGTCGCCCAGGGCGACCCGGGCGCTCCGCTGGGTCGCGAGCTCCAGATCGCCGAACTCCTGCGCCACATCAAGCACCAGCGCATCACCGGCACCATCTGGCTCACCGCCGACGTGCACTACACCGCCGCGAACCACTACGCGCCCGAACGGGCCGCCTTCACCGACTTCGCGCCGTTCTGGGAGTTCGTGTCCGGCCCGATCGGCGCCGGCGGCTTCCCGGCCGGGCGGCTCGACGCCACCTTCGGCCCGGAGACGGCGTACGTCCAGTCGGCCCCCTTCGCCAACATGTCGCCGTCGGAGAACCCTCCGTACTACGGCGAGGTCGACATCGACGGCGGCAGCGGGGAGCTCACGGTCCGGCTGCGCCGCCAGGGCGGCGGCGTCCTGTTCACCAGGACGCTCCAGCCCGGCCGCGTGGGCCAGTAGGGCGCGGGGTCCGGGGGCGCGCGGCGCGGCCCGGAGGCGCGGCCCGGAGGCACGGCGCCGGGGCCCCCACGCTCGTTTCCGGAAATGGCTCGGAAAACTGGATGAAATCGGCCAGATGGACACTTAACCAGTCGGTCACAGATCGTTCGTGATCACGCAACACCCCTGAGCCACAGTGGTGTGCATGACTGACCGTAGCCTCGCCTCCGCCCAGCGTCCCCACCGCCACCACTGGCGCCGCGACCTCGTCGAACTCGCCGCCCTGTTCTGCGCGGTCGCGGTCGCCGACGCCATCGCCAATCTCGTAGCGCACGGCCCGAGGGGCCCGATCCTCCTGGTCGCCTCGGCCGTCGCACTCCTGGTGACCGCGGCGTTCCACACCTGGTGGGCGCGGCGGCACAGCCATGCGCCGCCGCCGCAGAGCACAGCGCCCGGTGATCCGACGCCGGCCCCGGCCGCGGCCTCCGGTCCGACCGCGACGGCGACCGCCAGCCTGTGGCGGATGCGCACGACCGTACGGGACGAGCCCGGCTCCCTGGCGGCCGTCTGCACCGCGCTCGCCCGCAGCGGCGTCGACATCCTGACCCTCCAGACGCACCCGCTGCCCGAGGGCGGCACGGTCGACGAGTTCCTGCTGCGCGCCCCTCAGCAGCTGGCCTCCGCCGAGCTGACCCGCGCCATCTCCGGGGCCGGCGGCCACAGCACCTGGATCGAGCGCGCCGACGCGCACGACCTCGTCGACACCCCGACGCGCGTCCTGGGTCTGGCCACCCGCACCGCCCTCGACGCCGCCGAGCTCCCGCTCGCACTGCGCCAGCTCCTCGGCCGCTGCACCATCCACTCGATCCCGGCGACCACCCTCTCCGGCCGCCCCAACCTCGGCGCGGACGCGCCCGTCGAAGGGGTCCTGGAGGCCACCGTCATGCGGCTGCGCGACCCCTCGGGCGGCGCGATCACCGTGGAGCGGCCCTACCTGCCCTTCACCCCGACCGAGTTCGCCCGGGCCCGCGCCCTGGTCGAGCTCGACGCCCGGCTCGGTCCCCGCGTCCCGCGCAGCCAGGACGTGCTGACCCTGCCCGAGGGCAACGAGATCACCGTGCGCCGCGCCGACGGCTCCGACCAGGCGGCGGCCCGCGCCATGCACGACCGCTGCTCCGAGCGCACCCTCGGGCTGCGCTACCACGGGCCGGTCGCCGACGCCGACCGCTACCTCGGCCACCTGCTGAGCCCCCGCTTCGGCCGCACCCTCGCCGCCACCACCGCCTCCGGGAAGCTCGTCGCCCTCGGCCACCTGCTGTGGGACGGCGACGAGACCGAGGTCGCCCTGCTCATCGAGGACGACTGGCAGCGCCGCGGCATCGGCTCGGAGCTGCTGCGCCGGCTCATCGCGATGGCTGTCGAGGCCGGCTGCGACAGCGTGTACGCCGTCACGCAGGCCGCCAACACCGGCATGGTCGCCGCCATGCGCGGCCTCGGCCTCCCCCTCGACTACCAGATCGAGGAGGGCACCCTGGTGATCACCGCCCGGCTCGACGCCACCCCGGTCAGCGCGCGCCCGCCCTACGAGCTCCCCCGCGAGCTGCCGTACGAGCTGCCGCGCGACCAGCAGGCCGCCGCGCGCCGCCCGCGCTGAAGCCCCGTCACCCCGAGTCGGCCCCGACCAACCAAAGCCAACCAAGACCAGCCCAGACCAGCCCGATCCGGCCCCAACCGGCCCGCGGACCGCCGCGGGCCGGTCTCGCCGGGTCCGGGCCGGATCGCCGTAAGCCCGTACGAACCGCCCGGAACGGGACGACCAGCAACCGGACGGCCGGCCCCGGTGCACGTCGGAAGGCCGATGGCAATCTGTGATGACGGGAGCACGTCCCTCGTACGAAGATGGCCGCATGTCAGAGATCCTCCAGAACGGCAGCGCACCCCAACTGCCCCGCCAGGTGGCCGACGCGTACGTCGATGCCCTCATCGCCCTCGACCCGATCACGGGCACCTACCTCGGTGTCGCCGCGAGTTCCACCAAGCTTCCGGACTTCTCGCCGGCGGGTCGCGCGGCCGTCGCCGAGCTGGCCCGCGACACGCTCGCCCGCCTCGAGGCCGCCGAGGCGCTGCCGGGTGCCGAGGCCGACGCCGAGCGCCGCTGCGCCCGTCTGCTGCGCGAGCGCCTCACCGCCGAGCTCGCCGTCCACGAGGCCGACGAGCACCTGTGCGCCGTCAGCAACATCCACGGTCCCGCGCACGAAGTCCGCGAGGTCTTCACCCTGACGCCCTCCGACACCGAGGAGGACTGGGCGGCGATCGCCGAGCGCCTGCGCGCCGTCCCGGCCGCCTTCGCCGGTTACCGCGAGAGCCTGCAGCTCGGCCTGGAGCGCGGCCTGTACGGCGGCCCGCGCGCCACCACGACCCTGATCGGCCAGCTCGGCGCATGGGCCGGTGAGCCCGGCGAGGGCGGTGAGGGTGGCGAGGGCGGTGCCTTCTTCCAGGAGTTCGTCTCCGCCGGCCCGGACGCCCTGCGCGCCGAGCTGGACGCGGCCGCCGCCGGCGCCACCGCCGCCGTCGTCGAGCTGCGCGACTGGCTGAGCGCGGTGTACGCCCCGGCCGTCCAGGACAAGCCGGACACGGTCGGCCGCGAGCGCTACGCCCGCTGGTCGCGGTACTTCAACGGCACGGACCTCGACCTGGACGAGGCCTACGCCTACGGCTGGGCGGAGTACCACCGGCTGCTCGCCGAGATGAAGACCGAGGCCGCCAAGATCCTCCCGGGCGTCGGCCCCTGGGAGGCGCTGAAGCACCTGGACGAGCACGGCACCCACATCGAGGGCGTGGACGAGGTCCAGGCCTGGCTGCAGGGCCTGATGGACGAGGCCATCGAGAACCTCGACGGCACCCACTTCGAACTCGCCGAGCGGGTGCGCAAGGTGGAGTCCCGGATCGCCCCGCCGGGCGGCCCCGCGGCCCCGTACTACTCCTCCCCCTCGGAGGACTTCTCCCGCCCGGGCCGTACCTGGCTGCCCACCATGGGCCAGACCCGCTTCCCGGTCTACGACCTGGTCTCCACCTGGTACCACGAGGGCGTGCCGGGCCACCACCTGCAGCTCGCGCAGTGGACGCACGTGGCGGACCAGCTCTCCCGCTACCAGGCCACCGTCGGCTGGGTCAGCGCCAACTGCGAGGGCTGGGCCCTGTACGCGGAGCGGCTGATGGACGAACTGGGCTACCTCAAGGACGCCGAGCAGCGCCTGGGTTACCTGGACTGCCAGATGATGCGCGCCGCGCGCGTCATCGTGGACATCGGCATGCACGTGGGGCTGCGGATCCCGGACGACTCGCCGTTCCACCCGGGCGAGAACTGGACGGTCGACCTGGCTCAGGAGTTCTTCGGCCTGCACAGCGGCCGGCCGGCGGACTTCATCGAGAGCGAGCTGACCCGCTACCTGTCGATGCCGGGGCAGGCGATCGGCTACAAGCTGGGCGAGCGCGCCTGGCTGCTGGGCCGGGAGAACGCGCGGGCCGCGCACGGCGCGTCCTTCGACCTGAAGGCCTGGCACATGGCGGCGCTGTCGCAGGGCTCGCTGGGGCTGGACGACCTGGTGGACGAGCTGTCGAAGCTCTGACGGCGCGGCTCGTGCGGTCCGCCGCGAACGACGGACGGGCCGCTCGTCTCCCCCGGGGGACGAGCGGCCCGTCCGCGTAGGCCGCGTAGGCCGCGTAGGCCGCGTAGGCCGCGTACGCCTCGTAAGGCGCTCACGTCAGCAGCCGCAGTCGTCCGAGTCGGTGGGCGCGGTCAGCGGGTCGGCCTCGGCACGCTGCTCGCTGCCCTGCCAGGTCTCGACCTCGAAGCCCTCGCGGATCCAGTACTCGATGCCGCCGAGCATCTCCTTGACCTGGAAGCCGAGTTCGGCGAGGGCGAGGGCGGAGCGGGTGCCGCCGTTGCAGCCGGGGCCCCAGCAGTACGTCACCACGGGGACGCTCTTGTCGAGGAGCCGCTCGGCCTGCTCGGGGATGAGGGCGGTCGGCAGGTGGATGGCTCCGGGCACGTGGGCCTGGTCCCAGGACGGGGTGGAGCGGGAGTCGATGAGCTGGAAGCCGAGCTCGACGCCCTGTTCCCGGTGGGCCTTGAAGGCGCTCGCGACGTCCGAGACGTCCGCGTGGAAGGCCAGGCTCGCGGCGAAGTACGCGGCGGCCGCGGCCGGGGAGGCCGGGGGCACCCGGAGCACGGGGTTGGCGGTGGCGGGGGCGGTGGCGGTGTTCTGCGTCGTCGTCATGGCAAGAAATCTACGATTTGTTGATCACTTCTCGGAAGTGACTTTCCCCGGCCTTTTCCTTGTCCTGCCGGGGAATCCCCTGCTACACCTGCGCCATGACCGACTATTCCCCTGACGCCACCGACTGGCGCATCCTCGAAGCCCTCCAGCGGGACGGCCGCGCCAGTTTCACCGAGCTCGCCCGGTCCGTGTCCATGTCCGCGAGCGCGGTCACCGAGCGGGTCCGCCGGCTGGAGGAGACCGGCATCATCACCGGCTACACGGCGGTGGTGGACCCGGACAAGCTCGGCAAGTCGATCCTCGCCCTGGTGCGGCTGCGCTATCCGCACGGCAACTACAAGCCGTTCCACGACTTCCTGGACGCCACCTCCGAGATCCTGGAGGCCCACCACGTCACGGGGGACGACTGCTTCGTGCTCAAGGTCGCGGCCCGCTCGATGGGGCACCTGGAGGAGGTGACGGGCCGGATCGCCGGCCTCGGTCCGGTCACGACGAGCATCGTCTACTCCTCGCCGCTGCCCAGGAGGCCCCTCAGTCCGTGAGCGCCGCCGTGCGGTGGCGCACGACGGAGCCGCCGCGCTGCTTGACGATCTCCAACTGGGCCTGGACCCGGGTCCGCAGGTCGGCGACGTGGCTGACGATGCCGACGCTGCGGTCGCGCTCGCGCAGCGAGTCCAGTACGTCGAGCACCTCGTCCAGCGCCTGGTCGTCGAGGCTGCCGAAGCCCTCGTCGATGAAGAGGGTGTCGAGGCGCACGCCGCCCGCCTCGTCGGTGACCACGTCGGCGAGGCCCAGCGCGAGGGCGAGCGAGGCGAAGAAGGTCTCGCCGCCGGACAGGGTGGCGGTGTCCCGCTCGCTGCCGGTCCAGGCGTCGACCACGTGCAGGCCGAGGCCGGAACGCCCGCGTCCGCCCGCCCGCGCGTCGGAGTGGACCAGGGTGTAGCGGCCGCCGGACATGCGCAGCAGCCGTACCGTCGCGGCGGCGGCCACCTGCTCCAGGCGGGCCGCCAGCACGTACGCCTCCAGCCGCATCTTGCGCTCGTTGTCGGCGGAGGTGCCCGCGGTGAGTCCGGCCAGCCGGGCGACGCGGTCGTAGGCCTCCCGCAGCGGGCCCAGCGCGCGCAGTTCCTGCTCGGCCTGCCGGGAGAGGCGGTCCAGCTCCGCGCAGCGCTCCCGGGCCGCGTCGGCGGCCGACCCCGCCGTACGGAGCCTTGCCGCGGCCTGGGCGGCGTACGCCTCGGCCCGCTCCGGTTCGGCCGGGGGCAGCGCCGCCGCTTCGGCGGCGCCGGTCTCGCGGCGGCGGTCCGCGAGGAGGGCCTCCTCCGTCTGCCAGGCGTCCAGCCGGTGTTGGAGCGCGGTGCGTTCGTACTCGGGGAGCACCGCGTCGGCGGCGGCCTCGATGGTGTCGAAGCCGGCCTTGAAAGCGGCGTCGGCGAGCTGGTCGTCGGCCTCCTTCAGACGGGCCGCGGTGCCCTCGGCGCGGCGCAGCGCCACGGCGGCGGACGAGACCATCCGGACCCGGTCCTCCAGGGTGCGGGCGCGGGCCGCGACGGTGGGCGCGCCGTCCCGTACGAGGGTCAGTTCGGCCTCCAGGGCGGCCTGTTCCCGGTCCAGGGCCTCGCGGCGGGAGGCCCGGGCGGCGGCCCGGGTCTCGGCGCCCTGCCGCTCGGAGCTGCGCGCGGCGTGCTCCCGTTCGGCGCGGGCGAGCCGCTCGCGGGCGGAGTGCAGTCCGGCGGCCGCGGCGTGGGCGGCGGCGTGCCGGGCGCTCAGGTCCGAGGTGAGGGCGAGGAGTTCGGCGGTGGTGGCGTCGCCGGCGGCGGCCGCGGCCTCGGCGCGGGCCTCCCGGGCGGCGGCGAGCCGGCGTTCGACGGAGGCCCGGGCCTGTTCGGCCCGCTCGAAGAGGCCGTGGGCGGCGTCCTCGGCGGCGCGGTCCACGTGGCCGGGGGCCGGGCGGGCCGGAGCGGGGTGTTCCGCGGACCCGCACACGGTGCAGGCCTCCCCCGCCACCAGGGCTTCGGCGAGTTCGGCGGCGATCCCGCGCAGCCGGGCCTCCTTGAGCTCCAGCCAGCGCTCCCGGGCGGCGGCCGACTCCTCGCGCAGGGTGAGCAGTTCGGCCTCGGCGCGGTCCGCGTCCGCGGCGAGCTCGTCCCTGCGGCGGGCGGCGTTGAGGTGCATCCGGGCCGGTTCCAGCCGGCCCGCGAGCTGTTCGGCGAGGGTGGCGGCCTGCTGGGCGGCGTCCACGCGCTCCTGCAGGGCGGCCCGGGTCGCCTCCCAGCGCTCCAGCCACTCGGCGGACTCCTGGTGCTGTTCCTCGGCGGCCCGGGACTCCCGTTCCAGGTCGGCGCGCTCGCGGCCGATCTCGGAGCTGCGCTGTTCGGCCCGGTGGGCGGCGCCGAGCGCGCCGAGGTCCTCACGCAGCCGCTGTTCCACGGCGGCCAGCTGTTCGGTGCCCGCCTCCTTCAGCTGCGGCGGGAGTTCCGCGCGGGCGGCCGCCTCCGCGTGCGCGGCGGCGAGGTGGGCGGCGGAGGCGGCGCCGCGCAGTTCCAGGGCGGGCGCGACCAGGGCTCCGCGCCGGGCCCGGTCCAGCAGCTCGCGCACCCGCTGCCGCTCGGGCTCCGCCTCGGCGAGCAGGGCGGCCCGGCGGACGGTCTCCGCGTGCCGGCGCTGGAGCCGGTCGAGCTCGCGCGCGTCCTCGGCGGCCCGCCGGGCGGCGTGGTGGCGGCTCTCGACGGCCGCGAGCGCGTACTCGGCGACGTCCAGCCGTTCCCGGGCCGAGCAGCGGGCGACGGCCGCCCAGGCCCGGACCGCTTCGGCGAGCCCGGGATCCCCGGGCTGGTGTCCGGGCAGCGGCCAGGCCCGCAGGTCGGCGCTGTCCCCGGCGGCCTGGGCGAGCCGCTGCGCGGTGTGCAGCACTTTCTCGTCGCCGGCCCGGACCTTGGCCTCGGCGGCCCGGCGGCGCTCCCCGAGGAGTGCCTCGACGGCGGCGAAGCGGCGGGTGTCGAAGAGGCGGCCGAGGAGCCGGCCGCGGGCGGCCTCGTCGGCCCGCAGGAACTTCGCGAACTCCCCCTGCGGCAGCAGGACGACCTGGCAGAACTGCTCGCGGCTCATGCCGAGCAGCTGCTCGATCTCCTCGCCGATCTCCTGGTGGGAGCGGCTGAGCGGTTCCCAGCCCTCGCCGGTGTGCTCGCGCAGCCGGCTCTGGGCCTTGTCCTTGGTGGTGCCGGTGCCGCGCTTCTTCGGGCGCTCCTGCTCGGGGCGGCGGGTGATCTCCAGGCGGCGGCCGCCCGCGGTGAGTTCGAGGGTGACCTCGGTGGGGGTCCCGGCGGCGGCGTGGTCGCTGCGCAGGCTGGTGCCGGGGGCCTGGCGGGGGCCGGGCACGGATCCGTAGAGCGCGTAGCAGACGGCGTCGAGGACGGAGGTCTTGCCCGCTCCGGTGGGCCCGTGGAGCAGGAAGATCCCGGCGGCGGACAGGGCGTCGAAGTCGATCTCCTGGGGCTCGGCGAAGGGCCCGAAGGCGGTGACGGCGAGCCGGTGCAGCCTCATCGGTGGGTCTCCTGACGGCTGTCGTCGGCCCGTACGTCGTCGAAGGCGCCCTGGAGGACGGCCCGTTCGGCCTCGTCGGCCCGGCCGCCGCCGCGCACGTGGGCGACGAAGTCCTCGGCGATCTCCTGGTCGCTGCGGCCGCGCAGCCGCTGGGCGTAGGAGGAGCCGGCCTCCTCCTCGCGGCCCTCGGGGTCGAAGGCGAGGCTGAGGGTGTGCGGGAAGCGGGCGGCGAGCCGGGCCATGGGGTCGTCGGGGCGTACCGGGTCGGTGAGGGTGGCCTCGACCCAGGCGTCCTCGTGCACCGCGTGCGCCGGATCCGCCAGCAGGTCGTCGAGGCGTCCGCGCAGCCGTGCGAGCGGGCGGGGTACGGGGGTGTCGATCCGCTCGGCGCCGGCGATCTCCCCGTTCGCGCCCAGTTCGATCAGCCACATGGTCTTGCGGTGGTGGACTTCCGAGAAGGAGTAGGCGAGCGGGGAACCGGAGTAGCGGACCCGTTCGTTGATCGTCTGGCAGCCGTGGAGGTGGCCGAGGGCGGCGTAGTCCACTCCGTCGAAGACGGAGGCGGGCACGGCCTCGACCCCGCCGACGGTGATGTCGCGCTCGCTGTCGCTGGCCTGTCCGCCGGTGACGAAGGCGTGTGCCAGGACGACGGAGCGGGTGCCGGGCGCGCGGGCGGCCAGGTCGGCCCGGATCCGGTCCATGGCCGCGCCCAGCACCGCCTCGTGGCTGACCTTGTCCGCGCTGAACTGGTCCTTCACCAGGGCCGGTTCCAGGTAGGGCAGGCCGTAGAGCGCCACCTCGCCGTGCGCGTCGGCCAGGACGACGGGGTGGGCGCAGCCGGCCGGGTCGGTCCGCAGGTGGATCCCGGCCCGGTCGATCAGTCCGGCGCCGACGCCGAGCCGGCGCGCGGAGTCGTGGTTGCCGGAGATCATCACGGTGGGCACGCCCAGGTCGGCGAGCCGGTGCAGGGTCCGGTCGAACAACTCGACGGCGGGCAGCGGGGGCACGGCCCGGTCGTAGACGTCACCGGCGACGAGGACGGCGTCGACCTCGCGCTCGCGGACGGTCTCGACGAGGTGGTCGACGAAGGCGGCCTGGGCGCCGAGCAGGTTCACCCGGTGGAAGGCCCGGCCGAGGTGCCAGTCCGAGGTGTGCAGGAACTTCACTCGCCGGCCCCGCCGCGCATGCCGTCTCCCCCTGGTCGTCTCCCGCTCGCTGAACCCCTCTACGCTAACCCGTCCCCGGGGGCGCTCAGGGCGCGTACGTCTCTCCGCCGAGGGTGAGGCCGGCGGTACCCGCCGTGCTGTCGGCGAGCCAGGCCTCGAAGGCGGGCAGGTCCGCCTCCGGGAGGGCGACCTCGATCTCCACCGCGGAGCCGTAGCGCAGGTCCACCACGGTCCGGCCGGTGGCGCGCAGGTCGTTCTGGGTCTTGCCGGCCCGCTGGTGGTCGACGGTGACGGTGGCCAGCCGGTAGCGGCGCCGGGTGACGGTGCCGAGCTCGTCGAGGGCCTCGCCGACGGCTCCGCCGTAGGCCCGGATCAGACCGCCGGCGCCGAGTTTCACGCCGCCGTAGTAGCGGGTGACCACGGCGACGGCGTAGCGGATGTCGCGGCGCATGAGCATCTGCAGCATGGGGACCCCGGCGGTGCCGCCGGGCTCGCCGTCGTCGCTGGCCTTCTGGACGGAGGCGTCGGCCCCGATCACGTAGGCGAAGCAGTTGTGCGTGGCGGTGGGGTGTTCCTTGCGGATGCGTGCGACGAACTCCTGCGCCTCCTGCTCGGTCGCGGCGGGCGCGAGCGAGCACAGGAACCGCGAGCGGTTGATCTCGGACTCGTGCACGCCCTCGCGGGCCACCGTCGCGTACTGGTCTGCCTTCACCGCTCCACCCTACGGGGAATCGGACATGTGTCCTTTCGGTTGATCAGGCTGAACGGCAACGGCAGCAGACGCGAACGACGGACGAGAACCACAGGAGGCGGCGCCCGTGTACGGCGACCCGGCAACCATCCGCAAGATCCTCACCGAGCTCGGCGACACCTGGGCGGTGGTGGGCCTTTCGAACAACCGGGACCGGGCGGCCTACGGGGTGGCGCGCGTGCTCCAGCGGTTCGGCAAGCGCGTGATCCCGGTACACCCCAAGGCCGAGACTGTGCACGGCGAGCCCGGGTACGCCTCGCTGGCGGAGATCCCCTTCCAGGTGGACGTCGTCGACGTCTTCGTGAACAGCGAGCTGGCCGGGCCGGTGGCCGACCAGGCGGCCGCCATCGGCGCCGAGGCCGTCTGGTTCCAGCTCGGCGTGATCGACGAGGCCGCCTTCGAGCGCACGCGCGCGGCCGGGCTGAGCATGGTCATGGACCGCTGCCCGGCGATCGAGATCCCGGCGCTCTAGTGCTGTGGCCGGGCGGGTTTGCCAACCCGGTGCACCTTTCCGGTCACAGCACTAGGCTCCGGCCGGACGGACGGGCGGGATGGAGACGGCCATCGTCATCTCCATCGGCCCGGGTCCCTCGTTGCGGTAGGCGTGCGGGAGGTTCGCCTCGAAGGAGACGGCTCCGCCCGCAGGGACCGCGTACCGCTCCCCGTCCACCTCGAGCGTCAGCTCCCCCTCCGTGACGTGCAGCATCTCGAAGGTGCCGGCCGGGTGCGGGTCCGAGGCGGTCCCGTCCCCGGGCTCCAGGCGGTAGATCCACATCTCCACCGGACCGCGCCGGTCGTCGCCCAGCAGCATGCTCGCGGCGCTGCCCGCCTGGGACGACCACATCCGCACCCCCTGCCCTGGCAGCACCACGCGCACCTGCGGGGTGCGGTCGTGGTCCAGCAGCGTGGTGATGCTGACGCCGAGGGCGTCGGCCAGTTTGACCGTGGTCCCGACGCTGGGATTCGTACGGGCCTGCTCGATCTGGATGATCATCCCGCGGCTCACGCCCGCCCGGGCCGCCAGCCCGTCCAGGGTGAAGCCGCGCTCCCCGCGCCACCGCTTGAGGTTGCGGGCGAGCGCCTGGGTGAGCTCTTCAAGATCGGACACGGACCCCCCACTCCATTTCGTCCAACATAGTGGATGACACGGTCCAGTAGGCTGAACTACCGTGCCGTGTATTCGATGCTGCACTACACCGTTCACCACACTGTACTGCGAGGCCCCGCATGACCGCCCTTTTCGCCCTGGCCACAGCCGTGCTGTGGGGCCTCGCCGACTTCGGCGGCGGGCTGCTGACCCGCCGGATACCGGCGCTCACGGTGGTCGTCGTCTCGCAGATCGTCGCCGTCCTCGTCCTCGGCGCGGTGGTCCTCGGCACCGGCGCCTGGCGGGAGGCCGGACCGCAGCTGTGGTTCGCGGTCGGCGCCGGTGTGGTCGGGCCGGTCGCGATGCTCAGCTTCTACAAGGCGCTGGCCCTCGGCCCGATGGGCGTGGTCTCCCCGCTGGGCTCCCTCGGCGTGGTCGTGCCCGTCACCGCGGGTCTGGTCCTGGGCGAGCGGCCCGGCCTCGGCCAGTTCGCGGGCATCGCGGTGGCCGTCGTCGGCATCGTCCTCGCGGGCGGCCCGGAGCTGCGCGGCGCGCCCGTCCAGCGGCGGGCCGTCGTCCTCACCCTGGTCGCGGCCTTCGGGTTCGGCGCGGTGATGGCCCTGATCGCGCAGGCGTCCACCACCCTCACCGGGCTGTTCCTCGCACTGTTCGTCCAGCGGGTCACCAACGTCGCCGTCGGCGGCGCCGCCCTGTGGGCGCAGTCCCGGCGCGGCGTCCCGGCCCTGCCGGCGGGCACCGGCCCGCGGATCCTGTGGGGGCTGCTGCCCGCCCTGGCCTTCGTCGGCCTCGCGGACGTCGCGGCGAACGGCACGTACTCCCTCGCCGCCCAGAGCGGCCCGGTCACGCTGGCCGCCGTCCTGTCCTCTCTCTACCCGGTGGTCACCGCGCTCGCCGCCTTCGCCGTGCTCAAGGAACGGCTGCGCGGCATCCAGGCGGCGGGCGCCGGCCTGGCCCTGGCGGGAACGGTCCTCCTGGCCGCGGGCTGACAGGCCCCGGACAGCACACCTGCTAGTGCTGTGACCGGCAAGGTTTGCCGGTCACAGCACTAGGCGGTCTCGACCCGCGCCTGTTCCGCCTCGGCCAGCCGGGCCAGTCCGCGCAGCTGCTCCGGGGTCATCCCGTCCGGGATCGGCACCGGCGCCGGCGTGCGCAGCGGCGGCTGCCAGCCCGTCTCCGGCTCCCAGCGCCGTACGATGCGCGCCGGCGCGCCCGCCACCACGGCGTGGTCCGGCACCTCGCCCCGTACGACGGCCCCCGCGGCCACCACGACGTTGCGGCCCAGCCGCGCGCCCGGGAGGATCACCGCGCCGGTGCCGAGCCAGCACCCCGGGCCGATCTCCACGGGCGCGCTGCGCGGCCACTGCCGGCCGACGGGCTCGTGCGGATCGTCGTAGCTGTGGTTCGTGGACGTGATGTAGACCCCGGGACCGCAGAAGGTGTTCGACCCTATGGCGATCCGGGCGTCGGCGATGACATGGCTGCCCCGGCCGATGACGACCCCGTCGCCGAGCACCAGCATCGGCTCCGTGCCCAGGTCGAGGTCCGGCATCATCCCTGCGGTCAGCGTGACCTGCTCGCCGATGATGCAGTGCCCGCCGAGGCGGATCCATGCCTCGCCGAAGATCGTGCCCTGCGGGAAGGCGAGCCGGGTGCCGTCACCGATCGCCCCGAACCGCAGGGGCCCGGGGGTCTGCGCGGTGACAGCGCCGGCCCGCTGCATCCAGCGCCAGCCGGTGTGGACCGCGCGGCTCGCCAGCCGGCGGCGCAGGGCCGCCAGAGATGAGAACGTGTTCTGCTTTTTCGGCACCCGGCCACGGTAATGCGCCGGGCGGCGGTCGTCCGGACCCCCATCCTGTGATCTTCACCCCATCGCCGGTCCGCCGGACCCCGTGCCCTACGGTGCTGTTGGCGCGGCACCCCGGCGACATCCAGACGGCAGAGGAAGAGAACATGACGCACCAGGCGGCCCAGGCACTCGTGGCGGGTGTCGGCGGCAAGAACCCGGACATCGACCCGACGGCCTTCACCGCGCCCACCTCGGTCGTGGTCGGCGACGTCACCCTCGCCGCCGGCGCGAGCATCTGGTACTCGGCGGTGCTGCGCGCCGATTGCGGCCCCATCACGTTCGGCGCCGACAGCAATCTGCAGGACAACTGCACGGTCCACGTGGACCCGGGCTTCCCGGTCTCGATCGGCGAGCGGGTCTCCATCGGCCACAACGCCGTCGTGCACGGCTGCACCGTCGAGGACGACTGCCTGATCGGCATGGGCGCGACCGTGCTGAACGGCGCGGTCATCGGCGCCGGTTCGCTGGTCGCCGCGCAGGCGCTGGTACCGCAGGGCATGGTCGTGCCGCCCGGCTCGCTGGTGGCGGGCGTCCCGGCCAAGGTGCGCCGCGAGCTGTCCGAGGAGGAGCGCGAGCACATCCGGATCAACGCGCTGATGTACGTGGAGCTGGCCAAGCAGCACCGCGCCTCGGTCACCCCGGAGGGCTAGTGCTGCGACCGGCAAGGTTCACCGGGTTGCGACGCCCGGCACCGCACCTCGCCGCGTTGACGTACGCGGGCGGCCCGCCATCGCGCCGGGCACGGTCTGCTTCGTGACCGCTGCGCCGCGCGCGAGCAGCTGCGCCACCATCGCGGGGTATCCACAGGCGGCCGCCCAGTCGAGGGCGGTACGGCCCTTCATCCGCCCCTCGATGTCAGCGCCCCGCTCCAGCAGGAGATCCACGGTTTCCGGGTATCCGCCCTCCACGGTGGTGGCCCCGAGGACCAGCGGCACGTGGTGGAGCTTCCCGTCCGGACCATTCGGGCCGGCGCCCGCGTCGAGGAGCGCCCGTACGACGTCCGTGTGCCCCCTCATCGCCGCCAGCGACACCAGCCCCGACTCGTCGTACGGCCCGGCGACGTGCCGGGGGTCGGCGCCCGCGGCGAGGAGCAGCCGCACGGTGTCCGCGTGCCCCGCGCACACCGCCAAGTCCAGCGCCCTGCGGCCGCCCTGGACCCATTCGTCGACATCGGCTCCCTCGGCCAGGAGGCGCCGCACCAGGTCCGTGTCCCCGGCTTCGGCGGCGCGTCCGAGCCCGTTCGCCAGCGGGTGGTAGTGGTCTTCCCTGCCCTCGGCCGACCAGTCCGGCGCCGGGCGCTCCGCCGCCGTCACTCGTCGACCGTCACTCGTCGACCGTCACCCGTCGACCGTCACTCGCCGACCGTCGCCCGGGCCTCCGACTGGGCGGGGATCCCGGCCCCGCCCGCGCCCGCCTCGGCGGCCGCCTTCTTCATCCGGCTGCGCACCACCAGGGTCACCACGAGGCCGAACAGCACGGCGAGGCCCAGGGCCAGCCAGGAGAACCGCTTCAGCCACGGCTCGGCGACGATGCCGACCGTGTAGATGACGGCCGTGGTGCCGCCCGCCCAGAGGATCCCGCCGAGGACGTTGGCGACGAGGAAGCGCCAGTACGGCATGTGCAGCACGCCCGCGAGCGGCCCGGCGAAGATCCGCAGCAGCGCCACGAACCGCCCGAAAAAGACGGCCCACATGCCCCACTTCTCGAAGGAGCGTTCCGCCAGCGCCACCTGCTGGGGGCCGAAGTGCTTGGGGAAGCGCCGTCCCAGCTTCTCCAGCAGCGGCTTGCCGCCCCGGCGGCCGATCGCGTAGCCGATCGAGTCACCCACGATCGCGCCGGTGATCGCGCAGAGCCCCAGGATCACGGGGTCGATCTCGCCGTGCTGTGAGGCCAGCAGCGCCGAGCTGACCAGGATGATCTCGCCCGGCAGCGGAATGCCGAGGCTCTCCAGCCCGATGACCAGACCCACCAGGAGATAGATGCTGACCGCCGGAATCGTCTCCAGCCATTCCTGGATGTGCACCGGTACGTCCTCCCGTGTCGACCCGGCGCCCCCTGTGACACGCCGAACGGGCAGCCTATCGGCTCCCCACCACCACCCTTGACTTCAGCGGCAGCTCGCGGGAGGAACGGCCCGCGAACACCTCCCGACGGCCGGAACCGAGCACCCACGCGTGCCGCTCCGGGTCCCAGGAGGACAGCGTCCGGGCGTCGACGTCGACGGTGACGCGCTGCGCCTCGCCGGGCGCCAGGGTGAGCCGCCGGTAGCCGGCCAGTGCGCGCACCGGCTGGTCGAGCTGCAGCTCCGGGGACGGGCCGACGTACACCTGGGCCACCTCGGTGCCCTTGCGGCGGCCGGTGTTGCGGACGGTGAACTCCGCGCGCAGCCCGCCGCGCTCCGGCCGGACCGTGAGCTTCTCGTAGTGCCAGGTCGTGTACGAGAGCCCGTGTCCGAAGGGGAACAGCGGCTCCACCCGCCGGGCGTCGTACCAGCGGTGGCCGACGTGGATGCCCTCGGCGTACTCCTGGCGGCCGCCCACGCCCGGGTAGCGCAGCGGGTCGCCGCCGACCGGGGTCTCCCGTTCGTCGGCCGGGAAGGTCTGGGTGAGGCGGCCGCCCGGGTCCACGTCGCCGAAGAGGACGTCGGCGGTGGCACCCGCGCCCTCCTGGCCCGGGTAGTACATCTGGAGGACCGCCCCGGTCCGGGCGAGCCAGGGCATGGTCGTGGCGGAGGAGGTGTTGAGCACCACCGTCGTACGGGGGTTGGCGGCGGCCACCGCCTCGATCAGCCGCTCCTGCCCGCCCGGCAGGGCCAGGGAGGTCCGGTCCCGGCCCTCGGTGGCGTCCTCGTAGGCGAAGAGGACCACGCTGTGGGCCGACTTCGCGGCCTTCACGGCTTCGGCGAGGTCCGCGGCCCGGATCGCGCCGGTGGTGTGCCGGAGCCGGAAGCGCTGGCCCGCGTCCCCGCCCCGGGCGGTCACGGTGAGCCGGTGCGGGCCCGCCTTGAGGGCGAGGGTGCGGCGGCGGACGGCCATCCCGTCGGGTGCGGAGCCGAGCAGTCCGCCGGCGAAGTGCTCGGCCATGCCCTGCCGGACGGGAAACAGCTCCTCGCCGTCGAGGCGCACGACGGGCCGCTGCCCGGTGTAGTGGACGATCAGGGTCCACTCGTCGTCCGCCGCCAGCCGGAACTCGCCCGCGTGCGTCCACTCCCGCCCGGCGGCCACCCGCTGGTCGTCCAGGCCGGCGGCCGGGGTCAGCAGGCTCGCGGGGAGCGGCCGTCCGTACAGGTCCTCGCCGAGGACGTGGTGCACGGTGGAGCCGTTCCCGGCCCGCTGCCGGATGGCGGTGAGCGGGGCGGCCGCCCCGTCGGGGACCACGTGCGCGCTGCCGCCGCCGCCGACGAACGGCACCTGGGCGGTGGGGCCGATCACCGCGACCGAGCGGGCGGCGGCGCCGGTCAGGGGCAGGGTCCCGGCCTCGTTGCGCAGCAACACGGCTCCGGCGGTGGCCACCTTCCGGGCGGTCCGGGCCCCGGCGGCGGGGTTGCGCGCGGGCCGGGCGGCGGGCCGGGCCGCCAGCAGCCCGAAGCGGTCCATGGTGGTCAGGATCCGGTGGACGGCGAGGTCGACGGTGGCCTCCGTCACGGAACCGCCGCGCACCGCCTCGCGCAGCGGCCCGCCGAAGTGGGTGCCGCCGGGCAGCTCCATGTCGAGGCCGGCGCCGATGGCGGCGACGGTGCTGTGGGTGGCGTTCCAGTCGGACATCACCCAGCCGTCGAACCCCCAGCTCCCGCGCAGCAGTTCGTCGAGCAGCGGCTTGTTCTCGCAGGCGTGGACGCCGTTGACCCGGTTGTACGCGCCCATCACGGCGCCCGCCCCGGCCGCCACGGCGGCCTCGAAGCCCCGTAGCTCCGTCTCGTGCAGGGTCTGCTCGGCGGCGATCACGTCGACGGTGTCGCGGCCGTGTTCCTGGTTGTTGAGGGCGAAGTGCTTGACGGTGGCGATGAGCCCTTCGTCCTGGACGCCGCGGACCACCTCCGCGACCAGGTCCGCCGTGAGCCGCGGGTCCTCGGCGAAGGTCTCGAAGTTCCGGCCCGCGTACGGGGTCCGGATGAGGTTGGCCATGGGCGCCAGCAGGACGTCCTGGCCGAGCGCGCGGCCCTCGCGGCCGAGGACCCGTCCGTACTCGCGGGCCAGCGCGGGGTCGAAGGCGGAGGCGAGCAGGACCGGCGCGGGCAGTGCGGTGGCGGGTTCGGCGGCATGTAGCCCGGCGGGCCCGTCGGCGAGGCGCAGCGCCGGGATGCCCAGGCGCGGGACGCCGGGCACGTAGCCGGCCTGGCCGAGGGGGGCGGGGTCCCGGGCGCCGTGCAGCAGGGCGGTCTTCTCGTCGAGGGTGAGCCGCTCCAGCAGCGCTTCGATGCGGGCGGCGCCCGAGCCCTCGGGCCCGGCGGCGGGCCCGGCCGGAGCCCCCGCCGCGGGTGCGGTCGGGCGGGGTCCCGCACCCGGCGGGACGGTCGGCGCGCAGGCCGCCGTGCCGAGGGCAGCGCCCACTGCGCCCGCCGCCGCGAGCAGCCGCATCGCCGAACGTCTGGACACGGCCTCGGCCATCGGCGCTCCCTGCGGCGGGGTTCGGCGGGAGCGGCCCGCGCCGGACCGCTCCCCCGCCCACTGTGCGCCGCGCGGGCGCGGGCTCCGCCGAGACGCGCCACCGCGGTCGTCCAGGTTCAGCCCTCCGGCAGCGGCGGCAGGCTGTCGGCGGCCCGCCGCGGCTCGTCCTGCCGCTGGATCCGCGCCTCGGTGCGGTGCCCGCGCGCGATGTAGTCCCGTACGACGGCCTCCACCGCGTCCTGCGGCGAGCCGACCCCGGCGAGCACCATCACCTCCACCACGAGCTCGGCATCGAGGCTGATGTTGACCTTGGCCACGGTCGCTCCCTCCGTCGTCGTCCGACGGACTCTAGTCGCGTGGTTGCGCCGCTTGGTGGAGCCGGCTCGGCCGGCCACGGACCACGGGCACGCGAAAGGCCCCCGCCAGGCAGGTGCGGGGGCCTTCGAGGCGGCGCCGGGAGCCCGGGCGCCGGGAGCCTAGGCGTTGGGGCGCAGGGTCCAGACGACGGTCATTTCCCCGGTCACGGCCTCGTCCTCGCGCTGGATGGCGATGGTGACCGGGAACTCGGGGCGGCCGCCCGCGTCGAGTTCGGCGACGACCTCCGCGGCCGGACGGCCGAGGGTGGCGGTGGCGGTCACGACGCCCTTGGCGAGCTTCTTGTAGCCGATCTCGGCCTTCACGGCGAGGGGCACGGCGCGCGAGAGCTGGTCGCCGAAGGCCGCCAGGACGATCGCACCGCTCGCGGACTCGGCGAGGGTGAACATGGCGCCGGCGTGCGGGCCGCCGACGTGGTTGTGGTAGTCGGGCTGGTCCGGAAGCCGGACGACCGCGCGCTCGGGGGTGGTCTCCAGGAACTGGAGGTTCAGGGTCCGGGCCATCGGCACCGTCGCGGCGAGCAGTTCGCCCACGTTCATCTGATCTGCGCTCATGAAACGCGATGTTACCCGTGAGTAGGCGCCCTTGGCCAGAGCCTGCAAGGGGGCGGCCGTGGCTCCCGTGATCCGCTCCCACTATCGTTACCGGCCATGTGGCCAGGACAGCAGCAGCCCCCCGGGGGCGAACAGAACCCTCAGGACGCGCACCAGAACCCGTACCAGCAGCAGCCGGGTCAGCCGAACCCGTACGCGCAGGAGGCCGGTTACGGATACCCGCAGCAGCCGGGCTACCAGCCGCCCGCGGGCGGTCCCGGCCAGCAGTGGGGCCCGCCCCAGCAGCCTCAGCAGCCCCAGCAGCCCCAGGGCGGCGGCGGGAGCCCCTACTCGACCAAGACCGTGGCCATCGTCGCGGCGACCGCCGTCTTCGTGGCCGCCGCCGCGACCGGCGCGTACGTCCTGACTCGGGACGACAAGAAGACCGAGGCCAACGACAAGCCGCCGGTGGCCAGCTCCCCGCCGGCCTCCGAGACGCCCGCCCCCGCCGGCAGCAGCGCCAACCCGCGGGCCGGCGGCACCATGCAGCCCGTCATCCCGGGCTGGAAGGTCGTCGTCAACACCAAGTACAACGTCGCCTACGACGTGCCCCCCGAGTGGAACGTCAACGACTCCGGGGTGTCCATCTCCATCCACGACGAGACCGACGGCAAGCCGGTCGTCACGATGTCCGGGACCGCCACCCTCAAGCAGGAGTGGTGCACGGTCGACAAGAACGCCGACGGCACCATGGAGAAGTACTCGCTCGCGGACAGCGGCGTCAAGGGCGCCCAGGGCGCCAAGGACACCGCCCAGGTCGCGACCGACAACACCGCCACCTGGGTCTGGGCTGGCTACGCCCAGAAGGAGCCCAAGGGGACGGTGAAGGTCGGCGAGGCCAAGGAGTACACGACCGCCTCCGGCCTCAAGGGCCACACGGTGGTCGTGACCGCCCCGGGCGTGAAGAAGGAGAACAAGTGCTCCAGCGACGGCAAGGGCATCGGCTTCGGCTTCAAGAACGCCGTCGGTGACTTCGCCAGCTTCGTGGTATTCGGCGCGGCGGGCGTGAAGGACGAGGTCCCGACCGACGTCTCCGACAAGATGCTCAGCTCCATCCGGCTCTCCACCGGCTGATCTCCGTCTCCGCCGCCCCGGTCCGGGAATCCGTTTGGATTCTCGGCCCGGGGCGGGGATAGTCCGGGGGTGAGTTCTCCCCCCGCCGCAGCACCCCTTACGCCCGCGCCCGGTACGCCCGCAGGCCGTCGTCGGCCCGACTGGGCGGGCCGCAACTACACCCTGCTCACCGGTGCGGCGGTCGTCACGAACCTCGGCAGCCACGGAGCACTCATCGCGGCCACCTTCGCGGTGATGGAGGCCGGCGGGTCCAGCGGTGACATCGGACTGGTGGCGGCCGCCCGCACGCTGCCGCTCGTCCTCTTCCTGCTCATCGGGGGCGCCGTCGCCGACCGGCTGCCGCGCCACCGCGTGATGGTCGCGGCCAACGCCCTGAACTGCCTCTCGCAGGCCGCCTTCGCGCTGCTCGTCCTCACCGGCGAGCCCCGGCTCTGGCAGATGATGCTGCTGACCGCCCTGTGCGGCACCGGCACGGCCTTCTTCAATCCCGCGGCCGAGGGCATGCTGCTGTCCACGGTCTCCGGCGAGCACTCCAACCGGGCCTTCGCGCTGTTCCGCATGGCGATGAACGGCGCGGGCATCGGAGGCGCCGCCCTCGGCGGGGCGATGATCGCCGTGCTCGGCCCGGGCTGGGTCCTGGCCGTGGACGCGGCCGCCTTCGCCGTCGCGGGCCTGCTGCGCGCGTTCCTCGACGTGAGCCACGTCCCCGACCGGGCCGCCGGCGGCGGCCTGCTGGCCGATCTGCGCGAGGGATGGGTGGAGGTCCGGACCCGCCCCTGGCTGTGGAGCATCGTGCTCCAGTTCTCCGTCGTCGTCGCCGTCGTGGGCGCCGCGGAGGCGGTCTACGGTCCGCTGGTCGCCCGGGACCGGTTGGGCGGGGCGGCGCCCTGGGGCGTGGCCCTGGCCTTCTTCGGGGTCGGCACCATCGCCGGGGCCGTCCTGATGATCGCGTGGAAACCGCGCCGGCTGCTGCTGATCGGCACGCTGTGCGTGTTCCCGCTGGCACTGCCGTCGGCGGGCCTCGCCGTGCCGCTGCCGGTGTGGGGGCTGTGCGCGGTGATGTTCGTCAGCGGGGCCGCGATCGAGGTCTTCGGCGTGAACTGGATGGCCACGATGCACCAGGAGATCCCGGAGGAGAAGTTCTCCCGGGTCTCCGCCTACGACTGGTTCGGCTCGGTGTCGATGCTCCCCCTGGCCACCGCCCTGGCCGGCCCGGCCGAAACGGCCTTCGGCCGCACCGAGGCCCTGTGGGGCTGCGCGTCCCTGGTAGTCCTGGCCACGGCCCTGGTCCTGCTGATCCCGGACGTCCGCCACATGACCCGCAAGACCAGACCGACCGCCTTCACCCAGCAGCCCGCCGCACCATCCGGCCCCACCACCCCGGCCGGCCCGGCCGCGCCCTCCAGCCCCGTCGGCGTCTGAGGCGCGGGGGCGCGGGGCGGAGCCCCGGCACTACCCCACCGAGAACGCGCCCTCCGGCGGAGCCGGCGACGGCCCCGCGTCCGCGTCGGCCACCGGCACCGCCCCCTTCCCGAACCGCACCAGCCCGTCCCCGTACTCCACCCTCGCCGGGAACACGTCCCCCGCGCACCGCCGGGCCAGCGCGGCCACCGGAAGCCCCGCGTCGGAGGCCAGGAGCACCGCGTTCCCGAACCGCCTCCCCCGCAGCACCCCCGGCTCCGCGATCAGCGCCAGCTCCCCGAACGCCTCCGCGAAGTTCGCCAGCTGCGCCCGCAGGAAGTCGAACGGCGCCCCGTCCGCCAGGTTCGCCGCGTACAGCCCGCCGGGCCGCAGCACCCGCGCCGCCTCGCGCGCGTACTCCACCGACGTCAGCTGCGCCGGTATCCGCGAGCCCCCGAAGACGTCGGCCACCACCACGTCCGCGCTCGCCGCGGGCGCCGCCTCCAGCCAGGCCCGGGCGTCGGCGGTGTGCACCGTGATCCCGGATGCCGCCGGCAGCGGCAGGTGTTCGGCGACCAGCTCGACCAGGCCCGCGTCGAACTCGACGACCGCCTGCCGGGATCCCGGCCGGGTCGCCGCGGCGTACCGCGGCAGGGTGAGCGCGCCGCCGCCCAGGTGCAGGAGGTCCAGTGCGCGCCCCGGCTCCGCCGCGCAGTCCAGGACGTGCGCGAGGCGGCGTACGTACTCGAACTCCAGGTGCTGCGGGTCGTCCAGGTCCACGTACGACTGCGGGGCCCCGTCGACGGTCAGCAGCCAGGCCCGCTCGGCGTCCACGTCCGGCATCAGCTTGGCGGTGCCCTGGCCCACGTCCCGGACGACCGGGATCTGTTCGTCGCTCACCCCACCATTGTCGGGCCGGGCCGGGGCGGGGCGTTCCGCCGGGTGCGGGAGCCCCGCGGCCCGGCCCCTTCCCCGGCTCAGCCGGACCAGACCGCGGCCGCCGCCTCGACGTGCTCGGCCGCCTGCGCCAGACCGGCGCGCGCCGCGGGGTCCCGCCGGGCGGGGTCGAGTACGTTGCGCCCGAAGGCCTTGCGGGCCTGCGCCGACGGGCTGATCACCAGCACCCGCGCGCCTGCCTCCCGCAACCGCGCCGCCTGCGCGGCCGGCGAGGGGACGAGCCCGGAGCCGAGCGAGATCGGCGCGATGACCACGACGCGCGCGTATCCGGCGGCGAGGTCGGCGTTGGTGGCGGAACGGACGCCTCCGTCGATGAACCGCCGTCCGCCGACCGTCACCGGCGGCCAGACGCCCGGCACGGCGCAGCTCGCCGAGACCGCGTCGACGAGCCCGGCGCCGCTCTCGCGGTCGAAGTCGGCCGGTTCGCCGGTGAGCGCGTCGACGGCGGTGACCACGAGCCGCCGCTCGGGCCATTCGTGCGAGACCAGCCGGGCCGCGAGCACCTCGCGGCGCTCGGCCTCCGCCCCGGTGTCGGCGGCCAGGGCCATGGCGCCGACCCGCTGCCGGTAGGCCGTCGCGTCGCGGGAGCGGGCCATCGCGAGGGCGTACCGCGCGATGACGCCGGCCCCCAGTCTCGCGGGGATCTCCCCGGTGGCGTCGCCGAGCTGGCGTTCGTACAGCTCCTGCACGGACAGCTGCCCGGAGGTGAGCTGGGCGCCGACGACCGAGCCCGCCGAGGTGCCGACGACGAGGTCGGCGGCGGTGAGGTCGACGCCCGCGCGGGCGAGCCCGTACAGGATCCCGCACTCCCAGCCCACGCCGGTCAGTCCCCCGCCGCCCAGCACGAGTGCCGTCTCGCCGCCCATGTCCGCCCGCCCCTCTGCTTCCGCGCATGCCTGTGGTGACGGCAGTCTGACGCAGCAGCCCTGCCGTCACCACAGAGGGGTCGGTGCGGTTCCGGCCGCCCGGGTCAGCCCAGGACGGCCGTGACCGTGCCCGCGCCGACCGTCCGCCCGCCCTCGCGGATCGCGAAGCCGAGCCCCGACTCCAGCGGCACGTCCCGCCCGAGCTCGACGGTCATCGTGACCGTCTGCCCCGGCCGGGCCGGGCCGGCCTCGCCCAGGTCCACGTCGCCGACCACGTCGGCGGTGCGGATGTAGAACTGCGGCCGGTAGCCGGTGGCGACCGGGGTCGTACGGCCGCCCTCGCGCCCGGAGAGCACGTACACCTGGGCGGTGAAGAGCCGTTTGGGCGTCACGCTGCCCGGCGCGGCCACCACGTGTCCGCGGCGCACGCCGTCGCGCGGGACCCCGCGCAGCAGCAGCGCGACGTTGTCCCCGGCCTCGGCTGACTCCATCGGCTTCCCGAAGGTCTCCAGCCCGGTGACGACCGTCTCGACGGGCTCGCCGTCGCCGCCGCCGAGGACCGCGACGCGGTCGCCGAGGCGGACGCTGCCGCGCTCGACGGCTCCGGTGACGACGGTCCCGCGCCCGGTGATGGTCAGCACGTTCTCCACGGGCAGCAGGAACGGCGCGTCCGTGTACCGCACCGGCGTCGGCACGTACGTGTCCACCGCGTCCAGCAGCGCCTCGATCGCGCCGGTCCACCGCGGGTCGCCCTGCAGCGCCCCGAGTCCGGAGACCCGTACGACCGGCGCGGCGTCCCCGCCGTAGCCGTGCGCGGTGAGCAGCTCGCGGACCTCGAGCTCGACCAGGTCGGTCAGCTCGGGGTCCCCGGCGTCCGCCTTGTTCAGGGCGACGACGATGTGGTCGACGCCGACCTGCCGGGCGAGGAGCACGTGCTCGGCCGTTTGCGGCATGACCCCGTCGAGGGCGGAGACGACGAGGATCGCCCCGTCGAGCTGCGCGGCCCCGGTGACCATGTTCTTGATGTAGTCCGCGTGACCGGGCATGTCCACGTGGGCGTAGTGCCGGGTGTCGGTCTCGTACTCGACGTGCGTGAGGTTGATCGTGATGCCGCGCCGGGCCTCCTCGGGGGCCCGGTCGATGCGGTCGAAGGGCACGAAGGAGGCGCCGCCGCGCTCGGCGAGGACCTTGGTGATGGCGGCGGTAAGGGTGGTCTTGCCGTGGTCGACGTGACCCATGGTGCCGATGTTGAGGTGCGGCTTGGTCCGCACGAAGGCCGTCTTGGCCATGATCGCTTGTCTCTTCCCGTTGCTCGAAGCGTGGACGGGACCCCTGAACCGAGCCGACCCTCCCCCTGCGGGGTCCGCCGGACGATCCGGGAAGGGTCAGCTTCGTGCGCCGTCGAATGCGGCGAAGGCCTCTGCGGGAAAAGCGAATGCGGCAGCCTTCGGCGCGTCCGCGACTGCGGACGGCGCTGCGGGGAAGGCGAACCGGGACATGCCCCTGATCCTGCCGGACGGTCCCGGGCCCGTCGAATGATTTACGGGGTGAACCGGCTGTGCCTCAGAGGTTCTTGAGCGCCTCGCGCACGGACAGCGGGGACAGGGAGCCGCTTTCGGAGGCGACGAAGGCGCGCACCGCGTCGGGGTCGGTCTTCGCGTACTCGCGCAGGGACCAGCCGATGGCCTTGCGCAGGAAGAAGTCCGGGTCGCCGGCCCGGCGGCGGCAGTGGGCGAACAGGCGCCCGGAATCGGTGGCGGCTTTGTAGCGGAGCTGGTGCAGCAGGGCGGCGCGGGCGAGCCAGATGTCCTCGTCCCCGATCCACTCGTCCATCACCGGCGCCAGCTCCGGGTCGGCTGCCACCAGCGGGCCGACCGCGTGCGCGGCCAGCAGGTCGACGGTGTCCCACCAGGGGACCGTGACGATGAGGTGCCGGACCACCGGCAGGAGGCCGGACGAGCACCGGGAGACGTGGCGGCGCAGGTAGTCCACCGCGAAGTAGTGGTACTCGCGCTCCGGGAGCCGCCAGCAGCGCAGCGCGAGCGCCGCGCAGTCCGCCTCGGACGGCTTGGGGGTGTCCCGCAGGACCGCCTTCGACAGGTCCCGGCGCAGCGGTGTCGGGATGCCGAGGAAGGGCGCGACGCCCTTCATGTACGCGGTCATCGCCTCGGCCCGCACGGGGTCGGCGGCCCCCGCGTACGTCCCGGTCAGCCGCTCCAGCAAGGTGTCCGCGAGGGCGCTGGCGGGAACCTTCGGGGGGCGTCGGCCGTTCGACAGCATGAGGCCCAGATTACGGCGCGACGCCGCATACGTCGGCTAGTCTCCCGGGATGTCCCTCCTCCTCGCGCCGTGGACCCGGCTGTCGCTGCTCGTCGTGCTGCTCGTGGCGGCCGGCGTGAGCGTGCTGCTGTTCGAGCCCCAGCGCCTGCTCTCGGAGGGCTGGC
This sequence comes from Streptomyces sp. NPDC046308, assembly GCF_055588065.1. NCBI lineage: Bacteria > Bacillati > Actinomycetota > Actinomycetes > Kitasatosporales > Streptomycetaceae > Streptomyces > Streptomyces sp. NPDC046308. Next base: position 139,004 of record NZ_JBVJFB010000012.1, read on the forward strand.
CCCCGGGCCTCCCGGTGGGCACGGCGGTCCTGCTGTTCGCGGCCGCGTACGGGGTGTGCGCGGCGGCCTTCGTGCCGCGCCCCCTGCTGAACCTGGCCGCGGGAGCCGTCTTCGGCACCCAGTTCGGCCTCGTCGCCGCGGTCGGCGGCACCGTCCTGGGCGCCGGGATCGCCTTCGGCCTCGGGCGGATCATGGGCCAGGAGGCTTTGCGTCCGTACCTGCGCGGCCGCTGGCTGGAGGCTGCGGACGGCCAGCTCAGCCGGCACGGCTTCCGCTCGATGCTCGCCGTCCGGCTCTTCCCCGGAGTCCCCTTCGTGGTGGCCAACTACTGCGCGGCGGTGTCCCGCTGCGGCTGGGGCCCGTTCCTCCTCGCCACGGCGCTCGGCGTCGTGCCGAACACCACCGCGTACGTGATCGCGGGGGCCAGCGCCTCCTCCCCCGGCTCGCCCGCGTTCCTCGTCTCCTTCGGCTTCATCGTGGTCTCGGTGGTGGGGGCCGGAGCCGTCGCCTGGCGCAAGCGGCACCGCCTGGCACCCCCGCGGAGCCGGGAATCCTCGTACGAGCTGACGGCCCAGCACCCCCCAGTGGTCAGCGGCACTTCGCACGGGCCCTAGCATCGGGGGCGAACTGCCCGACGATCACAAGGACGAGCGCACCCCGACATGAGCTGGTTCGAATCCCTAATCCTCGGTCTCGTCCAGGGGCTTACGGAGTTCCTCCCGATCTCCTCCAGCGCCCACCTGCGGCTGACCGCGGCGTTCGCCGGCTGGCACGACCCAGGAGCGGCCTTCACGGCCATCACGCAGATCGGCACCGAGGCCGCCGTGCTGATCTACTTCCGCAAGGACATCGCGCGGATCATCTCCACCTGGTTCCGCTCCCTTTACACGAAGGCCCTGCGCTCCGAGCAGGACGCCAAGATGGGCTGGCTGGTGATCGTCGGCTCGATTCCGATCGGCGTCCTCGGCCTGGTCTTCAAGGACGCGATCGTGGGCCCGGCCCGGGACCTGCGGCTGACGGCGACCACCCTCATCGTGATGGGCGTCGTGCTGGGCGTCGCCGACCGGCTGGCCGCCCGCGACGAGGAGGGCGGCCGGCACCGCGCCATCCGCGAGCGCAAGACGCTCCAGCAGCTGGGCGTGAAGGACGGCCTGATCTTCGGTCTCTGCCAGGCGATGGCGCTGATCCCGGGCGTCTCGCGGTCCGGCGCGACGATCTCCGGCGGTCTGCTGCTGGGCTTCACCCGCGAGGCCGCGGCGCGCTACTCGTTCCTGCTGGCCATCCCGGCCGTGCTGGCCTCCGGTGCGTTCGAGATCAAGGACGTGATCGAGGAGCCGGGCCACATCTCCTGGGGTCCGACGATCTTCGCGACGGTCATCGCCTTCTTCGTGGGCTACGCCGTGATCGCGTGGTTCATGAAGTTCATTTCCACGAAGAGCTTCATGCCCTTCGTGATCTACCGGATCCTGCTGGGCATCCTGCTGTTCGCGCTGATCGGCGCGGACGTGCTGAGCCCGCACGCGGGCGAGTCCGGCTCCTAGCAGGGCGCCGCTCCACCGCTTCGGGTGAACCGGAAGCCGCTCGGGAACGTTCCCGGGCGGCTTCCGCGTCGTTGTGCCTGAAGAGACCTGAAGAGACCGGAAGGCAAGCAAGCAGGGGGTGTCCCATGGGTCGAGTGGTGCTGGAGCGTTTTCCGGCCGGAAGTCCGCGGGGAAGCTGGCCCGCCGAGGAGTACGCGGCGCAGCGGATGCGGGAGGGGGTGCAGGCCGAGGTGGTCATGGACCTGGACAGCGACGCGTTCCTCGTCGTGGTCCGGCAGCGGGAGGCCCGTTCCGGTCACTGAGCGGTCGCCGGAAGATCCGGTCCCCGCACGCCCCTTGGCCTCGGGCACGCGCAGCCCCACACTGACCCGATGACTCAGCGTGTGGATCTCGCGACGGTAATGGACCGGATGGCGATCGACGAGGTGGTCACGGGCTACGCGGTGGCCGTCGACGACGGTGACTGGGACGCCTACCGTGCCCTCTTCACCGCCTCCGGCCGGGTCGACTACAGCTCGGCGGGCGGGATCGAGGGGTCGGTCAGGGAGGTCGCGGACTGGCTCGCGGAGACCATGCGGCTCTTCCCCGTGCGCCAGCACCTGATCGTCAACCGGCTGGTCCGGCTGGAGGACCTGGGCGGTTCGCCCGGCGACCGCGCCGAGGTCCGGGCCGACTTCCTCAACCCGATGCGCCTGGCGGGTCCTGAGTTCGACGGCGCGGTCACCGCGCCCAACTTCGTCGCCGCCGGACGCTACTCCTTCGCACTGGCCCGCACCCGTGACGGCTGGCGGCTCACGCGCGTCACCGTGCACGAGACGTGGCGGCACATGTCCGCCTGAGCCTGCCCGGCACTGCACTGCCAGACTGGAAGCGGAGGCGCGCATGATCACGATGCGGGACGAGTGGACGGACCGGTGGCGCGTGCCCGCCGCGGTCGCCGCCGGAGCGCTGCCCGCGCTCGCCTTCCCCGCCCCCGCGCTCTGGTGGTTCGCCTACGTCGCCCTCGCGCCCTGGATGCTGCTGCTGAGGTCGGCCCCCACCGGGCGGCGGGCGGCCCTGGAGGGCTGGCTCGGCGGCGCGGCGTTCATCGTGGCCGTCCACCACTGGCTCCTGCCCAGCCTGCACGTCTTCCTGGTGCCGGTGGCCGCCCTGCTGGGGCTGCTCTGGATCCCCTGGGCACTCCTGGTACGGGAGTTGCTCGGTGGGGTCCCGTCGGCGGGCCGGGCCCTGTCCGCGCTGGTCCTCGTACCGGCGGGCTGGCTGCTGTCGGAGCTGGTCCGGTCCTGGCAGGGGCTGGGCGGGCCGTGGGGGCTGCTGGGGGCGAGCCAGTGGCAGGTGCCGCCCGCCCTGCGGCTGGCCTCCGTGGGCGGGGTGTGGCTGGTCAGCCTGCTGGTCGTGGCGGTGAACTGCGCCGTGGTGCTCCTGGTCGCGGTGCCGGGGGCGCGGATCCCCGCGGTGGCGGGGCTTTCGGGGTGCGCGGTGCTGACCGCGGTGGTGTGGGTGTGGGCGGCGGCGCCGGCGGAGTCCGGCCGGCTGCGCGTCGCCGTCGTACAGCCGGGTACGGTGCCGGACGGCCCGGACAGCGCGGAGCGGCGGTTCGCCGTCGGGGAGCGGCTGACGCGGCCGCTGGCGGGGCAGCGGGTCGACCTCGTGGTGTGGGGCGAGAGCAGCGTCGGCGAGGACCTGACGGCCCGCCCGGACCTGGCCCGGCGGCTGGCCTCGCTGTCGGCGGAGGTCGGGGCTCCGCTGCTGGTGAACGTGGACGCGCGGCGGGCGGACCGGCCGGGGATCTACAAGAGCGCGGTGCTCGTGGGCCCTGGCGGCCCCACCGGCGACCGCTACGACAAGATGCGGCTCGTCCCGTTCGGGGAGTACGTACCGGCCCGGGCGCTGCTCGGCTGGGCCACCTCGGTCGGCAAGGCGGCGGGCGAGGACCGGGTGCCCGGCACGGCCCCCGTGGTCATGGACCTGCCCGACCGGCGGGACGGGGCGGGCAGCGCCCCCGCCGGCGTCCGTCTCGGCCCGCTGGTCTGCTTCGAGTCGGCCTTCCCCGACATGAGCCGGCACCTGACCCGGGACGGAGCCTCGCTGCTCGTCGCCCAGTCGGCGACCTCCACCTTCCAGGAGAGCTGGGCCCCGGCCCAGCACGCCTCGCTGGCCGCCCTGCGCGCGGCCGAGAACGGCCGTCCGATGGTGCACGCCACCCTCACCGGCATCAGCGTGGTGAACGGCCCGTCCGGCGAGCGGATCGGCGCGGTCCTGCCGACCTCCGCGAGCGAGGCGGCGGTGTACGAGGTCCCGCTCGCCCGGGGCACGACCCTCTACGGGCGCTTCGGGGACTGGCCGGTGGGGGCGGCCCTCGCCGCGCTCGCGGTGTACTGCGCGGTGGCGGGCGCCCGCTCGCTCAGGAGGCCTGCCCCAGAGCCGACTCCACCACCCGCTCGCACAGCTGGTGGGTGAGGAGCGCGTCCCGGGCGCTGAGGGTCCTGCCGGTCTCGACGGCCTCCAGGAAGTGGTCCACGACCTGCTCGATGCCGCGCTGGCGGGCCACGGACACCCAGTCCCCGCGGCGCCGGACGGTCGGCTGGCCCTTGTGGTCGATGACCTCGGCGAGGTTGACGACCTGCCGCTTGGTGTCCCGGCCGGAGACCTCCAGGATCTCCTCGGTCGAGCCGGACAGCCGGTTCATGATGCCGAGCGCGGTAAAGCCGTCGCCTGCCAGCTGGAGCACCACCTGGTGCATCAGCCCCTCGCGCACCACGGCGCGGACGTCGACGTGCTCGGCCTCGCCGGGCAGCAGGAAGCGCAGGGTGTCGACGACGTGGATGAAGTCGTCGAGGACGAGGGTGCGCGGGTCCTCGGGCAGTCCGACCCGGTTCTTCTGCATGATGATCAGCTCGCGCGGGTGGTCGGCGCACTGCGCGTAGCCGGGCGCGTGGCGGCGGTTGAAGCCGACGGCCAGGGAGACCCGGCGTTCCTCGGCCAGTTCCACGAGCCGCGTCGAGTCCGCGAGCTCGTAGGCGAGCGGCTTGTCCACGTACGTCGGCACGCCGGCCCGCAGGAGGCGCGTGACGATCTCGGGGTGGGCCGCGGTCGAGGCGTGCACGAAGGCCGCGTCGAGCCCCTCGGCGAGCAGTGCGTCGAGATCGGTGTGCCGCCGCGCGGCGGGGACGTGGTGGATCTCCCCGACCCGCTCCAGGGTGGCGGGGGTACGGGTCTGCAGGTGCAGCTCGATCCCGGGGCGGGTGGTGAGGACGGGGAGGTACGCCTTCTGCGCGATGTCGCCGAGTCCGATGCAGCCGACCTTCACCGGGGAACCTCCAGGTTGATCCTTGTGGGACTTCCGCAGCTTAATCCCTGGTGACAGGGGCCCCGTTCACCGAGGATGACCCCATGACCACCAGTTCCGGATCACATCGCACCGAGCCCGCCACCACCGCCGACGAGCGGGACATGCTCGACGGCTGGCTCGACTACCACCGCGCCACCCTCGTCTGGAAGTGCGAGGGGCTCCAGGACGAACAGCTGCGCCGCGCCGCGCTCGCGCCCTCCGAGTTGAGCCTCCTGGGCCTCGTACGGCACATGGCGGAGGTGGAGCGGTACTGGTTCCGGGAGATCATGCTCGGCGAGGACCTTCCCGAGCTGTACTGCACCGACGAGGACCCGGACGGCGACTTCCACTTCGCCGAGGACCCCACCTGGGCCGAGACCGAGCAGGTGTGGCAGACCGAGGTCGAACTGGCCCGCCAGGCCGCCTCCGGCCGCTCCCTGGACCTCGTGTCGAAGGCGGAGAGCCACCACCGCGGCGAGGTCTTCAGCCTGCGCTGGGTCTACACCCACATGATCGAGGAGTACGCGCGCCACAACGGGCACGCGGACCTGCTGCGCGAGCAGATAGACGGCGCCACGGGCGACTAGGACGACCAGGCCGTCCGGGGCCGTCTGCGGGTGGCCCGGCTTCCGGAGCGGGCCGGATCCGCCGGACACCTGCTCCTCGTCACCCGTGCGGGGTGAATATCCGCTCCGGGTTTTCGCAACGGGGTCCTCGCACAGCAGAGTTGCGCGGGTGCATCCAACCCGAACCACGACAAGCCTGCTGCTCGGAGTCGCCTGTGCCGTTTCGGCCGTCTCCGGCTGTGTGAACGTGAGCCCCGGTCCCGTGCGGCCGGCGGCGGTCCCCGCCGCCGGCGAGCTGCCCCGGCACGCGCCGCGCGGCGGGCCCGGGGCCGCCCCCGTGGTCGTCCAGGCGCCCGCCCTGGAGGCGCTGAAGGCGGTCCCGGAGCAGCCCCCGCACCCGGCGGCCCCCGCGCCCGCCCGGAGGTCCGCCCAGCGCTCCTCCGGCGGGCCCGCGGCGGACACGGCGCCGGTCCCCGACATCCCGGAGCCACCGAAGCCGGCCGGGCCCGCGTCCGGGCGTCCCGGCGGGCGGGCCCACCCCTCCCGGCCCGACGCCGAGGTGGAGCGCGAGCTGGTGCGCAGGCTGCCGGTGCGGCCGGCCGACGTGTGCGCGCTGGGCCGCCGGCACGGCCGCTGGCACCCCGACAGCCCCGAGGCCCGCATCTGCGCGGGCGTCCACGACGGCTGACCGCCGGGGCGCCCGCCCCTACGGGGACTGCTCGGGGAACGGACGGGGACCTGCGCCCGGTTCCGTGGCCAGACGCCGCTCCAGCCGTGCGATGGCCTCCCGTACGCCGTTCCCGTACCCGTCGTCGGGGAGCGCCCCGGTGGCCGCGCGGGCCCGCGCCAGGTGGACCCGGGCGGCTTCGGGGTGCTGGAGCTTCAGGTAGTCGGCGGCCAGGCTGAGGTGCAGGGACGGGTAGAACACGCGCATCGCGAGGTGCGGTTCCCGGGGGGCGGTCGCCCCGTCCCGGGGCCCGTCGGCGGGCGGGTCGCGCAGCGCTTCGGCCGCGGTCAGGGCCCGCAGGTCCCAGGCCAGTTCGTCGGCGGGATCGTCCTGGGCGTCGGCCATGTAGTGGGCGAGGGTGCAGCGGTGCAGGTCGTCCCCCTCCTCGCCGATCTCCGACCAGATCGCGCCGAGCCGGTTGCGGGCCTCCTCGCGGTCCCCGGCGTGCAGCAGGATGACCGCCTGGCCGATCCTGGTCATGACGGCGTCCTCCGACGCCTCCTGCTGCTCAGTCACCGCGGCCTCCGGCTCGCTCCGCCAGACCTGCTCCGGGTCTGATCATCAAGAAGCTAACCGGAGGCACCGGCAATGGTGCCGAGGCGCGGTGGGACGTCAGCCGAGGTCCGGGATCCGCCAGTCGATCGGCTCATGGCCCTGGGCGGCGATGGCCTCGTTGATCTGGGTGAAGGGCCGGGACCCGAAGAACTTCTTGGCCGACAGCGGGGAGGGGTGGGCCCCCTTGACCACGACGTGCCGCTCCTCGTCGATCAGCGGGATCTTCTTCTGGGCGTAGGCGCCCCAGAGGACGAAGACGGCCGGGTCGGGCCGCTCGGACACCGCGCGGATCACGGCGTCGGTGAACTTCTCCCAGCCCTTGCCCTTGTGCGAGTTGGGCTCGGCCTCGCGGACGGTGAGCACCGCGTTGAGCAGCAGGACGCCCTGCTCGGCCCACGGCATCAGGTACCCGTTGTCCGGGACGGGCAGGCCGAGCTCCTCCTTCATCTCCTTGTAGATGTTGCGCAGCGAGGGCGGGGTCTTGACCCCAGGCCGCACCGAGAAGCACAGGCCGTGACCCTGGCCCGCGCCGTGGTAGGGGTCCTGGCCCAGGACGAGCACCTTCACCTGGTCGAAGGGGGTGGCCTCCAGGGCCGCGAACACCTGCTCGCGGGGCGGGTAGACCGGCCCGTTCGCCCGTTCCTTCTCGACGAACTCGGTGAGTTCCCTGAAGTAGGGCTGGTCCAGCTCCCCGCCGAGGACGGGGAGCCAGGACTCGGGCAGCATCTGGGTCACGGCGACAACCTCCGGTACAAGTTCGTGCAACTGCTCCAGAACCTACCGGGGGCCACTGACAACGCGTCGGCCGCCCGGGGCGCAAGCCCCGGGCAGGGCCGCTACCAGCTGGTCTTGCGGTACAGCTCCCACATCTGCATGGCGGTCTGCGGGTCCAGGGCCCGCTCGGCGCCCGCGATGTCCTCCTGGGCGGCGACGTACAGCTTGCCCTGCCACAGGGGCAGCAGGCGGACGTCCTCGGCGAAGATCTGCTGCGCCTTCTCGAACTGCTGGACGCCGGCGGAGCGGTCGCCGTCGCGGCGGGACTTGGGCAGCAGGTCGTTCATGATCTCGGTGGGCTCGTACGGGGTGCCGACCGCGTTCTCCTTGCCGACGAACGGCGCGATGAAGTTGTCCGGGTCCGGGAAGTCGGGGAACCAGCCTCGGCCGAAGACCGGGTACTCCTGGCCCTTGTAGCCCTCCTGGAAGGTCTTCCAGGGCTGGCTGCGCAGGGTGATCCGGAACAGGCCGCTCTCGTCCAGCTGACGCTTGAGCTCGGTGAACTCCTCGGCGGTGGAGGAGCCGTACCGGTCGGTGGTGTACCAGAAGGTCAGGTCGACCGGCGTGGGCACCCCGGCGTCCTTGAGGATCTTCCTGGCCTTGGGGACGTCGGCGGGGCCGTACTTGTCGTAGTAGGGCGTCTTGTGGCCGACGACACCCTTGGGAACCATCGAGTACAGCGGCTCCGCGGTGCCCTGGTAGACCTTGGAGACGAGGGTCCCGCGGTCGACGGTCTGGGCGATGGCCTGGCGGACGGCCGGCTTGGCGACGGCGGGGTCCTTGGGGTTGAAGACCAGGTAGCGGATCTCGGCGCCGACGTTCTCGACGACCTGGACGCCCTGCGCGTGCGCGGCGGGGCTCTGCAGGTCCGTGATCTCCGTGGCCGACAGGCCTCGGTAGGTGGCGTCGATCTCCTTGGCCTTCAGGGCCGCGACCATCTTCTGCGAGTCCTGGAAGTAGCGGATGGTCACCGCCTTGTTACGGCGATTGGCGAAGCCGGTGTAGCTCCCGTTGTTGCCGAGGACGGCCTCGGCGCCCTCCTTGTACGAGTCGAGCACGTACGGGCCGGAGCCGGTGATCTTGCCGTCCTGGCGCACCTTGTCGGCGGGGTAGTCCTTGGGCGCGACCAGCGAGGCGGCGGGCGAGCCGAGGACGTACGGGAAGGTGGCGTCCGAGGTGTTCAGGTGGAAGACGACCGTCAGGGCGTCCGGGGTCTCGATCTTGTCGAGACTGCCGAAGAGGTCCTTCGGACCGACCTTGGAGCCGATCGTCTTGATCCGGTCGAGGGAGTACTTGACCGCCTTGGCGTCGAGCGGCTCGCCGTTGGAGAACTTCAGGCCCTTGCGCAGGGTGCACCGGTAGGCCTGGCTCGCCCCGTCCGTGAACTCACAGTTCTGGGCGGCGTCGGGCTGGGGCTTGGTGGAGCCCGTGGGGAACGCCAGCAGGGTCTGGTAGACGTTCCGGTACAGCTCCCAGGAGCCGTCCCACGCCGCGGCGGGATCGAGAGTGCTCGGTGCGCTCGTGGTGCCGACGACGATCTTCTTGACGTCGTCGTCGTTGTCCTCCGACAGCAGGCCGCATCCGGCGAGCAGGGATATGGACGCAAGGGCCGCAGTGATCTGCAGGCATCTGGTCCGGTTGAACACTTGCACGCTCCTCGATCAGCCAGGGGTGCGGCAGACCCTACCGCAGTGCCCCACGAATCCAATGGGGTGGTTTCGTGGGGCACTTGACCGGTTACGTGCATATTCAGTACGCATTTACCTCCCTTTCGGAGGCAAATGTGTCCGACTATCGGTCAGTGCACACCGGCATTGAGGAACATCCCACCATCGACGACCAGAGTTTGGCCCGTGATCCATTCCGCTTGTGCAGATGTAAGAAACGCCGCGGCCCCTCCGATGTCCTCCGGGAGCCCCAGCCGGCCGAGCGGATAGGCCGCCGCGGCCTCCTGCTCCCGGCCCTCGTAGAGCGCCTGCGCGAACTTCGTCTTGACCACCGCGGGGGCGATCGCGTTGACCCGGACACCCGGTGCCATCTCGTGGGCGAGCTGGAGGGTGAGGTTGACCATGGCGGCCTTGCTCATCCCGTACGCCCCGATGAAGGGCGAGGCGGAGACGCCGGCGATGGAGGCGATGTTCACGATCGCCCCGCCATTGTCCTTCTGCCAGGCGTGCCAGGTCCGCTGGGCGAAGCCCAGGGCCGAGATCACATTGGTCTCGAAGACCTTGCGCGCGACCCCGAGGTCCAGGTCCGCGATCGGCCCGAAGACCGGATTGGTGCCCGCGTTGTTCACCAGGAAGTCGACGCGGCCGAAGGCCTCCATCGTGCGCTCGACGGCGACGGCCTGGTGGGCCTCGTCGTGCGCCTTGCCGGCCACCCCGATCACCCGGTCCGCTCCGAGCCGCTCGACGGCCTCCTTGAGCGCGTCCTCGCTGCGTCCGGTGATGCAGACCCGGTCGCCGCGGGCGACCAGCGCCTCGGCGATGCCGTAGCCGATGCCCCGGCTCGCCCCGGTGATCAGGGCGACCTTGCCGCTGTCGATACCGTCGTACGTCATGACGTGCGCCTGCCTCTCGTGATCTCTTCGCTCGTCAGTTGAGCGGGCCGCCGGCGACGTACATGACCTGGCCGGAGACGAAGCCCGCGGCCTCGCCCGTGAAGAAGGCGATGGCGTTGGCGATGTCGTCCGGGCGGCCGACGCGCTGGACGGGGATCTGGGTGGCGGCGGCCGCCTGGAAGTCCTCGAAGCCCATGCCGACGCGGGCCGCCGTCTGCGCGGTCATCTCGGTGACGATGAAACCGGGGGCGACGGCGTTGGCGGTGACGCCGAACTTGCCGAGCTCGATGGCCAGGGTCTTGGTGAAGCCCTGCAGACCGGCCTTGGCGGCGGAGTAGTTGACCTGGCCGCGGTTGCCGAGCGCCGAGCTGCTGGAGAGGTTCACGATGCGGCCGAACTTGGCCTCCACCATGTACTTCTGACAGGCCTTCGACATCAGGAAGGCGCCGCGCAGGTGCACGTTCATGACCGTGTCCCAGTCGGTCTCGCTCATCTTGAAGAGCAGGTTGTCGCGCAGCACGCCGGCGTTGTTGACCAGGATGGTCGGGGCGCCGAGCTCGTCGGCGACGCGCGCGACGGCGGCCTCCACCTGCGCGGCGTCGGAGACGTCACAGCCGACCGCCAGGGCCTTGCCGCCGGCCGCCGTGATCGCCTCCACGGTGTCCTTGCAGGCCGCCTCGTCGAGGTCGAGTACGGCGACGGCCCGGCCCTCGGCGGCCAGGCGTACGGCGGTGGCCGCGCCGATGCCCCGGGCCGCCCCGGTCACGATCGCGACGCGCTGCTCGGTGGTGGACATGCTGGATCTCCTCGCCCTTGAGAGGCGGCTGCCCAGAGGTGAGCAACCGCTTAGTAGCTTCAGCTGAGGAGACGCTAGGAGCCCTGGCACCCGGTGTCAACGGCGACAGGTCCAGCCCCGCCGGCGTTTGAGGCGCGGGGGCCCGGGGGCAGCGCCCCCGGCAACGGCGCCGCACCCGGACACCCGGCACGCGTCCGCGTCAGCGGACCAGGAGGTCCAGCAACCTCTCCACCTCCGCGGCGGGATCGACCGTGAGGCCGGTGTGCACGGGCCCCGGCTGCACCACCGTGCTCCGCGGAGCGATCAGCCACCGGAACCGCCGCCCGGCATCGTCACCGGCCGCCTGCCCGGCGGACGCCCCACCCGCACACACGCCCTCGACCCCGTGCAGGGCGGCCCGTACCCCGGCCACGTCGGCGTCCGGATCCAGCGCGAGGAGCTTCGCCTCGTCGAGGTGGGTGCGCGCGGCGACGTACGCGTGCGCCCGGCAGTAGACGATCACGCCGGCGTTGAAGCACTCGCCCCGTTCCATCCGGGGCACCACACGCACCAGCGCGTACTCGAACACGTCCCGCTTGGTCACTCGTCGTCGCTCTTCTTCTTGTGGGGCAGGGGGGCGAGGCGTTCGGCCAGCCAGCCCGGCGGACCGGACCGCTGCCTGACCTCGGCCTCCATGGTGATCCTCTCGTGGATCGTGGCCGCGCGCGGCAGCAACGCCTCCACGTAGGCGCGGCGCAGCGCGTCGGTGGAGTCGAAGCCCGGCTCGTCGACCAGCCACTCGTCGGGGACGTCGGCCGCGACCTCGGTCAGCAGTTCCTCGGTCACGAGCGGCGCGAGGGCGGCGGCCGCGGCCCCGATGTCCGGGCCCGCGGGGGCCAGTACGTGGTCGGAGGCGTTGTAGGGCTTGGCGGCCGCGGCCCCGGCGGTGGGCCAGTTGTGGTGCCAGATCATGGTGGCGCCGTGATCGATGAGCCAGAGGTCCCCGTGCCAGACCAGCATGTTCGGGTTGCGCCAGGAGCGGTCGACGTTGTTGATGAGGGCGTCGAACCACACCACGCGTCCCGCCTCGACCGGGTCCACCTGGTAGGCGAGCGGGTCGAAGCCGATCGAGCCGGGCAGGTAGTCCATGCCGAGGTTGAGCCCGCCGCTGGCCTTGAGCAGCTCCTGCACCTCCTGGTCGGGCTCGCCGAGCCCGATGACGGGGTCGAGCTGCATCTGGACCAGCCTCGGGACGCGCAGTCCCAGCCGCTGGGCCAGGCGGCCGCAGATGACCTCGGCGACCAGGGTCTTGCGACCCTGGCCGGCTCCGGTGAATTTCATGACGTAGGTACCGAGGTCGTCGGCCTCGACGATTCCCGGGAGCGAGCCGCCCTCACGCAGGGGCGTGACGTAACGGGTCGCGATCACTTCGGACAGCATCCGCCCAGGTTACGGGGGTCAGGGTGCGGGAGCCCACTGGTTCAGGAGCTCTTCGGCCGTGGTGACGGACGCCACCAGGGCGAGGGAGTTGCGGATCACCTCGGCCGTGCAGGAGGCGGGCACTCCGGCGATGGCATCGGCGGGGACCACGACCTGGTAGCCGAGGTTCACGGCGTCGAAGACGGTGTTGGGGATCGCGACGTTGGAGGAGACCCCGGTGACGACGAGGGTGCGGATGCCGAGGTTGCGCAGCAGGGCGTCGAGGTCGGTGCCGGCCATCGGGGAGAGCCCGTGCAGCCGGCGGACCACCAGGTCCTGCTCGGCGACGGCGATGGGGGCGGCGACCTCCACGGCCCGGCTCCCGGTCAGCTGGCGCACGGGCAGCCTCCCGGCGGCCCGGAACAGCCGGGCGTTGGTGTTCGCCCCGAGCCCGTCGGGCCGCCGTTCGGCGACGGCGTGCAGCACCTGTACGCCGGCCCCGCGCGCGGCGTGGACCAGCGCGGCCACCCGCTCCAGCATCCCCGAGTCCCGGGCCTCCTTGGCGAGCTCGGGCAGCGCGCTCTCCTCGCCCACGACACCGTTCTGGCACTCGACGGTGAGCAGCGCGGTGGTGGTGGGATCGAGATCGGGCATGGCTCCCCCTGGCGTGGCGACGGAAGAGCCCTCATGATTCCTGACACATAGTCAGATGTGAAGGGGTGCAGGGCGGATGGACGAGTCACGGACCGGAACCTCGCAGCGGCGGGGCCGGCGCATCATGATGAGCGACGCGGAAGTGGACTCCTTCCTGCGCGGGCAGAAGACCTGCCGGGTCGCGACGGTCTCCCCCGACGGGCGCCCGCACGTGGGCGCCCTGTGGTTCGCCTGGGACGGCAGCTCGCTGTGGCTGTACTCGATCACGCGCAGCCGCCGCTGGTCCGACCTGCGCAAGGACCCGCGGATCTCGGTGGTGGTGGACTCGGGCGAGTCCTACGACGAACTGCGCGGGGTGGAGCTGTCCGGCAGCGCCGTCTTCGTGGGCGAGGCCCCGCGCACCGGCGAGCCCTGCCCCGAACTGGCGGAGGCCGAGCGGATCTTCCCGGTCAAGAACTTCGGCATCGAGGAGATGCCGCACGACGGCCGGCACGCCTGGATCCGCCTGACCCCCGACTCGATCGTCTCCTGGGACTTCCGCAAGCTCTAGGGGGCTACCGGAGTCCTTCGGCCGCCTGCCGCAGGGCGTCGACCGCGGCCCGGATCGAGGGCCTCCGGTCGGCGTCCGCGCGCCAGACGACGTACACGTGGCGGCGTACGGCATCACAGACCGGCAGCAGCCGCACCCCCGGCGGCACCGGGCCGCGGCCCAGCTTCGGCGCCACGCACACGCCGAGTCCGGCCTCCACGAAGGCCAGCTGGGTGTGGTGCTCCTCGGCGATGTGGGCGATGCGCGGCTCGACGCCCGTACCGCGCAGGGTGAAGACCAGCCACTCGTGGCAGAACTGCCCCTCGTTCCAGGAGATCCAGTCGTCCTCGGCGAAGTCGGCGAGCGAGATCCTGCTCTTGTCGGCCAGCGGGTGACCGACCGGGACCGCGATGTCGACGGAGTCGTCCAGCAGATGGGTCCGGGTGAGCTCGGCGGGCACCGGCATCCGCTTGTTGTGCCAGTCGATGGCCAGGGCCAGGTCGAGGTCCCCGCGGACCACGGCGGCCATGCTCTCCTCGGGCTCCTGCTCGCGCACCCGCGCCCGCACGTCCGGGTGCCCGGCGCGCAGCGCGGACAGGGCCTGCGGCAGCAGTCCGCGCATGGCGGTCGGGAAGGCGCCGATCCGCAGCTCGCCGACGGCGCATCCGCGCTGGGCCTCGACATCGGCCTGGGCGAGCTCCACCTGGGAGATGATCCGCGCCGCGTGGTCGGCGAGCAGCCGCCCGGCGTCCGTGAGCCGGACCCCGCGACCGTTCCTGGCCAGCAGCGGCTGTCCGACCTCGCGTTCCAGCTTGGCCATCTGCTGGGACACCGCCGAGGTGGTGACGTGGAGTCCGTCGGCCGCCCCGCTGACCGAGCCGTGGCGGGCGAGGGCGTCGAGGGTGCGCAGGCGCTCCAGGTTCAACATGTAAGAGATGCTACGCCGTGGACTGGAGAAACTCTCGCTTGTCCTACGAAGTTGACACGAGCAGAGTAAGGGGTCATGAGCGCACCGACCGCCCCGCGGCCCACCCTCTCCACCACCGCCACCCCTGCGAGCACCGCCGCCGGCTGGCGCACCGGACTCCTCGACTGGCGCGTCCGGTTCGCGATCCTCTCGGTCGTCTGGGGCTTCAGCTTCCTCCTGATCAAGGTGGGCACGGAGGCCTACGCCCCCTTCCAGGTGGCCCTGGGCCGGGTCCTGTTCGGCGCGCTCGCCCTCCTCGCCGTCCTGCTGGTCCGCCGCGAGAAGCTGCCCCGCGGCCCGCGCACCTGGGGCCACCTGACCGTGGCGGCGCTCCTGCTCAACACCGCCCCGTTCTCGCTCTTCGCGTACGCGGAGCTGAGCATCCCCTCCAGCCTGGCCGGCATCTGCAACGCCACTTCGCCGCTGTGGGGCATGGCGCTGTCGATGGTCGCCCTGTCCGAGGACCGCCCCACGCGCCGCCGTTTCGCGGGCCTGGGCCTGGGCTTCCTCGGCGTTCTCATCGTCCTCGGCGCCTGGCAGGGCTTCTCCGGCGTCGATGCCCGGGGCACCGCGCTCGCCCTGCTGGCCGCCCTCTGCTACCCCGTCGGCTGGATCTACGTCCGCCGCACGCTGGCCGGCACCCCCGGCTCCCCGGTGGCCCTGACCGGCGGCCAGCTCGTGGTCTCCACCCTCCAGCTCTCGCTGGTCAGCGCCCTCTTCACCACGGCGCCGGACACTTTCCCGCTCTGGCCGACCCTCTCGGTGATCGCCCTGGGCGCCCTCGGCACGGGCATGGCCCTGCAGATGCAGTACGGCCTGGTGACGGAGGTCGGCCCGACCACCGCCCAGATGGTCACCTACTTCATCCCGGTCATCGCCACCGCGGCGGGCGTGCTGGTCCTCGGCGAGCAGCTGCACTGGAACACCCCGGTGGGCGCCGCGATCGTCCTGGCCGGAGCGGCCCTCAGCCAGACCCGCCCCGGCCCACGAAAGCCCGTCTGACCAGTGCTAATGTCCGGGCGATCACCACACCGCCCGGAGGCACCCCTTGAGCTTGGCCGTCGTTCTGCTGACCCTCGGACCCACCCTGATCGTGGCCGGCGGCTGGCTCGCCCTGAACATCCGCGGAGCCGCCACCGGCCTCGAGCGCTGGTCCGCCGCCAACGCCGAACTCCGCATGCACGCCCGGGGCGACCTCGGCCCGGCCCCGCGGGTCGCCGCCGCCGTGTTCTACCGCTACCTGGGCTCGGTGAACGCCGTGTGCGGAGTCCTCCTGACCCTGGGCGGCCTGCTCGAACTCGCCTGATCGCGGACGCCGGGGCCGCCGCGTCCAGTCCTGCCGACAGGACCGGAGGCGGCGGTCCGGGCGGTGTCGGGCCGCGGCCCGGGGGCCGACCCGTACGGGTCAGTCGGTGTCCGGGCCGCGGCCCGGGAGCCGACCCGTACGGTCAGTCGTTCCGCCCGCCCGCGGCCCCCGTCCGGACCGCCGCCGCCACGGCGTCCGCCAGGCCCGGCACCTCCGAGACCCCCAGCTGCGACACCGTCAGCCGCACGCCCGGTCCCGCCTCGACCCGGAAGATCGCCCCGGCCGCCACCGCCCATCCGGCGGCGAGCAGCCTGGTGACCACCACGGTCTCGTCGGCCACCGGCACCCACACGTTCAGCCCGCTCCGCCCGTGCGCCCGCACCCCCCGCTCCCGCAGGGCCTCGACCAGGGCGTTCCGCCGCTCGCCGTACGCACGGGCCACGGCGGCCCGGTCCACGGCCTTCGAGGTCCACAGTTCCACCACCGCGTGCTGGAGCAGCCGGCTCACCCAGCCCGGGCCCAGCCGCTGGCGGCCCCGTACGCGGTCCAGGGTCAGCGCGTCGCCCGTGAGCACGGCGAGTCGCAGATCGGGCCCGTAGGCCTTCGCCGTGGACCGGATCAGCGCCCAGTGCCGGGTGACCCCGCTCAGCGGGTGCGGCGGCAGGTCGACGATCCCGTGGCCGTGGTCGTCCTCGATCAGCAGCACCCCGGGGTGGCGTGCCAGCAGCTCCCGCAGCTCCGCCGCCCGCTCCGCGCCCACCGCGGCGCCGGTCGGGTTCTGCGCCCGCGAGGTCACCACCAGCGCCCGGGCCCCGGCGGCGAGCGCCCGGGCCACCGCGTCGGCGCGCGGCCCGTCGTCGTCCACCGCCACCGGCAGCACGCGCAGACCCAGCGCCGGGACCAGGTCGAGCGAGCCTCCCCAGCCCGGGTCCTCGACCGCCACCGCGTCCCCCGGCCTCAGGTGGGCGACCAGCACCCGTTCCATCGCGTCCAGCGCGCCCGAGGTCACCGCCACCGGGCCGGGCGGCACGCCGTCCGCGTCGAAGTCCGCCCGGGCGAGCCGGGCCAGGTCCGGCGCGACGGGATCCGCCCCGTAGAGGCCGGGGGCCTGCGCGTACCGCCGGGCGGCCGCCGCCAGCGCCCCGTCCAGGGAGGGGAGCAGCGCCACGTCCGGGTTGCCCTCCGCGATGTCGCGCACGCCCGCCGGCACCACCATCCGCAGCGCGTCCCGCGGGGTGGTGGAAGGGCGCGGCCGCACCCGGCTGCCGCGCCGCCCGTCGGTTTCGATGACCCCGCGCTCGCGCAGTGTCCTGTAGGCGGCCGCCACGGTGTTGGGGTTGACGCCCAGTTCGCCCGCCAGCTCCCGCATCGGCGGCAGCAGCGATCCGGGCGGCAGCGCACCCGATGCCACGCCCGCCTCGACGCTGGCCGCGATATCCGCTGTGCCCCGCCCTGTGATCCGATACTCTACTAGCACAAACCCAAGTATGCACTAGTGCAATGGAGTCGGCATCATGACCGCCACGCCCGCCACGGACACGACGACCGAGCGCACCGGGACGACCGGCGCGTACGAGCCCACCGACCGCACGGTCCCCACCCGATCCCGCGACCGGGCGCGCTACGACCGCGAGACGGTGCACTCGATACTCGACGAGGCCTACATCTGCCACCTCGGCTTCGTCCGTGACGGCGCGCCGGTGGTCCTGCCCACGCTGTTCGCCCGGGTCGGCGAATCGATCTACGTCCACGGCTCGACGGGCTCCCGCCCGCTGCTCGCGGCCGGCAAGGCCGATCCGGGGCTGCCCGTCTGCGTGACCGTGACCCACGTCGACGGTCTCGTACTGGCCCGCTCGGCCTTCCACCACTCGCTCAACTACCGCTCGGTGGTCGTGCACGGCACCGCCTACCAGGTCACCGACGAGGCGGAGTGCCGGATGGCCCTGGACGCCCTGGTCGACTCGGCCGTGCCGGGCCGCTCCGCGGACATCCGGCCCGCCAACGCCCGGGAGCTCGCCGCCACGGCGGTGATCCGGGTGGACCTGACCGAGGTGTCCGCGAAGCTGCGCACCGGCCCGAGCAACGACGACGCCGAGGACCTGGAGCTGCCCCACTGGGCGGGCGTGGTCCCTGTCGCCCCCGTGTTCGGCACCCCGGTGCCCGCCGCGGACCTGGCCCCCGGCATCGCCGTCCCGGACTACATCACCGCGCTCTGAGGACTGCGCCGGACGGCGGCGGGCACGGCCGCCCCCGCCGGACGGCGCGATTCCGCCGCGATCAGGGCGCCCACCGCCGTCAGCAGCAGTACGGTGCCCAGCACGACCGCGCCGGTCAGCCGCTCACCGAGGAGCAGGACGGCGATCACGGCCGCGCTCACCGGCTCGATCAGCATGATCACCGACACGGTGGCGGCCCGTACCGCCGCGGCGCCCGTGAAGTAGAGCGCGTAGGCCAGCGCCGTCGGCACGGTGGCCACGTACAGCAGCAGCCAGAGCACCCGCCCGATGTCGGCGGTGTGCGGCAGCAGCCCCTCCGCCGCCGCGAGCGGGAGCAGGCACACCGTGCCCACCGCGACCGACCAGGCGGTGGTCACCAGCGGGTCCCCGCCCGCACCG
The DNA here is from genome assembly GCF_055588065.1 of Streptomyces sp. NPDC046308. Classification (NCBI taxonomy): domain Bacteria; kingdom Bacillati; phylum Actinomycetota; class Actinomycetes; order Kitasatosporales; family Streptomycetaceae; genus Streptomyces; species Streptomyces sp. NPDC046308. The sequence goes on from NZ_JBVJFB010000012.1 coordinate 157,323, forward strand.
CGCTGCCCGAGCCACCGCGCCCGCAGGGTCATCCCCGCGTAGCCGGCGGCCGACAGGAGCGCCCAGCCGACGCCGAGCGGCCGCACCTCCCCGCCGCCGCTGCCCAGCACCAGGACGGCCAGCCCCGCCAGCGCGCCGAGCACGGCGGCCACGCCGCCGCGACCGAGCCGCTCGCCCATCCAGTAACGGGCGCCGAGCGCGATGATCACCGGCCCGGCGCCGAGCGTGACCACGGTGCCCACCGCGAGGCCGGTCTCGCGCACGGCGGCGAAGTACGCGGCCTGGAAGACGGTGAACAGCAGCCCGGTCGCGATCAGCGAACCCACCGGGGGCCGCGTCCGCCCCGGCCCGGGCCGGGATCCCCGTACGGCGAGCACCCCCAGCAGGACCACGAGCCCGCCCGCGCACCGCCAGAACGACAGGGCGAGCGGGCCGAGGTCACTGGCCAGGAAGAGGAGTGAGGCGGCCGCCCCGGCGGTGCCCCAGGCGGCTCCGGCGACGACGAGGTACAGCAGACTGCGCCCGGCAGCGGGCGAATGGTTCGACACGAGACTCTCCGCGCTTGCGTGAAGGATGAGAAGAAGCAGGTCATCGCTTCGCGGGCAGCACGTACCAGCCCGGGGACTCCCCGGGCCGGGTCAGATCGTCGAGGCGCCGCCCGCGCTAGGCGGCAGGAGGCGGAAGCACGGTCGAATGCATGATCGCCACCCTAGGCCGTCGTCGTCTCGCGGTCCAGCAGGGCCGGACCGCCCACGGCGGGCGGTACGGGCGGGACCGGCGGCGCCGGCCGGGAGGACTGCGCGATGAAGGCGCCGCCCAGCACCAGGCCGCCGCCGACGATCTGCCAGGTCGAGAGGTACTCGCCGAGCAGGACCCAGGCCAGCACGGTGGCGACGACCGCCTCCAGGAAGGCCACCACGCCCGCGACCTGCGGCGAGAGCCTGCGCACCGAGACCACACCGGTCAGGTAGGCGAAGACGGTCGCGACCAGCACCACCCAGGCGAGCAGCACCGACGCGGGCACCATGGTGCCGCCCACGGAGGCCTGGCCGCCCAGCACCTGCCAGTCGATCTCCCACGGCCGGGCGATCACGGTCATCACCAGGGCGCCGACGAGCATGCCGTACGCGATCACCCCGAGCGGGTCGGGGGCGTCGTCGCCGTCGGCGCCCTGATCGGCGAAGACGAAGTAGAAGGCCTGGCAGCAGGCAGCGGCGAGGCCGAAGAGCACGCCGAGGGGGTCCAGGCTCAGCCCGGACCAGATCTCGACCACGCACGCCAGGCCGACGACGGCCACGGCCGCGCCCGCGGCGGCGCCCCGCGTCACGGGCTTGCGCTGCACGAAGCGGATGTAGCCGAGCAGCAGCGCGGGGCCCAGGTACTCCAGCAGCAGGGCCACGCCCACCGGGATCCGGGAGAGGGAGGCGAAGTAGAAGGCCTGCACGCCCGCGACGGCGACCAGCCCGAAGCCGGCGAGCAGCAGGGGCTTGCGCAGGACCAGGTCACGGTGGCGCCAGGCCAGCGGGGAGAGCACGAGCGCCGCCCCGGCCACCCTGAGCCAGACCATGTGGAGGGGGTCCAGACCCGCCTCGATCAGCGGCTTCGCCGCCACTCCGGAACCACCGAACGCGAACGCCGAGACGAGGGCGAGGCCCAGTCCGGCATTTTTCCCTGACGCTTGCATCCGGCCATCATGACAGGGCCGGTCAGGACCGTCACGGCGGTGACACCTGTTGAGACGCACTCGATACCGGAGCCCGTCGACCCCCACGGTTTCTGACAGGTCGTCAGTATTGAATGTTCCGCCCGCCGGGGCTACGTTCCGCCGCACGTACCCGACGAGAAGGGGTGGTCGCATGGCCGAAGTCACCGCGGAATCACGCATCGAGGCGTCCGCCGCGAAGCTCTGGTCCCAGCTCACGGACTGGGACGCGTACGGCCAGTGGAGCATGACCCACACGAACTTCCCGAAGGGCGGCCCGCAGACCCTCTCGGTCGGTTCCACCTTCGCCGAGAACATGAAGATGATGGGTTTCCCGGCCGAGGTCGTCTGGACCGTCTCGGAGCTGGAGGAAGAGCACCTCTTCGCCATCACCGGCAAGGGCCCGATGGGCGTGGCCGTCCTCACCCGCTACACCCTGATCCCGGACGGCGGGGCCACCACGGTCCGCATCGACGGGGAGTTCACCGGGGCCGCCGTCTCGCTGATGGCGGGCAAGCTCAAGGACTCGGCCACCGCCGCGCTGAACGAGTCGCTGCGCAAGCTGGCCGCCCTGGTCGCCTGACCGGCCGCCGCCCACCCCCGTACGCGACGGCGCGCCCCGCGAGAGGACTCGCGGGGCGCGCCGTGTGGCGCCGGGACCCGCCCGGCCCTCAGTGCTCGTCGGCAAGGATCAGGTAGAGCTTCCTGCGGGCGTCGTTGATGACCCCGAGCGCCTTCTCGCGCTGCTCGGGCGAGCCGGTCTTGAAGACCTGCCCGAAGGCTTCCATCAGGCCGATCCCGGCCGTCCGGATCTCGTGCATCGCCTCGAAGTCGAAGCCGCGGCCGGCGTCGGCCCACGGCGCGTCCGGGCCCGACTCGGCCTCGGCACGGCCGGCGTCGGTGAGCGTGAACAGCTTCTTGCCGCCCTCGCTCTCGCTCGTGATGAGCCCTTCGTCCTCGAGCAGCTGCAGGGTCGGGTAGACCGAGCCCGGACTGGGCTTCCAGGCCCCGCCGCTGCGCTCGCCGATCTCCCGGATCATCTCGTAGCCGTGCATCGGCCGGTCGGCGAGCAGCGCCAGGATCGAGGCGCGTACGTCACCGCGCCGGGCCCGTCCGCCGCCTCGTCCACCGCGACCGCCCCGGCCTCCGAAGGGTCCGCCGCCGAAGGGCGGCCCGAACGGCCCGAAGGCGGCGCGGCGCCCCTTGAAACCCTCCCGACGATCGGGCCCGCAGTGGTCGTGGCCCCGTCCGTGGTCATGTCCGTGGTCGTGTCCGTGCTGTCCGTGTGAACGCATGACTGCGCTCCTTTCGTCACGTTGCGGTTCTTCGTGCCATCGGTGGTCCGATGACTCAACTATCGCTGATCCATCGCGATGCGTCAACGATATATCGGAAACTCGTCAGCGACAGGTGATCCGACGGCACACCTTGGGGTGGATTGGCGACCGAACTTTCGGGCGAAGGGCGTGCGGGTGTGTGCTGTGCTGGGCCGCGAACATGCCCAAACAATCCGCAAAGGGGACATCCGTGCGCCTTCAGGGACGCGCCAGGAAGTGGCTCGCCGCCGCGGCCGCCGCCGCACTGCTGCTCGTAGTGCCTGGCCCGGCCACCGCCGACGGCCGGCAGCTGGCCGGCGATTACCTCAACCTCCACCAGTGCGTGTACTCGTCCCCCCGCGTCGTCGACTACTTCACGACCGTGGTCCCGAGCCGCGACGGCCGGTTCACGACAGGGACCGCCACGTCCGCCGCCCCCGACCAGACCCGGTCCTGCGGCGCCGGGGACGGGAACTTCACACCCCACCACCCGTGGGCGGCCGTCCAGGCCCTCGACCTGAGCGCCGGGCGCTATCTGAACCTGCACCAGTGCGTCTACTACTCCGGCGGCCAGCGGGACCACCTGACCACCGTGATCTCGCTCGGCGGCGGGGAGTTCTCCGCCGGGACGAACGTCTCCGACACGCCCGACACCGTCCCGCGCTGCGGCCCCGGCCGCGGCCTCTACGACCTCGTCCCCCTGCTCTCGGACGTCAAGGCCCTGGACCTGTCCGCCGGGCGTTACGTGAACCTCCAGCAGTGCGTGTACTACTACGGCGCGGGCGGCTTCGACGACCACTTCACCACGGTGGTGCCCACCCGCCGCGACGGCCGCTTCACCACCGGTACCAAGGTCTCCAACACCCCCGACACGGCCCCGACCTGCGGTCGCGGCGACGGGAACTTCGACCTCATCCCGCTGCTGTCGGGCACGAAGGCCCTCTCCAGGACCTGAGCCGGCGACCACCCGGACCGGTCGGAACCCCTCCGGCCCCGACCGGTCCAGTCACCCCGGATTGGCCTTTGTCCGTGATCAAGGAACCGTCCTACCGTCGGTGCATGCGCATCCGAATCGTCGACGCCTTCACCGACCGGCCCTTCCACGGGAACCCCGCCGGAGTCCTGCTCCTCGACACCGCCTTCCCCCCGGACGCCTGGCTCCAGCAGGTCGCCTCCGAGGTGAACCTCTCCGAGACCGCCTTCGCCCGTCCCCTGCCGCCCGGCGGGGACGCCGACTGGGCGCTGCGCTGGTTCACCCCGGCCGCCGAGGTCGACATGTGCGGCCACGCGACCCTGGCCACCGCGCACGTCCTGGCGTCCGCGGGCCTCGCCTCGGGGCTGATCCGCTTCTCCGCCCGCTGTGGGATCCTCACGGCCGAGACGGCCGGGGACGGCACGATCACCATGGACTTCCCGACGTCGTCACTGACCCCGGCCCCGGCGCCGCCCGCCGTGGACCACGCGCTCGGCGGGGCGCCGATCCTCTCCGTGCACGACACCGCCGCGCACATCGGCGACCTCGTGATCGAGCTCGCCGACGAGAAGACCGTCCGCGAACTGACCCCGGACCACGCCGCCCTGCGCGCCTTCGCCAGGCGCGGGGTCATCGTCACCGCGGCCGCCGAGGACCCCTCCCGCGGGTACGACTTCGTCTCCCGCGGCTTCTTCCCCGCCTTCGGGATCGACGAGGACCCGGTGACCGGCAGCGCCCACACCGCGCTGGCCCCCTTCTGGGCCGAGCGGCTGGGCCGTACGGAGCTGACCGGCCTCCAGGGCGGCGCGCGCCGCGGTCTCGTACGGGTGACCCTGGCGGGCGACCGCACCCTGCTGGCGGGCCGGGCCGTCACCGTCCTCGACGGCGAGCTGCTCGCGTCCCCGCCCGGTGCCGAGCAGGCGGGGTGATCACGGGCACGGACGCGGGCGCCGGCCTCCGGACGGGGCGGGGCGAGGTCAGCCCGCGGTCCCGCCACCGGCGCCCTTCCCGTGCCCCTTCGCCCGCGCCTTCGCCGCCTTCGCCTCCGCCTTCGCGCGCGCGGCACTCCGCCGCTTCTCCTCCTGCGCCACCCAGGCGGCCGAGTCGATGCGCTTGCGGTAGACCTGCTCCGGCTCCGCCTTGCCCAGGTGCACCGTCCACACCCACAGGACGGCCGACACGACGAAGAAGACGCCCGCCGCGGCCAGGTAGGACGCGATCTCCTCGGACTCGGAGGCACCTTCCTCGTGCGCGAAACCGGGTACGCCGGTGACGAGCGCGTTCACCCACCAGGCGAGCGCCCCGTTGAAGAGGACGAGGGAGATCCAGTACGCGACCCGCATGCTCTTCGCCGGGCCGCTCGCCTCCCCCAGCAGCAGGAGGCGCCTCAGCGAGACCGGCGCCGTCCCGTGCCGGCCGCCGGTGTCCGCCTTGGCGCGGCGCACCGACGCGTAGCACTCGTCCAGCCAGCGCCCCGGCTCCGGGTCCGGGTCCGGGGAGTCGGTCGGCGCCAGCTCCTTGGCCTGGATCCAGCCGCTCAGGAACTGGACCTCCAGCTGCGCCTTCTCCAGTCGCCTGCGGTAGTGGTGGTCGGAGCTGCGCGCCTCGCGGCGGTCACGGATGAGAAGGCTGGCTCCGCCCACCAGGCCGCTGACCACGGGCACGAAGAACGGCGCGAACGGCACCAGGGAGTCCAGAACAGCCACCGGGCGCGCCTCCTCACCTCCCCTTCAGCGTCGCACCGCTGCGGCCTCCGCCCCCGCCCGGAGGGGCCGATCGGGTGGTCCGCCGCGTCACGGCGTGGGCAGCCAGCCCACCTTGCCCGCGAGCAGGGCGTAACCGCCGAAGGCCACGATGTCGAGGAGCGCGTGCGCGACGACGAGCGGTCCCACCCGGCCCCAGCGGCGGTAGGCCAGGACGAAGACGACGCCCATCACCATGTTGCCGACGAAGCCGCCGATGCCCTGGTAGAGGTGGTAGGAGCCGCGCAGGGCCGAGCTGGCCAGCAGCGCGGCCAGTGGCGACCAGCCGAGCCCGTCCAGCCGGCGCAGCAGGTAGGCCAGCACGATGACCTCCTCCACCACGGCGTTCTGCAGCGCGGAGAGGATCAGTACGGGGAACTTCCACCACACGTCCGGCAGCGCCTCGGGCACCACCGTGAGGTTGAACCCGGCGGCCCGCGCCCCCAGGTAGAAGGCGAGCCCCGCACTCCCGATCCCCGCGGCGACGAGAGCGCCCCGGGCCAGGTCCCCCCCGGGCCGGGTGCGGTCGAAGCCCAGCACCCGCAGCCCGGGGGCGCCCTCGCGGGTCAGCAGGTGCGCCACCAGCAGGACGGGGACCAGCGCGCTCGCGATGCCGAAGAGCTGCCACGCCAGGTCCAGCCAGGGCCGGCCGGGGGCGTACGAGCCGTTGAGGGTGGCGGCCTGGTCCTTCAGTCCCCCCGGCTTGGTGAGCGAGCCGATGAAACTGATCAGCGCCGAGACCCCGCTGGCGCCCAGCGACAGCGCGAGGACGAGCAGCGTCTCGTCGCGCAGGAGAGCCCGCCGCCCGTCCTCGCCCAGCTCCACGAACACCGGCTCCGGATCCGCCCGCACGCCCGACTCCCGTCCTGCCATCCCGTTGCGACCACCCCATACTGCCTCCTCGGAAGACCGGGAGGATCACTGCGGGGGGGGGATCATTGCGGGGGCCAACGGGATCGACATCGACGGGACCGCCGGACGGCCCCGGCCGCGCGCCCGCTCAGCGGGGCTCCGGCACCGGCACCGAGAGGCTGACCTCCTCCCCGAGCCCCACGGGCCAGGTGTGCACGGGGTCGCCCTTGTGCATCAGCTCGCTGTACCTCCGGGTGGTCGCGGCCAGTGCCTCGTCCCGCTCCAGCCCGGCCGCCAGCGCCCGGTGGTAGGTGTCCACCTGCCAGGTCGCCCCGTTGACCCGCCGCCGGCAGCGCTCCTCGATGATGCCGAGGTAGCGGTCCCGGTCCGCGGGCTCGATGCCCCAGGCGTCCAGCCCGGCCGCCGCCATCGGCAGCAGCTCGTCCAGGACCAGCCGTACGGCGGGCACGCTCGCCAGCCCCCCGGCCCGGCCCCGGCGCGGCCACCGCAGCCGCGCGTCGATCCCGTACCGGCAGGCCGCGTCGAAGTTCGCCTCCGCCTCGGCGAAGGGCAGCCGGGTCCACACCGGGCGCTGCTCGTCCGCGAGGGTGCGCACCAGCCCGTAGTAGAAGGCGGCGTTGGCGACGACGTCGGCGACCGTCGGGCCGGCCGGCAGCACCCGGTTCTCCACCCGCAGGTGCGGCACCCCGTCGGCGACCCCGTACACGGGCCGGTTCCAGCGGTAGACGGTCCCGTTGTGCAGGACCAGCTCCTGCAGCCCCGGCACCCCGCCCTCGGCGAGCACCCGCAGCGGCTCCTCCTCGTCGCATATCGGAAGCAGGGCCGGGAAGTAGCGGACGTTCTCGGCGAAGAGCTCGTACGCCGAGTCCACCCACCGCTCCCCGAACCAGGTCCGCGGCCGCACTCCCTGCGCCTGGAGTTCGGGCGGCCGGGTGTCGGTGGCCTGTGTGAACAGCGGGGGCCGCGACTCCCGCCACAGCTCGCGCCCGAACAGGAACGGCGAGTTGGCGCCGACGGCTATCTGCGCGGCGGCCACCGCCTGCGCCGCGTTCCACACGGCGGGGAAGCGGGCCGGTGTCACCTGGAGGTGCAGTTGTACGGAGGTGCAGGCGGCCTCCGGCACGATCGACCCGGAGGTCCAGATCAGCCGCTCGACCCCGTCGATGTCGAGCGTGAAGTCCTCCCCGCGCATCATCAAGATCTGCTCGTTGAGCAACGAGTAGCGGTCCACGGCCGACAGGTTGGCGGTGACCAGGTCGGCGCGGGAGATCGTCGGCAGAATGCCGATCATCACCACGCCGGCATCGATCTCCGCGGCCTGCCGGTGGGCGTAGCCCAGCCCTGCGCTGAGTTCCTCGGCGAGCTGGTCGAATACCCGTCCGCCGAGCCGGTGCGGCAGGACGTTCACCTCCAGATTGAACATTCCCAGTTCGGTCTGGAAATCTGGGCTCGCTATCCGCTCCAGTACCTGGGCATTCACCATTCTCGGCAACCCGTCGGCGCCCGCGAGATTCAGCTCGATCTCCAGTCCCATCATGTTCTTCGGGCGATCGAACCTCTTCTCCGCCAGGAGTCGCTCCAGCCCCTCCAGACACTCGTGAAGCTTCCTTCGATACCGCTGCCGATCGGACAGGTCGAATCCGCCCGCCACGACCTTCTCCCCCATCGAAGCGTCCCTCCTCGAGTGGGCCCGGCCCAGAACACCCGGGCGCGCATTACGGTCGATGATGCCCCGGCAGCGTGATCCATAACGCGGTGGGGGCGTGCGTGGCGAGGAGCGCGCGCCGGTTTGGCCGAAGGGCGCTTCGGCACATTCACCTGGCAAGTCGCCTCGCGCAAATTCCGCTTCGCCTTTGCGCGCTCCACAAAACCGATGCTTTCCAGCCGAGCCCCCGTCCGGTAACCTCCGAGGTCAGCGCGGCATGTTCGCGTGCATCCGGCATGAATGCCATGTCAGCGGGACCGGTAAGCGCCTTGTCGGCAATAGGCGGGACAGCTAGCCGAAACACTGCGTGAACACATGTCGTATAAACTCCGCAAACGAGGCAGAGAGTTGGCGCGCGGCCATTGCCCCTCGGCCCCCCTCTGGCCCCAGAATGCGACAGCGCCGTCCGCACCTGCCCCCGTTCCACAGGTCTCCCAAGTGAGAGGCGACCCACCATGCCGCTGCATGTCCCTCCGGCTCCCGCGCCCGCCCTGCGCAGCGTCCTCGCGGCACTCGGTTCTCCCACCGCCGTCCACGAGGCGCACACCCCGTCCCTGCGCGAGATCCAGGGGCCGCTGACCGCCGAACTCCCCCTTCCGGTGCACGTCCTCGACCGGCTGGGCATGTCCGCCCTCGCGGCCGGCGGCAGGCCGCCCCGCACACGGCTCATCGGCTGGCGGTTCCTGATCCGCAGCGGGGACCGGCACGTCGCGGCGGCCGACACCCGCCTGACACCCGACGGCTGGGCCTTCTCCCATTTCTTCGAGGGTCCCTACGTCGCCGCCACCGAACGCGCCCTGCGCCAGGCGGAGTCCCTCGGTACGAGCTACCAGCCGCGGCTGCTGTCCGTACCGGAGCTCTACATGCTGACCCTGTGGCTGCACGGGGCGGTGGGCGCCGACGCCTCCGCCGGACTGCCCGCCGGTGAGGACCTGCTGGTGCCGCTGGCTCCGGCCCCGCCCGGCATCGCCCCGTTCCGCCCGCATCCGGTCTCCGAGCTGCTGCCCGTGCTCACCCGCCGGCTGACCCCCGCCACGGCTCCCCTCCCTCCGTCGCTGGCCGCACCCGCCGCCTGACCCGAGTGACCCATTCGGCCTAGTCCGCTCGGGCCACTTGCGAACCATCCGAAATGACAGGGGAGTTGGCCTGAACCGCCCGCACGAGTGATGCGTCATCAATCTATGAGGACAGCTGCCGGGAAATCCCTGCGAAGCGGCTGTCATGGGGGAACACTGATGACACGCTCCCCGCGGGTGCGGGGATGACCCAGGGGGACGGCCATGAATCACGCATCGAGCCGTAGCACGCAGACCACAACGCAGCGAAAGAACGCATCCATGTGCCAGCACCAGCCAGCCTGCCCGTCAGCCGAATCCGCCGACCGGGAGGCCGCGCGCCCGGTGGCCAACCACCCGGAGCAGGGCTGGAGCCTGCTGTGCAATGGCGTCCTGCTCTTCGAGGACACCGGTGAGCTGCTGCCGGACGGCCAGATCATCGCCCCGCACCGCCCGCTCGCGGCCGCGTAGGCACGAAGGACGGCCGGCGGAAGCACGCGACGAAGGAGGGGCCGGACCGGGAGATCCTCCCGGTCCGGCCCCTCCTTCACGTCACGCGCTTCCGGCACCGCACCGCTCGGTGTCAGTGGTCGTACTCGTCCAGGGGCGGGCAGGAGCACACCAGGTTGCGGTCGCCGAAGGCACCGTCGATGCGGCGCACCGGCGGCCAGTACTTCTCGGCGGCCGTGACCCCGCCGGGGAAGACGGCCTCGTCGCGGGTGTACGGGTGGTTCCACTCGCCGCCCAGCGCCGCCGCGGTGTGCGGGGAGTTGGCCAGCGGGTTGTCGTCGGCCGGCCACTCGCCGCCCGCGACCCGCTCGATCTCGCCGCGGATGGCGATCATCGCGTCGCAGAAGCGGTCGATCTCGGCGAGGTCCTCGGACTCCGTCGGCTCGATCATCAGCGTGCCGGCGACCGGGAAGGACATCGTCGGGGCGTGGAAGCCGTAGTCGATCAGGCGCTTGGCGATGTCGTCCACGCTGACGCCCGTGGACTTCGACAGCGGGCGCAGGTCGATGATGCACTCGTGCGCGACGAGGTTGCCCGGGCCGGTGTAGAGCACCGGGTAGTGCGGCTCCAGGCGCTTGGCGATGTAGTTGGCGCCGAGCACCGCCACCTGGGTGGCGCGCTTGAGGCCCTCGCCGCCCATCAGGCGCACGTACGACCAGGAGATCGGCAGGATGCCCGCCGAGCCCCACGGGGCGGCCGAGATCGGGCCGACACCCGTCTCCGGGCCCGCGGTCGGCTGGAGCGGGTGGTTCGGCAGGTACGGGGCCAGGTGCGCCCGGACACCGACCGGGCCGACGCCCGGGCCGCCGCCGCCGTGCGGGATGCAGAAGGTCTTGTGCAGGTTCAGGTGCGAGACGTCGCCGCCGAAGTGACCCGGCTTGGCGAGGCCCACCAGGGCGTTCAGGTTGGCGCCGTCGACGTAGACCTGACCGCCGGCCTCGTGGACCTGGGCGCAGATGTCGGCGACGTGCTCCTCGAACACACCGTGCGTGGACGGGTACGTGATCATCAGCACGGCGAGCTCGTCGCGGTACTGCTCGATCTTGGCGCGCAGGTCGGCCGCGTCCACCTCGCCGTCGTCGGCGGTCTTGACGACGACGACCTTCATGCCGGCCATCACGGCGCTGGCGGCGTTGGTGCCGTGCGCGGAGGACGGGATGAGGCAGATGGTGCGCTGCTCGTCGCCGTTCGCGCGGTGGTAGGCGCGGACGGCCAGCAGGCCGGCGAGCTCACCCTGGGAGCCGGCGTTGGGCTGGATGGACACCTTGTCGTAGCCGGTGACCTCGCAGAGACGTTCCTCCAGCTCGGTGATGAGCGTGAGGTAACCCTCGGCCTGCTCCACCGGGGCGAAGGGGTGCAGCTGGCCGAATTCGGGCCAGGTGACCGACTCCATCTCGGTGGTCGCGTTGAGCTTCATGGTGCAGGAGCCCAGCGGGATCATGCCGCGGTCCAGCGCGTAGTCCTTGTCCGAGAGCTTGCGCAGGTAGCGCAGCATCGCGGTCTCGGAGCGGTGCTGGTGGAAGACCGGGTGCGTCAGGTAGTCGTCCGAGCGCAGCAGGCCCTCGGGCAGGGTGTCGGCCGTGGTCGCGTCGAGCGCCTCGATGTCGGCGGTGACGCCGAAGGCGGCCCAGACGGCCTCGACGTCGGCGCGCAGGGTGGTCTCGTCGCAGGCGACGGAGACGTGGTCGGCGTCGACCAGGTACAGGTTGATGCCGCCCTCGCGGGCGGCGGCGACGACCTCGGCCGCGCGGCCCGGAACGCGGGCGGTGACCGTGTCGAAGTACGAGCCGTGCACGATCTCGACCCCGCCGGCCGTCAGGCCCGCGGCGAGCAGGGCGGCGTAGCGGTGCGTCCGGCGGGCGATCGTCCGCAGGCCGTCCGGGCCGTGGTAGACGGCGTACATGGCGGCCATGACGGCGAGCAGCACCTGGGCGGTACAGATGTTGCTGGTGGCCTTCTCGCGGCGGATGTGCTGCTCGCGGGTCTGCAGCGCCAGGCGGTAGGCCTTGTTGCCGTCCGCGTCCACGGAGACGCCGACCAGGCGGCCGGGCAGCGAACGCGCGTGCTTGTCCTGGACGGCCATGTAGCCGGCGTGCGGTCCGCCGAAGCCCATCGGGACGCCGAAGCGCTGGGTGGTACCGACGGCGATGTCCGCGCCGAGCGCGCCCGGCGAGGTCAGCAGGGTCAGCGCGAGCAGGTCGGCGGCGACGGCGACGATGGCGCCGAGCTCGTGCGCCTGGTCGATGACCGGCTTGATGTCACGCACGGCACCGGAGGCGCCCGGGTACTGGACGAGGACGCCGTAGACGCCGCGCTCGGCGATCTCGGCCGGGATGCCGGCGGACAGGTCGGCGACGACGACCTCGATGCCGATCGGCTCGGCGCGGGTCTCGATGACGGCGATGGTCTGCGGCAGCGCGTCGGCGTCCACGAGGAAGACGTTCCCCTTGGCCTTGCCGACGCGGCGGGCCAGCGTCATGGCCTCGGCGGCCGCGGTGCCCTCGTCGAGCAGCGAGGCGCCCGAGGTCGGCAGGCCGGTGAGGTCGGCCACGACGGTCTGGAAGTTCAGGAGCGCTTCGAGGCGGCCCTGGGAGATCTCCGGCTGGTACGGGGTGTACGCCGTGTACCAGGCCGGGTTCTCCATGACGTTGCGGAGGATCACCGGCGGGGTGAAGGTCCCGTAGTAACCGAGACCGATCATGGAGGAGAGCACCTGGTTGCGGTCGGCGAGCGAGCGCAGCTCGGCGAGCACCTCGGCCTCGGTCCGCGCCTCGGGCAGGGCGAGCGCCTCGGCGGTCTTGATCACATCCGGGACCGCGGCAGCGGTCAGATCGTCCAGGGAGCCGTAGCCCACATGGGCGAGCATCTTCGCCTGCGCCTCGGCATCCGGGCCGATGTGGCGCTGTTCGAAGGGGATGCCTCGCTCCAGCTGGGAGAGCGGAATGCGGTTGGCGGTCATGTACGGAGGCCTCCTGGTCGTATGACCTGCGAGGGGCACCACGGCGCGGGCACCCGGACGGCCTCCCCCTCTGTCATCTGCACCTGAGAGTTTCACCGGAGTCTCGGGGGTCGCCCGCGCGCTCCGGCTTTCACCGTCGGTGAGGAGAGGCACCGGCGCTGCGCCCGGTACCCGCCCCTGCTTTCCAGAGTGGCCTCGTCCGTGCGGTACGTATGCCTGAGAGATTCCGGGGAGGATTTGCTCCTTCGGCGCCTCCGTCTCGTTCACTCGGAGGACTCTCCCGCACAGGGTCGACAGCCATCACCCAGCCTACCAGCGCGGTTCTGGACCCTCCCCGAGTGGCCTCCGCTGCGGTTATGCACTTCTGTAGTCGTTACGGAGGAGTTGCGACCATTTGGAGGGACCGTGCAGACCGACATCGATCCGCGCAGCCTGATCGGCCGCAAGGCGTTCGACCGCAATGGCAACAAGATCGGCACCGTCGACGAGGTCTACCTCGACGATGCCACGGGCGTCCCGGAATGGGCGGCCGTCCGTACGGGCCTGTTCAGCCGGGACGCCTTCGTCCCGCTGGAGCCGAGCGAGATGGTGGGCGACACCCTGCGGGTGCCCTTCGAGCGCTCCCTCATCAGGGACGCCCCGGACTTCGGCGTCGGCCGCCACCTCTCCCCCGAACAGGAGCTGCAGCTCTACCACCACTACGGCCTGGACACGACGCTGCCCACGGATTTCTCGCGCGACTTCGGCCGCCTGGCGAGCGACGAGGGCTGAAGCGGCGCGGGCGCGCGGGCCGTGGGCGCGGGCTCACGTCGGACTGCTCGGGCCCCGAGGCGCGCGTGGCGGCCCCGACGCGGGCCCGAAAGGAGCCCGAGGCGGACCTGGGGCGGGCCTGAGGTGGGCCGCACGCGCCGTCCGGCCCTGTGATCATGCCGCGCCCGCGGGTCCCTGCTCCCCGTCCCCCACCAGGGGCAGCGGATCGGACGGCTCCAGCTCGGGGTCGTCCACCCGGAAGGTCCGCACCCGGCCCGGCCCGGATCCGGGCTGCTCGAACCGTACGGTCACCCGCCCGACCCCGCTGCCCTGCACCCACCCGGGCCCGTACACCGCGTGCCGTACGTCGCTCCCGGCCGGCCAGCGGCGCTCCGGAGCCGGCTCCGCCTCCCCGGGCTGCCCGGCGGCCTCACGGGCCCCTGAGGCCTCCACAGGCGCCGCTGCGGCTCCGGACTCGCTGTCCCCGCCCGCTCCCGCCGCCCGGCCCGCCCCGGCGGCCTCGCCGGCCCGATCCGCGCCGCCCGCGCCGCCCGCCCCGTCCGGCTCAGCGGCGAGCGACTGCGCGAACAGGTCCTCCTGCGTGTAGTCCGCCAGCCCCGCCACCCCCACCCCCAGCAGGCGCACCCCACCCGTGGTGTCCACACCCTCCAGCAGCCGCGCCGCGGCCTCCCGCACCACGGCGGGGTCGTCCGTGGGCCCGCGCAGCGTCTCGGACCGCGTCAGCGTGGAGAAGTCGTACCGCCGGACCTTCAGGACGATCGTCCGCCCCGAGTGCCCAGACGCCCGCAGCCGCTGCACGCACCGGTCGGCCAGCCGCTGCACCTCGTTCCGGATCCGCACCCGGTCGTGCAGGTCCACGTCGAAGGTGTCCTCGACCGACACCGACTTCGCGTCCCGCTCCGCGACCACCGGCCGGTCGTCCAGCCCCAGCGCCATCCGGTACAGGCCGACGCCGTGCGCGCGCCCCAGCATCCGGACCAGCTCGTCCTCGCCCGCCTCGGCCAGCTCCCCCACCGTGGTGATCCCGGCGCGGCGCAGGTGCTCCCCCGTGGCCGGCCCCACCCCGGGCAGGGTCCGTACCGACATCGGCGCGAGCAGATCGCGCTCGGTCCCCGGCTCGATCAGCAGCAGCCCGGCCGGCTTGGCCTCCTCGGACGCCACTTTCGCCAGCATCTTCGACCCGGCCAGCCCCACCGACCCGCTGAGCCCCGTGGCGGCCCTGATGTCCGCCCGCAGCCGCTCCCCCGTCCTCCGGGCGGTCCGGGAGTCGAAGGCCACCCCGCCCGCCTCGAGGTCCACGAAGGCCTCGTCCAGGCTGAGCGGCTCGACGAGCGGCGACAGCTCCCGCAGCAACGCCATCACGATGTCGCTGACCTGCCGGTAGAGGCTGAAACGCGGGATGAGGTAGGCACCGTTCGGGCAGAGCCGGCGCGCCTGCGCCGTCGGCATCGCGGAGTGCACGCCGAAGCGCCTGGCCTCGTACGAAGCGGTGGCGACGACCCCGCGCGGCCCGAGCCCGCCCACGATGACGGCCTTGCCCCGCAGACTCGGCTTCGACGCCTGCTCGACGGAGGCGTAGAAGGCGTCCATGTCGAGGTGAAGGATGGTCGGCGCGGCTCTCACGGCACCGATGCTGCCCTACGGCACTGACATTTCCCCGACCCGGATCAGACGGCGCGGTTGCGGCGGGCCGCCAGCTCGTCCGTCGGGTTGTGACCGACCAGGGTCTCGCCGGTGTCCACCCGCTCCCCGTGCAGCTGCGACAGCGCGCTCTCGACGTCGCGCCACACGACGCCCACGGCGATGCCGAAGACGCCCTGCCCGCCCTGGAGCAGGCTCACGACCTGGTCCGGTGAGGTGCACTCGTACACGGTGGCGCCGTCGCTCATCAGCGTCATCCGCTCGAGGTCGGAGAACCCGCGGTCACGCAGGTGCTGGACCGCCGTGCGGATGTTCTGCAGCGCCACCCCGGTGTCCAGGAAGCGCTTGACGATCTTGAGGACCACCACGTCGCGGAAGCTGTAGAGCCGCTGCGTGCCCGATCCGTAGGCGGGCCGCACGCTGGGCTCCACCAGCCCGGTCCGCGCCCAGTAGTCCAGCTGCCGGTACGTGATGCCGGCCGCCGCGCACGCCGTCGGGCCGCGGTAGCCGATCTGCTCGGGCGCCGGGTCACCGCCCACCGGTCCGACCGGTGTCGACTCCGGCTGACGGCGCGCGGACCCGACCGCGCCGCCGTGCAGCGGGTACGGCCCAGCGTCACTCCGTACGGGGGTGCCCCCGGTCGTACCGTCGCCCGTGATCCTCACGCCGACCCTCCGTCCTTGACCTGCCACCTTGAAGGTAGGCAGTCACCCGGGGTGCGTCAACGATCGCCACACTCGGCACGCCGAGTGATAATCACCCTGAGAGTGGTTTCCCGTATCCCGTTATGGGGAAGGGCTATTCGAATGGGCTGAAAGTCTCCCCGGATGGCGGGGGCGACACGGCCCACGCCTCACTGCGGGCCGGTGCCGAAGTCCTCGGGCGAGATCTGGTCGAGGAACTCGCGGAACTTCTCCACCTCGTCCTCCTGCTCGTCCGGAATGGCGATTCCGGCGTCGTCCAGCACGCCGTCACTGCCGTAGATCGGCGTCCCCGTCCGCAGGGCCAGCGCTATGGCATCGGAAGGCCGCGCGCTCACCTCCACCCCGCTGGCGAAGACGAGCTCCGCGTAGAAGACGCCCTCCCGCAGATCCGTGATCCGGACCTCGGTGAGTTCCTCACCGATCGCCTCCAGCACGTCCTTGAACAGGTCGTGTGTCAGCGGTCGGGCAGGAGCCATCCCCTGCTGCGCGAAGGCAATGGCGGTCGCCTCCCCAGGACCGATCCAGATGGGGAGGTACCGGTCGCCTCCCACTTCACGCAGGAGCACGATCGGTTGGTTGGAGGGCATTTCCACCCGGACACCCACAACGTCGAGCTCGTTCACACAGCAACCCTAGGACCTGCCCGGCAGGTTTGGGTAGTCGGGGCTCCACGCCGACCAGCGCGGTCACCGCAACCGGACCCCCAGAGCGGTCTGTACGAGGGCCTCGTGCAGCCGTACGGAGAGCCCCGCGAGCTCCTTCAACGTGGCCTCCGCATGCGCTCTGGTCTGCGGGTTGCGGTGCCGGCGCAGCGGTGCCACGACCTGCTCCACCAGACCCGCCTCACGGTCGGCCGCGGCCTTCATCGCGCGCAGGTGCCGCGGCTCCAGCCCGAAACGCCCCAGATCGGCCACGAGCCGGGCCACCGTGACCGCCTCGGCGTCGAAACCACCACCGGGGGCCTCCGCCAGCAGCCCGTACGACTCCCACTCGGCCAGCTGGACCTCGTCCACCTCCGCGGCGGCGATCAGCTCCGCCCGGCCCACCCGGGCCGCGGTCGGCCGCTCCGCCCCGACCTCGCCGTACACGACCGCCGGGCCGGTGGGATCGTCGGACTCCCCGTGCGCCGTGGGCGCCGGGATGCGGATCTGCTCACCGCGGGCGAGCGCGTCGAGCTGCTCGCGGATGACCTTCAGCGGCAGGTAGTGGTCGCGCTGCAGCCGGAGGATGCGCGCGAGGCGCTCGACGTCGTCGGTGCTGAACTTGCGGTACCCCGAAGGGGTGCGGCGTGGCTCGACAAGCCCCTCCGCCTCCAGAAAACGGATCTTCGAGATGGTGACTTCGGGGAACTCGTCACGCAGCGTGGTGAGCACCGTGCCGATGCTCACCAGCCGCCCGTCCGAGCCGGTGGTGCCGTTTCCGGCACCCCCTGTCGGGTTGCGCAGCATGGGACCTTCCCTGGGAAGCCCCCGGACCGGGTCCGGGGGTGGGGGTCCCCCCGGACGGAGTCCGGAAGGGGTCAGACGCCCCGCAGGCTCGCGTAGAAGACCAGCCGGTACTTGCCGATCTGCACCTCGTCGCCGTTGTGCAGGGCGACGGAGTCGATCGGTTCCCGGTTCACGTACGTGCCGTTGAGGCTGCCCACGTCGGAGACGGTGAAGCCGCCGTCCGGGCCCCGGCGGAAGTCGACATGGCGCCGGGAGACGGTGACGTCGTCCAGGAAGATGTCGCTCTGCGGGTGCCGGCCCGCGGTGGTCAGCTCGCCGTCCAGCAGGAAGCGGCTACCGGAGTTGGGGCCGCGCCGCACGATGAGCAGGGCGGAACCGGGCGGCAGGGCTTCCACCGCGGCCTGGGCCTCGGGGGACAGTGAGGACGACACGTGCGTTTGTCCCGACACCTCGGCCTCGTAGGCCTCCAGGCCCGAGATCGAGATGGTGGACGTGGTCTCCGAGGCTCGCTCCGGCGTCAGGCCCGGCCGCAGCGGCGCCCCGCAGTTGGAGCAGAAGCGGCTGGCCGCATCGCTGCGGTGTCCGCACCTGCTGCAAATCTGCTCGGCCGACATGGACGGCTCCTCGCGCCGCGGCTGCCCCGCGGAGGCGTTGGTGGCGTACGGGTCGGGGGCGAACCCTCCACCCGCAGTTGAGGTTGATGGTTCACCGAAACCTATGCCTCCGGTACCGGCAGGGTCAACGGCCGACGCGCCGTGGCCACCCTGAACGTCACCCGCACCGGCGACCTCGTCGCGGAAGAGCGGCCGGTCGCCCTGCCCTTCCACGTCCCCCTGACCGGCACGGTGCCGTGCCGAACCGCTGTCCTCGCGGTTCTTCTTGCCGAACAACTTCTCAAACAACTTCACGGGCGATTCCCCTTGACCGAAACAGACCCGCCCGTGGGGCAGGACGAACTCCGAATGCAGACACCTGCCGACCCGGACATTCTCACAACGTCCGTAACCACCAGACAGTTTCCACCACGCACCGCGACTTCGGTGCGCCGACCCCCCGCAGGCATCCGCCCGCGTAAGCCGCTCCACCCTTCACTCCAGTTCCTCACGATGACGACCGAGCGTAGTCAGGCTGCTTCGCAGCCCGCAAGGCATCCACAACGATCTTCGCCGACCGTGTGACGGCAACGGTCGCCTGCTCCTTCTCCAGCGTCTGGACGACACCGCCGGGAATGTTGAGCGCGGGCTCCAGATCCTGGGGCTTGCCGATCACCCTGAACTCGTAGGGCTGTGTGATCTTCTTACCGTCGATCGCGACCCCGCCGTTCTCCTCCGAGAAGTACGAGCCCGCCACGATGCGCACACCGTTGATCTGGATCGCCTCGGCCCCGGCAGCCCGCAGCTCCTGGAGCGTGTCCAGCAGCTGGTCGGACTGCACCTGGCCGGTCGGATCGGTGATCTTCAGCGTGATGCCCGGCCCCTGCGCTGCCACGGTACCGGCCAGGATGCCGAGTTGACGCTCCTTCTCCACGGTCTGCCTGCGGGCCTCCTCGGCCTGGTTGGAGCTGCTCTCCAGCTCCTTGCGCTGATCCTCCAGCGCCTGCTTCTCCTCCTCCAGGCGCTTGGTCCGCCCGTCGAGCTCGTCGAGGATCCGTACGAGGTCCTCCTGACGAGCTCCGCGCAGCGCACTGGACTCGCTGTTCGACCGCACCTGGATGGCCAGACCCAGCCCCAGGACGAACAGCAGCAGCGCGACGATCAGTTGCGCCCGGCTCACCCGCGGCGGCCACAGCCCGGCCGCGAGCCGCTGCCGGCCGGTCTCCTCGGGCCCGGCGGCCGGCGCGGGCCGGTCCGCGGGCTGCTGCACCGGCTGGGCGGGCTCGTCCTTCTCGGGGGCTTCCTGCGAGGGCGCGTCCTGCGCGGGCGCCTCCCGCGGGGGGACGTCCTGCGGGGGTACGTCCCGCGGGGGCTGTCCGGCGGGCCCCGGACCCGACTCCTCGGGACTTTCGTTGGTGCTCATCGGCGTCACGCCCGGAACACGTGCCGGCGGATGGCCGCGGCGTTGGAGAAGATGCGGATGCCGAAGACCACGACCACACCCGTCGACAGCTGCGAACCGACGCCGAGCTTGTCGCCGAGGAAGACGATCAGCGCCGCCACCACGACGTTCGACAGGAACGACACGACGAAGACCTTGTCGACGAAGATCCCGTCCAGCATCGCGCGCAGACCGCCGAACACCGCGTCCAGCGCCGCCACCACGGCGATCGGCAGATAAGGCTCCACCACGGCCGGTACTTCGGGCCGGACCAGAAGTCCGACCACCACTCCGGCCAAGAGGCCCAGTACCGCGATCACGATGCACCCTTCTGCTGCTCTACCGGTGTAGCTGTACGTACGGTCAGGCTCGACGCGGCCGGCAGCCGCACCTCGTCCGCGGGGGACAGGCTGTAGCGGATCCCGTAGCTCTCCTGCAGCACGTGCAGGTACTGGCCGTCCGCCGAGTCCTGGAAGGCCGTGCCGAGCCGCTTCTTGTCCCCCACCGCCAGCACCTCGTACGGGGGCACCAGCGGCCTGTTGTCGACCAGTATCGCGTCACCCGCGGCCCTGATCGCCGACAGCTCCGTCAGCCGCTGCCCGTTGATGGAGACGGCCTCCGCCCCGGACTGCCACAGCCCGTTGACGATCTTCTGCATGTCGCGGTCGCGGAGCCGGCCGGTGTCCGAGAACCCGGAGCTCTCGCGCGGTTTCCCGCCGCCGCCGGAAGAGGCGCCCTTCGCGTCGTCCACGACCAGCCTGATCCCGGGGCCGCGGACCTCCGTGGCCCCGGCCAGCAGCGCCACGAGCTCGCCCTGGCCGCCGCCGGGCTGCTTCAGCGCCGCACGCTGGCGGGCCGCCACATCGGTCCTCAGGCGGTCGATGTCCCGCTCCAGGCCGTCCGCGCGCTCGTCGGCCCGCTCCACCCGGTCGATCAGCTCGTGACGCTCCTTCGCCAGCTCCGGCGCGGCTACCCGCGCCTCCGCCGCGCCGAGCGTGACGACCATGGCGGTGATCACGAGCCCGGCGGCGAGTCCCAGCTTGGCCTTGAGGGAGCGGGGCAGGCCCGCCGTTCCGTCCGCCTCGCGCCGGGCCGTGGCCTCCGCATAGCCCTCGTCGAGACTGTGGTCCATCACGTGCGTCAGCAGCGACATGGAAGCGTCCGGGCGCGGGGGCACAGGAGACGCCGAAGTCCGGTTGTGGGGCGGCTGCGACATGCCGCACATCGTCGCATGTCGGCGCCGTACACACCCAATGCGTCCATCCGGCGGGCCGGGGCGGGACTCCCGCACCCGGCCCGCCGGACCGTGTCCTACGCCGTCGCCCGGCGCCCGGCGCTCAGTGCCCGGCCCCGTCCACCACGGCCGCCCACTCGTCGAGCAGGGCCTGCGCGGAGGCGTCGTCGGGGCCCTCGGCCCACAGGTGGGTGACCGCTTCCGCCGGGTCCGGCAGGACCAGCGCCCACCGTCCGTCGGTCTCGACCACCCGCACCCCGTCGGTGGTGTCCACCTGGCGCTCTCCGGCCGCCTCCACGATCCGCCGCATGACGAGCCCCTTCACCGCCCACGGCGTCGGGACGTCGCGCTTGAGGACGTGGGCCCGCGGGATCCGGGCGTCGATCTGGCTCAGCGTGAGCTGCGTGCGCGCCACCAGCCCGAGCAGCTGCACGAAGGCCGCCGAACCGTCGAAGACGCTGCTGAACTCCGGAACGATGAACCCGCCCCGGCCGTCGCCGCCGAAGATGGTGCTCTCCGCCCGGCCCACCCGGGTCAGGTCGTCGGGCGAGGTCGTCGTCCACTCCACCTGCGTGCCGTGGTAGGCCGCCACCTGCTCGGCGACCCTCGTCGTGGTCACCGGCAGCGCGACCTTGCCGCTGCGCTTCTCCGCGGCCACCAGGTCGAGCATCACCAGCAGGGCGCGGTCGTCCTCGATGATCCGCCCGCGCTCGTCGACCAGGGAGATCCGCTCGCCCACCGGGTCGAAGCGCACCCCGAACGCCGCCCGCGCCGAGGCCACGATCTCGCCGAGCCGCACCAGCCCGGCCCGCCGGGACTCGGTGGTCTCCGTCGGCCTGGACTCGTCGAGCCCGGGATTGATCGTCAGGGCGTCCACCCCGAGCCGTCCCAGCAGGCTGGGCAGGACGAGGCCGGCGCTGCCGTTGGAGGCGTCCACGACCACCTTGAGCCCGGCATCGCCGATCCCGGTGGTGTCCACCCGGCGCAGCAGCGAGCCCGTGTACGCGTCGAAGACGCTGCTCGGGAACTGCAGGTCCCCGATCTCGCCGGGGAACGCACGCCGGTACTCCTGGCGCGCGTACACCCGGTCCAGCTTGCGCTGCTGCTGGAGCGAGAGGTCCGCTCCGCGCTCGTCCAGGAACATGATGTCCACCGAGTCCGGGACGCCCGGCGAGGTCCGGAGCACGATCCCGCCGGCGGTGCCGCGCGCGGTCTGCTGCCGCGCCACCGGAAGCGGTACGTTCTCCAGGTCCCGTACGTTGATGGCGCTGGCCTGCAGCGCCGAGATCACGGCCCGCTTGAGCGCTCTCGCGCCTCGGGAGTGGTCTCGGGCCGTGGTGACCGTCGCCCCCTTCTTCAGGGTCGTCGCGTAGGCGCCGGCGAGCCGGACCACCAGCTCCGGGGTGATCTCGACGTTCAGGATCCCGGAGACTCCCCGGGCGCCGAACAGGTGTGCCTGCCCGCGGGACTCCCAGATGACCGACGTGTTGACGAAGGCACCGGCCTCGACCGTCTTGAAGGGGTAGACCCGCACGTTCCCCTGGACGATCGACTCCTCACCGACGAGGCACTCGTCACCGATGACGGCGCCGTCCTCGATCCGCGCGGCACGCATGATGTCGGTGTTCTTGCCGATGACACAGCCGCGGAGATTGCTGTGGGGCCCGATGTACACGTTGTCGTGGATGACGGCCCTGTGCAGGAAGGCGCCGCTCTTGACGACGACGTTCGAGCCGATGACGGTGTGCTCACGGATCTCGACGCCGGCTTCGATCTTGGCGTAGTCCCCGATGTACAGCGGCCCGCGCAGCACCGCGTCCGGGCTCACCTCGGCCCCTTCGGCGATCCACACGCCGGGCGAGATCTCGAAGCCGTCCATCTCGATGTCGACCTTGCCCTCGAGCACGTCGGCCTGCGCCTTGACGTAGCTCTCGTGCGTGCCCACGTCCTCCCAGTAGCCCTCGGCCACGTAGCCGTAGATGGGCTTGCCTTCCTTCATCAGCTGCGGGAAGACATCGCTGGACCAGTCGACGGAGACGTCCGGGTCCACGTAGTCGAAGACCTCGGGCTCCATGACGTAGATACCGGTGTTGACGGTGTCCGAGAACACCTGGCCCCAGGTCGGCTTCTCCAGGAAGCGCTCGACCTTGCCCTCCTCGTCCACGATCGTGATGCCGAATTCCAGCGGGTTCGGCACCCGGGTGAGGCACACCGTGACGAGTGCGCCCTTCTCCTTGTGGAAGCGGATCAGATCGGTGAGGTCGAAGTCGGTGAGGGCATCGCCGGAAATGACGACGAAGGCATCATCCTTCAAGGCCTCCTCGGCATTCTTCACACTGCCGGCGGTGCCGAGTGGCTTCTCCTCGTTGGCATAGGTGAGCTCCATTCCGAGCTCTTCGCCATCCCCGAAGTAGTTCTTGACGAGCGACGCCAGGAACTGCACGGTGACCACGGTCTCGTTCAGCCCGTGGCGCTTGAGCAGCCTGAGCACGTGCTCCATGATCGGCCTGTTGGCCACCGGCAGGAGCGGCTTGGGCATGCTCGAGGTCATGGGGCGAAGACGCGTACCTTCGCCACCGGCCATCACGACGGCCTTCATGTCGGAAGAATCCTCCTTGAGAGATGACAGTCGTGCCGACTTTCACCCGTCTCGGTCGGTGACTCCGCAACTCCTACGCGTCATCCGGCGCCGCTCGGGCTCAATCGGCCGTGGCGTCAGCCTTCACGAGACGGCGGACTTGAACCACGTAAAGGATTCCTGCCCACCAATAGAGGGTTGTACCCCATCCCGCGAACGCCCATCCGAAAACTGACCCCAACCAGGCCAACCAAC
Source organism: Streptomyces sp. NPDC046308 (assembly GCF_055588065.1). NCBI lineage: Bacteria > Bacillati > Actinomycetota > Actinomycetes > Kitasatosporales > Streptomycetaceae > Streptomyces > Streptomyces sp. NPDC046308. Next base: position 180,823 of record NZ_JBVJFB010000012.1, read on the forward strand.
CCGTGCCGTCACTGAGCAGCAGCAAGGGAAACGCGTACATCAGGTTGAAGGTCGCCGCCTTGCCCAGGAAGTTGACCTGCGGCGGCGGATAGCCGTGACGGCGCAGGATCCACACCATGACCAGCAACATCAGCTCACGCAAGAGCAGTGCTCCGGTGAGCCACAGCGGCAGCAGCTCGCGATAGGTCAGACCGAAGAGCGTCGAGAGGATGTAGAGGCGGTCCGCGGCAGGATCCAGCAGTCGGCCGAGCTTGCTGATCTGATTCCAGCGCCGCGCGAGCTTCCCGTCGAGGTAGTCACTGACCCCGCTGAGCATGAGGACGGCCAAGGCCCACCCGTCGTGCTCGGCGAGGATCAGCCACAGGAACAAGGGCACGCCGGCGAGACGAGCCATGCTCAGGATGTTCGGAATGGTGAAAATTCGGTCAGTCTGAATCCGAGTCTCCTGGACCTCCACCCGGGGGCCTCCACTGTGACTGTAGAAAACGGTCGTTCGATGCCCCCTGACCCTACAGGAGACCGCACACGTGTCCTGAACGCAGAAAAGCCCCGCACCAGACCCGAAGGGTCTGGTGCGGGGCTTCCCGCAATGATTGTTCGGCGGCGTCCTACTCTCCCACAGGGTCCCCCCTGCAGTACCATCGGCGCTGAA
>NZ_JBVJFB010000013.1:0-36051 GCF_055588065.1 Streptomyces sp. NPDC046308
GGCCTCCTCGAACGCACCAAACAAGGACGCTCCGTCTACTACACCCCCACCACCCCCACCCCCAACACCAACCACCCCCAACACCCCTAACACCCACACCAAAACCACCGCCCGTCAGGCAACAGGCCACACAACGCCACGCCAGGCCCACCCAAGCCCGCACGCCAAACCCGAACACCCCACGACACGAACAAACCGACACAAAACCAAGCCCGCCGGGACCGGCAACCCGCCACATCCAGAGCCCACCACAGTCGCAACCAACCCGGCAGCCGTGAACTACCAGCACAACCGAAAAGGGCCCAGCGAGCCGAGGTCACACCGCAGGCCGATACCAACACCCATGCACCACAGGCTCCACACACAACACAGCCACACCACCCACCCCGCCCACCAGCAACGCAGGCCAACCACCCCCCACGAACGCGCCGGCACAAGCCACAACCAGCACGAGGGGCCGCAGCAAGGTCAACGGACCCAGGCCCACGACCATCGCCAGGGTGCTGGCGCGGAACGGCAGGAGGAAGTAGGCAGCGAGGGAGAACAGCACCGCCACCGCGTAGACCGTCAGCGGAAACAGGTAACCGAGGCCTCCGGCACTCAATGTGTCGTAGGCCCGGACCCGGTCGCGCGCCGACCACAGCACGATGCTCGCCGTCACCACGGGGGCGAGCAGCACCACAGCGCCCACCCCCAACCCCCGCAGCGCCGCGCGGGCGATGGCCCGGTGCTTGCGGATGCGGGCATCACGGCCGGCGTAGGCGCGGAAGCCGCTGAACGTCGCGTCGAGCAGACCCAGGAACACGAGCACGACCGCTACGGCGGACGTCATCGGGCGGCCTCCGCGAAATGCTCAGGGCCGACCAGCCGGCGTTCCGAGCGCCCAAGCGCCCGGCGCAGCGGTGCCTCCAGATACGGGCGCACCCCGATGATCGGGCGCAACGTGGTGCAGAATGGGTTCACCGCTCCCCCCGGCTCATACACCAGCGGCCGCATCCCCGGCGCGGCAGCAGCGGACAGGAGCGCCTCGTCGCTGTGCGCACGCTCCGCCGAGACAACCCCGTCGTGCCGGCCGAGGGGGTGGCGCATCCGAGCACGGTGGAAGATCCACGCACCGATCGGAGCAAGACGAGTAGCCGCGATGTCGAAGTGACAGAAAGCCTGCGCCGGCGAGGCGGCCTGGGCCTGGAAGAACTCGGCCAGGGCGGGCCCGCGGAAGTGGTGCAGCACGCCGGTGGAGACGTAGACGGTCGCCGCCTGCGGCAGGTCGAAGGCGTTGCCGTGGACGAAACGGCAGCCCAGCCCCTCCGCACGGGCGAGCTGCTCCGCTTCACCGACCAGCGCCGCATCCAGGTCGACACCGACCAGCTCCACGTCCGGGCCCAGCGCGTTGGTGGCCGCCAGCCAGCGGATGACGTAACCGAGGCCACACCCGACGTCGACGAGCCGGTACCGGACGCTTTGGCCGCTGCGGCCGCCAGGACCGCCAGGACCGCCAAGACCGCTCTGGCATCCGGTTGCCCGGATCGCCGTGAACAGCGGGCCGAGCAGGTCCATCAGGCGTTCGCCGATCCGGAGCTCCTCGCTCAGCCGCTGCAGCTCGGTGTGCACGCTGATGAGTAGACGGTCCACGGCACCAGGGTCCAGAACGCCGTCGTGGTCCGCGGGCAGCCCTGCGACGATCTTGGCGGCGCGTTCGTCACGGTTGGCGCGCAGCCGGCGGATCACCTCGTCACGCCGGACGGGAAGGCGGTGGCCGGTGTGGGGATCCACCGCCGTGATCAGATCGGATATCTCGAGTCGGTGCACGAGGCGGAACCCTACGGCCTTCCCCGCCCCGTCCCGCCTGCCCCCCACCCCACTTCCCGCACGCCTCCGTACCGCCATATCGACGTATCAGCACTCGTACTCACCACCGCGGCGCCGAGCTGGGGCCGAGCGCAGGGGCTCAGGGCCGGGGTTTGCCGTCCTCGCTCAGCAGGAGGCGTTTCTGTGGCTTGCCCATGGCATTACGGGGGATGGCGGTGACGAAGCGGACCTCGCGCGGGCGCTTGTGGACCGACAGGTGGGCCGCGACGAAGTCGGTGAGCTCGGTACCGGTGACCTGCTGGGCGACGACGAAGGCGACGATGCGCTGCCCGAGGTCGGGGTCCGGGACGCCGACCACGGCCGCCTCACTGACGCGGGGATGGTCCAAGAGGGCGTTCTCGATCTCCCCCGCGCCGATCCGGTACCCGCCCGACTTGATCATGTCGGTGGAGGCACGACCGACGATGCGGTGTACGCCGTTGCCGTCGTCGACGGCTGCGATGTCCCCGGTACGGAACCAGCCGTCCTCCGTGTACGCGGCGGCGGTGGCCTCGGGCCGCCCCAGGTAACCGGAGAACAGGGTGGGCCCGGTGAGTTGGAGTTCGCCGATCTCGGCGCCGTCCTCCGCGGCGATACGGGTGGAGATGCCGGGCAGGGGGGTCCCGACCGTACCCGGGCTCAGGCGGCCGCCCGCCCGGCCGCTGACGGTGATCAGGGTCTCGGTCATCCCGTACCGCTCGACGATGCGGTGCCCGCTCAGCCGCTCCAGGTCACGGAAGACCGGCGCGGGCAGGGCCGCGCTGCCCGACACCAGCAGCCGGGCACCCGACAGGGCGGCAGCGGCCTGCGGCTCGGCGGCGATGCGGGACCAGACGGTGGGCACGCCGAAGTACAGGCTGCCGCCGGCCTCGGCGTAGGCCTCGGGGGTGGGGCGGCCGGTGTGCACGAGACGGCTGCCGGTACGCAGCGCGCCCAGGACCCCGAGGACCAGGCCGTGGACGTGGAACAGGGGCAGTCCGTGGACAAGGGTGTCGGCGGCGCTCCACTGCCAGGCCTCGGCCAGCGCATCGAGATCGGCGGTGATCGCGGCGCTGCTGAGGACCACGCCCTTGGGGGCGCCGGTGGTACCGGAGGTGTAGAGGATCAGCGCGGGATCGTCCGAGCCCCGCCCCACGGAGCTCGGGGGCGGGGTGGGGGTGGCGGCGGAGCGGCGGGCGAAGTCGACCTCGATGAGGCGGGCCGCGGAATCGCGCAGGATGTGTCCGCGCTCGGACGGGCCCGCGTCAGGCGGCAGCGGTACGCACGGGATTCCGGCGAGGAGTCCGCCGACCACGGCGGCGACCGTTTCCAGGGAGGCCGTCGCGGTCACGGCGAAGGCGGGCGGGTGGGTGCCGGAGAGGTCGGCGGCGACCGCGCGTGCCGCGCCGAGGATCTCCTCGTAGGAAGCGGTACGGCCGGCGACGGTGACGGCGTCCGCGCGGTCCCCGTAGGCACCGGTGAGAGCGGTCAGCATGGCGGCGACTCCGATCGGCGATGGGTGCAGCTGGTCCGGCCAGCCTACGGGGGACGGCACGGACGACCGAACCCGTGATCGGCGGCACTTGACCCGGTCCGTGCGGGGACCGGCCGCCGCCCCCTGGGCGCCCGCCACACGACCCGGGATCGGCTTCCGGCACGACCAGCCTCCACACCCCCACCCCTTCACGGACAGACGGAGTGAACTGACGGACAGAGAGACAGACGGACAGGGTGCTCTCAGCGGGTGGCGCGGCCGTGCAGAACGAGGGCACGGGCCAGAGCGACCAAGGCCGCCGTGCACAACACCGTACGGACGATGTTCGTGGCAACCCAGGTCGACTTGAACTTCTCCACGATCGCGAAGTCGGTCATCTGCGCGACGTCACCCCCGCTCGCGAGCTCGTTGTTGAGGGGGATGTTCACCGCGAACGTGATCACCAGCACCACGAGATAGGCCGCGGCGGCCGCCCCCACCCACAGGGCAGTGGTACGCCGTCCGGCACGGAACTCAAGGACCGCCGAACCGACAGCCACCAGCAACGCCAACACGAACGCCATGCCGAAGAGCGGGTTGCCGTCGATGGCCGCGTTGAACGCCCGCATTGCGGTGACGTAGGTCCGGTCGTCCCCGGCCGCCAGCCCCGGCATGACCGAGACGTCGAACGCGAAGAACAGCCCCGCCATCAGCCCGACCAACACCGTGGAAAGAGTGAGCAGGACGACCGCGAACCGGCCCCCGCCCCCTCCTGGTGGGGGTGGGGGCGGCGTGATCGGGGGCGGGCTTGGACTCATGAGAGAGCGTCCTCATTTCCATCGGTCGTCGGCAGGTACGTAAGTGCTGCGCTCTGAACACGAATGCGCCCGATCGTGACACCACCCGCCCGATCTCCTACCGCTTCCAGCCAACCCTTGAGCGAATCTTTAGTCGCCCCGACATGTTCACCCCCGCAGACCACACGGTCCCGTCCACGCCGACATCCACCTCGCCGACCTCGCCACGACACCCCCTAGGCTGGTGACATGTCCGCCGCGATCACCCCGGCAGCCCGCCCGCTGCGCCTCGAACCCGTCACCGCCGAGAACTTCGACGCCGTCTGTGCGATACAAGTACGCCCCGACCAGACCCACCTGGTCTCTCCCGTGGTCAAGTCGCTCGCCGAGGCGTACGTCCACACCGCCGCCTGGCCTCGCGCCATCGTCGACGGCGAGGAGATCGTCGGTTTCGTCATGGCCTTCCTCGACATAGCCTGGGACCCGGCCACCGACCCCGCCGACCGCCGCAGCGGCATCTGGCGCCTGAACATCCACTCCGGTCACCAAGGCAAGGGCTACGGCCGCTTCGCCGTCCACGCGGTCTGCGAAGAGATCCGGGCCCGCGGTACCAACGAGGCCTACGTCAGCTGGCACACCGGCCAGGGCACCCCCGAACCCTTCTACCTCGGCCTCGGCTTCCGGCCCACCGGCGAGTACGCCGGCGACCAACGCGTCGGGGTACTCCCCCTGAACACCCGTCCCGACATTCCGGCCGACACCCGTGCTGATATCCCGGCCGACACCCGTGCTGATATCCCGGCCGACACCCGTGCTGATATCCCGGCCGACACCCGTGCTGATATCCCGGCCGACACCCCTGCCGACACTGCGTAGACCCAGCTCACGGGGCCGGATGCCGAAGCGCCCCGCCCGGTGCGGCCCTGTCAGTGGCAGGGGCTAACCTGCGTCGCATGACCGAGGGGGAATGCGCCGTACCGTCGCCGGGCGAGCTCGCCGAGGAGGTCGCGGCCGTACTGAACGGGCGCCACGACCCGGGCGTGGCCTCGTTCGAGCGGGTGCTCAACGCCGTTGTCAGCCACAGCCACCGGGACCGCGAGACCCTGGCCGCCGCGCTCGGGCCCGTCCACCGCGAGCTCGCGGTGGCACCGCACCTCCGCGTGCGGCAACTCGCCGGCATCGTCGGGGCCGCGGTGGGCCCCGTAGAGGGCTCCGAACGCCGGGAGAGTGCCGGGGCGGGCTGGCTGGAGCTGTGCCAGCACGTGGCGCTTGACTACGTCACGGGGGCACGCATCGTCGAGATGGGCGCACGGCTGCGGGCCGGTGACCACGTCCCGTTCCTGCTGTCCGTGCCGAGCAGGGCGAGCGGTGCGGTGGAACCACACGACCTGGTCGCCCGCCTCGCCGTGTACGCGCGCCTCGGCGTCCGGCCCGGTCCGGCCGATCTCGGGCAGGCCCTGCTGCGCTGCGGCGGCGGCCCGGCCGATCCCGACGTGGTGTCCGCCGCGGAGAAGCTGGAGCTGGAGGAAGCGCCCCGGGTGGCCGACTGGCTGCGCCAGGGCGGCCTGCCCCACCCCGGCTGGCAGCGCGAACGCGAGGCCGGCGCACCCCAGCCGCACAGCAGGCGCCGGGGAGCACGCATCGGCCGCAGGATCCTGGTCGGGCACGAGGCGATCGAGGGGCGCGGTGCGTTCCCCCGGCGATTCTGGTCGCGTTCCGCGTGTTCGAGCCGCACATCGGCTGTGCGCACGCGTCATTGCCGGACGGACGGGACGCGCACACGGTCGCGGCCGTGCCCTGGCATCCGGAGATCGCGGCGGCCCGGCTTCTGGCCGGTGTCGCGTCGGCCGCCGACCAGAACGGCCGCGGAGCGCCCGCGTTCCTCACGGCCCTGGCCACGGCCGACGGACCGGCGGGACCCGCGGTGCACCTGGCCCTCGCCTACGGGCTGGCCTCCGTCCCCGACGAGGATCGCGGCGCCGCCGTACGGGCGCTGGCCCAACTCGGCGCACGGGGCCGACTGGACGGGGTGATGCTCGGCCACGACCTCGCCGAGCTCGTGGGGCTGGGCACCCTCAAGGTACCCCTGCTGACCGAGTCGCTGCGGGCCGCCGCCGCCCTGCCCGGGGCGGCTCCCGCCCTCTGGCCGGTGCTGGCCGCCGCGCTCCCCGGCCTCCTGGCCGCCACCCGCCCGCAGGCTCACGCCGCGCTCCTCGCGGTGGCCGCGGATGCGGCCCGGGCTGCGGGCGCGGGCGGTGAACTGCCCGAGGTCACCGCACTCGCACAACGGCCGGGCTCGTCCCAACTCCCCAGGCAGGCACGCCGGTTGCGGGACCAGCTCGCCACACACGCGACACACGCCACACACCCGACACAAGCGATCCACCCTCACGCCGCGAAACTAGAGTGAGGGCCGAGCTGCGGCCGTGGGTGCCGAGCCGAACGGAGGTGGTGCGCCATGCCGAAACGTCACGTGGTCGTGGTCGGCGCCGGAATCGGCGGCCTCACCGCCGCGATCGCCCTGCACCGCCGAGGTTGGCACGTCACCGTCTGCGAACGCGCCCCCCGACCGCCCACCACCGGCGCCGGTATCGGCCTCGCCCCCAACGCCCTGCGCGCGCTGGACGCCCTCGGCATCGACGCCGCCCATGCCGCCGGCACCGCCGTACCCGAAACGATGGGTCTGCGCCGCTTCGACGGCCGGTGGCTCACCCGGACCCGCACCGCTGACATGGCGGCCCGCTACGGCACACCGCCGATCGCCGTGCCCCGCCCGGCCTTCACGGCCGCCCTTGCCGCCGCGCTGCCGCCACAGTCCCTTCGCTACGGCACCCCGGTGACCGCCGTCGACGACGCCCTGGGCCGTCCCACCGTCCGTACCGCGGCCGGACCGGATCTCACCGCCGATCTGGTCATCGCCGCGGACGGCATCAACAGCTCCCTGCGCCGCGCCTGCTTCCCCACCCACCCCGGCCTGCGCTACACCGGCGAGAGCGCCTGGCGGGCCCTCGTCGACGCCCCGGACCTGCGCATCGGGGCGATGAGCGAGACCTGGGGGCACGGCCGACGGTTCGGGGTCACCCCGCTCACCGACGGCCGCCTCTACCTCTACGCCACCGTCCTCGTCCCGGCCGGCACCCGGCCCACCGGTGCCGACCCCGGCGCCGAACTCCGCCGTCACTTCGGCTCGTGGCACGATCCGATCCCCGCACTCCTCGACCGCATCGCGCGCCTCGATCCCGCCGACGTCCTGCGCAACGACCTCTACGATCTGGCCGCCCCGCTCCCCCGCCTGCACCACGGCCGGATCGTGTGGCTGGGCGACGCCGCCCACGCCATGACCCCCAACCTCGGCCAAGGCGGCTGCCAGGCCATCGAAGACGCGGCCGTCCTCGCCCATCTGCTCCCCACCGGTCACACCGACACCACGGGCAGCCCGGACAGCCCGGACAGCTCAGAGGGCACGGCCAGCCCAGACCGTACGGACCTCGTCCCGGCCGCCCTCGCCGCCTACACCACCGCCCGCCTCAACCGCACCAACACCGTTCACCTGCGTGCTCGCCGCACCGGCCGCCTGGGTGCCGTCCGCAATCCCCTCGCCGGGGCCTTCCGCGACCTCGCGATCCGCGCCACCCCCACCCGCCTCGCCCTGCGCGGCATGGACGACCTCTTCAACGGCTTCCGCCTCCCCGGATGACGACACCCCGCGCCAGAGCGGACGTCTCGGCCCAGGCCGGCCGAACTAGTCGGCGGCAGCCGAGCCTGCGGCCTGTTCGAGGGCTTCCAGGACGGTGCCCCTGAACAGCTCCGCCTTGTACCCGGTCTGCGGCAGCGGACGGCAACGGCCGAGTACCGTCGCGGCCGCTGCCACGAGGACCTCGGCGTTGGCCTCGCGGCCGATCAGGGCGGCCTCGACCTCCGTGAGCCGCAGCGGGACCCGCGCCACCCCGCCCGCCGCGACGGCGGCGTGCGTGATGGTGGCGCCGTCGAGCGCGAGCCGGGCGGTGGCTTCGACCAGGGGCCATTCCGCGTGGGCCCGGCTGATGGTCCGGTGGCAGGCGGCGCGTTCGCCGGGCCAGGGCGCGGGCAGGTGGACCGCGGTGAGGATGCGCTCCGGCGGCAGCAGGTGGTCGGCCTGGAAGAGCCTGTCGCCGTCTCCGTACAAGTCGGCGATGCCGCGCGGGGATTCCCCGTGGATCTCGACCTCGGCACCGTAGGTGAGCAGGGCCATGGCGAGGGTGGACGGGTGCGGGGCGATGCACGGTCCGTTGCCGCTGACCACGCCGAAGTGGTGGTCGCCCTGGCGGGCGGGGCATTCGTCGCCGCCCTTCTGGAGGCAGCTGACGTGCGGATTGCGGTAGTACCAACAGCGGTTGCGCTGGAGCAGGTTGCCGCCCAGGGTGCCGGCGGCGCGGACCTGCGGGGTGGCCGCGGTCCCGGCCGACACCGCGAGGGCCGGCCAGCCGTCGCGCACCCGCGGATCGGCGGCCAGTGCGGCGAGGGTGGTCAGGGCCCCGATCCGCAGCCCGCCGCCGGGGAGCGGTGTGCAGCCGCGCAGGTGGTCGGCGCCGTCGAGGTCGGTGAACGGTCCGGGGGAGACTCCGCTGCGCTGCCTGGCGGTGGTGTCGGTGCCGCCGGCGCGCAGTTCCCCGCCGCGGTCCAGGACGGTGGCCGAGAGGTCGGTGAGGGCGGGCTCGGTGCTCACGTGGCCAGTCCTTCCAGGAGCCGGTCGGGGCGGATGGGCATGTCGTATGGGCGCCAGCCGGTGGCGTCGTGGACGGCGTTGGCCAGGCAGGCCGCGGTGGGCAGGGTCGAGATCTCGCCGAGGCCGACGCCGCCGCCCGGGACGTGATCGAAGCCCTCCTGGTGGAAGTGGACGGTGATCTCGGGGGTGTCGCCGATCCCGGGGATGCGGTAGTCCTCCAGGTTGTCGGTCAGCACCCGGCCGGTGGCCGGGTCGGTGCGCCGTTCCTCGTACAGGGCGTAGCCGATGCCCTGGACGACGGCGCCCTCGCACTGGCTGCGGGCCAGCCGGTCCGCGTGGATGCGGCCCGCGGCGATGCCGCTCCACACGCGCAGCGGGCGGATCCGGCCGAGCCGTGTGTCCACCTCGACCTCGGATACCTGCACCGATCCGGTGAAGCCGCGGCCGACGGCGATGCCGCCCAGGGTGAAGGGAGTGACGAAGCCGCGGCGGTCGCGGGGGCGGCGGCCGGTCACCTGTACGCCGTGCGCGGCGTCGAGCCGGGCGGCGATGTCACCTCCGCCGAGCGCGTCGCGCAGCCGGGCGGCGGCGTCGATGGCGGCGGGCACGATGGAGGGCGTGGTGCGGCTGCCGCCGGAGGTGGGGCCGTGTACGGCGTCGCTGCGGCCGACCTCGGCGCGCACCCTGCCCTCCGGTACGCCGAGGCCCTCGGAGACGGCTCGGAGCAGCACGCTCCGCGAGCCCGTGCCCATGTCCTGCACGGCGCAGCGGGCGACGACGGTCCCGTTCTCGACGGTGAGCTCGACCTCGGTGACGGGGTCGAGGAAGTACAGCCAGTTGGCCGCCGCGACGCCGACGCCGCGCCGGAACCGCCCGGTGCCGCCGCGGGGGCCCGACCAGACGGGAAGCGCGGCGGCCCAGTCGTAGAGGGCGTGCCGTTTGGGGTTGCCGTCCCAGCGGCGGCGCAGGGCGATCGGGTCCTGGCCGAGGCGGTGGGCCATCTCGTCGACGGCCTGTTCCAGGGCCCAGCACATCGTGGGTCCGCCCGGGCCGCGGAACGGGGCGCCCGGAGGCCGGTGGGTGAGGGTGTCGAAGTCGCGGAGCCGGCGCGGAGCCTTGCCGTACATGAACCGGGCCAGTGCTGCCACGGTACCGCCGACGGAGACCCCGCCGTCGGTGTCCGCGTCCATGGCGAGCGCGCTCAGGTCGCCGGACGCGTCCGCGACCATCGCCAGGCGGATCCGGGCGCCGGGCCGGTATCCACCGTCGGTGAGTTCCTCGTCCCGGTCGAGCACGACGCGTACGGGGGCGCCGTGCAGCCGGGCCAGCTCCGCGGCTGCGACGACGTCGGAGGTCAGTCCCATCTTGCAGCCGAATCCGCCGCCTACGTGGACGGCCCGCGCGACCACCTTTTCGACGGGCACGCCGAAGCGCTCGGCGGCGAGTTCGGCGGTGTGTTTGACCGATTGCGTGGACACCTCCAGGTGGAGGACGCCGTCGATCCACTCGGCCAGGCAGGCGTGCGGTTCGAGCGGGGTGTGGGTCTGCGCGGCGGTGGTGAACACGCCCTCCACCACCCGCTCGGGGTTCCGGCTCCGGGCCTCGGTGATACGGCGCACGGCGGTGGCGGGGCGCTTGCTCATGGCGGAGGGGCCCCGCAGGTTGCCGCGCCAGCGGGCGGGCACCAGTTGGGGGGACTCGCCGGAGCCCGGAGCCCGCTTGCGCGCCGCCTTGTCCTCGTAGACCAGCGGGCCCTCGCCGGCCCGGGCCTGGCGGGCGTCGAGGGCCGCCGGCAGCACCTCGTAGTCGACCGTGACCCGCGCTGCGGCCGCCCGTGCGGAGGCGCGGTCCGGCGCCGCGACCGCGGCCACCGGCTGTCCGACGTACCGCACCACGCCGTCGGGCGGCAGGAGCGGCACCAGTGGCAGGTCCCCGGCCTCGAGGGAGCGTACGTGGGCGTGTGCGTGCGGGGAGCGGATGATCACTCCCTCCAGCAGCCCGTCGGGACGCAGGTCGGTGGTGTACCGGGCCGATCCGGCGGTCTTCTCCGGGGCCTCGGCGCGCGGGACCTCCGGCGTGTTCCCCTCGGTGGGCGGCGTGTCGTACGCGCCGGCGCAGGCCCCGGCGACCGCCCTGAAGATCCCCTCGTACGCGCCGCAGCGGCACAGGTGGCCGGCCAGCGCGTCCGCGATCTGTTCGCGCCCCGGACGGGTGCGGCCGTGCGTGGCCCGCCACCGCTCGTAGAACGCCGCCGCCTCGACGACGAACCCCGGGGTGCAGTAGCCGCACTGGAGGGCGTCCTCGCCGGCGAAGGCGCGCGCCACGGGGTGGTCCGCGAGGCCTTCCACGGTCGTCACCCGCCGGCCGGCGAGCACGACAGCCGGCGTCAGGCAGGCCACGCGGGGCTCACCGTCGACCTGGATGGTGCAGGCCCCGCACACCCCGCCCGCGCAGACCAGCTTGGTCCCGGTCAGGCCCAGCCGGTCCCGTACGACTTCCACGGCGGCCGGGTCGTCGTCCACGTCCACTGCGCGCGGGGCGCCATTGACCTCGAACTCCACGAGACGTACTCCTCAGCCGTGGGGGTGGGCGCCCGTCGGGCCCAGGCCGTCTCTTCCTCTTCCGGATCGTGCCTGACCCGCAAGATCCGCAAGAGACGACCTGGCGCTCACCTTCACGCTCCTTGATATACCGCTGCCGCGATCGCCGCAGGTCGGCGCGCACCCGGGGCCGTCTCGTCCGGCTTCCGCCGGCGGAGCCCGCAGCGATGCCTCGGCGGCCGAGCGGTCCGCGGCAGGCGAGCGGGCCGCGGCCGCCCGGCCGGTCAGAGGCGGCCCAGTTCCTTCCTCAGGTCGTCCAGGCCCAGGGAGCCGAGCGAGAGTGCGGCCATGTGCCACCGCTTGAGGTCGAACGCCGTGCCCTGGCGGGCCCGGGCCGCCTGCCGGCCCTGTAGCCAGGCGCGTTCACCCAGCTTGTAGGTGATCGCCTGCGCCGGCCGGCCCAGGTAGCGGACGATCTCACTGTCCAGGTACGCGGGCGGGCGGCCGGAGTAGCGGCCGAGGAACTCCCGGGCGAGGGCGGGGGTCCACCGCCGGCCGGCGGCGAACGGCGAGTGCGCCGGGATGTCGAGCCGCAGGTGCATGCCGAGGTCGACCACGACGCGCAGCGCCCGCATCATCTGGGCGTCGAGATGGCCGAGCCGGTCCTGCGGCTCGGTGTAGAAGCCGAGTTCGTCCATGAGGCGTTCCGCGTACAGCGCCCACCCCTCGGTGGTGGCGCTGATCTTGCCGACCTTCGTCTGGTAGTGGGAGAGGGATTCGGCGACCGCCGTCCAGTGCGCCAGCTGGAGGTGGTGGCCCGGCACCCCCTCGTGGTACCAGGTGGACACGAGGTGGTGCGTCGGGAAGCGGGTCCGGCCGAGCGTCGGCAGCCAGGTGCGGCCCGGACGGGAGAAGTCCACCGAGGGCTGCGTGTAGTACGGGGCGGCCGCGCCGCCCGGCGGCGCGATCCGGGACTCCACCCTCCGGACCGGCTCGGCCACCTCGAAGTACGTGCCGTCCAGCGCCTCGACCGCCTCCTCCATGAACCTCTGCAGCCACAGCCGTGTCTCCTCGACGCCCTCGACGGCGCGCCCGTGGCGGTCGAGCCAGGCCAGCACCTCCCACGGGTCCTCCCCCGCCCCGGGCCGGATCCGCCCGGCCTCGGCGCGCATCTCGGCGAGCAGCCGGTGGAACTCCGACCAGCCGTACGCGTACGCCTCGTCCGGATCCACCTCGGCACCGGTGTACAGGCGCGCGAACCGGGCGTAGCGTTCGCCGCCCACCGCGTCCGGCTGGCCGTCGACCAGCCCGGCGTACGTCTGGGCGAACCAGTCGCGCAGCTCGGCGACCGCGCCCGTCGCCACCCGTGACGCCGTTTCGATCTCCTTGCGGGGGCCCTGCTCGGGGACTTCGGCGGCCAGCCGTCCGAAGCCACCGGTCTCCAGCCACTCGTCCAACTGCGCGATGTTTTCGGCCACTTGCCGGGGCGCTGCCCGCAGGCCTCGCTCCGCTCCCACTCCGAGCGAGGCCCGGTAGCCGGCCAGGGCGGCGGGCACCGCGTCCAGGCGCCGCGCGACGGCCCGCCAGTCGTCTTCCGTCGCCACCGGCATCAGCGAGAAGACCTTGCGCACCTGGTGCAGCGGGGAGGAGAGGTTGTCGACCGCACGCAGGTGCTCGCCGGCCTCGAAGTGCGCCAATTCCGCCCCGAGCCGCTCCTTCAGCAGGGTCGCGCACCGCCGCTCGACCTCGCTGTCCGCGCCCGGCGCCTGCGCGGCCGCCGCGAGCTGCGCAAGGGTCGAGCGCGCGAGCTCGGCCACGGCCTGCCGGCCGTCCGGCGAGAAGTCGGGGAGCGCGCCCGAGGCGCCGGGCGCCCCCAGGGCGGTGCCGAGGATCGGATCGAGCTCGATCAGGGCGTCGACGTAGGCGTCGGAGATCCGACGGGGCAGGGCGTCCGGTTGCTTCAGCACCCGCAGTGGCTGCCCGCCCCGCCCGGCGCCCAGTCCCGCCGCCCGGCAGGATGACCGGTTTCGAACCCCGGCGCTCTCGGGTGCGCGGCGGCGTCGATGCCTGCTCATGGCGCACGGCCCGTTCCTCTGGAGGCGACGGAAGCCGGCTGGCCCGTCAGGGTCCAGTTGAGCAACTACGGAGATCTCGCGTCGATTTCGCCGCCGTACGGATTCCCCGACCGCACTTCCGACACCGTCGCCCAAGGCACCCTCTCCGCGGCGGATCGTCCCCGGCTGGAATCCGCGTCGGCGGACCTGGAGTACGTACTCGTCCCCCATCGCCCCCTGCAGCGCGGATACGACGGTATCCACACCGACTGGCACTGACACCCGTCCCAGCCGGTCAACAGCCTCGGCAGGGCGGCAACGCATGCCGGCTCAAGGCGGCTTGTCGCAGCCGTGTGGGCGCGCCGTCGGCCGAGTGGGCCGGGCTTCGACGATCATGTGTCCCGGCAGCCCCCAGAGCAGCCGAACGGAGCCCGGCCCGTGGCCTCACTCGAACTCTCCCCGCTCCCGGGCACACCGCACCGTCCGGAGGCCGCGCCCGCCCGCGAGCCGTGGCACCGGCGTCGTCGTGTGCCGCTGATCGCCACGGGATCCGTGCTCCCGCTCTACGCCTGGTGGGGCGCGGTCCTCGCGACCGGCGGTGGGGATCTCGCGGCGCAGGAGGCGTGGGCGGGATTCGTCGCACGCCATCCCGGCGCCGTCTACAACCTCTCCTGGCACGGCGGGCTGCACACCGGTTCCTACAGCCTGATCTCGCCCTACGTGATGGCGGTCTTCGGTGTGGTCCCCGTGACGCTGGTGAGCGGCCTCGCGTCCACCTGGCTGGTGGGGCGGATCTGTGCCCGCTGCGGCGTCGCCCGGGCCCAGTGGCCGGCCGTGCTTGCGGCCCTCATGCTCTGGTGCCAGGCGGCCTCCGGGCGCACCACCTTCCTCCTGGGCGTCGCCTTCGGGCTCGCGGCCGTACGTGCGCTGGTGAGCGGCCGCCGCGGTGCGGTCACGGCCGGCTGGGCACTGTCGGCCACGATGGCCAGCCCCGTGGCCGGGCTGTTCCTCGCGATTGTGGGCACGGCCTGTCTGCTGACGCCCCGTCGTACAGCGGTCGCGGCGACACCGAAAGCGACGGCGACCACCACCGCCGCGGCCGCGATGCTGGTGCCTCCCGTGGCCGTGCTCGGGCTGACGGCCTGGCTGTTCCCCTTCCACGGCCTACAGCCCATGGGCCCGGTACGGATCTGGCCCCCACTGCTCATGGCCGGATGCGTCGCCCTCGCCGCCCCGCGGTCCTGGCCGCTGCCGAGGTCGACCGCGGCGGTCTACGCGGCGGCTGTCGCCCTCGCCTATCTGATCCCCTCCCCTGTCGGGACGAACATCGAGCGGCTTGCCCATCTCGCGGCGCCCCCGGTGCTGCTCGCCGCCGCGATGGCGGGGCGCGTCCACGCCGGCGCGGCGGACGGCGCCCTCCCATGGCTCGCGAGGGCACGGCGGGCCTCACCCGTCCTCGGCCTCGTCCTCGCCGTCACCTGGGTGGGAGGAAACACGGCGGCCCACGTGATGGACACGGCCCAGGTCCCCCGCTGGGCCGCGGAGACCGCCGGTGTCGTGCGCGCCCTCGAACGGCTCGGAGCGGACCGCTCCAGGGTGGAGGTGACCATGGCGCGCAGCCATCGTGAGGCGGCTGTGCTGGCTCCGTACGTGACCCTGGCGCGCGGCTGGAACCGGCAGGCCGATGTCGAGCGCGGACGGCTGTTCTACGACGGGTACGAGGGGGCCGGCGTGCCCGGGGGGACGTTCACGGCGGACGCGTACCGCGTGTGGCTCGACCACTGGGCGGTGGGTTTCGTGGTCCTGCACGACGGCCCGCTGGACGCCGCCTCGGAGCGCGAACAGGCGCTGGTGACGAGCGAGCCCGCGTACCTGGAGCCGGTGTGGCGGGACGAGCACTGGCGGGTCTACCGGGTCAAGGATCCGGTGGCGCTGGTGGATCCGCCCGCGTCCGTGGTGCGCTCGGACGCCGCCGAGGTCGTCGTACGGATGCCGGCGCCCGGAACCGTGACGCTTCGGCTGGCCTACTCGCCATGGCTCCAGGCTGAGGGCGGGGACGGGGGCGGGGGCGGGCGCGCGTGCCTGGCACCCGGGCCTGGCGGACTGACCCGCCTGACGGTGAGTCGGCCGGGCGATGTCACGATCGGTTCCGCGTACCGACTTGGAGCCCACCAATGCGCAGGGTGACGCAGCTTCCACCCCGACCCTCGGGCACGGGCTCGGCCCGGCTCGCGCTGGCGTGCGTCCGCCACCACCGGATCGTCCTGCTGCTGTGGCTGCTGCTCCTGGCTGCCGGGCTGGCGGCGGTCGGACCGGTGGTGGACCGGCTGGACCGGCAGCCCTGGAGCGTGGCGCCGCACGAGTCGGTCCGGGGAAACCGCCTGTTGGACGGTGTCCGGTCCTTCGAAGGGCAGGTCGACGCGGTGGTGGCGGGCATGCCGGTGGCCGATCCCCGCTTCCGGCGGGAGTTGGCCGCCGCGAAGCGTGACCTGGCGGCAGTCCCCGGTGTGGTCGCGGTGTCGGCCCCCACAACCCCCGGCGCCCCAGCCACGGCCTCCGCCCCAGCCAGTGGCTCGGCCCCAGCCACTGCCTCCGTCGCCGCCGACTCCGCCGTCGCCGCCGATGGGAGAGCCGCCCTGGTGTCGGTGCGACTGGGGCGCGGACTCCCCGACGGCGTACGGCAGCAGGCCGAGGCGGCGGTCGAGTCCCGGCTGCGGGACATCTCCCGCTCCGTGCCCGGCGTAGAGGTGACCCTCGGCGGCAGCGACCGCGCGCGCCGCGCGGTGGCGGACCGGTCACTGGCCGACACCCGGCGCAGCGAGCTGATCACCCTGCCGGTGACCTTGGCGGTGGTGTACGTGCTCTTCGGCGGCTTGGTGGCGGCCTCCGTACCGGTGTTGGCGGCCGTGTGCACGGTGGGCGCGGGGATGCTCTGGCTGCTGGTCCTGTCGCGTTGGTACGACCTCACCTCACCCGCGCTCTCGACGACCACCATGGTGGGGCTGGCCCTGGCCATCGACTATGCGCTGGTGACGGTGGGACGGTTCAGGGAGGAGCGGGCCGCGGGGCACGACGTCGCGGAGTCGGTGGTGCGGACGATGGCCACGGCAGGGCGCGCGGTCCGGTTCGCCGCGCTCGTCGTCGCGGCCGCGCTCTGCGGGCTGGCCGCCTTCCCGAGCGACTTCTACGCGGCGATCGGCCTGGCCGCGGCAGGGACCGTCGCCCTCTCCCTCGCCGCCGCGCTGACCCTGACCCCGGCGCTGCTGGCGGCCTTCCCCGAGCGGATCGGAGCCTGCGCCGCTCGGGACACTGGCCGGGGCGCGTTCGCCCGGCTGGCCCGTTGGACCCGACGGCACGCGCTTCCGGCCGCCGTCGGCGTCGGGGTACTGCTGCTCGCGTGTGCCACGCCCTTCCTCCGCGTCCACCTGGTCAGCCCGGTAGGCGAGCAGCAGCTCCCGCCCACGGCGGAGGCCCGGCGCTATGCCGACATCGTGGCGGAGCGGTTTCCGCAGCACCGGGCCGACGCGTTGGTGATCGTGGCCCGTACCGACCCGGCCCGGCTTCAGCGGTGGGCGGGCCGCTTCACGGGCGGGGCGGACGTCGAGACGGTGGGCGCGGCCACGGCTGCGGGCCCCGGAGTCTCGCTCGTCCGCATGGTGCCGCGGGCCGACCCTGAGGGCGGGCCCGCCGACCGGCTCGTCCGGCTCGTCCGGGCGGATCGCCCGGCCGACTTCCCGGTCTGGGTCACGGGACGCAGCGCCCTCGACATCGACTTCAGGGCCGAGGTCGTCGACCACGCGCCTCGGGCCGCCGCCCTGATCGCGGCGACCACCTTCGTCTTCCTGTTGCTGATGACGGGCTCGGTGTTGCTTCCGCTCAAGGCGATCGCGATGAACACCCTGTCGCTGGGTGCGTCGTTCGGCGCGCTGGTCCTCGTCTTCCAGGACGGCTGGGGCGCGGGGCTGCTCGGCGTGCACACCTTGGGCGGACTGGGCTACTGGCTCCCCGTCGTGGTGTTCGCGCTGGCCTTCGGCCTGTCGATGGACTACGAGGTGTTCCTGCTCTCCCGCATTCAGGAACTCCACGACTCCGGTGTGGACAACGACCTCGCGGTCGAAGTCGGGGTGCAGCGCTCCGCCCGGATCATCAGCTCCTCGGCCGCGCTGATGTGCGTCGTCTTCATCGGCTTCGCCACGGGCGAGCTGCTCGTCATGAAACAGCTGGCGATCGCGCTGACCGTTGCCGTCGTCGTCGACGCCACGCTGGTGCGGTGCGTGCTGGTCCCGGCCACGATGACATTGCTCCGCGGCGCCAACTGGTGGGCGCCGCCCGCGCTCCGCCCGCGATTGCGCACGCTGCGCGCCGAGGCTCCGGGTGCCGGGCCGGTGGACACCTGACGCCGGTCAGCGACCCGGCCGGGGATGCGTCTGGCCGGCGTGCGTGCGGCAGAACTCGGTGGCGTGCAGCGTGAAGATCGGGAAGGCTCGCACGCATGGTTTCGGTATTGCAGAACGTGGCGATCGACTGTGCGGATGCCTACGAGCTGGCTCGCTTCTGGAGCAGCGTGACGGGCCGTCCGCTGCATCCGGATGCCAAGCCGGGTGACCGGGAGACCCTGGTGCTGCTGGCGGAGGGCCCGGTGCTGTACTTCAATCAGGTGCCGGAGGCGAAGACGATCAAGAATCGGATCCATGTGTGTCTGCGCCCGGAGACCTCGCGCGATGGTGAGGTGGACCGGCTGCTGGACCTCGGTGCCACGTTCGTCGTCGATCGCCGGAATCCCGATGGCTCGGGCTGGGCCGTCCTCGCCGATCCCGAGGGGAACGAGTTCTGCGTCCTGCGCAGCCAGTCCGACCGAGCAGCCTGACCGCCGGGCCGGGTGGGCGGCGGTGACGGCGGCACCTTCACGCTGGGGCGGCAGGCCATGCTGAGCCACAATGCCACCGGGGCACCGAGTCGCTGACCTGCACATTCATGACCCGCTCGACGTGGTGGCGCCAACGGTGCCGAATGTGGCCCCCATTGGCACCATTGATGTGCCATCATGGTGCCACGAGGAGCGCATCCCTCGGTTCACGGACCGCGGGCGCGCGCGGGCGGGGTGAAGCAGCGAAGGGGCCGGATCATGGAGACAGTGGAGAGCACGCAGCAGGTAGCACCCGGCGCGTTAGCCGCATTCGCCCGCTTCGTGATCTGCGGCGGCGGAGTGGGGCTCGCCTCCAGCTTCGCCGTGGTCTCCCTCGGCTCCTGGATACCCTGGGCCCTGGCCAACGCCCTGATCACCGTGGGCTCCACGCTCCTCTCCACCGAGTTGCACGCCCGCTTCACCTTTGGCGCGGGCGGGCGCGCGAGCTGGCGCCAGCATGCGCAGTCGGCCGGGTCCGCTGCAGCCGCGTACGCGGTCACGTGCATGGCGATGCTGCTCCTGCAGCAACTCGTGGCGACGCCCGGTGCGGTGCTGGAGCAGGTCGTCTACCTGTCCGCCTCGGCGCTGGCGGGTGTCGCACGGTTCGCGGTGCTGCGACTCGTCGTGTTCGCACGGAACCGTTCGCAGGCCACGGCCACCATCCGCACCACCATTCCCGTACATGCGACCGTGTCCCGCACCTCGTCCCCGGCCGGCCCCGCGGCACTCTGCCGAGCCGCCTGACGGTCCCGCCTGATCCGTGCCGACGGAGTGGACGGAGCATGGCCACTTGGACGGAATGATGACGTTCACGTACGGAGTCGGTAACGGGCCCCGGGGAAGGGGATTTCAGCGATTCCGCCGGGCAGAACCGATTCGTCAACGACACCGTTCAAGCCATGTGAAAACATACGGGGGCCACCATGCGCACTGTCCGCAAGAGCGGGACGACCTACACCCTTGGGGTCGCGGCCCTTGCCGCGCTCCTCTTGTCCACGGCCTGCGATTCGGGCGGTACGGACGAGGGCAAACAACCCACCGCTTCGGGAACCCCGAGGGCGACCGGCTCCCCCACCCCCTCCGGCTCCCCCACCTCCTCCGGCACGCCGAGCGCATCCAGCACGACCCCGGCCGGCGGCGGGGGCACGGCCGGTCCCTCGCAGAGCCCGGGTGGCGGAAGTACCGGCGTCGCGGCGTGCAACGACAACGACCTCTCCATCGACACGTCGGGATGGCGACAGGACTCGGGCCGGCACCTGCTCATCACGGCCACCAACTTCACCGACAAGGCCTGCACCCTCTACCACTACCCGTACGTCCGCTTCGGCACCGACATCGGGGCTCCGTTCGGTGCAGCCGAGTCCGAGCCGCGGGCCGTCGCCACGATCGGGCCGAAAGAGAAGGCGTACGCGGGCGTGTTCCTCTTCAAAGCGGGACAGCAGACATGGACCGCCACGTCGTTCTCCCTCGGCTACCAGGACCGCGCCCCCAACAGCAACAAGGACGTGGCGCCGCTCGACATCAGATTGTCGGACGAGGTCGGCTCCCTCTCGGTCGGGCCCCATCCCTGGGTCACGTACTGGAACACCGATCTCCGCGCCGTCGAGGACTTCCTGTTCAGGTCGGGGAAAAGCTAAGCCCGGGGCGCGAACCGCCACGGGGTCGCTTCGGCCGTTCCCGTCGCTCTGCCCGCGGCCGGCGTGGTGGTCGACGGCGCGGCGACCGGTCAGCGGTATGGTGCGGCCGTGTCCGAGCCCCAGCGCGACCTCGTCGGCTACGGCGCCGAGCCGCCGCACGCCGCCTGGCCCGGCGGTGCCCGCATCGCCGTCAGCCTCGTCCTCAACTACGAGGAAGGCGGGGAGCAGAACGTCCTGGAAGGCGATAGCGCGTCGGAGGGCTTCCTCCACGAGCTCGTCGGCGCGCCGCCCGTGGTCGGCGGACGCGATCTGAACGTCGAGTCGATGTTCGCCTACGGCTCGCGCGCCGGCTTCTGGCGCATCCACCGCACGCTCGCGGCTCACGGTGCGCCGCTCACCGTGTACGCCGTGGGGCAGGCCCTGGAACGCAACCCGGACGCGGCGCGCGCGATGGGCGCCGCCGGCTGGGAGGTGGCGAGCCACGGCTGGCGCTGGATCGACTATCGGCACGTACCCGAGGACATCGAGCGCGCCCACGTCTCGCGCTCGATCGCGACGATCGAGCGGCTCGTCGGGCGCCGCCCCGTCGGCTGGTACACCGGCCGGACGAGTCCCCGCACGCGTCGCCTGGTCGTCGAGGAGGGCGGCTTCCTCTACGACTCCGACGACTACTCGGACGACCTGCCGTTCTACGTCGAGACCGGCGGCCGCCCGCACCTGGTGGTGCCGTACAGTCTCGACGCGAACGACTTCAAGTTCCTGATCGTCCACGGCTTCACGACCGCGGACGACATGCTCATGTACCTCGTCGACACCTTCGACACGCTCCATGCGGAAGGTGCCGAGCGGCCGCGCATGATGAGCGTCGGCATGCACTGCCGGATCATCGGCCGGCCGGGCCGCATCCGCGCGCTCGACGGGTTCTTGCAGCACGTGGCGCAGCGCGGGGGGACGTGGCTCGCCACGCGCGAACAGATCGCACGTCACTGGCTCGCCACGCACCCGCCCCTGCGCTGAGCTCACGCCGCCATGGCGGGTGGAGAGCGCAGAGCGGGATGTCCGGTGAAGCCGGTCAGGCGCCTTCGCCGAGGACCGTGCGGATCAGTGTCCGCTGGGCGTCGGAGAGGAAGGGGTCCTGGAGGTCGAGCACCTCGTCGTCGACGGTGATCCGGTAGTGATAGCCGTCGGCCACGGGCGCGACGGCCCGTTGCACCAGTTCTTCCAACTCCGCCGCGTCCGCGCGGCCCGAGGTGTCGAGGGCGCGGAGCTTCTCCTGGCCGGCGAAGCCTCCGGAGCGGGTGACCGTGATCAGCATGGCTGTTCCTCCCTGTTCGCAGTGGTGTCACGCGGCCTGCACGTCGCAGCCACTCCTGCGGGTGCCCCGAACACCGGCCCGCTGTCACGGCACAGGGGTACGGCGGTACGAACGTCCGGAAAGCGCTGCTGCGTGGCCGACCCGTTGTCAGCAGGTCGGGTGCGGTGACGCGCCGTCAGAGCCGCTGGCCCCCCCCACTCCGCTCACTCGATGTAGAGGCTCCGGCCGTGCGCGATGGTGGCCTGGTTGGGGAGGATCGCCTGCACCACCCGGCCGTCGCAATGCGGGCCCGTCCATACCCAGGCCGTCCCGTCCGTGTAGTTGAAGACCTCCGGCGGGGCGAAGTCGCCCAGGGGGAAGCAGCCGCTCGGGTCCCGGTTCGGTGTGCCGTCGATGAACAGGACTCCCTGAGCCGCCTGAGCCGTACCCGGGGTCGCCAGCGCCAGCATCGCGGCCGCCGCGCACGCCCCCAGCAGCCTTGTCGTACGTCGCGTCATTCGCCTACCTCGTCCTCTGCCCTGACCAGATGTTGTGACCGAGAGTAGTTGATCCGTGACTTTTGGCGGTACGGCGTGCGGTGGCGAAGGAGGGGCGCGTGGATCTTGCGGAAGCGGTCGGCTCGCCGACCGCTCGCCCACTCAGCCGGCGACGGGACCGGAGGAGCGGGCCGGCTGGGAGACGGCACCTACGTCAACGGCACGCCGCGCCGAACACTTACGCGTGAGGGTGACGGCTTTCACCTGGTCGGGCCAATCGGCGGCGGCCTGCTGCCGCGAATGGCCCAGCATCCGGACACCGGACGTGCCGTACGTCTGATGAGGTGCCTAACGTCGCTGGCAGACAGTTCGGTTCGGTTCGGTTCACGAGGCGTGTGGAGGTGTCATGTCCCATCGAGGCCGCTGGCTGGCAGGCGCCGGCGCAACGATGATCGCTGTCGCCCTGCTCGTCACCGGGGGCGCCGTCGCCACGCCGCCGGAGGAGAAGTCAGGCGGTGACTTCGAGTCCGACGTCGCGGTGGGCGCCTACCTCCACTACGGCGAGCCCGGGGTCGAGAGGATGCAGGGGCTCTCGCGCTGGCTCGGGGGCTCCGAGCTGCGCGCCGGTCACACGTATCTGCCCGGCGACACGTGGATGAACATCGAGGGGGCACCCGACTCCCTGCCCGCCTGGGCCGCGTGGCGCAGGGCGCGGGCCGATCGACTGTTCGTCCTCAACGTGCCCATGCTGGACCGCAACGAGGCCGGCGTCCCCGACGGCCGGGTCGCGGAGCTGCTCCGCTCCGGCGCGCGGGGTGCGTACGACCACCACTTCCGGCGGCTGGCCGAGCGTCTGGTCGGCATCGGGGTGCCGGACACCGTGATCGTGCTCGGCTGGGAGATGAACGGCTTCAACTACACCCACCGGTGCCGGCCCGATCCCGAGAGCTGGAAGAAGTACTGGCGGCGCATCGTGGCCGCCATGCGCTCCGTGGAGGGACAGGACTTCCGGTTCGACTTCGCCCCCAACCGCGGCGGGGACGCGATCGCCTGGACCAAGTGCTATCCGGGCGACGACGTGGTCGACATCATCGGCATGGACAGCTACGACCAGCCTCCCGGCGACTCCTTCGAGGAGCAGGTCACCCAGCCCTACGGACTCCAGCAGCAGGTCGACTTCGCGCGAGCGCACGGCAAGCAGATCTCGTACCCCGAATGGGGGCTGTTCCGGAACGGCGACAACCCCGAATACATGCGGGACATGCTGGCATGGATCGCCGAGCACAGGCCGCTCTACCAGAGCATCACCGACTACTGCCCGCACGGTGTGTGGCAGTGCGGGCAGAACCCGCGCTCCGCACAGGTGTTCCGGGAGTTCCTGTCCACCCATCAGGGCGGCGACGGCCCTTCCGGCGATGGCCCTTCCGACGTCGACCGCCAGGACCACGAGGGGCAGCCGAACCGTAAAGCGGGGCCCTAGGAACTCGCCGGTGCCGCCTGCGTGCGGCGGGCGTAGGCGCGGGCTGCGCGAGCTCGGTCGCCGCAGCGCGTGGAGCACCAGTGGCGCCGGCCGTGCCGGAGGAGGTAGCGGGTGCAGGGGGTGGACCCGCAGGCGGTGAGGCGCTCGGCGTCGGGGCCGGTGAGCAGGTCGGCCGCGTCGGCCGCGAGTACGGCGAGGGCGTGCTCGACGATCTGGGAGACGGGGTGGGCCGCCTCGCGGTACAGGCCACGGGCCGGGTCCCAGTGGAGCAGGGAGGCGGCGGGGGCTCGGGTCAGCGCGTGGTTGACGGCGGTCAGCGCGGCTTCGGGGGCGGGCAGCCCGGCGACATGCGCGGCGAAGAGGGCGCGGACCTGTTCGCGCAGGGCTCGCAGCAGGCCGGCGCACATCTCCGCCAGGCCGGTGTCGGCCGGGGCGAGGCCTCGCTCGACGAGCCACTGTTCGGCGGCGGCGGGGGTGCCGAGGAGGTCGACGTGGTGCCCGCCGGGCAGGGAGAGGGCGCTGTTGGCGAGGTCGAGGGCGGAGTACTGCTCGGCACCGGGTGCGGGCGGCAGTGTCTCGGTGGTCACGATCTCTTCCATGACTCTCATGGTACAACTCGCCGTTTTCCGTGATTCTCACGTTAAGGCTTGCGCGTATCCGTGAGAACCCTCTACGGTGATCACGGATGAACCACTCCTTAACCGTGAGGTTGCTCATGTCTGCCACCGGCACCACCGCCTTCGAGCAGTTCCCCGTCCGCGTCTTCGGCGGCCCCACCGCCCTCTTCGAGTACGGCGGTCTGCGGTTCCTCACCGACCCGACCTTCGACGCCCCCGGCGACTACCAGAGGCCCGGCGGGGCGCTCCTGGTCAAGACCGCACCCGCCACCGGTACCCCCGCTGACCTGGGCCCCGTCGACGTGGTCCTGCTCTCCCACGACGAGCACGCCGACAACCTCGACACGTCCGGCCGGGCCCTGCTCGCCGACGTCCCGCTCACCCTCACCACCCCCGGCGGCGGAGAGCGCCTGGGAGGCGGCGCCAAGGGGCTGGCCGACTGGGAGTCCGTGGAGCTGGACCGCCCCGGCGGCGGCACCGTCACCGTCACGGGCGTGCCGGGCATCCACGGCCCCGGACCGCGAGATGAGGTGGAGCCGATCACCGGCCAGGTCATCGGATTCGTCCTGACCGGCGAAGGACTGCCCACCGTCTACGTCAGCGGCGACAACGCCTCGCTCGACGTGGTCAAGGAGATCGCCGCCCGCTTCGCCCCCGTGGACACCGCCATACTCTTCGCCGGCGCTCCCCGCTTCCCCTTCCTCTTCGACGGCGAACCGCTCGTCCTGAGCAGTGCGCAGGCCGCCGAAGCCACCGGGATCCTCGGCGCCCGCCGGGTCGTCCCCGTCCACTACGACAGCTGGGCCCACTTCACCGAAGGCGGCGACCAGTTGGTCGCCGCCTTCACCGCCGCCGGGCTGGCCGACCGCCTGGACCTGGGCAACCGGGGCTGAAAGGGCGGCGGCGGGGTCCGTCAGCCGCAGTGGGGACCTGCGGCTGACGGACCTCTTCCCGGCCCCCCGGCCCGGCTACGCGGCGCCCGTCATCCGGGCGAACACCACCACGTTGCTGTCGTAGTAGTGCTTCTTGGGGTCGAAGTCCCCGCCGCAGGTGACCAGGCGTAGGCCCGCGTGGTCGAGGTTCTTGTAGACCTCCAGCGTGGGGAACTCGGCCTTCGGGTACTCGGCGACCCGGTCCACGGTGAACGTGGCCGTCTTGCCGTCCCGCCGGGCCACCTTGATGGTGTCACCGGTCTTCATCGTCTTCAGCTTCTCGAACACCGCGGCTGCTCCGTTCCACGTGACATGACCGGCGATCACGGCCGGCCCCTGCGAACCGGGGGTCGGCCCCGGTTCGTACCAGCCCGCGAGCGCGGGATCCTTGGGGGTCTGCATGGTGCCGTCCGCGTTCTGCCGGAGGGTCTCCAGGGAACTGGACAGGCCGAGTGAGGGGATAGTGATCTTCTGCGGCTCGGACCGGGCGAGGGCGGGCTCGGCCCCCGCCGCGCCGCCCGTACCCGCGCCGCCCGTACCCGTACCACCCGTGCCCGTACCCGTACCGCTCTGCGATCCGTCAGCGGGTGCCGCGGGGGCCGGCGCCCCGCCCTGGACCGTCTGCCCCGCCGGGGCGGGCGGCTTCGCCGCATCCTGGCCGGCACATCCCGCGAGGAGCAGCCCGGCGAGGGCGGCGGCCGCCACGGGGCCTGCGATCCGGCGGCGGGGCCGCGCGGCGGAGCCTGCGCGTACGGGTGCACGTACGGCTGCGGGCGCGGGTCCGGAGGACGTGGGAGCCGGCTTCACGCGCCGCCCCCGGTGGTCTCCCTGCGGGCGGGGACGGCCACGGCCCGCCTCGTTGCGACCGCCACCGCACCGGCCACCACCGCGAGTATGGCGATCGGCACACCGTCGTGCATCGTCACGGACGCCGCCGCGTGCTGGGTGGAACCTCCGCCGGTCTCGATGCCGCCGACCGGGATGGACCCGACGGCCGCGCCCTTGACCTCCCCGCAGTTGGTCGGAGCCGTGGCCTCCTGGGGCAGCTTGGGGTCGAGCTCGCTCTTGCCGGCTCCCTCGAAGTCGTACTTCTTGTTCTTGTTGCGGTCGATGCCGTGCTGTACGACGTGCAGGTCCTTGATGTGGTCGACCACGTCCTGGCCCACGGTGATCGTCCGCTTGTAGGAGACTTTGCCCTGCTTGTCGGCGACGGGCATGCGGTCCACGGCGAGACCGCTGGTGGCCTTGGTGTCCCCGGTGGTGGTGAGGGAGATGTTGATGTCGCCGTAGTCGTGCGTGGCCTCGGTGTTGCTGAGGACCCCGTCGCGGTCGGTGTCGTCGGTGGCGTCCGGGCAGTGGAAGTCGTGGCCCTTCGTCGAGCCGTGCAGATGCTGGGCCGACGGCTGTCCGGGCACCATGCCCTTGGACTCGATCTGCACGGTGAGTTGGTTTCCCTTGAGGCTGAGCATGACCGTACCGCTGGAGCCCGATTCGTTCAGCTGCGCCAGGTCGATCTGGTACGCCTTTCCGCCCTCCGCGAGAGCTGGTCCGGAAAGGCCGAGGGTGAGGAACACGGCGGCGGGTACGGCGGCGAGAACCACGAGGCGACCGGTGCGCTTGACTATCACTTTCGCTCCTGTTCCGTGGATCCCCGGGGCGGGAATCGCAGGTCGTACGTAGTGGAGACGAGCCCCTCAGGCGACTCGCTCCTTCTTCGGCGCCCCAACTCCCGCAGAGGGGTGCCCGGGTGAGGCACTTCGGACGACGGCCGCGGCTGACAGCCGCCCACCGGTCATCCAGATGCGTGACATCGCATCGGTCAGGGCAGGGAATCGGGCAGCCTCGCAGAGCATTTCCGAGAGCACGAGAATTCCGTGGGCGGTGCGCTGCGGATCTCGGTTCCGATGCAGCCAGACCACCGCTTCACCCAAGGGGCGGCGCCCCAGGAGGATCCCCGAACGCCGCACGTCGGCAGCCGACTCCAGGTCGGAACGGCCGCCGCCGAACGGCAGGGCCTGGGCCCGGCGGATTCCCGGTGGCGCGACCGAGTCCCGCACGTGTCGGACGTACGCTTCCGGGGGTGCCTGCCCGTCCTCGAAGGTGTTGCGGAATCCGACGATGCGAAGGCCCGCGTTCTGCAGGCGGAGCTCGATGTAGAGCTCTATGAACAAACCTCGAAGCTGAATGCGCACGGGGAGGTGGGGCATTCCCCCCTCCCCGCGCCCCGCCGTGCTGAAAGCGCCCTGAGCATCTTCCACCCTCGACCGGATGGTCGACGTCAGGACCCGATACTCGTCCACCGATGCGTACGCCGGGGAAAACGACACGGGTTTCAGCATGGCCGCCCGTATCAGGTGAAGGAGCCGGAACTCGGGCTCCTCGGAAGTAATCTGACCGCAATCGGTTCGATTCTGCTGCACTCACGCATGCACATCCACCGCCTTCGACATCATTCCGATCGCCGACGGGTGTCACGTTCCCATCGCCGGGTTCGGTTCGGTTGGGACCTTTGTAGTCCTCCTGGCGGCGGAAGAACGAATACTTGGCCTCTCGTGCTAAGAAATCAGCGCGCGATCCCGACGCGCGGAGATCGCCCGACGTCCCTCAACGAGCCCTATCGGACGCCCCGTTGGCAGGACAACCGCCGACGCACAGCGCCCGAGCCCACCCGCAGCACGTAATCCGCTTCGGAGCACGTCGGGGTGCGCAGTAGCATCCCCGGATGCCGAACATCGAGACCTTGACGCCCGCGGCCGGGCGGGCCGACTCCGCCGGACTGCGGGCGTACGACCCCGACCTGCTCGCGCGGTGCGCCGTCGACGGCGCGCAGCCCTGGTGGCGCCGGACGGCCTGTGTGGAGGCGCTGGTCGGTCGGGTGCCGCAGGCGCGGGTCGGTGAACTGCTGGCGTGCGTCCGCGACACCGAGGACTCGGGAACGGTTCGCAAGGCGCTGCTGGTGCTCCTCTCGGACCGGGCCGAGCTCCTCCCCTGGCTTCGGCACGAGGACCGGCTGCGCGAGGAGGCGTACGGCATGCGGGAGGCGGTCCTCCAGGCGCGCGGGGCGCTCGGGGACCGCACGGCGGCGGGCGAGCTGGCGACCCTCGCGTTCAGCCACTGGCGGACCAGGCGGGCGGTCGGGGAGGCCGGACTGGACGCGCTCGTGGACCGGCACGGGGTGGAGGCGGTGCTCTCGGAGCTCGGGGGCGGGCGGCCGGAGGACCGGGCCGTCGCCGTGCGCGTACGGGACCGCGCGGGCGAGGACGTCACCGACGCGCTCGCCGACCCGGACCCGGCGGTGGCCCACCTCGCGCAGTCGCTGCTGACCTGCCCGGACCGGCTCCGCGCCCACCTCGCCGAGGCTCCGACGACCGATGCCGCGCTGTGGGCCGCATACGCGCTGCACCGGCTGACCGGCGACGTGGCGCAGACCCGGGCCGTGTACGAGGCTCTGGGGCGCCCGCGGGTGGAGGTCGAGGGTCTGGACGAGGAGATCCGCAGGGCGATCGTGCACGAGTACGGGCACGAGTGCGAGAAGCAGAGCGACCCGCGCTGGCGGATGGAGGCCCTGTGCACCGAGCCGCCGCAGCCGCCGGACGAGGAGCGGCAACTGGCCCTGGCCACGGCCGCGCTGGCGGCTGCGGGGCTGGCTCCCCGCCCGCCGCTCTCCTGCGGTGCCGCCCACCGGCAGGGCGGCGGCACGTACCACGTGATCGGGTACGGGGACGGGGGCAGGAGCGAGGTCTTCGTCAGCACGCTGGGTCGGTTCGCCGGCGACCACGAGGACGATCCGGCCGCCCGCGCCGCCCTGGAGACGGCCGGCTTCCGCTGGATCGACGGGCCCACCGGGTCGATCCGCGTCACCGGCCTCGGTGTCTACTACTTCGGCGCGCGCGAACCGCTCGACGTGCACACGCTGTTGTTCTACTGGCAGGACTGAGGACGGGCGGTCCTGGGACCCCGGCGAGGCGACCGGCTCCGCGCTCGTGTCCTCATGACCGGCTTACCGTGCGGGTCACGCCCGTGAGGATCGTGGTGGCCAGCACCCAGCCGGCGATGACCAGCGCGAACGACAGCCACTGGTACCAGCCGTCCGGGGAGAACGCCGTCTCCTGCCCGAAGCTGATGACCGGCAGGAGCAGGTCCAGGGTGTAGAAGACGGCGTTGAAGCCAGGGCCCTCGCCCGCCTTGACGGGATCGGGGTGGTGCACACCGTAGACGATCGACCCGAAGGCCAGGAGGGACAGCAGCCAGCCTGCCGCGCGCAAGGGACGGAAGCCGTAGCCGACCGCGGCGTCCTGGACGTGGCCCCACATCCGTCCGTACCACGGGAGGGTGGAGCGTCGGCGTCGTTGTTTGGCGAGCTGCACGAGGCGGGCCGCGTCGTCGTCCCCGACGTGGCGGTACGCGGCCGTCAACTGCTCGTAGAGGTGGGGCTCGTACGGGCCGCCGTCGCGTTCGAGCATCGGCAGTCGGCGCTCGGCGGGCTCGTGCGGGGTGAGCACGGTGTACCGGAGGTTGCTGAGGAGCACCTGGTCCGGGAGCACGTCCGGTAGCAGGCTCAGGATCTCTATCTGGGACCGGCGCAGGTTCAGGGCTCCCTGGACGCGGCCGCTCCCGCCGAGCCAGAGTTCACCGATGAGGCAGCTGCTGGCGCGCAGCGCCGTGTCGCCCGGATGCGACAGATCGGCGTGGAGCAGATCGAGACGGGCGGTGATGTGCGAGCCCCGGAGTTCGACCCGGCCCCGCGCACGCATGCGCCGTGCCCGTACGTGCGCGCCGACGTTGAGGTTCTGTGCGTCCAGCGCGGTGTTCCCGGGGCAGTTGAACTCCGCTTCCTGGAGGTTGATCCGTCCCGCGACGGACGCGCCGGTGAGCCGTACCTGTCCGTCCGCGCGCATCTGCGGCGCCCATATGTCCGCCCCGATCGTGGCTTGGTTGAGCTGCAGCACCGGCTCGGCATCGTCCGCTGCGGTGAACTGCGCGCGCTCCATGTGCAGCGCGCCGGAAATCTCGGCGCCGGCGAGCCGCACCGGACCCCGTAGGCGGCAGTCCGTCATCCTCAGTACGCCCGCGACCCGCACGCTGCCCGCGGTGAGGCCCGGCAGTACGGACCCGCTGAGGTCGAGCTCGCGCACCTGGGCGCCGTACAGGTCGGGGACGGCGTCGAAGCGGCAGTGGCTCAGCCGGACGGCGACGTCGATCGTGGCGTGTTTCAGGTCCAGTACGCCGATGACTCGCGCTCCCGTGATGACGAGCGCGGCGATCTCCCCCTCCTCCTGCGGGGCCTCGAGGAGCAACCTCCGCAGCACGGTGGCGCGTACGCTCCGCTCGGGGCCCCAGGCGTCGCCGAGCGACGCGTCCTCGTCCTCCGCGGTGCGGAAGTCCAGGGAGTCGCCGCGGGCATAGGCCCGCCACACACGTGCCTCGGCAGCGGACAGCTCGTTGTCTGGAAGGATCATGCTCACGCACGGACTCTCACGTGCCACGTCTGACGTGTCAACCGCCCTTCCTCCGGCCCGCGGTGAGTCATGGGCGGGACGGCGTGGGGGGCCGGTGTTCGGGCCTCCCGCCGTTCCCGCGCCTCTCCCCCGCCGTTCCCGGCCTCGGGGGGTCTCCCGGCCGGTCAGGGCTCCTGTTGCAGGGAGCGCAGTCGGTCGGCTACGTCGTACACGCTCAGGCGCAACGTGCGGATGTCGGTGATCAGGTCGCGCCAGGGTTCGAAGGCGGTGTCCACGTCTTGGCCCGAGGCCCGGATGTAGGCCACCGCCACGCCGTAGCCGAAGTACTCGTTCCGGGCCGGCAGCGGGCGCAGCAGCACGATCTGTTCCAGCAGCGCCGCCGACCGCCAGTACGCGTCCGGCTCATCGGCCGCCAGCGCCGGAGTGTTCACACGGTGCCGCGCGACCGCGGCCACCAGACCGGAGTAATCGGACACGCCCAGCTCGTTGCCGAGCAGCTCCTCCTGCCGGTCCAGCAGCCAGCGGATGTCGATGTGCAGCTGCAAGATCAGGCCGCCCGGTGTCCGGTCGCGGACGACGGGGGTCCGCCGAACTCGCGGTCGAAGGCCTCCGCGATGCCCGGCTGGCAGACCGCTTCGCGGAACGCGGCGGTCGCCCGGCCCAGCGCGAGCTGGTTCTCCTGCTCGATGGCCAGCTCCGCCAGGTAGGCCCGCACGCTCATGCCGTGCGCGGCGGCCACCGCCGCGAACCGGTCCCGGGTGACCGAGTCGATCTTCACCGTCGTATCTGCCATACCTCCGAGTATGCACGCATGAATACTGCCGTGAATACCCTTCGCGGATTCAGCTGACCGTGCGGGGTCCCGCACGGCCCGGCCGCTCCGTCGTCATCCGCCGCCGCCCCGCCAGATGTTGTCGAAAGCCGCGTCCTCGATGGCTCGCCGTTGCCGTACGGACGCCAGTTCCACCAGCGCGTCGCTGACGGCGGCCAGGACGGTCGCGACGTCGTCGTCGGCCACGTCCTGGACGTCTTCGGTCCGCTTCCCTCCGACGCCCACGGCCCCCGCGAGGGTGGTGAGGACGGGTTCGTCCGCTGCCCAGCGGTCGGCGGCCCGGCGGCGTGCGGGTGAATCGGCCAGCACCAGCTGGCCGGCCCGGAAGGAGATCCCCTGGCGGCGCTGCCGGACGAGCTGCCCGTCGGCCTCCAGTTCGGCCCGGTAGGCCTCGGAGAGGCCGCGACCCCGGCGCCACAGCCAGTCGGTGACCGACTCGTAGGGCTCCTCCCGGACGAGCGACGCGGCCGCCTGCTCCAGCAGTCGATCAGCCTGCGCGCTCTGGTCGCCCGGCACGATGTGATCCCCGTCCAGTCTGACGGCCTCGACCGCGAGGAGGTCGATCGCCTCGGCCCCGGCGAGCGCGAGCGACAGCTCGCCCTGTTCGACGGGGCTGTCGGACCCCGCGTCCATGGCAATGATCAACAAGTCCCGAGGGGTGGTCATCAAGGGCTCCTCTCACAGTGCAGGCAGGTCGCCGGCCCATTATTGATCGACCCGGGCCCCGGCCGCCGTGTGCATGCGCATGCGAGGCGGCGCGGTTCGCCGCCCCGCGCGCCGTCGCGTGCGCCGCCGCGGCCCTCGTTCGGGTGCGGTGACCAGGGCTGGGGCGGTGGCCGGCCCGCCTCAGCGGAACTCGTGGATCACCTGGATCTCGCCGACGATGTGCGCGTTGAACTCGTCCAACTCCTCGGCCGGAACCCACAGCTCGAGGATCGTCCGTCCCCCGGCCTGCTGGACGGGGTACCGGCTCAGGAACTCCGACTCGACCTCGAACCGGGTCACGAAGCCGACACCGCTGTGCTTCACGTTCCAGTCCCGCGCGATCCTGATCGCGTAGTCCTCGTTGAGGACCGGGTAGAAGATCGGCTGCTCGGGGAGGCGGGGCGGCCACGCACGCCAGTTCAGCTCACGGACCAGGTCCAGCTCCTGGGGGCAGGTGGGGCGCCACAGGGTCGTCGTCGCACGCTGCCTGGTCATGTGAATCGCTCTCTGAACGCGGAAGGCCCGCTCCCGCTGGTATGGCTGGTCGGAGACCGGACGATACCGGCGCCGGCAGTGCGAGGACCACGCGGTTTCCGCCCCGGTCAGCGCCGCGCCCGGCCGGTCGGCCGCGGCTCCTTGGTGCGGTCGTGCCTTGAGGTCCGCGGGTTAGGCTCGTAGCTGATCATCACCACTGAGCAGGGGGACGCGGAGATGTACGGGACAGTCACAGCAGTCAGCAGCAACGGCGAGTACTCGTTCACCAAGCCGAACCGGGACAGCATCACGCTGCTCGCCGGCCTCGGGGTGAAGGGCGATGTCCATGCCGGTGTGACCGTCAAGCACCGCTCGCGCGTGGCGCAGGACCCCACGCAGCCGAACCTGCGCCAGGTCCACCTCATCCACGAGGAGCTCTTCGCCGAGGTCGGTGCGGAGGGGTTCGACGTGGCGCCGGGTGACCTCGGCGAGAACATCACCACCCGCGGCATCGATCTGCTCGGCGTGCCCGTCGGCACGCTGCTGCACATCGGCGACGCCGCCGTGCTGGAGGTGACCGGCCTGCGCAATCCCTGTCTGCAGATAGACAACTTCCAGGACGGGCTGCTGAAGCAGGTCGTCGGCCGCGACGAGGCCGGGAACATCGTGCGCAAGGCCGGAATCATGTGCATCGTGAAGGAGGGCGGCTCCGTACGCCCGGGCGACACGATCAGAGCGGAGCTTCCCAGCGGGCCGCACCGCCCTCTTGAGCGGGTCTGACCCTTCCCCTCCCACTCCCCCGGCTTGCCGCGAGGGCGCGGGCGTCGAGACCGTCGGGCCGGGTTCCTCGATCCTTTTCGGTGGCGACGGCTCCGGCGGAGAGGAGCGTCGCGGCGGCGAGGCTGCCCCAGAGCGCGGCCGGGCCGTGGGGGGCGAGGCCGGTGATGACCGCCGGGGAGACGGCCAGGCCGAAGCCAGTGGAGAGCTCGAAGCGGGCGAGGGTGCGTCCCAGGACATGGGCCGGGGCGAGGACGGTGACGAGCGCGGTGGCACTGCCGGCGTAGAGGATCTCGCCGATGGTGCAGAGCACGGACACCGCCGCGACGGCCGGGGCGCCCCAGCCGTGTCCCTGTGCGGTCCCGGCGAGGAAGGCGAGGTAGGACGCGGCGAGCACCACGCCGGCGAGGGCCAGCACGGTGCGCCGCGAGAAGCGGGACATCAGGACGGTGACGGGCACCTGAAGGGTGACCACCAGCACCGTGTTGGCGACGAAGACGGCCGCCGACCACGCCGGGGACGCGTGCAGCTGTGTCACGAGCACCAACGGGAGCGCGATCTCGGGGACGTTGAGGCAGAACGCGTAGACCACGTTGGCGGCCAGCAACGCGCGCATGCGAGGTGCGGGCCCGTCGTCCCCACCCTCGGCCGGGGTGGCGGCTGGTCGCGCGCGCAGTCGGACCGACCAGGCCAAGGCCGTCGCGGTGAGGCAGGCGAGCCCGGTGACCACGGCCAGCGCCTGCAGGGCGGCGGCGCCGCCCGCCAGGCAGGCGGTGGCGAGGAGCGCGCCAACGCCCATACCGGCGTTGCGCAAGGCGCGGCCCGCCGCCAGGGCGGTGTCGCGTTCGCGGCCGTGCGCGACCGTCGCCACGAGCGCCGCGTGGGCGGCCGGCCAGGCCTGGTTGCCGATGCCGAGGAAGAGCGCAGCCGTCGCGAACGGCCAGACGTGCCGCGCCGGGGTGGCCAGCAGCAGCGCCACTCCGAGTACGCGTACCAGCATGGACGCTGCCACGACCGTGCTGCGTGCGCCCCGGTCCAGCCACCGCCCCACCGCGGGCATGCACAGCAGGCCCACGACGACGCCGGCGGTCATGGCGATGCCGGTGGCCGGCGCGGACAGCTTCAGCACCGTCACTCCGTAGAGCAGCAGGAAGGGCCGCAGCAGGCCGGTGCCGAGGGCGTCCACGAGGAGGGCGACGGCATAGCGGGGGCCGCCGGAGCCGCGGACGAGGGCGCCGGGCCGGATCTTGGTGGTGGTGCTGGGGGTGCTGGTGCTGGGGGTGCTGGGGGTGCTGGTGCTGGGGGTGCTGGTGGTCGTCATGGCGTCAACGTGCGTTCGGCCGCCGGGGCGGGCACGTGGGTTGACGGACATCGTCAACCCACGCCCTCGTCGACCGTCCGGTCAGTGATGATGACGCGGTGACGTTGAGGATCGACATCAGCGGGCTGCGGTCCGAGCGACTGCGGTTCGCCGCCTCCCCGCTGGCCGAGCTGACCGCGATGCTGCACGTACTGGCCGAACCCGGACACCATCCGCACCTCGCCGGCTGGGCCGGGGACGTCTGGACCCGGTTGCGGCCGGAGTTGGCCGAGCGGTTGCGGGAGGCGGAGTTCCTCTGGCGGTCCTCACAGGCCGACTTCCTGATCCCCGCCCGGCCCCGGCCGACCCTCGCGGAGGAGTTGGACGACGTGGACCGGATCGACGACGAGACGTACGTGACGGCCGCGCTCGTCACCACGTGCGGCAGCAGCCGGTTCCAATCGGCCGGCCCGTCGCCGTCTTCACCGTCGACGCTGTCGTCACCGCCGTCACCGCCGTCACCGCCGTCGCCGCTCACCGACGCGAGGGCGCGCGAGCGGGCCCTGGAGCTGGCCCAGGCCCGCGGCGGTCGGCAGGAGGCCTTCGCGGAACGGCTGCTCGCGGACCCGGCCGCCGTGCGGGCTCGGGTGCGCCAGACCCTGGAACAATGCGCCGAGGCCTTCTTCGATGCCGCCTGGGCGGGCGTCGCCGTGCAGCTCGCCACCGACCTGCGCCTGAAGAACGACCTGTTGAGGCATCAGGGCATCGGGGCGGCGCTGGCGTCGGTCTCCGGGGCGGTCACCCTGGCACCGGACGGCGACTGCATCGTCGTGGACAAGCTGCAGGACAAGTCGACCGCCGCCCACGGCACCGGGGTCACCTTCATCCCCAGTGTCTTCGGCCGCCCGCACCTGGTGGCGGTGCACGCGCCCGGGTGGCAGCCGGTGGTCCAGTACCCCGTGGCCGAGCCGAGTCCGTCCGAGCCGGTACCGCTGGAGATGGTCACGCTCCGGCTGGAGGCACTCGCCCATCCCGTACGACTGCGGCTGCTGCGCACCCTGGCCCGCGGCCCGCACACCACCGGCGAGCTGGCCCACACCTGGGAACTGTCGCCCCCGGAGGTTTCCCGCCACCTCGCCGTGCTGCGCCGGGCGGGCCTGCTCACGGCCCGACGGCACGGTCGCTACGTCCGTTACACGCTCAACCTGCCCGATCTGACGGCGCTGGGCACGGATCTGCTGGCGGCCGTACTGCGCTGACGCGCAGCCGGGTCGCGGCGCACTCCCGTACGTCGAACTGCTCGCCGCCGTGCTCGTACGGGCCTTCCGCCCAGGCCGCCTCCCCCGGCACGTGCCGGGGGGGCGAAAGTGCTTTCCGCGGTTGCGTTCAAGTCCGGGGACCTGCGGATGGTGTTCGACAGTGACACGCATCTGACGTGCCCGGCCGACCCGTCCCTCGAAGCCTGGCAGATCAGCGGACCGGGCGGATGGCGCTTCGCCTCGCTGCCCGGCGGGGACCTCGCCGTCTGGTCCCCCACCGCGTCTCGTTGACGTGTCTGGAGACGCGAAGACGCCCGGCCGGAAAAGTTTCCGGGCCGGGCGTCTTCGTATGTCTGCTGGGGGCTGGCGTGTGCTGCTGCCGGCCATTTCTAGTACCAGTGGTTGGCGGACCAGAAGTTCCAGGCGCCCACGGGGCTGCCGTAACGCTCGTTCATGTAGTCCAGGCCCCACTTGATCTGGGTGGC
>NZ_JBVJFB010000014.1:0-27598 GCF_055588065.1 Streptomyces sp. NPDC046308
TCGCCGGCATCTACGACCTGACGCTCCTGAACAAGGTCCTCAAGGCCGCCGGCAAGCCCGAGGTCTCCGACGCCGGCCTCGGCGCCAAGTAACCCCGAATCCAGCAATCCCAGGAGGTGACGACCATGGCCACCACACTTGCCAAGGCTGCCGAGGGCTCCGTAGCGGAGCAGACCCACGCTGCCCGTATCGAGCACGTCTCGAAGTCCTTCTCCGGCCCGGCCGGATCGCAGCTCGTCCTGGACGACATCAGCCTCGATGTCGCTCCCGGGGAGTTCGTCACCATCCTGGGGGCCTCGGGGTGTGGGAAGTCCACGCTCCTGAACCTGGTCGCGGGCCTCGACAAGCCGTCCGCGGGGTCCATCGAGACCCCCGGCGGCCGTCCGGCCCTGATGTTCCAGGAGCACGCCCTCTTCCCGTGGCTCACCGCGGGCAAGAACATCGAACTCGCCCTGCGTCTGCGCGGGGTGGCCAAGGCCGACCGCAAGCCGGAGGCCGAGCGCCTGCTGGAGCTGGTCCGCCTCGGCGGCTCGTACGGCAAGCGCGTGCACGAGCTGTCCGGCGGCATGCGCCAGCGCGTGGCCCTGGCCCGGGCGCTCGCCCAGGACAGCCAGCTGCTGCTGATGGACGAGCCGTTCGCGGCCCTCGACGCCATCACGCGGGACGTGCTGCACGGCGAGCTGACCCGCATCTGGACCGAGACGAACCTCTCCGTCCTCTTCGTCACCCACAACGTGCGCGAGGCCGTCCGCCTCGCCCAGCGCGTGGTCCTGCTCTCCTCCCGCCCCGGCCGGGTCGCGAAGGAGTGGACCGTGGACATCCCGCAGCCGCGCCGCATCGAGGACGCGGACGTCGCGGAACTGTCCCTTGAGATCACTGAACACCTGCGTGGGGAGATCCGCCGCCATGGCCAGCACTGACACCACTTTGAAGGCCACGGGCAAGAGCGACGACCTGGCCGGCCTGGAAGCGGGCCTCGACGCGCTCGACGCGGTCCAGACCCACCGCACCCCGATCCGCGAGGTCCTCGTCAAGAAGGTCCTCCCGCCCCTCCTGGCCGTGAGCCTCGTGCTCGTGGTCTGGCAGGTGCTCGTCGCCGCGAAGGTCACCGAGGAGACCAAGCTGCCACCGCTGTCCGCGGTGTGGGACAGCCTGTCCCACATGTGGGTCCAGGGCACCCTGCTGGAGGTCGTCTGGACCAGCGTCTCCCGCGGCCTGCTCGGCTTCCTGCTGGCCCTGGCCATCGGCACCCCGCTCGGCCTGCTGGTCGCCCGGGTGAAGTTCGTGCGCGCCGCGATCGGCCCGATCCTGCAGGGCCTGCAGTCGCTGCCGTCGGTGGCCTGGGTGCCGCCGGCCGTCCTGTGGTTCGGCCTCAACGACGCGATGATGTACACGGTCATCCTGCTGGGTGCCGTCCCGTCCATCGCCAACGGCCTGGTCTCGGGCATCGACCAGATCCCGCCGCTCTACCTGCGGGCGGGCCGCACCCTGGGCGCCACCGGTCTGCGGGGGGCCCGGCACATCGTGATGCCGGCCGCGCTGCCGGGCTACCTGGCGGGCCTCAAGCAGGGCTGGGCCTTCTCCTGGCGCTCGCTGATGGCCGCCGAGATCATCGCCTCCTCGCCCGACCTGGGCCTGGGCCTGGGCCAGCTCCTGGAGAACGGCCGCAACAACATCGACCTGCCCGGCGTGTTCCTCGCGATCATCCTGATCCTGGTGGTCGGCATCGCCATCGACCTGCTGATCTTCAGCCCGGTCGAGCGGTGGGTGCTGCGCAGCCGCGGCCTGCTGGTCAAGAGCTGATTCCGATGTCCCACGCACCCGCACTCCTGGTCATCGCCCACGGCAGCCGCGACCCGCGGCACGCGGCGACCGTGCACGCCCTGGTCGCGCGGGCCCGGACGCTGCGGCCCGGGCTGCGGGTGGAGACGGCCTTCCTGGACTTCGACGCCCCGTCGGTGGGACAGGCGCTGTCCTCGCTCTACCTGTCGGGCGTCCGGGAGGTCGTCGCCCTCCCGCTCCTCCTCACCCGGGCCTTCCACGCGAAGTCCGACATCCCGGCGGCGCTGGCCGAGTCGACGGCCCGCCTGCCGGGGCTCTGCGTGCGGGTGGCC
Organism: Streptomyces sp. NPDC046308; assembly: GCF_055588065.1. NCBI lineage: Bacteria > Bacillati > Actinomycetota > Actinomycetes > Kitasatosporales > Streptomycetaceae > Streptomyces > Streptomyces sp. NPDC046308. The sequence goes on from NZ_JBVJFB010000014.1 coordinate 2,115, forward strand.
GACGTCCTCGGCCCCTCCCAGCTCCTCCTCACCGCCCTCGACCGCCGGCTCGCCGAAGCCGGCCTCACCCCGGCGGACCGCGCCACCACCGCGGTGGTGCTCGCGTCCGCCGGCTCCACGGACCCGGAGGCGATCGCAGCGATCGCTGAAACCGCGCGGGAGTGGCGGCACACCGGTTGGTGCGCCGTGCGGCCTGCGTTCGCCTCCGCTGCTCTCCCCCGTACGGAGGACGCCGTACGGGCCCTGCGCGCCGAGGGCTTCGCCCGGGTGGCGGTGGCCCCGTACGTCATCGCCCCCGGGCGGCTCCCGGACCGCATCGCGGCGGGCGCCGAGGCCGCGGGCGCGGACGTGCTGGCCGACGTCCTGGGCGCGGCCCCCGAACTGGCCCGGCTCCTGCTGCGCCGCTACGACGCCTCGGCCGCCGCTGCTCCCGCGAGGCTCCCGGCCCTGACGGCGTAGGCCTGCCCGGCCCTCAGGGCAAGGTCCAGATCCGCACGGTCACCAGGTAGAACACCACGACCCAGAAGGCCAGCAGGACGGCGACGATCCCGATGCCGACGAGGTTGGTCCTGGCCGCCGGCTCGTCAGGCGACGGGCGCAGCCACCGCCCCAGCAGCGGGTTCACGTAGTAGGGCATCGTGAAGAAGCTCATGACGAGGCTCGACAGCAGGTTCCCCACGAGCAGGCCGAGCCAGAGCGGCATGTGCAGCGGCGACAGGGCGAGCGCCAGCAGGACGACGGTCGGGTACAGGCCGACCCACACCGCGATGGCGGTCTTGGTGACCGAGGGCGGGGGCGCTTCCCTGCCGTTCTCCTCGAAGGCGAACCAGCTGCCGAAGGAGTTGTCGATCGTGCGCAGCTTGAAGTCGAAGTCCTTCCCCTCGTCGAGGACCTTCCGCCGCCGGTCCGACCTCAGCCAGGCGTCGAGGTGCTCGGCGTTGTCGAACCGGTACAGCGTGGTCCATTCCTCCTGGACCCCCTCGACGGGCGGGAAGAACTCGCTCCCGCGGAAACCCTCGAACCTGCTCTCCTCCTCGTTCATCCGGCGCTGCCAGGCGAGGAAGTCCTCGACGTGCTCCGGGTGGACCCGGTGGGTGATCACCACGGTCACCAGCGGGTCCTGCGAGGTGGCGTGGCCGCTGAGCACCTGCTGGGTTCCGGGGCCGTCGAGGTACTTGTCGCCGGCTTCGAGCAGTCCCCGCCGGGTCGGGCTGTTGATCCACGCCCGGAGGTGGGCCATCGAGTCGTACCGGTAGACCACGACCCATTCGGGTTGCAGGGGCGTCGGCGGGGTGACCTCGACGCCGAGGTACCCCTCGTACCCGGCGGCGGCGGCGTTGACGTCCTGCTGCCACGTCTCGTACTCCTGCTCCCGGCCGGGCAGGACCTTCTGGGCGATGATCGCCGTGGCCTTGGCGTCCTCTGTGTGCTTCTCGGTGTCCATGTGCTCAGGCCTTCGAGTGCGAGCGCTTCTCGCCGAGCCGCTCGTAGATCCGTTCCGGCGTCAGCGGCAGCGACCGGTAGCGGATTCCCGTCGCGTCCTGGAGTGCGTTCGCCAGTGCGGGCGCCACCGGGTTGATGCTGCACTCCGCCATCCCCTTCGCCCGCATCGGCCCGACGGAATCCGCCGAGCCCACCAGGAGCACCTCGGTGCGGGGGACATCGGCGTAGGTGGGGATGCGGTAGTTGCGGAGGTTCGGGTTGACCACGGCTCCGTTCGCGTCGAGCCGGAGGTTCTCGGTCAGCGCGAAGCCGATCCCCTGGGCGACGGCGCCTTCCACCTGTCCCCGTACCTGCGCGGGGTTGATGACGACGCCGGCGTCGACCGCCTGGACGCTGTGGAGCACGCGGATCTCGCCGGTCACCCGGTGGACCGCGATCCGGAACCCGTGCGCGTTGGAGACGGCGCTCCGGGGAGATCCGTAGGCCTTGCGGGCGGCGGTGAAGCGGATGCCGCGCGCCCGTGCCAGCGCGACGAGTTCGGCCAGCGACACCCGCTGGTCCCCGCAGAGGACCCCGTCGTCGTCCATCGAGCACATCACGGGGTGGATGCCCGTGTGGGCGGCGGCGAACTCCAGGATGCGGTCGCGCACGGCGTTGCTCGCCCGCAGGACCGCGCTGCCCGCCACGAAGAGGCCCGCGCTCGCGAAGGCTCCGGTGTCGAACCCCGTACGGTCGGTGTCGGACTGCACCAGGCGGATCCGTGACGGTGTGGTGCCCAGTTGTTCGGCGGCGATCTGGACATGGGCGGTCGAGGTGCCCTCGCCGAATTCCACCGTGCCGACGGCGACCTCGTAGACGAGGTCGTCGCCGAGCGTCACCCAGGCCTCCGAGATGTGTTCGGTCGGGGGCGCGGTCTCGTGCAGGGAGGCGGCCGCGCCCGCCCCGATGAGCCAGTCCGGGCCGAGGCGGGGGTCCCCGGCCGTCCGGGCCAGGGCCCGGTCGACCAGGTCGATGCACCGCGCGAGGCCGTCCTCGCTGAACGTCACGTCGTCGGGACCGTCGTGCAGGGCGACGAGCGGATCGCCGGGCCGCACGATGTTGCGGCGGCGCAGTGCGAACGGGTCCATGTGGAGGGCGAGGGCCAGTTCGTGCATCGCCGATTCCACGGCGAAGGCCGGCTGGGTCATCCCGTACCCGCGCAGCGCGCCGCTCGGAACGGTGTTGGTGTAGACGGAGTACGCGTCGTACTTCTTGTTGGGGCAGCGGTAGACCATGACGGCCGCCCCGCCCGCGAACAGGGTTTCCCCGCCGTGGTTGCCGTAGGCGCCCGTGTTCGACACGTTGCGGACCTGGAACGCGGTGAGCGTGCCGTCCGCCTTCGCGCCCAGCTTGACCGTCAGCGTCATCGGATGCCGTGGCGAGGCCGTGGTGAACTCCTCCTCGCGGGTGTACTCGAAGCACACGGGCCGCCCGGTGTCCAGCGCGGCGAGCGCCGCCAGGTCCTCCGAGATGACCTCCTGTTTGCCGCCGAAACCGCCGCCCACGCGCTTGCAGAACACGCGGAGCTGGTCCGGGCGCAGCGCGAAGAGGTGGGCCAGTTTGACCTTGGCGATGGAGGGCGACTGGGAGCTGGTGCGGACGTTCAGGCGTCCGTCCTCCATCCAGGCGATCGAGCCGTGGGTCTCCAGGTGGGCGTGCTGCACGCGCGGGGACGTGTAGGTGCCTTCGTGGATCACGTCGGCCTCGGCGAAGCCCGCGTCCACGTCTCCGATGTGCGAGTGGATCTCGAGCAGGACGTTGTGGACGGGATCGCGGACGAAGGGGTCGTCCGCACCGTGGATCTGTGGGGCCCCCTCGGCCATGGCCTCCTCGGGTTCGAACACCGCGGGCAGCACCTCGTACTCGACGACGACCTTCCGGCAGCCCTCCTCAGCGGCGCCGGGGGTGTCGGCGACGACCGCGACGACGCGCTGGCCGGCGAAGCGGACCGTCCGGTCGAGGATGAGCGTGTCGTCCGGGTCGACCAGGTGGTCGGTGTGGATCGCCGTGGTGAAGCGCCTGCGCGGCACGTCCTCCCAGGTGTAGACCCGCTGTACGCCGGGCACCTCGAGGGCGGCGCTCTTGTCGACCGACCGGATCCGGGCGTGGGCGTGCGGCGCGTGCAGCACCTTGAGGTGCAGCGTGCCCTCCATGGGGGTGTCCATCGTGAACTCGGCGCGGCCGGTCACCACGTCGTCGGCCGCCGGGGCGCCGACGCTGGTCCCGACGGCCTTTCCCGGCTTGGCGCTCTCCACCCCGACGACGCCGCGGACCGCGTCCTCGATCCCCCGGTAGCCGGTGCAGCGGCAGAGGTTGCCCTTCAGCGCCCGCGGCAGATCCGCCTTCTGGGCCTCGGTGAAGGTCGCCGAGGTCATGATCATCCCTGCGGTGCAGAAGCCGCACTGGAATCCCGGGGCGTCGCGGAACTGCCGCTGCATCGGGTGCAGGTTGCCGGGCGAGCCCAGCCCCTCGATGGTGGTCACCTCCCGGCCGTCGGCGCGGAAGGCGGGGGTGATGCAGCTGTGTACGGGGCTGCCGTCCAGCCATACCGTGCAGGCGCCGCAATCCCCGGCGTCACAGCCCTTCTTGACTCCGTAGTGGCCGAGCGCGCGGAGGAAGGTGCGCAGGCACTGTCCGGGCGCCGGCTCCTCGTCGAAGCTCCGGCCGTTCACGCGGTACGTCATGACGTGCTCCCGGACGCGAGTTCACGGCGGATCTCCTCGGCGAAGTGCTTCGTCAGATGACGGCGGTGCCCGGGAGTGCCGTTGGGGTCGTCGAACCAGACGTCGGTGGGGATGACGTCGATGCTCTGCTGCAGGGTCGAGGCGTCGGGCAGGGTGTCGAAGACCATGCGCACGGGTCGGGTGGTGCTGGCGGTGACGGTGAGCAGCAGGTCGTCGTGGCCGGGCGTGCGCGTACCGATGAGGAACACCGTCGAACGGCCGAGGCGGGTCAGCGTGAAACGGCGGTGCGCGGTGCGCTTGCGCAGGGCGTGCAGCGGAATCTCGACGCGCCGCAGGATCTCCCCGGGGGCGAGGATGTTCTGGTGGTCGCCGGTCACGAAGTCGAGGGCGTCGACGGTGCGCGTCGTTCCGTCGGCGGCCCACAGTTCGTAGCGCGCCTCCAGCGCGACCGTCAGCGTGATCATGGGGCCGGCCGGCAGGCTCATGCAGATGTTCCCGCCGACGGTCGCCGCGTTCCAGACCTTGAACGAGGACAGGAACGCCTCGCAGCTCGTCCCGAGCAAGGGGCCCGCGGTCCACTCGGCCGGGGGCCGGAAGGCGTGGAGCTCGCGAACGGTGCAGGTGGCACCGATGTCGAGGCCCTTGTCGGTCGGGACGAGGGGGGCCCAGCGCAGGGCGGTCAGGTCGACCAGGCGGCGCAGATCCGGTTGCTCCGCCGAGAACAGCCAGGTCCCGCCCGCGAGCCAGGCGTCGCCCTCGCGCCAGTCCGCGCCCGGCCGGTCGGGCGGCCGCCGGACGACTTCGGTGATCGTGTTGAGGTCCACGGGGATCGCTCTCCCTCGCGACGGCAGCCGTGTGACGGACCGTCCACCGGGCTGCGGTGCGGGCGGGCAGCGTCACGGCCTCGGGCCATCGCATCGCGTGCGCGTCGAAGCCCGGGCGGCGTTGTGTGGGCGCCGGTTCGGCTTCGACTCCGGCCGCTGTGGTCGGGCACTGCGGCCAGGACCAGCGGACGTGGAGACTCCTCTTCAGCGTATCCCCGACCGGCCCCGCACCGCCAAGCCCAGCCGCCCGAGCCCGGCCCGCCCAAGCCCAGCCGCCCGAGCCCCGCTGCCATGGCCTAGGCGCGGGCCGCGGCCTCGTCGGCCAGGGCGGTGAGGTCCTCGATGGACATCGCGCCCGGGGGCAGACCCTCACGGGCGAAGATGTTCGCCGCGTGCCGCAGTACGTCGTTGACCGGGGTGGGGACCCCGTGCAGCCGCCCCAGCAGGGAGATCTCCCCGTTGAGGTAGTCCGCTTCCACCGAGCCCGTGCCGCGCGCCAGGCTCTGCCAGGACGACCCGCCCCGGACCCCCGGTGCCTGGTTCACCTTGCCGTCCCGTGCCAGCGACTGCTCCGCGTCCGAGGCGTACGCGATGCCCGCCGCCCCGAAGACCGCCTTCGCCTCGCGGACGGCCCGCAGCAGCAGCGCCGCCTTCGCCGGGTCCGGCTCCGGGCCTGTCGTCGCCTGGACGGCGTTGCCCAGGTTCCCCAGCAGCTTCGCGTGCTTCCACCGCATCACGTCCTCGACCACCGGCGCCTCGAAGCCGGCCTTCCCGAGGTCCTCCGCGACGGCCCGGCACAGCGCGTCCGCGCCGCCCGCCGCCCGGCCCACGTGCAGGATGCCGGTCAGCGGCGCGCACAGGGCCGAGACCACGCCCGGCTCCAGGAAGGTCGAGGGCAGCCATACGCACACCCCGTACACGCGCGCGAAGCGCCGTAGGGCCATCCGCTCGCTCTCCACGCCGTTCTGCGCGCACAGCACCGGCAGCCGCTGCGCGGCCGTGCCGCCGCCCGCGACCTCCGCGTCGCCCCACGCGTCGAGCGCGGCGACCGCGTGCTGGGTCTTCACCGCCAACAACAGCACGTCGTCGGGGCGCAGTTCGCCCAGCTCGTCCGGTCCGGTGACCACGGGCAGCCGGTGTACCCGCTCCCCGTCGGCCGTGGTGAGCCGCAGCCCGTCGGCCCGCAGGGCCTCCGCGTGCGCGCCGCGCGCGACGAGGACGACCTCGCCGCCCGCCTCCGCCAGCCGTCCGCCGATGGTGGCGCCCACGGCGCCCGCGCCGATGATGATGTAACGCATCCCCCGAGCCTGGCACATCCGGCGCCCCGCGTTACGGTCGGGGCCGGGTCCAGCCGGACGGCGTCCCGGCCGCGCCGGTCCGGGGCCCGTGGGTCAGCGGTGAGGTCGGACATCCCGGACTGGGCGCTCCGGCGGCACCGGGCTCGCGCTCACCCCTGTCCCCCGCCTGTCAGTTCGACGAGCTTGACGACGGTGTTCCAGTTGCGGGTGGTCACGTCGATGCCCTTGACGACGGCGGGCCTGGCGAGGGCCTCGGCCAGTTTGGAGCGGCCCAGGCCGTCGGGGGCGTAGAGGTAGAGGACGCGGTCGCCGAGCCGGTACTCCTCGGGGAGGTACGAGGCCTGGTCGAGCGCGGCGAAGCGCTCCGCGCCCGGCTGTTCGGAGAAGAAGGTCGCGTGGAGCTGCTTGCCCTGCAGCTCCGCGGCCGGGAAGGGGCAGGCGTCGGCGACGGCGCGCAGGTACGCCCCGTCCACCACCAGGCACGCCACCCGGAAGCCGAAGCGGGCCTCGAGGGCCGTCTCCAGTTCCCGGGCGAGCGCCGCCGGGTCCTGCTCTGCGCTGCTGAAGACGGCGTTGCCGCTCTGCAGGTACGTCTGTACGTCGCCGTGGCCGAGCTCCTCCAGCACGGAGCGCAGCTCCGCCATCGGGACCTTCCTGCTCCCGCCGACGTTGATGCCGCGCAGCAGCGCCGCGTACTTCCTGGTCGTGGCCTTCTTCGTCATGGCGGCACCTTAGGCGGCGGCTATGACAGTTCGGCCTCGACGAGGTCGGCGGCCTGCCGCGTGCCTCCCTCGGCTGCCATCCCGGCGCGCACGGCCTCGGCGCGGGCGGCGACCTCGGGGTCGGCGACCAGGGCGAGGACCGCCTCGCGGAGGGTCCGGGCGTCGGCGTCCGCCATCGGTACGTGCCGGGCCACGCCGAGCGACACCAGCATGTCGGCGTTGCCGAACTGGTCGACGGCCTGCGGGACGGCGACCATCGGGGTGGCGGTGGCGAGTCCTTCCTGGCTGCCGCCGGCGCCCGCGTGGGTGATGAAGGCGTCGGCCTGGCGCAGGATGTCCAGCTGGGGAACCCAGCGGTGGACCTCGACGTTGGCCGGGATCCCGCCGAGGTCGGCCTCGTCGGTGAACTTGCCGATCTGGAGGACGACGTGCCAGTCGGGCAGGTCCGCGAAGGCGTCGATGCAGGCGCGGTAGAAGGCGGGCTGCCTGGTGAAGGCGGAGCCGAGCGAGACGAGCACGACCTTCTTGCCCTCGGCGGTGGCGGGCCGGTGCCAGCGGCCCTGGGCCGTGCGGTCGCCCTGGCAGGCGCCGACGAAGGTGTAGGCGGACTCGTCGACGCGGTCGGCGTGCGGCTGAAGGGCCCTGGGGATCAGGACGAGGCTGCGGCGCGGCCGGCCCTGGAAGCGGTCGACGTCGTCCGCGAGGCCGTTCTCGGCGAGCCAGGCGGCGAATCGGGCGTAGTACGCCCGGCCCCGCTCGGAGGCCTTCAGCTCGGCGAGCATCGGCTCGGCCACCTCTTTCTCGTAGCCCTCCCAGGCGACGAGGTTCGGGGAGAGGGAGACGGCGGGGACGCCCCACCGGTGGGCGAGCACGGGTGCCGGGTAGGAGGTGATGTCGTGCAGGACGAGGTCCGGCTCGTCGCCCTGGAAGGCGGCGGCGAGCTGCGGGAGGGCTTGGACGGCGTCGTTCAGGAAGGGCTCCAGGTTGTCGATGAGCTCGGTGCCCCAGGCCTCCGGGTCGTCGTCGGTGGGGAGGGTGGAGGTGTAGATCACGGGCGTGGCGCCGGTCTCCGCGATCTTCTCGGCGAAGGCGGCGGGGATGGCGTAGCTGACGCGGTGGCCGCGGGCGACGAGCTCGCGGATCACTTCGATGCTCGGGTTCACGTGGCCGTGGGCGGCGATGGAGAACATGGCGATGTGCGCGGCGCCGGCGGCGGGCTGGGCGGAGGTCATGGTCCGACCATAACGAGACGAGACGTCTCGTGCAACCAAGTTCAGGGCGCCACCCCGTCCGGCCCGCCGGAGCCGCCGGTGGGCGCGGTGACGCGCTCGATGTCGGTGGCCAGCGAGTCGAGCCAGGCCAGACCGGCGTAGAACCGCGGCAGCGCGACCCCGTCCGCCGCGTCGCCGGAGGGCCCCCGGCCGGACGCGGACAGCCCGTCCGCCGGTGGCGCGCCGGCCACCGGCTTGTCCACCGGCACCGACGACGGCTGCCGCGCGTCCACCGGCAGGTCGCGCGGCGGCCGGTCCGCGTGCGGTGGCCGGTCCGTGTGCGGTGGACGGTCCGCCTTCGCTGGCAGGTCCGTGGGCGGTGGACGGTCCGCGTGCGCTGGCAGGTCCGCGTGCGCTGAAAGGTCCTCAACGTGCGGTGGCAGGTCCATGTGCGCTGGACGGTCCGTGTGCAGTGGACGCTCCGTGGGCGGCGGCACGTCCGCGCGCGGCGGCACGTCCGCGTGCGGCGGCACGTCCGCGTGCGGCGGCACGTCCGCGTGCGGCGGCAGGTCCGTGGGCGGTGGACGGTCCGTGGGCGGTGGACGGTCCGTGGGCGGTGGACGGTCCGTGGCGTGCGGTGGACGGTCCGTGGCGTGCGGTGGTGGGGCGGTGTTCGCTGTCAGGGTTGAGGCGGTGCGCAGGCCGGTGGCCACTCGCGTCGCACGGTCGCGCAGGCGCGTCTGCTGTGCCGGTTCCAGGGGTGGGCCGCCTCGGGCGAGCAGCCGCCGCGAGCCCCACAGCACGTGGTGGCCCGTCATCAGGGCCGCCTGCCAGTCCGCGGGGGTGCCGACCGGCGCGCGGGGCTCGCTCAGGCGCTGCGCGAACGCGGACTCCGCCAGCAGCAGCGCGCGCTGCAGCGCCGTGTCGTCCGGGGGCCGGCCCGGCCCGCCCACCGCCACGGCGGCCGCGGTGGTCCCGACCGTGTCGGCCGCCTCCGCCAGCAGCAGGGCGACCGCCCGGTGCAGCTCCACCTGCGCCCCCCGCGGCCAGGCGAGCAGCCCGAACACGACGCCGATCAGGCTGCCGATGAGCACGTCGAGGATCCTGACCTCGGCCAGCTGCCAGGTCACCGGCGCCAGCTGGGCGAAGACGAAGGACACGACCAGGGTGAACATGCCCTGGGCCCAGCCCACGCCCCGCACCGGCCCGACCCGGAAGGCCACGAACATGACGAACGGCAGGGCGACCGCGTAGACGGTGCTGTGCACGCCGATGAGGGCCAGCAGGACGCCGGCCGTGAGGGCGCCGAGCAGCGTGCCGGTGAGGGCCACGCGGACGGTCGCCCGGGTCTGCGAGACCGTGGTCCGGGTCAGGCTGAGTACGGCGAGCATCGCCCAGAAGCCGTGGGGCAGGGAGTCGATGCCCGCGACCGTGCGGGCGGCCGCGAGCGCGAGGCTGAGCCGTACCGCGTTCTGGAAGTGCACGGACCGCGGCCCGGCGTGTGCGGCCAGCCGGTGCCACCACAGGCGGGGCGCGTGCCGGCCGGCGTACCAGAAGCGGCCCGCGTCGGTCTCGGCCGGCAGCCGCGCGCGCAGGCCCCGTACCGCGAGTTCGGCGGCCGTCGTGAAGGCGACGGCGGCGTCCGCCACCTCCAGCAGCGCCGCCCTGCGCACGCCCAGCGCCTCGCTCGCCGGCCGCTCGTCCACCGCCACGGCCTCGGCCCGTACGTGTCGCAGGGCGCGGGCCTCCTCGACGCTGTCGCCGGTGCCGCGCAGCAGGGCCGCGCTCTCGGCGGCGGCCGCGCCGACCGCGGCGGGCACCCCGGGCGCCTGCTGCGGCGGCGGGCGGTCCGGGGGCGGCGCGGGCAGGTTCACCATGCGGTTCAGGAGCGTACGGGCGGCCAGGCCCGCGTGCGCGAGTCCGCGGTCCCGCAGCCCCGGCCCGGCGGGCCGCTCGGCCTCCGGGACCCGGAAGGGGCGCAGCGCCTCACCGGCCGCCCGGGCCGCCTCCGCCCCGGCGGCGGACAGCGTGTACGGGGCACGGCGCAGCTCGTCGGCGCAGCGGGCGGCGGTGTCGGCGGCCTCGGCGGCCAGCGCCCGGTAGGAGGTGCCGCGCCGCTCGGGCAGGACGAAGAACTCGGCGAGGATCAGCAGCGCGAGGCCGACGGTCGTCCCCAGCAGGCGCTCACCGAGGGTGTCGGGGGCGTAGGGCGGGAAGCACGGGAGGATGTAGAGCAGCTGCAGGCCGGGCGCGGCGCCCGACGGCCGGGGCCCGGCCACGGCCACGAAGGCGAGGCAGAAGCCGATCACCAGCATGCCGGCCACGGCGGTCCACGTGCGCACCGCGAGGTAGGTGCCGATCGTGACCAGCACCCAGGCCAGCGGCGTCGTGCGGGCGATGACGACCGCCCGCTGCGGGCCGGTGCCGGGGATGTGCGAGAGGGCCGCCATCGACACGACGCCGAACAGGGCGTACGTCGCGGCGACGGACAGGTCCAGCCCGTACAGGAACAGGAAGAACCCGGCACACGCGGCGAGCGTGGTGCGGATGGCGCGCCGCGCCACGCCGCCGGGGCCGCGGGCGGCGCCTGCGTCACGGTCGGCGCCCATGCCTCCAGCATCGGGCCGCCCTTCCGAAGCCACCACCCACGGGGGCCGGCGGCGGACGGTGGTAGAACTCGGATGCGTCGTGATGACGCCGGTCCGCCGGAGCCGTCGCACGAGCCGAAGCGCGAGCCGGAGCACGGTCAGGGGCAGGGACGGGGACGGGGACAGGCAGAGCCATGGGCACAGGAACGGGAGCGGGAACCGACGGCATGGACGAAGCGCGGGCCAGGCGGGTACTGACGGCGGCGGGCCTCACGCGCGGGGCGACCCGTGAGCCGTCCCTCCTCGCGTTCGGCGAGAACGCCGTCTTCGCCGTCGGCGACCTCGTGGTGAAGGTGGGCCGGGAGGCGGCGCTGCTGGACCGGGCCCGGCGGGAGCTCGCGGTGGCCGACTGGTTGGCGGCGGCCGGGATCCCCGCGGTCCGCGCGGCCGAGCCGGAGCCCCGGCTGGTCGAGGGGCATCCGCTGACCGTGTGGCACCGGCTCCCCGACGCGGTCCGGCCCGCGGGCGCCGAGGACCTGGCGGTGCTGCTGCGCGCCGTCCACGCCCTGCCCGCACCGCCCTTCGCGCTGCCCGCGCGGGACCTGCTGGGCGGGGTGGAGCGCTGGCTGCGGCTGGCGGGGGACGCGATCGACCCCGCCGACGCGGCGTACCTGCGGGCCCGCCGGGACGCCTACGCCGGCGAGGTGGCGGCCCTGGCCCCGCACCTCGCGCCCGGCCCGGTCCACGGCGACGCCCTGCCCCGCAACGTCCACGTGGGCCCGGACGGGCCCGCCCTGGTCGACCTGGAGACCGTCTCGGCCGATCTGCGCGAGCACGACCTGGTGGTGATGGCCCTCGCGCGCGACCGGTACGGCCTCCCCGACGAGGAGTACGGGGCGTTCGTGTCGGCGTACGGGTGGGACGTCCGCGACTGGCCGGGCTGCGCGGTCCTGCGCGGGGCCCGGGAGACGGCGAGCTGCGCCTGGGTCGCCCAGCACGCCCCGGCCAACCCGAGGGCACTGGCGGAGTTCCGCCGCCGCGTGACCTCCCTCAGGGAGGGCGACCCGGGAACGCGCTGGCATTCCTTCTAGGATCCGAGGGGCACATGGGCACGCACAACGCACCTCATGCCCGGTGCCGTTTCGCGTACGACCACGTCACCGCGGTCATCAAGGCGGGGATGGCGAACAGCGGGGCGAAGGCGAGCCACCAGACGGTCAGTGCCGTACCGCTCGACATGTACGTCTGGCTTTCGACGGTGAAGGCGACGACGAGTTGCCACACGGCCACGAGGACCAGGGCGCCCGTGGCGGTCCAGGCCAGCCTGCCGAGCGCCCGGGGGCGCAGCGGCCGCCACCGGTCGCTGACGAGCAGGAGCGGGAACAGAGCGGCCGACTCGGCCAGGACGGAGAGGCCGACGACGTAGGCGATGCCCCACCCCGGGATGTCGAAGACCTCGCGCAGCACCTGGTCGCTGTAGCCCACGTAGACACCGGAGGCCATGGCGATGCGCCACAGACCGGACGGGACCGCGCAGAGGGCTACGGCATGGGCGGCGCGGCGAGCCCAGACGGGTGCGGGCGCGGGTGCGGGCGTGGGCGCGGTGGGAGCGTTCACTGTCGTCATGACGTCCATGCTGGCTTCGGCCACCGCACCCGCACATCGTCCGCTGCGGCGGGCCGCCTCCCACTGCGGAGGGAGGCGCGGCCCTCTCGGGTAGGACGCGCAACCAGCCCGCCAGGGCAGCGCCTTTGGCGGGCAGGACCTGCGCGGCGTCACACCGTGCGCGCGTCAGGGCCTCGGCGAGCGACGCAGGACAGCCGAGGTGCCGGACCAGCCCGGCCGTCCGCGGTCCGGCCGGCGCACCGAAGTGGTCCGCGACCGAAACGCGCCCGTTCAGCCGCGGGTTGAGGACATCGCGTGTACGGACTCCGGGTGCTGGTGCTGCGACCGGGAAGGTTCACCGGCTCGCGACGCCCGGCACGGCCCTAGCTCTCCCGGTGCGGGACCACCGGCCACGCCGGCTCGACTATCGCCTCGGGGTCCGAGGTGCGCCGGAGGTAGCTCTGGAGCGACTCGGCCTGTTGGGCCGCCGCGCGGATCTGGAGGTCGTGGAGGTCCGCCAGCTCGATCCCGCCTATGGAGGCGTGCCTCGCGCCCACCCGGCGGGCCGCGCGCGCCGCCGCGAGGGCGTCGGCGGCCGCGTTGTGCGCGTCGTCGAGGGTCACCCCGTAGTGCTCGCAGAGGGCCTGCAGGGTCCGCCTGCCCTTGCGGTACCGGTCCGCGTGCTTGTCGAGGACCAAGGGGTCGATAACGGGCGCGGGCCGGCCCCGCAGCCGGTCGGCCAGCGGCGCGATCCCGTGCCGGCGGCACTCCCGGTCGAGCAGCGACAGGTCGTAGCGTGCGTTCATCACCACCAGCGGGGTCCCGGAGCTCAGCCCGTCGGCGAGCGTCTGGGTGATCTCCGCGATCGCCGGGGCGGCCGGCACGCCTTCGGTGCGTGCGTGCTCGGTGGAGATGCCGTGGATCGCGGCCGCCTGCGCCGGGATGGCCACGCCGGGATCGAGCAGCCACGTGCGGGTCCGCGCGACCCGGCCGTCCGGCTCCATCGCCACCACCGCGGCGGTGACGATGCGGTCGGACTCGATGTCGGTCCCGGTCGTCTCCAGGTCGAAGGCCACCATCGGCCCGCTGATCCAGCTCATCGCAGGGACCCCCGCGATTCCCCCGGTTCCCCCGGTTCCCCCGGCCCCGCGCCGGTCCGTTCCAGATCCCCCATGCCGTGCCCCTCCCCCGTACGCCTTCGGTCAACGGCTTTCAGCCTGCCACGGGGCACTGACAAGCCCGACGACACCCCCCTCGGGGCCGGTCCTCAGGGCCGGTCACGACACGGGACGGGAGTCCTCCCACATCGACTCGAACTCCTCCCGGTACGTCGCGAACAGCCCGTGGTCCGCGTCCTTCGGGACGCCGCGCCCGCCGCCCCGCAGGACCAGGACGGGCGATTCCATCCCGCGCGCCCGCCGCAGGTACGACTGGACCACGGCGATGCCCGAGGAGTTCCCCTCCACCAGGTAGGCGGTGAAGCGCGGGGTCTCGTCGAAGACGTGGATCTCGAAGCGCGAGGGGTCCCGCAGGCCCGCCCGGACCCGGCGGACGTGCAGGATGTTCATCTCCACCGAGCGGCTCAGCTCGCCCTTGCGCAGGCCCAGTTCCCGCTCGCGCCGCTTGACGGCGCTGCTCGCCGGGTTCAGGAACAGCAGCCGCACCCGGCAGCCGGCCTCCGTGAGCCGGACGAGTCTTCGGCCCGAGAAGTTCTGGACCAGCAGGTTGAGCCCTATGCCGATGGCGTCGAGCCGCCGCGCACCCCCGAAGAGGTCCTCCGCGGGGAGCTGGCGCTGCAGGCGCACCCGGTCCGGGTGGACCGAGATGACGTCCGCGTACCGGTCGCCCACCAGGTCCTCGACGGCGTCGATCGGCAGCCGGTCCGCCGACGGGCTGCCGGCGCCGCCGCCGAGGACCTCCAGCAGCCGTGCTGAGGCCCGTTCCGCCTGTTCCAGCACGGGCCGTGACAGCGCCCGGTTGCGGGAGACGACGTTGCGGGTGACCTCCAGCTCGTCGAGGGCCAGCTCGATCTCGCGCCGGTCGTCGAAGTACGGCTCGAAGCACGGCCAGTGCTGGACCATCAGCTCCCGCAGCTGGGGCAGGGTCAGGAAGCTCAGCACGTTGTCGTCGGCCGAGTCGAGCAGGTAGCCCTTGCGTCGGCTGACCTCGCGGACGGCCACGGCCCGCTGCACCCATTCCTGCCCCGCGGGACCGGCGGCCGCGACCACCCAGTCGTCCCCGCCGTGCACCGGCTCGTAGATCGGCCTGAGGACCGCCCCGACCACCGAGCGCAGCCGCTGTTCGATGAGATTCAGCCAGATGTACGCACGGCCGGCCCGCTGCGCGCGGGTGCGGACCTCGCTCCAGGCCTCCGCGCTCCAGTCGAGTTCGGCGCCGGCGGATCCAGGACCCCCGGCGCTCCCGGCCTCCGCCGGTCCGCCCGCCAGGGAGACCGCTCCGGCCGCGATCCCCGTCGGTGCCCCGCCGGGGACACCTCCTGGGGCGTCCGCCGGGCCACCCTCGTGACTGCTGTCACCAGGGGGCAGCTCCAGACCTCCCGAGCTCACCCGTGCACCGCCTTCTGCGTCTGGACGCCCGTCTCCAGTGATCACGGAAGGGTACTCCGCGCGCGCGGCCCGGTGCAGCCCGATGGTCCCCCCACCGGTCGCCCGTTGACCCATTATCCGATGCGCAGACAGTCCGGTGACCCGCATATCAGCTCTGCGGGTCACCCGGTAGGACCCCTCCCAAGTCCGCGCGTGGACGCCCTCTTTCGGGGAAGATCGGAACAGTGACGTGGTCCACGCCGGATCAGCCGGGACATCCGACAACGCGGGAAGAGTCGTTATCTATGCAGGTCTGGCCGGGACAGGCGTATCCGCTCGGCGCCACTTACGACGGCGCCGGCACCAATTTCGCGGTCTACTCCGAGGCCGCCCGACGCATCGAGCTGTGCCTCCTCCACGACGACGGCTCGGAGACCGCCGTGGAACTGCGCGAGACGGACGCCTTCGTCCGTCACGCGTACCTGCCCGGGGTCATGCCCGGTCAGCGCTACGGTTTCCGCGTCCACGGCCCGTACGAGCCCGAGCGCGGGCGGCGCTGCAACGCGGCGAAGCTGCTGCTGGACCCGTACGCGCGGGCCATCAGCGGCCGGGTGACGTGGGGCGAGGCGGTGTACGGCTACCACTTCGGCCGGCCCGACTCGCGCAACGACCTGGATTCCGCCCCGCACACCATGAGCTCGGTCGTGGTGAACCCGTACTTCGACTGGGCCAACGACCGGCCGCCGCGCCACGAGTACCACCACACCGTGCTGTACGAGGCGCACGTCAAGGGCCTGACGATGCGCCATCCGGACCTGCCCGAGGAGCTGCGCGGCACGTACGGGGCGCTCGCGCACCCGGCGGTCATCGGACACCTCGCCAAGCTCGGCGTGACGGCACTGGAGCTGATGCCGGTGCACCAGTTCGTCAACGACCACCGGCTGGTCAACGACGGGCTGAGCAACTACTGGGGCTACAACACGATCGGTTTCTTCGCCCCGCACAACGGCTACGCCTCGGGCGACCGCGGCCAGCAGGTGCTGGAGTTCAAGTCGGCGGTCCGGGCCCTGCACGAGGCGGGGATCGAGGTGATCCTCGACGTGGTCTACAACCACACCGCGGAGGGCAACCACCTGGGCCCGACGCTGTCCTTCCGGGGGCTGGACAACGCCTCGTACTACCGGCTGGCGGACGACCCCCGGCACTACATGGACACCACCGGCACGGGCAACTCGCTGCTGATGCGCTCCCCGCACGTGCTCCAGCTGATCATGGACTCGCTGCGCTACTGGGTCACCGAGATGCACGTGGACGGATTCCGCTTCGACCTGGCGGCGACGCTGGCCCGCCAGTTCCACGAGGTGGACCGGCTGTCCTCGTTCTTCGACCTGGTCCAGCAGGATCCGGTGGTCAGTCAGGTGAAGCTGATCGCGGAGCCCTGGGACCTGGGCGAGGGCGGCTACCAGGTGGGCAACTTCCCGCCGCTGTGGACCGAGTGGAACGGCAAGTACCGGGACACCGTACGGGACCTCTGGCGCGGGCAGCCGCGCACGCTCGCGGAGTTCGCCGGGCGGCTGACCGGCTCGTCCGACCTGTACCAGGACGACGGGCGGCGCCCGCTGGCGTCGATCAACTTCACCACCTGCCACGACGGTTTCACCCTGCACGACCTTGTCTCGTACAACGAGAAGCACAACGAGGCCAACCGGGAGGGGAACCGGGACGGCGAGACGCACAACCGGTCCTGGAACTGCGGGGTGGAGGGGCCGACGGAGGATCCGGACGTGCTGGAGCTGCGCGAGCGCCAGATGCGCAACTTCACGGCCACCCTGATGCTGTCGCAGGGGGTGCCCATGCTCAGCCACGGCGACGAGTTCGCCCGCAGCCAGGGCGGCAACAACAACGCGTACTGCCAGGACAACGAGCTGTCGTGGGTGCGCTGGCCGGAGCCGGGTAAACCGTCGCCGTCGCTGTTGGAGTTCACCCGGCGGATGGTGTGGCTGCGCCGGGACCATCCGGTCTTCCGGCGGCGCCGGTTCTTCCACGGCAGGCCGGTGGAGGGGACGCACGACGAGCTCTCCGACATCGCCTGGTTCACCCCGCACGGCGAGGTGATGCGGGCGCGCGACTGGCAGGCGCAGCACGCGCGGGCGCTGACCGTGTTCCTCAACGGGGAGGCCATCTCCGAGCCGGGCACCCGCGGGGAGCGGATCACCGACGACTCGTTCCTGCTGATGTTCAACGCGGGCGCGGAACCGCAGGACTTCACGATCCCGGCGGGGCACGGCGCGCAGTGGCACCTGGTGGTGGACACGGCGCGGGCCGACGTGCTGTCACCCGGTGCCGGGCCGCAGTACTCGGCCGGCGACCGGGTGGCGCTGACGGGGCGGTCGCTGGTGGTGCTTCAGCGCCCGGCGTAGGCGCTGTCGTTCTCGCCGGCCACCGCAGAGGCGGTCCGCGGGCCGGGGACGAAGGCGGCGGTGTGCGTACGGGCGGCGGGCACCCGGGTGACGAGGGCGAGGGTCAGGCAGAGCGCGGCGGCCCCGACGGCGACGGCGAAGGCCCCGGCGGGGCCGTACCGCTCGGCGAGGCGCCCGCAGACGACGAGCGCGGTGGCCTGCCCGGCCACCAGGCAGCTGGCGGCGAAGGCCATGGACGTGGAGAGCCGGGCCGGTTCCACGGCCCGCTCGGTGAGGGCGAAGGCGGTGATCAGGTGGGGCGCGTAGGCCGCCCCGAGGACGGTGACGACGGCGTACAGGGACCACAGGCTGTCCGTGACCAGCAGCGGGGCCGAGAGCACCAGGGCCGCTGCGGTCGCCACCCGCCAGCGCAGCCGCAGTCCGTAGCGGGCGGGCAGCGCGCCGAGCGAGAGGCCGACGACGGCGCTGACGACGCCCATCGCGGAGTAGACCACGGCGGCCTGGTCGGGGACGCCCAGCCGGATGGTCAGTGCGGTGATGCCGGCCTGGCAGGCGCCGAACATCGCGCCTTGGAGGGCGAGGGAGCCGCGTACGGCGTGGACCACGCCGGGCGGGCGCACCCGGTTTCCCGTACCCCGTGCGCGCGCGGGGGCCCCGGCCGTGACGGCGGCGGTCGGGTGCAGGGCGTAGACGGTTCCGAAGACGGCGACGAGGCCCGCCGCGCCACCGAGGGCGACCGCCGGGTGCGCGAGGAGCGCGGCCATCCCGACCAGGGCGGGTCCGAAGACGAAGGAGACCTCGTCCAGGGTGCCTTCGAGCGCGTGGACGGCGCCCACGACGCTCTCGTCGGCGCCGGCCCGGTGGGCCAGCGCCACCGAGCGGGTCCGGGCGAGCGGCCCGATCAGTGGGACGGAGGCGCCGGTGAGGGCGCCGATCGCGGCGAGCGGCACGGTGGCCAGGTGGGTGAGGGCGCCCGCGACCAGGGCGGCGGTGGCCACCGCGTTGACCGCGGCGGCGGCCAGGACGACGGGCCGCTGCCCGTGCCGGTCGGCGAGCCATCCGAGGACGGGTCCGAAGAGGACCTGGCCGAGGGAGAGGGTGCCTCCGACCACGCCGGCGGTGGCGAGGGAGCCGCTGGTCTGGGCGACCAGCAGGAAGCTGCCGAACTGGGACATCGCGACGGGCAGTCGGGCGAGGAAAGAGACGAGCGGGAGTAGGGGCCCGGTCAGGGCGATGACTCTTCGATAGGTCTTGACGGTTCCAACCACTTGATCGACATTAACGCGGTGCAGTCACTCGGATGCATTGGGTCATGGCACGGAATCCGGCAGGTTGGGTACGTACGTTCTCATGAGCCAGCCGCAACCGGTCACTGAATCGGAATCTGATGTTCCGGCACCTGTCACTCCGGCGTCGACGTACCGTCTCCAGCTGCGTCCGGAGTTCCCCTTCCGGGCGGCCGAGGCAGCCGTACCGTACCTCGCCTCGCTCGGTGTGTCGCACCTGCACCTCTCCCCCGTACTGGAGGCGGCACCCGGCTCCACGCACGGGTACGACGTCACCGACCACTCCCGCGTGCGGGCCGAGCTCGGCGGCGAGCCGGGCCTGCGTTCCCTGGCCGGGGCCGCCCGGGCGCACGGGCTCGGCCTGGTCCTCGACATCGTGCCCAACCACATGGCGGTGCCGACGCCGCTGCGGCTGAACCAGCCCCTGTGGGAGGTGCTGCGGGACGGGCCCGGATCGCCGTACGCCCGCTGGTTCGACATCGACTGGGAGGCCGGGGGCGGGCAGGTGCTGCTGCCGGTGCTCGCCGGGCCGGTGGAGTCCTGCGAGCTGACGGCCGACGGCGGCGTACTGCGCTACGGCGAGCAGGAGTTCCCGCTGCGGGCCGGCACCGAGGGGCTGGCACTACCCGAGCTGCTCGCCGCGCAGTGGTACCGGCCGGCCTGGTGGCGGGAGGCCCGGACCGCGCTCAACTACCGGCGCTTCTTCACCATTTCGGACCTGATCGGGGTCCGTGTGGAGGACCCGGAGGTGTTCACCGCCACGCACGCGAAGGTGCTGGAACTGCTCCGCGACGGGGTCGCGCAGGGGCTGCGGATCGACCACGTGGACGGCCTGGCGGACCCGGAGGAGTACCTGCGGCGGCTGCGCGCGGCGGCCGGGGACGGCTGCTGGGTGGTCGTCGAGAAGATCCTCGCCCGCGACGAGCGGCTGCCGCCCGCGTGGCCGGTGGCCGGCACCACCGGGTACGACGCGCTGCACCGGGTGGACGGGGTGTTCACCGACCCGGCAGGAGCCGCGGAGCTGGCGGCCCGGTACGAGCGGTCCACCGGGCTGCCGCGGTGGCCGGAGGCGGCGCGGGCGTGCGCACGGGAGGTGCTGACCGGCGACCTGGCCGCCGAACTGGGGGCACTGGAGCGCCGGTCCGGGCCGGACCTGGCCGCGGCGGTAAGGGAGTTGCTGATCGCCTTTCCCTTCTACCGGCCCTATCCCGGCGATGGGGAGCTGCCGCCGCAGGCACTGGAGCAGGCGGCCGCGGGGGCCGGGCCCGTCCCCGTGGCCGGCGTACGCGAACTGCTGCTGCGCGACCCGGCCTTCGCGGCCCGCTTCGCGCAGACCTCGGCTGCGCTGCGGGCCAAGTCCCTGGAGGACCGGGCCTTCTACCGGTACGCGCCCCTGCTGTCGGCGACCGAGGTCGGCGGGGAGCCGGGCGAACCTCCGGTGTCGGCCGCGGAGTTCCACGCCTACTGCGCCGCCAGGGACCGGGAGTGGCCCGCGGCCGGGACGGTGCTGTCCACGCACGACACCAAGCGCAGCGGGGACGTCCGGGCCCGGATCGCGGCCCTGTCACAGGCACCGGAACTGATGGGCCGGCCCGACGGCGCGGACCCCCACCTGGCCTGGATGGCCCGGCAGACCGCGCTCGGGCTCGGCCCGGTCCCCGACGCCGTGCCCCGGCTGTCCGAGGCGCTGCTCAAGGCGGTCCGCGAGGCCGCCCTGCGCACCAGCTGGACGGAGCCGGACGAGGGCTACGAGGCGGAGGTGCCCGGCTACGTACCGGCCCCCCTCGACCTCCCCGTGGAGCTGGCGGAGGCGGCCCGTGCCAACCTCCTCGGCATGACGCTGCTGCACCTGACGATGCCGGGGGTCCCGGAGGTCTACCAGGGCGCCGAGACCGAGTACCGGGCCCTCGTCGACCCCGACAACCGGCGCCCGGCCCGCTTCCCCCACCGGGAACTGGCGCGGCTGGACACGGGGGCCGCACCACAGGACCCGGCCGAGGAGAAGCTGGCCCTGACGGCCGCCCTGCTGCGGCTGCGCCGGGACCGGCCGGAGCTCTTCCGGGGCTACGCACCCGTCCCGGCGCAGGGTCCGGCGGCCGGCCATCTGGTGGCGTTCACCCGGTCCCCCGGCCTGCTCGTGGCGGCCACCCGGCTGTCCCACCGGCTGGCCGCGTCCGGAGGCTGGCGCGGCACCCGGCTGCCCCTGCCGCCCGGCACGTGGACCCCCGCCCTCCCCCCACCCCCCGACACGAACTCGGCGCACTCGCACAGCGGTTCGGTCGCCTTGGCCGACCTGCTGGCCGGCCTCCCGGTGGGCGTCTGGCTCCGCCGCTGATCCTCCCCGGCACGCCGGCCGGGAACCCGCGCGCGCCTCGGCGCGTCCGCCGCGCCGCACAGTCCAGCCCCTCCGGCGTTTGAGGAGCGGCGTCCGGGGCGGAGCCCTGGTACTTCAGCCCCGCCGGCGTTCGAGGCGCGGGGGGCGCCCCGCGGCGGCCGCGCGCCGCGCGGGGGAACTGCGGGGCCTGCGGAGCAGTAGGCGGTGGGCCCGGCGGGCATGGCATCACTTGTGACTCTCCTCCGTGACATGCGCTACCCCACTCCGCACGAACTCGGGCTCGCCGCCCGCGCGCTGGCGGACGAACACCCCGGCGAGGTCCGGCTCCACCAGGCCGGCACCTCCCGGGCCGGGCAGCCGCTCTGGGTCCTGTCCGTGGCGGCCGTCGGCCCGAACACCCGCACCCGCAACGTCCTCGTCGTCGCCGGGGCGCACGCCAACGAGCCCGTCGGCGGTGCCACCGCCCTCTCGCTCGCCCGGCGCGTCCTGCGCGAGCCCGCGCCGCGGGCCGGCTGCGGCTGGCACTTCCTGCTCTGCGCCGACCCCGACGGCGCGGACCTGCACCGCACCCCGCGTCCGTACTCGCTCCTGGACTACCACCGGAGCTTCTTCCGGCCGCCCGGTCCCGAACAGCCCGAGTGGGCGCCGTCTTTACTGCCCCCGGACCGGCTGCCGCCCGAGACCCTGGCCCTGACCGCGCTCATCGACGAGCTGCGGCCCGTGCTCCAGGTCTCGCTGCACGCCACCGATCTCGGCGGCTCCTGGGTCCAGCTCACCCGGGACATCCCCGGCCTCGCCGAGCCGTTCGCCAAATCGGCCGCCGAGCTGCACATCCCGGTGGAGAACGGCGCCTCGGACGCCGCCGGCTGGCCCTCCCCCGGTCCGGGCATCTTCGTGATACCGCAGCCGGGCAGCGAGGCCGCCGGGGCCTTCCACCCGGAGGACACCCGGCTCAGCACCTGGTACCACGCCCACCGGTACGCCGGGGTGACCGCGATCGTCGAAGTCCCCATGTGGGCCTCCGACCTGGTCGACGATCCGGCCCCGCACCCCGACCCGCGCGGCGCCCTGCGGATGCTCGCGGGGCGGCTCACGGCAGACGCCGCGCTCGTCGCCGGAGTACGGGACCGGATCCGCTCGGGCCCCCCGCCGTACGCGGACGGGGCCACGGCTCCGCTGCTGCGCGCCGTGGACTGGACGCTCGCGCTGATCCCCCGGATCGGCGACGAGTGGACGGGCGACGGGGCTCCCACGGAGGCCACCGCGGCGTACATCGCCAGCATCGACGCCTTCGGGCGCAGGCTGTCGCTGCGCGCCGCCGCGATGCTGCTGCGGGTGCTGCGCGCGCAGGGGCATCCGGCGGCGCCCGGCCTGGACCGGCTGGTCACGGGATGGTGCGAGGACTTCGCGGCCCGCTTCGGGGCCCGCTGGGTCCCGGTGGCCACCCAGGTGGAACACCAGTCCCGGACCGTCCTGGCCACCTACGAGCGCCTCCTGGCGGCCGACCGGGCCCCTTAGGCGGTGGGCTCCACCGGCTCCAGCTGCTCCACCGGCTCCACGGACAGGGCGTACCGGCGCTTCGGGAAGCCGGTGGCGCCGAGCCTGTCGTAGAAGCGGATCGCGCCCTCGTTCCAGTCGGGGGTCTGCCACTGGACCTGGTCGAGGCCGAGCTCGCGGGCCAGGTCCCGCACCCCGTCCATCAGGGCGGCGCCGAGACCGTGACCGCGGGCCTCCTGCGCGAGGTAGAGGCAGTCCATGTGCAGGTAGTGCCGGGCGTCCCAGAAGGCGAACTCGGCCGAGCAGGCGGCGTATCCGACGACCGCGCCGTCCGGGGTCTCGGCGAGCAGCACCCACAGCCGGGCGTCCTCGGCGAACAGCTGCGGGCCGAGCCGCTCGGCGAGGCCGGGCGGCCGCGGCGCCGACTTCTCGTACGCGATGTGCTCGTGGACGAGCTCGGTCAGGCGGGGGAGGTCCCCGACGCGTGCGCGGCGGATGACGGACGTGTGTTCCATGCCCGTCATCCTGCGCGGTGGCCCTCACGGGCGGACGGGCGGGTCCCGGCGCACGGACGGGGCGCTCCGCGGGCGCTGCCCGGCGGACCGTCCCCTCAGCTCGACCAGAGCCGGAAGGTCATCTTCCCGAAGCTCACCTGGTCCCCGGCGCGGACCACCGCGGAGCCGGTCACCCGGTGCCCGTTGACCGAGGTCCCGTTGGTGGAGCCGAGGTCCCTGAGCACCCACAGGCCGTCGCGCAGGCTCAGTTCCGCGTGCGCCCGGGACACGGTCTCGTGGCTGAGCCGCAGTCCGTTGCCGGGATCGCGGCCGATCCGCAGGACGGCCGCGCTCGGATGCGGTAGCAGCAGCTTGGGCAGCTTCTCGGCGGCCCAGGCGTGCCGGATGCCGACGGACACGGCGGAGGCCCGGCCGACCCAGCCGAACAGCCGACGCGTCCACGGGCTTTCGGCGGCCTCCCTTGCCTGGAGGTCGGCCGTGAGGACGGCGAGGTCCTCGGAGCGGCGGGCGACCAGGGCGAGTTCCATCCGGCGCAGGAAGGTGTCGTGGGACAGCTTGCCGAGGGCAGCGCCCTCTCTGAGCTGGCCCAGCGCCCTGTCGCGCTCGGCGTCGGACAGCCGCGGCGCGGGGAAGGCGGGGATCTCGAAACTCGACGTCACAGGGTGATTGTCGGCCCGTCGGGGCCGGAGTGTCCAGAACTCCCCCGCCACGCCCGGAATGATGGGCAGGATACGCATGCCGGCCACCGCCGCTGACGAGGGGACCGTCCGTTGCACTTCGAGGTGTGGGCACCGCTGACAGGTCATGTCGCCATGCGACTCGACGACGCGACGTACGCGATGGAGCGCGATCCGCAACGGTCCGGCTGGTGGACCGTGGAGGCCCCGGCCGGCGACGGCAGCCGCTACGGGTTCCTGCTGGACGGCGACCCGCTCCCGCGGCCCGATCCGCGCGGCCGGCGGCTGCCGGACGGCCCCGACGGCCTTTCCGCGGTGGTCGACTTCGAGGCGCTGGTCCCGGCCGCGGACCCGCAGGTCCAGCCGCCGCACACCCGGCTCCAGGACGCGGTCCTGTACGAACTGCACATCGGCACCTTCACGCCCGAGGGCACCTTCGACGCGGCCGCCGCCCACCTCGGGCACCTCACCGCCCTCGGCGTCACGCACGTGGAGCTGATGCCGGTCTGCTCCTTCCCCGGCCGGCACGGCTGGGGCTACGACGGGGTCGCGCCGTGGGCGGTGCACGAGCCGTACGGCGGCCCGGCCGGGCTGGTCCGGTTCGTGGAGGCGGCCCACGCCGCAGGGCTCGGCGTGGTGCTGGACGTGGTCCACAACCACCTCGGCCCCTCCGGCAACCACCTGCCCGCCTTCGGCCCGTACTTCACCGACACCCACCACACGCCCTGGGGCGCGGCGGTGAACCTGGACGCTCCCGGCTCCGACGAGGTGCGCGCGTACCTCGTCGGCAGCGCGCTGGCCTGGCTGCGCGACTACGGGATCGACGGACTGCGGCTCGACGCCGTGCACGCGCTGGCCGACGGGCGGGCGCTGACCTTCCTGGAGGAGCTGTCCGCGGCCGTGGACGCGCTGGCCGCGGACACCGGCCGGCCGCTGTTCCTGATCGCCGAGTCCGACCAGTGCGACCCGCGCACCACCACCCCGCGCGCGGCCGGCGGACTGGGCCTGCACGCCCAGTGGAACGACGACTTCCATCACGCCCTGCACAGTGCGCTGACCGGTGAATCCCAGGCGTACTACGGGGACTTCGCCGAGGCCCCGCTCGCCGCCCTCGCCAAGACCCTGACCCGGGCCTTCTTCCACGACGGGACCTGGTCCTCCTTCCGTGGCCGCACCCACGGCCGCCCGGTGGACCGCCGCCGGACCCCCGCGCACCGCTTCGTGGGCTACACCCAGACCCACGACCAGATCGGCAACCGGGCGCTGGGCGACCGGCTCTCCGCCTCCCTCTCCCCCGGGCTGCTGGCGTGTGCCGCGGCGATGGCGCTGACCGGCCCGTTCGTGCCGATGCTGTTCATGGGCGAGGAGTGGGGGGCGCGCACCCCCTGGCAGTACTTCACCGACCACCCCGATCCGGAGCTGGCCGAGGCCGTACGGACCGGCAGGCGGCGGGAGTTCGCGGCGCACGGCTGGAAGGCCGAAGAGATCCCGGACCCGCAGGACCCGGCCACCCGGGACCGCTCCTGCCTGGACTGGTCCGAGCCCGAACAGGCCGTCCACGCACGCCTGCTGGACTGGTACCGCACCCTGGTGGCGCTCCGCCGCGGCCACCCGGACCTGGGGGGGGGGGGGAGGGGGGGGGGGGGGGGGGGGGGGGGGGGGGGGGGGGGAGGGGGGGGGTTGGGGGGGGGGGGGGGGGGGGGGGGGGGGGGGGGGGGGGCTCCCCCCCCCCCCCCCCACATTGCTGATCTTTTTTTGGGGGTTGTTCTCTCTTTTGTTGGGGGGCACAGCCCA
>NZ_JBVJFB010000015.1:0-26587 GCF_055588065.1 Streptomyces sp. NPDC046308
CCCCCCCCCCCCCCCCCCCCCCCCCCCCCCCCCCCCCCCCCCCCCCCCCCCCCCCCCCCCCCCCCCCCCCCCCCCCCCCCCCCCCCCCCACCCCCACCCCCCCCCCCCCCCTCCCCCCCCCCCCCCCCCCCCCCCCCCGGCCCGTTCGGCTCGAACCACCGATCAGCTGTGCGCGCGCAGCAGCGACCGCATCGTCCGCATCGCCACCGACAGGTTCGCCAGGTCGAAGTCGTCCGACCCGCGGATCTCGTCCAGCGTCGTCCGGGCCCGCCCGATGATCGCCGCGTTCTTCTCCTCCCACGCCTTGAAGCGCTCTTCGGGAGTCGAGGCGCCGTCGCCCACGGACAGCACGTCCGCGGTCAGCGCCGCGTGCGCCGCGAACAGGTCCTCGCGGATCGACGCACGGGCCATGGACTGCCAGCGGTCGGCCCGCGGCAGCTCGATGATCCGGTCCATCAGCTGGGTGATGTCGAGGCGGTCGGCGAGGTCGTAGTACACCTCGGCCACGTCCAGCGGGTTGGCCCCGGTGCGGTCCGAGATCGCGACGATGTCGAGCGTCGGGAAGGCCGAGGAGAACCCGGCGACCTTGGCCGCCAGCTCCTCCGGAACGCCCTCCCCGATCAGCTCGTCCATGATCGACTGGTACCACTCCAGGTCGGCGCCGCGCACCAGCTTCGGCAGCTCGGCCCAGACCTGCCCGACCCGCTCCGCGAAGAAGGCGATGGTCTCGGAGATCTGGAGCGGCTGCGGCCGGTTGTTCAGCAGCCAGCGGGTACCGCGCTCGACCAGGCGCCGCGAGTGCAGCCGCACCCGGGTCTGGACGTCGGCGGCGACCTTGTTGTCGAGCGCCTCCACCGCGTCCCACACGTCGGCCAGGCCGAAGATCTCGCGGGCCGCGAGCTGCGCCCGGACGATCTCCTCCGTGGAGGCCCCGGTCTCCTCGCGCAGGCGGTGCAGGAAGGTCGAACCGCCGGTGTTGACGGTGTCGTTGACCAGGATGGTGGTGATGATCTCGCGGCGCAGCGCGTGCGCGTCGATCTGCTCGGGGAACTTCTCGCCCAGGGCGGCCGGGAAGTACGCGAAGAGCAGGCGGCGCAGGTACGGGTCGTCCGGCAGCTCGGTCGCGATGAGCTCGTCCGCCACCGTGATCTTGGTGTAGGCGAACAGCACGGCCAGTTCCGGCTGGGTCAGGCCCTTGCCGCTGCTCAGCAGCTCGCGGATCTGCCGGTCCGTGGGCAGGAACTCCAGCCCGCGGTCGAGCAGTCCGGCGTTCTCCAGGCGGCGCATGTAGCGCTGCTGGGCGTGGAGCAGGCTCGGAGCCTGGGCGGCGCCGTTGGCGAGCGCCGTGTTCTGCGCGTAGTTGTTGCGCAGGACGAGGTGGCCCACCTCGTCGGTCATCTGGGCGAGCAGCTTGTTGCGCTGCTTGACGGTCATGTCGCCGTCCGCGACGACCGCGTTCAGCAGGATCTTGATGTTCACCTCGTGGTCGGAGGTGTCCACACCCGCGCTGTTGTCGATGGCGTCGGTGTTGACCTTGCCGCCCTCGCCGCCGGCGCCGGTCCGGGCGAACTCGATGCGGCCGAGCTGGGTGAGGCCCAGGTTGCCGCCCTCGCCGATGACCTTGGCCCGGACGTGGGAGCCGTTGACCCGGATCGAGTCGTTGGCCTTGTCGCCGACGTCCGCGTGCGTCTCGGCCGTCGCCTTGACGTACGTACCGATGCCGCCGTTCCACAGCAGGTCCACGGGGGCCTGCAGGATGGCCTGCATCAGGTCGGCGGGGGTCATCTTGGTGATGCCCGCCTCGATGCCGAGGGCCTCGCGGACGTGCGCGTTGACCGGGATGGACTTCGCGCTGCGCGGGTGGATGCCGCCGCCCGCGGAGAGCAGCGAGCTGTCGTAGTCGGCCCACGAGGAGCGCGGCAGCTCGAACAGGCGCCGGCGCTCCGCGTACGAGGTGGCGGCGTCCGGGGTCGGGTCGAGGAAGATGTGCCGGTGGTCGAAGGCGGCGACCAGGCGGATGTGCTCGGAGAGCAGCATGCCGTTGCCGAAGACGTCACCGGACATGTCGCCGACGCCGACGACGGTGAAGTCCTGGGTCTGGGTGTCGTGGCCGAGCTCGCGGAAGTGCCGCTTGACGGACTCCCACGCGCCGCGGGCGGTGATGCCCATGCCCTTGTGGTCGTAGCCGGCCGAGCCGCCGGAGGCGAAGGCGTCGCCGAGCCAGAACCCGTAGGACTCCGCCACGCCGTTGGCGATGTCGGAGAAGGTCGCGGTGCCCTTGTCGGCGGCGACGACGAGGTAGGTGTCGTCCTCGTCGTGGCGGACCACGCCCTTCGGGGGCACGACCTCGCCGGCGACCATGTTGTCGGTGATGTCGAGCAGCGCCGAGATGAAGATCTTGTACGAGGCGATGCCCTCGGCGAGCCAGGCGTCGCGGTCCACCGACGGGTCGGGGAGGTTCTTGGCGACGAAGCCGCCCTTGGCGCCGACCGGCACGATGACGGTGTTCTTGACCATCTGCGCCTTGACCAGGCCGAGGATCTCCGTACGGAAGTCCTCGCGGCGGTCGGACCAGCGCAGGCCGCCTCGGGCGACCTTG
This sequence comes from Streptomyces sp. NPDC046308, assembly GCF_055588065.1. NCBI lineage: Bacteria > Bacillati > Actinomycetota > Actinomycetes > Kitasatosporales > Streptomycetaceae > Streptomyces > Streptomyces sp. NPDC046308. The sequence continues at coordinate 2,600 of NZ_JBVJFB010000015.1, forward strand.
CCGAAGCGCAGGTGGACGCCCTCCACGCGCGGGGAGTACACCCAGATCTCGAAGGCCGGGCGGGGTGCCGGGAGGTCGGGGATCGCCTGCGGGTCGAACTTCATCGACACGTAGGAGTGCGGCTCGCCCTCACCGGTGGTCTGGAAGAAGTTGGTCCGCAGCGTCGCCTTGATGAGGGTGAGGAAGGCCCGCAGGATGCGGTCCTCGTCGAGCGAGGCGACCTGGTCCAGGGCCCCGTCCAGCTCCTCCAGCATGGCGTCGACGAGCTCGCTGCCGGCGGCCTGGCGGACGGGCGACATCCGGGCCTCGAAGAGCGAGACCAGCAGCCGGGTGGTGTGGACGTTGTTGCGGAGGGTGTCCTCCATGTAGTCCTGGCTGAAGGTGGAGCCGGCCTGGCGCAGGTACTTGGCGTACGCGCGCAGGACGACGGCCTGCCGCCAGGTGAGGCCGGCGCTCAGCACGAGGGAGTTGAAGTTGTCGTTCTCCGCGTCGCCCTGCCAGACCGCGGCGAAGGCGTCCTGGAAGCGCTCGCGGGCGTCGTCGCCGAGGTAGTTGGCCGCCGCGGCGTCACCGGTCCCGGTGGGCAGGGGCATCCGCAGGCCGAAGTCGTAGATCCACGCGCTGACCCGGTCCGAGCGGCGCAGCTCGTACGGGCGTTCGTCGGTGACCTCGACGCCGAGGCGCTGCAGCACCGGCAGCACCGCGGAGAGCGAGACCTGCTCGCCGGTGCGGAAGATCTTGAACCGGCGCTCGCCGGGGGCGGCGCCCACCGGCTCGTACAGCGAGAGCGCGAACTTGCGGTCGCTGGCGGCGAGCCGCTCCAGGTGGACCAGGTCGGCGACGGCGGCGCGCGGGGAGTGGTCGGCCTTGTAGCCCTCGGCGAAGGAGGTGCCGTAGCGGCGCAGCAGCTCCGCGGCGCGCTCCTCGCCGCACTCGGCGATCAGCGCTTCCTGGAAGCCGTCGGCCCAGGAGCGGGCGGCCTCGACGAGGCGGCTCTCGATGCGCTCGACGTCGCCGTCGGTCAGGCCGGGCAGCTCGGTGCCCTGCGGGACGCGGATGACGAAGTGGATGCGGGAGAGGATCGACTCGGTGTTCCAGGCGGTGAAGTCGACGCTGATGCCGCCGAGCTCCTCCTTCAGGATGTCCATCAGGCGCAGCCGGACGCCGGTGGTGAACCGGTCGCGGGGCAGGTAGACGAGGGCCGAGTAGTAGCGGCCGTACTCGTCCTGGCGCAGGTACAGCCGCAGCCGGCGGCGCTCCTGGAGGTACAGGACGGAGGTGACGATGGACTGGAGCTGGTCGACCGGGGTCTGGAACAGCTCGTCGCGCGGGTAGGTCTCCAGGATCTGCGTCAGGTCACGGCCGTCGTGGCTGGAGGGCGAGAAGCCGGCGCGGTCCAGGACCTCGGCGACCTTGCGGCGGACGACCGGGACGCGGCGCACGGACTCGGTGTACGCGGCGGAGGAGAACAGGCCGAGGAAGCGGCGCTCGCCGACGACGTTGCCGTCGGCGTCGAACTTCTTGACGCCCACGTAGTCGAGGTACGAGGGGCGGTGCACGGTGGAGCGGCTGTTGGCCTTGGTCAGCACCAGCAGGCGGTGCTCGCGGGCCTTGGCACGGGCGTCGGCCGGCAGCCGGTTGAAGGACGGCGAGACGGGGTGGCCGTCGTCCTTGCCGCTGTGGTGCGGGTCGGAGCGCAGGATGCCGAGGCCGGTGCCGGGCACGGCGGCCAGGGAGTCGCCGTCGACGAGGTTGTACTCGCGGTAGCCGAGGAAGGTGAAGTGGTCGTCGGCGAGCCAGCGCAGCAGCTCGCGGGCCTCTTCGAGCTCGTACTCGCGCAGGTCCGGGGCGGTGGGCTCCTCGGGCAGACCCTCGGCGATGCGCAGCGCGGCGTCGCGCATCTTCTCCCAGTCCTCGACGGACTCGCGTACGTCGGACAGGACGCGCAGCAGGTCGGCGGTGATCTGCTTGAGGTCGGCGCGGTCGGTCTCCCGGTCGATCTCGACGTGGATCCAGGACTCGACGAGGGAGTCGTGGGGGCGCGAGGTACGGGGACCGTGCGCGTCGCAGTCGGGGCCGAGGATCTCGATCAGCTTGCCGGTGACGTCACGGCGGACGACGACCTGCGGGTGGATCACGACGTGGATGCCGCGGCCCTGGCGGGACAGCTCGTTCGTCACGGAGTCCACGAGGAACGGCATGTCGTCGGTGACCACCTCGACGACGGAGTGGCTGGAGGTCCAGCCGTTCTCCTCGACCGTGGGGGTGTGCACGCGCACGTTCGCGGTGCCCTGCGGCCGGTTCTCGGCGAGCCGGTAGTGGGAGAGCGCGGCTCCGAACACGTCGACCGGGTCCCGGTCCGTGAGGTCCTCGGGTGCCGTGTGCAGGTAGTAGCGCTGGAGGTAGGAGAGCACCGCGTCCTGATCTGGACGCTCTCCCTGCTCGGACCCAGTCGGAAGTAGCCCCCCGGCCGGGCTGTGCTCAGCTACCCGGGCCGCCCGTGCGAGCAGCTCGGCCTTTGCTTCGTCCAGCTTGGTCTGCATGTCCTCTGGCTCCTGTCGCGCGCCGTTGCGTGACGTAGGTGAAGGAAGGAATGGCACAGTCCCGCGGGGCGGGGAGTCGGTGTCCGTTCGGGATCGACGCTATGCCGTCGAGAGAGCCGACCGGGAGGGAATGAGCCAAGATCGGCTGGAGGTCCCGGTGGCGGGGATCAGCGAAGGCCCGGGCACGGTCGTGCGCCGGGCGCAGGCCGGAGGCTCCAGTGCCCCCGAGGACTATCGCGCTGATCACGGGTACAAGGCTATCCCGACCTACCCCCAGGTCGTCATTCGCTGCATCTGTATAAATCTTGGGGTGAAACTTTGACAGTCTGGCCAGCGACGCGGAACGGCTGTCCGTGCAGCGGGCTTGTCCAGTCAGAATTCGGCCAGCTCGCGAGCTGTCAGTACGGCCTCGGCCAGGGTGTCCACGACGGGCACACCGGCCGATTCCAGACTGCTGCGGCTGTGCGAACCACCCGTGTAGAGCACCGCCCGGGCGCCGACGTGGGCGGCGGCCAGCGCATCGTCCACGGCGTCTCCGATGAGGACCGTACGGTCGGCCGTCACGCCCGTCCCGTCCAGGGCGGCCAGGTGGCGTACGAGGTGTCCCGCCTTCGACGTGTGCGAGGGACCGGTCCGCCCGTCGACGCGCAGGAAGTGGTGGTCGATTCCGTGGGTCCGGACCAGTGGTACGAGCTTCTCGTGGGGCGCGAGCGACAGCAGGGACTGGGTGAGCCCGTCCCGCTGCCACTCCTGGAGCAGCTCGCGGGCGCCGTCGGCGAGCCCGGCGTCCTCGGCCGCGGCCCAGTAGTGCCGGTGGAAGGCCTCGTCCATGACCACCCACTCCTCGTCGGTGGGCAGCCGCCCCATGAGGCGCTCGTAGAACTTCGGCACCGGCACGACGTACAGGTCGCGGTAGGTCTCCAGGGTGATCGGCGCGAAGCCGAGTTCCGCGAAGGAGGCGTTGGTCGCGGCCATGACGGCGTCGATGTCGTGGAGGAGGGTGCCGTTCCAGTCCCAGACGATGTGCTTTTCGGTCACTTCAGCAGCCCCGGGATCTCCTGCACGCCGAACCACAGCAGCTCGTGGTCCTCGGCTCCGTCGACGACGAACTGCGCGTCCCCGTCCCCGCCGTCGGCGGCGGGGAGGGCCTGCGCGGCGGCGGCCACGTCCTCCTCGGCGTCGTCGGCGTCCACGTGCACGGCGGCGGCCACGGTGAGCCGTACGGCGGCGGCCAGGGTCACCTGGCCGAGGGTGGCCTCGTCGACGCCGGGGGTGGCGGTGGCGGCCTTGTCGTCGACGTCGAGGGCGACGACGACGCGGCGGCGCGGGGCGGCCGCGTCCGCGGCGAGCAGCCGCAGGGAGGCGACGGCGGCCCGGTTCAGAGCCGCGTACTCCAGCTCCTCGATGTCGTCCGACACGTACCACTCGCGGAGCCCGGGGGTGACGGCGTACGCCCGCAGCGGGGCGGGGCCCAGCTCACCCGCCTTGTGCGCCTCGGCGAGCCCGGGGAGGGTCAGGGGGACGTACACACGCATGGCCGGCTGCTTTCGGTAGTCGGAAAACTCCCCCAGGATACGACTCGGAGGGTCCGTCAGGGTGACGGAGTCGGTACCCCTTCGAGGTGCCGCACCCGGACCCGCGGCCGTCAACCCCGTCCCCGTACCCGCTCGGTACGGCGCCGGGCAGGGACCGGCGCGCACTCGGATAGGTGAACCGGGGCGGCGGGCGGCCCGGCGGTGCGCGTGGTTGCGGAGCGTGTTCGGCGACCGTAGAAGATCCCCATCAAGTTACCGCCCGGTACCGCTCCGGGCCCGGCCTGTTCGGGGGCAGATCGCCATGGACACGACGACGCGCGGCACGATCGGCAGCGACGGGGGCCGCAGGCCGGGCGGCCGCGCCCGCACCCGGCCCGCCGGACGGCGCGATCCGCGGCGCCCGGCCGGCCCCCCGCGCACGCTGCGGCTCGGCCCGCACCACTGGTTCGCCGAACACCTCCTGGCGGTCGTCAGCGGCCGCCGCCCGGTCCACTCGCTCCTGGGCCACACCGTCGGCCCCGCGTACCAGCAGCTGGTCACCCTGGCCCCCACAGGCCCCCTCCACGACCGCCTCCGCCCGGTCATCCGCCAGTGCGGCCGCTTCACTCCCGGCCCGGGCGTCATCGAGGCCTTCGCCCGCATCGCCACGGGCGACCGCCTCACCGCCATGGCCTTCCGCCTGGAACAAGGCCCGGACCTCCGCTGGCGCTGCGCAGCGGTAGAACTCCAGGGCCCCCTGCCGTGACGCGGCCCGACCGCACCGCCCAGCCCCGCCGGCACAATCCAGCCCCGCCGGCGTTTGAGGCGCGGGGGCCCGGGGGCGGAGCCCCCGCAACGGCGCCGCACCCGCCCACAGAAACGCGGCCGGGGCCGGACACCCGTAGGTGTCCGGCCCCGGCCGACGGTTCGACCCCGCAGGGGTCACTTCTTGCGGCGCCGCCCACCGGCAGCCTTCTGCGCCTTGCGACGCTCCGCCCGCGTCATGCCGTCACCCTCACCGGCGGCGTCACTGTCGAAGTCGCCCTCGACGACACCGCCCTCCCCGTCCACGGTCGGCGCGGAGAAGTGCAGCCGGTCCGGCCGCTGCGGAGCGTCCAGCCCCTTCGCCCGGATCTCCGGACGCCCGGCCCCGGCCGCCGCCGGCTCCTTCGTCAGCGAAGGCGCCGCGTCCTGCACCGGAAGCTCCTCGACCTGCTGCTCGACCTGGACCTCCAGGTTGAACAGGTAGCCGACGGACTCCTCCTTGATGCCCTCCTGCATGGCGTTGAACATGTCGAAGCCCTCGCGCTGGTACTCGACCAGCGGGTCCTTCTGGGCCATGGCCCGCAGGCCGATGCCCTCCTGCAGGTAGTCCATCTCGTACAGGTGCTCACGCCACTTGCGGTCGAGCACCGACAGGACCACGCGCCGCTCCAGCTCACGCATGATCTCGGAGCCGAGCGTCTTCTCGCGCGCCTCGTACTGCTCGTGGATGTCGTCCTTGACGGACTCCGCGATGAACTCGGCGGTGATGCCCGCGCGGTCGCCCGCGGCCTCCTCCAGCTCCTCGATGGTGACCTTCACCGGGTAGAGCTGCCGGAAGGCGCTCCACAGCCGCTCCAGGTCCCACTCCTCGGCGAAGCCCTCGACCGTCTCGGCCGCGATGTACGCGTCGATGGTGTCGTCCATCATGAAGCGGACCTGCTCCTGGAGGTCCTCGCCCTCCAGGACGCGGCGGCGCTCGCGGTAGATGACCTCGCGCTGGCTGTTGAGGACCTCGTCGTACTTCAGGACGTTCTTGCGCGTCTCGAAGTTCTGGGTCTCCACCTGCGACTGGGCCGACGCGATGGCGCGCGTCACCATCTTGTTCTCGATCGGCACGTCGTCCGGCACGTTCGCCATCGCCATGACGCGCTCCACCATCTGCGCCTTGAACAGGCGCATCAGGTCGTCGCCCAGCGACAGGTAGAAGCGGGACTCGCCCGGGTCGCCCTGTCGGCCGGAGCGGCCGCGCAGCTGGTTGTCGATGCGGCGCGACTCGTGGCGCTCGGTGCCCAGCACGTACAGCCCGCCGAGCTCCTTGACCTCCTCGAACTCGGCCTTGACGGCCGCCTCGGCCCGGGTGAGCGCCGCGGGGAGGGCGTGCGCCCACTCCTCGATGTGCTCCTCCGGGTCCAGGCCCTGCTGGCGCAGCTCGGCCTCGGCGAGGTCGTCCGGATTGCCGCCGAGCTTGATGTCCGTACCGCGGCCGGCCATGTTCGTGGCGACGGTGACGGCGCCGCGGCGGCCGGCCTGGGCGACGATCGTCGCCTCACGGTCGTGCTGCTTGGCGTTGAGCACCTCGTGCGGGATGCCGCGCTTGGAGAGCTGCTGGGAGAGGTACTCGGACTTCTCGACCGACGTCGTACCGACGAGGATCGGCTGGCCCTTCTCGTGCTTCTCCGCGATGTCGTCGACGACGGCGGCGAACTTCGCGACCTCGGTCCGGTAGATCAGGTCCGGCTGGTCCTTGCGGACCATGTCGCGGTTGGTCGGGATCGGGACGACGCCGAGCTTGTAGATCTGGTGGAACTCGGCGGCCTCGGTCATGGCCGTACCGGTCATGCCCGACAGCTTCGAGTAGAGGCGGAAGAAGTTCTGCAGGGTGATCGTGGCGAGGGTCTGGTTCTCGTCCTTGATGTCCACCCCTTCCTTCGCCTCGATCGCCTGGTGCATGCCCTCGTTGTAGCGGCGGCCGGCGAGGATACGGCCGGTGTGCTCGTCGACGATCATGACTTCGCCGTCGATGACGACGTAGTCCTTGTCGGCCTTGAAGAGCTCCTTGGCCTTGATCGCGTTGTTGAGGTAACCGACGAGCGGGGTGTTCACCGACTCGTAGAGGTTCTCGATGCCGAGCCAGTCCTCGACCTTGGCGACGCCGGACTCGTGGATGGCGACGGTGCGCTTCTTCTCGTCGACCTCGTAGTCGCCGGTCTCCTCGATGCCCTTCAGCGGCTGGCCGGCCTCGCCCTTGGTCAGGCGGGTCACCAGCTTCGCGAAGTCGCCGTACCACTTCGTGGCCTGGTCGGCCGGGCCGGAGATGATCAGCGGGGTGCGGGCCTCGTCGACGAGGATCGAGTCGACCTCGTCGACCACGGCGAAGTTGTGGCCGCGCTGGACGAGCTCGTCCTTGGACCACGCCATGTTGTCGCGCAGGTAGTCGAAGCCGAACTCGTTGTTCGTGCCGTACGTGATGTCCGCGTTGTACTGTTCGCGGCGCTGCGCCGGGGACATGTTCGCCAGGATGCAGCCGACCTCCAGGCCGAGGAACTTGTGCACCCGGCCCATCAGCTCGGAGTCGCGCTCGGCGAGGTAGTCGTTCACCGTGATCAGGTGGACGCCCTTGCCGGACAGCGCGTTCAGGTACGCCGGCAGCGTGCCGACGAGGGTCTTGCCCTCACCGGTCTTCATCTCGGCCACGTAGCCGAGGTGCAGCGCCGCGCCACCCATGATCTGGACGTCGTAGTGCCGCTGGCCGAGGACGCGCTTGGCCGCCTCGCGTACGGTCGCGAACGCCTCGGGCAGCAGGTCGTCCAGGCTCTCGCCGTCCTGGAAGCGCTGCTTGTACTCGTCCGTGAGCGCACGCAACTCGGCGTCGGAGAGGTTGACGAAGTCCTCTTCGATGGAGTTGACCTGGGCCGCGATGCGGTGCAGTTTGCGCAGGATCTTGCCCTCGCCTGCACGCATGAGCTTGTTGAAGACGGACACCGAGGTTTGTCTCCTTGCCGGTCGGGCCTGGGCACTGTACGTACCGCGGGCACGGCAGGTGGGCCCCACCGCAACGGCCATCGTAAGCGAGGACGTGGCCACGTCGGGAGGTCCGCCGTTCCCGTGGGGGCACGGGTGCCCGGATTGAGAACGTACGGGGCGCACGGAAGGTGCCGCATCCCCCGGGGGGATTCCCGAAAAGTGTTCGCCCGGGACACCCCGGCAGCAGCAGAATCCGTTCATGGAGCCCATCACACTCACCACGGACCGACTGGTCTTGCGGCCCTTCGTCGCAGCGGACGAGCACGAGGTCTACGCGGCGGCCCAGGACCCGGACATCCAGCGCTGGACCCGGGTCCCCTCCCCGTACGAACGCGCGCACGCGCACTCCTTCGTGAACGAGCTCGTGCCGAACGGCTGGCGCGAGGACACCGCCTTCTCCTTCGCCGTCCGCCTCGGCGCCGGGGGCCCGCTGGTCGCGGCCGTCGGCGTGCACGTGCACGGCGCCGAGTCGTACGAGATCGGCTACTGGGCGGTGAAGGAACACCGCGGCCGGGGCTACATGGCCGAGGCCGTGACGGCCGTCGCCCGCTGGGCCTTCACCGCGCTCGGCGTCAGCCGGCTGGAATGGCGCGCCGAGGTGGGCAACGCCGGCTCGAAGGCCGTGGCCGAGAGGGCCGGCTTCCGGGTCGAGGGCGTCCTGCGGGCGGGCATCGAGCAGCGGGGCACCGCCCGCGACTGCTGGGTCGGCGCCCTGCTCCCCTCCGACCTCGGCCTGCCCTCGCGGCTGCCGTACCTGCCCGCTGTCAGTGGCGCCGCCTAGGGTGCGGGCATGACTGCGCTCTCCCTCTCCGCCGACGACGCCCGCCGGATCGCCCTGCGCGCACAGGGCTTCCTCGGTGCGCCCGACCGCCGCGGAGGTGTGCGCGGGGTCCTGCGCCACCTGGGCGCCGTACAGCTCGACACCATCTCCGTACTGGCCCGCTCGCACGAGCTGATCCCGTACGCACGCCTCGGCGCGGTCGGCCGGGACACCGTGGAGAAGGCGTACTGGTCCGACCGTCACGCCTTCGAGTACTGGTCCCACGCGGCCTGCATCCTCCCCATCGAGGAATGGCCGCATTTCGCCTTCCGCCGCCGGGCCAACCGGGCGCGCGGCCACCGCTGGCACATCCTCCAGGACAAGCAGCACTCGACGCGGGCGGTCCTGGACCGGCTGAGGGCGGACGGCCCGCTGACCTCCACCGAGCTGGGCGGCGCGAAGAACGGCGGCGAGTGGTTCGAGTGGTCCGAGACCAAGATCGCCGTGGAATGGCTCCTCGACACCGGCGAGGTGGTGTGCAGCGAGCGCCGCGGCTGGAAGCGGGTCTACGACCTCCCCGAGCGGGCCGTGCCCGACGCGCTGCTCCATGACGACCTGGACGACCGCGAGTGCCTGCGCCGCCTGGTCGCCCTGGCCGGCCGGTCCCTGGGCGTCGGCACCCGCGCCGACATCGCGGACTACCACCGCCTCAAGGGGGACCAGTTCGACGCGGTGATCGCGGACTCCGGACTGGTCCCGGTCGAGGTGGAGGGCTGGTCGAAGCCCGCCTGGGCCGACCCGTCGGCGCTCGCGACGCCCCCCAGGGGCCGCCACCGCACCACGCTGCTCTCGCCCTTCGACTCCCTGGTCTGGGACCGCCCCCGGACGGAGCGGATCTTCGGCTTCACCCACCGCCTGGAGGCGTACGTCCCCAAGCCCAAGCGGATTCACGGGTACTTCGCGATGCCGCTGCTGGCGGGCGGCCGGCTCCAGGGCCGCGTGGACCCGGCCCGCGAGGGCCGCACGCTGGTCGCCCGGCAGCTCTCGCTGACCTCCCCGAAGGCGGCCGGCCCGATGGCGCTGGCCCTGCGGGAAGCGGCGGAGTGGGTCGGCTGCGAGGACGTACGGGTCGAGCGCGCGGGCTCGCCCGCGGAGGCGGCGGCCGTCACGGCCGAGCTCGCCGCGCTCTAGACCTGTCCGGGTCAGCGCCTGTCCGGGTCAGCGGATCTCGAGGATCTTCTCGCGCATCGCGTAGACCACGGCCTCCATCCGGGAGTGCAGCTGGAGCTTCTCCAGGATGTTGCGGACGTGGTTCTTCACGGTGTTCTCGGAGATGAACAACTCCTTCGCGATGTCGCGGTTGTTCATGCCGGTGGCCACCAGCTTGAGGACCTCGAGCTCCCGGTCCGTCAGCCTCGGCGCCGGCACCAGCCGGCGCTCGTCGGTGCGCTGGATCATCGACTTGAACTCGGTGAGCAGCTTCGACGCCATCGACGGGCTGATCTGGGACTGGCCGTCCGCGACCGCGCGGATGGCCGTGGCCACCTCGTCCGTCGAGATCTCCTTCAGGAGGTACCCGGTCGCGCCCGCCTTGATCGCGTCGTAGAGGTCGGCCTCCTCGTCGCTGATCGTCAGCATGATGATCTTCGCGGAGGGGGCCACCTCCTTGATCGAGGTGCACGCCTCGATCCCGCCGCGCCGGGGCATCCGCACGTCCATCAGGACGATGTCCGGCAGCAGGTCGGCCGCCTTGTCCACCGCCTCCGCGCCGTCCCCGGCCTCACCGACGACCTGGATGTCCTCCTCCTGCGCGAGGACGATCTCCAGCCCCCGCCGGAAGAGCGCGTGGTCGTCGACCACGAGCACCCGGATCGGTTCCCCGGCCGGCGAGGCGCCGGACTCCGCCGTCCGGTCCGCGCCACGGCAGCCCGCGCCGTCGTCCCCGCGCACCGGCCCGAAGCTGTCCGCCATCGTTCCTCCCCCTGCATGTGCTGAGCTGCTGGGCCAACCGGACACACTCCGCAGCCGGTTGACTGCCCGCCATGATTCCATGCCCGCGCCACGGCGCGGGGGGTCGCCGAGGACCCGCCTGGCGCAATACCCGTCATGCAGGTGCCCCCGCGCGGACGCCGGAGCGTCCCCGCGGGGGCAGCGAATGGTTCGCTTCAGCCGCCGAGCGCGCCGCCGGCGCCGCCTCGCGGCTCCTCCGAGCTGGAGGCACCGTCGGGGTTCACATGGATGACGCCGTAGTCGTACGCGTGACGCCGGTAGACCACGCTGGGCAGCTTCGTCTCGGAGTCGACGAACAGATAGAAGTCGTGGCCGACCAGTTCCATCTCGTAGAGAGCCTGGTCGAGCGACATGGGTGCGGCCGAGTGGGTCTTCTCGCGGACGACGAGCGGGCCTTCGCCCTGCACCTCGATGGATCCGATCCGGGTGACCGGAACCCCGTCCGTCTTCTCCTCGGTGACCACCTGGCCACTGCCGTTGAGCGACGCGACCCCCGGCACGACGTCGGCGACCTCCGCGGCCGAGAGCCGGCCGTTGCCACGGCGGGTGTAGCGCTTGTCGTGCTGCTTGCGCAGCCGGGCCTCCAGCTTGTCCTGAGCGAGGTCGAGCGCCGCGTACGGGTCGGCGGCGGCGGCCTCGGCCCGGATCACCGGGCCCCGCGAACGCAGGGTGATCTCCACGCGGTCGGAACGGTCGGCCTGCCGCGGGTTGTGCTCCTTGGACACCTCGACGTCCAAGCTGATCACCTTGGCGTCGAGCTTCTGGATCCGCTCCGGATTCAGCTTCTCGGCCACGTGCTTGCGGAACCGCTCGGGCACTTCGGTCTTGCGGCCCTTGACGACGATGTCCACGCAGAACTCCGTTCCCGGATAGCTCCGCCCGACGGGGCGAAGCGTCTCCCTTTCGCACCAGACTCCGGTGAAGGCCGGAGCCTCGGACTTGGCGACTTTCACCTCCTCCTCCCCCATCGGCAAGATCGACACCCCACCGACTTCGGAGTCGAGAGACAGCCTCCTGAGTTCCTTACAACCGAACATATCCCTCTATGACGGTTGTCGGCACCCGCTACCGGAATGTACTTCCAGTCAAGTGGCTGTTCCCTCTTACTACCTGCAACGATGGGCCTTCCCCGCCAGTTCCGAATCTATTCACGAGATTTTCGACCTGTACGCGTGGCAGTCCGGCGGGGCACCGCCCCGGGGAGCCGCCCGAAGGAGTCCGCGGGCGCGGCGACCACCGCTGCCCGCAGGGCGTCCCCCGGTCCCGCGCACAGCCCGGCCCCGCGCACCGCCCGGGCCGCCTCCGCCAGCGTCGCCCCGGTGGTGATCAGGTCGTCCACGAGCACGACCTCGGCCCCGTCCGTCAGCCGCGCCCCGTCCCGGCACACCGCCAGCGCCCCCGCGAGGTTCTCCCGGCGCTGCCGGGCCCCGAGGCCCGCCTGGTCCGCCACCGCCCGCCGCAGCCGCAGTACGGGCGCCACGCGTGCGGGAACACCGGCCCGCCGCAGCCGCCCGGCGGCCGCCAGGGCGATCCGGCGCGCCGGATCGTGCCCGCGCGCCCGGACCTGCCGGCGCGCCGACGGCACCGGCACCAGGGCCACTTCCGTCGCGGCCGGGCCCGCACGGACCGGGCCGCCCGCCAGGACGGCCCCCGCCAGGGCCTCACCGAGCACCCCGGCCAACGGCAGGGCCCCGCGCTCCTTGTGGGCCAGCAGGACGGCCCGTACACCCCCGTCGTAGACGGCGGCGGCCCACACCACCGGCAGGCCCGGGGGGCGCGGAGAGGGCCCTACGGGCCCCGCGCCCGCTCCGCTCAGCGCCTCCCGGCAGCCGGCGCACACCAGCACCCGGGCCGCCCCGCAGCCGGCGCAGTCGACCGGCAGGACCAGCCCGGCCAGCTCCCGCCACCACCCGTGCACCCCTCCACACTGAGGGAGCCCGACGGAGCCCGCCACCCCTGTGGACAGAGCCGCGGGCAGCCCTCACCGGCGCCCGCAGCCGCGCCCCGGTCGCAGGTCAGCCCGGGTACACGGGAGCCTTGCCGCCCACCGCCACCGTGCGCCACTGCGCGCCCGGAGGCAGGTACACGATCCCGTCCTCCGAGTACGCCACCACCGGCTTCGGCTTCGACTCGTCCTCCGAGGCCGCGGCCGCGACCGCGGACAGACCGGCCGCGCCCGGCAGGCTCGCCGCGACCATCGAGCCGTCCGCCAGCATGTAGCGGGCCTGCTGCACCCCGCGGCTCTCCCGGCCCACCACGAGCAGCCGCCCGTGCGGCGCCCAGCTCATCGTCGTCACGTCCGCCATCTGCGGGGCGGCCCGGCGCAGCTCTCGCACCGACACCGCCGAGGCGTCGCCCTGGGCGTCGGGCCGTTCGATCCGCCCGACGTACAGGTTCTTGCGGCCGTTCCGCTCCACGAGGAGCGCGATGCGCACCCCGTCGGAAGAGGCCTTGAGCGAGGCGATCCGCCCGCCGTCCAGCCCGGCCACCTGGACCTTCTCCGGGGTACCGGCCCCGCCGGGCACCCGCCACAGCCCCGGGTGCTGCGGATCGGCGTCCGCGACCCACAGGTCGCCGGCCGCGTCCCAGCTGGGCGCCGTCAGCGTGCTGCCCTTGGCCACCGGCAGGGGCTGCGGCATGGGTCCGCCGCCCACCAGGGGCACCACGTACAGCCCGTGCCCGTCCTCGGAGACCACGGCCGCGCGCCGCTCGTCGTAGGTCACGGCCGCCGAGCCGACCTTGAAGACGGGTGTGGTGGTCAGCGGCCCCGGCACGGCCTCGGCCCGCTGCTGTTCCTCGCTGGTCACGTCCAGCTTCATCCGGACCAGCCGCTTCTGGTCGTCGACGAAGTACTGGTAGTCGGGGATCCGGGGCCGGTTGGCGATCGCGGCCGCGTTCAGCTCGGTCACCGAGCACAGCGAGGACGACTTGTCGTCGGAGCGCAGGATCTCGACCTGGTCGAGCCGGGAGCCCGTCAGATCCTTGACCGTGTAGAGGAGTTGGGTGGCCATCTTCTTGCACTGCGGCTGGGCAACGTTGTCGGCCTTGTCGTTGAGCGGCACCCGCAGCGTGTTCTGGCCGTCGTACGAAAGGGACTTGGTGCCCTCCCGCAGCTCCGTGCCGGTGGGGAAGCTGGACTCGACGACGGGGCCGAGCCACCTGGACGGCCCCGCGAGCAGCGACTGCACGGTCTGCGTCGTGGGGTCCATCCGCGAGTCCGGATCGGTGCGCTGGCGCACGTACACCGGGTCCGCGACGAGCGTGCCGCCCGCGAAGTAGTACTTGTTGACGGGCATGTAGATGCGCTGGAAGTCCGACTCGCTGAGCACGAGACCGTTCGGGGGCGACGAGATCCGCCACTGCTTGTCCTCGTCCTGGACGAGCTGGAGGTATTCCTCGTACTTCTCACCGCCGGTCTGCGGCTGGTACGCGCTGCGCTCGTCCACGGTCGCGAGCTTCGTGCCGGTCACCTTCCAGCGGGGCCCGTCCGGGTCCTTCTCGCCGCGGATCGAGACCCGGTCCAGGCCGGAGGAGAGCACGGTGACGGAGGAGCCGGGCTTCCAGCTCTTCGCGGCCTCCTCGGTGAGGTACTTGCGGGCGGTCTCCAGCTGCGGGTCGTCGCTGGTCATCGCCTCCAGGAAGCCGTCGACGATGTCGGCCGCGCTCGCCTTGTCGGCGGGCGGTACGCCGAACACGCGCACCTGCGAGTCGACGCCCTGCGAGGCCTGCACCGGGCGGATCTCGCCGTGGTCGGGCATGGAGGCGCAGCCGGCGAGCAGCAGTCCGGCCGCGCCGAAGGCGTACGCCCGCAGGGTGCGCAGCCGCCGGCCCCGGACCCGCGCGCCGCCCCCGGGCCGCGCGTCGTCGGGCTCAGCGTCCATCGGCTCGATCCTCCTGTTGTGCCTGCTCGGCCGGGCGGGCCACCACCCGGGCCCCGTTCCCCGGCAGGGCCGTCGGGTCGGCGGGCACCGGCAGCGCTCCGGTGACCGGCGACCGCGGCGGTATCGGCGACCTGTCGCCGGGGTCCGCGGCCGGACGGTCCACCGTACGGCCGGCGGCCTCGGCGGCGGCCCTGGCCCGGTTGGCCCGGGAATCCTCGGGCTCCAGCGGGATGGGAGAGCCCCGCAGCGGCTCGTCGGCCGTGCGCGGCAGGGTCAGACGGAACTGCGAGCCGCCGCCCGGCTCGCCCCAGGCCTGGAGCCAGCCGCCGTGCAGCCGGGCGTCCTCGACGGCGATGGACAGGCCGAGGCCGGTCCCGCCGGTCGTGCGGGCCCGGGCCGGGTCGGCCCGCCAGAAGCGGTTGAAGACGCGGGTGGCCTCGCCGGGCTTCAGCCCGACGCCGTAGTCCCGTACGGCGACGGCGACGGCCCCGCCCGCGGACGCCAGCCGGACCACCACGTCACGGCCCTCGCCGTGCTCCACCGCGTTGACGACGAGATTGCGCAGCACCCGCTCCACGCGCCGCGAGTCGGCCTCGGCGATGACCGGCTGGGTGTCGCCGAGGACGCGGATCCGCGTGCCCTTGTGCTCGGCGAGCGGCTCGGCCCCGTCGATGACACGGCGCACGACCTCCCGCAGATCGATCGGCTCGGCCTCCAGGGCCGCGGCCCCGGCGTCGAAGCGGCTGATCTCCAGCAGGTCGGCGAGGAGCGACTCGAAGCGGTCGAGCTGCCCGGCGAGCAGCTCGGCCGAGCGCGCGGTGATCGGGTCGAAGTCGACGCGGGCGTCGTGGATGACGTCGGCCGCCATCCGTACCGTCGTCAGCGGGGTGCGCAGCTCGTGCGAGACGTCCGAGACGAACCGGCGCTGCATCCGCGACAGCTCCTCCAGCTGCTGGATCTTCAGCTGGAGGTTCTGCGCCATCTTGTTGAAGGCCTCGCCCAGGCGCGCGATGTCGTCCTCGCCGGTGACCTTCATCCGCTCCTGGAGCCGCCCGGCCGAGAGCCGCTCGGCGATCCCGGCGGCCATCCGCACGGGGGTCACCACCTGGCGTACGACGAGCCAGGCGATGCCGCAGAGCAGGACGACGACGAACAGGCCCGCGGTCACGATGGTGACCTTGATCAGGTTGAGGGACTCCTGCTCCTGCGTGAGCGGGAAGAGGTAGTACAGGTCGTACGGATCCCCGTTGATGTCGGTGAGCCGCTTGCCCACGACCAGCGCCGGCTCGGGGGCCTTGCCCCCGGACCCCGCGGTGTAGCGGATCTCGGAGAAGGTCTTGAAGGCGCCGGTGGCGTGGTTGACGGCCTTGCGCAGCTTGACGGGCACGCTGGCGGTCGGATCGACGTTGCCCGAGGCCCGGGCGCCCTTGACGCCCTGTGTCCCGGGCAGGGTCTGCTCCCCGGTGCCGGCGCCGAGCGCGACGACCTCGAAGGCGGTCTGGCCGCCACTGGCCAACTGCTTGACCAGGGAGTTCATCCAGGTGCTGGCGTCCCGGCCGACCTTGTTGTCGGTGGCGTCGGGCCCGTCCACGGTCGCGGGGGCGTTGGCCTTCTCCTGCGCGACCGCGAACCCGCCCGCCGCCTGGCTCTGCGCCGCCTGCTCCTTGGCCTCGAGGAGCCCCCTGCTGACCTGGGCGATCACGACGACGCCCAGGGCGAGGACCACCGCCAGCGAGATCAGCAGGGTGGCGGCGACCACCCGGAGCTGGATGTTGCGGCGCCACAGCCGGACAGCCGGAACCAGCGGCCGTCGTACGAGGCGCACGAACAGCCGCAGCACGGGGCTGCCCGGCGCACCGTCCTGGAACGGCCGGCCGGCCCAGAGGCCGCGCCAGCGGGAGCCGCCGCGGCCGCTGCCGGACGCGGCGGACGTGCCGGACTGCACCTCAGCTGGGTCCGGCCTTGTAGCCGACACCGCGCACCGTCACGACGATCTCGGGGCGCTCCGGGTCCTTCTCCACCTTGGAGCGCAGGCGCTGCACGTGCACGTTCACCAGACGGGTGTCCGCCGCGTGCCGGTAACCCCAGACCTGCTCCAGCAGCACCTCGCGGGTGAACACCTGCCAGGGCTTGCGCGCGAGGGCGACCAGCAGGTCGAACTCGAGCGGGGTCAGGGCGATCGAGGCGCCGTCGCGCTTGACCGAGTGCCCGGCCACGTCGATGACCAGGTCACCGATGGCCAGCTGCTCGGGCGCGGGCTCCTCCGAGCGGCGCAGACGGGCCCGGATGCGGGCCACCAGCTCCTTCGGCTTGAACGGCTTGACGATGTAGTCGTCGGCCCCGGACTCCAGGCCCACGACGACGTCCACCGTGTCGCTCTTGGCGGTGAGCATCACGATCGGCACACCGGACTCGGCCCTGATCAGCCTGCACACCTCTATGCCGTCCCGTCCGGGCAGCATGAGGTCGAGCAGCACCAGGTCCGGCTTCGCCTCCCGGAAGGCAGCAAGTGCCTTGTCGCCGTCCGCTACGAACGACGGCTCAAAACCTTCTCCACGCAGCACAATGCCGAGCATCTCGGCCAGCGCGGTGTCGTCGTCGACGACAAGGACGCGTCCCTTCATGGTTGACATCATCCCATTAGCTAATCGTTACCCGGCGGTGAGCTGCCCCACAGCCAAAAGGGCTGGAAATCGCCCCTCCGACCTGCGTGGAGATCAGGTCGACCAGTCTGCCCCGGATCCGGGCGACACTTGAAGGTAAGGGCTGCCGGAGCTCCGGGGGGACGGCCAGGGTCACGGGGGCCTCACAATCCCCTACTCCGTTCGGGCCCCCCACGTGGCACGATGGCAGCGACCAGCGCCCCCGCCGAGCAGGTGCACGTGAAGGAGCGACGATGAACGACTCTCCGGGCTGGGCTACGCCCGGATCCTCTCCGTCCGACGGCGATCGGCCGGGAACCCCCGCCGACCAGCCCGGCACCGACGGCGGCGCGCAGCAGCCCGACCGGCCCGCCGGCGACCCCAAGTGGTCCGCCGAGCAGCCCCCGCCCGGCCAGTGGTCGAGCCCGGGCACTCCGGAGACCCCGCCGACCCCGCCGCAGCCGGCCACGGGAGGCTGGGGCCAGCCCCAGAACGCCCCGTACGGAGCCCAGAACGGCCCCCAGTACGGCTACCCGGGCGGCCCCGGCCAATGGGGCACCCCCCCGGCCGCCAAGCCCGGTGTGATCCCCCTGCGCCCCCTGGGCCTGGGTGAGATCCTCGACGGCGCGGTCGCCACCATGCGCACGCACTGGCGCTCGGTGCTGCCCATCACCCTGGTCGTGGCCACGGTCGTCCAGGTCATCGGCGTCTTCGTGCAGAGGTACATGCTGAAGGACCTCGTCCTCGCGCCGAGCGAGGACGTCACGGCCGAGCAGATGTTCGACAGCCTCGGCAGCACCCTCGGGGCGTCGGCGGTCAACCAGTTCATCCAGGTCCTCGGCACCATCGTGGTCACCGCGATGCTCACCATGATCTTCAGCCGGGCGGTACTCGGCCAGAACTCCTCGGTCTCCGCCGCCTGGCGCGACGCCCGCCCCCAGCTGCTGCGCCTGGCCGGGCTCACCCTGCTGATGGCCCTCGGCGCCCTGGTGATGGGCGCCGTACTGGTCCTGCCCGGCATCCTCGCCGACAACATCGGCCTGATCGTCCTCGGCTTCGTCGTCTGGCTCCCCCTGCTGCTCTGGCTGGGGATCAAGTTCAGCCTGGCCTCGCCCGCCCTGATGCTGGAGAAGAGCACCGTCCTCAAGGCCTTCGCCCGCTCCTCGAAGCTGGTCAAGGGCGCCTGGTGGCGCGTCTT
Source organism: Streptomyces sp. NPDC046308 (assembly GCF_055588065.1). Classification (NCBI taxonomy): domain Bacteria; kingdom Bacillati; phylum Actinomycetota; class Actinomycetes; order Kitasatosporales; family Streptomycetaceae; genus Streptomyces; species Streptomyces sp. NPDC046308. The sequence continues at coordinate 20,937 of NZ_JBVJFB010000015.1, forward strand.
CGGCATCACGCTCCTCACCGGCTTCATCGCGGCCCTGCTCGCGGCGATGATCGTCATGCCGTTCCAGTGGGCCGGCCTCATCGCCTTCGGCGGCGGAATGGACGCCCTGACGGACGGCTCCGCCCAGACCGCCTGGGGCACGCTGATCCTCTCCGCCATCGGCCTGATCATCGCGCAGACCATCGTCATGCCGTTCCAGTCCGGCGTCACCGTCCTCCTCTACGTCGACCAGCGGATCCGACGCGAGGGCCTCGACCTGGAGCTCGCCCGGGCGGCCGGCGTCGAGAACTACGGGTGATGCTCGCGGAGGTCCCGCCGGTGACGACACCGCGCGAGGCCGCCCGTGAGGCGGCCGAGCGCGAGCTGTCGAAGCCGATGTACCACGAGAACGACCCGAGCCCGTTGGACCGCGCGACCCGCGCCTTCTTCGACTGGCTCGACGACCTCTTCGGCGCCGCCTCCGGGGCGACCCCCGGAGGCCCCGTCGGCCTGATCGCCGTCCTCCTCCTGGTCCTCCTGGCGGCAGCCGCCCTGTGGTGGCGCCTGGGCTCCCCCCGGCGCACCCCCACCTCCCCGGGCACCCTCTTCGACGACGGCATCCGCAGCGCCGCCGACCACCGCAAGGCCGCCGACGCCCACGCCGCCGCCGCCCGGTGGACCGAAGCCGTCCAGGAACGCATGCGCGCCGTCGTCCGCTCCCTGGAGGAACGCACCCTCCTGGACCCCCGCCCGGGCCGCACCGCCGACGAGGCGGCCGCCGAAGCCGCCGTCTCCCTCCCCGCCCACGCCGAGGCCCTGCGCGCCGCCGCCCGCACCTTCGACGACGTCACCTACGGCGGCCGCACCGCCGACGCCGACACGTACGCCCGCCTGCGCTCCCTCGACCTCACCCTCACCACCACGAAGCCCCTCCTGACGGGACCCACCCCATGACGCACATGCCGTGGCACCCCCCACAGGACCCCACCCCCCAGGACGGCAAGGGCGTCGACGGCACACCGATCGAATCTCCAGAGGGGACGACCCGCAACGGGGCCGAACCGACCGACCCCCAGGGCGGTTTCGGCGGGGACGGGTGTGTGTCGGGGCGATCCCCGCAGGGCGCCGAACGCACTGCCGCCGAGCTCTCCGACCCCTCGTCACGTTCGGCGTCCGAGGAGACGTCCCGGCGCGCGCCCGGCCCCGCCGAAACCGCCCCCACCAACGCCACGGCCACAGGCACCGGCACCGGGGCGGGCACGGCCACGGCCAACCCCACCAGCGGCACCAGCACGGCCACGGCCCTCCGCACCCACCACACGGGCACCGCCACGGACGACACGGGCACCGCCACAGACGACCCCACCCCCGCCACCCCCGCCGGCAAGGCGACCCGCACACGCCAAGCCCGCCGCCTCCTCGCCGCACTCGCCGTCCTCACCACCGGCGTCATCATCCTGGCCGCCCTCAACTCCGGCACGCGCCACGGCTACCTCGACCCCCGCTCCGCCGACCCCCTCGGCAGCCGGGCCGTCGCCGAGCTCCTCAAGGCCCGCGGCGTGACCACCCGCGTCGTCACCACGGCCGCCGAGGCCGCCGAGGCCACCGGCCCCCGCACGACCCTCCTGGTCACCGATCCCGACCGGCTCGGCAGCACCCAGCGCCGTACCATCCGCTCGGCCATCGACCTCTCCGGCGGCCGCACCGTCCTGCTCGCCCCCGGCAGCCACAGCCTCGCCGACCTCTCCCCCGGCGTCCGTGTCCAGGGCGACGCCACCACGGACGCCCCGGCCCCCGACTGCGCCCTGCCCGCCGCGACCTCCGCCGGCCGCGCCGCAACCGGCGGCGGCCTGCGCTACACCACCACCCTCCCCGGCGTCACCGCCTGCTACCCCAGCGGCGGCCACCCCACCCTGCTCACCCTCCCGGCAGGAACCGGCGGCGACACGGTCCTCCTCGGATCCGAGACGATCCTCCTCAACGAAAGCCTCGCCGAGGAGGGCAACGCCTCCCTCGCGCTCCAACTCCTCGGCTCCCGCCCGGACCTCGTCTGGTACCTGCCGTCCCTCGCGGACTCCGACCCGGACGCCGGCGCCGGCGGGGAGAAGAGCCTCTTCGACCTGATCCCGTCCGGCTGGTCCTGGGCCCTGCTCCAGCTCTTCCTGGCCGCCGCCCTCGCGGCCATGTGGCGTGCCCGCCGGCTCGGCCCCCTCGTCACCGAGAGGCTGCCCGTCGTCATCCGCGCCTCCGAGGCCACCGAGGGCCGCGCCCGCCTCTACCGCAAGGCCGGCGCCCGCGACCGCGCCGCCACCGTGCTGCGCGCCGCCGCCCGCGAACGCCTCGCCGCCCTCACCGGCGTACCGCCCACCCGTGCCCACGACCCCGCCGCCCTCGCCCCGGCGGTCTCCGCCCGGCTCACGGACGACACGCGAGACGGGACACGAGACGGCACGCTGGACGTCACCGCCCTCCTCTTCGGCCCCACCCCCTCCGACGACGCGGCACTCGTCGCGCTCGCCGACCACCTCGACGCCCTCGAAAGAGAGGTCCGTACGTCATGACGTACCCGGCCACCGAGTCCACGGCTGTGACCGCGGACAGCGCCCGCGCTTCCCTCGAAGCGCTCCGCACCGAGATCGGCAAGGCCGTGGTCGGCCAGGACTCGGCCGTCACCGGTCTCGTCGTCGCGCTCCTGTGCCGCGGCCACGTCCTCCTCGAAGGCGTCCCGGGCGTCGCGAAGACCCTCCTCGTACGGGCCCTCGCCGCTTCCCTCGCACTCGACACCAAGCGCGTCCAGTTCACCCCCGACCTGATGCCGAGCGATGTCACCGGCTCGCTCGTCTACGACGCCCGCACCGCCGAGTTCTCCTTCCAGAACGGCCCGGTCTTCACCAACCTCCTCCTCGCGGACGAGATCAACCGCACGCCCCCGAAGACCCAGTCGTCCCTCCTGGAGGCGATGGAGGAACGCCAGGTCACGGTCGACGGCACCCCTCGCAAGCTCCCCGAGCCCTTCCTGGTCGCCGCCACCATGAACCCGGTCGAGTACGAGGGCACGTACCCCCTGCCGGAAGCCCAACTGGACCGGTTCCTGCTCAAACTGACGGTCCCCCTGCCGTCTCGCGAGGACGAGATCGGTGTCCTCGCCCGCCACGCCGCCGGCTTCAACCCCCGCGACCTGCACGCCGCCGGCGTCCGCCCGGTCGCCGGCCCCGCCCAGCTCGAAGCGGCCCGCGACGCCGTCGCCAAGGTCTCCGTGTCCCCCGAGATCGCCGGCTACGTCGTCGACATCTGCCGCGCCACCCGCGAGTCGCCCTCGCTCACCCTCGGTGTCTCCCCCCGCGGCGCGACCGCCCTGCTGGCCACCGCCCGCGCCTGGGCCTGGCTCACCGGCCGCGACTACGTCACCCCCGACGACGTCAAGGCGCTCTCCCTGCCGACCCTGCGCCACCGCGTCCAGCTGCGCCCGGAAGCGGAGATGGAGGGAGTCACCGCTGACGCCGTCATCACGGCGATCCTCTCCCACGTCCCCGTCCCCCGCTGATGGCCCTCACCGGACGCGCCGCCCTGCTGGCGGCCCTCGGCAGCATTCCGGTCGGCGCCCTCGAACCGAGCTGGGCGGGGATGCTCGCGGTCAACGGCCCGATCGCCCTGGCCTGCGCGGTCGACTACGCCCTGGCGGCGCCGGTCCGCAGCCTGGTGCTGGCCCGCTCGGGGGACACCTCGGTCCGCCTCGGCGAACCGGCGGACGTCCACCTCACCGTCACCAACCCCGGCAGCCGCACCCTCCGCGCCCGCGTCCGCGACGCCTGGCCGCCGAGCAGCTGGCGCCCGGGCACGGAGGCCGCCGCCTCCCGCCACGAGATGGTCGTCCCCGCGGGCGAACGCCGCCGGCTGACGACCCGTCTGCTCCCCACCCGCCGAGGTGACCGCCGCGCGGACCGCGTCACGATCCGCTCGTACGGGCCCCTGGGCCTGTGGGCCCGCCAGGGCTCCCACGTGTCCCCCTGGACCGTCCGGGTCCTGCCGCCCTTCACCAGCCGCAAGCACCTCCCCTCCCGACTGGCCCGGCTGCGCGAACTGGACGGCCGTACCAGCGTCCTGACGCGCGGTGAGGGCACCGAGTTCGACAGCCTCCGCGACTACGTCCCCGGCGACGACACCCGCTCGATCGACTGGCGGGCCACCGCCCGCCAGCAAAAGGTGGCCGTCCGCACCTGGCGCCCCGAACGCGACCGGCACATCCTCATCTGCCTCGACACCGGCCGTACTTCGGCGGGCCGCGTCGGCGACGCCCCCCGCCTGGACTCCGCGATGGACGCGGCCCTGCTCCTCGCCGCCCTCGCCACCCGCGCCGGTGACCGCGTCGACCTGCTGGCCCACGACCGCCGCCCCCGCGCCCAGGTCCAGGGCCGCGCGGCAGCCGACGTCCTCCCGTCCTTCGTCAACGCGATGGCCTCCCTCGAACCGGAACTGGTCGAGACGGACGCCCGTACCCTGGTCTCCACCGTCCTGCGCAGCGCCCCGCGCCGGTCCCTGGTGGTCCTCCTGACGAGCCTGGACGCTGCCCCGATCGAAGAGGGCCTGCTCCCGCTGCTCCCCCGGCTCACACAGCGCCACACGGTCCTGCTCGCCTCGGTCGCCGACCCGCACGTCGCGGAGATGACGAAGTCCCGCGGCAGCGTGGACGCGGTCTACGAAGCCGCGGCCGGCACCCAGGCCCAGGCCCAGCGCCGCCGCACCGCCGACCAGCTCTCCCGCCACGGCGTCCACGTGGTCGACGCCACCCCGGACACCCTCGCCCCGGCCCTGGCCGACGCCTACCTGTCCCTCAAGGCCGCCGGCCGCCTCTGAGGAGCGAAGGCTCAGCGGTTCAGATCGAAGACGCCCACTCCCTGCCCCTCGTAGGCCTTCGGCTCGACCGTGGCAACCAGTGCCTGCGAGCCCCACTCGGGCAGGTGACGTGCGGCATGGACGGCGGCCGCGACACCGGCCGGCACTCCCTCGCGGCACATCTGTGCCACAGCGAGGACGGCCGGATAGTCGAGGTCGAGCATGTGGATTTCGTCGAGCTGGCCGATGTGCTCAGCGATCCCCGCGAGAACCACGTCGGCCTCGAGGACCGACAGCACCGGCACCCACAAGCGGGTGTCCGCATCGAGATGGGCGTGGTGGATCAGCGCGGACACCTGCCGGTTCCCGGACAGCGCAAGCAAGGACGGCGTGTCCAGGACCAGGTGGTGCTGGATCACGCGGCCGCGTCCTCCTGCCGCGCGAAGGCCTCACGGAGCTTACGTCCCATGGCCGCACTCTCCTCGGCAGTCACGTCCACCCCGAAGTGCTCGGACATGTAGGCCCGAGCCCGCTCCGCCCGCTCCCGCCGCTCCTCTGCGGTCAGCGTCGTCTCGGCAAACTCCTGCACCAGAGACCGGATCGACGTCCCACGGGACTCTGCGATGACGGCCAGGCGGTCTCTCACCTCGGCCGGCACACGGATCATGGCATCAGACATGTTCCGAGTATACGTCCACGTAAACATCCCTTGGGGGGTGAACGCAGAAAAGCCCCGCACCGGACCCCGAAGGGTCTGGTGCGGGGCTTCCCGCAATGATTGTTCGGCGGCGTCCTACTCTCCCACAGGGTCCCCCCTGCAGTACCATCGGCGCTGAAAG
>NZ_JBVJFB010000016.1:0-11596 GCF_055588065.1 Streptomyces sp. NPDC046308
TGGCCGTCGGCGGTCATCCGCTCGTTGCCGGTCATGCGGCCGAGGGCTTCCTTGGCCTTGCCCTTGGCCTGCTCGGCGTGGGCCTTGGTCTTCTCGGTGCCCGACATGGGGACCTCCTCGTGTAGTACCGGGTTGGTCGTGACGACTCGCCTGCTCACGATCCCGGGGCCCAAACCCCCGTATCGGTCTGCCGATGTCGGACCCCATCCGCCGGCCCCGACGGGCGCCCCATCGGGGCGTGCTCAGGGGCGCGCCGGATCGTGGCGGCGAAGTCACGGCGGAGGAGCCGGGCGGGCACGTTTGCCCGCCTGCGTGGATAAGAAACACATAAAGATCATGTGCATGGGTGCCGGTCGGTCGGGCACTCGGTGGGTCGGAGGTTGATAACTATGGTTCCCCTGCTTCTTGTTCTCCTGCTCGTCCTGATCCTTTTCGGTGCCGGTTTCGCGGTGGAGATCCTGTGGTGGGTCGCGCTCGCGGTCCTGGTGCTGTGGCTGATCGGTTTCGTGGCCCGTCCGAAGAACAGCAGCGGCCGCTGGTACCGCTGGTAGCAGGCGCCCGAGCACTGCACGGCCGGTGGGCCCACCCCGTGACGGGTGGGCTCACCGGCATGCCCGCGGCCGAACGGCAGGCTGCACACCGCGGACGCGCGGCGGGGCGGAAACCGGGTGAGGTGAGCGGTTCGGGGTATCCGGCCTGTGCCGGGGCGGCCGCTGTGCTGCAGCAGGGGACCTGCTCGCCTCCCATCACGCCGGCCGCCCCAGCTCGCCGGTTCCGAACGCAGACCCCGGCGACGTCGCCACCCGGGTCTCGGGCTGTGGCTGCCGCGGTCGCCCGCGGCGACCAGGGCGTGGCCTCGCGGTCACGGACGGGTTCGCCGACCAGGCCCATGGCTCCTCAGCAACCAGCCTGCTGAACGCGGTCTTCGGCAAGGCTTACGCCGCGGCCCTGCGCGGCGACCACCCCACCGCCCGCCGGCTCCTCGCCGAGGGCCGCCGCATCTTCGACCGGGCCGGGTCGTACGAGCAGACCTCCGACTACGCCGTCCCGCACTGGCGCGTCAACGTGTTCACGTCCCTGCTCGCCGCCCGCCTCGGCGACGAGACCACGGCCGTGGCCGCCCAGGACGCCGCGGCCGCGGAGCTCCCGAGGTCCGGGTCTTCCGGCTGCACGTCGGTTTCGGCCGACGGCTCTTCGGCCGTGTCCATTCGATGGAACCCCGGCCCCGCCCGGGTCGCCGGGCCGGTTGCTGCGCCCCGGCTCCGGCCGCGGATGCGGATCCTGGTCCACGGGCAACAGGCTCCGGGCAGGGCTGCGGGCGCGGCCGGTGAGCGGGCGGGCCCTGGGGCGGTACGCCGGAGCCCCCGGCGGCTGCCGGGGGCCCGGGGTATGTCTTACGTCTTGTTCAGTGCGGGTCCGGTGGCCGTTGCCGGTGTTTGCCTTGTCGGGGGGACCTGGCTGTCGGCGGCGGGTGATCGTGCCGTCGTGTGGTGCCGTTCGCTGCCGGGGCTGCGTTGGGTGGTGTGGTGGCGGGGTAGGTACGGGCCCGTCGGGGTGCGGTCTGGCCATCAGGGGCTGCGACGGGGCCGCTCCCCGGCCACTTCGTTGCCCGGACCGGATGTCTGGTGGCTGGTGTGGGTGTCCAAGTTGATCGGGCGGGTGGCCCCCTCGGTGACGGAGGCCAGCCGCCCGTGCTCGGGATTAGTCCTGGGCTGCGATTAGGAGGTGGCGGAGGGCGATCCTGGCGTGACGGCGGTGGGAGCGGACGGCGTCGGTGGTGATGTTGAGGGCGGCGGCGATGTCGGTGTCGTGCAGGCCTTCGAGCTGGAGGCCGACGACCTGGGCCTGGCGGGGAGCGAGGCGCCTAAGGGTCTGAAGAGCCTGGGCTGCTTCGAGGGCTGCTTCGAGGTGGGCTGCGGGGCTGGGCTCGTGGCCGAGGACGGTGTCGAGGTGGGCGGAGGTGAGGGGGACGGAGCGTCGTTGGAAGAGCCGGCGGGCGTGGTTGAAAGCGATTTTGTGGACGTAGGCGCGCGGAAACTCGAGGGCACTGACGTGTTGCCAGTTCCGGAGGACCGTGAGGAAGGCGTGTTGGGCGATGTCCTCGGCGTCGACGCCGTCGACGATGTTCGGGCCGAAGGCGGCACGGATCTTGGCGGCCACGTAGGGCCAGTGGGCGGCGTAGAAGGCGTGGAAGTCGCGGAGTTCTGCGGGGTCGGGGTCCTGGGGCCGGCTGTCGGTGGGGAGGTGTTCGTCAGATGACACGGCTGCCTCCGGTGCCGGTGGGCTCTGCCGTCGGCCCCGGGGTGACGGCCGGTGCGGCGGTGGCGGTGGCCGGGGGCACGGCGGGTGACGGGGTGGCCAGGGCGAGGCGGGCGGCGCGGCGGGTGGCGAAGAACCTGAGGACGAGGGCGATCGCGCTGATCACGATCCAGACGATGGTCAGGAGCGGCTGGTAGGTCTTGGCGAGCGCGGGGAGCGCTTCGCCCCAGTACCACCAGGTTGTGCCGGTGACGGCGAGCACGGCGATGATGGCGCACGCCGCGGCGAGGATGATGTGGTCCTGCACCCAGTGGTCGGCGCGGGTTAAGGCGCGGCGGGTGCCGGCCGGCGTCTGCTTGATCCGGCGGACGGCTGCGCGCGCGAGGTTGCGGGTGCCGGTCAGGATGTCCGAGAGACCCATGGGGGTCCTCCTTCGGGGCCGAGACCATCGACCTCCGGTGTTGCCGGGCTACGCGAGCAGCCCGGCAACACCGGGTTGGAAGAGACCGGGGCTCGTGCGCTCTCGCCAAAGGGTTCACGAATTCCCGGTCCTGCATGGTCTGTTGAGTTGTACAGATAAGTGAAGCAGAAGTTCACTCTGCGTCATATCGTCCGGGGGTACTACACGTATCCACCGTTCTCAGGGCCGCCTGGGGGCCTCACCGTGGTGGCTGAGGGCACCCGGTGCCGGACGTATGCGGCACCCTGGCGGAAACATGCAGGTCAGCTGGTGGTGGCGGACAACGACAGGGATCACGTTCGCGGACTCCAACGACAGGCGGCTGCCACGGGTTCCCGATCCCGCCCGGTTCCTCCGCCGCACTTCCGGCGAACACATATACGGAGGCGCTGGGCTGACGGATCGTCCGGCACCGTCCGCCGTGCGCGGCACGCCTTCCGCGTGCTGCCGAGCGCATCGTCATCGCCTCACGGACTTCCGCACGGCCGCCGGAGGCCGCGGCCGGAGTCGCCGCCGCGGGGGATGCCCGGCGGCCGGGCAGGAGCGCGCGGTGCTGTCGGCTGCGCACCCCTCTTCTCTCTTTCGTCGGCGATCCCGCGGCTCCGCCGGCCGCCCCGCCAGGACGCGACACCTTCCGAGTCCCGACCGTCCTTGCCGCAGCCGGATGTGAACCAGAGGCTCCCGGCGAGCCGGCTGCCGGCCGACCTCCACCCCCTGTGCCGGGACGTTACGGATCCGATCGGGAAGCAAGAGGAAGCAAGGGCATGTGATGCACGTCACATCAAAGGGCTTGCACAAAATGCGCCCCTCCAGCCTTTGGTAGTCATGAAGCGGGATGGCCCCTCGAGGTCGTTGTTCGCTTCAGGGGGCGGATGCAAGGGCCCAGGGCCTCAAGGCAGCCGCCGACCCAGCCCGGGAGCAGTCGCCGAGTTGGAAGACGATCCAGTGAGCCCCGCTCTCGCCAAAGAACTAGGGACACCGGATCGCTGCATGCAGGACGACGAGGTCCCGAACATCATCTGGTGTTCGGGGCTTTGTCATGCCCGGACACCGTGCCTTCAGCCGGCGGAAGGCCGCCGGCGTGCGGCGGGCGTCCCTTTCCCGGCCCGCGGGCCCGGCCGACCGCCTGTCAGGCGGTCCATTCCAGCGCCTTGTCGACGACCTCTTCCTGGTGCGGCTGTGTGTGAACGACTCCTGTGCTGCGCTCGTACGCGGTGCGGGCCGTTTTCAGCAGCCGCCGCCACGAGGTGACCGAGGGCCTTCGCCGCAGCAGGGCGCGCCGTTCGCGTTCGGTCATCCCACCCCAGACGCCGAACTCGACCTTGTTGTCGAGGGCGTCGGCGAGGCACTCGGTGCGGACAGGGCAACTGGTGCAGAGGCAACAGCCACGGGGTACGGCGGCTCCGTAAATCGTTTTGCGGAGGGGCGGGGTGCGTCCGCGCCGCGAAACGCCGACAGGGCCGGCCCGGTGTGTGCGGGTCGGCCCTGTCGTGTGAGGCACTCGCGCGCCAACGCGGTGCTCTCTTTGTCCCTGCTGCGGAGTCACCTACTTCAGGGGTCCGCCGGTTTCCCGACGATGTGATGCCACCGTGCCCTCTTTGACTACACGGAGACAACTTCCGCTTGGACGCGTGTGGACGAATGAGGCCGGGAGCCGCACTGCACGGGCGTTGCTCGGGGGGCCGCCGGCCCCCGGCGCGGGGGGAGTCTGCGGGGGGCGGTGCCGATTGGAGGCGTTTACGCAGTTCAGGGCACCGCTGACGAACCGTCAACAAAGTGGCACTGTGTCAGGTACACCGATGGACGAATCAATGGACATATCCGGCTTATGGGATCCTCGGTGGGGGAACCGAGCTTCGCGTTCCGATCACGTTCTGCCATGCTTGTGACCCCGGGAAAAGCGACGCCAATCGCCCCTGGGAAAGCGCCACTTGGCGCGGAGTCACCAATGACGGGAGGGTGCTGTCCCGCGCCCTCCCGTCCCTCGACTACTTCAGGGGCGCCCCCTGCCCGGCGTCCCGGACAAGGACGTGTCATGGGAGTACAGCAGGAGCCTGCCCGCCCGGACGGACGGCAGCCCGGCGGCCAGCACCGGACCCCCGGCCTGACGATGCCGCAGGCAATCGTGATCAGCGTGGTGTTGGCGGTGGTGTTCGTCCCGGCCGTGCTGCTGAGCCTGCGCGGGATGCCGATGGGCGACGTCTTCCAGCTGCTGGGCGGTGCGGGCGCGATCGGTGCAGCCCTGATCATCGCGGTGATGCCGGGCAGCCGCGGCGCCCTCACGGCAGTGGCCAGGGCCGCTCTTCAGGCCGGCCGGTAGGGGCGGGTCATGGGACGTCGTGAACTCCCCGTCGACTACACCATCCGGGCCCGCGGCGAGCTGGCCGCAGCGCTGCGCACGCTGCGGGCCCAGTCCGGCCTGACCTACGACGAACTCGCCGCCCGAACCGGGCTGTCGGCGGCGACGCTCAAGCGGGCGTCCTCGGGCCGCACGGTGCCGTCCTGGAAGACGCTCACCGCGGCCTGCGGCGGCGCCCCGCATGGCGAGATCGTGGGGCTGTGGAGGTCCGCCCGGGCAGCCGACCGCGGCCGCCTGAAGAACCTGCGCCGCCCCCCTGCGCCCGAGCTGATCACCACGCCCGGACAGCTCAGCGAAGCACTGGAGTACTTCTACGAGAAGGCCGGTGCGCCCTCGCTGCGCTGGCTCCAGGAACGGGCGGGCGGCGCGCACTTGCTGCCGGTCAGCTCGGCCGCGCGGATCGTCACCAGGCAGGCACTGCCGGCCAGCCGCCAGCAGTGCGTCGCCTTCCTGACCGCCCTTGAGGTAGTGCCGGGCGTGGTGCGGCGCCTGGCCGACACCTACGACCGGGTCACGGCACACCCCGACTCCTGGCGCGCAATGGCCGATATGGAGGCGGCACGGGTTCTCGCGGCCGCCTCCTCCGACACCACGGACCGCCGCCAGGGCCTCCGCCTGGCCGACCTGCGCAACGATGCCGGCCAAACCAGCATCCGGCGGGGAGAGGCGTTCCTGCGGCAGATCCTCGCCGAGCCTATGCGAGTAGGCCGTGACAGCCCCCGCGAGTCGCACCCGCGGGCGGCCTGACCACCCCTCCCACGGTCTTCTACCGCGCCCATCGATGCCGAGGTCGGCCAGCGCCCGCAGCTGCGCGGCATCCAGCCTGTCGCGGCGCTGGCGCTGGTTGGCACAGCCATGCTCCAGTGCGATGCTCGGCCCCATTCGGCAGCCTCTCGACCGCCCCGCGGCCGGGAAGGCTGCCTTCGCGGGCGAGGTACTGCGTCAGGGCCTGGATGCCCGCCTGGAAGGCCGCTGCGCCGCGCCCGGCCCCTGGGCCGTCTTGGCCGTCGCGGGCGCCTGGCGGGTCCGTACAACCCGCGCCGGCTTCACCCCGAGCGCGCCGAGCCGGGCCTGCTGCTCCTCGCTCAGCCGCGCCCAGCCCAGCCGTTGCGTGGCCAGCCACCGGCCGATGTCCTCGCCGTGCCGGGTCACCCCGGGCACGACCGCTGTCAGGCGGGTGCCTTCGCCCAGGAGCTGGGCGAGGTAGGCGTAGTGCCGCTGCCAGTCCACCGTCCACCCCAGCGCCCCCGGGTTCCAGCCGGGGTCGATCGCGGCCAGCTGAGTAGGCCCGTGCCGCGCCGAGGTTCTCTTCGAAGCCGGCGTCGGCGGTGTCCCACACGATCCCCAGCCCCTCCAGCTTTGCCGCGCGCTCGCCGGTCATGGTCCCGGCCCGGTACGCCCGCCGCTGGTCCGACAGCCACCTGCCGAGCGGGAACTTCCCCGCCAGAGGGGTGGGAGCGGAACGGGTGGCGGGCGCGGTCGTTGTACCGGGTGGGACGCACACCGCCCCCGGGAACTCCATCCGTTCCCCCACGGGTCAACCAGGGGCGGGCCCCGGTCCTGGCCACCCGTCCGCGCACCGCGTCCGCGGCAGGTGGTCAGGACCGCTCCCGCAGAACCGGGCGAGGTGGGCCGCGGCTAGGGTCTGGCTCAGCCCGTGCCGATATGGCGTGCTCGGGTGAGGCCCGGGGCCCAGACGCGCTCTGGGGGCAGCAGTACCCCCGGGCCGCCCCACCCCTTCCCCGGCGCCGGCCCGCCGCACTCTCTCCGCACCGTCCCGCCGTAGACACGGCATGACGGCAAGACGGTGTTGCTCCACATCTCCCCAAGATCACGCAGTCAATCCGCGCATTCCTCATGCGTTAAGCGCATCAGGAGCGGTAGAATTGCATCATGGTGATGGGTACCGAAGAACTGCTCAGACTCACCGTTGCCGCGCTTATGGCGCGTACGGGTGAGCGTCAGAACGTCGTCGCCGATGCCCTCGGCCTGTCGCAGGCGCAGGTCTCGCGCAAACAGTCGGCGCGTCAGCACTGGTCGCTGGATGACGTCGACGGCCTGGCCGCCCACTACGGCCTGCACCCCCTCGATCTCCTGGCTGGCCCGACGCACGCCGTCGGTGTCCTGCACGGCTCCATCCCGCCCCTGCGCCCCCTCGACGTCCTCGCCCCGCCGGTGGAGCTCCCGCGCGGCCGCGCCCAGCAGCTCCCTGTCCAGCGGCCGGTCACGCCCGCGCTGGCGATGGTCCTGCCGTGCGTGCTGTGCGGGCAGCCGTGCACCGACGACGTCGACGGGTTCCCGCAGCACCTGAGCGCCGAGGAGTGCGCGGCCGCCATCGCCGCCGCGGCCCCGGTACCGCCCGCGACCGCCCCGGCCCCCGTACCGCAGCAACCTGCCGCCGCACCCCCGGCACCGGAGCCACAGGCCGAGGCCCGGCCGGCGGCCCCGATCGAGCTGGCGGGCCCGTCGGCCGGGCCGCGGGCGCCCCGGGCGTACGCGTCCGGGTCGCTGGTCGACCAGATCACCGGGCGCGTCCATGCGGCCCTGAAGGAGTGCGATGGGGACCTGGAGGCCGCTCAGGCCGTGCTCTTGAAGTCCGCGATCCCGGACGTGATGACGTTCTTCAAAGCGTCGCGGGTGGGCGGCCGGTACGAGCACTCCGAGTTCCCACCCACCGCCGAGGTCCTGCGCAAGCGCTCCCAGAAGGGCGCGGACGACATTTGGGAGGGCCGGCCGAAGTGGCGCAACCCCCACATCTTCAAGGCCGCCAAGGCCGGTGAAGAGTTCGAGGTGACCGCCCTGGACATGAACGCCGCCTACCTCAGCGCGTTCAAGGCCTGGTTGCCGATCGGCCAGCTCCGCGAGGACACCAGCGGCGTCCACGACCGGAAGAAAGCCGGCGTCCACCTCATCACCCCCGCCGAGTGGGAGCACACCGACCTGCCCAACCCACTGGGCAACCGCATGGAGCCGGGCGAGTTGTGGGTCACCGAATCCACCCTCCGACTGCTCCTCGACTGCGCCCGCGACAACCTCGCCGACGCCCCCACCATTCACCGATCGCTCGTCTCCGGCGGCACCGAAGTCCTGTTGGAAAAACTCCGCCGCGCCCTGGCCGAGGTCCGAAAGGATGCCCTTGCCGAGGGTGACGAACTCACCGTGAACTACGTGAAATCCATGTACTCTAAGCTGGTCTCCACTCTGGGCGAATCCACAGCGAACCGGGATATGCGCCGTCCGGACTGGATGCACATTATGCGCGCGAAAGCCTTCGCGAATCTGTGGATGAAAGCCAACAAAATCCACAAGGCTGGTTTGCAGGTCGTGGAGATCTCCGGCACCGACGAGCTACACGTCATCGGTGACTGGCGGACGGTCTTCTCCGAGGGCCGGGACCTGAACCAGGTGAAGGAAAAGAGCACCTATGTGCTGGGGGGTAAGCGCTGATGGCCGGTTCCGAGGACCTGTGGGCCCGCTGGGGCGACTGGCGCAAGCACGACGCCCGGGGCATGAAGGGCGGCGAGGCGCTGATCCTGGAGCTGAACCGGATCGTGCACTCCTCGGGCATCGTCTCGCCCGTCACCACCCGCCGAGGCCTGGCCGCCCGCCTGCGCTACCTGGACAGCCCCGCCGGCCGCGCCGCGCTCGCCGAACAGGGCGTCACGGCCCGTACGGTGCGCTCCTGGACGCGCGGCAAGGCCAACCCCTCCCCGGCGAGCCGGGAACGGATCGACGCCGCGTACTGGGAGCGCCGGCGGGAAAACCTGATCCGCTCCGGCTGGCTCGTCCGACACCTCGACAACGACGGCCGCGGCCGCCGCATGGAGATCTACCCCGTCGACCAGAGCCACGTCGACGCCAAGTACAGCCGGCCCCTGAGCGACCGCTCGATCACCGTCCGGTACATCTGGCCCGACCTGGTCAGCGCATGGGCGGCCCGGGACGAGGCGACGGTGGACGAGATCTGGGACGACGTCATCAGCGACCTCGACTCCGAATATGCGGCCTACGCATACGTCTCCTCCATCGGCATCGGAGCCTGACCCCAGGGCGGCAATCAGGCCGGCGAGGGCGCTGTACGGCGCCCTCGCCGACCTTCGCGGCGCGGAGATGCTTTCGGGTGGCCTCGGGACTCCCAGGCCGTCAGATCGCCGCACAGGGGATCGCCTGGCCGGCTGCCGGGAGTTGAGACCTGCGTGCTACTCGATGAGGCCGGTCTTGTCGACCAGGACGATCACGAGCGTCGTCGTGGTGACGAACGTCGCGGCCGCCCACGCAATGCGTTCCGCCCCGCTCGCTCCGACGCGGGTGCCCACGATGTAGGCGGCGAGGGCGGCGGCCACCCCGGTCATCACGGCCAGGAGCACGACCAGCACCCTGACCTTCGTGCCGGTGGGGCGCGGCCGGGACACCTCACTGCTCATGTGTTCGATTCCACGGTGTCCAGCCTGCTCTTCGCTGTGTACCGTCATGGAGGGCCCTCCTTGGGTCTGGGGGCCTGCTCGCCACGATCTGCCAAGTTCCGACGAGCAGGCCCCGCCTGTTGTCCGGCCCGGTCGGGCCGAAGCGTCCGCAGTGGCTCCACCCGCCGGGTAGCTCGCGCCTTCGAGCTGCGCCGGCAGGGCAGGCGCAGCTGCCGGTTGAGGCGGCGGCCGGGGGGAGCAGTGCGTGCTCCGCTCGGGAAGCGGAGTGGAAGCGACAGTAGCCCCAGACGCACCGTCACCTGAGCCCTCTCACCAGGACAGTTACCGTCCAGTAGAGAAATCTGCAGCCGTTACGCGTGCGCGGGTCCGCGCGCGTGTAGGCGCGAGTGTGACGCGGCTCACTTCCGGCGGTGTCTGCGGCGGCCCGGAGACTTCAGGCGCAGGCGATTTCCTTCGGGCGGAGGCACGGGCTTCTTCCGTCTGGGCCGCATCCCGTACCGCTGAAGGACAGCCCTCCTCCGCTGTGTTTCGCGCGCGAGCCACCGTGCGTACTCCGCCGGCGACAGCTCCTGGGGCGGCCGATTCGCCTTCCCCCGCCGGACCGAGGCAAGCTCCCGGCGCCGCCGAGTCTGCTCGAGACGGTTACGAACCGCCGTAAACCAGCGCTCAACGGCCTCGAGGTTGTAGGTGGTGATGCTGGCGAACTCCTCCGCAGTGAACTCGACCGCGATGGCCCTTCGCACCACCAGCTTGGCCTTTCTCGCGATCCGGAGCTCGGCTGCAGCCATCGCCCGCTGCCGCTGGCGGATCTTGTCCAGACGGCGCTTGGCCGTCTCGAGGTCCACTGCACGCACCGGTGTCCTGTGTTTGGCCACCCACTTGGACACCGTCGCCGGCTGGTAGCCGGCCGCTGCCGCAGCCTCCTCGTGTGCGAGCCCCGCGGCGACTGCTTCGACTACGCGGGTCCGCACCTCGCGTAACTGGTTCTGGCTAGTCGCTTGGAAGCGTCTGCGACGCCGCTCGATCCGAGTCAGGTAGACCCGGATTTCCTCCACCACCTCCTCACGCGTCTTTCCGTGCAGACGAGGATCGCTGATCATGTACTGCCCCCCTTCGGGGACATCCTGCCAACGCTCGCCCGCCCGCCCAGGGGCAATCCCCAACAAGACTCTGCTCATGACGAGCTCCTGTGCCGTCCGATTCGAGTCAGGCTCGGCGGAGAGACCGCGACGAAGGAGAAGCGACGCCATCAGCACGGCCGCCGCAGCGACGTGCACGGTCGAGCGCGCCGAGGGCTATCTGTGCCGGAACCAGCTCACGATGCATCAGCCATACGAAGAACCCGCAGCGAGCGCGAGGAGCCGCCGAAGTTCAGGAGGACGATTTCCCGGCAGCGCCTCAACGGCAGTCTGGGCGTTGCCGGGGGCCCTGTCGCGTGGTGGTCGCGGCCGTCCTTTTCCTTTCCGATACGACTGTGGCCGCAGCCCCCAATTCACCCGTTTGAGCTTTTGGTATGTGGGCGGTTTTGGCGGGGGGTTGAGGGGTTGTGTTTTTGGTATTCGGGCAGGGGGTGTTTCGGTTTTGGTATTTGACGTTGGGTCGGTTTGTGTGGGTCGGAAATTGGTGATTTCCCTTTTGGTAGCGATCTTTTTGGTGTAGACCACAAGCTGGTGCTGGTCTGGGGGTGTTGTTACGTTGCGTAGCGTGTCGAAGAAGGGGCCGGCGATGTGGACACTACGTGGGACCGTGTGCATACTGCTACTGAGAGGGAGCGCGCAGCGCGAGCGGTAAGACCTCGGCCCCGCAGGGGCCACACCCCGATATTCGGTCCTGAGACACCGTTACAGACAACCTGACATCTCATCAAAAGCCCTCTGACCTGCTACAATTAAGCCGAAGAACCCCGCGGCAGGCCCTCCCTCCGTTGCCAGCTGGCCACCGCGGACCCGCAGTCCCCGAGCAACCGGGACCACCCCGCCGTCACCGCAGGTGATGGCCTATCGGGCCACACTCCCCCCGGCGTCGCGCAGAGACGCAGCCCCCTTGGGAGTGACGCAGTCACTCCGCGTCGTGTCTCCGCAGGAGACCGCGCGC
>NZ_JBVJFB010000017.1:0-10207 GCF_055588065.1 Streptomyces sp. NPDC046308
ACACCGAACCCCTGCTGCGGCTGAACGTCGAGGCCCGCGACGAGGCGACCCTGGCGAAGGTCCGCGACGAGGTCCTGGCCCTCATCCGCGGCTGAGCCCAGCGCCGCCGGTCAGGGGCGGAACAACTTCCGCCCCTGACTCCGGCGCACATTCAGCGCCGGCCGTCACCATCCAGCCCCGCCGGCGTTTGAGGCGCGGGGGTCCGGGGGCAGCGCCCCCGGGCACGGCGCCGCACCCATCACTCCGGCGGGATCCACCGACCCCACTCCGGCCCGCACCGGAGGTGACTCGGCGGTACGCTGACCTCGCCCCACCCCAGAACCATCCGCATGCCCGAAGGGAACCGCCCCATGCCGCTCGAAGCCGGCCTCCTGCAGATCCTCGCCTGCCCCGCCTGCCACTCGCCCCTCGAGGACAAGTCGGCCGACGAGACGGCCCCCGAGCTGATCTGCACCGGCCAGGACTGCGGCCTCGCGTACCCGGTCCGCGACGGCATCCCGGTGCTCCTGGTCGACGAGGCCCGCCGCCCCGCCTGATCAATTCCGCCACCCTGGATCCGTCAACACCGCCGGAGGCCGCCATGCTCGACGAGTCGCTCCTCGACGCACCGGACGATCTCGCCCGCGTCGACCGACGGGGCCTGCTCCGCGGCGCGGCCGAGGCCGGGGCGAGAGTCCGTACCGCGGCCCGGCACGCGAACGAGGCGGGCCTCGCGGAGCTGCGGCCCGACGGCCGCCCCCGCGCGGTCCTGATCGCCGGCCCCGGCACCGCCGCCACGGGCGTCGCCGACCTGCTGGGCGCCCTCGCGGGCGCCTCCGCGCCGGTGATCCGGCTCGACCCCACCGGCGTCGCGCACGCCGCCGGCGCACTGCGCTGGGCCCTGCCCGGCTGGGCCGGCCCGATCGACCTGCTGCTCATCGCCACCACCGACGGCACCGAGCCCGGGCTGGCCGTCCTCGCCGAGCAGGCGTACCGGCGCGGCTGCACCGTCGTCGCCGTCGCCCCCGAGCGCTCACCGCTGAGCGAGGCCGTGGACGGTGCGCACGGGCTCCTCGTACCGATGGCCAAGGCCCCGTACCAGGAGTACGACGAGTCCGCCGCCGCGGGCCCCGGGGCCCTGTGGGCGCTGCTCACCCCCCTGCTGCTGCTCCTCGACAAGGTCGGCCTGATCACCGCCGCCCCCGACACCCTGCAGCTCGTCGCCGACCGGCTCGACCGCACGGCCGAACGCTGCGGGCCCGCCATCGCCACCTACTCCAACCCGGCCAAGACCCTCGCCGCCGAGCTGGCCGACTCCCTCCCGCTCATCTGGAGCGAGGGCGCCGGCGCCGTACCCGCCGGCCGCCGCTTCGCCGCCACCCTCGCCGAGCTCGCCGGCCGCCCCGCCCTGGCCGCCGCGCTCCCCGAGGCACTGCCCGCCCACGGCATCCTGCTCGCCGGGGCCTTCGCGGCCGGCGCCGACCCCGAAGACTTCTTCCGTGACCGGGTCGAAGAGCCCCAGGCCCTCCGCGCCCGCGTCGTCCTGCTGCGTGACCGGCCGGCCGGGGGCCTGACCGCCGCCCCCGCCGCACGCGAGCTCGCCCTCAGCCACGACACGGCCATCAGCGAGCTCGAACCGGAGGAGGGGGTCGAGCTGGAGCAGCTCGCCGAACTCCTCGCCGTCACGGATTTCGCCACCGCCTACCTGGCGTTGGCCTCCGGGGGACACGGCTGAGGTATACGCACCTGCCCCGGCTCTATCCAGGAAGACGACGATGGACCGCCTGACGAACACGATCCGCCCCTACGCCTGGGGATCCACCACGGCCCTCCCCGCGCTCCTCGGTGTCGAACCCACGGGTGAGCCCCAGGCCGAGCTGTGGATGGGCGCCCACCCCGGCGCCCCCTCCCGCCTCGACCGCGGCGCCGGCCAGGTCGCCCTCTCGGACGTCATCGCCGCCGACCCAGAAGGCGAGCTCGGCGCCGCCGCCGTCGCCAAGTTCGGCCCCCGGCTGCCCTTCCTCCTCAAGATCCTCGCCGCGGGCGCGCCGCTCTCCCTCCAGGTCCACCCCGACCAGGCCCAGGCCAAGGCGGGTTTCGAGGACGAGGAGCGCCGCGGGGTCCCGATCGACGCCGGGCACCGCAACTACAAGGACCCCAACCACAAGCCCGAGATGATCTGCGCGCTCACCGCGTTCGACGGACTGTGCGGCTTCCGCGCGCCGCTGGACGCCGCCGAACTCCTCGCGGGCCTGGACGTGGACAGCCTCAAGCCGTACGTCGACCTGCTGCACGCGCACCCCGAAGAGGCGGCCCTGCGCGAGATGCTCACCGCCGTACTGACCGCCGACCGCGCCGAGATGGCCCACACCGTCCACGAGACCGCGGTCGCCGCCGAGCGCCTGGGCGGCCCGTACGCCCCGTACGCCACCCTCGCCCACCACTTCCCGGGCGACCCGGGGGTCATCGCGGCCATGCTGCTCAACCACGTCCGACTCCAGCCCGGCGAGGCGATGTTCCTCGGTGCGGGCGTCCCGCACGCCTACATCGACGGCCTCGGCGTGGAGCTCCTCGCCAACTCCGACAACGTGCTGCGCGCCGGACTCACCCCGAAACACGTGGACGTGCCCGAACTGCTGAAGATCGCGCGCTTCGAGCCGGGCGACCCGAACGTGCTGCGCCCCGAGGGCGACGGCGGCGAGGAGGTCTACGAGAGCCCCATCGACGAGTTCCGGCTCTCCCGCTTCCTCCTCGCACCCGGCGGCGCCTCCCGGGCGCTGTCGCACGACGCCCCGCAGATCCTGCTCTGCACGGCCGGTTCGGTGACGGCCGGCGAACTCCCGCTGGCCCCCGGCGAATCGGTTTTCGTGCCGGCGGGCGAAAAGGTCGAACTGTCCGGAAACGGGACGGTCTTCCGTGCCACCGTGGTGGTCTGACGTGGCGTCCGCCCCGTCGGCTGCAACAATGTGCGGCCGGTAGTCAGTGGCTAGGAAGGACATCCTGCACCCATGAGCGCGTCGGGCGGTACCAGGGCGATCGTGGCGGCACTCGCCGCCAACCTCGCCATCGCTGTAGCCAAATTCGTGGCGTTCCTCTTCAGCGGATCCTCGTCGATGCTCGCGGAAAGCGTCCACTCGCTGGCGGACTCCGGAAACCAGGGGCTGCTGCTCCTCGGCGGAAAGAAGGCCAAGCGCCAGGCGACCCCGCAACACCCCTTCGGGTACGGGCGCGAGCGCTACATCTACGCCTTCCTCGTCTCCATCGTGCTCTTCACCGTCGGTGGCATGTTCGCCATCTACGAGGGCATCGAGAAGATCAACCACCCGCACCCGATCGAGGCCTGGTACTGGCCGGTCGGCGTGCTCGTCTTCGCGATCATCGCCGAGTCCTTCTCCTTCCACACCGCGATCAAGGAGTCGAACGAGATCCGCGGCAAGCAGACCTGGACCCAGTTCGTCCGGCGGGCCAAGGCCCCCGAGCTGCCCGTCGTCCTCCTGGAGGACCTCGGGGCGCTCGTCGGCCTGGTCCTCGCGCTCGGCGGCGTCGGCCTCGCCCTGCTGACGGGCAACGGCGTCTGGGACGGCATCGGCACCCTGTGCATCGGCGCCCTGCTCATCGTGATCGCCATCGTCCTGGCCGCGGAGACCAAGTCCCTGCTGCTCGGCGAGTCCGCGGGCCTCGAAGAGATCGAGAAGATCAAGGCCGCGCTCGTCGACGGGGACGTCGTCACCGGCGTCATCCACATGCGGACCCTGCACCTCGGCCCGGAGGAGCTGCTGGTCGCCGCCAAGATCGCCGTCGAGGGCCACGACACCGCGACCGAGGTGGCGAACGCGATCGACGCAGCCGAGGCCCGCGTCCGCGCGGCCGTCCCGATCGCCCGCGTGATCTACCTGGAGCCGGACATCTACCGCCCCCAAGCCGCCGAGTAACCCACCACGGACGTTCAGAAGGCCCCCGCGAGCACCGGCCCGCGGGGGCCTTCGCGCACCCGGCCCCGCGGGCGCCGCGCCTCAGTCCGAGGCAGCGGGAGCGGGGAGACCCCAGGCGGGCTGCGCCGGCGCCGGCTTCCCGCGGCGCGCCACCAGCGCCACGATCCCCAAGACACCGCCGAGCAGGAACACGACGGCGCCGACGACCGCGAGGCCGCCCGCGACGATGAGCCCCGTCGGTTCCACGACGGCCTCGCCGCGGATGGCCGACAGGGCGACGGTGCCGCCGTCCGCGGAGAGGTGCATCGAGGAATCCACGGAGTTCCCGCGGTTGTCACCCATGAGGAACAACCGCCCCTCGGGCACCGTCACGTCGAACGTCATGACCGCCGGAACCGACCGGTCCAGGACGTACGGCTCGTCCAGCGGCTCCCCGTTGAGCCGCAGCGTGCTCTCGCCCCGCCGGTGCTCGATCCGGTCCCCGCCACGCGCCACCACCCGCGACAGCAGGAGCCCGCCGGCCCGCCACTGCGGAACCGCCGCGAGCACCACGTCCCCGCGTCCGATCTCCAGCTCCTCGCCCGCCGCCCCCATGGAGAACCAGCCGCTGTCCCCCGCCGCGTACGTCGGCCGCATGTTCTCGCCCTGTACGCGGTGCTTCTCGTAGGCCACCTCCGAGTGCCCGTCGGACACGGCCCCGTAGACCGTCCCGCCCAGCACCAGCAGCCCACCCGCCACCAGCAGCACGATCGCCCCGATGCCCCGTCTGCGGCCCCGCCTGCGTGCCATCCGCCCACCCCTTCGATCCGGTTCCGTGCCGCCGCATCGTACGGAACGCGGTCGGGGCCGTGATCAGCGGCTCGCGCGCCCTCACTGACATCGTTGTCATATGCAGGTTCTTCTCCGCGGCCATGTACGCGGGCGCGATCCCCGGGGGCACGCGGTGACCGCGGGAAGACGCCTTCTTCCTGGTCTGACTGGGGCTCACTCCACCGATCGGTGTAGATTCGACGTCAGTGTCAGGCGTCGCTGCTGATGGCGGGTCGGGCGGTCCTCGCGACCGGCCGAGGGGAGAGAGGACCCCCGACGGACTGTGCTCGGTGTCCCGTCCCCAGGACGGCGCACGGACCAGCCGTACCCACCTCTCGAACCATGAGGAGCAGCACCCATGGACTTCAAGGTCGCAGACCTGTCCCTTGCCGCGTTCGGCCGCAAGGAGATCACCCTGGCCGAGCACGAGATGCCGGGCCTGATGTCGATCCGCCGCGAGTACGCCGACGCGCAGCCGCTCGCCGGCGCGCGCATCACCGGCTCGCTGCACATGACGATCCAGACCGCGGTCCTGATCGAGACGCTGGCCGCCCTCGGCGCCGAGGTCCGCTGGGCCTCCTGCAACATCTTCTCCACCCAGGACCACGCGGCCGCCGCCATCGCGGTGGGCCCGAACGGCACCCCGGAGAACCCGCAGGGCATCCCCGTCTTCGCCTGGAAGGGCGAGACGCTGGAGGAGTACTGGTGGTGCACGGAGCAGGCGCTGACCTGGCCGAACACCCCCACCGGCGGCCCGAACATGATCCTCGACGACGGTGGTGACGCCACCCTCCTCGTTCACAAGGGCGTCGAGTTCGAGAAGGCCGGCGCGGCCCCGGACCCGTCCACCGCGGACTCCGAGGAGTACGCCCACATCCTCACCCTGCTCAACCGCACCCTCGGCGAGTCCCCCCAGAAGTGGACCCAGCTCGCGTCCGAGATCCGCGGCGTGACGGAGGAGACCACCACCGGTGTCCACCGCCTGTACGAGATGATGGCCGAGGGCACGCTGCTGTTCCCGGCGATCAACGTGAACGACGCCGTGACGAAGTCGAAGTTCGACAACAAGTACGGCTGCCGCCACTCGCTGATCGACGGCATCAACCGTGCCACCGACGTCCTCATCGGCGGCAAGACCGCCGTGGTCTTCGGCTACGGCGACGTCGGCAAGGGCTGCGCCGAGTCGCTGCGCGGCCAGGGCGCCCGCGTCATCGTCACCGAGATCGACCCGATCTGCGCGCTGCAGGCGGCGATGGACGGCTACCAGGTCGCCACCCTCGACGACGTCGTCGAGACGGCTGACATCTTCATCACGACCACCGGCAACAAGGACATCATCATGGCCGCCGACATGGCCAAGATGAAGCACCAGGCGATCGTGGGCAACATCGGCCACTTCGACAACGAGATCGACATGGCCGGTCTCGCGAAGATCGAGGGCATCGTCAAGGACGAAGTCAAGCCGCAGGTCCACACGTGGAAGTTCCCCGACGGCAAGGTCCTGATCGTGCTGTCCGAGGGCCGCCTGCTGAACCTGGGCAACGCCACCGGCCACCCCTCGTTCGTGATGTCGAACTCCTTCGCGGACCAGACCCTGGCCCAGATCGAGCTCTTCACCAAGCCCGAGGAGTACCCGACCGACGTGTACGTGCTGCCCAAGCACCTCGACGAGAAGGTCGCGCGCCTCCACCTCGACGCCCTCGGCGTCAAGCTCACCACCCTGCGCCCGGAGCAGGCCGCGTACATCGGCGTGCAGGTCGAGGGCCCGTACAAGCCGGACCACTACCGCTACTGATCACCCTTTGATCAGCTCCTGATCGGCTCCTGAACAACGCCTGATCAGCGGCGGCAGAAAGTGAAGCAGGCCCCCGGCACCCGTGCCGGGGGCCTGCCCCGTATCCCTCGACCCGCCGACGCCCCGCCCCCGAAGCCCTCCCGACGCCCCGACCCCTCGATCCCAAGAAGTGTGCGCACCATGCCCCGCGGCCGTTACTCGCTCCACGACCCGCACGACCACACCCCCCTCGGCGAGGAGCACTTCCACTGCGCCACCGGGCCCTCCGGCTGGCGCTACGTCTCCCAGCTCACCGCCCCCAACGGCGACCACCGCGGCTCCGTCGACCTCGCGATCGACGAGCTCGGCCGCCCCATCCGCCTCGAAGTGAACGCCGCGAGCTGGCAGGTCCGCGGGGCCGCCATCGACGGCGTCACCTGGGTCCGCACCGACCCCACGGGCGCCGAGGCCACCGAGGGCAACATCGCCGCGCCCGGCTTCACCGGGACCTCCCCGGCCTTCCTCGTCGCCACGGCCCGCCTGCTGCGCCTGACCCCCGGCGCCCCCGCCACCCGCGTCCGGCTCCTCGCCCTGACCGACCCGGTCCTGGCCCCCCGTACGGTCGACCAGGCGTGGGCCCTGCTCGGCCGCGAGGAGCACCCGACCGACAGCGGCCCGCTCCTGGTGGACGAGTACCAGGTCAGCGCCTTGGACACGGGCGAGGTCCACACGGTCCACCTCGCCGGAGACGTGGTCCTCTCGGCCCCCGGCATCGAGCTGGAACACCTGGAGACCCCGCCGTCGGCCTTCCCCGAGGACTGAAGTGGCCCGGCACTCCCCGGCGGGGCCACGCGTCAGTGCTGCTCGTCCGGGTAGCTCCACTCGACCGCGCACATCGCCGAAGGCGCGGCCTCCTTCGCGTACCAGGCGAGGGACTTCTCGAACTCCGGGCACCAGAGGTGGGCGCGGCTGACGGAGACCGGGAAGTCGGTCCCGCCGGTGACGACGTGCCCGCCGCGCTCCGCCACGATGCCGATGCTCACCTGGTCGCCGATGCTCTCGTCCCGCATCAGCTCACGTAGCTCCTCGACGACCGCCCGCGCCCGGGCCTCGTCGTCGATGCCGGTGACGCGGAAGGTGAAGGCGATATTCGCAGACATGCCGTGCAGGCTAGGCGATCACGCCGGGGGCGCGAACCCGGTCGCGGGCCGCGGCGGCCCCGGAGCCGTCGGAGCGGGCGCCACCACGGGGGCGGCGGGCGCCCCGCCCGGGACCGGGGCCGGCTGACCCGCCTGGGGTACGGGCGCCGCGGGAGCCGGGTGCCCCCACGCGGGCGGCGTCCCCGGAGCCGTCCCGGGCAGGCCCGCCACCGTCCCGGGCACCCCGGGCACCCCGGGCGCCCCGGGCGCACCGGGACCGGCGCCGAAGGCCCGGGCGGCGTCCCGCGTCTGCCGCTCGTGCACCACGGCCATCAGGAACGCGGCGGCCGGCACCCCCACCGGCGGCGGCGCCCCGGTACGCGCCACCAGATCGTCCGCGAGCCGCGCCGCCATCGCGGCGCCCACCTGGGGATCCAGCTGGTTCATCCGCGTCAGGTACTGCCGGATCGCCAGCCACAGCCCGTCCGGCACCGCCGACAGGTCCAGCCCCGTGAACCGCCCGGCCAGCCACGGCGGGGGCGGAGGCACCGGCATCACCCGGGCCCCCGGCACCCGTTCGCGGACCACCAGCGTCCCGCCGAAGACGTCCCCGAGCCGCCGGCCGCGCGCCGAGACCAGCGAGGCGATGCACGCCACCGTCCCGAAGGTGAGCAGCAGCTCCACCACTCCCAGGGCCCCGCGGACCAGCGCGTGCCGGAACCGGATCGGCCCACCGTCGTCCCGCACCACCCGCAGGCCGCACGCGAGCTTGCCCAGGGAGCGCCCGTGGGACAGCGTCTCGACCGCGATCGGCACACCGACCATCAACAGCAGGAAGCTCGCCACCCCCACCGCCGCCTGGGCGGCGTCGTCCAGCGAAGAGGTCGCGAGGGCCAGGCCGACCGAGAGCAGCACGTACCCGGTGACGTACACGATCAGGTCCAGGACGATCGCCAGCCCGCGGCTCGGCAGCCTCGCGGGCCTGAGCCCCAGGACGACCGCGTCCCCCGTCACCAGATCGCTCACCGCAGCACCTCTCATGTGACCTGCCCCGCCCCGTCGGCCTCCAGTCTGCCAAGCTGACCACACGAGGAGTAGGCAGCAGCAGGTGACCTGGGGCAGGGGAGCGGCAACCGGATGGATCTCGACGTCTTCGTGACGGCACACCGGGCGGAATGGGACCGCCTGGAGCAGCTCCTGGGCCGCGGCCGCAAGCTCACCGGTGAGGAGGCCGACGAGCTCGTCGCGCTCTACCAGCGCACCTCCACCCATCTCTCCCTGCTCCAGTCCAGCGCCCCCGACCCGATGCTCACGGGCCGGCTGACCCAGCTGGTCGCCCGCGCCCGTGCCACGGTGACCGGTACGCGCCGGGCCGGCTGGCGCGACGCCGCCCTCTTCTTCACCGCGGCCTTCCCGGCGGCGGTGTACCGCAGCCGCCGCTGGTGGATACCGACCGCGCTGCTGTCCACGGCTCTCGGCGTGCTCATCGGCTGGTGGATAGCCACGCACCCCGAGGTCCAGGGCGCCATCGGGGCACCGGCGGACCTGAAGGCGCTCACGCAGCCGGGGGGCGAGTACGAGACGTACTACTCCAGCCACCCCGCGGGCTCCTTCGCCGCCAAGGTCTGGACGAACAACGCCCAGGCGGCCGCGATTTGTCTCGTCCTGGGCGCCTTCCTCGGGCTCCCCGTGCTCTGGATCCTGTTCCTGAACATGGCCAACCTCGGAGTCGGCCTCGGTCTGATGGCCTCCGCCGGCCGCCTCGACGTCTTCCTCGGGCTGATCCTCCCGCACGGCCTGCTCGAACTGACCGCCGTCTTCGTGGCCGCCGGGACGGGCCTGCGCCTGGGCTGGACGGTCATCGACCCGGGCCCCCGCACCCGCCGCACCGCTCTGGCGGAACAGGGGCGGGCGGCCCTCGGAATGGCCATCGGGCTCGCGGTGGTCCTGTTCGTCTCGGGCCTGATCGAGGGCTTCGTGACCCCGTCCGGCCTCCCCACCTGGGCCCGCATCACCATCGGAGTCGTGGCCGAGGCCGCCTTCCTGGCCTACGTCTTCGTCCTGGGCGGCCGGGCCTCCCGCGCGGGTGAGGTGGGCGACGTGGAAGCCGCGGACCGGACGGCGACCCTCCCGACCGCAGCCTGATGTGCGTACGGGCCTGCTGAGCTGCTAGTCTCCTCGTCGTCCCGCGAAGACCGTTGACACGGAGCGCGTGGGGAGGTAGATTCGAACGGTTGCCTCGAACTGGACAAGTTCGGCAGCGATGGTTTAACCTATCTCTCGCCCCCATCACGGAATTGAATTCCAGTGGGGCGTAGCCGACTCTTCAATCAGGAATCCAAGCGGGAAAATCCGGTGGAGAACTTCTGATAGAGTCGGAATCGCTGGAAAGGGAAAGCGCGAAAGCGGCTGGACCTGGAAAGCACCGAGGAAATCGGGCCCGAAAGAGTCTGATAGAGTCGGAAACGCAAGAACACAGCAAGAACACAGAACGAAAGCCCGGAGGAAAGCCCGCGAGGGTGAGTACGAAGGAAGCGTCCGTTCCTTGAGAACTCAACAGCGTGCCAAAAATC
>NZ_JBVJFB010000018.1:0-4746 GCF_055588065.1 Streptomyces sp. NPDC046308
GGGGGACCCTGTGGGAGAGTAGGACGCCGCCGAACAATCATTGCGGGAAGCCCCGCACCAGACCCTTCGGGTCCGGTGCGGGGCTTTTCTGCGTTCACCGGCAGTGCCACCGGCCCGGCTGGGTATCCTGGCCGCGTTCCCCTGGAGGACACGATGACTGCACAGCATCTGGAAGACGGCGGGCCGCTCATCCCTCAGCCGGCGATGACACGCGAAGCCCTCCGGGACGCCGTACGCCGCATCGACATGGCCAATCTGGCCGTGCTCGACAGGGAGTGCAACGAGGCCTTCGACCGTGCCGCCGAGACCGGCGCCATCAACCCGTTGCGGTTCTTCCTGATCAAGTGGGCGACGCACGTGGCGATCCACCGCTGGCCGGCGCGTTCGGCGGCGCTGCACGAGGCGGAGCGGGTGGCCGGCGACCCTGACTCGACGGAAGAAGAGTTCCGGGCCGCCATGGAGACGAGCAGCCGCATCCTCGCCGAGGCCCAGCGCGAGATCGGGCAGTGACCGCGCGCGGCGAAGGCGTGGAGAACGACAGTGGTTGGGCATGGGAGTGCGATCCCAGCCGGCTGTGGGTCCTCGGGGACATGGCCGCGGAGCACCAGGAGCTGGTCACCGCCGTCCTGGACGGACTGGTCGACCTGGCGTCGATGGCGATCGACCCCAAGGACGGCAGCCTCTACGAGGATCCGCACCCGATGCGGCTGCGTACGTACGAGGACGAGCACCTGATGGTCTGGTACCAGACCATCCCCCACCGCCGCAGGGTCTACCTGAAGCGCGTCAACCTCTGAGCGGCCCCTGCCATCCGGGCTCCGCATGGCCCGTCCAACTCCCTGCGAGTCAGGGAGTTTCATCCGAACCACCGCACACGCCCCCGTCGAGCCTCGCCCGGACCGGCGTAGTGCGCTTCGCCCCCTACGACTACGAAGCCCCGACCGTGGCCGGTGCACCCTGCCGCCGGTTCCGCGACTGGTCGGCCCGGGCAACGGTGCCCACCTCCGCCGGCGCGGGACCGCCGCCCGGCTCGGCTGGCACCAAACAAGGCGGACGCCCCCACTTGGCGCCGCTCGGACCTGCCACCGCCAGGCATTCGCGTACTTCGGAGGTTGGGTCGAACACGCTGCTGGCCACCGCCAACAACCTGCGTTGCAGACGTTTCCGGATGACTGGCTGCTGCACCGGCCCGTGGGCCTGCGTTCGAACCTGTTGTTCACCGATCACGGCTGCCCGGTCAACGCATCTCGCATTTGATGCGGTCGTCCGGGTCGCCCGGCACCCGCTCAGACATACTCTGGCCGGCCAGGCCATCAACCGGGGCATGCCCCTCGAGGTCATCGCCGCACTGCTCGGTCACCGGTCGTCGTCCATGACGCGTGTTTGCGCGCGGATCGCCGACCGGACTGTCGCGGACGAGTGACGATCATCCGACCGCGGGACGCCAGAAGCCCGTGTTCCGATAGCGCAACCCGGTAGAGAACCGTTCGATCGACTGGCCACACGGCCAGCTGAACGCCCTGGGGCTCGAAGTTGGTCGCGCTCGGGATCGAGGGGCCGCCGATTCCGATCCTGCGGCTCGTCGTCCCCCGGCGAGCGGACACGCTCCACGGACCGCTCATCACAGGCCCTGAATGCCTGGTCGTTCTGTTGCGCCTCGACCAGCGAGGTCCCGATGGGCGCCCACTGCCCAGTCAGGCCAGCGCAGCTGCAGGGCGTCGTCCTCCCAGAAGCACAACGGCAGATCTCATACGAGCCGGGTCCCCCCGCGCAGAGAGCCCCAACCAGTTTCCGAGGAATCGTCTTGAGCGAGCTGGTCTCCACCCGCATCCGCAACACGGCCGGCAAGCTGGGCCTGCCTCACCTGGCCGAGGCCCTGACTCAGTATGCCCAGCGGGCTGACGAGGCCAAGATGGGCTACCTCGACTTCATCGACCTGGTTCTCTCCGAAGAGCTGGCCGTCCGTGAGGACCGCCGCTTCCGCACCGATCTGAGGATCTCGAAGCTGCCGCACCACAAGACGCTCGACGACTACGACTTCTCGTTCCAGCCCGAGCTCGACCCTCGCAAGATC
This sequence comes from Streptomyces sp. NPDC046308, assembly GCF_055588065.1. NCBI lineage: Bacteria > Bacillati > Actinomycetota > Actinomycetes > Kitasatosporales > Streptomycetaceae > Streptomyces > Streptomyces sp. NPDC046308. The sequence goes on from NZ_JBVJFB010000018.1 coordinate 2,075, forward strand.
AAGGACCTTGCCACCCTCTCCTTCGTCGAGGCCAAGGCCAACGCCGCCCTGCTCGGGCCGCCGGGAGTGGGCAAGACGCACAACCTGTCGCTCTCGCGGTCGCGGCTTGCCGGGCCGGATACTCGATCACTGCGACGTCATCTCCATCAACGGCCCCAGCTATCGGCTCAAGAACCGGGTTGCCGCCATCGAATGCGACACACACGCAGCCTGAGAATTGACGGCTCCTCCGGCGGCTCCGTCGTATGAGCTAGCGGCCGTTTCGGCGCCGCCGACGAGTGCTGGCGTCGTCGAAGCGGACCACGCCGACTCCTGGCATGCCCCTGAGCGCGGCCATCTCCTTCATCCCGTGCACGAGTCGGCATGCCCCGGTGTCCTGGTCCACGATGATGGGCCAGTTCCCCCCGACCCGGATCTCGCGCCCCTGCTCGTCCTTCGCCGTGGGATACCAGGTGAAGCCATAGACGCCCCTGCTGGTCGGGGTCGCCGCCAGGCCAAGCTTGAAAACCCACTCATCCCAACGGTCGGTCAGGGTCCGACCGAACTCTTCTGCACGCCTCCGTGCCTCGCTCTCCTCCAAGAGATCCCCCCTTCACCCTCTCAGACCTTGAGAGAACAGACGTTACGGGACTGAACCCGGCCACAGAACGAGAGCTACCTCGGTGCACATATCTCTGTACTTGGCGGTGCACACAGAGAAGTACGCCGCCGCCCCAGGGTGAAGCCGTTCCGCTCCGTGCGGAAGCCGTCGCCTTCGCCGGGTACTACCGGGGCAGGTGTTGATCGTCCGCGACCACGCCCCGGCCGGACGCGCCTTCTCCTCCCTCGAGGATGCGACGCTGCGTTCTCCGCCTGGGCGCCGTCGCGACGGGCAAGGGGCTGGCGACCACGGCATGGTCATCACCAAGCGGAGCGCTGGACGACTACGACTTCTGGTTCCGCCCCGAGTGCGACCCGTGCAAGAACCAGGACCTCGCCCCCCACCGTCGCGCCGCTGGCGACCGTGTGGGCAGGGCGCGTTCCGCGGTCGCTCTCGCGGTCAGTTCGGCGATCTGGCTGCCCCCACTGGGGGTCGGCCACAGGCCGGCTCGAAGGTTCGACAGCGGGGGGTCAGCCGGTGGGGCTGGTGGGGAGGGTGCGCTGCCATTCGCGGCCGATGCCGCGGAGCAGGGCCGGGTAGACGCCCAGGTACCGGAAGGGTTTGATGGCCGCCATGTAGAGGGCGCCGAAACGGCCGTTGGGCTTCACCAGGACGGCCATCTGGCCGCGGTAGCCGCCGGTGCCGTCCGGGACCCAGCTGATGTGCATCAGCCCGTGGACGGTCCGGTTCGCCATCTCCGCCACCCACTCGTCGTGCGTCTGGTAGACGGACGAGAACGGAACCGCGGCGAGGTCCGGGCCGCGGGGGCCCTCCAGCAGATCGGCGGGCAGGCGGTCGCGGAGCGTCGGGACCCGCGTGCCGAGGCCGTCGGAGGGCTTGTCCAAGCCGAGGAGTGCCCCGAGCTTCCAGCGCAGGGCGAACAGCGCGCGCCCGAGGGGGCTGGGGACGGGATCCCCGTTGCCGGTGGCGAATTGGTGCACGAGTCGTTCGAGGTCGTCGGGGCCGCCGGGTGTCGGCAGGGCCCACACGTCCTCGAGCCGGAAGTCGCCGGCGATCTCGTGGATGCGCCAGGGTCGGGAGGTGTGCGCGGTTCGGGGAAGTCTCATCAGCGGGCCCCTGTCTATACGATGCCGTATAGAAGCAGCGTAACCCATCTGTACGGTGCCGTATAGATGGCTGGGCGCGAGAGGAGACGGCATGGGTGTGACCCGCACGCCACGCGGCAAGTGGATCGAGGAGGGGCTGCGGGCGCTGGCCGCCGGAGGTCCGGAGACGGTCAGGATCGAGGTCCTGGCCCAGGCGCTCGGCGTCAGCAAGGGGGGCTTCTACGGCTACTTCGCCAACCGGGACGCCCTCCTCACCGAAATGCTCGACACGTGGGAGCGCGCGGTCACCGAAGCGGTGATCGAGCGGGTCGAGAGCGGTGGGGGAGACCCGAGGGAGAGGCTGGAGCGCCTGTTCCTGATCGTTGCCGCGGCCGGCGACGGTCCGACGACGGGGGTGGGGCCGGACCTCGCAATTCGTGACTGGGCCCGGCGTGACGAGGCGGTGGCGGAGCGGCTCCGGCGCGCGGACAACCGGCGCATGGACTACCTGCGCTCCCTGTTCCGCTCCCTCTGCTCCGACGAGGACGAGGTCGAGGTCCGGTCCCTGATCGCCTTCTCCCTGCGCATCGGCTACCACTTCATCGCGGCCGACCACGGCGGCCGCAGCCGTGCCGAGGTGATGGAGCTGACCAGGAAGTGGCTGCTGAGGTAGCCGGCTCCTGGGAGCGTCCGGAGGGAGCCCGACCCGGGAGTCAAGGCGATTTTGACACCTCCCAGGTCGGGTTGTAGAGTCGAGAAGTTGCCTGGAGCGGACACGCTCGGCAGCAAGCCCCCACAAGGAACGCTTTCGAGTGGGGACACTCGACTCTTCATTCGAGAATCGAAGCCGGGGAAATCCGGTGGAGAACTTCTGATAGAGTCGGAATCGCCGGAAAGGGAAAGCGCGAAAGCGGCTGGACCTGGAAAGCACCGAGGAAATCGGGCCCGAAAGAGTCTGATAGAGTCGGAAACGCAAGAACACAGCA
>NZ_JBVJFB010000020.1:0-1860 GCF_055588065.1 Streptomyces sp. NPDC046308
TGTGATGGGTAGGGGAGCGTCGTGTGCCGGGTGAAGCAGCAGCGGAAGCTAGTTGTGGACGGTTCACGAGTGAGAATGCAGGCATGAGTAGCGATACACACGTGAGAAACGTGTGCGCCGATTGACTAAGGGTTCCTGGGTCAAGCTGATCTGCCCAGGGTAAGTCGGGACCTAAGGCGAGGCCGACAGGCGTAGTCGATGGACAACCGGTTGATATTCCGGTACCCGCTTTGAAACGCCCAATATCGAATCAGGCGATGCTAAGTCCGTGAAGCCGTTCCGGACCCTTCGGGGAAAGGAAAGTGGTGGAGCCGACGAACCAGACTTGTAGTAGGTAAGCGATGGGGTGACGCAGGAAGGTAGTCCAGCCCGGGCGGTGGTTGTCCCGGGGTAAGGGTGTAGGCCGAGGGGTAGGCAAATCCGTCCCTCATATAAGGCTGAGACCTGATGCCGAGCCGATTGTGGTGAAGTGGATGATCCTATGCTGTCGAGAAAAGCCTCTAGCGAGTTTCATGGCGGCCCGTACCCTAAACCGACTCAGGTGGTCAGGTAGAGAATACCGAGGCGTTCGGGTGAACTATGGTTAAGGAACTCGGCAAAATGCCCCCGTAACTTCGGGAGAAGGGGGGCCATCACTGGTGATCGGACTTGCTCCGTGAGCTGGGGGTGGCCGCAGAGACCAGCGAGAAGCGACTGTTTACTAAAAACACAGGTCCGTGCGAAGCCGTAAGGCGATGTATACGGACTGACGCCTGCCCGGTGCTGGAACGTTAAGGGGACCGGTTAGTGCGCTTTCGGGCGTGCGAAGCTGAGAACTTAAGCGCCAGTAAACGGCGGTGGTAACTATAACCATCCTAAGGTAGCGAAATTCCTTGTCGGGTAAGTTCCGACCTGCACGAATGGCGTAACGACTTCTCGACTGTCTCAACCATAGGCCCGGTGAAATTGCACTACGAGTAAAGATGCTCGTTTCGCGCAGCAGGACGGAAAGACCCCGGGACCTTTACTACAGTTTGATATTGGTGTTCGGTTCGGCTTGTGTAGGATAGGTGGGAGACTGTGAAACCTCAACGCCAGTTGGGGTGGAGTCATCGTTGAAATACCACTCTGGTCGTGCTGGATGTCTAACCTCGGTCCGTGATCCGGATCAGGGACAGTGTCTGATGGGTAGTTTAACTGGGGCGGTTGCCTCCCAAAGGGTAACGGAGGCGCCCAAAGGTTCCCTCAGCCTGGTTGGCAATCAGGTGTTGAGTGTAAGTGCACAAGGGAGCTTGACTGTGAGACCGACGGGTCGAGCAGGGACGAAAGTCGGGACTAGTGATCCGGCGGTGGCTTGTGGAAGCGCCGTCGCTCAACGGATAAAAGGTACCCCGGGGATAACAGGCTGATCTTCCCCAAGAGTCCATATCGACGGGATGGTTTGGCACCTCGATGTCGGCTCGTCGCATCCTGGGGCTGGAGTCGGTCCCAAGGGTTGGGCTGTTCGCCCATTAAAGCGGTACGCGAGCTGGGTTTAGAACGTCGTGAGACAGTTCGGTCCCTATCCGCTGTGCGCGTAGGAATATTGAGAAGGGCTGTCCCTAGTACGAGAGGACCGGGACGGACGAACCTCTGGTGTGCCAGTTGTCCTGCCAAGGGCATGGCTGGTTGGCTACGTTCGGGAGGGATAACCGCTGAAAGCATCTAAGCGGGAAGCCTGCTTCAAGATGAGTATTCCCACCTCCTTGAGAGGGTAAGGCTCCCAGTAGACGACTGGGTTGATAGGCCAGATGTGGAAGCCCGGTAACGGGTGAAGCTGACTGGTACTAATAGGCCGAGGGCTTGTCCTCAGTTGCTCGCGTCCACTGTGTTAGTTCTGAA